>CAWGPL010000014.1:0-962202 GCA_963824465.1 uncultured Alphaproteobacteria bacterium
ATAGGCCACGCCGACTTCCGTGTCAAACCTCTTTTTGAAGAAACGTCATATCCGTCGCCCGCGCTTGGGTCGGGGCCGCCGTGGATTCGCCACGGTTCAAGGGGATAGGCGCAATCTCCGCGTCTCAGCCGGCTCACGCAACCTTGCGACGGCGTCAGGCGCAAGTTAACAACTCGTGACTTGCTTCGACTCGGGAGCAAGCCGCAGCGAGCGATACGAGAGCTTTGTCAACACTGGTCGCCGCATTCCCCCGCGTTTCCGCACGCGACCGCGCCTCGGCAGGACTCGAGCTTGGCGTCGAGCCTCCGATACGACTGGGGGACGATCGGCTCGACCGCCACGAACGACGGCGAACGTCGCTCCGGTGGCTGATCGGCGCAGCCCTCACCGGGCTCTCCGGGGTCGTCCTGATCGGGGCGGCGCTCTATTTCGACCTGGACAGCCAGTCGAACTTCGCCGAGGCGCCGGAATACGCCGCGGGGTCGCCGACCGCGGAAGGCGCCGAAGAAGGCGTAAGCGCCGGGAAAGGCGACCGGCTGCTTCGCCCGGTTGATATCGTCGCCGACAAGCAGACCTTCACGATCCCGGTCACGATCAAGGTCGGCGACAAGGAAGTCATCAAGCCGCGCACATTCACGCGCCTTCAGACAGCGCTGTCGCTGACGCCCAACGAATTTGCAGGGGCCGCCCCGCCTTTCAATCCGCTCAAGCTTATGAATCGCGCTGAAACTGCGGATATCGCACCTGATCCAGGACCTGTTCAGGACGACGCCGAGGTCAGCTTCCAGACACGAGACCTCACGGCCGCCGACGCAGAGCAAGCGACCGGCGACCTGACGCTCGCGGAAGCGCAGGCCCAGGTCGTCGTCACTCTGAAAGCGCCGCCGGACGTTCCAAAAACGCCCTCGTCGCTGCCCGCGCAATTGCTGCTCATGCGAACGACCCAGGCCGCCCCCGATCCGCTGGATTCCTTATCCTCGTACGCCACTGTCGGCGCCGTGCAGCCGAGCGCGCCTTTCGCCTCGATCGAAGTTCGGATGATTCCGGAGAATGTCACGAACGTCGCCAAATCGAGCCCCGAGGACGCAACGCCGACCGAAAAAGTCGTCCAGTTGCATCATGGCGAGAGTTTCGACAGCCTGCTCAAAGCGAATGGAGCGAATTCTCAGGCGGCCGCCGCGATACTCGCCGCTTTCGGCGCGAAGCCAGGCGAGTTGCCGGTGGCGGAAGGACAGAAAATTCTCCTCCTGCCCGAAGAGGCTGCGGTCCGCGGCGCCAAACCCAGAATTGCACGAGTGTCCGTCTATGCGGATGGCCAACTCAAGGCGACTGTCGCCCTGACTGACGACGGAGACTACAAGCCGGTGATGCGCGGCGCCCAGCCGCCGCGGAAAGCCAAGAATTCGGACTCGGCGAAGGGGCCGGGATCAGCCTTTACCAGAGCCTTTATGAAACAGCCCTGAAACAGAAGATGCCCAACGCCCTCATCGACACGCTGGCCAGAGTTTTCGTCAACGACGTCGACTTTCAGCGCGCCACCGGTCCGGGCGACTTCGATCGAGGCCTTCTACTCCGACTCCGACGAAGTGAACCCCCGCCCCGAGCTTCTTTATGCGACGATGACGGTCCGGGATCAGACATTCAGATATTATCGGTTCCAGACGCCCGACGACCATATGATCGACTATTATGACGAGAATGGGCGCTCGACGCGCAAGTTCCTCCTGCGCAAGCCCATCGCCGACGGCGAGATGACGTCGGGCTTCGGAATGCGATACCACCCGATTCTCCACTTCACCCGCATGCACACGGGCGTCGATTGGGCGGCGCCGATCGGCACGCCGATCCTCGCGGCCGGCAACGGCGTGGTGATCAAGGCGGAATGGGATTTCGGGATACGGCCGCCGCGTCGAGCTTCAGCACGCCAACGGCTATGTGACGACTTACAATCACATGTCCGGGTTTGGCCGAGGCATCACGCCAGGGGCGCATGTCGTGCAGGGACAGGTCGTCGGCTATCTTGGCCAGACCGGCCTCGCGACCGGCCCGCACCTTCACTACGAAGTCATCATCAACGGCAATTTCGTGGACCCGATGGCGATCAAGCTGGCGCGCACCCGCGAGTTCGACGGCAAGATGCTTGCCGCCTTCAGACACGAGCGCGATCGCATCGACCAGTTGATGGCGCAGGCGCCGGCCGCCGCCGCGACCGGGACGCCCGACAAGCCCTCGGCCGGCGCGGCCGCGACCGCCAAACTCAACTGAACGTCACCGCCAACCGCGACTCCCCGCCGCCGAAACCCAGCGCGGCCCGAATCTCGTCCGGCGTGACGCCTTGCGCGCGAAGATCAGAGAGCGACTGGCGACGAGCGGCTTTTCGAAAGCTTGGCTCCCGTCGCGTCCAGCACCAGCCTGTGGTGCCGATAACGCGGCGCCGGGAGACCGAGCACCGCCTGCAGCAGTCGGTGCACGGATGTCGCGGCAAACAGGTCGCGCCCGCGGACCACGTCGGTGACGCGCTGAAGCGCGTCATCCACGGTCACGGCGAGATGGTAGCTCGCCGCGAGATCCCGTCCCTTCAGCACGACGTCGCCCCAGAGCTGGGGCGCGGCCGCCTGTTCCGACAACGTTGCGTCTTCGCCGAATTCCATCCAGGTCAGTGGCCCCGGCAGGCGGCCCAGGGCCGCCTCCATATCCAAGCGGTACGCCGCCTTGTCGCCGCCTGCGAGCCGACTGGCGCGCTCTTCGCCCGAGAGCATCCGGCAGACACGGCCATAAAGAGGGGCGCCGTCTGGATCGCGCCCGGCGGCGTGCGCCGCGACCTCGCTGCGGCTGCAAAAGCAGGGGTAGACGAGGCCCATCGCTTCGAGGCGACCGAGCGCGCCGGCATAGTCCTCGATATGGTCGCTCTGGCGACGCGCGAGTCTGTCGAAATGAATCCCAAGCCAGCGCAGATCGTCCCGGACGCCGGTCTCGAACTCCCGCTTGCTTCGGTTTCGGTCGAGGTCTTCAATGCGCAAGAGCAAGCGGCCCGCGAGCGCCGCGGCGCTTCGCTCGTTCATCAGCGCGGAATAGGCGTGGCCGAGATGGAGCCGGCCGTTCGGCGAGGGGGCGAACCGCAGGACGGGTCTGGAGACGTCAGCGCGCATGGCGAAGCGAGTGCATAAGGGCGAACCCGGCGCAAGCCGCCCCAAACCGACCGCGCGGCGCAAGCGGTGGGCGAAACCGCTGCCCCGGATCTATCATCCGGGCCCTGCGATCGCGGACGAAGCGACGCTTGGCGCTGCAACGGATGGGCTTCGGGCAAAAGACCCGGAGCTTGTGGAGAAGCTCATCGCCATCGGAGGGCCGCCGCCGCTCCGGCGCCGCGAACCGGGATTCGCCGGCCTCGCGGCGATCATCGTCTCGCAGCAGGTCTCGGTCGCGAGCGCTAGCGCGATATTCGGGCGACTTGAGCGGGCGATCGTCCCTCTGGACGCCGCCGGCCTTGCCGCCGCAAGCGAAGAGATTTTGCGCGGCGCCGGCCTTTCCGCCGCAAAAATCCGGGCGCTCCGCGCGGTCGCCGAGGCGGTCGCGAGCGGCGCGCTCGATCTCGAGCGCACTCGCCGAACAGGACGCCGAAGAGGCGCATCGCGCGCTTGTCGCCGTGAAGGGAGTGGGCCCATGGACCGCCGACATATTTCTTCTGTTTTGCCTCGGCCACCCGGACGCCTTCCCGAGCCGGCGATCTCGCGCTCCAGGAGGCGGCGAGGCTTGCGCTCGGACTGAAAAAACGCCCCGACGCCGCGCGCCTCGAAAAGATTGCGGAGCGTTGGCGGCCATGGCGAGGGGTGGCGGCGCGAATGCTCTGGGCCTTCTACCGGGGCGTCAAGGCGCGGTCGGGGATGGCGCTCGCGGATTCCTCGGAGTAAGGCACGCGCGCCTTTTCCTCGACCGATGGGAGCCAGACGATGAGCGCCGCCCTTGACGGACCGCGGATTCCCGCGAGCAGCGGACGCACCGAGGCGCTTGTCGTGTTCCTGCACGGCTACGGCGCCGACGGAAACGATCTGATCGAGCTTGGACGCCAGTGGCGCAATCTTCTGCCGCAGGCCGCTTTCGTCTCGCCCAATGCGCCGGAGCGTTGCTCGGGCGCGCCGATGGGCCGGCAATGGTTCGCCCTCACCAACCGTCCGCCCGACGACCCGGCCGGCGCGCAGGATCGTTGGGACGGCGTCATGAAGGCGCGCGCGCCGCTCGACGCCTTTCTCGACGCCGAACTGCAGCGGCTTGGGCTCGACGAATCGCGCCTGGCGCTCGTCGGCTTCAGCCAGGGGACGATGATGGCGCTGCATGTCGGCCTTCGTCGCCGCCTCGCGCCCGCAGCGATCCTCGGTTATTCCGGTCTGCTCGTCGGAGACGACCGGCTCGTCGAGGCGACGGCCCGCGATTCGCTCGGCGCGCCGCCGCCGATCCTGCTCGTTCACGGCGATCAGGATCAACTGATCCCCTTCGAGGCGATGTTCCTCGCCGCGGACGCGCTCGCGCGCGCCAACATTCCAACCCAATGGCATCTATCGTTCGGAATCGGCCACGGGATCGACCCGGGAGGGTTGAAACAGGGCGGAGAGTTTCTGGCGCAGAGCTTCCGGCGCCGGCGTTAGCTCAAGATGCAAAATAGACCCGAGCGTCCTCGCCTCCCCTACCCGCCTTGTTCGGAGAGCTGGCCCGACCGCTCTCGCATCGGAGGCCCAGTCCAGAAAAAGGAGGCCGCCACAAGGGCGGCCTTTAAGTCTAGGGAGGAAACGCCCAAGGAGGGCATATACGGGCGAACCGCACCGTACATTTGGACTATACTTGTGCGGCGCACAAAAATCAAGAGATTTTTTGCTGTTTCCTTCGCATGGAATACCATCCATGCGTTTTCAGAGAGGCTCGACAATAGGTCTGGCGTCACATCCAACGAGTTGAGGGAAGAAGATTACGGGATCATCGCGTTTCTCGGCGCGAACCTGATCAAGAAGCCGGGCAGACCACGGCTTACCGCCTACCCGCACGGCGCCGTCCAGCGGACGAAACCTCGCCGGAAAAAAGGAGGCCGCCACAAGGGCGGCCTTTAAGTCTAGGGAGGAAACGCCCAAGGAGGGCATATGCGGGGCATAACCACCGCACCGCAACAATATGATTGTGCGGCGCGGAAAAGACAAGACCCTTTCCTCCATGCGCTTTCACAATTTCTTGAACGGCGCGGTTCAGCGATCCCCGCGAGGCAAACGAAAAGCCGCCCGCGAACAAACGCGAGCGGCTTTGGGTTAAGGGAACGGCAGGCCGGCTTGCGGTGACCGGCCTGCCGTATGATCTGGCGTGCGGCTAGGGGAAGCCGGCCTCCCTCGCCAGATCAGGCCGTCCCGATTAAGAGACGGCTTCGGTCGACAGCGCGACGTAACGCATGCTGTCCTGGTTCTTGAGGCGCATCAGCACCGACTTCTTGCCATCGGCCTTGGCCGCGTCGATCGCCGCGGTCACGTCCGAAGGCTTCGACACCGCCTTGCCGCCGACATCGAGGATCACGTCGCCGGTGCGGATGCCCTTCTGGGCGGCGGCGCCGTCGGGATCGACATTGGCGACGACGACGCCGGTCTTGCCCGCGCCCTCGACTTCGCCCGCCGGGGCGAGAGTCATGCCGTACTTGCCGGAGTCATCCTGCGACGAGGAGGAGTCCGCCTCGGCGACCTTGGCGTCGCTGAGAGAACCGAGCGTGGCCTTCAGCGTCTGCGTTCGAGCCGTTGCGGAAGATTCCGAGCTGCGCGTCGGCCTTGGGCCCAAGCTCCGCGATCTTGCGAGCAAGATCATGCGAGTCGGAGACCGGCTGGCCGTTGACCGAAGTGATGACGTCGCCGTCCTTCACGCCGGCCGCCGCTGCGGGCGAGTCCTTCTCGACCTTGGCGACAAGGGCGCCCTTGTCCTGCTTCATGCCGAGCGAGTCCGCGATATCCTGCGTAACCGGCTGGATCTGAACGCCAATCCACCCGCGGGTGACCTTGCCGTGGTCCTTGAGCTGCTGGATCACGCCCTTGGCCACATCGCTCGGGATCGCAAAGCCGATGCCGACGCTGCCGCCCGACGGCGAGAAGATGGCGGTGTTCACGCCGACCACCTGACCTTCGGAATTGAAGGTGGGGCCGCCGGAGTTGCCGTGATTGACCGGCGCGTCGATCTGCAGGAAGTCGTCATAGGGGCCGGCGCCGATGTCGCGGCCACGCGCCGAGACGATGCCCGCCGTCACCGTTCCGCCGAGGCCGAACGGATTGCCGACCGCGATCACCCAATCGCCGACGCGCGGCGCCTTCGGGGCGAAGGAAACGTAGGGATAGTCCGAACCTTCCTTGACCTTGAGGAGCGCGAGGTCGGTCTTCGGATCCGTGCCGATCACCTTGGCCGGAATGGTCTTGCCGTCGGAGGTGGTGATCGTCACGTCCTTGGCGTGCTCGACGACATGGTTGTTGGTGACGATGTAGCCGTCAGCGCGTAATGAAGAAACCCGAGCCCTGAGCCATGGCGATGTGCGGACGCATCTGGCCGTGGGGCATCTGCATGCCGGGAGCGCCGAACTCGCGGAAGAACTTCTGGATGCCGGGGGGCAGGTTCTGCAAGTCGCCTTGGCCTTGATCCTGGCCCTGGCCCTGTTCCTGGTCGCCGTCGTTGTTGCTTCGGAACGCGACGTTGCCATCCTCGACCATCTTCACCTTGACGGAGACGACGGCGCCTTTCACGTGGTCGACGACGTCGGCGAAGGATGTGGGGGCGATGGATGTGGGGGCCGCGGCTTGGGTCGCCAAGGTCTCAGAGGCGGCGATCGCAGGGTTGCTGGCGAGGGGGAGAGATTCGAGAGCGAAGCCGCCGACCGCCGCTACGGCCACAGCGCCGAGCAGCGCTGCCCGCAAGGACTTCGGCCGCGAGAAGATTGAGTTGGGATTGGCCACGGTAACTTGCTCCATGCTTGCAAACAGCGCCGGCGAAGAGGCAGGCGGCGCGATGGAGCCTTTATGCAGCGCAAGCGTTTACGCGCCGATGGCTGGATTATGAAGAGTTTGTAAGTTCGACTTGGCGAGCCTGAACGATGCAATTTCTTTATTTCGCCGGAATTAACTCTATTTGGCCATATTCAGGCCGGTGGGGAAAGATCTTGACGCTAATGCGCGCGCCTGACCGACCGCGCTACCGCGTCGACATCCGCACAACGTGACCGCCCGGACCGCGCTTCGGCGAATCCGCGAGGTGCGGCAGATAGAGCGCGACGAGCGCCGCGCGGTCGAGGTCTTCGATTTCGACGTAGCCGAGGCGGCGACATTGCGCATGCAGGTCTGCGGTGTCGAAAAAGCCGCGAAACGGCTCGCCCTGCGCCGCAACCTGCTCGGCCATCCGCTCATGATAGCGCCGCGTCCCCTCCTCCGGGATCGCGTCGGAGGGATTTGCATAGTCGAACACGACCTCGAGCCCTCCCGAGAACCGCGCCGAGTTCGCCCAGCGTCGCAAAGACCGCGTCCGGCGTCAGGTAGGGCGTGACGCCGAGCCAAAGCACGAAAGTCGGCTCGCTGGGCTTGAGACCCGCCGCCTCCAGCGCCTTCGTCATGTCGCCATGGTCGAAGTCATGAGCGACATAGGCGACATGAGCGGGCTCGCGCGATGTTCGCCTCGTCCAGCCGTCGCCGCTTGTCGGCCTGGGTCGCGGGATGGTCCAGTTCGAAAACCCGCAGGCCGTCCGACCGCCTCGAGCCGATAAGCGAAGGTGTCGAGCCCGGCGCCGAGCACCAAAACCTGCCGGACGCCCCGGGCAAGCGCATGGCGGCATGAAGTCCTCGGCAAAGCGGCTGCGCATGGCGATGAAGAAGCGCAACCCCCGCCGCTCGGGCTTTTCGAGCGCAAGCGCGATGGCGCGCTCGGCCTCCGCCTCCCCAGGATCGCGAAGCGCCAGCGGGTCGGCGAAGACCATGCCTTTTTCGAGCCTTTGATGGGCGGCGCGATGTCCCGCCGCGCCGAGCGCCGTTCGGCTCGCCTCGCCATGCTTCATCGTTTCCGTCCCCGCTTCGTCGATCCGCGTTTCTCAGGCGCCTTTGCCTTGCGCGGCGCCGCCTTCTCCTCCCGCGCAGGCTCGGCAGGCGGCTCCCCTCTCGAAAGGCTGCGACTGATCCTCCATGAACCCCCAGACTTTCTTTGCCTCGGTCAATTGACGCGTGGCCCGGGCGAGATAGGCCCCGGAATAGAAGTCGCATCGCTCCCATTCGAGAAGCGCCTCGTCCTTGAGCCGCATCATGAACGACCGCGGCTTCCGCGCTCACGGAGCTGTCGATCGCCTGCTTGGCGAACTGGTCGATTGAGTCCACGAAAGCGGGCTTCGAGGGCGGGGAAAACAGCGAGAGCCCGAAGGCCGGACGCGCATCCGAAAGATCGATCGGCGCGCGCACGAACGCGCCGAGCGCCATTTCCGCGGCCTCGCGCGCATCGGGGTCGGATGCAACGGCGTTGAGATCGATCACAAGATCCGCCGCATCATAGACCTGCGCATAGAGATAGAGATGAAACAGCAGAAAGAGCTGAAAGGCCGCCGGATTCTCGCGGGGGTCCATTCGCTTCCGCCGAACCATTCGGCGAGAGGGCGACGAAACGGGTCGCGGCGCGCGGCCTCGATCGTCTTCCACTGCATCGCGAAAAAATATGGATTCCCGTGCGGCCCATTGCTCGGAATAAGACGCCCATTGGTGGAAGACGTTGCGCACCAGCAGGACCTGACGGCCGGGGAAGGCGCGGGCGATGGCGGAGAAACGGCCAAGCGTACGCGTGTCGGTCAGGACGGGGATGCGCCGCCGGGAGCGGGCGTTGTCGATGAGCCCGGCAAGATAGGCGCGTTCGGCCTCGGTGAGGTCTCCCTTGACCCCGCCTCGCGGCAGGAAGTCCTCAACCGCCATACGCGACGCATACCCGCGCACGGCGCGGTCCGAGCCGATCAGGGAGCCGAATTCGAGGAAATAGGGCGCGCCCTCGGGATGTTTGGACTTCCATTTGGAAAAGTCGGCGTCGCGCAACTCGCGGATATCGCAGCGGGCAAGCCGTTCGTGAAACACTTCGCAATAGGCGATCGTCGTCGGCGCTTGCCTCAGCTTCTCCCAGATCCAGGTGCTCCCCGTCCGCCAGCTCGAATGGATGAAGACAGGCGCGGCCGCATCGTCGATGAGGTCGCGATGATTCGCACAATGGTCATGCTCATGGAATCGCTCCCCCGCTCGCCTCGGCGAAAAGCGCCCGCCACGAGGCCACGTCATCGGCGGAATGGGGGAAAGCGAGGCGCGCCGAACTCTCCCCGGAAGCGAGGTCGAGGCCGTCCGGATCGAGACCGATCGCTCGCCAGATTTTTCGCGTCGGCGTTCTATGGCCGGCGAGACGGCCAGCAAAGCGTCGCCGCGCGCGTTGATCTCGCTCAGGATCTCCAGCTCCGACTTCGTCGATTTCGGCCTGCGCCTCCCGCGGAGGCAAGGAGGTCGGCCGGCGTCAGCGCATCCGCCCTCCCAAAACCGCCATTGAAATGCACGCTTCCGATCGCGAGCCTGAAAAAGGCGAAGTCGGCGAAATCGGCATAGAGCTTGGCCTTCGGATTGCGCGTGAGATAGCGCGCCCGCGCGTGGGGCTCCGCCGTCTTTTCGATCGCGCCGTTCAGCGTGACGCGGGGGTGGTTGAGCGGGTCGCCCCGCTCCGGGCGCTCCGCCGAGAAGCAGCGACACTCTCGGGTCCTGCGCCACGTGCCGGGTATGACGCGCAAGCGTGGACAGGAGAAACAGCGGCGCGCCGTCGAAATCGCTGGCGACGCCGACCAGCGTCGTCAGCGGCGCGCCGGTGTCGGGATCGAGCGTCGCCAAAGCGCCGACGCGGGCGAGCCGCATCAGCCGCTTGGCGTCGGCAACCGCCGCGACATGCGCGGCCTGCGCATCCATGGGCGCCGCCTTTTCCATAGCCCTGCCTGTCTAACGGCGCGCAGGGAAGCTTGGCTCGCCGCGCGGGTCAAGCGGACGAAATTGGAACGTCGGCGCCCCTTGACGCATTTGTAGCCAAGGCTACATTCTTTCCATGATCGTAGCCTAGGCTACAAAATGGGGGCGCACGCATTCCAGATGCTGGGAAAGCAGACATGAGTCAGGCCACGATCCACGAGCGGACCGTTTCCGCTATGCAGGATACGCTGGCTGGGCGCGGGCGCGCGTTTTCCTGGCTGCTTTTCTTCGGCCCGGCGGTCATCGCCTCCATAGCCTATATGGACCCGGGCAATTTCGCGACGAACATCCAGGCGGGCGCGCGCTACGGCTACGCGCTGCTGTGGGTGGTGCTGATCGCGAACATGATCGCGATGCTGTTTCAGGGGCTTTCGGCCAAGCTCGGCATCGTGACCCGGCGCAATCTGGCCGAACTTTGCCGGGACCGGCTCCCGACGCCCGTCGTCTATGGTCTCTGGATCATCAGCGAGTTCGCCGCCATGGCGACGGATCTGGCCGAATTCGTCGGCGGCGCGATCGGCCTTTCGCTTCTCTTCCATATCCCGCTGATGGCCGGCATGGGCGTCGTCGCGGTCCTCACGATGGGGATTCTGCACCTCCAACGCTGGGGATTCCGGCCTATCGAACTGGTCATCGGCGCATTCGTGGCGACCATCGGCCTCTGCTACCTCGTGGAGCTCATCATTGCGCCCGTTGATTGGGCGGCCGCGGCGCGCGGCACGGTGACGCCCTATCTGCCGGACGCGGGGGCGCTTACCATCGCGGTCGGCATCGTCGGCGCGACGGTGATGCCGCACGCGCTCTTCCTCCATTCGGGCCTGACGTCCGAGCGGATGAAGGTCCACAGCGACCGCGACCGCAAACTCCTGCTCGGCTTCTCGAACCGAGAGGTCGTCGTCGCCCTCACGCTGGCCGGCCTCGTCAATATGGCGATGGTGCTCATGGCGGCGTCGGCTTTTCACGCCGGCCATAGCGACGTCGCCGACATCGGCGCCGCTTACAAGACGCTGATCCCGATTCTCGGCGCGGGCGCCTCGGTGGTCTTCCTGACCTCGCTGCTCGCCTCCGGCGTTTCCAGTTCCGCCGTCGGCACGATGGCCGGGCAGATGGTGATGCAGGGTTTCGTCGGCTTCCAGATTCCGGTGCTGGTCCGCCGCCTCGTCACCATGATCCCCGCCTTCATGGTCGTCGCAATTGGCGTCAATCCGACCGAGGCGCTGGTCTATTCGCAGGTGGCGTTGAGCCTTGCGCTCCCCGCCCCGATGATCGCCGTCGTGGTCTTCACAAGCCGCCGGGACGTGATGGGCGCCTTCGCCAATTCACGCCTGACCATGATTGCGGCCATCGCAGGCGCTGCGATCATTCTGGCGCTCAACGTCATCCTGGTGGCCCAGATTTTCGGCGTCCCCGTGCCGGGGCTCGAAGGCTAAACCGATTCCGGCCGGATGCCGACGACCCCAACCGGCCGCTGACTATAACCGCTTCTGCTAACGGGATCCCGATCGCTGGCGCAATTCTTTACGAAAACAGAGCGTGCAAACGAGTCGCTTGGGCCGCTACGAAGCGAAGCCCGGTTACGCAAGGATGGGATCGGATGGACGCATCGCTATGTCGGCATCGACGTGTCGAAGGATCGGCTGGATGTGCATGCGCATCCAGCCGGGAAGGCTTTGTCGTCGCCGCAAGGGCGCGGGGCTTGAGAGCTTGGCCGGCGGCTCAGGGGCTTGCGCCGCGCTCATCGCCGTCGAGGCGACCGGCGGCTTCGAGACGGTCGTGGCGGCGGCTTGGCGGCGCGGCCTGCCGGTCGTCGTGGTCAATCCGGCGCAGGTGCGCGCCTTCGCTCAGGCGCTCGGCAAGCGGGCCAAGACCGACCCGATCGACGCGGCGGTGATCGCCCGCTTCGTCGAAGCCGCCAAGCCCGAGCCGCGGCCGCTGCCCGACGCGACGACCCAGCTTCTCGCCGATCTGGTCGCCCGCCGGCGGCAGATCGTCGAGATGATGGCCGCCGAAGGCCAGCGCGAACGGCGCCTGCCGACAAGCGTCTGCACAAGAGATCGCCCGGCTGCGCAAGGTGCTCGAGAAGGAGCTCGCCGAACTCGACGGCGAGATCGACGACACGTGCGCGGCTCGCCGGTCTGGGCCGAGAAGGAGGATCTGCTCGCCTCCGTGCCCGGCGTCGGCCCGATCGTCGCCCGCACTTTGATCGCCGAAATGCCGGAGCTCGGCACCCTCGACCGCCGTCAGATCGCCGCCCTCGCCGGCCTGCCCCCTGGACCAGCCAGTCGGGCCAGTGGAAGGCAAGAGCTTCATCGGCGGCGGACGCAGAACCGTGCGCAGCGCCCTCTTCATGGCGCGATGGCGGCTGCGCGTCACAATCCCGTCCTCAAAGCCTTCCGCGACAGACTGATCGCCGACGGAAAGCCCAAGATGGTCGCCCTCATCGCCGTCGCCCGAAAGCTCCTCACCATCCTCAACGCCATCCTGCGAGACAAAAAACCATGGAGCCAACAAATCGCTTGACCCGAAACACAGTCGCTCCCCCGCTTCGCGCGGGAGGATTCGAAGCGGGCGCCGCAGCCTATCCTGCCATGCCGCATAGCGGCGGAGGAGGGGGACCCCGAAGGATGGCGGAGGGGGCGAGGCCACCTCAACGCAACATTCCTGGCCCAGCTATCGGCAACTGAACCAATCACCAATCGCAAGGCGGGATCGCCGCCACGGACAAGCCGCGGCGGCGTCCTATGTTACCTCAGTTCGGCGGTGAATTTCTGGATCTTCTTGCACGCCTCCTCCAGCGTCTTCAGCGAGGTCGCGTAGGAGACGCGGAAGTTGGGACCCTGGCCGAAGGCCGTGCCATGGACGGCGGCGACGCCTTCCTGCTCCAGAAGCTCGGAGACGAAATCCTCGTCCGTCTCCAGCACCCTGCCCGACGAGGTCTTCTTGCCCATCGCGTCCTTGACCGACGGATAGACATAAAAAGCGCCTTCCGGCTTCGGGCATTGCAGATATTTCGCCTGACCCAGCATCGAGACCACGAGGTCGCGCCGCTCCTCGAACGCCTTGCGGCTCTTCGGGATGAAGTCCTGCGGCCCGTTCAGCGCCTCGACGGCCGCCCACTGGGCGATGGTGCAGGCGCCCGACGTCTGCTGCCCCTGCACCATATCCATGGCTTTGATGAGCTCGGCCGGGCCCGCCGCATAGCCGATGCGCCATCCGGTCATCGCATAGGCCTTCGACACGCCGTTCATGGTCAGCGCGCGGGGCTTCAGCGACGGCTCGACCTGCACCGGCGTCGTGAACGCGAAGTCGCCATAGGTCAGATGCTCGTACATGTCGTCGGACAGCACCCACACCTGCGGATGCTTCACGAGCACGTCCGTCAGCGCCTTCAGTTCGGCGCGCGTATAGGCCGCGCCGGTCGGGTTCGACGGCGAGTTGAGCACGAGCCACTTGGTGCGCGGCGTGATCGCGCGCTCAAGGTCCTCGGCCTGCAGCTTGTAGCCGTCCTCGATCCGCGTCGGCACGAGCACCGGCTCGCCGCCGTTGAGGAGCACCATGTCCGGGTAGGAAACCCAGAAGGGCGCCGGGATGATGACCTCGTCGCCCTTGTTCATGGTCACGAGAAAGGCGTTGTACAGGATCTGCTTGCCGCCCGTGCCGACAATGACGTCGGACGCCTTGTAGTCGAGCCCGTTCTCGCGCTCGAACTTCCTGGCGATCGCCTCGCGCAGCGGCGGGATGCCGAGCACCGGCGGATATTTCGTCTCGCCGCGCTTGATCGCCTCGATCGCCGCCTGCTTGATGTTGTCGGGCGTGTCGAAGTCCGGCTCGCCGACCGACAGCGAGATGATGTCGCGCCCCGCCGCTTTGAGATTGCGCGCCTTCTGCGTCATCACCATCGTGGCGGAGGGCTTTACGCGGGAGAGGGCGTCGGCGAGAAAGGCCATCGGAGGCTTCCTTTGGTGAGCCTGTTTTTGAGGGGGTTGAACGGGGGCGGCTTATAGGGGAGGCGAAGCGGCGCGGCAAGACTTTCGCCGGCCTCGCTTCGTATCGCGGCCCGGCCCCTTCGCCGCTAAAACTCCACATCCTCGAACGCCCACCATTTCAAAAGATGGTGCGCGATCGCCATCGGCACGGGCGCGGCGAGCCCATCGGGATGCAGCTTTTCGAGCAATTGCCGCGTTTCGTGGCGGGAGAACCAGCGGGCGTCCTCAAGCTCGACCTGATCCACCTTGAGGTCGCGGCCCTCGGCTTTGGCGAAGCAGCCGATCATGATCGAGGACGGAAACGGCCACGGCTGCGAGGCGAAGTAGCGCACCGGACCGCAGGCCACTCCGGCCTCCTCCAGAATCTCGCGCCGCACGGCCTGCTCGATCGTCTCGCCGGGTTCGAGAAAGCCGGCAAGCGCGGAATACATGCCTTTTGGGAACCGCTTCTGCCGCCCGAGCAGGCAAGCGTCGCCGTCCACCGCGAGCATGATCACCACCGGGTCGGTGCGGGGAAAATGCTGCATCTTGCAGACCGGGCATTCGCGGCGCCAGCCGCCGGCGCCGACCGTATTCCGCGCGCCGCAATTGGAGCAGAAGGTCCGCCGCGCGTGCCAGTTCATCAGCGCCTTGGCCGTGCCCAGCATGCTGGCTTCCGCCGTCGGCACGAGACCGCCGGCAGCGATGGAGCGCAAGTCAATGAGCTTAAGATCCTCGCGTCCGGGGGCGACCAGCACCCGCCGGTCGAGAAAGCCGTCGCTCTCGTCCGCCTTCTCCTCGACCGCCTCGTCATGCAGAAGCGCCGCGAAGACCGGGGCTCCGTCAGGCCCGACGCCGAGCAGCGCCTCGATCCGGGCGCCTCCAAGCCGGTCGATCTCCGCCATCGGCAGGAGCGGCTGCAAAGTTCCGCCGCCTCGGCTCAAGACAGGCATGTCGCGAACGATCAAAATTGCGCGCGCGTCCGAGCGCAGACGCAGAGCGGCGACGTCGGCGACGTCTTCCCGGCGATAGGAAATGCGGTCGAGCGGGTCGTCGATGAAGCCCAGGCCATCGAGGACGAGCTCGATGCGGGAACCTGGACCGCCGCTCACTTGTAGCGCGCCTTGAGGCTCGCGGTGCGGCCGGCGTTCGCGTCGATGATGCAGCTCAGTCGCGGATCCGCGCCCCCTCGCGCGGATATGCCCGCCTCAAAAGGGGCGACGTCCTGACATTCCACATCGCGCCAGTTGACCCACTGCGCCTCGGCCTCGTTGAGCGAGCGCTTCCAGCGGGACTTTTGCGACGAGAGCACGCCCGGACGCGTCTCGATCACTTTGATCGCGGCGGACACTGCGTCGGAAAGCTCATGCTCCGAGGTCTCCACCGCCGTGCGCAGGCATTCCGCCAGTTCCCGTCCGCCGAGTTTGTTGGAATCGCACGCGACCTGCGAAGCGCGCATGTCCTCGGCCGCCGCCGCCCCCGCCCCCATAACCGCCAGGACAATGACGGCGGCGACAACCCTATACCGCATGATCTTCCCTTCAGGCCGCTGCGCTCGCCGGCGCGGGCCGGCTCAGAAAATCGCGCATGCGGTCGAGCGCGCGCTCGATGTTCTCCAGCGAGTTGGCGTAGGAGAGGCGGATATAGCCCTCGCCATGTACTCCGAAATCCGGGCCGCCGATGGTGGCGACGCCCGCTTCCTCGAGAAGGGCCGAGGCGAGCGCCTTCGCCTTCCAGCCGGTGCGGGACACATTCGGAAAGGCGTAGAAGGCGCCTTTGGGCGTCACCGCGCTCACGTTCGGCAGCTTGTTCAGCCCCGCCACCACCGCCTTGCGGCGTCGGTCGAACTCGGCGCGCATCGCGGCGACCGAGATCCTGCGGGCCATTCAAGCGCCGCCATGCCCGCGAACTGGGCCGAGGAATTGACACAGGAGAAGGAGTTGACGGCGAGCTTGCGGGCAAGGTCCCGCCACGGCCTCGGCCAGACGGAATAGCCGAGCCGCCAGCCGGTCATCGCATAGGTCTTCGACCAACCGTCGAGCAGGATCAGCCGGTCGCGGATCTCCGGGTAAGCGAGCAGCGTCTGATGGGCGAGCCCGTCATAGGTGAGCTGGCCGTAAATCTCGTCCGACAGGATCGCCACGTCGGGAAAGCGCGTAAGCCCGGCGACGAGCTTGTCGATCTCTTCCTTCGGCGTCACGCCGCCTGTCGGGTTCGCAGGCGAATTGAGAATGAGGAGCCGTGTCTCAGGCGTGATCAGCCCCAGCGTCTCCTCCGCCGAGAAGGCGAAGCCGCGGCTTTCCCGCATCGGCAGCGGAATGGGCCTGGCGCCGGTGAACTCGATCATCGAACGGTAGATCGGAAAACCGGGGTCAGGATAGATGATGTCGGCGCCGGGCTCGCCGAACATCAGGATCGCCATGAACATGGTGACTTTCCCGCCCGGCATGATCATCACAAGATCGGGCGAGACTTCGGCGTTCAGCCGCCGGTGCAGGTCCGCGCAGACCGCCTCGCGCAGGGGCAAAATGCCTGTCGCGTCGGTATAGCCGTGCTCGCCGTCGCGCAGCGCCTTGATCGCCGCCTCGACGATATGGGGCGGAGTTTTGAAGTCCGGCTGGCCGATGCCGAGATTGATGATGTCCCGCCCCTGCCGCTGCAACTCAGCGGCCTTGGCGAGAACGGCGAAGGCGTTCTCCTCGCCGATGCGCGAAAAAGCGGGATTGATCGTGGCGGACATGGGGCGCTTGCCTTCCCGGGGAGAGCCGTCCTTTTGGCAAAGGCGGGGCCGGGGGGCAAGTCTCGGGATGGGTCCGATCCCGGCGCCGCTCCGGGAACCGGCCGAAGGGGGCGGACTACCCGCTCAGCGCTTCTCGTTCCTTGATCAATTCCTTCAGCGCCGCTTCCTGCCTTGCGATCCGCTCGGCGGCGAGATCCTCGTCGCCGCCGCCCGAGAAGGCCGCGGCCTGCTCGGTGAGCTCCCGCAGATTGTCGCGTACAATCGCGATCCGCTGGTCGAGTTCCTGAATTTTTGCGGCGTCGGCCATTCCAATCCCCTATTCCTTGCCCGCTTCGCGAGCGCGTGGGCCTTTATGCGTCCGCTCGCGAAGATTTGACCAGAGCGATGCGCGCAAAGGGCCCTTAGCCCAGCGCCTTCTCCAACACCCGGCGCATCCGCGCGGCGAAAGCCGGCGGGTCTTCCACCTGGCCGCCTTCGAGCATCCGCGCTTCGTCCAGCATGAGCCACGAGGCGTCCTCGATCAGCGGCCTGTCCCTGTTCTCCTTGAACCGCTCGGCAAGGCCGAGAGTCAGAGGATGGGTCGGATTGATTTCGAGAATGGGCTTGGCCTTCTCGTTCAGCCGCCCGTGCGCGGCCAGCATCTTTTCGAGCTGCCGGTCGGGCCCGAAGTCCGGCGCGATCAGGCAGGCGACGCTATCGGTCAACCGATCGGAAGCCCGCACCTCGGCCACTTCGTCGCCAAGCGTCTGCTTCACGAAGGCGAAGCAGCGTCGCGACCTCGCCGCTGGCTTCCGCCGGCGGCTTCGCCCCTTCGACGAGCGCGATGGTCTTGATGTCGGCCGCGCCCTGGCTCACCGATTTGAACGGCTTGCCTTCATAAGCCCGCCGCCGTCGAGACCCAGAAGGCGTCGACGGGATCGGACGAGCAGCAGCACCTCGACGCCGCGCGCGCGAAACCCTTCGAGCTGAGGGCTCGCGGCGAGGCGCTTCGCATCGTCGCCGGTCAGATAATAGATCGCCGTCTGGTTCTCGCGAAGATTGGCGACATAGTCGGCGAGCGTGCGGTCGCCTTTCGGATGCGTCGTCGAGGCGAAGCGGGCGAGCTTGAACAGGCCGTCGCGCCGCTCCGGGTCCTCGTAGAGCCCCTCCTTGATGACCGCGCCGAAATTCTCCCAGACCTTCGCGAATTTTTCCGGCTCGCTCTCCGCGAGCTTCGTCAGTTCCTGCACGACGCGGTTGGTCACGCCCTTGCGGATCGCGGCGAAGACCGCGCTCTCCTGGATCATCTCGCGCGAGACGTTGAGCGGCAGGTCGGCGCTGTCGACCACAAGCCGCACGAAACGCAGCCAGCCCGGCAGGAGATCGGCGTTCTGCGGTGATCAGCACCCGCCGGACATAGAGCTTGTTGCGGCCCTTGCGGTCGGGATCGAACAGGTCGAACGGCCGCGAGCCGGGGATGAAGGCGAGCACGGTGTATTCGTGCCGCCCTTCGGCGCGCCAATGCATCGTCAGCGCCGGCTCGTCGAACTGGCCGGAGAGGCCGCGGTAGAATTCGGCATATTGCTCGGGCGTGACGTCGGATTTCGACTTCGCCCAGATCGCCGCGCCGTCGGTGAGCCGCTTCGGCTCCTCGCCGGGCTTCTCGACGAGATCGATCGGCACGGCGACGCGCGCCCGAATGCTCGCGGACGATGCGCTCGATCCGCCAGGCATCGAGGAATTCCTGCGATTCGGCGTTGAGATGCAGCACGACCCGCGTGCCGCGCACCGGCGCCGCGTCGAGCGCCAGCGGCGCGATCGTGAACGCGCCCTTGCCGTCGGAGGACCAGCGCCAGGCCTGATCGGAGCCGGCGCGGCGCGTCTCCACCACGACTTCGTCGGCGACCATGAAGGCGGAATAGAAGCCGATGCCGAACTGGCCGATCAGCGCCTGCGCCTCCTTGCCGGCGTCCTCGGCGTCGAGCTTGTCGAGAAAGGCCTTCGTGCCCGAGCGCGCGATGGTGCCGAGCGCTTCCGTCAGATCCTCGCGGCTCATGCCGACGCCGTTGTCGGAGACGGTCAGCGTCTTGGCGTCCTTGTCGAGCGCGACGGTGATGGCGAACGGGCGCCGTCGGCGATGAGGTCGGGCTTGGCGATCGCCTCGTAGCGCAGCTTTTCGCAGGCGTCGGCGGCGTTGGAGATGAGTTCGCGGATGAAGATTTCGCGGTCGGAATAGACCGAATGCACCATGAGATGCAGCAGGCGCGAAACGTCGGCCTCAAAGCTCTGCGTCGTTGCGGCCTCGTTGGTCGAGCCAGCGTTCTGTGAAGCTTGGGCGTCGGCGGTCAAGGCGTAACCTCGTGAACGATGTTGAATGGAGAAACGCGCCCGGGACGGGCGCGAGGCTGATATTGGCCCCATGTGGCGCCGGTCAAGGGCATTGCACGCGAAATGCCCGCCTATCTGGCCTCGCATTTGAGGTATGGCGCGGCGCTTCGCAGGATATTCCGCTTTGACAGCCCGACCGCGTGGCGCCAGACTGATATCATTGATAGCATTAGAGCCAAAATGCCCAGAAGCTTGCATGTCCGGAACCTGGACGAAAACCTCGTCACCCGGCTGAAAATCCGCGCGGCGCGTCACGGCCGTTCCGCCGAAGCCGAACACCGCGCCATCCTCCAGCAAGCGCTTGAAAGCGAGGCCACGCCCTCTTTCGAGGACCTCGCCGCCGAATTGCGCAAACTGACCTCGAAACGACGTCAGACAGCTTCGGAAGACCTTCAGCGCGAGGGACGAGAGGAACGGTGAGCGAGACGCTCATCGCAGACGCCAGCGTCGCCGTGAAATGGGTGATCGAGGAAGACAGGACGGACCGCGCTGTTCGCCTGCGATCGTCATTCGCCTTCCAGGCGCCCGAACTGATCCTCGCCGAGTGCGCAAACATTTTGTGGAAGAAGGTACAGCGTCGAGAACTCACATCCGACGAAGCAACTCTCGCCGCAAGGCTCCTGGAGCGTTCAGGAGTGGAGTTCGTCAGCTTACGCGGACTGACCGAAACGGCGACAGCGCTCGCCATCCAACTCGGCCATCCGGCTTATGATTGCGTCTATCTTGCCCTCGCCGGCCAGCGAGGCTGTCGATTCGTGACCGCGGATCGCCGTCTCCTCGCGTCCGTCAAACAGCGAGCGCCTTCGGGCATCGCCGCACTTTGCCGGAGTCTCGACGATTTCGGCTAGCGGGACGCCGTTTTCGCGCACGGTCGGGATTTTCCGCCGGAGGGCTTACCGGAACCGCAAATTGGCCCGCGAAAGCTGCCCGACGTTTGCGCAGCCCATGAGCCGCATGTCGCGCAGGATCTCGGTCTTGAGGAGCCCCAGCGCCCGTTCGACGCCCGGACGGCCCGCAGCCGCGAGCGGGAACAGATAGTAGCGGCCGAGGCCGACGGCCTTCGCGCCGACCGACAGCGCCTTGACGACATGGCTCCCGCGCTGAACGCCGCCGTCCATCATCACGTCGATCCGGTCGCCGACCGCATCGACGATTTCGGCGAGCTGGTCGAAGGCCGCGCGCGAACCATCGAGCTGCCGTCCGCCGTGGTTGGAGAGAATGATTCCGGTGCAGCCGATATCGATCGCGCGCCTGGCGTCGGCGACCGTCATGATCCCCTTGAGGCAAAACTGGCCGTTCCAGTGCTTCACCATCTCCGCGACGTCGTCCCAGTCCATCGAAGGGTCGAGCATTTCGGTGAAATAACGGCCGATCGACAGCGCGCCGCCGCCCATATTCACATGCTCATCGAGCTGCGGCAGGCTGAACTTTTCATGCGTCAGGTAGTTGATCGCCCACGCCGGCTTGATCGCGAATTGCATGACGCCGCCCGGCGTCAGGCGGAAAGGAATGGAAAAACCGGTGCGCAGGTCCCGCTCGCGGTTTCCCCCCGTGATGCTGTCGACCGTCAGCATCATCACATTGACGCCGGCGGCCTTGGCGCGTTCCAGCATCGCGCGGTTCAGTCCGCGATCTTTGTGGAAATAGAACTGATAGACCTGCGGGGTGGAATAGGCCTTGCGGAGCTCCTCCAGGCTGACGGTGCCCAGCGACGACACGCCGAACATCGTGCCTACGCCCGCCGCCGCGGCCGCGACTGCACGCTCGCCCTCGTGGTGGAACAGGCGCTGCAGGGCGGTCGGCGAGCAGTAGAAGGGAACGGCGAGCTTCTGCCCCATGACGGTCACGGAAAGATCGACGTCCTCCACCCCGCGCAGCACGCTCGGCAGAAGGTCGCAGTCCTCGAAACTCTTCGTGTTGCGCCGATAGGTCGTCTCGTCGTCCGCGGCGCCGTCGATGTAATTGAAGATCGGCCCCGGCAGACGCTGCTTCGCGAGCCGCCGGAAATCGTGAAAGTTGTGGCACTGGCTGACGCGCATCAAACGGAGTTTTCCTCGCCTGCTCGCGCGGGCGCCCTCAGGTCTGCGCGTTGAACTTGAGGTTTTCCGGCGAAAAGCTCCCCCCGGACTCGGCCCGCAACGTTGCGAGCCGTGCGCCCTCGGCGGCCATCAAAGCGAAGACTTTCTCCGGATCGCTCGCCCGTAAGTCGAGGGCCATGCGCTCCACGCCTTCGGCAACGACGATCTCGCGCTGGCCTGTCTCCAGTCCCGCCACGATCAGTTCGGCGGCGGCCTTCGGCGCCATCCCGTTCTCGATATTGGCGTCCGTCCGTGCGAAGCGGGCGCCTGACGCGGTGAGGGCGTTGGCGGATATAGCCGTCCGCACGGATCCGGGAAGAATGACGCTGACGCCGATTCCGTAGGCTTGCTCCACTTCGCTGCGGAGCGCATCGAAATAGCCGATGCAGGCGTGCTTTGCCGCGCAATAGCCGGTTCGCAACGGCACGCCGACTTTGCCCGCGACGGAGGCCACGACCGCGATCTGGCCGGAACGCCGCTCCGCCATGCGCGGCAGCAAAGCCTGGGTCAGGGCGATGGGCGCGAAGAAATCGACTTCCATGAGCTCCCGATAGACGGAGAAGGCCGTGTCGATCGCGAGGCCGCGCTGGCTGATCCCGGCGTTGTTGACGAGGCAGTCGATTCCGCCGCGCCAGCCCCAGGCCTTTTCGACGATCTTGGGAAGGGCGGAGAAATCCGTCGCTTCAAACGGCAGGATGAGCGCGTGGTTGAAGCCGGACGCCGTCTCGGCCAATGCGTCGCGCCTGCGGCCGGAGAGAACGATCGCCGCCCCGCGCGCGGCGAGCGCCTCCGCGAGAGCGCGTCCAATGCCCGAAGAAGCCCCGGTGATCCAAACCGTCCGCCCTGCGAATTCCATGGCCGCCTCCCTTAAGGCCTGCCCCTTACTCCGCCGACGTCGTCAGCGCCAGCGCGTGCAGGTCGCCGCCCATCTTACCCCTGAGCGCGGCATAGACCATCTGGTGCTGTTTCACCCTGCTCACGCCCTTGAAGGCGGGCGTCACGACGTTGGCGGAATAATGGTTTCCGTCGCCGGCCAGGTCCTTCACGAGGACTTTCGCGTCCGGGAACGCGTCGCGGATCATGCTTTCGATTTCGGTCATGGACATCGCCATCGGGCGCTCCTTCTCTATCGCGGTTCCTTCTTTTCCCAGGTTCGCCCGGAAAAGTCGGCGCTCACTTCTGCGCAGCTTCGTCCTCTTCCTCGCGCGCTTCCAGCCGCGCGACGATATCCTCGGCCGCCTCCAGCGCGGCGATGGTCACGCCGTCCGTCATCAACACGGTGCAGTCGCCCGCGTCGGTCGCATTGATCGCGACGACGCGGTCGGGGCGGACATAGGCGAAGCCGCCCGCGGTCTTGACGATAACAAAGGGGATCATGCAGCCTCGCTGTCGTTTTGGCTCTTGCCATCCATGAAATTCGGAAACCAGCCTTCGTAAGCCTCGCGAAGCGCCGCGATCGCCACGGGCGCGGCATTCCCTAGGGCGAGCGCTGCGCCGCCGGTGACGCCGATCCGCGCGAGCGGCACGCCGGCCGCCTTCGCGGCGGTCCCGATCGCCTCGACATGAGCGAAGGTCGCGGTCAGCACGTAGCGACCCTGATCCTCGCCGAAGAAGAAGGCGTGCTCCGGACCTTCGGCCTCAACCGTCGCGCCGACATTGCCGCCCATCGCCATCTCCGCCAACGCGACCGCAAGGCCGCCGTCCGAAAGATCCTGCACCGCCGTCACGCGCCGGCTCTCGATCAGCGCGCGCACAAACTCGCCGTTGCGCCGCTCGGCCATGAGATCGACCGGCGGCGGGGCGCCTTCGTCGCGGCCCGCGACCGTCGCGAGCCACGCCGAGCGTCCGAGCCAGCCCGGCGCCCCGCCGACAAGCAGAATGGCCTCGCCCGCCGCCTTGAACGCCGGGCTCGCGGTCCTCGTGACGTCCGCGACGAGCCCGACGCCGCCGATCGCGGGGGTCGGCGGAATGCCTGCGCCCATCGTCTCGTTGTAGAGCGACACGTTGCCGGAGACGATGGGGAAATCGAGCGCCCTCGCCGCTTCCCCGATCCCCTCGATGCAGCCGACGAGCTGGCCCATCGCGTGAGTCTTCTCGGGATTGCCGAAATTGAGATTGTCGGTCAACGCCAGCGGCTTCGCCCCGACTGCGACAAGATTGCGCCAGGCCTCGGCGACCGCCTGCTTGCCGCCTTCGCGCGGGTCCGCCTCGCAATAGCGCTCGGTGCAGTCGGTGGTCAGCGCGAGCCCCTTCGGCCCGTCGCCGAGGCGGATCACGGCCGCGCCGCCGCCCGGCCCCTGCACCGTATTGCCGAGGATCAACGAGTCGTATTGCTCGTAGACCCAGCGCTTGGAGCAAAGATCCGGCGAGCCGACGAGTTTCAGAAGCGCTCGGTCGGTCGACATGGGCGGCGCGACGGATGCCGGATCGAGCGGCTTCGCGGCCGCGGTCTTCTCCCAAGGCCGGTCGTAGAGCGGCGCCTCGTCGCCGAGCTCCTTGATCGGCAGGTCCGCTTTGGTCTGTCCCTTATGCTTGATGACGAAACGCTTGGTGTCCGTCGTACGGCCGATCACCGCGAAGTCGAGCCCCCATTTGCGGAAGATGGCCTCGGCTTGCTTTTCCTTCTCCGGCTTCAGCACCATGAGCATGCGCTCCTGGCTCTCGGAGAGCATCATCTCGTAGGCGCTCATCCCCGTCTCGCGGCAGGGCAGCTTGTCGAGGTCGAGTTCGACGCCGAGGTCGCCTTTGGCCCCCATCTCCACCGCCGAGGAGGTGAGGCCCGCCGCGCCCATGTCCTGGATGGCGACGACGGCGCCCGAGGCCATGAGTTCGAGGCAGGCTTCCAGCAGCAGCTTTTCGGCGAAAGGGTCGCCGACCTGCACGGTCGGCCGCTTTTCCTCCGCGTCGGCCTCGAAGGCGGCCGAGGCCATGGTCGCGCCGTGAATGCCGTCACGGCCCGTCTTGGAGCCGAGATAGACGATCGGATTCCCGACGCCGGTCGCTTTTGCGTAGAAGATGGCGTCCGCCCTCGCGACGCCGACGGCAAAGGCGTTGACGAGAATGTTGCCGTCATAGCCCTTGTGGAAACCGACCGATCCGCCGACCGTCGGCACGCCGAAAGAATTGCCATAGCCGCCGACGCCAGCCACCACCCCGGCCACGAGGCGGCGGGTTTTCGGGTGATCCGGGGAACCGAAGCGCAGAAAATTGAGCGACGCCACCGGCCGCGCGCCCATGGTGAACACGTCGCGCAAGATGCCGCCCACGCCCGTCGCCGCGCCCTGATAGGGCTCGATGAAGGACGGGTGGTTATGCAACTCCATCTTGAAGACGCAGGCGTCCCCGTCGCCGATGTCGATCACCCCCGCATTCTCGCCCGGCCCCTGAATGACCCACGGGGCTTTGGTCGGCAGGCCGCGCAGATGGATACGGGAGGATTTGTAGGAGCAATGCTCGTTCCACATCGCCGAGACGATGCCGAGTTCGGTGAAGGTCGGCGTGCGCCCGATCAGCTTGACGAAGCGGGCGTATTCGTCTGGCTTGAGGCCATGCGCGACAGCGAGCGCTTCCGTGACCTCGGGTTCGTGCACGCTCAATGCGGGGCTCTTGGCTGGCGGGAATTGGCCCGGCAATAGCGCGCGCGGGAGCCGATCTCAAGCGGCGGGCGCCGCCACTTCCCGACTTGCATTTTTATGAACCAACCGGCCAACCGATGGAAGCGTGACGAATTCGCAGACCATACGGTATTTCCAAAACCAGGATTGTTATGCTAGGGTATTTTGGACCGGATAACGCGGGAAGAAGCAAGAATGACCGTTGCAACATGCGGGTTGCAACGCTGCGCAATGGGAGCGCGGCTCCGGGTCGAGCGGCAGGCGGCCAACAATTTACTTTTCCGCGGATCCGCTCATAACTCATTGAAAAGGCTCAATTCCACCGAGAGAATCCAAGGAAATCCAAGCGTTTTCAACCCCGCCTGAGGAGGTTCAGGGGGAGCCGCGACGGCCTGTCGAAGAAAAACCAAATCCAGCCGCTTATCGCCTCCCGAACAGCCTCTCGATATCGGCGAGCTTAAGCTCCACGTAGGTCGGGCGACCGTGGTTGCATTGGCCGGCGCCGGGCGTCGCCTCCATTTCGCGCAGGAGCGCGTTCATTTCCTCGGGCTTCAGCGCCCGGCCCGACCGGACTGAATGGTGGCAGGCGAAGGTGGCGAGGCGCTGGTCGAGGCGCCGCGCGAGGGTTTGGGCCCCCTCCTCCGCGGCGAGATCGGCGGCAAGGTCGCGCACGAGCGCGGCGAGATCGCCCGGCGCAACTGCGGCCGGCGCCTCTCGCACGAGCACAGCCCCCGGCCCGAACCCCTCGACCATCAGGCCGAACGAAGCCAGTTCCGCGGCATGGGCGTCGATAAGACCGGCGGCGTCGGGATCGAGATCGACCACGACCGGCGCGAGGAGAGCCTGACGCTCGATGCCCTCGCCTTCCCGCTGGCGTTTGAGCTTCTCGTAGACGATCCGCTCATGCGCCGCGTGCTGGTCCACGATGACCAGCCCGTCCGCCGTCTGGGCGAGGATATAAGCGTTGTGGACCTGCGCCCGCGCCGCGCCGAGCGGGGCGGCGAGATCGCGTTCGGCCGGCGGGTCGGCGGGGACGGCCGCGGAGGGCGCGAATTCGGCAAAGGCCTGCTGCGCCGGCTCGGCGAAGCGCGGCGCGGCCGGCGAGCCGCGCCAGTCCCAGTTCGCGGCCGGCCCGCCCGCGCGCGGCCCAGGCGGCCGCATGGCGAGAATGGTCGCCGTTCCCCCCGTGCTCGTCGCCCGATGGAGAGCTTCGGCGAGCCGCTGCTTGATGGCCCCGACGACGAGCCCGCGCACAAGCCCCGAATCGCGGAACCGCACCTCCGCCTTGGCCGGGTGGACGTTGACGTCCACCTCGCTCGGGTCGCACGCGACGAAGAGCGCGACGACCGCGTGACGGTCGGACGGCAGGAAATCGAGATAGGCGGCCCGCAGCGCGCCAGCGAGGATTTTGTCCCGCACGGCGCGCCCGTTGACGAAGACGAACTGATTGAGCGCATTTGGCCGGCTGAAGGTTGGCAAGCCGATCCGCCCCGTGAGCCGCACGCCTTCGCGCTCGGCTGCGAGCTCGAGCGAGTTGGCGGCGAAGTCGGCCCCGAGCGCTTGACGAAAGCGGGCCGCGCTGTCGGCGCAGGCCGGCCAATCGAAGCCGGAGCCGATATCGCTGGAGAAGGAAAAGCGGACCTCCGGATGGCTCAACGCCAGCCGCCTGACGACCTCGGAGGCCGCCATGGCCTCGGCGCGATCGGTCTTGAGAAACTTGAGCCGCGCCGGCGTCGCCGCGAAAAGGTCGCGGGCCTCGATCCGTGCGCCCTGAACGCCCGCGCAAGGCTCGACGGGCCCCTTGGCCCCGTCTTCGACAACGAGGCGCAGGGCGTTCGCCGCGCCAGGCGCGCGCGTTCGGATTTCGAGCCGGGAAACGGAAGCGATCGAAGGCAACGCCTCGCCGCGAAAGCCGAAGGTCGCAATTGTCGTCAGGTCGCCATCCGGGATCTTCGAAGTTGCGTGGCGCTCGACGCTCAGCGCCAGATCCGCTTCGTCCATCCCGCGCCCGTCGTCGGTCACCCGGATGAGCCTGCGCCCGCCGGCCTCGATAACGACCTCGATCGTCCGGGCGCCCGCGTCGAGCGCGTTTTCGACGAGTTCCTTGATGGCGGCGGCCGGGCGCTCGATCACCTCGCCCGCAGCGATGCGGTCGACGAGCAACGGATCGAGACGGCAAATCGGCATGGGGGCGGAAACCTCGGCCGCGCCCTTATCGCATCCGCCCCGGCAGGCTCAAAGCGGGATGGGCCCGGAAGCCGCCTGGGTGGGGAAAACCCCCGCCGTCCTCATTTCTTATTCGCGCCGCGGGAGTCGGCCTTGATCCAAGCGTCTCCGACGCGGCTCGCTCACAGAATTTGGTCCCGTTGCCAAGGTTCGCTTCGCGGCTCATACACGGCTCGCGGATAGAGCCGCTGATTGCCCTGCGCTTTTTTAAATCCAATCTGTCGGAGAAAAAGGGTTGAACGAGCGTCGAAGACCGGTGCGGGTGCTTGTGGTCGGGCTGGGCACGATGGGGATGAGCCACGCCCGCGCCTATCAGGCGATCGGCGGATTCGAACTCGTCGGCCTTTGCACCCGCGGGGCCGCAAAGCGTAGCGACCTCGACAGGGATTTTCGCGGCGTGCCGCGTTTCGAGACGCTCACCGAAGCGTTGCGCGATCTCAAGCCGGACGCGGTCGCCATCTGCGCCTACACGGAGCATCACGCTCCGATGGCGCTTGAGGCGCTCGACGCGGGCGCGCATGTCTTCTGCGAGAAGCCGCTTGCCGACACGCTGGAAGCCGCCGAGCGCATTGTCGAGGCGGCGCGGGCAGCCAAAAAGGCGCTGCTCATCGGCTATATTTTGCGCGTGCATCCTTCATGGACGCGCTTCGTCGAGATTGGCCGTACCCTCGGCAAGCCGC
This sequence comes from uncultured Alphaproteobacteria bacterium, assembly GCA_963824465.1. GTDB lineage: Bacteria > Pseudomonadota > Alphaproteobacteria > Rhizobiales > Beijerinckiaceae > Roseiarcus. The sequence continues at coordinate 27,693 of CAWGPL010000014.1, forward strand.
TCGTCATGCGCATGAACCTCAACCAGCAATCCTCCGGCTCGTTCTGGGAGGTGCACAAGGCGCTCATGCGTTCGACCTCGCCGGTCGTCGACTGCGGCGTGCACTATGTCGACATCATGTGCCAGGTCACACGCGCGAAGCCTGTCGCGGTCCATGCGGTCGGCGCGCGGCTCACCAGCGAGATCGCGCCCTCCATGTACAACTACGGGCATCTCCACATCGCCTTCGCTGATGGTTCGGTCGGCTGGTACGAGGCGGGCTGGGGCCCGATGATGAGCGAGACCGCCTTCTTCGTAAAAGACATGATCGGGCCGAAAGGCTGCGTCTCGATCGTGGCGAAGGAAGCGGGCGGCGGCGCGAAATCGGCCGAGCACGATTCGCACACGCGCACGAACGCTCTGTTGATCCATCACGCGGCGCTTGGCCCCGACGGCAAGTTCCTCGAGCCGGACACGCTGGAATCGACGGTCGACGAACCGGGCCATGACGAGCTATGCCGGCGTGAGCAGGAGCTTTTCCTGAAGGCGATCCGGGGCGAAGTCGATCTTTCCGAGCACCATGCCGACGCGCTCAACTCCTTGCGCATCGTGTTCGCAGCGGACGAGAGCGTTCGGACGGGTGAGGTCGTGCGGCTCTGACTTCCTTCTCCCGCAATCGGCAGAGGGAATTTACGGGGTCCAGATCAGTTCCGGTCCAAGAGGCACGACGCCGGTCGGGTTCAACTTCCGAATCGAATAATAGCCGCGCTTGATGTGATCGAGGTTGAAGGTGTCGCGGAAGGCGGGAAGGGCAATCAGGCCGGCGAGATAAGCGCTCAAGGCCGGATAGTCCTTGATACGCCTGAGATTGCATTTGAACTGGCCGTGATAGGCCGGGTCGAAACGGGCGAGCGTTACGAAAAGGCGGACGTCGGTTTCGGTCAGCCTTTCGCCGAAGAGATAGGGTCCGGCTGACGCTTTGAGCCGTTTCTCCAGCGCGTCGAGTTCGGCGAAGACCTCGCCGAACGCCTCCTCGTAGGCCGCCTGCGTCGTCGCAAACCCTGCACGGTACACGCCATTGTTGAGCGTCGGATAGAACTCTGCGTTCAGCGCATCGATTTCGGCCCGCAGAGCCGCGGGATAGAGATCAACGGAGTTGTCCGCGAGCGCTCCGAAGCCGGAATTAAACATGCGCAGAATATCGGACAATTCGTTGTTCACGATCGTGCCGCGCTCCTTGTCCCAGAGTACGGGCACGGTCGCCCGGCCGGTAAAATGCGGGTCGGCGCGCGTGTAGATTTCGTGCAGATGGATCGCGCCGTTGATCGGGTCCGCGCCGGTCGCGCCGGGATAGTCGCCGAACCGCCAGCCTTCATCGGTCAAGACCGGCTCGACGATCGATACCGAGATCGCGTCGTCGAGCCCTTTGAGCTTGCGCGCAATCAGCGCGCGCGTCGCCCACGGGCAGATATAGGCGGCGTAGAGATGATAGCGGCCGCTCACGGCGGCGAAGCCGCCTGTTCCCGTCGGGCCGGCCTCCCCGTCAGGCGTGACCCAGTTGCGGAAGCTCGAGATCTGGCGGACGAAGCCGCCCTTGGCGTCCGTCGCCTGAACCGGATCCCAGGAGGCGGACCATTTGCCATCGACCAGCATGAGAACCTCCGGCTTCTCCGGAAGCCGCCTACTCCGCCGCCTGCGCCGGAACGGGCGCGGGAGCCGAGCGCACGCTATCGCCCAGCTTCTTGCGGGCTAGGGCCGCCTCGCCGCCCGCCGTGGCGTGGTAAAGTTCGAGTTGCTCGAACTCGTCGTCCTTCGGCGTCTCGATCGCAATGTCGCTGTACGTCCAGCGGTCGGGCGCTGCGAGAACCTCGTTGAGGATGCGGCGCGTCGAGGAGAAGAAGCTCCAGTAATGCCAAGCCTTGACGGCGATTCCACCCCAGTATTTCGGGTAGAAGACGAAGGGCGATTCCAAGGGCAGGCTGAGTCGCCGGTCGCGCCGGTATTTGAGCCGGAAGGCGCCGCCTTCCAGCGGATGCACGCCCTCCTGATCGATCATCAGCTTGAACCACATCATGGTGCTGAAAATCTGCTTCGGCCGGCCGTTCTTGATTTGCGCGGCGCGACGGAGAATCGTGCGGATATGGTCCGGGCTGTAGAAGGTGTCCCAGGCGGCCTTGTAGGAGTCCTCCCATTCCTGATCCGACATCTTGCCGTGATGCGAGACCCGGTGGTTGAGGTCATATTTGTTGATGTCCGGGTCCATCCAGACGCCCTTGGCGAGCAGCGTCTTGTGATCCTCCGAGCCGGGTAGCGGCGTCAGAAAGAAGAACTCCAGGATGTCGAGCGGCAGTTCGCGCTTGATGATTTCGATGTCGCGAACGATCGACTCCTTGGTGTCGGCCGGGAAGCCGAGGATGTAGCCGGCGAACGTGATCGCGCCATGCGCGCGCCACTTCTGAAGCATGATCCGGTATTCGGTGATTTTGTTCTGCCGCTTCTTGGCGGCGATCAGGTTCTCGGGATTGATATTTTCGAGCCCGATGAAGACGCGCTTAACGCCCGCTTTCGACGCCTTCTCGATGAAGTTCGGGATCTTGTGACAGAGCGTGTCGACCTGGATCGTAAAGCCGACGCGGATGCCTTCGTCCTGCAGCTTGATCACTCGGTCGAGCAGGATTTCCCAGTCGCTGTTGCGGGCGAAATTGTCGTCGGTGATGAAGAAGCGGTCGATGCCCTGCGCGTAATTGGCGCGGATGATCTTCTCGAGGTCGTCAGGCGTGCGGAAGCGAACTCTTGCGGCCCTGTACGTTGATGATGGTGCAGAAAGAGCACTGATAGGGGCAGCCGCGCCCGAGATCGATGCTCGAATAGGTGCCGGACGTGCGCGCGACATGCTTGCGGGGCAGGATCGGCGCCGGCTCGCCGCTCAGCGACGGCAACTTGTCCATGAAGTTGTAGAGCGGCTTGAGCGTATCGTTCCATGCGTCGCAGAGCACCTCGTCAAGCCGGTGTTCTTCGGACTCGCCGGCAAAGAGCGCGATGCCCATAGCCTGCGCCTCGGTCAGCTCGGAGGGCATCTCGGGAAGCATCGCAATGCAGCCGGACACATGGAAGCCGCCGATCGCGACGGGTAGCCCCGCGGCGCGGAATCGGCGGGCAAGGTCGAAGGCGCGCGGATACTGGTTCGACTGGACGCCCACGATGCCGATCAGCGCCTTACCGCCGCGCCGCTTCAGGTCGCGGATGATGCGGTCGGGAAACACCCGGCGGTTCGTCTCGTCATAGGTCTCGATGTGGAACTGAACACCCTCGCCCAGCACTTTGCGCTCCCGCGCGTCTTCCGCGAGAGAGTTCATGCAGGCCAGCGTGTTGGACGGCAAAGCCGACCGGAACCACTGGATTGGGTAACCATCGTCGTCGTAATGCGTTGGTTTTACGAGAACGAATGTGAAAATAGAATTCTCATGAGGAGAATTCGCCGCGGTCATCACCGCATTGGATTGCATGGCGCCCCGACCGTAAATTGTCTCTGAACCGGTCAGATACACGGGAAATGCACTTCCCGCAAATCACGGCTGGGCAAGATGATTAGGTTGGACGAGTTGTAAACAGGGGTGGCTCCCCCCTGAATTGCCTCGTTTCAGCTTTGGCGTTTCTGCCGCACGTCCGCCGCGCCGCGCAGCCAGCCCCTACATCGGCGGGACAAGCCCGTCCTTGCCGATCAGCACCGCCGCAGCGTCAATCGACCCATCTTGCGCCTTCGACCCCCGTGCGATGATGGCGGCGCCGGGCTTCAGGTCACTTTTCGTGGCCGGCGCGAAACTGACAATCGGCGCGCCCGGAGGAATCGACAATCGACTGCTGGCCGCCCTTGTAGCTGACCGTCAGCTTCTGCCCGTCGGCGCTGTCGACCCGCGCATTGACGGCCCCGTTGGTCATCGAGCTGTTCGGGGCAAGATCGAACTTGCGGAAGCCTTCGCCCGTCCCCCGCATGGCCTCGGGAAAGACGTGGACTTCGAGCGCCTTGAGCGCCCCGCCGTCGCCCGGGACAGCGGCCACCCCGATGAAGGCGCCCTGCTTCACATCCGCGAGCGTGGCCGGGACAACTAAAATGTAGCGCGTCTTGGGGCCGAGATGGATGGTCTCGGCCTCGCCGGAGCGGGTCTTGACCGAAAGCGAGGCCCCGTCGGGAGAAACGGCCTCCACGCTGGCGCGCGCCACCGCGACGGGCGTCTCAGCCGATGCGGCGGAGGCCGCCAAGGTCAGGAGGGCGGCGAGGGCAAAGCGGCGCTGAAACATGAGGGGCCTCCTGGCGAAGACCCAAAACATAGGCGGTCCCGTTCCGCGCCGATAGATCCTGTCACGCGGGATTTACCGCTCCGCCTGCAACTCGATACGGTACGGATGCGCCGGATAAACGCCCAGGATCCGTAATTCACGCGAGAAGAAGCCAAGCTCCTCCAGGGCGTTGCGCAGCGGCGTGTCCTCCGGATGGCCATCGACGTCGGCGAGGAATTGCGTGGCCGTAAACTCGCCCTCGACCATGTAGCTTTCGAGTTTCGTCATGTTGACGCCGTTTGTCGCAAAGCCGCCCAGCGCCTTATAGAGCGCGGCCGGGACGTTGCGCACGCGGAAGACGAAGGTTGTCACGACCGGACCATTGCCCGCCGGCGCCCAGTTCGGCGCGCGCGAGAGCACCACAAAGCGAGTCGTGTTGTGCGCCTCGTCCTCCACGTCCATCGCCAGCGTCTTCAGCCCGTAGATATGGCCGGCGAGCCGGGTTGCGAGCGAAGCGCGGCTCTTGTCGCCCCATTCGGCGACCTCGCGGGCCGACCCCGCCGTGTCGCTCGCGACGACCGCCTTGAGATGATGCCTGCGGATGATGTTGCGGCACTGGCCGAGCGCATGCACGTGGCTGTGGACCGTGCGCAGGTCCTCGATCCGCGCGCCGGGCAGGCCGAGAAGCTGGAAATGGATCGGCAGAAACGTCTCGCCGATGATATGGAGACCAGAGGCCGGCAGGAGCGTGTGGATGTCGGCCACGCGACCCGCGATCGAGTTCTCGATCGGAATCATGCCGAGATCGGCCGTGCCCTCTTGCAAGGCTGCAAAGGCGTCCTCAAAGGTCGCGCAGGGCAGTGGCTGCATGTCGGGGAAATTCTCGACGCAGGCAATGTGCGAATTGGCCCCCGGCTCGCCCTGATAAGCGATTGAACGTTTCTCAGTCATGTCCTCTTCCCCGGCGCGAGCATCTCTCGCGCCCTCTCCAGATCTTCCGGCGCATCGACCCCGAGCGGCGCAACGTCGACGAGCGCGATGTCGATCCGCATCCCTGCTTCGAGCGCGCGCAACTGCTCCAGCCGCTCGCGCATCTCCAGGGGGGAGGGCGGGAGCCTGACGAAGCGCGCGAGCGCCACGCGGCGATAGGCGTAAAGGCCGATGTGGTGCAGAAGGTCGCCTGCGCCCCAAGGGGCGCGCGCCCGCGTGAAATAGAGCGCCCGCAAGCGCCGCGGCGCGATCTCGCTTCCCACCGCCTTGACGACGTTCGGATCGTCTTTTTCCTCATGCCGGGTGATGACCGTAGCCAATGTCGCGATATCGACGGCTGGATCGAGAAGAGGGGCGAGGCAAGCGCGAACCGCTTCGCGCTCGATGGTCGGCAAATCCCCCTGAACGTTGACGACAACATCGTGTGCGCCGCCGGGATCGAAACGGCAGAGCGCCTCGAAAATACGGTCGGACCCGGACTGGTGCGCGGGACTGGTCATGACCGCTTGACCGCCGGCCCTCTCGACCGCGGCAATCACCTTTTCGTCATCCGCCGCGACCACCACCGGCCCGATGTCGGCTTCTGTCGCCCTGCGCCAGACATGGACGATCATCGGCTCCCCGTGGATGTCCGCAAGCGGCTTGCCCGGAAGCCGCGTAGAGGCCAGGCGCGCAGGGATGAGGATGACGGGATTGACCATTCGGAGGGGGAAGGACCCTATGAAAAAGTGGGCTTATACGTGTTGCCAAGCGCGCGGCAAAGCGGCTAAGCAACGCCTGCCAGGCGAGGGCGCTTCGTCGGCTGAGCGAGATGTTGCGGCTTACAACGCTTGGGACAAAGGGCGGGCGAATGGCTGAAGACGTGAAGCATGGGGACGGAAACCGCATTGCTTTGATCTGGTTCGGCGCGGTTCTTTTCGCCATGCTGCTCGTCGCCTTCAGCAACCTCGTTTTTGCCCCCCCGCACCTCGCGACTCCCGGCTATATGCTGCCGAGCGGCGAAGCTGTCGCCGCCAAGCCGGAAGCGCCGAAGGAGGAGACGCCGCTGCCGGTGCTGCTCGCCAGCGCCGACGCGAAGAAGGGCGAGCAGCTCGCCAAGGTCTGCACCGCCTGCCACAATTTCGAGAAGGGCGCCGGCGCCAAGGTCGGACCGCCGCTCTGGGGCGTCGTCGGCCGCCCGATCGCCTCGGTCGCGGGTTTCGCGTATTCGGATGGGCTGAAGAAAGTCGGCGGCGACTGGACCTTCGAAAAACTCGCCCATTGGATCGCCGACCCCAAGGCAATGGTGCCGAGCACCAAGATGGCTTACCCCGGCGAGAGAACTCCGCAGAAGGATGCGGATATCTTGGCGTATCTCCAGACTCTGTCGGACAATCCGGTTCCGTTCCCGAAGCCCGAGGCGGCCGCGGCAAAGCCCGCCGCTCCCGCGAAAGAAGCCGCTCCGGCCAAGGCGGCTCCAACCGAGAAGAAGTGAGCGCCAACGACGCGGGAGTCCGCGTCGATCCCGTCGCTAACGATCGGGTTTGAGGAAAGCCCCGAGGATGCAGCCGTCAAGGCGATCGCCGATGGGTTGAGCGCCCACAGCGCGCCATTGGCGGGCGCGACGGACTGGACGCCGCATTGGATCATAGCTCGGGACCCGCTGGGGGAGGTTCGCGCGGGCCTTCGGTATGTCGCCGCTTATGAGTGGCTATTCGTGCATTGGCTCTGGGTCGCCGAGCCGTATCGCAAGCGGGGAACGGGCTCGGCCTTGTTGAGCAAGGCGGAAATGGCCGCTCGGGAGCGCGGCTGCCGGGGCGTCTATCTCGACACGTTCACCTTTCAGGCGCCGGATTTCTACGCCCGGAACGGCTACAGCGAGTTCGGTCGGCTCGACGATTTCCCGAAAGGCTATTCGCGCATCTGGTTTGCGAAGCGGTTGTCGGCGAGTTAGCCCCTGCCGTCTTCGCTCGGCCGGCGACGAATGGCGCAAACACGCAGCGAAAGCTTGCGTTTTCCATAGGCCAAGGACTATTTGCTCCGCGAGGAGCAGCGACCATGCGCGCCCAACAATCGAAGATCTGCCGCGGCTGCTGGGAGCAAAAGCGTCTTCCCATTCCCATACGCGGCGTGATGTCCACACCCTTCCGTGCGGTCGGCGTCCGGCCGAGCCGGATGAACCCGAACACCTGCACGATCTGCGAGATGATGTTCGAGCGCATGATGAAGTCGCGGCAGATCAAGATCGACGCGACCGTGCTGTTCGCGGACCTCCGCGGCTACACGATGCTGTCGCAAGCGCACACCCCTGATGTCATTTCCCGCGTTCTCGACGCCTTTTACGATGTCGCGGCGGAGGCTGTCTGGGCTCACGAGGGCCTCATCATCAAGACGATGGGGGACGCTGTCCTGGCGCTTTTCAATTTCCCGATGAGGCGCGAGGACCATGTGAAGCAGGCGATCGAGGCGGGCCGCGACCTTCAGGCGAACTGGGTGCGACGCTGCCGGGCGCTCCAGGCCGAACTCGCCGAGAAATGCGAGGGGATCGGCGTCGGAGTGGGCATCGATTGCGGAGAGGTCAGCTTCGGAGAGTTCGGCCGGACCCATCAGGATCTGACCGCAATCGGCACGGTGGTGAACCGCGCCGCTCGCGCCCAAGCCGCCGCCGCGGCCGGCGAAATCCTCGTCACCCGGGCCGCGCAGGAGCGATCCGGCCTCGGAATCGAAGAACTCCTCGTCCAAGGAATTCGTCCTCAAGGGATTCGACGAGCCGACCCGGCTTTGGGCGGCCTGACGGCGCCGCTCCCGCTCAACGACGACTTTCCTCGACCGCCGGAATGAGCGAATCCTCATCCTCCTCGTTGCGCTCGCGGGCGCCGGGATGCTCTTCGATCAGCGGGCCGGGAGTTCGCGCGGTTCTGACGGCCTCCGCGCGCGCCTTCGTTCCGGCGCCCGCGCCGAGCCCGATGGTCCGCGGCTCCGCTTCGTCGGAGCGTACATGGACCGTGCGCTGCGGAAACGGGATCTCGATGCCCCGCGAGTTCGAACGCCGCCTTGATACGGCGATAGTATTCGCGGCGCACGTTCCACTGACCGAGCGGACGGGTCTTGAAGCGGCCGCGCAGCCACACAGAAGAATCCTGAAGCCCTTCGACGCCCACAACCTCGAAGGGCTCCACGATCGTATCGGCGAGCGGACCGTTTTCCGCCATGTCCGCCGCCACCTCCGCCATCACCGCAAGCGCTTCGTCGACGTTCTCGCCGTATCCGACGTTCACATCCACCACGGCGTAGGCAAACTCCTTCGACATGTTCTTGATGGTCTGTACCTCGCCGAAGGGGATCGAATGGACGTTGCCGTCGAAGTCGCGCATGTGGAGCGTCCGGATGGATATCTTCTCCACAAGTCCGGAGTGGGAGCCGACTTCCACGACATCGCCGACCGAGAGTGTGTCCTCCATCAGGATGAAGACACCCGTGATGACATCCTTGACCAGCGTCTGCGCGCCGAATCCGACGGCAAGGCCGAGGATGCCAGCGCCGGCGAGCAGCGGCGCGATATTGACGCCGATCTCGGAGAGCAGGATGAGCCCCCCAAGTGTCAGAAGCACCACCCGGAAGGCGTTCTGGAGGAAAGGCAGCAGCGTCTTTAGCCGCGTCGAAGCCGGGTTGGCGCGCCGCATCCGTTCGGCGAACGCCGTGGCGATCTCCCACAACGCGATCCCGCCGAGGACAACGACTCCGATCGAGATCAGGCGACCGACCACCGCCCGGCCGGCGTCGGAAGCGAGCCATTCGAATGGCTCCGCGCCCCATATCTCCAGGAGGACGAGCGCGACCAGCGCGGCGAAGACTCCCTTGAGCGTGCTTCGAAGAACCGACAGATACCGGTTGGCCCGAGCCTCCAGCATCGGATAGCGCTCGTGGAGTTCGGGCCTCAGCCGGAACACCCGGTCGAACCCCCGCAGAAGCGCGACCCCGACAAGAGTGGCCAGCGTCACCGTCAGAATCGACAGCGCCGTCGCGCGGCCGAGGAAGTTAAAGCCGTGGCCGATGTCGAACGCCCAGACCAGATAGGCCACGACGACATAGGCGATCATCAGAACATGCCAGAAATCGGCGACCGGATCGCTGAGGCGAGCCGCGCGGCCGGCGCCGAGCCGCCGCAACTCGCCCGCGACGCCAGTGCGTGCTTGCAGAATGAAGACGACGCACATGCCCGGTAAGCAGGAGGCCGAGCAGATCGGCGAACATCACATAGGCCGCTTGCGAAAGTCCGAGCACCCAGGCCGCCCGGAGAAGGAAGTAGCCGTAAACGGCGGTGTGGGTGAAACGGCGCACCCAAAGATAGCCATACGCCGCGCTCTCGTTGTCCATCGAGAACAGCCGCAGTTGTGGAGCATCCGGCGTCAGGGCCGCCCGCGCAGCCACCATGATCAGCCGCGCCAGAACATTGGCGTTGATCACCGTCACGACGGCAAGCCTAACGATGAAATTCAGGTCGACCAGCGCCAGGACCCCGAAAGCGACGGCCGCGAACAGGGCGATGGGCGCGACGTCCAGCGCCGTCCGAAGGACCAGCATCAGCAAGCGGGCGAGGAACGCGCGAGACGCGCGTTCCTCGATCATGCGACGCGGACGCCGGAGTAGCCATTTGGCGAGAAATCTCGGCGAGCAAGGCAGCGGCGAGCACTCCGGCCACTGTCGCCGCGGCCCAGCCGATGCGCTCGATGACAAAGGGATCGGTCAGGCTGTGAAATAGCTTCGCTGTTTCCCCGGGCAGCGTTTCGATTTCGGCCAGAATGGCGATGACGGAACCGGAGAAGGCGCCGAGAGACGTCGTCGCTTCCGACAGCCAATCCTGACGCTTAGGCGCCGTCGGCTGGGCGACGACGCCGCTATCGACAAGCGCGCGCAGCTTGGCCAGAAACTGCACGCGGGTCTTGTCGTTGTTCAGGGTGTCGAGAAGGGCGCGCAGATTTGGCTGCGTGGCGTGGTTGGGGACCGAGGACGCCGCGGCTTGTGCCGGAACAGCCGCAGGAGGCGACTGACTGAAAGCCGGGGCCGAGAAAAGGAGTAAGAGGGCAAGCAGGAGCAGAGACGGTATCGCACGCGGCGCCATGAAGTTTCCTGTCGTTGATGGTCGCAATCGATATGGGATCGCGACACGCACAAGGTTTGGGCGACAGTTGGCCAACGCTGGACGTCGACACTTGGCGCCCCAAGGGTTCCAGATTTGCGCCGCGAGCGCAACCCGTCGCTAACGTCATGATTTCTTGGCGACATTTAAATCCGCGCGCCTTGCAGCCGCGCCTGCGTCGCCTCGCCGCTTGCGGCCTTTTGCGTTTCGCGCGAAACGTCACCTTCGTGAACGGTCAAGGGAGGAAACACGTGGATCTCGGCGTCACCGATAAAGTTCGTCCGTTGATTGCGGCCGTGAGAGCCATGGTGCGGGACGAGATCATTCCGCTCGAAGACGAATACCAGGAGCAAGTCGGGAAGGAAGGCGACCGCTTCAAGCCGACGAAGCGCATGGTCGAGATTCGCGAGGGGCTCAAGGCGAAGGCGCGCGAAAAAGGCTTGTGGAATTTCTGGCTGACTGATTCCGACAAGGGTTTTGGACTGAGCACGGTCGAATACGCCTATCTCGCCGAGGAGATGGGCTGGTCGGTTCTGGCGCCGGAGGTCTTCAACTGCGCCGCGCCGGACACCGGCAATATGGAGGTGATCGAGCGCTTCGGCTCGGCCGAGCAAAAAGCCCGCTGGCTTCCCGACCTGCTCGACGGGCGGACCCGCTCCGCCTATCTCATGACCGAGCCCGGCGTCGCCTCGTCCGACGCGACCAATATCGCCATGGACGCGAAGCTCGAAGGCGACGAGTGGGTTCTGAACGGCGAGAAATGGTGGTCGTCAGGCGCGGGCGATCCGCGCTGCGCGCTCTACATCACCATGACGCTGACCGACCCGGAGGCCGCGCCTCACGCCCGCCACAGCATGCTTGCGGTGCCAGCCGCGACGAAGGGCATCGAGGTTCTGCGCGCCATGAAGGTCTATGGCGACGACGACGCGCCGCACGGCCACATGCATATCCGTTTCACCAATGTGCGCGTGCCCGCAAAGGACGCGATGATTCTCGGCCGCGGGCGCGGGTTCGAGGTCGCGCAGGGGCGCCTCGGGCCCGGCCGCATCCATCACTGCATGCGCGCCATCGGCCAGTCGGAGCGGGCGCTCGAAACCATGTGCCGCCGCGCCGCCTCGCGCACCGCTTTCGGCCAAAAACTTTCGCGGCTCGGCGCCAATCCCGACATCATCGCCGAAGCGCGCATGAGCATCGAAATGGCGCGGCTTCTCTGCCTCAAGGCGGCCTGGGCCATGGACACGCAGGGCGCGCGGGCGGCCGCGCCGCTGATCTCGCAGATCAAGGTGATCGCGCCCGCGCGTCGCGCTCGAAGTGATCGATCAGGCCGTGCAGATGCATGGCGGCGCCGGCGTCAGCCAGGATTTCCCGCTGGCCCGGATGTGGACCCATGTCCGTACATTGCGCCTTGCCGACGGGCCGGACGCCGTGCATCGGCGCGTCATCGCCAAGGCCGAAATGAAGCGCTACTCGAACGAGGCGCCCGCGCGATGAACGGCGCCTTTCCGGACGACTGCGCGTCTCTCGACGCATGGGCGCCGGCATATGTCGAGGGATGGCGAGGGCCGAGCCTCGCCAAGAAGACCCCGACCGGCCAGTCGAACCCGACCTATATCCTCGACAATCCCTCCGGCCGCTACGTCCTGCGTCGCAAGCCGCCCGGCAAGCTGCTCAAAAGCGCGCATATGATCGAGCGCGAATACCGGGTGATGAAGGCGCTTGCGGGCCAAAGCTATCCCGTCCCGGAAATGCTTGCGCTGTGCGAAGACGAGGGCGTCATCGGCACGGCCTTCTACCTCATGCGCTTCGTCGACGGCCGCATTTTTTGGGACCCTGCCTTGCCGGAGCTTCAGCGCGACGAACGGGGGCAAATCTACGAGGCGATGTGCGACGGCCTCGCTCAGTTGCATTCGGTCGATGTCGCCGCGGCGGGTCTCTCGGACTACGGAAAGCCGGGAAACTATTTCGCCCGGCAGTTGCAGCGCTGGACAGAGCAATACCGGGCGAGCGAGACGGGCGCCCTCGAAGACATGGACCGGCTGATCGCCTGGCTCGGCGAGCATGTGCCGGCCGACGACGGGCGCGTTGCGCTCGTCCATGGCGACTGGCGAATCGACAACATGATCTTCGATGCCGCCTCGCCAAAACTGCTCGCGGTGCTCGACTGGGAATTGTCCACGCTCGGCCATCCCTTCGCGGACCTCGCCTATCAGTGCATGCAATGGCGCCTGCCCAACGGCGGGACTTTTCGCGGACTCGCGGGGATCGATCGCGACGCTGTCGGCCTGCCGACGGAGGAAGCCTATGTCGCCGGCTATTGCCGGCGGATGGGCCTCAAAAGCGTGCCGGACTGGGCGTTCCTGATCGCCTTCAGCTTCTTCCGCATCGCCGCCATCGTGCAGGGCGTCTACAAGCGCTCGCTCGACGGCAACGCCTCAAATCCGGAACGCGCCCGCCAGATGGGCGCCTCCGTTCCCCTGATGGCGAAACTCGCCATGGAGGAGGTGGAGCAGAACGGGTGAGGCCCAACCTTTTCCGGAGATCCTTGTCGGCCCCGCTGCCATTCGCGCGAAAGGCCGGGAGGTAAAGTCGATAAGAAAAAACCGACATTTTCTTGCCAAAGGCCCGATTTGCCCCGACCATGGTCAGTGGGGAGCGGCTGAAACGGGTCACGCGCGCGTTCAGGGCCAATGCTCGGTTCAATCTCCCCCTCGCCGCGAGAATCTTCGGTCCCAACCGAAGCAGAAATTTGGGGCGAAATAAAAGGGCCGGTAACGTATTGAAAAGACTGGGGTGAGCGAAATAGCGCGGAAAATGAGCCGGACAGCCGCGGTCCGTATGCCTTGCCCAACTCGTCTCATTAACCGGAAACAGAAGCGCTGGTCTTAAGCGGCGGCTGTTTTCGTGTATGAGACAGATCATGAACGCGGCCGCAATTCGTATCCTCGGCATCGATCCGGGCCTCCGCAACACAGGCTGGGGTCTGATCGACGTTGCGGGTTCGCGGCTGAGCTTCCTCGCCTGCGGCTCGATCCATACCGACGCGGCGACCTCGCTCGCCGAGCGGCTCGCCGCCATCCACCGGCACCTCACGGCGCTCGTCGTGCGGGATCGTCCGCATGAAGCCGCGGTCGAGGAGACCTTCGTCAACCGCGACCCGCAATCGACGCTGAAGCTCGGTCAGGCGCGCGGGGCGACGCTCGCGGCGCTGGCGCTGGCCGACTTGCCGGTCGCCGAATATGCCGCGAACCTGATCAAGAAGACGGTGGTCGGCGTGGGGCACGCCGAGAAGGCGCAGGTCGCCATGATGGTCCGGATGCTGCTGCCGGCGTCGAACGCCGGGACGCCGGATGCGGCGGACGCCTTGGCCGTGGCCATCTGCCACGCCCAGCACCGCAACGCTCGGGCGCGGGGCGCGGCATGATCGGGAAGCTGCGCGGGATCGTGGACAGCGTCGATGAGGACGGGCTCATCCTCGACGTCGGCGGGGTCGGCTATCTGGTCGCCGCCTCCGCCCGGACGCTGCGGTCGCTTCCCGCGCCGGGCGAGCCGGCGGATCTGCTCATCGAGACCTATGTGCGCGAAGACGCGATCAGGCTTTACGGCTTCCTGACCGTGGCCGAGCGGGACTGGTTCCGCACGCTGCAGGGCGTCCAGGGCGTTGGCGCGAAGCTCGCTCTTGGCATTCTCGGCGCGTTGACGGCCGACATGCTCTCGACCGCCGTCGCCCGGCAGGACAAGGCGATGATGGCGCGGGCGCCCGGCGTCGGGCCGAAGCTCGCGGCGCGCCTTGTGCTGGAGCTCAAGGACAAGGCGCCCCTGCTTGGCGCCGCCGATATTGGCTTGCCTCACGGCGCTCGCATCGAGGGCGCGGCGGGGATGCCCAAGGCGGCGGAAGACGCCATCCTCGCCCTCGTCGGCCTCGGCTACACGCGCGCGCTGGCCGCGGCGGCGGTCGCCAGGGTGCTGGGCGACCTCGGCCCGAAGGCCGAGACGTCGGCCTATATCCGGTCCGGCCTGCGGGAGCTGGCGCAGTGAGGGCTTGGCCCGGGATCGGCGCGAGCGCCTGTCGTAGGGGTCGCCCCTGATGGCGGAAGCCCCCCGCCGCCTCGTCTCGGCGGAAAAGCGCCCCGAGGACGACGCCGCGCTTCGGCCGCAGACGCTGGCCGACTTCGTCGGTCAGCAAGCGGCGCGCAGGAACCTGCAAGTCTTCATCGATTCGGCCAAGACACGGGGCGAGGCGCTCGACCATGTGCTGTTCGTCGGGCCGCCGGGCCTCGGCAAGACGACGCTCGCGCAGATCGTGGCGCGCGAGCTTGGCGTCAACTTCCGTTCGACCTCCGGGCCGGTCATCGCCAAGGCTGGCGATCTCGCCGCGCAGTTGACCAATCTCGAACCGCGCGACGTGCTCTTCATCGACGAGATCCACCGCCTCAATCCGGCGGTCGAGGAGATCCTTTATCCCGCTATGGAGGATTTCCAGCTCGACCTCATCATCGGGTCGGGGCCGGCGGCCCGGTCGGTCAAGATCGACCTCGCGAAGTTCACGCTGGTCGGCGCGACCACCCGCGCGGGGCTCCTCACTACGCCCCTGCGGGACCGGTTCGGCATCCCGATCCGGCTGAACTTCTACACGACCGAGGAACTGCAGGGGATCGTCGAGCGCGGCGCGCGGGTGATCGGCGTGGCGCTCGCCGAAGAGGGCGCTAACGAGATCGCCAAGCGGTCTCGCGGCACGCCGCGCATCGCGGGCCGCCTACTGCGCCGGGTGCGGGACTTTGCGACGGTGGAGGGCGCGGCGATCGTGAGCCGCGCGCTGGCCGACAGAGCGCTGAAGCTTCTCGACGTCGATCCGATCGGCCTCGATCAAATGGATCGCCGCTATCTCGACGCCATCGCGCTGAAGTTCGGGGGCGGACCGGTCGGCGTCGAGACGATCGCGGCGGCGCTTTCCGAGCCGCGCGACGCCATAGAGGACATCATCGAGCCGTACCTCATCCAGCAGGGCTTTGTGCAGCGCACCCCGCGCGGGCGGCTCCTCACCTCTCACGCCTTCCGCCATTTGGGTCTGGCGGAGCCGTCTCGGGCCGGACCGCAGAGCGGGTTGTTCGATGACGAATAAGCGGCTAACCCCCGGGGACGTCCCGCCAGCGCCAGATTGCCCTTGCCGAGTCTCATCCGTTTTCTGGTCATCGTCGCCGTGATCGTGGGCCTCGTCTATGGCGGACTGTATGGGCTCGCCAATTATGTGAAGGTGAAGCCGCGCGAGATCACCGAGACGATCCCGCTGCCGAAAGCGCAAAAATGAGGTCGCGCCCGAACCTCACTGAGGCTTTTCTCGACGCGCTAGCCGCCGAGCGCGGAGCAAGCTCGAATACGCTTGACGCTTATAGGCGCGACCTCGCCGACTATGAGGATCATCTCACAGACCATGGGATTGATGCGAAGCGGGCTGCCGCTGCCGACGTGCGCTCATATTTATCGGCGCGGGGCGCCGAAGGCCTGAGAGCCTCATCGCTGGCGCGGCGCCTCTCGGCGATCCGGCAGTTCCACAAGCACCTCTACGCCGAAGGCCATCGTCGGGACGATCCGACCCTCGCGATCGAGGGGCCGAAGCGCGGACGCCCTCTGCCCAAAATGCTCACCGTTGAGGAAGTCGACCGTCTCATCTGCGCCGCTCGCGAGGGATTGGATACGCCCGACCGAAGCCCGCGCGAGCGGCTTTTGACCGCGCGCATGGCGGCATTGATCGAACTCATCTACGGGTCCGGGCTCCGCGTCTCCGAGGCGCTCAGTCTGCCAAAATCGGCGGCGCGCGCCAGAGATGGACTGATTGCGGTGCGCGGCAAGGGCGGCAAGGAGCGGCTTGCGCCTTTGTCGGGTTCCGCTCGCGCGGCGCTCGCCGTCTATCGCGACCGCCTCGCGGAAGCCGCTCCCGGCCTTGCCACGTCGCCGTGGCTCTTCCCGGCCGATAGCGCAAACGGGCAGATGACCCGGCAGGCGTTCGCCCGAGACCTGAAGGTCACGGCGAGCGCCGCGGGCCTCGATGCGGCGCGGGTCAGCCCGCATGTCCTGCGTCATGCCTTTGCGAGCCATCTGCTGCAGAACGGCGCGGACCTCAAAGTCGTGCAGGACCTGCTCGGTCATTCGGACATTTCGACGACGCAGATCTACACGCACGTTCTCGACGAGCGTGCCAAGGCGATGGTGCGGGATCTCCATCCGATGAACGACAAAGGCCGAGACGAATGAGCGCCGCCGAGCCTTGGCGCACAACACCCGACGGACTTGTCGTAACCTGCCGCCTGACCCCGAAGGCCGGGCGGGACAGAATTGACGGCGTGGCCGACCTTGCCGATGGCGTACGCGTGCTCCTGGCGCGGGTCCGGAGCGCGCCGGAGAACGGGCGCGCCAATGACGCGCTCCGCGAACTGATCGCCGACAAGGCGGGCGTTCCCCTCTCTGACGTCACCGTGACGAAGGGAGCCAAAAGCCGTGTGAAGCAGCTTCTGGTGCGAGGCGAGCCGGTGGCGCTGGTCGCGCGGTTCAAGGGCTTGTGAAAGGACGCAGCGGCAACGGCATTGCGCTTGCCAGAAAAACAAGCTTTCCTGCCCGCGCCTCTCTTTTGGGCGCGGCTCCCCGCGCTCGCGCGGAACCTCAAGCGGCGACGGCCGCCGCATTGCCAGGAGAACGGGCCCATGAAAGCCAAGATCATCGTCAGCCTTGGGCTCGCCGCCATCCTCGCCTGCGGGACCGCCGCTTCCGCGAAGACGCTGGTCTACTGCTCGGAAGGAAGCCCAGAGAATTTTACGCCGGCCATCAACACGACCGGCACCAGCTTTGATGCGGCTCGGCCTATCTATGATCGCCTCACCGAATTCAAACGAGGAACCACCGAGGTCGTGCCTGGTCTCGCCGAAAGCTGGGAGATCGCCGACGGCGGCAAGACGATCACTTTCCACCTGCGAAAGGGTGTCAAATTCCATTCCCTGCGAGACTTCAAGCCGACCCGCGATTTCAACGCCGACGATGTTCTTTTCTCGATCGACCGTCAGTGGAAACCCGACAATACGTATTACAAAGTGTCGGGCGGCAAGTTTGATTATTTCAATGATATGGATATGCCGAACCTGCTGGATTCGGTCGAGAAGAAGGACGACTACACGATCGTTGTAAAGCTCAAGCAGCCGAATGTCCCGATCCTTGCGAATTTCGCGATGGACTTCATGGCGATCGGCTCGAAGGAATACGCCGACTTCCTGCTTAAGAAGGGAGCGCCCGAGCAGTTCGATCAGGCGCCGGTTGGAACGGGTCCCTTCTCCTTTGTCGGCTACCAGAAGGATTCGGTGATCCGTTACAAAGCCAATAAGGACTATTATGGCGAGAAGCCGCTCGTTGACGATCTCGTCTTCGCCATCACTCCCGACGCTACGGCCCGTTACGCGAAATTGAAGGCAGGCGAATGTCACATCAACGGCTATCCGCGTCCGGCCGACATCGCGGAGATGGAAAAAGACTCGTCGCTGAAGGTCCTTCATCAGCCTGGCCTCAACATCGCGTTCTGGGCCTTCAACGTGACCAAGCCCCCGCTGGACAAGAAGGAAGTGAGACAGGCGCTCGCGATGGCGATTGATCGCGACGCGATCATCAAGGACGTGTATCTCGGCGCGGGCGCCAAGGCGACGACGCTCATTCCGCCGACCATGTGGGCGTTCGACGATAAAATTGCCGACGTCGCGTACGATCCCGAGAAAGCCAGGACCATGCTCGCGGAGGCGGGGGTGAAAACGCCGATCGACATCGACCTCTGGTATATGCCGGTGCAGCGACCCTACAATCCGAACGGCAAGCGAATTGGCGAAATGATGCAGGCCGATCTCGCCAAAATCGGAGTTAACGCCAAGCTTGTGACGTACGAGTGGGGCGAATACCGCAAGCGCGCGCAGGCTGGCGAGGACATGACCGCGCAGCTAGGCTGGACCGGCGACAATGGCGACCCCGACAACTTCTTCTTCCTTGATGGATGCGTCGACGGAAAGCCTGCCTCCAATAATATTCCGAAATGGTGCAGCGCTGAGTTCGACTCGCTGCTGTCGAAGGCCCGAACGATTTCCGATCAGGCGGAGCGGGCTAAACTGTACTACCAAATGCAGGAGATCGAGCACGACGAGCAGCCAGAACTCCTGATTGCGCACTCCACCGTCTATGAAGCTATTCGAGCCAATGTGACGGGCTACAAACAAAGTCCGCTCGGCACACACATTTTCACGGGCGTCGACGTCAAGTAACGCTGGCTCCAGGGCTCCCCACGCGGGGCCCCGGCCGTTGCGCCAGTCATGCTGCTGTATCTTCTGCGCCGCGTCGCTCTGACCATCCCGACCCTTCTGGGATTGATGTTCCTGACCTTCGTGGCCATTCGGCTCGTGCCGGGCGATCCCGTCGAGGTGAGGGTTGGCGAGCATGGCATGTCGCCAGAGCGGCTCGCCTACTTCCGCCATGAGCTCGGGCTCGACCAACCGGTGTGGCGGCAGTTCGCCGCTTACGCTGTCCGCCTTCTGCATGGCGATTTTGGCGTGTCGCTCGCGACGCAACAAAAGGTGCTCACCGAATTCTTAACGCTCTTCCCGGCGACCCTCGAACTCTCATTCTTCGCGATGCTGTTTGCAGTCGCCGTGGGTGTGCCCGCAGGCGCAGTCGCGGCCATCAAGCGCGGGGGACTTTTCGATCAAGCGCTGATGACCATCTCCCTTTTTGGCTATTCGATGCCGATCTTCTGGTGGGGACTTTTGCTTATCATGTTCGTGTCGGTGAAGCTGGGCTGGCTACCGGTCTCAGGGCGCATCGACCTCATCAAATATTACTTCGAGCAGCCGACCGGATTCATGACGATCGATGCGCTTCTGTCCGATCAGCCGGGCGCCTTCCTCGACGCTCTGCGGCACCTGATACTACCCGCGGTCGTGCTCGGCACGGTGCCGCTTGGAATCATCGCACGCATTACGCGCTCCTCGATGCTTGAGGTCCTCAGTGAAGACTACGTCCGCACCGCGCGCGCGAAGGGGCTATCTCCGGCGCGCGTCATCGGCGTCCACGCGCTACGCAACGCAATGCTTCCCGTGGTGACGGTGATCGGCCTCTCCGTGTCCGGCTTACTCTCGGGTGCGGTGCTCACGGAGACGATCTTCTCCTGGCCGGGCGTCGGCTTGTGGCTGATCAACTCGATCAACAGGCGCGACTATCCCGCGCTGCAAGGCGGCGTGCTTTTGGTCTCCATCACCGTCATTCTGGTCAATCTGATCGTCGATCTGATCTATGGCGCGATTGATCCGAGGATTCGTCATGGCCGTTGAAGGCGCAATCGGCGCGCCAGAGGGCGAATTGGCGGTCCTCGCGCAGGCGGAGCCATCGATCGTTGCGAGCTTTTGGCGGGCTTTCGCCGAGAACAGAGGCGCCGTGTTGGGCCTTACCGTCTTCACGGCGATTCTCGTTCTCGCCCTCACGGCGAATTTCGTCGCGCCGCATTCGCCGATCGCGCAGTTCCGCGAGGCCGTAAGAGCGCCGCCCGTGTGGGAGGCAGGTGGGTCCTGGCGCTTTCCGCTTGGCACGGACGGCGCAGGCCGGGACCTGTTGTCCCGACTTATTTTTGGAGCTCGCGTGTCGCTCTTCATTGGTTTCGCTGTAATGTTCGTTTCCTTCGTTCTCGGCGCGGCGCTTGGGCTGCTTGCGGCTATGGGTGGACCTTTCGTCGACGTGATCGTCACGCGGGTGATGGATCTCATCATGGCTGTGCCGAGCCTCGTGCTCGCGATCCTGGTCGTGGCGATCCTCGGCCCGAGCCTGACCAACACCATCGTCGCCATCACCATCGTCTATCTCCCCCGTTATGTCCGAGTAGCGCGAGCGTCGGCTTTCGGCGAACTGGGCAAGGACTACGTGACGGCGGCCCGGGTCGTGGGCGTGAGGCCGCTAAGGTTGGCCTGGTCGACGATCCTCCCGAATTGCCTTGCGCCGCTCATCGTGCTCGGCGCGCTTGGCGTATCGGACGCCATTCTCGAAGCGGCGGGCCTCGGCTTTCTGGGTCTTGGCGCACAGCCTCCAACGCCGGAATGGGGCGCCATGCTGGCGGACGCGCGCGAGTTCATCCGTTCCGATCCCTGGATTGTAGCGCTTCCCGGCCTCGCGATCCTGATCACAGTGGTCTCCATCAACCTCGCCGGCGACGGCTTGCGTGACGCGCTCGATCCAAAGATGAGGCAGGGCTGACAATGGCTCTCCTTGAGGTCCGCAATCTCTCCGTCGCTTTTGCGACGCGTAACGGACCATTCCGAGCGGTGAATGGAGTCGACCTTACGGTGGATCGTGATGAGGTCCTTGCCATCGTCGGCGAGTCCGGCTCGGGAAAGTCTGTCGCAATGCTGGCCGTGATGGGCCTGCTGCCGTCTAACGCGACGGTCACGGCCGACTGCATGACCTTCGACGGCGCCGACCTCATTCGTATCGGCGCGGCCCGGCGCCGCGGTCTTGCCGGCAAAGATCTGGCGATGATCTTTCAGGAGCCTATGGCGAGCCTGAACCCCTGCTATACGATCGGATATCAGATCGGGGAACCTTTGAAGGCGCATCTCGGCTTGGATCGGCGAGAACGCCAGCGCCGCGTCGTGGAGCTTCTGGCCGAAGTCGGCATCCCCGATCCCGAACGCCGGGCACGCGCCTTTCCCCACCAGCTTTCCGGCGGGATGAGCCAGCGCGCCATGATCGCCATGGCGCTCGCCTGCCGACCGAAGCTTCTCATCGCTGACGAGCCGACGACGGCGCTCGACGTCACGATCCAGGCGCAGATCCTCGACCTTCTGCTGCGCCTCAGGCGTGAGACCGGCATGGGCCTCGTGCTCATTACCCACGACATGGGCGTCGTCGCCGAGACCGCCGACCGCGTGAGCGTGCAATACGCGGGACGCCAGGTGGAGCAGAGCCCGACACGAGAGCTTTTCCGCAACCCGCACCACCCCTACACGGCCGCGTTGCTCGCGGCCCTTCCGGAGCGGGCGACTGGCCGACGTCTGCCCGCCATCCCTGGCGTCGTGCCGGGTTATTTCGACCAGCCACGAGGCTGCCTCTTCGAGCCGCGCTGCGCCTATGCCTTCGATCTCTGCCGGACCGTCGCGCCCTCACCGGCGTCCGCGGATTTCGGGCTGGCTCTCTGTCACACCCCGCTCGAAGCTGGCGTTCCGCGTGAAGACTTCGTGCAACGGGCGCCCACATGACGCTGCTTGAGGCGAAAGACCTTCAGCGCGACTATTCCGTGTCCCGAGGCGTCCTTCGCACCCATGCCACGATAAAGGCGCTTGCCGGGGTCTCCTTCGCGCTGGATAGCGGACGGACACTTGCGGTGGTTGGCGAATCCGGATCGGGCAAATCGACGCTGGCGCGGCTACTGACCCTCATCGAAACACCGACAGCTGGCGCTCTCTTCATCGAAGGCGAGGACCCAGCCCACGCCGATCCCGCAATGCGCCGCAGGCTCAGGCGAGAGATCCAGATCGTCTTCCAAAATCCCTACGGTTCGCTCAACCCGCGCCAAACCATCGGCAAGGCGCTTGAGGAGCCACTCGCTGTCAATACGGATATGAGCCGGGGAGAGCGGCGTGCGGCGACGCTCGCCATGATGGAGAAGGTCGGCCTTCGCCCGGAATATCATCGCCGCTATCCGCACATGTTCTCAGGTGGGCAGCGACAACGGATCGCCATCGCCCGCGCGCTGATGCTTCGGCCCAAAATCGTGGTCTTGGACGAGCCGGTGTCGGCGCTCGACGTCTCGGTCCGCGCGCAAGCGCTCAACCTGCTCGCGAGCCTTCAGGAGGAGTTCGGCCTTGCCTATGTGTTCATATCGCACGACCTCTCGACGGTGCGGCACATCGCAGACGACGTGCTCGTGATGTATCTCGGCCACGCTGTCGAACGCGGGCCCCGCGGTGCGATCTTCGACGCGCCCCTGCACCCCTACACGCAGGCGCTATTGTCGGCGACGCCGGTCGCGGACCCCGATGCTCGGCGGGAACGGGCGGTCTTGAAAGGCGAGCCGCCGTCGCCGATCGATCCGCCTCCCGGCTGTGTCTTCCATCCCCGCTGCCCGCTCGCTTTCGACCGTTGCCGAGTCGAAAAGCCGCCGCTGGAAGAAAGGCGCGGTCGCGATGTGGCCTGTTGGGCGGTTTCCGCGAACGAAAGGCTCGCATGAGCGCCCCGCCGGTCGACGGGCGTCAGTCCGAGACGGCGCTCATGATCGCGCGCGGCGTGCGGCGCCTGCTGAGGGCCCGGGGTTTTTCCAGTGTCACCGAATTGCCGCTGGTCGACGGCCGGCGGGCCGACATCGTCGCGGTCAACGGCGAGGGCGAGGTGCTGATCGTCGAGGTAAAGTCCTCGCCGGCCGATTTTCGCGCCGACCGTAAATGGCGGGCCTATGCCCCTTGCTGCGATCGCCTCTATTTCGCGATCTCGGCAAGTACGCCGGCCGAAATGATGCCCGCCGAGGCGGGGCTGATCCTCGCCGACCCTTACGGCGCGGAGGTCTTGCGGGAGGCCGTTTTCTGCAAGATGGCCCCGGCCAGCCGCCGCGCTGTTCTCCTGCGCTTTGCCCTGGCCGCCGCGGACCGGTTGCACCGCCTGGCCGATCCGTTCAGTTCGCCCGATCTATAAGCCTCGTCTACGGTCGCTGGCCCAGGGCGGATTTGTGATCGACTTCGCATTTTCAATGGCTTGAGTGTCATTTTTTGCAACTTTCACCGTCTTTCACTTTTCCTCCGATCCGCCCAATGCCCGTGACTTCATACGCGGCCGAAACGAAACGCAGTGGCGTTCGCGCGCCGATCTTCGGCCCGAGATCATTCTCTTCATCAGAATAAGTGTACCGTAAATTCCGCTTTTCGTAAATGAAGACGGCCGGAATTTTCTTCAATGCCCCTATTGCGTTAAAGATAGGTCTAAGATATATCTTGCTGCGATATATCGCATGATATGTCATGAAACAACCAAAGGAGTACCAATGTTTCATCGCTATTTTGAAGAAGCCATGCGCCAGAGGCGCCGCGGTTTTGGGCCGGAAGGCATGGGTCGGGAAGGATTCGGGCGCCATGGCCATCGCGGCTGGCGCGGCGGCTTCGGCCCGCGCGAGGGCCGGATGTTCGACGGCGGCGAACTTCGGTGGGTGATCTTGGCGCTGGTCGCGGAAAAGCCGCGCCACGGCTACGAGATCATCAAGGATCTCGGCGATCGCGTCGGCGGAGACTATTCGCCCAGTCCCGGTGTAGTCTATCCCACGCTGACCCTGCTCGAAGACATGGGCTACGCGGCGGTCAGTCCTGATGAGGGCGGGCGCAAGCTCTATACGATCACGCCCGAAGGCGAGAAGGCCCTGGCCGAAAACAAGGCCCAGGTCGACGCGATCTTCGAGCGCTTCGCCGGTCGCGACGAGGAGGCGGGTGACCCGCGTTCCTTTGGCTCCGTGCTTCGCGCCATGATGAACCTGCGCGCGACCGTGAAGCTTCGCATCCGTGGACGTGCGACGACGCCGGAGCAGATCCAGGCCATCGTCGATGCGCTCGATGAGGCCGCAAAAAAAATCGAGCGGACGTAATCTGCGGACCAGAGTGCCCGACCCGCTGATTCGATCCCTGGCGGAGGAGTTCGACGGGCACGGCGCTCCGGTCGGACGCGCGATTGGTCGCGACTCATGCTTCCCGATCCGCGGAAACGGCAGCGTCGCGTGTCTTTCATTTCGCTTCCGCGAGGGGGCCCAGTTTCGCCCGCAGTTCGGCGTTTTCATGCTCCAGCGCAGCCAGGCGCTCGCGTAATGGCTGCACCGCCTGCGCGATCTCGGTTTCGGTGAAGCGTGGCGTAATATGTTGCGGGCAGTTCCAGTCGAAGGCTACGAGGCGAAGCCGCAGGATGCGTTCCGGCTTGGCCTTGTAGTCTTGGATGACCACAAGCTTCGCAAGGTCCGGATTTTCCTCGAGGGACGCCGCCTCGACATGGGCGAATATTTTGAGCCGGGCTTTGCGTGCGTAGTCCGTTAGGATAAGCGCCGCCCGGTCATCCGCGTTCAGATTGCCGACGCTGATGTACTGGCGATTGCCGCGATAATCAGCGAAGGCCAGCGTTCTCTCGTCCACAACCTTGAGGAAGCCGGGAGGCCCGCCGCGATGCTGCACATAGGGCCAGCCGCTCTCCGAAACAGTCGCCATGTAAAAACTGTCGCGCTCGGCAATGAAAGCCGTCTCGTTCGGCGTGAACCTGTCGAACTCGCGATGGCCTGTGAAATCCTGCCAGATATGGTCGCTTCCCATCGCCGCCTGAGCGGCCCGGACGCTTGGCGTCGCAGCGATGTCGAGAAATCCATAGGGCATGATAAAGGCTCCTCCGCTCTCGTTTCCCGTCGCAAGATTGGGTAAGGCGCGACATCACTGTTCTGCGTGTCCAGAGTGGCGGTCGCGGATCCGCTCGTCTGCCGACGCGAATTTAGGCTATCCCACCTCAAGAAATAATCTGGCGCTGATGGGATAGTCATTCCCGACGAATGGGATAATTATTTTGGACCGAATTCGACGCCATGGCGATCCTGCTAAAAGTCGCCGACCGGGGAAGCTTCTCTGCCGCGAGCCGTGAATTGGGCATACCGCTGGCGACCGTCAGCCGGAAAGTGGGGGAGCTCGAGGCCCATCTCGGAACGAAGCTGCTTGCCCGCACGACCCGTAAGGTCACGGTGACAGATGTCGGCGCCGCCTATGTCGCCTCCGCAAGACGCATCCTCGGGGAGATCGACGAAGCCGAGCGGATCGCCGCCGGCGAGTTTCATGCCCCTCGCGGCGAATTGGTCGTGACCGCCCCGATCCTTTTCGGCCGTTTGCATGTCCTTCCGGTGGTCAGCGATTTCCTGGCGGCCTATCCAGAGATCAGCGTCCGGTTGGCGCTGGCGGATCGCAACCTTCACCTGCTCGAGGATCAGGTCGACATGGCTGTGCGGATCGGGGCCTTGCATGACAGCGGCATGGTGGCGACGCGTATCGGTTCCATGCGGACGGTCGTATGCGCCAGTCCGCAGCTGCTCGTGGAAGGGCGTGTCCTAAAGAACCCTGACGATCTGGTCGCCCTGCCCTGCGTTAATTTCGATTTCATGTCGCCGAACCCAGCGTGGCCGTTCCGCCTGAAGCATTCCGGGCGAAGCATTGACCTGCCGATCCGGCCCCGGCTGTCCGTATCCACGGCTGAAGCCGCAGTCTGGGCTGCGGCTCAAGGGGTCGGCGTGACCCGTGTGCTCCAATACCAGTGCGCCGATGCTGTGCGGGATGGATCGCTGCGGATCATCCTGGCGGAATTCGAGTTGGAGCCGCTGCCGGTCCACCTGATGTATGTCAGTCGCGGCGCGCTTCCCTCGAAAATTCGCGCTTTCCTGGACTTTGCCGCGCCTCGGCTAAGGGAGAGGTTGAACTCGCTTTGATCCTTCCGCGGGTCGGCGATTGTTCGCCTATCGACCGCAGAGCGCGTTCGTCTGCACCCTGACCGCCGTGAACCCGAGAGCCCGATCAGGGACGGGACCTCGTCGCCTCCCCCACGGCGCGTTCAAGCGCCGCGATGGCGCGCCGCGCGAAATCGACGGTCAGAAAAACGTCGACATTCGCCGGCTCCCCGCCAGGAGGCGCCGCAAGGGGCAGCGTGAGATAGATGTCGTCGTCGAGCGCCTGGGCGCTCGGCGGACTGCCTGCTGCGAGCGTGAAGGCGGCGGGTTCTCGGGCGGTCACGGGGCTATCCTCTTTGCGGCCACGGCCAGCGCGGCTCGTAGGGAGCGAACCGTGGGCGAAAGACGAAAGCGAGGCCGGCGCTATACCTTTTCGTAAGGTTTAAGGCGGCTTCAGGTTGGGGCCGCGCGACGTTGGGAAAATGTAATCTCCGAACCCGAATTCAGGCCGAAAAGCTGACGACACCGGATCAGTCGCGCGCCTTCGAGAGGCATCTTCGAGAAGGCAAAGGCGGTCGAAATCTTTCGGATCGGAGATCCCCCTCATGAACGTTCGCGCTTGTCTCGCTGTCTTTCTCGTCTTTGCGGCCGCCTCGCCCGCGTTTGCGGAAAGCAAATGCTCCTCGGCGTCCCGATCGAAGTGGCAGCCCAAGGAAGTCCTGCAGCGGCAGCTTGAACAAGACGGCTATCGCGTTCGCAGGATCAAGGTCGAGAACGGATGTTACGAGGTTTATGGATTCGACAAGAACGGCGAGCGCGCCAACATGGCCTATAATGCGGAGACGCTGAAAAAGCTCGCCGATCCCGAAGCGGGAGAAAAGTGAGCCGGGTCGTGGCGCATCGAGCAGCTGGCCGGACGGGGGTCCGCGTCTGGGACCCGTTCGTCCGGCTCTTCCATTGGTCGCTCGCGCTCAGCGTGATTGTCGCATGGCTGAGTTCGGAAGCCTGGCGGCCGCCGCATGAGGCCGCGGGTTACATCGCCTTGGGTCTTGTCGCGGCTCGCGTGGTCTGGGGCTTCGCCGGCACGCGCTATGCCCAATTCGTCCAGTTCGTGCGGCCGGCTACGGTCGTTGCAAACTATCTGAAGGCGATCGCGTCGGGAAGCGAGCGGCGCTATCTCGGTCACAATCCCGCTGGAGGGGCGATGATCGTCGGCCTTCTCGGCGGCGTCGCCGGCGCTGGCGTCACCGGATGGCTGCTTACGACTGACGCCTTTTGGGGATCGGAGCCCATGGAGCTTTTGCATTCGCTGTTCGGCAACGGAGTTGTCGCGCTCGCCTGCCTCCATGTCGCGGGCGTGGCGCTCGCGAGTTGGCGCCATCGCGAGAACCTCGTTGGCGCCATGGTGACCGGTTTTAAACGGGGGCCGGATCCGGCCGACATGGCTTGATCGTCAGTCGTCTGTCGGCGCCAGCGCGAAGGCGATCCTGAGGCCCGGATGATTGTCTGACGCGGAACACGAAAGCCCGTGAAGATCGGCGATGGCGGCGACAAGGCTGAGGCCGAGGCCGCTGCCCGGCGAGCCTGTCGAAGCATCGCCGCGAAAGAACGGCTCGAACACGCGCCCACGGTCGCCTTCGGCGACGCCCGGGCCGCTGTCGGCGATGCTGAAGGCGAGGCCGGACGGACCAATGCCGCCCTCCACCTCTATGCTTACGCCGGGAGGCGTATGGGTCATCGCGTTGTCGAGGCAATTTGCGATCATCTGCGCGAGCAACTCGCGGTCGCCCTGCAGCGGCAACGACCCGATCGAGCCGCAGGGTCAGGGATCGGCCCTGCTCTTCCGCCGCAGGACGAAAGGCGTCCGCGACGTCGCGCGCGATCTCGGCAAGATCGACGGACCGGAATCCGGCCCGTCGCGCGCCCGCCTCGATCTGACCGATGCGCAGGAGCGCGTCGAACGTTTCAAGCACGTCCTCGACGTCGGCGGTCGCTCCCGCGATCGCTTCCGCAGCCGCGTCGTTCGCCACGGATTGCGCCGCCTCCAGTCTGCGCAGCACGCGGGCGAGGGGTTTGCGCAGGTCGTGAGCAATGTCGGCGCTGACGCGTTTGTTCGCCAGAAAAAGCTTTTCGATGCGTTCGAACAAACGGTTGAAGGTGCGGGCGAGGGCGGTGAGATCGTCACTGACCGACGAGAGCGGAATTCGCCGGCTCCAGTCGCCGGCCATGATCGCCAGCGCCGTGCGGCGCATCGCATCGATGCGGCGAAGGAATTGCGCGCTGAGCCAGAGGCCGCCCGCGGCGCCGAGCGCGACGGTTGCCGCTAAGGCCCATCCGAAAGCCGTCATGATGCGTCCGCAGCACTTCGTCCGTGCGCTGCCGCTCTTCGGCGACGACCAGCAAGGAGCCGTCGGAGAGCCGCGCCGCAAGCGCCCGCAGCGTTTCCGGCTGCGGCTCGGGGGCCTCGCCTTCTTCCGTCTCGGGAGTCTCGAACCAGCCGCTTTCGCGAGGCAGGGCGGACGGCGGCAGCGTCAGGTCGCCGCCGAGCCGCCGTCCATCCGGTCCCCAAAGGCCGGCGGAGAGCTGCCCGCCGCTCGCCGCTCTTGCGTCGAGGACTCCCGCAAGACGGTTTCGCCCGCCGTCTGCAAAGACACGCTGGAGGGCGTCGCGCTCCTCGATGAGGCCTTCGTCGAAACCGGTGAGGATCTCGTGGCGGACCGCGCCGTAGACGAATGCGCCGAGCATGACGGTCGAAGCGGCGAACAACGCGAGATAGAGCGCCGCGAGCCGGAAACTCGCCGTCCGGAAAAGCCTAGTGCGGCGCACGCAAACTATACCCGGCGCCGCGCACAGTCTGAATCAGCCCGGCGCGGCCACGGTCGACCTTCGACCTCAGGCGGCTGATATGGGTTTCGACGATGTTCGTGCGCGGATCGAAGTGAAATCCCCAAACCTGCTCCGAGGAGCATCTTGCGCGTAACGAGCCGCCCTTCGCCACGCATCAGGACTTCGAGCAGACGGAATTCGCGCGGCTGGAGTTCGATTGTCTCGCCGGCGCGGCGGACCGTGCGCTGAACGAGATCGACTTCGAGGTCTCCGGCCGAGAGAACGGTCGGCGAGGACCCCAGGGTCGGCCGGCGCGCGAGCGCGTGAAGGCGCGCGACGAGTTCCTCGAACGCGAAAGGCTTGGCGAGATAGTCGTCGCCGCCGGCGCCGAGCCCCTCGACACGATCGTCCACCCCGGACAGATTTGTCAGGAAGAGGACCGGGGTCGAAATCCGTTCGCCGCGAAGGAGGGCGACAAGCGGAAAGGCCGTCGAGCCCCGGAAGCATGCGGTCGAGAATGATGACGTCGAAGGTTTGCGCCGTCGCCGCGGCAAATCCTTCGCGCCCGCTCGCCGCAAGACTCGGCTCGTGCCCGCGCGACCTCAGGCCGGTCGCGATGAAGTCGGCGGTCTCGACATCGTCTTCGACGATCAAGATCCTCATGGCGCGGTATTAAACCTAGCCCGCGCAAGCCGCCACCCACAGCGCCAATTCGTCGCACACGGGTCACGCACGGCCGAATCGAGCGTAAGATGCCCGCAATGAGGTTGCCAATCGAACGACTCCTTCCGCGCGCCTTGATCGCAATCGCGCTCGCCGCGCTGATCGCAGGCGGCGTGGCTTCGGCCAATGGCGACGGCAGCCTCGCCAGATGGCTCTGGGCGGCCGGCGCCATTCCGGTCATCTTCGGCCTTGTCGCCTCGATCCTTCGCGACCTGCTCGCGGGCCGGCTCGGCGTCGATGCGGTGGCTCTTCTCGCGATGGTCGGCGCGCTGGCGCTCGGTGAAAGCCTCGCAGCGATCGTTATCGCGGTCATGTACGCCGGGGGCAATGCGCTTGAGGAATTCGCGGTCTCCCGAGCCGAGCGGGACCTGAGGTCGCTGATCGATCGCGCCCCGCGAATCGCCCATCGCGAGCGGGAGGGCGAGCTGGCGGACATTCCTGTCGCGCAGGTCAAGGCGGGTGACCGGCTTCTCGTGCGCGCGGGCGAGGTACTGCCGGTCGATGGCCTTCTGGCCAACTCCGGCGCCGTGCTGGACGAATCGGCGCTGACCGGCGAGCCAATTCCAGTATTGCGG
Organism: uncultured Alphaproteobacteria bacterium; assembly: GCA_963824465.1. Lineage (GTDB taxonomy): Bacteria > Pseudomonadota > Alphaproteobacteria > Rhizobiales > Beijerinckiaceae > Roseiarcus. The sequence continues at coordinate 57,627 of CAWGPL010000014.1, forward strand.
CGTAAGGGCGAGGCGGCGCGCAGCGGCGCCGTGAACGCCGGGCAGACATTTGCCCTGCAGGCGACCGCGACGGAGGGCGAAAGCACTTACGCCGGCATCGTCAAGATGGTCACCGCCGCACAGACCGCAAAAGCTCCGGCGATCCGCACTGCCGACCGCTTCGCCCTTCTTCTGCTCCCTGTCGCGCTGGCGCTCGCGGGGACGGCGTGGTTTTTTTCCGGCGATCCGGTGCGTGGTCTTGCGGTCCTGGTTACGGCGACGCCTTGCCCGCTGATCCTGGCCGCGCCCGTCGCCTATATCGCGGGGGTTGCGCGGGCCGCGCGGCGCGGTGTTTTGATGAAGGGCGGATTCGCGCTCGAGGCGTTGGCGAAGGTTCGCACGGTGATCTTCGACAAGACCGGGACCTTGACGGTTGGCGGCGCCCGGCTCCTCCGAATTGAGGCGGCGTCGGGTTGGAACGAAGACGACACGTTGCAAATCGTCGCTTCGCTCGAACAGGCCTCGCAGCATCCGGTCGCCGCCGCCATTGTCGCCGCCGCCCGCGACCGCGGCCTTCCACTGGATACCCCCCTCGACGTGCGCGAGGCGATGGGGTCAGGGCTTGAGGGCGCCATTGATGGCCGGCGAGTCCGCGCGGGCGCGCATGCTTACGTGTTTGGCGCCGCCTCGGCGAGCCCGTGGGGGCGGCGCATCCTGCAGCAAGCTTCGCTCCGCTCCGCGCTTGCCGTCTTCGTAACGATCGATGGAAAGCCCGCAGGAGCCATTTTGCTCGCCGATCAGTTACGCCGCGAGGCCCCGCGCGCGATCCAGGGTCTTCGCGCCGAAGGCGTTTCCCGCATCATCATGTTGACGGGCGACCGGGCCGAGACGGCCGAGGCGATTGCCTCGGCCCTCGATCTCGATGCTGTGCTTTCCGACCGAGATCCGGCGGACAAAGTTGCGGCGGTCGCCGTCGAGCAGGAGCTACAGCCGACCCTCATGGTGGGCGACGGGGTGAACGACGCCCCGGCGCTCGCCGCGGCGGGTGTCGGCGTAGCGATGGGCGCCCGTGGCGCGAGCGCTTCGTCGGAAGCGGCAGACGTTGTCATTCTCGTCGAATTCTGTGGACCGCGTCGCCGATGCGGTCGCCGTCGCACGCCGCACTTACGGCATCGCGTTCCAAAGCATGGCTGGAGGCATGGCGCTTTCCGGCATCGCCATGATTTTCGCCGCTTTCGGCGGCTTGACGCCCGTCGCCGGCGCGCTCGTGCAGGAGGCGATCGATGTGGCTGTGATTCTCAACGCGCTCCGTGCGCTGGGCTCGGGCCGCGGATGGCGGCGGAGCCGTCTCCCGCAGAGCGACGCGAAAGCCTTGCGCGACGAGCACGTGGCTCTGGAATCGAGCCTCGACCGGCTGTGCGGCATCATCAGCGCGCTCGATGAGGTCGAACCGCGCGAAGGCCTGTCGCTGATCCGCGAGGCGAACGCAATCGTCGCAAAAGACCTCGTCGCGCATGAGCGCGCGGACGAGACCAAGGTCTATCCACGTCTGCGCCGCGCGCTCGCGAGCGGCTATGGGCTTGCGGCGATGAGCCGAGTGCATCGTGAACTTCTGCACCTCGCGCATCTTCTCTCGCGCTTCGCCGCCGACCTTTCCGACGTCGGGGCTGACGCCATGACGCTGCGCGAAGGACAGCGAATTATCGAATCGATCGAGACGATCGCGCGCGTCCACAATGCGCAGGAGGAGGACATTTACGAGCACGCTGCGAGGAGGTGAGTACGATCCCCGCCATGACAGGCGCAGTCGCCTCAATAGCCTCGCTGGCGGTCCACCACGTTCGCGAGCGCTTCGCCCCGCTCGAAAGCTTCGATCTGGCGCGCTATGCTGGCGATCACCACGTCAGGGGACGAGATCGCCGCGTTGTGCGGGCTCACATAGACGGCGGGATGACTCCAAAGGCAGGACGCTTTCGGCAGCGGCTCCTCTTCGAACACGTCGAGCGAAGCGCCTTTGAGCACGCCAGAGTCGAGCGCGGCAAGAATGTCAGCCTCGACCTGCAAGCCGCCACGCCCGGCGTTGAGCAAAACTGGACCCCCTAGCGCGCCATCCGGCTTTAGGGCGGCGAAGAGTTTTGCGTCGAGCATCCCGCGCGTAGCGTCGGTCAGCGGCAGTAGCGCCACGAGCATATCCGTGCGCGCGAGCAACATGCTCAGCCCATCGGCGCCGCTGAAGGTCTCGACGCCAGGAACGGATTTTGCCGTTGCGCTCCAACCGGCGACCTGAAAACCCAGCGCTTTGAGTTTCAGCGCCGCATCGCGGCCGAGCACGCCGAGGCCGAGCACGCCCACCGAGACTTCGTGTGCGCTGGGCTGGAAATCGTCGTCTGTCCAAATTCTCTCTCGCTGCTGCCCCTCGTAACGGCGCAACTGGCGCAAGTGAATGAGCGCATGCATCACAACCCATTCGCTCATGCGGTCGCGCAGATCGGGATCGACGACGCGAACGATCGGAACGTCGGGCAGTTCGGGATCCGCGAAGATGTGATCGACGCCGGCGCCGAGCGAGAAAACGATCTTCAGGTTCGGCAGCGTTTTCAGCGCGCCGGGCGGATGGCGCCAGCTCAGGACATAACGAACCGAGGCGGGATCGTAGGCTTCGTCCAGCGCCGCGACGGAGCGGGAGGGTATGATTTCGGCGAGCTTGGAGCGCCAAAGCGAAGCGTCCCAGCCCGTGGTTGCGAGCAAAATTGTCACGCCCTCGCTCCGATCCGCTCGACTACGGCGCTGGCGGGGGCTGGCGGCGCGCCGCCGATGCGATAGGCGGCGCGAAGCTTATCGGCGGCGGCCGCCGCGGCTTCTGGCGTCCGCGCGTGGACGCGCCCGAGCGGCGCCTCCGGGCCCACTTTCGCGCCGAGGCCCACAAGTTCGGTGAAGCCAACGGCCGGGTCGATCGGATCGGCGGCGCGGGTCCGCCCGCCGCCAAGCTCGACCACCGCAAGTCCAATCGTCCGCACGTCGATTGCCGTCACGAAGCCCGGCGTTTCCGTATTCGCTTCGACCAGCACGGGAGCGCGCGGGAAGAATCGAATGAGCACGCTCCAGAAGATCTTGCGGACCGCCGAGCGCCGAGACCATCCGCGCAAATCTTTCCGCCGCCGCGCCAGAATCGAGCGATCTGGTCAGCGCCTGCCGTCCGGCCTCCGGATCCTGGGCAAGCCCCGACAGGGCGAGCAGTTCCGCGCCGAGCGCCAGCGTCACGTCAAGCAAGCGCGCATCTCGCCTCCTGCCGGTCAGAAACTCGATCGCGTTCAAAACTTCGACCGCGTTGCCGGCGGCGCTGGCGAGCGGTTCGTTCATGTCCGTGATAAGCGAGCACGTGGGCAGGCCTGCGCCTTGGGCGACTGTCGCAATGCTTTCCGCAAGCTCCCGCGCGCCTTCGAGCGAATCCATGAAAGCGCCCGTGCCGGTCTTTACGTCCATGACGAGCGCCTGCGCTCCAGCCGCGAGCTTCTTCGAGAGGATCGATGCGGTGATGAGGGAAACGAACTCGACAGTCGCCGTCACATCGCGGATCGCGTAGAGCCGCCGGTCGGCTGGGGCGAGGTCTGCGGTCTGGCCGATGACGGCGCAGCCCGCTTCTTTCACCGCGCTCCGGAACAGGGCGAGATCGGGTTGGGTCTTGTAGCCGGGGATGGAATCGAGCTTGTCGAGCGTGCCGCCAGTATGCCCGAGCCCACGACCCGAGATCATCGGCACGAATCCGCCGCAGGCCGCAAGCATCGGCGCCAGCATGAGCGAGACATTGTCGCCAACCCCGCCCGTCGAATGCTTGTCAAGGATGGGGCCGGGGAGATCGGCCGCGCTCCAATCGAGCGTCGCGCCCGAGCACATCATGGCGCGCGTCAGCGCGACCCGCTCATCGAGATCCATGCCGCGAAAAAATATGGCCATCGCAAAGGCGGCCGCCTGCCCCTCGGTGACGTCGCCGTTCGTCAAACCGGCGATGAACGCGACGATCTCAGCCTCAGTCAGCCTGCGTCCATCGCGCTTGGCGCGAATGATCTCCTGCGGAAGACTCATCGCCGCTGGCGCTCCAGGCTGACGGCGCGCGCGATCCTGACCGCCGAACTCATGACCAACCCTTCGCTTTCAATAGACCTGCCGCCCGAACAGGCTCGCCGTGAGATCGACCAGCAGGAGCGCGCTTTTGGCGCGATCGTCGAGGAACGGATTGAGCTCCACCAGGTCGAGCGAGGTCACGAGGCCAGATTCGTAGAGGAGCTCCATCACGAGATGCGCCTCGCGATGGGTTGCGCCGCCCGGCACCGGGGTGCCAACTCCCGGGGCGATGTTCGGATCGAGGAAATCCACATCGAGGCTCACATGCACCATCGCCTTCTCGTCGCGCGCGCTTTGGATGATCCTGCGGATCGAGACGGCGAAGCCGTCCTCGTCGAGCCGGCGCATGTCCACGACATCCACGCCGCGAGCCTGCAGCAGGCGTCGTTCCTCGGTGTCGATCGACCGGATGCCGAAGAGGTGTAGCCGAGATGGATCGACGTCGCCCCTCGGAACCTCGCCGAACACCTCCTCGAGCCCCGGCTCACCGCACAGGAGCGCCAGCGGCATCCCATGCATGTTGCCGGAGGGCGAGGTCAGCGGCGTGTTGTAGTCGGAATGAGCATCGAGCCAGAGAACATGCAGCTTGCGTCCGACCTCCGCTGCGTAACGGGCCGCGCCCGAGACCGAGCCCATCGCAAGGCTGTGGTCGCCGCCGAGGGTGACCGGCATGCGCCCACGGCGCAGGGCCGCCAGAGTCTCGCCGGACAGGAGTTCGCGCATACGCCGCGACCTCGCCAAAATTACGAACCCGGCCCTCGACGCGCTCCGTCTCGGGCCACGGTTTTCCCGGCTTGAGGTCGCCGATATCGTCCACCTCGTGGCCGAGCTCCACAAGCGTCGGCACGATTCCAGCCGTGCGCAGCATCGCCGGACCCATCGCGCAGCCAAGCGTTCCGGCGCCGGCCTCGACCGGCGCGCCGATCAGCGCGACCGTCCGGGGGAGTGGCGGGAGCTGGCGGTCGCGGCCCCTCGCCTTCTCGCTATCCTTCGGCATCGTCCCGTCTCCCCTATTTCCGCTCCTAAAGCCGGGGCGGGGCAGACTGTCACAAGGTTTCGGCTCCCACAAAGCCTTGACATTGTCGCCGCCCTGGAGGATGGAAGCGCCCCATGACGCCCGCAGCCATCATCCGGATCTGCATCATTATCCGCTAGCTCCCCGAAGCTGGCTGGTTCGCGTCTCTCTGACCAAATTTTCCCTGAGAAGCGAGGACCCGGCCGGTCCCGGACGGCGTTCCGCGCGCCGTCAGCCCTTTCGAGACGCCCAGGCCCCCCGTTGAGACGCCGATGACGCTCCGCTTCTACAACACGCTGACCCGCCGCAAGGAGGACTTTGTTCCGATCAATCCGGCGGCGGTGCGGATGTATGTCTGCGGCCCGACGGTCTACGATTTCGCCCATATCGGCAACGCCCGTCCGGTCATCGTCTTCGACGTGCTCTTTCGCCTGCTGCGGCATGTGTACGGGGCCAGCCATGTGATCTACGCGCGCAACATCACCGACGTGGACGACAAGATCAACGCCCGCGCTGCCCGCGACTTTCCCGAACTGCCGCTGAACGAGGCGATTGCAAAAGTGACGGCGGAAACCGGGCGACAATTTCATGAGGACATCGCGGCCCTCGGCGCGCTGCCGCCGACGCACGAGCCGCGGGCAACCGAGCATATCGAAAAAATGCGGACGATGATCGAGCGGCTGATCGCTCGCGGCGTCGCTTATGTCGCGGAAGATCACGTTCTCTTCTCTCCATCCGCGATGGATGCGCTGAAGGGCGCGCCGCGTTATGGCGCGCTCGCGCGCCGCTCGTTGGACGAGATGCTCGCGGGGGCGCGGGTCGATGTCGCGCCCTACAAGCGCGAGCCGATGGATTTCGTGCTGTGGAAGCCATCGAAACCTGATGAGCCAGGGTGGCCCTCGCCCGCGGGCATCGCAACCCCGGGGCGCCCGGGCTGGCACATCGAGTGCTCGGCCATGTCGATGGCGGCGCTGCTCGAGCCCTTTGGCGGTGGCTTGGCTTGCGACGATCCCGCCATGAATGTCTTCGACATTCATGGCGGCGGGATCGATCTCGTTTTTCCACATCATGAAAACGAGATCGCCCAATCGTGCTGCGCCTTCGGCTCCGAGCGCATGGCGACCTTGTGGATGCACAATGGCTTCCTGCAGGTCGAGGGCGAGAAGATGTCGAAAAGCCTCGGCAATTTCGTCACGATCCGCGAGATTTTGGCGACCGAGGCTTTCGGCGGCCGGAAATGGTCGGGGGAGGCTTTGCGGCTGGCGATGCTGCGCGGCCATTACCGCCAGCCGATCGACTGGACGGTGCGGGCGCTGGAGGAGGCGGAGCAAACTCTCGATAGATGGTACGAGATGATCGGGGACGCGGCGCCGGGCGGAACTATCGCCGATCCAGTGCTCGACGCGCTTGGGGACGATCTCAATACGCCCGCCGCCATTACGGAACTGCACAAGCTTGCCGGCGAGGGCGACGCGGCGCTTCTGAAGGCGAGCGCTAATCTGCTCGGGCTCCTGTCGCAGACGCGCGCCAAGCGAACCGAATTGGGCCTCAAGGAAGCGGGCGTGGAGGCGGCGCGCGTCGAGGCCGTCATCGCCGCTCGTAAGGCCGCCCGCGCCGCAGAAGAACTGGGGCGAGTCGGATCGCCTGCGCGACGAACTCGCCGCCCTTGGCGTCGCCATCAAGGACAACAAGGACGGGACGACGAGTTGGGAGTTGAAGCGATGAGCCACGTCCCTTCAGGTCGAGTTTCCCTTCGCCCTTACGTTCCCGCCGACGCAAAACGCTGCGCGGAGATTTTCCGCTCCGCGATCGACGAGCTGGCGGCTGACGACTACAGCGACGAGCAACGCGAGGCCTGGGCTTCGCGCGCCGACGATGAGGCGGCGTTCGGCAAGGGCCTCGCGGGCATGTTGACCCTGATCGCGATCATCGACGGCGAGGAGGCGGGGTTTGCCAGTCTCAAGGGCGCCGACGTCCTTCACATGCTGTTCGTCGCGCCCGAGTTCGCGCGGCAGGGCGCCGCCACGACGCTCGTCGACGCGATGACGAAGCTTGCGGCGGCGCGCGGCGCCAAGCGCGTGACGGCGGAAGCCAGCGAGGTCGCAAAGCCGCTGTTCGAGAAACTCGGCTTCGTCGCCGAGAAGCGCAATCTCGTGAACATCGGCGGCGAATGGCTTGCGAACACGACCATGACGAAATCGCTCGGCGTGGAACCGCCGAAGCCCACCTTGCAGTGATGGTAATGACCAACAAGGAACGCCTTTTTCTCTTCGACACGACATTGCGCGATGGCGCGCTGACGACGGGCGTCGATTTCTCGCTCGACGACAAGCGGCATGTCGCAGCGATGCTCGATCGGCTCGGAGTGGACTATGTGGAAGGGGGCTATCCGGGCGCCAATCCGCTCGACACCGAATTCTTCAAAACGAAGCCGACGCGCAACGCCCGTTTCTGCGCTTTCGGCATGACGAAAAGGCCGGGCCGCTCGGTCGCCAACGATCCGGGGGTCGCGGGCCTGCTCGCTTCCGACTCGGACGCCATCGTTTATGTCGCGAAATCTTGGGATTATCACGTGCATGTCGCCCTTGGGTGCACGCTCGATGAAAATCTCGAATGCATCGCGGAAAGCGTGAAAGCCGCTGTCGCGTCCGGGCGCGAGGCGATGGTGGATTGCGAGCATTTCTTCGATGGCTACAAGGCGAATCCGCAATACGCGCTCGCCTGCGCCCGCACGGCGATCGAAGCGGGCGCGCGCTGGGCGGTGCTCTGCGACACCAACGGGGGCACGCTGCCGCACGAGGTCGAGCGCATCGTGGCTGAAGTTGCAGCCGCGCTGCCCCGCGAGAAGCTCGGCATCCACGCGCATAACGACACCGGCAATGCGGTCGCCAATTCGCTTGCCGCTGTCCGCGCCGGAGCGCGCCAAATTCAGGGCACGCTGAACGGACTTGGCGAGCGCTGCGGCAACGCCAATCTGGTCACGCTGATCCCGACGCTGGCGCTCAAGGAGGAGTTCGCCGAAAAGTTCGAGACGGGCGTGACGCCCGACGCGCTGCGGCAGATCACGGCGATCTCGCGCGCCTTCGACGAGCTTTTGAACCGCTCGCCGAACCGCCATGCGCCTTATGTCGGCGCCTCGGCCTTCGCGACCAAAGCGGGCATCCATGCCTCCGCGCTCGCCAAAGACCCGCGAACCTACGAGCATGTAACGCCGGAGAGCATTGGCAATCAGCGAGCTATCCTCGTTTCCAATCAGGCGGGACGGTCCAACCTGCTTTCCGAGTTGAAGCGTGTCGGAATCGAAGTCGATTCGGACGATCCGCGTCTATCGCGCCTCCTGGAAATGGTGAAGGAGCGCGAGGCGCAGGGCTACTCCTACGAGGCGGCGGACGCCTCCTTCGAGTTGCTGGCCCGCCAGGCGCTCGGCGGCGTGCCGGATTTCTTCGATATCGAGAGTTTTCACGTCAGCGTCGAGCGCAAGATGGTCGCGCCGGGCGTCACCTATTCCGCATCGCAGGCGGTGGTGAAGATCCGCATCGGCGACGAGCGGCTGATCTCGGCGGCGGAGGGCAACGGCCCGGTCAACGCGCTCGACCTCGCGCTGCGCAAGGACCTCGGCGCCTATCAGCCCTATATCGAAGATCTGGAATTGCGTGACTATCGCGTTCGTGTCTTCCAGGGCGGCACCGATGCCGTAACGCGCGTGCTGATCGAGTTCGGCGATGGAAACGGAAACACCTGGTCGACCGTCGGCGTCTCGGGCAACATCATCGACGCCTCGTTCCAGGCGCTCGTGGACGCAATCACGTATCGGCTCGTGAAGCTCGGCGTGCCGGCGCAGTAGGCGAGCGCCGTGGGACCGAAAAACTTCGCTTTCCGTTCTGAGCGCCGGGAATAAACCCGCATGCGCCTGAGTCTCTCTCATGTCCGGCGTGTCTGACGCCGCGAGAGAGGGCAGCAAACCATGACAATCGAAGACAATGGCGGTTTTGACCGCCGGCAGACGCTCAAATGCATGCTCTGGGCCGGGACCGGCGTGGTTTGGACAGTGGCCGGCGGGGTTCCGTCATCCCGCCTCATCGGCTCAGCGAAGGCGGATGCGGGCGGCTTCTCCTTCGTGCAGATTTCCGACAGCCATATCGGCTTCTCGAAGCCTGCCAACCCGGACGCAGGCGCGACGCTGGACAAGGCTATCGACAAGATTGCCGCGATGCCGGGCAAGCCCGCCTTCATGATTCACACGGGCGACATCACGCACGCCGCAACCCCGGCGCAGTTCGACGACGCCGCCCAAAGGATCGGCCGGGCAAGGCTCGACGTCCACTATGCGCCGGGCGAGCACGACATTCTCGATCCCGCGACGCGCACCGCCTATCTCGACCGTTTCAACAAGGGGGCCAGCGGCGGCTGGTATGCCTTCGATCATGGCGGCGTGCATTTCGTCTCGTTGGTGAACGTCGTCGATCTCAAGAAAAACGGTCTTGGCTCGCTCGGCCCAGAACAGCTCGCATGGCTTGCTGACGACCTTAAGGGCAAATCGTCTTCGACGCCGATCGTCGTCTTCGCGCACATTCCGCTCTGGATGATTGCGCCCGAATGGGGCTGGGGCACGGAAGATTCCGCTCAGGCCCTTCAACTGCTCGCACGCTTTGGCTCTGTGACCGTGCTCAACGGCCACATCCATCAGCTCATGCAGAAGGTCGAGGGCAACGTCGCCTTCCATACCGCGCGCTCGACGGCCTTTCCGCAGCCGGCGCCGGGAACGGCGCCGGCGCCCGGGCCGAAGCGGGTCCCGGCGGGCGAACTGGGGAAATGGCTCGGCGTGCGCCAGGTCGCCTACTCCGTCACGCCGACCGAACTGGCGGTGACCGACAGCGATCTGGCTTGAGGGCGCGCGGTCATGGAGATCCGGTTTTTCGGCCGCGCAGCCTTCGCTTTCCTGTGCCTTGCCGGTTCCGCGCACGCGGGGCCGGCGGGCGGCGATCCCGCGCGGGGTGAAAACATCTATCAGGCCTGCCAGGATTGCCATTCGTTGGACAAGAACGACGTCGGCCCGCGACATCGCGGACGTCTTCGGACGCAAGGCGGGCTCCCTTGCTGACTACCCCTATTCGGAGGCGCTGAAATCGCTCAATATCGTCTGGAGCGACGAGACCTTGGACAAGTGGCTGACCGATCCGCAGGCGATGGCGCCCGGAACCAAGATGGCCTTCCACCTCGCAAGGCGCGCAGGACCGCGCCGACGTGATCGCCTATCTGAGGGAACGAGCGAAATAATCGCCAAGGCGACGCGATGAAAGGCCATGACTCGCAGGCGCTCGCGCGGGCGCGGTTCAGCGAAATCGTTCCGCCGTTGCTCGACGACGCCTACAGTCTGGCGAAATGGCTTTGTCGCGACGGGGCGGACGCGGAGGACGTCGTACAGGAGGCGGCCTTGCGAGCCCTCAAAGCGCTGGAGACGGCCGCCGTGGATCGGCCAAAAGCCTGGTTTCTGACGATCGTGCGCAACGCGGCCATGACATGGATAACCCGCAACCGCTCGACGCGCCTTTCCTATGCGGGCGACATGGATGATCTCGATGGCCTCGCGGCCGGCGAGTTCGAAGCCCCGCCCGATCCGGAACAGACGCTGATCGCGATCGAAGACAGCGAGCGCCTGAGGCAGGCGATCGCCGACTTGCCGATGCAACTTATGGAGACGCTCGTCATGCGCGACGTCAACGGCCTTTCCTATCGCGAGATCTCCGAGGCGACCGGGGCGCCGATCGGGACGGTCATGTCGCGCCTCTCGCGCGGACGGGCGCATCTCGCGCGGGCGCTGAGGGACGAGCCATGACCGACGCTCAAACCCGGCTTCTCAGAATCAACGCCGCGCTCGATGGCGAGCTTGGCGCGCTGGATCAGGCCGCCTTCGAACGCGAGTTACGTGAGGATCGCGCGCTCGCGGCGGAATTCGCGCGGCTCTCGGCGCTGCGGGCCGCGGTCCAGCGGGCTGCGCCTCGGGAGCCGGCGCCGGCGTCGCTCCGGGCGCGGATCGGCGCGCTCGCCGCGCCTCCCACGGTCGCGTCGGCGCGACCCGAGCGCGCGCCGCAATGGTGGGCGCTTTCATGGAGCGCGCGTGGCGCCATGGCGCTTGCCGCGTCCTTTGCCGCGTTGGGTTTTGCGCTCGGCGTGGGCTTGACGGCGCTGAGACCTGGGGATGCGACGCGCGGAGGCGAGGTCGCGGCCGTCAGCGATTTCGCTCGCGCCGCCATCGCCGGGCAGCCCTACGACGTCGCCTCATCCGATCGGCACACCGTCAAGCCGTGGCTCGCGACCCGCACGACGGTCAGCGCGAGCATCGTCGATCTGGCCGCTGAAGGCTTTCCGCTCGCTGGCGGGCGCGTCTCAATCATCGACCGAATTCCGGCCCCGACCCTGGTCTATCGCGACAAGGAGCATTTCATCGCCGTCACCGAACTTCCCCGCGGCGGAGGCGGCGGGTCCGCCAAGCCGCAGATCGAAGCGATCGACGGTTATCATGTGGCGCGGTGGTCGGATGCGGAATTGAGCTTTGTCGCCGTCACGGACGCCGACGAGGCCGCGCTGGCGAAATTCGTGTCCATCTTCCGGGAAGCGCGGAAGCCGGCGAACGGGGAAACCAGTCCGTGAAGCGCCCGGAGCGCTAGCCGGGGCAATAGGTGATCGTCATCCCGACCGCATGCGCCGCGCCGACATCGCCCGATTCGTTGCCGACGTCGTCATAGGGGAAGGCGTAAATATTCCCTGCGACGGCGTGAACGTGTTGGGCGTAGGTATTGAAGGGCGCCGTTGTGTAAGGAGCGCCCCCTCCGAGCGTGCCGCGGTTGATTTTTCCGCAAAAGCCTCGACCCGCCTCTGTCGCGAAAAAACCGGTGCAGCCATAGGCGGCAAAGCTTGGATGCAGCAGATCGGTCGCTGTCGGCTGACAGCTGGCGTCCACTTTCGAACAGCCTCTGACGACCGCGTCAAGCTGCTTGCAGAAGGCGCTGTTCGGATTTCCTCCCGGCGCCGCATAGGGGCTCGGATCGCAATATTTGGCCGCGCCCCAGCAGCCCGTCACATCCTTTTCGGTCGTAGTCGGGCATCCGGCCTGCGCAGCCGCGACATTGAAGGGCTTCGTCTGTTGAAAACATTGCGCGGGATCGACGGGTTGGCCGCCGGCGTTGCAGCCTGTCGCGCCGTCGATGGCGATGCGCATTGCGAGCGTCAGGATGTCGACATAGGATATGTCGATATTCGGGCCCGAGCCGCCCGCATTGATCGTCATTTCCGCCATGCCGCAATATTTTTCCATCTCCCAAACGTTGCTCGGATCCAGGCTTCTCGCCTTGTCGTTCCAGCAACCAAAAATGTTTCCCGAGGTGAATGGAAGATCCACGGCATAGGCGTTCTGGGCCCCGCGGTCGCCTTTCCCGGAGAGGATAAGATCGGGCAACCCTCCTGCATTGCTTCGCCCACGCACAAGGATCGGCGTCGTACAATTGTTGACGACTTTGATGGGAAACGCGCCCGCCGCGGAGGCAATCAGGGGCAGGAAAAGCGCAAACGAGGCACAAAACCTACGGGCCGCAGGGGCGGCATATCTCCATTCCGCCATATCGGGCGCTCCCCTCGATGAGCCGTCTGCTTGTCGTTCGTATTGGCCCGGCGCCAGCTTACAGTTTTTCTCTGCGGATCGCCATTGCGACGAAGAGAGCGATCGGTTTCGCCGCTCGTCGGAGAAGGCGACGATGAACCCCCTTCCCTCGCCGCTCCGCGCCGCCTATATAAAGGGCGCCGCTCGCAAGGGCGGCTATGGCGATAAATTGGCGTCGAAATAAGTCTTTCGGACCCGGGGGCGGTACCCGGCGCCTCCACCCAAGCCCGCTGGACAAAAGCGGGTTTCGGCGGGGGCGAAATAGGTTCGACGGGGGACCCAAAGGACGATCTTTTGCCCGGCATGATACCGCCGTTATCGGGTCAACCCTATAGTTGCGAATGACAACTATGCTCCGGTGGCCCTCGCCGCGTAATGCGGTGATGGTACTGGGATTCAAGTCCTAAGGGTTTGCACCTTTAGGCGGGGTCCGGAGGCGCCTGGCAACAGAAGCCTCCACTTTCCATATCCCGCAGGACAATCGCACTCCGCGCGTTGCAACGCGGAAATCGCTCGGCTAAGCATTATGCGCCTTCGCGGCGAGTGCATCTCTCATGGCTAACGATCTCATCCGCTACGATCTTCTCGTACAGGACGCGCTGCGTTCCGTCGTACGCAAAGTGCTTGCCGACACCGCGCGCTCCGGCCTCGTCGGCGATCATCATTTCAATATCGCCTTCAAGACTCAGGCGCCCGGGGTCATCGTGCCGCCCTCGATCAGACAGCGATTTCCCGACGAGATGTCGATCATCCTCCAGCACGAATTCTGGGATCTCGCCGTCACGCCGGAAGCGCTTGAGGTCAGCCTCAATTTTTCTCGCAAGCCTGAGCGACTGACAATTCCTTTCGACGCGATCACCGGTTTCAGCGATCCGTCCGTTCCGTTCGGCTTCAAGCTCGAACCGCGCGTGGCCGAGGAGTCCGTGTCCGAGCCGGTCCCGCCGCCCGCCACTGCGCCTGCGTCCGCGCCCGCGAAACCTACATCCGCGCGACCGGGGCCGTCGAAGTCCGAGCCTATTGTGCCAAAGGGAGCCGCGGCGAGCGCCAAAGCCGCCGAGCCGGCTGCTGACGCGAAGGTGGTTTCGATCGACGCCTTCCGGAAGAAGTAAGCGATGGTCGAGGTCGTCAATCTCCGAAGGGCGCGCAAGGCGCGTGACCGCAACCGAGAGGCCGCGGACGCGGCGGAGAATCGTGTCCTCTTCGGGCGGACGAAAGCAGAAAAGCGTCTCACGGATTCGCTCCGCGAAAAGGCCGCGCGCGATCTTGACGCCCAGCGTCTCGCGCCCTCCGATGAAGATTGAGCGCGAGGGAGGGACGCGCGTCGTCAAACGCTCGCTCGCGATCGCCGGACATCGCACGAGCATCTCGCTAGAGGACGCTTTCTGGCGCCGTCTTCAGGCGATTGCCGGCGAGCGGGGCCTATCGGTGAGCGCGCTCGTGGCCGAGATCGACGCGGGGCGGGGCGAGGCGAACCTGTCGTCGGCGATCAGGGTGCATGTCCTGGAGGCGGTCAATCCTCGCCGCGAAGTTTTGCGCACAACTCAGTAAAGACTGCCCGCTGTCGGAGGGGCGGCCGGAGCGCCGTCGTGTGGGGGCGCCGCTTTGGGTCGCGCGGGGGGTTGGGGCGTCGGCTTGATTGCGCCGAGTTCGTCGGGCCGGGGCGGCGGGGTCGCCTGCGGCTGCGCAGCCTCTCCGATCGCCGGCAATTCGGGCGGGAGCTGGGGCTGAACCGCGTCACGCTCCGCGGCGGCCTTCCGCTCCGCCTCGGCGTTATCCGCAGCTGCTTTTTTCTCGGCCGCTGCATGCTCGGCGGCGGCGCGCGCCGCCTCTGCTTTCGCCTTCTCGGCCGCTTCGGCGGCGGCCTTCTCGGCGGCCTGTCTCGCCTCTTCCTCGCGCTCGGCTTGCAGGCGCTGAGAGAGCCCCTTCAACCGGTCCTGCTCGGCCTCCCAGTCCTCGAGTTCGTGCTGGCGCTTGTCCATGAATTCGAGGCCCTTCAGCCTCCGGTTGAAGAAGGCCCGCTCGCGTATGTCGGCCTCCATATTGGCGATGCGATCGGTCTCTCGCGCGATCGCCTGCGTGGCGAGACCGGCTGAAAGCGAGCCGACCTCGACGTTGCGCTTCGGCGCGTCGAGTGCGTCTTCGACCGTCGCTGAGGCCACGGGCGGGGGTCCGCTCCAGAATTTCAGCTTGTCGGACGGGGAGACGAGTCGGAGCTTTGTTTCCAGGCTCAATCGCCTCAGGTCGAAGGTCCCCGTCAGCGAGGCCTCTCCGTGTGGGCGGGGGAGCGTGAGCGGTCCGATCTTCAGCGCCCCCGCGGAGAGGGCCAGAGGCGTCGGGACATCCGGCAGCACGGCCGGCGCCTTATCCAGTTCATTGCCAAAGGCATAGGCGATATTCGTTTCGTCGACCTGCGCGTCGGGCGCCTGCGCCTTGGCGACAACTCGGTCGAGCGCGTCTGGATCGCTGCGCCGAAGCTCAGCCTCCGCGAAGCGAATGCTGCCGCTGCCGGCAAGCCCCGCAACGAGCGCAGCCGGGCTACGGCCCGTCGTCGCGAACTCAATCGCGCCGCCGATATCGCCGGTGAAGCCCTGACGGCGGAGCGCGAGCTGGTCAGCGGTCAGCGCGCCTGACAGCGTCGCCGCTTCGCCGTTCCGGCGGATCGTCGCATGGCCGGCAACCGAGCCGCCGAGGAGGCTGGCATGGATTTCCGTCAGATCCAGCGCGCCCTTGCCAAGCCCGAGTTGCGCCCGGAAATCCTGCGCCGAGAGGCCGCCCATAAGGTCAAGCGCGCCAACGGAAAGGGCGATCTGCGGAACGCGGCAGAATGAACGGCAGGGGAGCGAATTTTGCGTCCGACCACGCCGCGCCCGTCTTTGGCGGCGCGAGCGGGCCCAGCGCCAGCGAGGCGAGGCTGCCGAAAGAAAGCCGGTCGACTGCGAGGCGCCCTGTGATCTGCGGAGGCGGCGCCGGACCATTGGAAGCGCTCTCGCCGCCGATCGCCTCGATCGCGCGGTCAACGTCAGGAGCCGCGGCGGCCGCCGCGCCCATCGCCGGAGGCGGAGGCCGATAGATCAACTCGCCCTTCGCCTTGAGTCCGGCGACCGTCGCCACGAGTTCGAGACACCGTCCATTGATCGCCGCGCAGGGTGAGTTGCGCGCTTGCGTCCGCTGGCCCGATCGCGCCATTCGTCGCCGTGACGCCGAGCGCCGACGCGAGCGGCGCGACATTGGCGCCGGAGATCTTGAGCGAGCCGAAAAGTCGCGCCGCGTCGCCCTGGGCCTCGGGCGCGAAGCGCCCCTGGCCCATGACGTTCACGCCCGCCAGGATCGCCGCGACATTCACATCATAGCCATCCGAAGAATCGCCGGAGGCGTCGATTGCCGCGTGAGCGCGTCCTCCGCCGGCCGGTTTCGCCGCAGAAAGTCCAAGCTGGCGGAGCAAGCCGCCGACATCCGGCGCATCGAGAGCAAGGGCGATGGCCTGCCCGGAATCGCGCGGGCCGGGCTCGACATTGAGCGCGACTTCCGTCCCCCCGAGCGTGCCTTTGGCTGCAAAGGAGGCGACCTGTTCGCCGGCCGCGCCATGCGCCTCGAAGGCGAGCGTAGAGGGCGAAAGCAGGTCGGCGCGCTGAGCCGCGATCCGCGTCCAGGGATTCGGCGCAAGCCGCGCGACCAGGGCGGCGAAGTCGCCGATCCGGTTCGCCCGAATATGGCCCGTGAGCGAAACGCCATCCCGGCCCGAAGCACCCTTGGCGTCGACCGAGGCGCCGCCGAGATTGGCGACGTTCAGGCGCTCGATCCGGATTTCCGACCCGGTCTTCGTCAACTTGAAGTCCAGCGAGCCGCTGTCGACCGCGGCTGAGTTGAGATCGGCGACATGCAGCGCGTCGGCTTTGAGCGACAGCGAAAGATCGAGGCTATCAACGAAGCTGATGCTGGCGGACAGATCGGGCGGCGTCGCCAGATCGAGCGAAGGACTCGCAAGGTCCACGGAAAGCCGGCCGGGATCGGAGCCGATCGGCGCTGTAAACGCGACCGCGCCGGTCAATGTCGACTGGCCAAGCGCGAGCGTCGCGTTCTGACTGGAGACGCCTGCGGCGGAGATTTCGACTGGCCCGGCAAACCGAAGGCTCCGGTAAGGCAGCGCGTTGCCGAGCGCCGAAGCCTGCGCTGCAAAGGCAGGCGCTCCTGCGCCCGCCCAGGATCGGAAAACGCCAAACTCGCCGCTCGAAGCGTCGATCGTTCCGACAAACTTTTCCTGCGGCTCAGGCTCGAAGCGCCCTTCTCCCTTCAGGCGCGTGTCTCCCGGCAAGGCGAGGTCGAACTGGACTGCGGTGGGCGAACCGGGCGCGGCGCTCAGATTCGCGGAGACATCCGGCAAAGTGTCGCCGCCTAGGATCGTCTGGGTCGCGGAAAGACGCGCCTCGACCGCAAGCGACCGCGAGCCATCGAAAGCCGAGGTCAAGACGACCGGAGCCAGAGCGCTGGCGGCCAGTGCGAGCGCGCGTTCGGGCGGCGCCGATTCTTCCCCTTTTCGGCGCAGAAAGGCGTCGAGATTGACCTGCTTCGCCTTCAGATCGAGCTTTAGGCGCGGCGTCGCGCCGAAAGCGACCGTAGCCGATCCTTCGGCGCGCACCGCCCGTTCCTCCGGGCCAAATCGGAAGTCGCCCGAATTGAGGACAGCCCGCGACGAGTCCGCGACGAGCCGGCCTGACGCGCGCCACGGAACTTGGCCGTCGGGTCCGGACGCCATGCCGATCGCAGTGGCGGAGCCGGCGACCGTTGCGCCTTCGACGGCGCCATCGAATTCGAGCGCCGGCCAGGCCTTGCCTGCATCGACCGAAAGGCGGACCGGCGTGCGGCCCGCCGCCTGCGTTTCGGTCGTGGCGCGAAAGCTGACCGGCGCGCCGCCCTGCCCTGCGAAGCTGCCGGAGACGCGAAACGGCCCGTCGAGCGACGGCGCGTCCGCGGTGAGCGCGACGCGCTCGATTCGCCGTGCCGGCAATTCCGCCGCGCCCGCGACGTCGATCTCGCCGTTCGTTACGACGAGGCGGTCGAAGCCGATCTCGCGGGCTCGAATTCGCCGGCGGCGGCTTCGGAAGCGCCACGGACCCGTCAGGATGACGCGAAAGCGTCAGCACGGGCTTCATCAGCTGGATATCGGTGAAGCGGATTTTCCCGCTGGCGAGCGTGACGAGCGCCAACTCCAGGCGAGCCGACGCGAAGGTAAGCCGCGGCGCGTCAGGTCCTCGCCCGGTTATGGAGCCCTTGCCGACCTCGAAAAAAGGGGTTGGCAACAATTGCGCGGAAATCGGCCCATCGAGCGTCACCTCGCCGCCGGTCAGCGCGCTCAGTCGCGCTGCGATTTCGGCCCGATGGGACGACCAATCGATAAGCAGCGGCGCTGCCAGCGCCACGCAAAGCGCGGCCACCAGCGCGACCGCGAGGGAGGTCAGGACAACGCGCAAGGGAAAAGTATCGTCACTTCGTCGATCGCCTTACACCACCGCTGCGCAAAATGCCGCGAAAGTGTGACGTCGGCAACGCTTTCGCGCCGAGGAGGTCGACTTCAGGTGATAACGTCCGGTCCCTTCCGCCCAGTTCGGGTCTCGATGTTGGCGAGACTGCGGGAAAGCGCAATCAGGTCGGCGAGGAAGCCCTGGGTTTCTTCGCCAAGCTTGCCGGAGGCCGGTTCATAACGCTCGATATAAACGCGCAGCGTCGCGCCGACCGTACCCGTGCCCGACAGGCGGTAGACGATACGGGAACCTCCCTCGAACATCACCCGCACGCCCTGATGGTCGGAATCCGAGCCGTCCACAGGATCGTGATAGGCGAAGTCGTCGGCCGCCTCGACTTTGAGCGCGCCAAAGCTTTTGCCTGGCAACGTCGCCGTCGCCTCGCGCAATGCGCTCATCAGGCCATTGGCGGCGGCGAGGTCGATCTCATCGTAGTCGTGGCGGGTGTAATAGTTGCGCCCGTAAGTCCGCCAGTGCTCGTCCACAAGGTCGATGACGGGGATGCGCTTCGTGGCCAGGATGTTCAGCCAGAACAGCACCGCCCAGACGCCGTCCTTCTCGCGAATGTGATTGGAGCCGGTGCCAAAACTCTCCTCACCGCAAAAAGTCGCAAGGCCCGCATCGAGCAGGTTGCCGAAGAACTTCCAGCCCGTTGGCGTCTCGTAGTGCTGGATTCCGAGCTTCGCGGCCACCCGGTCGGCGGCGGCGCTGGTCGGCATTGAGCGCGCGACGCCGGAGAGTCCCTTCGCATAGCCCGGCGCGAGCTTGGCGTTCGCGGCAAGGATCGCGAGCGAATCTGAGGGCGTTACGTAGAATTCCACGCCCCAGAATGAGGTTGCGGTCGCCGTCCCCGTCCGAGGCCGCGCCGAAGTCGGGCGCCTCTTTGGACATGAGAAGGTCGTAGAGGTCCTTGGCGTAGGTCAGGTTCGGGTCCGGATGGTGGCCCCCGAAATCGGGCAATGGCGTCCCGTTCACGACCGTGCCCGCCCCGGAGCCGAGTTCGCCCTCGAAGATCGCATGGGCGTAGGGGCCGGTGACAGCGTGCATTCCGTCGAAGCGCATCTTGAAGCCCGAGGCGAACAGGCCCCGGATCGCCTCGAAGTCGAACAGCGTCTTCATGAGGCCTAAGTACTGGGTGACCGGATCGACGACCTCGATCGTCATGCCCTCGATTTTTGTCTCGCCGAGCTTGTCGATGTCGAAGTCGGGCGCATCGGAGATTTTGTAGGCCTAAATCGTCTTCGACCGGGCGAACATCGCCTCGGTGTACTTTTCGGGCGCCGGGCCGCCTGCGCCAATGTTGTATTTGACGCCAAAATCGCCGTTCGGGCCGCCCGGATTGTGGCTTGCCGACAGGATAATGCCGCCGAAAGCGCCGAGGTGGCGGATCATCGCGGAGACGGCGGGGGTGGAGAAAATTCCGCCCTTGCCGGTTACGATCCTGCCGAATCCATTCGCTGCGGCGATCTTGGCGACGATCTGGATCGCCTCGCGGTTGAAGAAGCGCCCGTCGCCGCCGACAACCAGCGTCTTTCCCTCGAAACCTTCGAGCAAATCGAAGATCGACTGGATGAAATTCTCAAGATAGCCGGGCTCTTGGAACACCGGCACTTTCTTGCGCAGCCCCGAAGTGCCTGGCTTTTGGTCGGGGAAGGGCTTGGTTGAGACTGTCCTGATCATGGCTGGCGTCTTCCCCTCCGTCTGCGCCCCTTGCCCGGCGCGGGCACTTTAGGCGCCGCGCGGGTCAGCGGCAATGCCGCCCGCTTGCCCCTGATCATGACTATATGGAAACGAAATGTGAAACTTCGTTAATGGATTATGCAGTATGAGGAGGATTCGCGCGGCGCGCCCGTCCCGGCGCCTGTTTCAAGAGCCGGCAAGGACGGGATAAGCGGAGACCCACGGATGGGGCGTAAATATTTTGGCACCGACGGCATTCGCGGTCGCGCCAACAGCAAGATTACGGCGGAGGTCGCCCTCAAGGTCGGGCAGGCCGCCGGGCTCGCGTTCAGGCGGACCGATCAGCACAGCCGCGTGGTGATCGGCAAGGACACGCGCCTTTCCGGTTACATGATCGAATATGCGCTGGTCGCGGGCTTCGCCTCTGTCGGCGCCGATGTTTTGCTGCTCGGGCCGGTGCCGACGCCGGCCGTGGCGATGCTCACCCACTCCATGCGCTGCGATCTCGGGGTGATGATCTCGGCGTCTCACAATCTTTACGAGGATAACGGAATCAAACTCTTCGGGCCAGACGGGTTCAAGCTCTCCGACGAGGTCGAGGCCCATATCGAGACGCTGATGGACGGCGACGTCGCCCCGATGCTCGCCCGTTCCCCGGACCTCGGCCGCGCCAAGCGCATCGATGACGTACAGGCGCGCTACATCGAATTTGCGAAGCGGACGCTTTCGCGCGACGTGTCCCTCGACGGCATGCGGATCGTCGTCGACTGCGCCAATGGCGCGGCTTACAAGGTCGCGCCCGAGGCGCTGTGGGAGCTTGGGGCCGAGGTCGTCAAGATTGGCGTCGAGCCGAACGGCCTCAACATCAACCTCGATGTGGGGTCCACGGCTCCTGAAGCCCTGGCGCAAAAAGTTCGCGAGATGCGCGCCGATGTCGGTATTGCGCTCGATGGCGACGCCGACCGGATGGTGATCGTCGACGAGAAGGGGCGGCTGATCGACGGGGATCAGGTGATGGCCGTGATCGCCGAAAGCTGGCTCCATGACGGCCGCCTCGCCAAGCCCGGCATCGTCGCGACCGTCATGTCGAATCTGGGGCTCGAGCGCTATCTGCAGGGTCTCGGCCTCACGCTGGAGCGCACGGCGGTCGGCGACCGGTATGTCATTGAGCGGATGCGCGAAAAGGGATACAACGTCGGCGGCGAGCAGTCCGGTCATATCGTCTTCTCGGACTATTCGACGACGGGCGACGGCCTCGTTTCGGCCCTGCAAGTGCTGGCGGTCGTGCAGAAGATGGGACGGCCGGTCAGCGAAGTCTGCCATAAGTTCGATCCCCTGCCGCAGATCCTGCGCAATGTGCAATTCAATGGCGGCAAGCCGCTGGAAAATCCGTTGGTCGCCCAGGCGATCGCCAGCGCCCAGGCCCGACTTGGCGACCGTCGGCGCCTCATCATACGCCCGTCCGGCACCGAACCGGTGATCCGCGTGATGGGTGAGGCCGACGACAAGGCTCTCGTCAACTCGGCGGTGAGCGAAGTTTGCGCGGCCGTGGCGGGCGCGGCAGCCTGACGCTCGCCTGATATGTGTTTTCGGCTTTCGGTTTGATCAGGCGACGGCGCCGCCCGTCGGATCGGATCCATGGGCGGCGGCAAGCAAAGACGCGCGCCAGCTTTCGGGCGCCTCCCCCACGCGAGGGGTCGGAGGCGGAAACAAATAATTCCTGATAATCAGAAGTTGTGGTAGGGTCTTCTCTTCAGGGGAAGAGAAAATGACAAAGCCACGCCAACGTCAATGCCAACTCCTAATCGGAGCGGCCGGACCTCCGCTCCGTTCATCGTGTCTCGCCCAGAGCTTCTTCGGCCCTATGACCTGGCGCCCAAACCGGCGAAAGTTGCACTTTTTGACACTCAAGTCTCTGAAAACGTTTGGTCCATCACAAAACGATCACGCCTACTCTGAGCCTCGAAGGGATGACCGACGCAACCAAACAGCGCCACTCGTCCCTGCCCATTGAACTCGCGTCGGGGGTGGGTCCCTGAGAAAAGCGGCAGGCTAAAGAAGCTCAGTATCCGGCGGCGGCCCAATAAGCGAAGGCCTCGCAGAGCTTCCGTACGCGGTAGAAATTCGATTGCTCGATGTTCACAAGGTCCACAGAGGTCGGGTACGAATAGGTCGTTGCACGCAGCGGGCGCGTTACTCCGTTTACCGTCACCTCGCCGGACATTTGGTCCGGCGTAGCTCCGGGTCCGGCGCCAATGCCGGCGCTTGGACCTAGGGTTGCGTAGTCGATCTGCGCGGTGACAGACGCCGCGCCCGTGCCGTGCGCCGCAAAGGCTTGCGCCAGCGCCCGGGGAAGGATCTGCTCAACCCATCCGGCGGTCATCTCGCTTCCGTTCGCGCGGAGAGGCCCGACGTCGACCCGGAACCCGCCAGGCTCAGTGACATTGGGCCGAATGCGGGCTTGAGCCTGCGTGAAGCCGAGCGCAACGAAAACGCCCGAGACGCCAAGCGCCGCCCGGCGGGTGAGACCTAAGGACATCGGCTGCTCCCTTTCAAACGGTTCTCGTCCTCTTCATACGAGTGAAACCGGCCACCGGTTTCGCGCCGTGATAAAATTTCCTCGCGCTTTCGTTTGAGGCCGCGAGGAGCGGGCAGGCACGAAATGCTTGAGGACGTCTTAACGTGGGAAGAAATTTGCCGCTTTCAAATTCGCCGAATCACCGTACCATGGCTCCTGTCGTCAACAGCCGAAAGGAGGTGATCCAGTGTCTCATTGTCATCCGTCCCGCGTGATGGGCAAGGCCTGGGTTATTGTCCCTGCGAAGGAATTTCGCGCGTAGCGTTCGCTACAGGCAAAGACCGTAAGGCCCTTGCGAACAAGACGCGTGGGCGCGACAATGGAAGAGCCGTTCCGATCCGGGGCGGCTCTTCTCTTTTGAGCGCTTCCTTCGTTTGGACGCCCGCCGGCCTTGGCCCTCAGCGGAGCAGCCAAGGAAGCACGACCGGGAGGATCGCCGGCGTCACGACGGCGTTGAGGCCCATCGCGATCCCCGCAAAGACGCCGGCGACCGGATGAACGGCGAACGCACGAGCGGTTCCGATGCCATGCGAGGCGAGCCCGGCCGAAAAGCCGCGGGCGGCCCAGTCCTTGACCTTGAGAGCGTTCATGAGCGGCGTCACGATGATCGCGCCGATGACGCCGGTGATGATCACAAGCGCCGCGGTCAGGGGCGGCGCTCCGCCGAGCGTCTCGGTCACAGCCATGGCGACGCCGGTCGTCACCGATTTCGGCGCGAGCGCGATCAGGACCGTCCGCGACGCCCCAAGCGCCTTCGCGACGAGCACTGCCGAGAGGATCGCAACCAAGGCGCCGACGAAGAGCGCGGCCACCATAGGCAGGAGGTTGCGCTTCACGAGATCGATGTTGCGGTAAAGCGGCACCGCCAGCGCAACGGTCGCCGGCCCGAGGAGGAAATGGACGAATTGCGCGCCGTTGAAGTAAGTCTGGTAATCGGCGCCGGTCAGTTTCAAGAGGACCGCGATCAGCGCCACGGAGATCGCCACGGGATTGACGATTGGATGTCGGCCTGCGGCAAGCGCGATCCGGTCGGCGACGAAATAGGCCGCGAGCGTCATTGTCAGCCAGAAGAGCGGCGTGGTCTGCAGGTAGACCCAAAGGCGGAAGGGCGTCATGCCTCTCTCCGCAATCCGATCAGATGCTTTACCAGCACAAAGACGCCCACGGTCGCGACCAGCGTGAGTGGGGTGGAGACAAGGAGCGCGGCGGCAAGCGCGAGCCCTTGCTCGCGCAGGAGCCCCAAATACTGCACGATCCCGACGCCTGCGGGCACGAACAGCAGGGACAGCGAAGCAAGCAAGCCCTCCGCCGTGCGGCCGAGGTCGCTCTGGGCGAGCTGCTGGTCGTCGAAAGGCCGCCAAGCGCGCCACAACGCGAGCGACGCCGCGAGCAGCGCAAGCCCGACTACGGGCCCTGGCGCCGGCAGCCCAAGTCCGCGAGCGAGAATCTCGCCCACCAGTTGGAATGCAAGCAGAATGAGAAAGCCCCGGACCATATGCGTTTTTCGCTCCGGAGTGGCGGGCAGGTCAACGCCTTGCGATGTCCGGCGCCTTCGACAATGGACGTTGTAGTCGCCCCGTGTTCTTGTCGCCGCCGCTGTTCCGAAGGACCGATGCCGATCCATCAGGATTCGATGAAGAAACTCACCGATCCGCGCGCGAGGCGCAGGTGACCGCCGTGTCGAAGCCGAACGGCGCGAAGCAGCGGGTTCTTGGGGCCTTGCGGGCCCGTGCGGTCTCCGCACCGCGACATCCCTTTATCTTTGCGACGGCGATGACAGGGCTCGCGGGCTTCCTCGACGCAGTTGGCTATATCGAACTGCAGCATCTCTTCGTCTCGTTCATGAGCGGCAACAGCACGCATCTGGGAACGTCAGTGGGGAGGGGGGATTGGATCGACGTTCTCGCGGCAGGCGTCGTAATCGCCTCGTTCGTCGCCGGGGCCTTTGCCGGGACGCTGCTGGCCGACTGGAGCGCGCGTTTCGCCGTCGTAGCGGTCCTCGACGGCGAGTTCGCGCTGCTGTTGCTTGCGACAACCCTCGCCGCCGGCGGTCAGAGCCATTTGGCGCTGATGTTTGTGGCCTTTGCAATGGGCATGCAGAACACGCTCCATCAAGTGGTGGCGGGCGCCGATCTCGGGAAAGGGTTCATCACCGGAGCGCTCTTCGCGCTCGGCCAATCGCTTGCGCGCTGGACCCGTGGAAAGACGCCCTTCGTCCAGGCCGCGGCGAATTTCGTGTCCTGGGCCGCCTTCATCGGCGGCGCTGCAATCGGGACCGTCGTCCTCGGCGGATCGAGCCTTGTCGCAGCGCTCGGCAGCGCGGCCGCGCTGGCGGCCATCGCAGTTGCGGCGACCGGCGCCGGGGTACTTTGAATGACGCGGGCGGAAAGATTTCGAAAGCGGTAGCGCCGGGGAAGGCGTCCTGGAACTCGGTCCGTAGGTCCCCCTTCCCGCAGACCGATTTGACGGCTGCGCGAGAGCCCTCGCGGCACCCGGGCTGGCCTTTCGTTCCAGAGGCTTTGTGACTTCAGGCTCTTGCAATGCCGGAACTCGCTTGGCAAAGTCCGCGCCCCTGTAAGGGGGGCGGCGCCGAACGGCCGCGGCGCAAGAGCGAAGACAAACTGGAAATTCCGCGATGAAAGTCACCATCGAGCGTTCGGTCCTGCTCAAAGCTCTGGGACACGTCCATCGCATTGTCGAGCGCCGCAACACGATCCCAATTCTCGCGAATGTTCTCATCGAGGCGCGGGACGGAAAGCTCGCTCTCAAAAGCACCGACCTCGACCTCGAGGCTTCGGAGCTTGCGCCCGCCGACGTCGCACAGGCTGGGGCGACCACGGTCGCGGCGCACGTAATCTACGACATCGTGCGTAAACTCCCGGAAGGAGCCCAGGTCAGTCTGGAAATGTCGGGAGACGCGGGTCAGCTTCTTATACGCTCCGGCCGATCGCGGTTTTACCTCCAGGCCCTCCCCGCTTCCGATTTTCCGGACCTCACTTCGAGCCCGTTCGCCCACACGTTCATGTTGCCCGCGGTCGAACTCAAACGATTGATTGACAACAGCCAGTTCGCGATCTCGACAGAGGAGACGCGCTATTATCTCAACGGAATTTTCTTCCACGCACTGGATATCGAGGGAAAGCCAACTCTGCGGGCGGTCGCAACCGACGGCCATCGGCTGGCTCGCATCGAGACGCCCGCCCCCGAGGGCGCGAGCGGCATGCCGGGAGTCATCGCGCCGCGAAAAGCAGTCGGCGAGGTCCTCAAGCTGTTGGAAGATCCGTCTCAGGACGTGAAGATCGAGATCTCACAGACCAAGGCCCGCTTCACCGTCGGCGACGTCGTGCTGACGACTAAGCTCATCGATGGCACGTTTCCGGATTATGCGCGCGTCATTCCGACAGCGAACGACAAGCGGCTCGTAGTCGACAAAGATCCGTTCGAAAGGGCGGTCGACCGGGTCTCAACGCTTTCCTCGGAGCGGGGCCGCGCGATCAAGCTCTCCATTGCCGACGGACGCATGACGCTCTCGGTCAACAATCCCAATTCTGGGTCGGCCAGCGAGGAGATCGAGGTCGACTACGATTCTGCGCCGATCGACATCGGCTTCAATGCCCGCTACTTGCTCGACATTGTCGGGCAGCTCTCCAGCGATACCGCGCTCATCCGTCTCGCGGATCCGGGTTCCCCGACGCTCATCCAAGACCGCGACGGGGCGAACGCGCTCTACGTGCTGATGCCGCTCAGGGTCTGAAAGATCGAGCGCCCTTTGGGCGTGCGGCGCCGTTTGCTTTGGAATCTTCATTGGCGGCCGTGTGAGCGTAGGCTTTGCAGGGTCCGGACTTTTCAACTCGACCTGCTTGGCCGCCGTGTCCAGCATGATCATGCGCGGCGTTTGAGCCACAAACTTGGAAGCGTCGGCAATGGGAGGCGTTGCAAGGGGACGGGTTTGCTCGAGCAAAGGCGCGGGCCACAAAAGGCGCGCCAACGCGACGCGAGCCCGGATTTTCACCCGTAGCCTCGGAATTTGACCGCCTATTCCGCGAACCGCCGGTCCATGGCTTTGAGTCCGGTCGGCGACCGCAATTCAGAATAAGCATGGCGCGGGCGACGGGCGCGAGGGCCCGTCACTCGCCGATGCAGGTATGCTTAATTCGCATGCTTGTCGCTTAGACGCCTTCCCGAACTCCTGAAATAAGGGCCATTTTGGCGGGTCGGGACAACAGACGCAGGCACGACAGCCGCAATGTCATGCAAATTTAACAATACTAGTGCACCGCAACATTGACTTTTGCGATGCAGCAATCTATCTAAGCCGCAGTCTAGGAGCAGGAGTGCTTATTCCCAAAGTAGAGGGGTTTGCACGCAAGGAGGGCGGTCAAAACGTAAGGAGACCGCCATGAAGATGTTTTCTCTCTCCCGCATTCTGCGGGAACGCCGGACCTACTGGAGCGTCGTTCAAGAACTGTCGACCTATTCCGACCGTGAACTTCACGACATCGGGATCGACCGCGCCGACATCCACCAGATTGCCCGGCTTGCATCGAAGGACTTGCAGACTGCGTGAATGTTCGCGCCTGGAGGCGGCGCAGTGGGGCGCCGCCTCAGGTTCCTGTTCTTCAAGTCCTGTTATAGACATCCTCGATACGAATGATGTCATCTTCGCCCAGATAGCTTCCTGTCTGAACTTCAATCAGCTCGAGGTCGATCTTGCCGGGATTGGCCATGCGATGATCGCAACCGATGGGCAGATAGATCGATTCGTTCTCATGCACGAGATGGACGGCTCCGTTGAGTGTGACCTCCGCGGCCCCACGCACAACGATCCAATGCTCCGCCCGATGGTAGTGTTTCTGTAGCGAAAGCCTGCCGCCGGGGCGCACGACGATTCTTTTCACTTGATAGCGCGCCCCGCGGTCAATGCTCTGGTAATAACCCCACGGACGATAGGAGCGGCGGTGCTCCGTGGCTTCCGGTTGGCCCTCCGCCTTAAGCCTCTCGACAAGCTGCTTCACCTTGTCCGTCTGCGACTTATCGGCGACGAGAACGGCGTCGCCGGTCGCGACGACAATAATGTCCTTGAGCCCGATGACAGCCGCGAGATGCTCGTCGGAGCGAACGAGCACATTTTCAGAATCGATCGCCACGGCTCGGCCGCGCAGGCTGTTGCCGGAGGCGTCTTTGGGACTGAGCCGCCAAACAGTTGACCACTGCCCAACATCCGACCAACCAACATCCGCGGCAAGAACCGCCGCACGGTCGGTTCGCTCCATAACTGCGTAGTCGATCGAAGTTTTTGGCGCTTTGACAAAAGAATCCTTGTCGAGCACGACAAAGCCTAGATCTTGTTTGGCCGCAGCAACCGCCTGCGCGGACGCCGCCGCGATTTCCGGCTCGAATTTCTGCAGTTCTTCCATCATCACGTCGGCGCGAAAAACAAAGTTGCCGGAATTCCAAAGAAACCCGTTCTCGATGAATATCTTCGCACGCTCTTCGGTTGGTTTCTCGACGAAACGCTCGACGCGCCGGACGGCGGGATCGACCGCAAGCGGCTCGGCCGGGTGGATATAGCCGTAACCAGTGGCTGGGTGGTCTGGGGTGACCCCGAAGGTAACGATTTCCCCAGCTTCCGCAGACACGGCCGCCTTCGCGCAGAGTTTCGCGAAAGCCTTTCCGTCCTTGAACACGTGATCGGCGGCAAGCACCGCCACGACCGTCTTGGGATCTCGCGCCGCAGCCCATGCTGCGGCCGCGGCAACGGCCGCGGCACTATCGCGCCTCTCCGGCTCGAGCAGGATCGTAGCCTGAGCGCCTATGTCTTTCAGTTGCTCCGCTACACGGAAGCGGTACTCGAAATTGGTGATGACCATGGGCTCGTCGAAGACGGACCGGTCACTCAGGAGAGCGACGATCTCTTGAAAAGTCGAACGGTCGCCGATGAGAGGAATGAACTGCTTCGGCAGGCTTTCACGAGATTCGGGCCAGACGCGGGTTCCCGAACCCCCGCACATGACCACCGGCTGGATCCTCGTCATCAATTCCACTCGCTGCAACTGTCCGGAGATTTCGTTTCTGTGAGCGAAGATCGCGCTAGGCGCAAGACTTCATCCTTGGGTGGGTGGGGTGTCGGTCGTTTGACGGCGCCAGGGCTTCTCGCGAACGCAGCAAACATCACGGTGAGATGCGCGCCCATCTCGAGGTGCGCGACGCCTCAACGCCACACGCTGCAGGCTCCGCGCGGGAGAAGAAGGGGGTTGAAAGAGCCGCCCGTTCAGATGTGAATGCTGATCGAGGCGCCATAATACTCAGTAGTCGGTCGGCGCGCCGCCTTCAGCTTTGCGACGCGCGACGAAGGCCTCTAACGCTTCGCGCCGTTCCGGCTCGAGAGGGGGAGGGGTGTAGGCTGCGAGCTTTTCCGCCACAATCCGCTCGGCCGCCTCTGCTGCCGTGGGCGAGCCCGCCTCTCGCCAGCTTTCGAAATTCCGCCAGTCGGAGATCATCGGAGCGAAGAAGGCGTTGCGATAGCGGGACTGTGTGTGCTCCGCGCCGAAGAAATGGCCGCCCGGGCCGACTTCTCGTATGGCTTCAAGCGCGAGTTCGGACTCATCGACTTTCAGTGGCCGGAGGAATTCCGCCACCATAGCGAGGAGATCCGCATCAAGGGCCATCTTTTCGAACGAGGCTTGAAGGCCGCCTTCCATCCATCCAGCGCCGTGCATAAGAAAGTTGGCGCCGCCCATGATTGCGCCCCAAAGGGAAAACACACTTTCGTAGGCTGCCTGCGCGTCGAGCGTATTTGCCGCGTTGGCGTTTGACGAGCGATAGGGCAACGATAGCCGGCGCGCGAGTTGCCCGCCGATGAGCGCCGTCTTCATGTATTCCGGTGTGCCGAAAGCGGGCGCACCTGATCTCATGTCGACGTTGGACGTGAATCCCCCATAGATGAAGGGCGAGCCAGCCCGCACAAGCTGCGCGAGCGTAAGGCCCGCAAGCGCTTCCGCGTGCTGTTCGACGAGCGCGCCCGCTAGCGTCACAGGGGCCATCGCGCCAGCGAGCGTGAAAGGCGTCAGGCAAACGATCTGATTGCGCCGAGCCATCTGGATCACACCCTCCAGCATCGGCGTATCGAGCCTCAGAGGCGACGACGAGTTGATGACCGTGAAAAGCGACGGCTCTCGCTCCAGTGTGTCGTCGTCGATCCCCCGGGCAAGTCTTCACCATCTCAATTGCGTCGACATTGCGCTCGCGCCCGAGGCTGTAGGCATGGATCGGTTTATCCGACAATGTGAGCATGTCGAACAACGAATTGAGGTGCCGCACGGAGGGGTGGATATCGACCGGCTCGACTGGATAACCCCCCCAGAAATGGATCACTCCGAAGGTCTGGCCGAGGCGAATAAAATTCTGATAGTCGCGGTGATTCCCTTGTCGGCGACCGCCTGCGCGGTCGAAAGAATTGGGCGCGCTTGCCACGGAACCGAAAGCGACATTGCGACCGCCAATCGTCAGATTGCGGATCGGATTGCGCGCATGAAACTTGAACTCCTTGGGCGCGAGTCCGATCTGGGCCTCGACGAGCGCGCTCGGCAATCGCACTCGGTTAGAATCCGCCTCCAGATCGGCGCCAGCTTCCCTCAGGATCGCTCTCGCGCCGTCGTGCAAGAAATCCATGCCGATTTCCTGGAGGATGGCGAGCGCGGATCGATGGATGGATTCGATTTCGTCAGCTGACAGGAGGTCGAGGGGGGGAAAACCGAGCTTTGGCTGTTCAGACGCCCCGCTCGGGGCAGGCGCCACGCGTTCGACGCCGCGGCGGCGACGGCGCCCGGGCTCGTGCGGCTCGATACTGGCGGACATGAGTTCCTCAGGACGGTGGGCGGCAGAGTAGCGCGGCATTTGAAATGGCGCACCGCGCAAAAAATTCCCGACACGCCTTTAGGCTAGGTTTCGCGCCCCGCTATTTTGCCGCGCGAAGCTTAGGTTCTTGGTTGGGGGGCGTTTCTGCTTCGGGAGCTCGTTCCGCCGAGCCCGCAGCGAAACGTCCGATCAACCACGAACGGAAAGGGCAACCGCCTCATTGCTGAGGTCTTCCGGATGCGTTGTGAGATAATAGCCGTAGCCCTCGTCGAGCCAGAGGTCGAAGGGGCGAACAAGGCGTCCGGCCTCGATCTCCTCGTGGAAAAGGCGGGGATCGAGAAGCGCCAGTCCGTCGCCGCTGATCGCATATTGCGCGGCAAGTTGTTGCGTATCAAACACAAGACCGCGATCGACCGGCAGGTCGGGACGGCCGATTGATCGGACAAACATCTCCCAGAAAAAATGTCGCGGCTGGCCGTCGATCTTCATGTGCAGAAGATCGTTGGCTGTAATGAAATCTCGCCGGATCGCTGGCGTCGCTCGACTGCAGCAGCTTCGGACTACACAGCAGCGTCGAGCGGACCATCCAGAGGAGATCATGGATCGCGTCGGTGACGCGAGGTTCGGAATAGACGATGGCGATGTCGATGTCGCCATCGACATCGGGGCCGGTCGTTGGCTTGGACACCACTTCGAGTGTGATCCCAGCGTTCTCCGCGCGAAAGTCCCGAAGGATCGGGATAGCGAGCCTATGGGCGAAGGAGGTTGGAAGCGCGACCTTCAATACACGTTTTGGTCGACCCTTTTCCTTGATGACTTCACCGAGCGCCTGGTCGATACGGTCGAAGGATTTCGACACAACAGGCAGAATGTGCCGGCCGGCCTCGGTCAGAACCAACTGCTGAGGTCGACGCTCGAACAAGGCGACGCCAAGGAAATTCTCAAGAACGATGACATGTCGACTGACGGCGCTTTGCGCGACTGTCAGGCTATTGGCCGCGGCGGTGAAACTAAGATGCTGACCCGCCGCCTCGAACGCCCGCAGGGCGTTCAGGGGCATCCATTTTCGATCCATCCGACCTCCCGGCGCCGAGGTCTTCGCAAGTACGTTGTCTGGGCGCGCTGAAGTCGCCTTCATAGCTCATGAAGCCCAATTCCTACAATATGGCTGCGATCTACCCCGATCTTCAGAATGGAGCGGACGCGTGCTCGTCGTCGCTAGCCGCGACCTGGAGGTCCGCAGCCAGCGTTAGCCCCGTCTTGCGGCGTGCAAGAAAGCGTGGCCTGCGCGTAACGGTTCCATGCCCTCGACGCCGCCCGGCGGGAAGCCGCTGCGCAAGATCGGTGGCGTCTATGTTGACCTCGACATCTTCGCCATGGACGCGGCCAACGAGCGCAGGCGCTCGGAAGAAACGTACCCATCGACGCCATTCGGTTTCCACGACTCGCTGGTCATGACCCTCCGTGAGCGGCACGGAAAGATCCGGATCGCGATGGGCAAGGCGCACTTCATAGTGAAAGCGGCCATCCTCCAATCCCACGATCCGCAGAGCGACGCCGCGATAGGCGGAGGAAGCAACGCGGATCCTCATAACCACCCCTTTGACGCTGCGGCGGATCGCGATCCCCTCGCGCGCCACATCTATGACACGGCGGCGATTGTCCGCGCGGGGATCGGTCGCCTCAATACGAAAGGAGGGAGAATGATTTGCCCGAAGCGCCATGCCGCTCATACCTGCTGTTGCCCAATGGGCGCAGCATCGCGCGGGCAGCGTGGGTGAGCCCCTAACAAGGGTGGTTAAGTGGGGCTAAACCCAGCGTCTGGCATTGGATTCCGCGCCCATGGGAAGCGAGCCCTCAAGCAAAAAACTCAATTTTGATTGGTTTAGCTCGCTCCCGCCCCGAGGCTAGTGTTTGTCGCTAGTCTGCGGGGGTGCCGGCCTCGTCGTCCGGCGGCGCCGCTTCGGTCTGCCTGCCAGGCCGCTGAGAGCGCTCCTTCATGCGCCGACGCACGTCAACTGCCGCCTGCGCAATTGTTCTTAAGGGCCAAGTCAGATCGTTCAGCCGATCGACGCCCGCCACCGCCCGCTCGCCGCGCGTCAACTCGCGGTCGACTTCCGCCATCGTCTTCGACAGGCCGGGATCTTCGTCGTCGAGCCAAACGCTGACGATCCGCGCCCAGGCCAAAGCGAGACCCTGAAGCTTAACGGCTCCCGCCATGCTGTCTCCGGCCTCGAGGCCTGCGGCCTCGAGCATGAAACGCATCGAATTCAGGACAACCTGGTTCATCGCAAGCGCCGCGCCGGGATCACGCCTCAGGTAGGCGGAGATTTCTCGTACGCCTTCGCGGTAAGGCGCCATGATTTCGAGCCGCTTCATAAGGATATCGAACAGGCGTTCGCGCGCGGATTCATCCGACAGATCGGCGGTTTCCTCCGACAGAACCTCGCGATCGATTCGGCGCGAGAAGCCCGCCAGCACGGCCCCTTTCGAAGGAAAAGCGTCACGGAAATCGGCAAGCGACACGCTGGCCTTCTCGCAGATGTCCCGAATCGCGATGTCCTCGAACCGGCGCTCGCCCGCGAGGCTCAGCAACGCATCGACGATCTGTCCACGCGGATCAGCCGGTTTCGTATCGCCTTTTGTCTTCGTCGCCATGGGCGCCTCCGGGGTTCTCAGATAGTCCAAATCTACGAGGGCGCGCGGCTAACGCCAAGCTATTCCTAGCCCCCCAACTCCGCGGCTCGATCGCGCGCGGCGGCGCAAGCGCGCGCCATCAGGTCGTCGAGGCCATTGGGGGCTTGCAGAATAGCGAGAGCGGCGGCGGTCGTGCCTCCGGGTGACGTCACGTTCCGCCGCAAGGTCTCGGGCGTCGTTTGGGGCTCGCGATGCATGAGTTCCGCTGCGCCTTCGACCGTGCCGCGCGCCAGACTTTTCGCGAGGTCGGACGGAAGCCCGAGCGTCTCGCCGGCGGCGGCCAGAGCTTCAGTCAATGCGAATACATAGGCCGGTCCGCTGCCTGAGATCGCGGTGACGGCGTCGATATCGCCTTCGTTTCCGACCCAATGGAAATCGCCAACGACGCGCATGAGCGTCTCACACCAATTGCGCTGTTCGGCGGTGGTCTCCGCATTGGCGAAGGCAGCGCTTACACCTCGCCCGATGGCGGCGGGCGTGTTGGGCATCGCTCGCACGACCGTCCGCGCTTGTGGCAACCGGCTCTTGAAATTCGCGATAGTCTTACCGGCGAGGATCGAGAGGACGAGCGTGCCGGGCCCGACCAAAGGCGCGATCAAAGGCGCAGCCGCTTCCAGAGCCTGGGGTTTGATGGCGAGCGCGACCGCTGCGGGCCCACGCGGATCGGGGGGATTCAGCGCGACGCCGCGGGCAATCGCGAACGCTACAATCTCGTCGGAGGGATGAGGATCGATCAGAAGTCAAACACCCCGGCGAGAACCCCCCTTCCAACCAACCCCGGGCCATGGCCCCGCCCATTTTCCCCGCCCCTATAAGAACGAGGCTTTCGGGCCATGCCATCATGATCTTTACCTTCTCTTCTCATGTCGGCGGAGCCTGCCGGAACAAAAGGCGCGGAACTCACCCCCGGTTTGCGGCGTTTGTTTGCACTTGACAGGCGCTGAACGAAAGCCTGTGGGCCTTAGATGAATAAAACTGATTCAAGATGGTGTTTTTGAGGTCGCGGCGCGTCAACATTCCGTGACGCCGACGTCGGAACGCTGGTCAAGTCAGGTGAGTTTCGTTAAAGCCCGTATCAGCGGGGTAACTTTCGTGAAACGAATGCGCTTTACGGTAAGTAAAGCGTTAAATCGCGAGACGGATGGGTTGGGCTATGCGGGCGAAGGCGATTGTTGTCGGGGTGGCGTTGGCGATTGCGGGACTGACGAGCGCGTGCCAGTCCGTTATGCAGTCCGGATTGCCGGACCCTCAGCTTACCGAACGCGACAAGAAGATGATGGCGCTCGCCGAGCCCGACGAATGGCGCATCCCGACAGTCCGTAAGCTCATCGAATATCAAACGAGCGAAAAGCCCGGTACAATTATTGTAGATACCGGTCCCCGTAATCTTTATTACGTCCTGCCCGGCGGCAAAGCGATCCAATACCGCGTTGCGACCGGCGCTGAAGCTTATGGTTGGACCGGCCGGGCAACGCGTGGGCGCCATGAAGGAATGGCCAACCTGGATGCCGACCGCCTCGATCATGGAGCGTTGGCCTGAATTCAGGGCCTACATCGCCCATGGGCCGCTTGAAGGGCGCTGGGACAATCCGCTTGGCGCGAGGGCCCTCTATCTCTACCAAGGCAACAAGGACACGCTTTATCGCATACATGGCACGAATGAGCCTTCGGAAATCGGCCAGGCGGTTTCGTCGGGCTGTATCCGCATGCGGGACATGGATGTGATTGATCTCTACAACCGCGTGCACGTCGGCACCCCGGTCGTGGTTAAGTAGATCGGGGCGACGCCCGCCGCGACTGCGGGTGCGGCTTTACGTCGCCTGCCGTACGTTTGCGTCCCATTCCTTTTGGCGATAGGCGTTGGCGCCGGACCGCGCTGTTTGGAGCGCGCCAGGAGCCATGGCTTTCGAACCTTTTACATTTCTAGGCGGACTTTTGCTCGGGCTCGCGAGCAGCCTGCATTGCGCGGGGATGTGTGGACCGATCGCATCGAGTTTGATGTTCGCTTTTTCGCCTGGAGGTGACCAGCGCGATCGGGTTCGGGCGCTCTTCGCCGCTCACGCAGGGCGGCTTCTCATGTATATCGGAGCCGGCGCCGTCCTGGGCGCGCTGGGGTCGGCGCTCTTCCTTTCCTACGATCACGCCGGCGCCTTCGCCGTCATGCGATGGGCCGGCGCCGTCGCGCTCGCGTGGATCGGACTTTCTATCGCTGGCTTTGCGCCCGCGCTGTCTGTCGTCGATCGTGTATCGGCGCCGCTTTCCGAAGCGCTCCGTTTCGGGCGCCCAACTGCCTTCGCGCATGGCTCCGGCGCTTTCGTGTCAGGAGTGGTGTGGGGCTTTCTGCCTTGCGGGATGGTTTACGGCGCACTTTTCTATGCGATGTTGTCCGGAAGCGCCGTGCATGGCGGCGCCGTCATGGCGGGATTCGGTCTCGGCACCCTTCCTTCAGTTACGGCGATTGCGCTCGGCCTCTCCGGCTTTCGACGTTTCGCTCGGACCCCAAACGCCCGTATCGTGGTCGGCCTCGCCATCGTTGGGATCGCCTTAGGGAGCCTCGCGATTCCGGCTGTGGCGGCGGGTGTCTTCTGCTTGCGCTGATCCCCCTTTTCCTTTGCGCTCTGTTTAGGACTATATGCGCGACCGAAAAGGCTTTCGAGCGGTCGTTGGCGGAGGAGAATGAGTAAGGCGAGGGCGGCAGCCTGGGCTGGCTTAGCCGCGATAGCGGCGGCGGTCCTCGCCTGTGGCTTCGTGCAATGGCCAGTGTCCGACGCGCTCGTGCGCGATAGCCTCAATGCACCCACAGGTCCAGATTCGACGCTTCGCTGGGCGCGCCCCGATGCCGCCACCTTCCGTGCGCTGCCTTGGCCGAGCCTCCACTTTTACAATGCGAGGCTCGACAACGCCGACGGCGGAATATTATCGGCCCCTGAGGCGAAGCTCGATCTTTCGCTCGGTGAGCTCCTCATGGGCCGCATTACGCCTGCGCGCGCGATTATTATCCGCCCCATCGTGGTCATTGATGTGAGTGCGCTGCATCTCGCGGGAGAGTCGCTTGCTCGCCTTATCAGCGCGCGTCGCCAACTCGCTCCGCTCACCGAAATGTCGCTTGTCGACGGCGTCGTACGAATCCTCGACAGGGACCATGGCTTCGATACGGTGATCGAAGACGTACGCGGTCGAATTGCCGGAATTGGAACCGCGGATACACTGCGCGCAAACTTATCGGCGGTATGGCGGGGAACGCCGCTGACCTTTTCGGGATCGCTTGCCAGCCTCGGGGCCGGCGCCGACGGTTTGAATGCGCTCGCGATTGGACTGAAGTCATCGCTCATCGACTTGGCTGTCGCTGGCGGTGTCGCTTTCGCCCGGGAGCCGAGCGTTGGCGGCGATCTGGCGCTCTCCGTCCATTCCCTCTCCGGCCTATATCGCGCTTTTGGCCTCCCCCCGCCTGCGCTTCCAGCATCCGACGAATTCGCGGTCGCAGGAAAGCTGAAGGCGACCGCGGACGATTTGACCCTCGGGGATGCGACGATCACCAGCGCTGGTCAGACGTTTCAAGGCGCTATGCGAATTTCTGAGATCCGTGGACGAGCGTCGGTTTCGGGAACGCTTGACTCCGAGGAACTGGCGGTCGAGCCGCTATTTGGGTCTCCACAACCGCTGCTGGGACAGGATGGGCGCTGGAGCCGACGTCTCTTTGCAATCTCGGCGCCGCGCGATTTCGATCTCGACTTGCGGCTATCCGCGGGCGCACTGGATTTATACGGACGCAAGCTTACGAACGCTGCAGCGTCAGTACTGTTGAAGCGTGACGAACTGACCTTGAGCCTGATTGAAGCAACCGGGTACGGAGGCAAGGTGGAGGGCGAGGCGCGTCTCTCGCGTACCGCAGGCGCGCTTGATCTTCGCGCCCGCGCCGAACTCACGGATGCCGATCTTGGCGCTGCGCTTTCCGACATTGTCCTGCCGATCGCATCAGGCAGAGGGAACGCGGAATTTGCTATCGCCACCCACGGCCGCACGGTAGCGGACGTCGTCTCTCACCTCAACGGAACAGCGTCGCTCGTCCTCAAAGAGGGATCCCTCGCGGGGATTAATCTGGAAGAGGCGCTCCGGCGAAGCCAAAGACGTCAGGCAGATCTTTCCCGCGACGTCGGCGTCGGCGAGACGGCTTTCGATCGGCTGGCGTTGTCCGCATTGGTCGGGGACGGCGTAGTTCACATCAGTGAGGGCCTCCTCGAAGCGCGTGGCCTTTCCGCGGCGCTGAAGGGGAGCGTCGATCTACCCCTCCAAACGTTCAACCTGGCGGTTGACGCGACGCAAACGGACGCTTCAGGTCAAGCCTCAAAGGACGCGGCTCAATTGAATCTGACTTTGAGCGGTCCATGGAATACGCCAGTTCTCCGCCTGAGCGCCCCAGACAACGAGAAACCGCATCCGCCTAAAGAATAGGTCGGAACAAGTTCGGCTTTCCATGCGTAGGGACGCAGGCGGAAAAGTGAGCCTTTTCCGCGGCGAGACGATCTGTCGTGAGAGTGCTCTATATTTTCTGCCATCCTCTAGCGGACAGTTTTCATGGCGCTGTCCGGGATGCGGCGCTCTCGGCGGTTTCGGGCCGAGGGCATACGATCGACCTTCTTGACCTGTACGTCGATGGTTTCGATCCCGCGCTGACAGCCGATGAGCGGCGCCATTATTTCGACGTGCCGCGGAACCGAGACGGGCTCGAGGACTATGTCGCACGCCTTGAAGTCAGCCGAAGCCCTGATCGTGCAGTTTCCAACCTGGTGTTTCGGGCCGCCGGCTATGCTGAAGGGTTTTTTCGACAGGCTTCTCATCCCTGGCGTCGCCTACGATCCGAAGACAGCGAAGCCCAAGCTCGACAACATCAAGAAGATTGTGGGCGTCGTCACCTATGGTCAATCTCGGATCGCCGCCTTCTGGATGGGTGAGGCTTCCCGCAAGACGGTCACACAATTCCTGCCTTGGTTCACAGGCGGGAAGGCCAGGGCAAAATATCTGGCGCTGTACAAGATCGACGAGTTCCACCGAGCGGGCCCGCAAGGCCTATATCGCGCGGGTGGAAAGGACGATCAGCGCGCTTTGAACGCTGGTTACCTCCGAAATTCCGGCTTCAGAGCCCCGTATAGCGCCCTGAAGCGTTCTCGCTGAGCCTCAAACGCTCGGGCAAGCTCAGGCTCGGGCTCTGTGACAGAAGTCACCGCGGGCGCGGCGCATACGACTTCCGCAGGTTCGCCGGTGATCGCGATGCGAGCGAGCCTTGCCGCTCCCAACGCAGGCCCCGTCTCGCCCGAGGCCATCCGGGCGATCGTGAGGTTTGTCGCGGAGGCGATCATGCGGGTCCAGACGTCGCTTCTCGCACCCCCGCCGATCAGTCCCGCATGGTCGAAGCTGGCCCCAGCTGCAAAAAGGCTGTCGCGGGCCTCGGCAAGCGTCATCGCGACGCCCTCCATGACCGCACGCGCGACATCGGCTCGGGAAGTTCCTTCGCTCATCCCGAACAGGACGCCTCGTGCGAAAGGGTCATCGAGAGGGGTGCGCTCGCCGGAGAGGTACGGCAGGAATATGAGAGCGCCCGGACCGCGATAGCCTTGCGAGGCCTCACTTTCGAGCGCCGCGGGCGTGGTTCCGAATAGCCGCGCCGCGAAGGCGAGCGCGCCCGCGCCGTTCAACATCGCAGCCAT
The DNA here is from genome assembly GCA_963824465.1 of uncultured Alphaproteobacteria bacterium. Lineage (GTDB taxonomy): Bacteria > Pseudomonadota > Alphaproteobacteria > Rhizobiales > Beijerinckiaceae > Roseiarcus. Next base: position 96,436 of record CAWGPL010000014.1, read on the forward strand.
CGCGTACCAGCGCTGAGGGAGCGCGTGGGCGAAGCTGTGCACCATTTGCTCCGGCGCGGACAGATAGCGGTCGGTCGCGACGATCATCTGCGTCGCCGTGCCAAGCGATATGAAGGCCTGGCCCGGCGACACGGCGCCGAGACCGAGGGCGCCCGCCGGCGCGTCACCCGCGCCAGCAGCGACGAGAGCGTTAGCCGGGAGGCCGAACTCGGAGGCGGCGCCGGGCCGAATCTTTCCGACAGGCAGCCACGGCTTCGACAACCGGCGGAAGCCAATCGGGATCAATACGGCAGGCGTCCGCGGCGGCCCCGGACCAGATTCGAGCGGCTTCGTCGAGAAGCCAGAAGCCCGCCGCATCGCTCATGTCGGTGAGGATCTCTCCCGTCAGCGCAAGGCGGAGATAATCCTTTGGGGCAAGCAGGAGATGCGTCTTGCCCGGCGACAGGGGCTCGTGGCGGCTCAGCCAAAGCATTTTCGGTCCGGGGAAACTCGCTGTCGGCTTGACGCCCACGATGGACGCCAGATCAGGTCGGTCGCGCGCAAGCTCGGCCGCTTCGCGAAACGCGCGAGCGTCGTTGTGCAAGATCGCCGGCCGCTCCGGTCGCCCGTCGCCATCGACGAGAACCACGCCATGCATCTGTCCGGAGAAGCCGACCGCCCTCACAGCGTCTAGCGCCTTTCCGGCCCCCTTCTGCCGCAAATCGGCGATAGCGCCAGCCATCGCTGAGCGCCACGTTTTCGGGTCCTGCTCGGACCAGTTCGGCTTCGGCCTATCCGGTGCGTAGGAACGCGTCGCGCTCCCGAGGGGAACGCCCGCTTCGTCGATCAGCAGAGCTTTCAGGCCTGAGGTGCCGCAGTCGAGTCCAAGATACATGCCGTAAGCATGCCCCGAAGACTCAAGTCGGAGCAAGACATCCGGCCGGGAGACTTCTGCCGATCCCAGCGCTCAGAATGTTAAGTCGGGAAGTGACGCAGGTCGAGCCACCGTACGCGGCGGAATGAGCCGCGACTCCCCCGAGTTGGGTTGGGCTCAGACGTGATGGGGCATTTCTCCCTCGCGCGCCGACGCCGATGGGTGGACCGCGATCCAGGACTGCCCGTGTGTGGACTCGTTCTGTTCGAGCTCGCAGGCGCGCTCCAACAAGTAGCGAAGCCCCGACAGGACGGGCATTTCGGAGCCCCGGATGGCTTCCCAAACGCCGTCCCAGTCCGCCTCGTCCGCTTTGGTCGCAAATTTGCGCACGAGTCGCTCAGCGAACCGCCCGCTCGACAGATTGCGATCCGCCGCTTGGCGGTCGAGCCGTCGTGCAAAGTCGCCTCCAATGGAGTTGATCGCCGCTCTCGCGACGTGGGGATTGCTGCATGTGGCGATGATTTCGCGCACGATCATGAGCCAGTGTCCTCGTCTGTCGCAGCCGCCGCGTCTGCTGCCGAGCTCGTCGAAATTCTTGACGGGCAATCGTGTCGTGAGAATGTCGAGCCAGAAGAATTGAAAGGCTTCTAATATGCGACTAATTTATTTTCCGTCTGCTAGGTAGTGTCAAAGTTTCGTCACATACATTTTCGTGCCGAACTACGCGCTTGCTATAGCTCATCATCAATTTATTGCCATGAAACGCACGAGAATTCGACTGGATTTTGCCGACGTGCATTTTGCTATCCGGCAAGGACGTTCGCCAACAAGGAGCTTCTCTTGTCGCCGTCATCTGACGCGACGGGGCGCTCGAAGAGAAATTCTTCTCGCAATCGCAATAAAAACGAGCGAATTCTCCAAGCCTCGAAGCAGCATAAAGGCGATCCGTGCGGTTTTCGTTGCTTAATCTGGCGAGGCAAGCTTGGTCGGACAATCGCGGCTGGCCCGAGCAGTGGCGCAATCCGGAGCCAAAACCGTCCTATGATGCGATCATCGTGGGCGCGGGCGGCCATGGGCTCGCGACGGCCTATTACATGGCCAAGGAACACGGGCTGACCAATATTGCCGTGTTGGACAAGGGCTGGCTCGGCGGGGGAAACACAGGCCGCAACACGACGATTATTCGCTCGAATTATCTGATGGAAGAGTCGGCCGCGCTTTACGACCATGCGCTGAAACTATGGGAGGGCCTCTCCCAGGAGCTCAACTACAACGTTATGTATTCGGCGCGCGGCGTCGTCATGCTCGCCCACAACACGCATGACGTTCAGGTCTTCAAGCGCCACGTCCATGCCAACCGTCTGGCCGGCGTCGACAACGAATGGCTCACTCCGGAGCAAGCCAAGGAATTCTGTCCCCTCCTCAATATCGCGAAGGATATCCGCTACCCGATTGTCGGCGCTGCTTTGCAACGGCGAGGGGGAACGGCGCGTCACGACGCGGTCGCGTGGGGGTTTGCGCGCGGAGCGTCGGCGTATGGAGTCGACATCATCCAAAATTGTGAAGTGACCGCGATACGCCGCGACGCCTCGGGCGCGGTCTCCGGGGTCGAGACCACGCGCGGCGCGATCGCGACGAAAAAGATCGGAGTCGTCGCCGCCGGCCATACGTCCGTCGTGATGGCGATGGCGGGCGTTAGGATGCCCCTTGAAAGCTATCCTCTGCAGGCGCTGGTCTCGGAGCCGGTCAAGCCGATGATGCCTTGCGTCGTGATGTCGAACACCATTCACGCCTATATGTCCCAGTCGGACAAGGGGGAGATGGTCATCGGCGCCGGAACGGATGCATATATCTCCTATTCGCAGACCGGCGGTCTGCATATCGCCAACCACACGCTCGAAGCGATCTGCGAGCTTTTCCCGGCTGTGCGGCGACTGAGGATGTTGCGCAACTGGGGCGGCATCGTCGACGTGACCCCCGATCGCTCGCCGATCATCGGCCTAACTCCGGTTCCTGGCCTCTTCGTCAATTGCGGCTGGGGAACTGGGGGTTTCAAAGCGACTCCCGGCTCCGGGCATATCTTTGCCCACAGCGTCGCGCGCGGCGAGCCCCACCCGATCGCGGCGCCATTCTCCCTCGACCGGTTTGGTTCAGGGCGGCTGATCGACGAAGCCGCCGCTGCTGCGGTCGCGCATTGAGGAGCCGGTGGATGAGCGCCGAGCCGGTCAATCTTGCAAGAAAGCTCGCGCTGTTCTCTGAGCGCTGGTCTCCGAAGGTTGTCGCCTCCTTCAACGGCCACGACGTAATGGTCGTAAAAGTTCAGGGACCTTTCGTATGGCATTCGCATCCCGAGACCGACGATTTCTTCCTGGTGTTGCGGGGTCAGCTCAGAATCGAGATGCGCGACGGGGATGTGACGCTCGGACCAGGAGAACTCTTTGTCGTGCCGCGCGGGGCAGAGCATCGACCGATAGCGGACGAGGAAACCGAGCTTCTGCTCATCGAGCCTCGCGGGACGCCCAATACGGGCGATCCCGCCACGGCCGCGGTCAAGGCGAAGATCTAAACACATGTTGCTGATACCTTGCCCATATTGCGGGATGGACCGTCCCGAACTCGAGTTTCGCAACGCTGGCGAGGCCCATATCGCCCGCCCCACTGATCCAGGAGCGGTCAGCGACGCCGAGTGGGCGGGCTACCTTTATTTCCGCACCAATCCGAAGGGCGTCGTCGCCGAGCGTTGGCGTCACGTCGCGGGCTGCGGCCGCTTTTTCAACTGTCTCCGGGACAGCGTGAGCGACAAGATCCTTGCGACCTACAAGGCGGGAGCGCCGCGCCCGGAACTTCCCATTTCCGGACCGCGGGCATGACTCAGCGCTTTCGAGTCGCTGGAGGCGCGCTCATCGACCGCTCGCGTCCGCTCTCCTTCACCTTCGATGGCGTAGCTTACGGCGGGTATGAGGGCGATACGCTCGCTTCCGCCTTGCTGGCGAACGGGGTCCGGCTCGTCGGACGCTCATTCAAGTATCATCGGCCGCGCGGCGTCGTGTCGGCCGGCGCGGAAGAGCCGAACGCGCTCGTAGGCGTGGCGCGTGGCGCCGGCCGCTTCACGCCAAATCTGCGCGCAACTCAGGTCGAACTTTACGATGGCCTCGCGGCGACAAGCCAAAACCGATGGCCCTCGCTTGCCTTCGATGTCGGCGCTTTAAACGATTTCGCAGGGTCGCTCATTGGCGCGGGATTCTACTACAAGACGTTCATGGGTCCCGACTTTTTGGGTAAGAACTGGGCCTGGAAGCGTCTTTACGAACCGGCGATTCGCCGCGCCGCCGGTCTTGGGGCTGCGCCTCGCGAGGCAGACCCGGACGCCTACGTTCGCTATTTCGACCATTGCGATGTCCTTGTCGTTGGCGCGGGTCCAGCGGGCCTGGCGGCAGCGCGCGCCGCGTCGGCAAGCGGCGCCGACGTGATCCTGTGCGACGAAAACCAGGCATTCGGAGGCGCGTTGGTCGGCGAGGCGACGCCGCGAGTCAATGGCCAGGCCGCGTCAGACTGGCTGACCGATACGCTTTCGGAGCTCGAGGCCGCTTCGAACGTGCGGCTCATGCTGCGCACGCAGGCGTTCGGCTACTACGCGCAGAATTTTGTCGCGCTCAGCGAACGGCTGCCCGAGTCAAACCTCATCGCTGATCCAACCCTGCCGCGCGAACGGCTATGGCAAGTCCGGGCGCGTGAGGTTGTGCTCGCGACCGGCGCCATCGAGCGCCCGCTGGTTTTTGCGGACAACGACCGCCCCGGAATCATGCTGGCGGATTCCGCGCGAAGATATTGCCAAGGCTACGGAGTGAGGGTCGGAGAGCGCATTGTCGTTGTCACAGCGCATGACAGCGCATATCGGGCCGCGCTCGCGCTGAAGGACGCTGGCGCCGAGGTCACGCTCGTCGCCGATTTGCGCGCCGAGGCGAATGGGCCGCTGCCGGAGGCAGCCCGCGCCGTGGGAATTCCTGTTGCGACGAAAGCGGCGATCCACGAAATCCGCGGCGGCAGACATCTTAGGGCTGTGCGCCTCTCTGCGTCGCCCGCCGGCATGCGATGGATCGACTGCGACGGGCTTCTGATGTCGGGCGGCTGGACGCCGTCCGTCCATCTCTTCTCACAATCGCGGGGCAAGCTTTCCTTCGACGCCGCGCGGCAGCATTTCGCCCCTGCTTCCCATGCGCAGCGCGAGCGCTCCGCGGGCGCGTGCAATGGCGCCTTTGGCTTTGCCGCCGCCCTCCATGAAGGCGACGCAGCGGGTCGCGAAGCGGCGTCCGCCGCTGGATTCTCGGCGCCTCCGGAGGCGTCCTTCGTGGTCGATGACGCGCCGGAGGCTGAAGGAGGAATGCTCGGCGCGCCGTTGCACGTGCTTGGCGATCGGCACGCCAAAGCTTTTGTCGACTTCCAGAACGACGTCTGCGTCAAGGACGTCGAGCTTGCGGTACAGGAAGGAATGCGCTCGATCGAGCACATCAAGCGGTACACCACGACCGGCATGGCGACGGATCAGGGTAAGCTCTCCAATATGAATGCGCTCGCCATTGCGGCGGCGCTTCAGGACAAGCCGATCCCGGAAGTCGGACTGACAACCTTCCGCCAGCCCTATACGCCCGTGACGTTCGGCGTCTTCGCTGGGCCGGCGCGCGGCGACATGTTCGATCCCATACGCAAGACGCCAATTCACGACTGGGCGGCCGAGCGAGGCGCAGCTTTCGAGGACGTTGGTCTCTGGAAGCGGGCCTGGTACTTTCCGCAAGGTGGCGAAACCATCCACGACGCGGTCGCGCGGGAATGCCGTACGACGCGGGCTTCGGTGGGTCTGTTCGACGGGTCGACGCTCGGCAAGATCGAGGTGGTCGGGCCGGACGCGGCTCTCTTCCTCGAGCGGATGTACGCCAACGCCTTCCAGAAGCTCGGCGTCGGAAAGTGCCGATACGGCCTGATGCTGAACGAGGCGGGCTATTTGATGGACGACGGCGTAATCGCACGCATTGCGCCCGACCGCTTCCACGTGACGACGACGACTGGCGGCGCGGCCAATGTGCTCGCCCATATGGAGGACTATCGCCAGACGGAATTCACCGACCTCAAGGTCTGGCTCACGTCGACGACCGAGCAATGGGCGGTGATCGCCGTGCAAGGGCCAAAAGCCCGCGACTGCGTTGCGCCTCTTATCGAGGACATGGACCTTTCGGCCGCCGCCTTCCCCCACATGAGCGCCCGGGACGTCCGCGTCTGCGGAGTTCAGGCGCGTTTGATGAGGGTGAGCTTCACCGGTGAGATGGGTTACGAAATCAACGTGCCCTCCGGATACGGCCGAGCGGTCTGGGAGGCGGTTTGGTCTGAAGTCGAGAAGAACGGCGGCTGCGTCTACGGCACCGAAGCCATGCACGTGATGCGCGCTGAAAAGGGATACGTGATTGTGGGGCAGGATTCGGACGGCACCGTGACACTGGCCGACCTGGGTCTCGACTGGGCGATCGCAAAAACGAAGAAGGACTTTGTCGGCAAGCGCTCGCTCGCGCGATCCGACATGCTGAGAAAAGACCGAAAGCAACTCGTCGGCTTGCTGACGGACGATCCGAACATCGTTCTTGAAGAGGGTATGCAGATCACTGCGACGGCTACGCCGGAGATTGGCTCCTTCGCGCTCGGTCACGTGACCTCCTCGTACCGCAGTGAGACGCTGGGCCGTTCAATCGCGCTGGGGGTGGTGGCGGGAGGACGCGCCCTTATGGGCCGCAAGGTTTTCGCGCCGCAGGCTATCGGACCGGGCATATCCATTACGGTCTCGGATCCCGTGTTTTACGACAAGCCCGGAGAACGGCTGAATGGTTGATGCTTGGCTCACGGTCCGTTCGCCGATCGAAGCGCTTGCATTACCGGAGGAGAGCGCCTTCACGCTGACCGAGGCCGCGCCGATCGAACGTTTCCTTTTTCGTGGCGATGCGGTCGCGCGGCTTGCCTGTTCAGAGGCGTTCGGCATCGAATTGCCGCCGAATCTCGGCTCTCCCGCGGAGGGGCGCGACCGGGCGGCATTGTGGCTCGGTCCGGATGAGTGGCTTCTTATGGCGGGCGACGTCGATCCGAAAGTCTTTCCCGCCGGCGTCGCTTCGAGGCTAGGCTCGACGCCCTATAGTCTTGTCGAAATCACCCACCGGCAGATCGGGCTAGTTGCCTCGGGCGAGAAGGCCGCTCGGGCGCTTTCCGCCGGCTGCCCGCTGGATCTCCGCGAGAAAGCGTTTCCAGTCGGGTTTGCGACGCGTACGCTGTTTGACAAGGCGGAGATCGTGCTCTGGCGCCGAGCGGCCAACACCTATCACGTCGAGGTCTGGCGCTCGTTCGCGCCCTATCTGGCCGCAGCGCTGGCGGAGGCGGCCCGCCGCGCTTAGCGGCAATCGTCAAGCTACGCTGAGCTGCTCCCGGTACAGGGCGCTGGCGCGAAAGTCGCGGCCGGATCCCGTCATCGCGATAAGATGAACCGGGCGCATCGGGTGTTGGGTCGGAAAAGAAGAATTGCGATAATCAGAAATTATAGATATAATGATTTCCAATGGTAAGAATTTTTTCCAAGCGTCAACTGCATTCCGCCGTCCCGAAGCGAGCGGGGCGAGAGGGGTCAAATTCGGGGACCATTGGAGCACGCGAAATAAAGCGGTCCTCAAGCCTCTGATAACGTTGAATCCGGCGAAATACGCATTGGGGTTGGCAAGGCTTCACCCGATCCCCTGGCCTCCCTTGCCGACACCGCCGGGCTCGCAGCCTGTTTTCGGCGCGGGCCCTCCGGGGAATCAGGATGACGTGGGCAGCAGCGCTTTGGAGGGGTCCCCGATCAGGAACGAACGCGTCTCGGGCGTCAGCGATGTGAGGAATTCGCGAATGAACTCATCCTGCAACTTGAAGCTCAGTTCGGGGGCGACTCCGACTGTCGAAACACGAACGAGGACCCCATCGGGCACCCATCCCCTGAGCCCGTAACCCAGTTTCAAAACTTGGCGCGCCCAGTTGCTCGTCGTATTGTCATAGCCGATACGCATCCAGTAAGAGATCGGCTCCAGCCTTCCTTCGCGGCTCGCGACGAGGCGAGTGAGGCGGATCGGCGCTTGATCCGGCGACCAGTTAAACGGCGCAGTGGTCGTCTTTGAGACGCGGAATCCCTGGGCCGTGTAACACACCTCTGGGTGGTGCATCTGAAGCGTATCGCTCTGGCTCTCGCCATAAGCAATCAACAGCATCAAGACGTGTCCATTCGGGTCGACGTAAACCCTTGAAACCTCTTGGCTATACAGCAATTGTTCCAGCTCGGTCGGCGGAGGTCGTATGGCGTCGATGCCTTGAAGCTTCGACCACTGGCCAAACGCATGCGGAATATGGTCCTCAATGTTGAAGGCTTCCTGCGTGCGGGCCATCAAATGGTGAGGGGTAAACACCTCAGCAAGAACCGCAGCGCCCAGCATCGCGATGCAGGCGAGTACAATGTTCGTATAGCGATTCATGATTTCGCTTGCCTTTACCCGACCTTAGTCCCGCGACAAGCGCCTGAGATAAACGGTAAATCCCGGCGCCGCAACGTCTGAGCGCCGCGGGCGACGATTCGCCTCGAAGGGTGTCGCGCGCTGGACTTGCTCTAACCATAGATTTGAGGTCGATAGCGCCGGAATTGAGGCGCGGAGGTTTGTGGAAATGAGTGCCCTGGATGTGCTGCACCAAGCCGGGTTCGCCGACTCCGAGCTTTCGGGAGGGACCCTGTCCATCAGAACGCCTATCGACGGCGCTGAGATCGCCCGCATTGCTGAAACCTCCGCTCACGCAATGCCCGGCGTCATTTCCAAGGCGAAGGCGGCCTTCCTGACTTGGCGGGACGTGCCGGCGCCCGGCGCGGCGAACTGGTCCGCTTGCTTGGCGAGGAGCTACGCGCATCGAAGGAGTCGCTGGGCGCTGTCGTGACGCTGGAAGCCGGAAAGATCGTCTCGGAGGGGCTCGGTGAAGTTCAGGAGATGATCGATATTTGCGATTTCGCCGTTGGCCTGTCGCGCCAGATCTATGGACTCACCATTGCGTCCGAACGTCCAGGGCACCGCATGATGGAGAGCTGGCATCCGCTTGGCCCCTGCGCCGTGATCTCGGCATTCAACTTTCCCGTAGCCGTCTGGTCGTGGAACGCAGCGCTGGCCCTCGTCTGCGGCGATCCGGTCATCTGGAAGCCCTCCGAAAAGACGCCTCTTTCCGCGCTCGCAACCATGAAAGTTTTCGCCCGCGCCCTGAAGCGGTTCGGCCCGGACGCGCCGCAGGACCTTGCGCAGATCGTGATCGGGGGGGCTGGGGTTGGCGAGGCCCTCGTGGCTTCTCGCGATGTGCCGATCGTCTCGGCGACCGGCTCGACACGGATGGGCGCTGTGGTCGGGCCGAAAGTCGCGGCTCGCTTTGGCCGCGCGATTCTTGAACTCGGCGGCAACAATGCGATGATCGTCGCGCCTTCGGCCGACATTGACATGGCCGTTCGTGCGATCCTCTTTTCCGCCGTTGGGACGGCGGGGCAACGTTGCACATCACTCCGCCGCCTTATCGTACACAACTCCGTTCGCGCAGACCTCACTCACCGACTTGTGAAGGCCTATAAGAGCCTGCCGATCGGCGATCCGCGGCGCCCCGGCACCCTCGTCGGGCCGCTCATCGACGAGGCCGCCCGGAAGCAAATGATTGCCGCTCTGGACGCCGCCAGGGCCGAGGGCGGCGTCGTTCACGGCGGCGGCTCAGCGCCGCAGGGGACGCCGAACGGCGGCGCTTATGTCGAGCCCGCGATCGTCGAGATGCCCCGTCAGACGGAAACGGTGCGGAAGGAAACGTTCGCCCCGATCCTGTACACGCTGGGCTATAGCGCCCTGGAGGAGGCGATCGCGCTGCAGAACGACGTGCCGCAGGGCCTCTCCTCGTGCATCTTCACTCTTGATGTACGTGAAGCGGAAACCTTCATCTCCGCCGCTGGCTCCGATTGTGGCATCGCCAACGTCAACATCGGCCCGTCGGGCGCCGAGATCGGCGGCGCGTTTGGCGGCGAAAAGGAGACGGGCGGAGGTCGGGAGAGCGGTTCGGACGCCTGGAAGGGTTACATGCGACGTCAGACCAACACGATCAACTACTCCGCTAAATTACCGCTCGCGCAGGGCGTGAAGTTCGACGTCTGACGACGGCGCTTAGGATCGCACCAACCCGCAATCTTTGGCCCGGCAAAGCGCAAAGAAAACGCCCGCCTATTCGCGGGCGGCTTCCTTTGAGCGCGGGCAGAGAAAGCCGCCCTGGGCGGACGGCTTCCGCTTCAGAAGATGTGGCGGAAGATCGCAAACAGAACGCCCGACATGATCATCGCCGCCGGCAGGGTCAGGACCCACGCCATCGCGATGCTCCGGATTGTCGACCATTGCATTCCAGAGCCATTGGCGACCATCGTCCCCGCAACGCCCGACGAAAGCACGTGCGTCGTCGAGACCGGGAGGCCGAAGCCGTCGGCCGCGCCAATCGTCGCCGCCGCGACGAGTTCGGCAGCGGCGCCTTGACCGTAGGTCAAGTGAGTTTTTCCGATCTTCTCCCCGACCGTTATGACGATGCGCTTCCAGCCGACCATCGTCCCGAGGCCCAGCGCAATCGCAACGCAGATCTTAACCCACAGCGGTATGAACTTCGTCGCCAAATCGAGCTGCTTCTTGAAATCGGCCAGTTGCGTCTTGTCCGCCGGCGTCAGCTCGTTCTCCTTGTCTTTGGTGATAACGCGTAGAGCTTCTGAGGCAAGGTACATGTCGTTGCGGAGGTTCCGCACCTTGTCGAGCGGGGTCTTGGCGACCGAGCCGTACTGCTCGACCGAGTTGCTGATCTCCTTCACGAGCGCGGCAAGCGAGGGATAGGTGCCTTCGGAGATTTTGTGCGCGTGGACATATTCGGTGACAGCGGGACGAGGGTCGCCGATCACGTCGTAGCCGGCGCCATGCGCCTCCACGACCTTCGAGGCATTGTGCGCCGCTGCGATGAACGCGGCGGCATGGCCTTCGGACGGAGCCCGGTTGAGCGCATAAGCTGTCGGCGCGACGCCGATCAGGATCAACATGATGAGGCCCATGCCCTTCTGACCGTCGTTGGAGCCGTGAAAAAACGAGACAAGAGTGCAAGTGAGGATCAAAAGGCCGCGGATCCAAGGCGTTGGCGGCGCATTCGTCGTCGGCGCCTTATAGAGCGCGGGCACGCGGATGACTGCCTTCATCGCAAGCAGGAGCAGCGCGGACAGGAAGAACCCGAACAGCGGTGAGAACAACAAGGCCTCCCCAACCTTGGTCACTTGGTCCCAGTCGACGCCCGCCGTCCCATCCTGGCCGCGCATCAGCGCGTTGGCGACGCCGACGCCGACAATCGAGCCGATCAATGTATGCGAACTGGAGGCTGGAATGCCGAGCCACCACGTGCCCAGATTCCAGATGATCGCGGAAATGAGCAGCGCGAAAACCATCGCGTAGCCCGCGCCTGATCCGACTTGCAGGATGAGTTCGACGGGCAGTAGCGAAACGATGCCAAAGGCGACCGCCCCCGTCGATGCGAGCACGCCAAGGAGATTCCAGCAGCCAGACCATACGACCGCCACCTGGGCCGGCAAGGCGTGGGTGTAGATCACGGTCGCGACCGCATTGGCGGTGTCATGGAAGCCGTTGACGAATTCGAATCCCAAGGCGATGAGCAAGGCGACGCCGAGAAGAATGAACGGCAGGATCGTCGTCGGTCCGCCTCCGGCTTCCGAGATGTCCGAGCGGATCGAATAGGCCATGTAGAAGAGGCCGCCGGCGAGCACGGCAAGCAAGATGAGCGCAAGCCGAGCATCAAACGGGTGATGGAGATGCGGCTTGCCAGTAGCGGCGACGCGCCCCTCGAGATCGGTTACAGCGGACATGAGGCAGGGTTCCTTGCGGCGAGCTTCGACTTTATCGGGGCCCCGCATGACAGGCGTGTGAAGGCACATTTGGGTGTTCGGAAAGGGGCGCCGAGCGGGATCGGGGTTGCCAAACGTTGACTTCTGGACAATCTTGGCGATGTCCGGCTGCTTTGCAGTCGCCGGACCAACAATTTGGGATGGAAACGGGTCGCCGAAAGTGATGGGCGCGCCTCCCCGAGCAAGGGGGGCGAGAAACGCTGAGGCACGTCGGCGCTGGGGATTATAGTCGATGTCCTATGCGTCAATTCTTGACAGAAGCCGGTCCATCGCGCGGCCCGCCTTCAGCCGCTGGATGGTTCCGCCCGCCGCCCTCTGCATTCATCTTTGCATCGGCCAGGTCTATGCCTTCAGCGTTTTTAACCTGCCTATGACAAAGCTCATCGGGATCACAAAGTCCGCGCCGGACGACTGGAAGCTTACCGAACTTGGCTGGATCTTCTCAATCGCCATATTTGTCTTGGGCGCCTCAGCCGCTGTCCTTGGCCGTTGGGTGGAGGAAGGGGGACCGCGCCGCGCGATGTTCGCCGCGGCGCTCTGCTTCGGCGGGGGATTCCTCGTCGCGGCCCTTGGCATTTCGCTTCATCAGCTTTGGATCGTCTACTTGGGCTATGGAGTTCTCGGCGGCATCGGCCTTGGGCTCGGCTATATCTCTCCGGTCTCCACGCTGATGAAATGGTTCCCGGACCGTCCCGGCATGGCGACGGGCATGGCGATCATGGGCTTCGGCGGCGGCGCGATGATCGCCTCGCCCCTTTCCGTCTGGCTGATGAGTTATTTCTCGACGCCGACCCACGTCGGCGTCGCCGAGACTTTCGTTGTGCTCGGCATCGTCTACGCCTGCTTCATGCTGGTGGGTTCGGCGATCGTCCGCGTGCCGCCGCCGGGTTGGCGCCCCGCCGGGTTCGTTCCGCCGGCCGTTCCGAGGAAACTGATCTCGACGAAGGACGTGTACGTCTATCAGGCGCTGAAGACGCCGCAATTCTGGTTGATCTGGATTGTGCTCTGCATGAACGTGACCGCCGGCATCGGCGTCCTCGGCCAAGCCTCGGCTATGAGTCAGGAGATGTTTCCGGGCCGCGTCACCGCCGTGGCGGCGGGAGGCTTCGTCGGGCTGCTCAGCCTGTTCAACATGGGCGGCCGTTTCTTCTGGGCTTCAATCTCGGACCTTATCGGCCGCAAGAACACTTATTTCGTCTTCTTCGTGCTTGGAGTGATCCTCTATTCGCTCGTTCCCTATTTCGGTACGACCGGAAATCTGTCGCTATTCATCCTCTGCTTCGTAATCATCATAAGTATGTACGGCGGGGGATTCGCAACCGTGCCGGCCTATCTGCGCGATATGTTCGGGACCCGCTACGTCGGGGCGATCCACGGCATTCTTATTACAGCGTGGTCGGCCGCCGGCGTGCTTGGGCCGGTGCTCGTCAACTATATCCGCCAGTATCAAATCGACAGCGGGGTGCCGAAGGCCCACGCCTATAATGTGACCATGTATATCATGGCGGGCTTACTGATCGTTGGCCTGATCGCGAACTTTCTCATCCGCGCGGTGGATGACCGGCATCACATGGACCCTGAGACGGCCGACGACGTGATCGGCGTAGGCTGAGGAGCTTTGGCATGAACGAGGAAAGCACGCCCACCTGGCAGCTTGTGCTCGCATGGGGATTTGTCACCATCCCCCTGCTGTGGGGAGTTTACGGGACGCTCGAAAACGCGATGAAGCTCTTCCGCTGATCAGCTCGCCTCGGCAAGCAGCGAAAGCTGCCTGCGGCCCGACTCGCCCTCGACGTCGGTCAACCGGGTCGGATAGTCGCCCGTGAAACAATGGTCGGTGAACTGCGGCTGGCGCGGATCGCGGCCAGCATGGCCCATCGCCCGATAGATGCCATCGACCGATAGGAAGGCGAGGCTGTCGGCGCCCATGAAGCGACGCATTGCCTCGAGATCCATCCGGGCGGCGAGCAGTTTGTCGCGCTCGGGGGTGTCGATGCCGTAGAAATCCGGATGGGCGATCGGCGGCGAGGAGATGCGAAAATGGACCTCGCGTGCGCCCGCCTCTCGCATCATCTGCACGATCTTTACGCTCGTCGTGCCGCGCACGATCGAATCGTCGATGAGCACGACACGCCTGCCCTCCACCACAGCGCGGTTGGCGTTGTGCTTCATCCGCACGCCAAGCTCGCGGATCGATTGCGTGGGCTGGATAAAGGTTCGCCCGACGTAATGGTTGCGAATGATGCCGAGCTCAAAGGGAATGCCACACTCGCGAGCGTAGCCGATTGCCGCGGGGACGCCGGAGTCCGGCACCGGCACCACAACGTCGGCGAGCGCCGGGGCCTCGCGGGCAAGCTCAGCGCCCATAGCTTTGCGTGCATCGTAGACCGAACGGCCATGGACGACCGAATCGGGCCGGGAGAAATAAATATACTCAAAAATGCAGGGCCTGGCGGCGACTCGCGGGCCGGGGAAGAAGCTCTTCACACCGTCAGCGTCGATGACGACCACCTCGCCGTTCTCGACGTCGCGGATGAATTTGGCGCCAATAATGTCGAGCGCGCAGGTTTCCGAGCACAGGATCGGGCAGCCGTCCAGTTCGCCGAGAACCAAAGGGCGGATGCCAAGGGGGTCGCGCGCGCCGATCAGCTTCTTGTTGGTCAGCGCGACGAGGGCGTAAGCCCCCTCGATCTCGGCGAGCGCCTCGACAAAACGATCGACAATCTTCGTTCGCCGTGAGCGGGCCGCGAGGAGCAGCACCACTTCTGTATCGCTCGTGGACTGACAGATCATTCCGGAGCGGATGAGGTCGCGCCTGATCGTCAGACCATTGGTGAGGTTCCCGTTGTGGGCGACAGCCAGGCCGCCCGCGTCGAGTTCCGCAAAAAGCGGCTGCACGTTGCGCAGGATCGTCTCGCCCGTCGTCGAGTAGCGAACGTGCCCGATCGCCGACTTGCCGGGCAGGCGATCGATGGTCGCGGCGCTTGAGAAATGGTCGCCGACGAGTCCCTGCCGCCGCTCGGAATGGAATCGCTGGCCGTCAAAGGCGACGATGCCGGCAGCCTCCTGTCCGCGATGCTGGAGGGCGTGAAGCCCGAGCGCCACAATCGCGGCCGCGTCGGTGTGGCCGAATATCCCGAATACGCCGCACTCTTCGTGCAGCCTGTCCTCGTCGAGATCGACGCCTTGGGCGTCGGAGGGGTCGGACCTCACTTCAAGTCACCTCGCTCGAGCCGCCCGTTCGAGCCTCACGCTCAGGCGGATCAGTGTTTGGGCACGACGGCGGGCGCCGCGGGCGCTGGAGACGGCACGCTCTTATTGATCATGCTGCCGATCGGATCGAGTGTCTTGGACGATCCGCCGGACGTCTCCGCCTTTTTTTCTGGGGAGGGCGAGTCCGCAGAGGAAGGCGATTGGGCAGGCTCGGCGGCTCCCGGCGAGGAACTTTCGTCCGTGGGCTCCTCAGTCGGCTGCTGCAGGCTCGCGGCGCGCGTCTTGATCCAGGCGTCGACCGTCGCAGCTGCGTCCTCGGGCAGCATCGCCACGATCTTGTCGGCGGTCTCGATCAGGATCGGTCGAGTCTTCGCGGTCTTCACCCATTGCGGCTGCTGCCGTTCTGCGACCAGCCAGTTGAAGATGGCAAAGGCGACGACAGCGAGAAGAAAACCCCGCGCCACGCCGAAGACGAAGCCGAGGGAGCGGTCCAGCGGCCCGATCTTGCTGTCGAGGATGGCGTCCGAAAGACGTACGGTGAACAGAGACACCACGATCAGGGTCACAAAAAAGACAACGGCCGCCGCGGCGGCGACGGCAATGATTTCTTTGTGGATGTAGGGACTGAGGTAGGGAACGACAACCGGATAGAAGTAATAGGCCGCCGCTGCGGCCGCCGCCCAGGATGCGATCGCGAGAATCTCTCGGCTAAAACCGCGCAACATCGAGAGAAGAGCGGAAACAAGAACGATCCCAAGGACGGCGAGATCCAGATAGGACGGCATGAACGAACCTCGTCAGGGATCCTAGAAATTGCGCGTTTAGCCTAAGGCCGTCGTCCGGCGGCGCCCTTATAGCCAAGGCCCCATCGCTCGTCACCCCGCAGAACGGGCGCTTCCTACAGACCGGGGCGGACGCTTTTCAACAGCGGCGGCGGCGATTTCGGCGACCAGCGAGGCGACCGAATCGACCCGCCCCACCGCGATCTTCGCATGATCGCCCTCCGTCCGCGACGGCGGCGGACCGATCGCCCGCTGAAACCCGAGCTTCGCCGCCTCCTTGAGCCTGAGGCCGGCATGCGCGACCGCTCGTATCGAACCCGAAAGCGCAATCTCGCCGAAATATACGGCGTCATGAGGAAGTGGCGCGCCTGTCAGCGACGAGACGAGCGCCGCGGCCACGGCAAGGTCGGCCGCGGGCTCGGCCACTCTCAGGCCGCCCGCCACGTTCAAATAGACGTCATACTGGCCAAGTTTCAGGCCGGCATGCGCCTCAAGCACCGCCAGCACCATCGCAAGCCGGCTTTGCTCCCATCCGACCACCGCCCGCCGGGGCGTGCCGAGCGTCGTCGGCGCGACCAGCGCCTGAATTTCGACCAGAAGCGGCCTTGCCCCTTCGACGCCCGCGAACACCGCCGCGCCTGGGCTCGCGCGGCCCTCCCGGCCCGCCAGAAAAAGCGCCGAGGGATTTGCGACCTCGGCGAGCCCTCCGCCCGTCATCTCGAAGACGCCGACTTCGTCTGTTGCGCCGAAGCGGTTTTTGGCCGCCCGCAGAAGCCGGAACGCGTGTGCGCCGTCGCCCTCGAACGAAAAGACGGCGTCGACCATGTGCTCGACCACCCTCGGCCCCGCGATCTGACCATCCTTGGTAACGTGTCCCACCAACAGCAGGGCTGCTCCGCTCGCCTTGGCGAAGCGGATGAGCGCTTGAGCCGACCCCCGCACCTGACTGACTGTCCCGGGCGAGGATTCGATTGCGTCGCTCCACATGGTTTGGATGGAATCAATCACCACGAATCGCGGCGGATCGCCTGAGCCAAGCGTCGCGACGATGTCCTCGATCAAAGTCTGGGCAGCGAGTTGCACCGGCGCCTCGGAGAGGCCGAGCCGCGCCGCTCTCAGGCGCACCTGAGCCGTCGACTCTTCGCCTGAGACATAGACGACACGAGCGTCGGCGCTCGCAATGGCTGCGCATGCCTGGATCAAAAGCGTGGACTTTCCAATGCCGGGTTCGCCCCCGATCAGCGTGGCCGAGCCGGGCACGAAACCTCCGCCTGCGACCCGGTCGAGCTCCACGATCCCGCTAACGACGCGCGGCTCAGGCGCCGAGGCGCCCGAGAGGGTCTCGAGAGGAAAGGTTCTGCCCACGCCGCCGTGTCGAATCGCCGCGCCCCCGACGCCGAGCGCAGCGGCTTCCTCGATGATCGTGTTCCACTCGCCGCAGGATTCGCATTTGCCCTGCCAACGTTGCGTGACGGCCCCGCAGTTCTGACAGACATAAGAGGAACGAAATTTGGCCATCCGATTCGAGTGGCAGCTTCGGCCCGCCGTGTCGAGGCTTTTGATGACGCCCCCGAAGCTAACAACGACACGGGGGAAGGTGGCGTGCCGCGACCAACGGCCCATTCGCCTCCCCTGCGAAGTCCCCCCAAAAAGGTGAAAATGCAGCGGCGTTGCGGCGTTCACGCGGGGCGAGTCAGCGGGCTCCAAGTCATGCGTGAGGGAGGTGCGACCTTGAGACGCGTTGCCAAGGCGCAGCGTTTCGGGCCCTTGATCCCGAAAACTAGCTGGGACGACCCGCCGAATCCCGCCTGCAAACAGCAGAGCGGGATGACGCAATTGGCGAAGGCGTGAAGCCGGGAGCCGAGGAAAAGACAAGCCTCTGGGATTGGGGATCAAAGATGCAGTCGTCAGTGACACAGCCAAAGCCGCTTTGGAGCGGCGAGGTAGGCCTCATTGCCGTGCTTGCGCTGCTCGGCATGCTTTGCCTTTTTATCGCGGCCCGAACGATCGAGCCGGCTTACGGCTTCCACATGGGCCTCGGCGTTCTCGCCTGCGGCCTCGGGATCTTCGCGATCTTCCAGCGTTACAATGTCCGCGCGCCTGATAAGCCGCCACTCGAAGCCAACGGTCTCCCCAATTACAACTGGGGTCCAGTCAAGTTCGCCACCATTGCCGCCCTATTTTGGGGCCTGGCGGGGATGGCGGTGGGAGCGCTCATCGCCTGGCAGCTTGCTTTCCCTCATCTCAATCTCGAGCCCTACTTCAACTTCGGCCGGCTAAGGCCGCTGCACACGTCGGCGGTGATCTTCGCGTTTGGCGGCAACGTCCTCGTCGCGACGTCTTTCTATGTCGTGCAGCGCACCTGCCGCGCGCGGCTCGCCGGCGATCTCTCGCCTTGGTTCGTGGTGCTCGGCTACAATTTCTTCATCGTCATCGCCGGTACGGGCTATCTGCTCGGCATCACCCAGAGCAAGGAATATGCAGAGCCGGAATGGTACGCTGACCTGTGGCTAACGATCGTCTGGGTCGTCTACCTTCTGGTCTTCCTCGCGACAATCTATCGACGCAAGGAGCCGCACATCTTTGTCGCGAACTGGTTCTATCTCGCTTTCATTCTGACGATCGCGATGCTGCACCTCGGCAACAATGCAGCCGTCCCCGTGTCCATCTTTTCGGCCAAGTCCTATATCGCCTGGAGCGGCGTGCAGGACGCGATGTTCCAATGGTGGTATGGCCACAACGCCGTCGGCTTCTTCCTGACCGCTGGCTTCCTCGCAATCATGTACTACTTCGTGCCGAAGCGCGCGGAGCGGCCGATCTATTCCTACCGGCTGTCGATCATCCACTTCTGGGCGCTGATCTTCCTCTATATCTGGGCGGGGCCGCATCATCTGCACTATACGGCGCTGCCGGACTGGACGCAGACGCTCGGCATGACTTTCTCGATCATGCTCTGGATGCCTTCATGGGGCGGCATGATCAACGGACTGCTCACCCTCTCCGGCGCTTGGGACAAGCTGCGCACCGATCCGGTCTTGCGCATGCTCGTCGTGTCAGTCGCTTTCTACGGCATGTCGACCTTCGAAGGTCCGGCGATGTCGATCAAGTCGGTCAATTCGCTATCGCATTACACCGACTGGACTATCGGCCACGTGCATTCGGGCGCGCTGGGCTGGGTCGCCTTCGTCTCGTTCGGCGCGGTCTACTGTCTCGTTCCGTGGCTGTGGAACAAGCGCGAGCTCTATTCGATCCGCCTGGTCGCCTGGCACTTCTGGATCGCGACGCTCGGCATCGTCCTCTACATCACTTCGATGTGGGTGTCGGGTATCCTGCAAGGCCTCATGTGGCGGAGCTTACACGCCCGAAGGATACCTCGAATATTCCTTCATCGAGACTGTCGCGGCGATGCATCCCTTCTATGTCATCCGCGCGCTGGGGGGCACCTTGTTCGTCATTGCGTACTGCCTGATGCTCTACAACGTCTACATGACCATCAGGGCGACCGAGCTCTCCGCGCCAGCCGCGGAGCCGATGTTGCAGCCGGCGGAATGAGGAGGAACCCGTGAGCGCCACTCCCACTCCCACTCCGCACCCCCCGCATGGCGGCGGCCTTTTCGCGAAGCATCAGGTCCTTGAAAGAGTCCCCTGCTTCTGTTGATCGGCATTCTCATCGTCGTGTCCATCGGCGGCCTCGTAGAGATCGTGCCCCTTTTCTATCTACGGAGCACAATCGAGAAGGTGGAAGGGATGCGGCCGTACACGCCGCTCGAACTCGCTGGCCGCGACATCTACATCCGCGAGGGCTGCTATCTCTGCCACAGCCAGATGATCCGCTCTCTGCGCGACGAAGTCGAGCGCTACGGCCACTACTCGCTGGCGGCCGAGAGCATGTACGACCATCCCTTCCAGTGGGGTTCCAAGCGCACCGGACCGGACTTGGCGCGCGTGGGCGGCAAGTACACCGACGCGTGGCATGTCGCTCATCTGACGGACCCACGCTCGGTGGTGCCGCAGTCGATCATGCCGAACTACGGTTTCCTGATGACGACGCCGCTCGATACCCGCGAGATGGTCGCCCGTCTACAGGCCAATCGCGAGGTCGGCGTTCCTTATACGGACGAGGACATCCAAAAGACGCTCGCGGACATTCAGGCGCAGATAAAGCCGGATTCGCCGGAGGCCGCCGACCTTCTCAAACGCTATCCAAAGGCGGTGGCGCGCAAGTTCAATCCCGGCTCGAATGAAGTCACCGAAGGCGACGCCGTCATCGCCTATCTGCAGATGCTCGGCACTCTGGTCGATTTCAAGCAATATGACGACAAGGCCAATTTGCGCTGACCGGAAGGGATCGCGATGGACACGACTTATGAGGCGCTCGCGCACTTCGCGCAGTGGGGTGGGACGGTCTACTGCTTCGTCTTCTTCCTTGGGGTGCTCGTCTATGCGCTTTGGCCCAGCAACGCCAAGCGTTTCGACGACGCTGCGCATATGCCCCTGAGGGAGGACTGATCCGATGGCTACGCACGAAGGTCACGTCGACCACGTCTCGGGCCAGACTACGACCGGCCACGAATGGGATGGCATCCGGGAGCTCAACACGCCGCTTCCGCGCTGGTGGCTTTATTTGTTCTACCTGACGATCGCCTTCGCCGTTGTCTACTGGATCTTCTATCCCTCCTGGCCGCTGATTACCGGTTACGCGCCCGGCGTGCTTGGCTCCACCAATCGCGCCCGCGTCGCGGAGGATGTTGCGGCCGGGCAGGCGGCGCGCATGAAGCTGGCCTCGGGCCTCGTCAATGCAAGCCTTGCGCAGATCGACGCCAATCCGAAGCTTCTGGAGATCGCGCTTGCGCAGGGCAAGGCGGCTTTCGGCGACAATTGCGCGCCGTGCCATGGCTCGGGAGGCCAGGGTCAGCCCGGATATCCCAATCTCGCCGCAGGCCGGTGGCTTTGGGGCGGGACGCTCCAGCAGATCTATACGACAATCGAGAATGGCATCCGTGCGCCCAACGACCCCGACACGCATACGAGCGCCATGCCTGCGTTCGGCAAGGACGGAATCCTCAAGCCTGAGGAGATCCATGAGGTGGCGAGTTACGTGCGCACTTTGGCCGGTCTCGAGCCCGAGAAGGGCGTCGATGTCGCCGCGGGCAAGAAGGTCTTCATGGACAATTGCGCCGCATGTCACGGGGAAAACGGAAAAGGCAACATCGAGATGGGCTCCGCCAACCTGACCACCAAGATCTGGCAGTATGGCTCCGACCTCCCGAACCTGATCTATACGATCACCAACGCCCGCAACAGCACGATGCCAGCATGGCATAGTCGACTCGATCCGGTCACCATCAAGTCGCTCGCGGTCTACGTTCACAGCCTGGGCGGCGGCAAGTGAGGCGATTCAGTCCGTGTCTATCAATCTAGAGGAGCTTGCCGACGACGGTCCGTTGTATGAGGCGGCGAAGAAGGTCTACCCGCAGAAAGTGTGGGGGACCTATCGCCGTATCAAATGGACCGTGCTGTGGATCGCGCTCGGCGTCTATTACATCCTGCCTTTCATTCGCTGGAACCGCGGGCCGAACGAGCCGACCCAGGCGGTGCTTGTCGATATCGCCCATTCGCGCTTCTACGCGTTCTTCATCGAGTTGTGGCCGCAGGAGGTTTACTATTTCACCGGGCTTTTGATCCTCGCGGCGCTAATCCTCTTCCTGTCCAATGCGCTCTTTGGCCGCGTCTGGTGCGGATACGCCTGCCCGCAGACCGTCTGGACCGACCTTTTCCTTTGGGTCGAGCGTGCAATCGAAGGGGACAGGCGTGACCGCATCAGGCTCGACGCGTCCCCATGGACCAACGAGAAGTTGATGAAGCGCGTCGCCAAGCATGGCGCGTGGCTCTTGATCGCGCTGATGACGGGCGGCGCGGCCATGCTGTATTTCGTGGACGCGCCGACGCTCCTGAGACAGTTCTTCACCCTCCAGGCGCCGATGATCGCCTATCTCTGGGCGGCCATCCTGACCTTAACGACTTATGCGCTCGCGGGCCATATGCGCGAACAGGTCTGCCTTTACATGTGCCCGTGGCCGCGTATCCAGGCGGCGCTTACCGACAACGACGCGCTCAACGTCACCTATCGCTTCGATCGCGGCGAACCGCGCATGTCGGTGAAACAGCACGACCGGGCGCTCGTGCAACATCTGCCCGCCGGCGATTGCGTCGATTGCCTCCAATGCGTCCATGTCTGCCCGACCGGCGTGGATATCCGCCACGGTCCCCAACTCGGCTGCATCCAGTGCGGGCTCTGCATCGACGCCTGCGACGCCGTCATGACCAAGATCAATCGTCCGACGCGGCTGATCGCCTATGACACCGACGAGAACCGAGAACGCCGCGCGAAGGGCGAGAAGAACGTTTACAAACTCGTCCGTCCGCGCACGATCCTCTATGCGGCGCTGATCGCGATCACCGGCTGCGTGATGCTCTATGCGCTGGCCACGCGCACGGACATGCACATGAGCGTGCTCCACTTGCGCGCGCCGCTGTACACGCTAACCCCCGAAGGCGGCGTGCGCGACGGCTACACCTTGCGTTTCTCGAACAAGCTGAGCATGCCTGCCGAATTCGCCCTCGAAATCGCGGGCCTGCCGGGTGCGACGATGACCAGCGTTGTCGCCAAAGCCTTGCCGGGCGGCAAGCTCGGCGTGCAAGTCGATCCCGACGCAACCCTCGAAATTCCGGTCTATGTGAGCACCCCCTCGAACGTCACGCCGCCGAAGTCGACGCCCATCACCTTCACGGCGACCGACCTGAAGACGGGCGAGCAAAGCGTCGTCACCGACAATTTCTTTGCGCCGTGAGGCGGCAGGAGGCGAAGCCATGAAGAAGGTTACGGGGTGGAGAAGTCCTGGCGATGCTCGTCGGATTTTTTTTCGTCATTTTCGTCGCCAATGGCGCGCTTATGTATTTCGCGGAGAGCACGCTGAAGGGCGACGCGATGGAGAATCCCTATGACGCGAGCCAGAACTTCAATAAGCGCATTGCCGCTGCGCGCGCGCAGGATGAGCGGGGGTGGAAAGTCGAGGTCTCCGCGCGCGCGGACGGCGCCGGGGAAAGGATCGTGACCGCGTTTCGCGACAAGACCGGAAATCCGATTGAGGACCTGAAGGTCGTCGCCCGATTTGAGCATCCCTTCGACGCAACACGGGACGCCCAGACGACGCTGGCGGCGACCGGCGTTGAGTATGAGGGCGTCGCCACGCCTGTCGCGCCCGGCCGCTGGACGCTGGTGATCGAGGCGAGCCGAGGCGCCGAGCGGCTTTTCCGCAGCGAGAACAAGCTCGCGGTCGCGGATACGACGCCGACGAATTGACGCGGCGCCGATGAGCGCCGCGGCCGACCTGTCATTGTTCGTTCGCCATCCGGCCGAGGGCGTGGCCGCGATGGATCTGGTCGTCGACGGCGTCTATTGCGGCGCCTGCATCACCGACGATCGAGAAGGGACTTGGCCGACAGAGCGGCGTGCGCGGCGCGCGAGTCAATCTTGCCTCGAAGCGCGTCACCATCGAATGGGAAGATGGCGCACTCGATCCGCCCGTCATTCTCGAAAGGCTTGAGGCGCTCGGCTACCCGGCCCATCCCTTTGACGGCGGGAAGAGCGAGGGCGCCGAAATTCTTGCCGAAAAGCGGTTGCTGAGATGCCTTGGCGTCGCCGCCTTCGGCGCTATGAACGTGATGCTGCTCTCGGTCTCGCTTTGGGCGGGCGCCGAGCGCGATCCCTCCACTGCCGACCTCTTCCACTGGCTTTCTGCGCTCGTCGCCCTGCCGACGGCGGCTTACGCCGGCATGCCGTTCTTCGAGAGCGCGGCTCGCGCTCTCCGTGTCGGCTCGGTCAATATGGACGTGCCGATCTCGCTTGGGGTCGTTCTCGCTCTCGCGATGTCGCTTTTGCAGACCGTCACCCACCAGCATACGGCTTATTACGAGAGCGCGCTGATGCTGCTCATGTTCCTGCTGGCGGGGCGTTACCTCGATCAGCGCATGCGCCGGCGCACTCGGGATTTCGCCGTCAACCTTTCCGCCATCCGCGCCGACCGGGCGATGAAGCTCATGGCGGACGGAGAGGCTCGCGAGAACTCCTATCGCCGCCATTCGGCCGGGAGATGTCGTGCTCGTGCGGCCGGGAGAACGCATCCCTGTCGATGGAACGGTTCGGGAGGGACGCTCGGAGATCGACCAAAGTCTTGTTACGGGCGAGACCGCTCCAATTGCCGTCGCGCCGGGCGCTGGCGTCTACGCGGGCGCGGTGAACATGAGCGGCGCGCTCAGGGTTGTCGTGCGCGCCGCGGCAAGCGGCACGCTGCTCGACGAGGTGAACCGTCTGCTCCAGAAGGCGGCCGAGCAGCGCTCCTCCTACCTTGCGCTCGCGGATCGGGCGGCCTCGCTCTACGTTCCTGTCGTGCATGTCGTCGCGGCGGGGACGTTTCTTGGCTGGCTTCTCGTTGGAGCCGGCTGGCAGCAAGCGCTCGTCGTTGCGATCACCGTGCTCATCATCACCTGCCCGTGTGCGCTCGGCCTTGCGATTCCCGCTGTGCAAGTGGTGGCGGCGGGCGCGCTTTTCCGCCATGGGCTGATCCTCAATTCCGGCGAGGCGCTGGAGCGGCTCGCGGAAGCCAATTCTGTCATCTTCGATAAGACGGGCACACTCACCCAAGCCCAGCCCAGCCTGGCGAACGCCGACTCCGTCGCGCCCGAGGACCTTGCGCTCGCAGGTTCGCTCGCGCTCTCAAGCCGTCATCCTTTGGCGAAAGCCATCGCGGAGGCGTCCGGCGCAAGCGTTCCGCTTGTGACGGAGGAGTTTCCAGGTGAGGGCGTCCGCGCACTTCTTGGCGCCGAACCGGCGAGGCTCGGCTCGGTCGCCTGGTGCGGAGCGGAGAGCGAAGCCGCGCCCGTGGCGAAGCGCTTCCCTGACGCCTCGCTGATCGCCCTCGCCACGCCTGAACGCAAGGTCGTCTTTGCCGTGCGCCAGGCGATGCGGCCGGACGCCCGCGCCGTGGTGGCCGACATCTCTGAGCGCCGCGACGTGGAGATTCTGTCCGGCGATCGAGAGGCCGCCGTCGCTGTCGCGGCGACAGCGCTCGGCATTGCGCGCTGGCGCGCGAACTTGAAGCCGGGCGACAAGATCGCGCGGCTTGACGCGCTGAAGGCCGACGGCCGCCGTACCTTGATGGTCGGCGACGGCCTCAACGACGCGCCCGCGCTCGCTGCAGCGCATGTGTCGATCTCGCCGATTTCGGCGGCTCATCTCGCGCAGGCGCAGGCCGATGCGCTTTTTCTAGGCGAGCGCCTCGCGCCGGTCTCCGACGCGCTTGCGGC
Organism: uncultured Alphaproteobacteria bacterium; assembly: GCA_963824465.1. Classification (GTDB taxonomy): domain Bacteria; phylum Pseudomonadota; class Alphaproteobacteria; order Rhizobiales; family Beijerinckiaceae; genus Roseiarcus. The sequence goes on from CAWGPL010000014.1 coordinate 121,655, forward strand.
TGGCGACCAAAGCACGGCGGCTCATGCTGGAAAATCTCTGGCTCTCGGCGCTCTATAACGCCGTTGCCGTGCCGCTCGCAGTTCTCGGCTTCGTCACCCCCCTCATCGCGGCGCTCGCAATGTCAGGCTCGTCGATCGTGGTCACATTGAATGCGCTGCGGGCGCGCAGTGCAGGGGGAGCGGCGCCGTGAACGTCCTCGTCTATCTCGTCCCTATCGCGCTCGCGCTCGGCGGCGTCGGTCTTGCGGCTTTCCTGTGGGCATTGAAAAGCGGGCAGTTCGACGACCTCGACGGCGCGGCATGGCGCGCGATCAGCGACGACGATCTTCCCGAAAAAAGACGCTGACGCCGACCGGCTCTGCTCCTCAAGAGACGAAGCGCATGCCGACCGCCGGCGGAGTCGACTATTTGTCGACGAAAGCCTTTTCGATCACGTAGTCGCCCGGCTCGCCGGTATTGCCTTCCTCTAAGCCGCGGGCGTCTAGGATCGCCCGAAGGTCGGCAAGCATGGCGGGACTGCCGCAGAGCATCACCCGGTCCCGCTCGCGGTCGAGCGGCGGCAGGCCGAGAGCGTCCGTCATCGTATTTTGCAGGATAGCCGCGGAAAGTCGGCCCGCATTGCGGAACGGCTCGCGGGTCACGGAGGGATAATAGAGCAGCTTCTCGCGCACGAGGTCGCCGACGAGTTCGTCGTTCGGCAGTTCGTCGGTGAGATATTCGCTATAGGCGAGATCCTTGATCCATCGCACGCCGTGGGCCACCACCACCCGGTCGAAACGCTCATAGGCCTCCGGGTCCCTCGCGATGCTCAGGAAAGGCGCAAGCCCGGTGCCAGTGCCAAATAGATATAGCGTGCGGCCGGGCTTGAGATTGTCGAGGACGAGAGTCCCTGTCGGCTTGCGGCCCACGAGGATTTCGTCGCCCTCGCGTAGGTGCTGCAATCGCGAGGTCAGGGGGCCGTCCGGAACCTTGATCGAGAAGAATTCCAGCGTGTCCGCATAGTAGGGGCTCGCCAGCGAATAGGCCCGGAGGAGCGGCTTCGTCTCCGCTTCCAGCCCCATCATAACGAACTGGCCGCTGCGAAAGCGGAATGACGGCGCCCGCGTCGTCTGGAAGCTGAACAGCCGGTCCGTCCAGTGGCGGACGCTTAACACTTTCTCCTGATGGAATTGGCTCACGTCGCTCGTCCCAAATTATGCTGCACTGCACATAACATAACGGGAGTCCCGCTTCAACGCGAAAATCACGATGCCCATAGGTTTGTATGAGATTATATCATTACTAATGTGTATATTTCTTGCTGCGTGACAAGCGGATCGGAGCAAATCGACAAATGCCGCTGTAAGGATCGCCTGCGCCAATTCCGGACAATGGCTATGATGGCGGCTGATCCCGCAGGCGATGCGCATCAATCCCGGAATAAGGTCGCCTCAAAAAAGGCCCCGCGTCCCGATTGGAGCGCGAGGCCGAGGCGCGATTAGGTCAAACGGATCAGTCGACCGTTTCAGGAACCCTCGTCTCTACGGTGGCTTCCCGCTCTAGCAGCGAGGGAATGTAGGCGCCTACACCCGGCAGCAGATCCTGCAAGGAGATGAAGCGGCCATCCTCAAGTCTCAGTCCATCGCGATAGAGCCCGGTCTCCCTTTGGGCGAAGACCGTCTTTGCTTCCGATCCTATGCCGTACGCCGCCTGCATCGGCGCCGGTATGTCGGTCAATACGACCTTGGTGTCGCACTGCACGCAAACAGGCACCCGCGGGTCCCCCGGCGCCGCGAAACCGATCGAACCCGTCGGAAACCGCGTCGCCACATAAAGTTCGCCCTCACGCGCGGGGCGCGAACCATACATCTCCAGGGAATAGTCGCACATGGCTTTCTCTCCTGATGCTGCGCCCTCCCAGCGCCTCTCCCGAGAACGTCCCTATGACTACTTATGCATGCAAAGTGTAGGCCAACAATGGGGCTGAATTGAGAGCAACGAGGCGAAAGGCTCAAATATTGTTTCGAAGATGATCTCAAGATAAACGAAATACCAAGCATGCGACCCGAGAATTGGGCAAGACGCTCACTCCGTAACCGCCGGCGCCCGCGCTTTGATCCGCCTCACAGGAAATTTATGGCGCGCACTGCCTCTCCTCCATTCGGGGGGCTTGACGACAAGTCGGCCTTTTGTGGAAGGGCGTTTCCACGCAGCCGCCTCTAGAGATCTGGCGCGCGTGGCCTCCGAGATTTGCGAACGGCTCAGAGCAGTCAGAGCAGGCTTTCTTCGACACGCGCGGTCAGGTCGGTTCGGGCCCGCAGCGGCGCGAGCCAAGCGTCGATCATAGGCATTTCATATTCATAGAAGTAACGGCACGCGACAAGCTTGCCACGGCGAACGGTGTCGTCGCCTCTTTCCTTGAGCGAGGCCAGCGCCATGTCGAGCCAGAGCCACCCGACCACGAGGTGCCCGAAGGCGAAAAGAAATGGGGTCGCGTTCCCGAGCGCATGGACGGGGTCGCCGGTCTGGGCCTCGCTTCGCACCAGCGTTTCCATCCGTTCCGCCTGGTCAGTCAGGGTGTGCGCGAAGGCGGCGAGATCGCCGATCGCGGCCGCCGTTGTCGACGTCTGGCGCAGGGCGTCGAGGAAGACATCGAAAGAGCGCAGGCCGTCGAACAGCATTTTGCGCCCCAGCAAGTCGAGCCCCTGGATGCCGGTCGTGCCTTCATGAATTGGATTGAGGCGATTGTCGCGATAGATCTGTTCGACGTCGAAGTCGCGCGTGTAGCCGTAGCCGCCATGGATCTGGATGGCGAGATGGTTGGCGACGAGCCCCATTTCAGACGGCCAGCTTTTGGTCACCGGCGTGAGGAGGTCGAGCAGCGATTTGGCTCGCGCTCGCTCCGCGGCGTCTCCAGCGTTCTCCGACAGGTCGACGAGCTTCGCCGAGTAGAGGCATAGGGCGAGCGCGCCTTCCGCGATCGCCTTCTGGGCCAGAACCATGCGGCGGACGTCGGGATGGCTGAGGATCGGGGTCTGCGCGCCCTGATTCTTGGCGTCGAGGGGCCGACCTTGCTTGCGCTCGGCAGCATAGGCGCGCGAGAGCAGATAGCCGCGATAGGCGAGCGCCGCCGCCCCGAGCCCGACATGGATGCGCGCTTCGTTCATCATCTGGAACATGATGCGCATGCCGTCGCCGGCCGCGCCGATCAGCCAGCCGCAGGCGCCCTCTCCGCCTTCGCCGAAGTTCAGGAGGCAATTCGGCGTGCCGCGATAGCCCATCTTGTGATTGAGGCCCGCGACCACGACGTCGTTGCGCCCGCCTCCGACCCCCTCTGGGAGAGTGACAGGGACGATAAAAAGCGAATTGCCCTTCGCGCCCGGCGGCAGCCTCCCATCGGCGCCCTGCGCTTTGGCGAGCACGAGATGGATCGTATTGCCGACGATGTCCTGGCCGCCTGCGGAAATCCACATCTTCCGCCCCTTGACGCGATAGCGGCGGCCGAGCGCGTCCGCTCCGTCGGCGACGGCGCGCGTCGTGATGTCGCCGAGCGACGAGCCCGTGTCCGGCTCGGAGAGGCACATGGTGCCGAGCGCCTCGCCGGCGAACTGCGGCGCGGCGAAGGCCGCGATCTGCGCGGGCGTTCCAAAATTCGTGATGACCCGCGCATTGCCGGCGGAGAGCATTGGAAAGGCTGCGGCGGCGACGTTCGCGGCCATGAAATTCGCCATGACCGCTATCGCAACGGTGGCTGGCAGCTGGAGGCCGCCGTGCTCGGCGTCGACCGTCGCAAGGTGCAGCCCGGCGTCCAGGAAAGCGCGAACTGCGCGCGCGATGTCGGCCTGCACGATCACGCGCCCATCTTCGGCGAGGCGCGGCTCCTCGCGGTCGCCGATTTTGTAGGCGGGAAGAAAGGCGTCGCGCGCAATTTTCTCGCCGAGGTCGAGAATGGCGCGATAATCCTCGGGGGTCTGATCGGCGAACCGCTCGCAGCGGTTGAAGCGGCCCGCGTCCAGCCAGTCGAAGAGAAGGAAGTCGAGGTCGGCTCGCTTGATCGCTTCCATATCGTGCAGTCCCCGTCGCGTCCTCGCGCGGCCGCGGCGCGGGCCGCCTACATCCCGCCCAGATATTCGGCGACGGCGAAGATGTCCTTGTCCCCGCGGCCGCTGAGATTGAGCACCATCAGGTGATCCTTCGGCAGCTTGGGCGCGAGTTCGATCACCTTGGCGAGGGCGTGGCTGGGCTCCAGCGCCGGAATGATGCCCTCAAGCTTCGAGCAGAGCTGGAAAGCGTCGAGGGCCTCCTTGTCGGTGGCGGAGAGGTAGGTGACGCGGCCGACATCGTGCAGCCAGGCGTGCTCCGGCCCCACGCCCGGATAGTCGAGCCCGGCCGAGATCGAGTGGCCCTCGAGAATCTGCCCGTCGGCGTCCTGAAGCAGATAGGTGCGGTTGCCGTGCAACACGCCCGGCCTGCCGCCTGTGATCGAGGCGGCATGGCCGTTCTCGACGGAAAGTCCGTGGCCCGCCGCCTCGACGCCGAACATCTCCACGCTCTCGTCGTCGAGGAACGGGTGGAAGAGGCCGATGGCGTTCGAGCCGCCGCCGATCGCCGCGATGAGGCTGTCGGGCAGGCGCCCTTCCGCCTCCATCATCTGCACGCGCGTCTCGTTGCCGATGACGCTTTGCAGGTCGCGCACCATGGCGGGATAGGGATGGGGACCGGCCGCCGTGCCGATGCAATAGAAGGTGTCCTCGACATTGGTGACCCAGTCGCGCAGCGCCTCGTTCATCGCGTCCTTCAACGTGCGCGCGCCGGCCTGCACCGGCCTCACTTCGGCGCCCAGCATCTTCATGCGAAAGACGTTCGGCTTCTGCCGCTCGACGTCGACCGCGCCCATGTAGACGACGCAATCGAGGCCGAACCGGGCGCAAGCGGTCGCGGTCGCGACGCCGTGCTGGCCTGCGCCCGTTTCCGCGATGATGCGCTTCTTGCCCATGCGCCGGGCGAGCAGGATCTGGCCGAGCACGTTGTTGATCTTGTGCGAGCCGGTATGATTGAGCTCTTCCCGCTTGAAGTAGATTTTCGCCCCACCGAGATGCTCGGTCATCCGCTCGGCGAAATAGAGCGGGCTCGGCCGCCCGCCATAGTGCTTGAGGAAGAAATCAAGCTCCGTCTGAAACGACGGATCGGCTTTGGCCTCCGCGTAAGCCTTTTCGAGCGCCAGAATGTTGGGCATCAGCGTTTCGGCGACGAAACGCCCGCCATAAATGCCGAAGCGGCCCCGCTCGTTCGGGCCGTTGCGGAAGGAATTGGGCTTGTCGAGCTTGGCCATCTTGTCAACTCGCATGTTCGGCGGCGCGCTGAAATGCGCGCCGGGCCGCGGCGATGAACGCCTTGATCTTGTCCGGATCCTTTTCGCCGGGCGCGCGTTCGACGCCCGACGAAACATCGACCCCAAGCGCGTTCGAACTCGGCGACGGCGCGCTCGACATTGGCCGGGTCGAGCCCGCCCGAAAGCAGCCACGGCCGTCCCGGCGAAAAGCCGCGCGCAAGTCTCCAGTCGAAGGCGACCCCGTTGCCGCCGGGCAGCACCGCCGACTTCGGCGGCTTGGCGTCGATGAGCAGCATATCCGCCGCACGGACGTAGCGCTCCGCGACGGCAAAATCCTCAGCCTCCGCAACGCCGAGCGCCTTCATCGTCAGCTTGCCATAGCGCGCGCCGATGGCCTCGACCCGCTCCGGGGTTTCGCGCCCGTGAAGCTGGACAATATCGGGGGCCAGCGCGTCGAAAATCCCATCGAGCGCGGCATCGTCGGCGTCCACCGTCAGCGCCACGAGCCGCGCCCGCCCTCGCGCCACGTCGCCTAGCCTGCGGGCGGTCTCGAAGCGAGATATGCCGCGGGCTTTTGGCGAAGAAGACGAAGCCGACCATATCCGCCCCCGCCGCAAGGGCGGCTTCGAGCGTCGCGGCGTCGGATAGGCCGCAGATTTTCACGGTCGGCGTCATCGCGCCTGTTTCGGTCAAACCTTTCGCGCTGTCAAAGGCCGCCTTGGCCCTAGCCGCCGATCGGCAGAATGAGGGGCGCGAAGAAGCCGAAGGCGAGCAGGACCGCGCCCAGCCCGCCCAGCGCCACGCTGAACCAGATGAGGAACGAGACGCCGGTGATGATCGCCGCCGAGGCGAGCACGATGGCGATCTGCGCCAGCCCGCTGCCGAGTTCGTAATGTTGCAGACGCTTGTTGGTGAGTTCGCGCGCTTCGACCGCTGCGTTGGCGCGCTCCTGGATAGCGTCGAGACTGTCCTCGGGCTTGCTGGGATCCTTCTGCAGGCGGGCGGCGGTCGCATTCAGTTCCGTGAGCACGCTTTGCAGCGGGGCCTGCGCGTCGGCGGGGGCGCCCGCCTTCTGCGCCTCGACTGTGCGCGCCGCGGTGGTAACGACGGTCTCCCGAATTCGCTTCGCCTGATAGAAATTGAAGAGGTCAGAGGCCTCGATGTTCTTCTCGATCGAGAGATGCTGCGCCTGTTTCGACCCCGCCTCGGCGAGCGCGAGCAGCAGCGCGAGGACCGCGATGATCAGCGCGACCGTGCGGTCTTTCTCCTTGGCTTCGATGGCCTCTTCGGATGGCTCCGGCATTCGTTATCGCTCCCCAGCGGCCAAAGGCTCCGAAAGGATGCTCCGGAGAGGCTATGGCAAATCGCAATCGTATTTCGCACAGAGTTTCCGTCGAGCCCATGGGTTTTCAGGGTCTCGCGAGCACTTCCTTGACCCGCTCCACAAGCTCGCTCTCGGGCGCAGCGAACTGGGCCTTCTGGCGAAGCTCGAGATAGTCGGCGCGGTCCTTTGTGCTCTTGGCGAGTTCCGCCCCGAGCTTCAGGTCGCGGATCGTCACCTGCGGGCCGCCCGGGGCGTCGCGCTCGTTCGAACCCTGGATGACGGCGACGCGGCTCATGCGCTTGTCGGCGTATTTGAGCTGGGCGTTCATCCCCGCTGAGCCCAGATAAAGCTCGGCGGCTATCCCCGCGGCGCGCAGGGACGCGACGAGCCGCTGATAGTTCGCCATGGATTTTGGATCGCGGTCGAGCGCCAGCACCACGACCGGCCCCGCGCTCTCCGCCGTCGCAACGATCGGACTCTTGATGGCGCGCAGCGCCGCGAGCAGGCGCGAGACGCCGATCGAAAAGCCGGTCGCGGGCACGGGCTCTTCGCGGAAGCGGGCGACAAGCCCGTCATAGCGCCCGCCGCCGCCGACCGAGCCGAAGCGGATCGGCTTTCCGTCCTCGCCAGTCACCTCGAAGGTGAGTTCCGCCTCGAAGACGGGGCCGGTGTAATATTCGAGGCCGCGCACGACGGATCGATCCACAAGAACTCGATCCTCCAAATAGCCGGCCGCGGCGGTTAAGACGAGATGGTTCTGAGTTCCTCGACACCTTCTCAGCCGGTCGGGCCGAGCTCAACGTGTTGTTCGAGCCACGCTAGACGATCCGCATTTGTATTGGCTTGCGAGAGCGTGAAATCGGGCTCGTAGCCGCGATCCACGTCGTACGAGTATCCTAGGAACCGCATAACATTGTCAGCTTGCGCGCTGGATAGATTTGCTCCGGGCGTGAAGTCGCCGCTCTCATCTTTTCTTCCGGCGGTAAGCAGCGCGAACACGCCGCGGCGCCGAGCCTGTCCAGCTTGTCGATGGCGCGCAGTATCACGCAGCCGGTGCCTTGGAATCTAGAGCGCGTCCAAGGCCTATCGCCTCCATAAGCCCGTCCAGCACCTTGCGGTTGTTGACCTTGATCACATAATCGCCACGGGCGATCCCGAGCGCTTCCAGGCAGTCGGCCGCCATCATGCAGATCTCGGCGTCCGCCGCGACGCTGGCCGCGCCGACCGTGTCGGCGTCGAACTGCATGAACTGGCGATACCGCCCCGGCCCCGGCTTCTCATTGCGAAACACCCAGCCTGCGCGATAGCTGCGATAGGGTTTTGGCAGCCGGTCAAAATGTTCGGCGACATAGCGGGCGAGCGGCGCGGTCAGGTCGTAGCGCAGCGACAGCCATTGCTCGTCGTCATCCTTGAAGGAGAAGACGCCCTCGTTCGGCCGGTCCTGATCGGGCAGAAACTTTCCGAGCGCTTCGGTATATTCGAGGAACGGCGTCTCGACCGCCTCGAAACCATAGAGCGCGTAGGTCTCGCGGATCTTCGCCATCATCTTTTCAGCCGCGGCGATGTCGGCCGCGTCCCGGTCCACGAGCCCACGAGGCAAGGTGGCGCGCACGCGCTTGGTTTCGGCGTCTGTCATGAGAGGTCTCTTTAAAAGAAGCCCGCGGCGATGTTGATCGCGAGCGCGAGGATGATGGCGTTGAAGAAGAAGGACACGACGCCCTGGATCACGACGATGCGGCGCATCCGTGACGTCGTGACGTTGACGTCGGAAGAGGCAAAAGTGCAGCCGACCGTGAACGCCTGATAGACGAACTCCATCCATCCCGGCGTATCGGTTTCGGGAAACTGAAGCCCGCCGCGCATCTTGCCGTGCGTGCGACCGAAATAGACGCCGGCGTAGTGGAGGGCGAACATCGTCTGGATGAAGGTCCAGGAACTCAGGAGCGAGGCGAGCACGAGCGCCAGATGGCCGCCCTTGAGCGTCCCGGTCATCGATTTCACCGGTCCCAACTCCCAGACGATCGCCGCGAGCGCCGCGCCGCTGGCCAGGATGCCGAGAATGAGGAGCATCCACTGGTTCTCGTCTTCGAGCCACGCCTGCTTGTGGGCGCTTCCCCTCGGATCGAGGAACATCATCGCGATAAGCGCCAGGAAGGTCCACGAACCGAGGTTCCATGCCATCAGCAGCCGTGTCGGCTCCCGCATGGTGTGGGGAACGAACACATAAGATACGATCATGACTCCCGCGCCGACGAGGAGGCGCGGTCGGTGAGCGAAGGTGGCGAAGGTGGCGAAGGCGCCGCGCCGGGGCTTTTCGGCCTCGGCAGGCGGCGGCGCGTTGGACATGGGATGGCCACCCGGATGTTGGAAAAGGGGCGCCTGCCTTGCCTCACCGGCCGCGGAGGGTCAAGGCGCCGACGCGATCGGAACAGGCGTCTCGTGCAATCGTTCTAAAGTTTACCGCCGCAATTGACTCGGGTCTCGTGGGCGCGACATGGATTCACCGTTGCGCCAGTCTCGCGCAAACAGCGTGAGGAGTAGAGGGGTGCAGGACGCGACGCATACGACCGGTCAGCGCCCGCGTACGGTCAATTCCAGCGCTTTTCGGCACGCCATGAGATCGCTTGCCTCGGGCGTGGCGATCGTTGCGTCCGGACGCGGCGAGGCTCGGGTCGGCGCGACAGTCAGTTCGCTCGCCTCCCTGTCCTTGTCGCCGCCGACCCTGATCGTTTCCCTCGCCCGCGCGTCCTCGACGCTCGCGGGGCTTCGTCGAAACGGCTTCTTTTCCGCCAATGTGCTCGCGGCGCGGCACGAATATCTCGCCGACCGGTTCAGCGGCCGGTCCGGCCTGCAAGGGGCGGACCGCTTCGAAAACCATCGCTGGACCCATGGAACGACGGGCGCGCCGGTCCTAATCGACGCCCTCGTGTCCTTCGACTGCACCGTCGAGGAGATTCTGGACCGGCATTCGCATGCCATGGTGCTCGGTTCCGTCGTGGCGACGTCCGAAGGGCCCGACGAACCAGCGCTGGTCCACTGGCGCGGCGCCTTCACCCCCGCCGGCTGAGAGCGGCGCAGCGATATTCTGATTTACAGAATTCATGCCATGTGCTAGGCTGGTTTTCTTAAGGACGAGATTTTGCGCGTGAGGCAAGCGCCGCGGTGTGCCGCTGGCGGGCTCGCGTCGGCGCCTTGAACGGACATGTCCATGAAGCCCCAAGCCGGATCCTTGAACTCCCAGAGAAGACGTTGGAACTCCCCCCTCCCCTCGCGAGTGAGAGGTCGGGGGTGAGAGGTCGGCGCACAAGGCGCGTCCATGCGTGAAGGCGCGGCCCCCTCATCCGACGGCTTCGCCCGCCACCTGCTCCCGCGAGGAGAGAAGGGCCGCCCGGGTTAGAGGGATGCTTCGGACCGAACAAATGGACAGTTTTTGGCGCCTAACCTTTTGAAATCGCCCGATCGGCGCCAAAACCGCGCGGCGCTACCGGTTCTTGAACGCCGCCGGGCGCTTCTCGACGAACGCCTTCATCCCTTCCTTCTGGTCCTCCGTCGCGAACAAGGAATGGAAGATTCGCCGCTCGAAACGGATGCCCTCGGCCAGCGTCGTCTCATAGGCGCGATTCACGCTCTCCTTGGCCGCGTAAACCGCCGAGGCGGACAGGGACGCGATGGTCTCTGCGGTCTTCAGGGCTTCGTTGATGAGGTCGGCGGCCGGGATGACGCGGGAGACGAGACCGGACCGCTCGGCCTCCTCCGCGTCCATCATCCGCCCGGTCAGGCACATTTCCATGGCCTTCGATTTCCCAACGAAGCGGGTCAGGCGCTGCGTGCCCCCCGCGCCGGGAATCACGCCGAGCTTGATCTCCGGCTGGCCGAACTTCGCCGTATCGGCCGCAAGGATAAAGTCGCACATCATCGCCAGTTCGCAGCCGCCGCCCAGCGCGAAGCCCGCGACCGCCGCGATGATCGGCTTGCGGGTCTTGGACACGTTCTCCCAGCGGGAGATGAAGTCGCCGAGGAAGACATCGGCGAAGGTCTTGTCCTGCATTTCCTTGATGTCGGCGCCGGCCGCAAAGGCCTTCTCGGAGCCGGTGAGGACCACGGCTCCGATGTTCGGGTCCGCCTCGAACGCCGCGAGCGCCGTGTTGAGGTCCTCGATCAAAGCGGGCGACAAAGCGTTCAGCGCTTGCGGCCGGTTCAGCTTGATGAGGCCGACGCGGCCATGAGTCTCCACGAGAATATTGGCGTAAGTCATCAGGCGCTTCCCTGTCTTCAGTCGAGGCGCGTGAGACCTACCGGATGGGATCGATCCTGCAAAGACGGTTCAGGACGGCATCTGGTTGCTGACCTGCAGCCGGTACGTCAGATAGTCGCCTGCGCGCACCGGCTCGTAGCGCGGCCCCTCGGCTCCGATGCAAGAGGGAATCGCCACCACTTCCGCATCAGGGTTAGGGTCGAAGAAGAACGCAATCGAGTATCGCTCACGTCCGCTGCGGTTGAAGACCCGATGCGGCGTCGAGACATATTTGTCGTTCGTCCACCGCATGAGGCAGTCGCCGATATTGACGATGAAGGCGCCGGGTACGACCGGCGCCTCGATCCAACCGCCCGACCGCTTGCGCACTTCCAGGCCGCCCACGTCATCCGTCGCGAGCAAGGTCAGATTGCCATAGTCGGTATGGGCGCCGGCGCCGATATTGTCCTCGGCTTTCGCGGCCGGGTAGCGCAGGAGCCGCAGGATGGCGGTGGACCGCTCGAACTTGTCCGCGAAATAGTCCAGCGGCATGCCCAAGTCCGACGAAAAGGCCCGGTGAATACGAAGGCCGAGGGCGCGGCACGCCTCGAAATAAGCCAGCATCGTCGCACGGAAACCGGGCAAGTCCGGCCAGGCGTTCAACGCGCGAAAAGGTTTGCCCGCCGAGAATCTCGGGATCGTCGGGCGGAAGATCGAGCCCAACGTTGAACGCCTCCTTCATATCCGGGCCGATAGTCGGATCGAGCGTTTCCTGCAGGAGCGCCGAATAGCCGCGGTTGCCGCCGACCTTCGCCATGGAAATGGTCTGTTTTTCGGCGAGCGGCAAGGCAAAAAACATTCGCGACTGGGCGAATGCAGCGGTCATGAGGTCTTCCGGAACGCCATGATTGACGACGTAAAAGAAGCCGACCTCCCGGCAGGCGGCGCCAATCTCGGCCGCGACGCGGGCCAACCCGTCCGCGCTGTCGAGCCCCGAAACGTCAATGATGGGCAGAGCCTCTTTCATGGTCTCCTCAAAACTAGCAACAGCCAATTCCGTCCCGGTAATAAGCAGAGACCGCAGGCTCCAGCTTGCCCCACGCGTCGAGGAAGGCGGCGCGCGCAGGCATTTTCGTCCGGTAGTCGGCGCGAAGCGCGTCTTCCGTCTTTGCAAGATCAACCCGCGTGGGCGAGCCTGCCCGAACTACCTCTTCGCCCGCCACATACAGATGCGCGATATGCGCGCCATGCGCGCGGGCGAAGACGAGGTCAATGGGCTCAACGGCCATGACGGCGTCGCGGTCGAGTCGATCGAGATCCAGCACGAGGATGTCGGCCGGAGCCCCGACCCGAAGCTCGCCGTCGCCGGGAGCGCCATTGGCGAAGCGGCCGCTCGCCACGATGGTCGAGAGAAACTGACCGCGCGCGATCACGCTGTCATAGCCCCAGCCGCCATGCAGGAAGTGGCCAAGCCGCATCTCCCGCAAGATGTCGTCGTCCTCGTCAAAAGCGGAGGCGTCGACGCCAAGAGCGACCCGGCAGCCGCGCCGGATCGCCTCGCCAATCGGGGCGACCCCGCTTGCCAGATGCAGGTTGGAGCTCGGGTTGGTGGCGATGACCGCACCAGAAGCGGCGATCGCGTCCAGCTCCGTCACACGCGCATAGACGCAGTGAGCAAGCGTGAGCCGCGAGGAGAGGAGGCCCAGGGAAGCAAGCCGGGGAGCGAGCCCTTCCGGATAGGACCGATCGGCGAACGCGCGCTGATAGCGGGTCTCCAGAAGGTGCATGTGGACACGACGTCCTGTCTCGCGCGATCGTTTGGCGATCGTTCCCAAAAGCTCGTCCGAGCACCATTGTGGGCCGTTCGGCCCGAATTGCACTGAGAAGCTCGGGCTTTCGACCGCGGCCGCGATCTCCTCGACCCGGTCCACCTGATCCTTCGCCGACAACGGGGCCGACAGGAACTGGGACTCGATCGTCATGCGCGCGGTCTCCGGCATTTTGCCGAGAACCCCTGCAGCCTCGCCGTAGACCAGAGGATTGCGATCTCTCATGAAGACCGCGAGCGTCACCCGCACACCGACTTCCGCCGCGGCTTTGGCGATCGCGCGCGCTTCCTCGACGGGCGACATCGGCCCGTTGAACCGTGTGTAATGGGCCATGACCGAGGCGGCGCCGCCCCGCGCAGCGCGGCCGAAGGCGGCGAGCGCGCCAAGATAGGGATCGATCGCCGGCATCGCGGCGAGGCGTAGGAGCCAACTTTCCAGGGGTTTCGCGGCCGCGCCAAAAGACGTTGGCGATAGGGGGCGGCAATGGTCGTGAGCGTTGGCCAGCGCCGGCATCGCAAGCAGCCCCCGCGCCGGCGTCTTTGAAGACGGTTCGATTGCCGCGATCTCGCCATGTTCGATATGGATGTCGACAGGCGATCCAGCCCTCTCGCCGTCCGTTGGCAGAAGCACAACTCCCTCGATGCGAGCGCTCATGATTTCGGCTCGTCGATGACGCTGACGTGGGCTGCTACGATGCGCCATCCCTCCGGAAACCGGACCCATGTCTGCATTTGTCGGCCCACCTTGCCTGCGGCGTTGTCCCGGCGGAACAGCGTAGCGGCGACCGCGTAATCGCGGCCGTACGTTACGATACGCGTGCGCTCAAGTTTTCGGGCAAGACCTTGAGGGGAGCGCGCCGCCCGGAAAGCCTTGATCGCCTCATAGCCGTAAAGGTTCTCGCCTCCGCCGTAGCGGATCGCGTCCTCGGTGGGCGCGAAAAAGAGGTCGAGCGCGGCCACGTCATTCGTCACCAGAGCCTGTTCGTAGGCCGCGAAGGCCGCCTCGACTTCTGCCTTGACTTCGGGGTCGTCGATGATCATCCGGCCCGCTTCCGGTTTTCAATGATTTCCCGCAAGTCCCTGAGGAACGGGATGTCTTCGAACTGATCGGGGCGAACTTTGTTCCAGTCAACGCCGTTCGGCTGCTTGTGGTCAGTGCGGGTTTCGATCAATTCGAGCTCGGTGGCGATATAGTTCAGAGACGAATCGTGACTTTCGATCAGCACCTCGGTGTCATCCACCACCTGAGAAGAATGGACCGTCGTCGCAATGGGCGTCGAGGAATCGACCAATCCAAGCTCGCGGAACACGCCCTGCTCGAGATCGGCGAAGCCGGCGCCCTTGCCGGTTCGGCCGCCGCGTCGTGTGACCGCTACTGAGCCGACGATGCAGAAGTCGAGCTTTGGCATATCGGTAAAACGCACGGCCTCGCCGTACTCCATAAATCCCTGCGCGGTCGCCGCGGTCTCGAAATCGATCCCCTTCGAGGTCAGCCTCTCGGGATCGATCCGCAGGTAAGGAAAGTCCTTCGTCAGGTAAGGAACCGGGGAAAAAAGCAGCTTGCCGTCATAAAGCGCGCGCAGGCGCACCGGAATCTGAGGCGGGTCGGGATTGCATTTGACGACCCTCGCCCGCTTCCAGGAGTCGAGTTCGCTCAGTCGCTTTGCCGCCGCATCCGCGCCGACGAAATTGGGGATGCGGTCGAAGGTCGGGCCGACGTTGAACTCGCCATCGATGAGGCCCTGCCAGATGCGGTTGCGCACGATGGACTTGCCGCCATTTCGACCCGACCAGCGGGCTCCTGCCTCGTGCGCCATGGACCAGGCTCCAATGTCTTCGTTCATGTTCTTCACCTGGGCTGGGCCCCGCAAGGACCTCCGCACAAGAGGCTCAGGGCAATTTGGCCACCGGAGCGCTTGCGACGCCATCACGCTCCAGACACCGCGCGACGCGGATCGCAAGATCCTCGCGCCAGGGCGGCGCAATGACCTGCACGCCGATCGGCAATCGCTCGCCCTCGGTCCAGATGGGAGCCGCGACGACCGGCAGGCCGATAAAGGAAATCGGCTGGGTGAAGATGCCAATATTCGGCCTCACCCGCATTTCCTCGCCGTCAAGCAGAAAAGTCTGCTGATCGAGTTCCGGCGCTCGCGTCGGCGTTGCAGGCGCAATGAGCACATCCACGTCGCGGAAAAGCTGCAATGCGGTTTCTCGAAACTGGCGGCGAAACTTCTGAGCCTGCACCGCCCAAGAGCCAGGGATCAACGCGCCGGCGATCAACCGGTCGCGGACCTCCGGATCAAAGTCGGCGGCGCGCTTCCGCAGTCGTTCAAGATGCAGAGCGCCGCCCTCTGTCATCGTGATCAGAAAAGCGGCCGCCCGCGCGCGCTCGGCGCCTTCGAGTTCGACCGTGCGGTTCGCCTTGAGAGCCTTTGCTACGATGTCGACCGCGCCGATAGCCGCTGCGTCTCCGCGACGGGCGAAATAGCCGCCGAGCCTGGCGATCCGAATGTCGTCAATCCCCTCATCAAGCTTGGGGGCAAGCGTCGTTGCGGGCGCGTCCGCTTGCGCCGGATCCTCGGCGTCGGGACCGAGCATCGCATCATAGGCGAGCGCCAGATCGACCGTGGAGCGGGCAAGCGGCCCCAGGTGGTCGAGGCTCGCGACAAAAGGAAAGGTGCGCGCGCGCGACAGGCGACCATAAGTGGGCTTCAGCCCGAACACGCCGCAAAAAGAACTTGGCACGCGAATCGAGCCGTTCGTGTCAGAGCCGAGCGTCAGCGGAACGAGCCCACCGGCGACAGCGGCGCCCGATCCGCTTGATGATCCGCCGGTCATATGGTCAAGCGCGTGGGGATTGCGGCAATTGCCGTCATGCACGTTGCGGCCTGTGAAATCATAGGCGTATTCGCCCATGTTGAGGCCGCCGAGAAGCACCGCGTCCGCGGCTTCGAGCCTGGCCACTAGGGTCGCGTCTTTGCTCGCTGGCAATCGCTCGCGATTGATCTTCGAGCCGGCGCGGGTCGCGAGCCCCTGGATATCGAAGAGATTTTTCACGGCAAAAGGCGCACCCGCCAGCGATCCCAGAGGCTTGCCGCTCCTCCGAGTCGCGTCGATCGCGGCGGCCTTGGCCAACGCCCGCTCGGCGGTCACGTCCGTGAATGCGTTCAGCGCGCCGTTGCGCTTCTCAATGCGATCCAGCGCCGCTTGCGTAATCTCGAGCGCGCTTGCAGCGCCGCTCTTCACCGCGGCGGCTATCGCTACGGCGGGTTGATCCAGAAGCGCTTCGATCATGCCTTGTAGACCGGCGCAGGCTCTTCGGATTCCTCTATCTTGTCCGAGAAAAGCAGCTGCGCCTGCGCGACCGCGACGCGCAGATTGAAGACTGTTTCCCTGCGCGACTCTTCTGTCAGGTCGATTCCCAGCAGCACCGCGGATTCGTCGACATAGACATCTGGATCAAAAGGTCTCGAAGTCACAAGCCAGCAAAGCCCCGCATTGACCGATATGTCCAACCCGCGAGAGGATCTACACCTGGATCGCGCGCGGATCGGCGGCCAATCGCCGCCCGACAACGTTAGGCTTCCGAGGGCGTGCCGCGCAAGGGGAGAGGTTCCTCAATGCCCGGCCATATGCCGACCAATGGTCGTGCGGTCGGCCGTTGCGCCGTCGGTCATATAAGCAATCTTGCCGCCGGACATGACCGCAATCCGGTCTGACAATTCAAGAATTTCGTCGAGATCTTCCGATACGAGCAACACGGCAGCGCCGCGATTACGCTGCTCCATGATCTGCGCACGGATGTCAGCCACGGACGCGAAATCCAGGCCGAAGCACGGGTTGGCGACAATCAGCACGTCGACGTCGCCGGAAAGCTCACGCGCGAGGATTGCGCGCTGCACGTTGCCGCCAGACAGATCGCGGATCGGCGTCTCAGTCGAGGGCGTCTTGACGTTGTAGCGCCCGATCAGGGTTCGGGCGGTTGTGCGCATCGGCGTCTGCGAAAGCCAGAAACCGAGCTTGGCCATCGGCGCCTTGTCGAAAGCGCGGAACGCCATGTTCTCCGCGACGGACATGTTCGGCACGCTGGCGTTCTTCAATGGCTCCTCGGGCAGGCCGAAGACCTTGTATTTGTCGAAATGATCGCGCCTAGGTTCGAAATCCTTGTCATGGATCAGAACCTGGCCGAGCTTGATCGGCCGCTGGCCGGAAAGCGCCTCCACGAGTTCGCTCTGACCATTGCCGGAAACGCCTGCGATACCCACGATCTCGCCCGCTTTAACCTTGAGGTCGAGGCCCGCCACCGCGTCGCGTCCTTCGTCGTTCTCGGCGAAGAGACCGGCAATTTCGAGCGTCGTTCCATTCTTCGGCGCCTCGATGCGCGCCGCAGACGGGCGGACCACCGCGTCGCCGATCATCATGGCCGCCATTTCGCGGGTGGAGACAGCTCCGACCTTGCCGCCCCCGACGCGCGCGCCCCGCCGCAATACCGTGAAGTCGTCGCAAAAGGCCTCGACCTCGCGGAACTTGTGACTGATCATGGCCACAGTGATCTCACCGCGATGCGCCATGCCGCGCAAGAGGCCAAGGATTTCGTCCGCCTCCCCGGGAGTCAGCACTGAGGTCGGCTCGTCGAGAATGAGGAAGCGCTGATCGAGATAGAGAAGCTTCAGGATTTCGAGCTTTTGTTTCTCGCCCGCCGCCATCGAAGAGACGGGCTTGTCGAGCGGAACGCGGAACGGCATCCGCTCAAGGAATGCGTCGAGTGTCTTGCGCTCCTTACGCCAATCGATGAGAGCGGGCGCGTCGGCGCGGCTGACAACAAGGTTTTCTTCCGCATTCAGCGCCGGCACCAGCGTGAAGTGTTGATACACCATGCCGATTCCGAGCGCCTGCGCATCCCGCGGATTTCTGACCGCGCGCTCCTTCCCGTCGAGCAGGAGTTGTCCCTTGTCCGGAACATAGAACCCCATAATGCATTTGACGAGCGTGGACTTGCCTGCGCCGTTTTCGCCCAGGAGCGCATGGAACGTGCCGGCTGGAATATCGACTGACACATCCTGAAGCGCGCGCAGCGATCCAAATGTCTTGGTCATGCCAATCGTTTGAAGCGAAGGGGCGGCTTTCGTCACAGCGGCGTTCATAAGGATGCTCCTTGCTCCGCAGGCCGAGCCGCAATGATGGCGACCGGGCCGCCGCCATCCGGGCCTTGGTGCTCGGCGCCGCCGGAAACATAGATTTGAGCGTGACCGATCAAGCCGGCGAGCGCGCCGGCCACGAAACTCCGCGCATGACGGGTTGAGGCGATATCGGAATCGTTCAGCATCGCATGCCGAAAGCCACGAATCTCGCCGTTTGAACTCGCCTCCGCTTTGGCGAGCAGCGCGACGACTCGCCCCCTCTCCGTCGGCGGAATTTGGCCAGATCCACTTACGCCGAGGGAGACGAGGCTGTTTCGGACCGGCTCAATGTCGATCGCATCCTCCATCACGCAATGCGCGATGCGCAACGAGCCGGCCCAGTGATCGGCCGAACCGAGCACCACGATCTCATGATCGAGCAATTCGACGCCTGCGGATGCCGAGGCCCGCGAGGAAAAGAGCGACCAATCCCTGCCGATCGCCTGTTCATCGAGACGCGCCCGATCGATCTCGCCGAGCGCGACGGCGACGCCAAGCGCGGACGCGGCCCGCGAAAGCGCCATGGATTTCAGCGTGTCCCGCGTGACCGTCTTGTCACCGCGCGCATCGGCGTTCGCAATCCTGTCGGCGGTCAAGAGCGGGCATTTGATTTGCACGAAATGAACATCGGACGGGCGATCGATGCCGGCTTCCGCCATCGCCACGCGAACGCCTTCGGCGACCAAATCCACCTGCTTGAGGTGGCCAAGATCTTCGGACGGCAAGGGCGGGGTGCGTGCGTGGCCCACTGCAAGTGCGCCCAGTTCCGGTGACGCCGACACATGACGGGCTTCAAATACGATCATGTGAGGCGAGAGGCCGCCTTCTGTGCCACCCGACATGACGAGCTTTACAGCGCTCGCCCCATCGCAAGGCCGATGCCGGCGCAGGACGTCCTGCACTGCGCGCACCGCGAAGCCTCGCGTAAAATCGTTCACGCAGCCATTGCCTTCCGTCTTGCCGAAGATCGCGACGATCGAGGCGGCGTCGATCGTTCCCGAGGCTATGAGCGCCTCCAGCCCCGACACATCGTCGGGCGCTTTCATCGCCACCCGATGGACAAAAACCTGGCGTGTCACGGCAGCGCCTCGATGAACGCCTTCGAGTTGGCCACGGCGCCGAAAACTCCGCCTTGCATCTTGACCATCTTGATCGCTGCGAGATGGTTACCGGGGTCGGTGGCGCCACAGCAGTCCTCGAGCAGCAAGCATTCGAAGCCGCGATCATTGGCCTCGCGCATGGTGGTATGCACGCAAACGTCGGTCGTAATGCCGGTCAGCACCAGATTGTCGACACCGCGGGTCCGCATCATGAGTTCGAGGTCGGTCGCGCAAAACGAGCCCTTGCCCGGCTTGTCGATGATTGGCTCTCCAGGCAGCGGCTTCAGGTCCTCGATGATGTCCCAACCTGACTCGCCACGCACGAGAATGCGACCGCAAGGGCCGCGGTCGCCAATGCCGGCGCCGATGCGTTGCGAGCGCCAGCGTTTGTTGTCAGGCAGATCGGCAAGATCAGGCCGGTGTCCTTCACGCGTGTGGAAGATATGATACCCCTTCGCACGCGCCGCCGCGAGAAGCGCCTTGATGGGTTCGATCGGCGCGCGGGTCAGCGACAGGTCATAACCCATCGCGTCAACATAGCCGCCCTTGCCGCAAAAGTCGGTCTGCATATCGATGACGATGATGGCGGTGTTGTCGGGCCGCCAGTCGCCATTGTAAGGCCAGGGGTAGGGATCGGCTTCGAAAGTGGGCATCGGGTCTCTACTCTGCGGCCTTGACGATTTTTTCGCCGTATCGACGGGTGGGCTTCGAAAAGCCGTAGGCGGTCCCGTCCTTGTGAACGACTTCCTCCTCCCAGGGCAGGCGATAACGGCCCGCCACGAGATCCTGCATGAACGTGTAAGGACAGTCGCTCGCGCCGCCGGCGACCGCAGTCAGGCCGCGATGGCCGAGCTGATAAATGTTGTTCTCGACCGCCCAATGTTTGCGGGCTTCGCGTATGAGGTCAGGCCGAACCTCCGCGGTGATGATTTCATCCGCGCGTCCAGTGGTTCCTTCCGCGAGGATGGAACCATCGAAATTGACGATCATGCCTTCGCCCATCGAATTGAAGGTTCCGTCCGAGCCGCACATACAGACATTCGCGGTCGCCATCAGGTTTTGGAAACTGTTGGCCTGGTTGGTGAAGCGCCATGCGTCGCGGATGGGCGCAGTGTAGCCGGCGGTCCGGATCATGATTTCCGCCCCCCGATACGCGCATTCGCGCGCCATTTCGGGGAACATGCCGTCGTGACAAATGATGAGCGCGAGCTTGACGCCCTTCGGACCGTCGCAGACAGGAATGCCAATGTCGCCCGGCTCCCATGGTTCAATCGGCGTCCACGGATGCATCTTGCGATAGTAGAGCTTCAACTCGCCCTGGTCGTCGATGATGACGCCGGAATTATAGGGATTGCCGTTGGGATTGAACTCCATGATGGAGAAACACCCCCAGATCGCGTTGTCGCGACAGGCCTGCCGGAACGCCGCGATCTCTGGCCCGTCGAGCGAGCACATGATCGCGGGGTTCATGTCCATCGACAGGCCGTGCAGTGAATATTCCGGGAAGACGACAAGATCCATCGTCCCCATATTGCGGCGGGCTTTGCCCACCATCGCCACGATCTTCCGGGTCTGCTCGGCGAGGTCAGCGGGAGTTGCGATGGCGGGCAGTTGAAGCTGCACCACGCCGACCACGACGCCCTCCGGCGATTTGTTGAGGCCGCCAAGCCCGTTCATTGCGCGCGCTCCGTCATCGCGTTCGAGTTCAGCCGCGAGCCGATCTTACTTGGCCATCGACAGTTCACCCGGCATGTCGCGCGCCGCGTGCTTAGCGCTTGATGTCGCGATCATGATGCCGAGCGTCAGGATGTAGGGCGCGGCGTTGAAGAAGTAGTAGCCTTTCGTGATGCCGACCGATTGCAGCGATGGCCCAAGCGCGCCCGCGGCGCCGAAGAGAAGGGCGGCGAGCACACAACGAAGCGGATTCCAGCGCGCGAAAATCACGAGCGCCACCGCCATCAGCCCCTGCCCTGAAGACAGGCCCTGATTCCACGAGCCGGGGTAGGAGAGCGAGAGGAAGGCCCCGCCGACGCCCGCCAAAAAGCCGCCAACCGTCGTCGTGAGCAGCCGCACGAGATTGACGGAGATGCCCATCGCTCGCGCTGCCGCGGCGCTGTCCCCGACCGTGCGAACGACGAGGCCCCAGCGCGTGTTGCGCAACGACCAGGCCATCGCCAAAGCAATGAGGATGCCAATGAAGAATAGCGGATTGACGTGAAGAGCGCTCTTGAGATTTGCGCTCGAGGCCCAGAAGCCGAGCGGAATCGAAACAAGTTGCGGCGCCGCGGGCTGAATGTAGGGCTTGCCGAAAAAGAAGGCGAGGCCGACGCCGAACAGCATCATGGCGATGCCAACGGCGACGTCATTGACCTTTGGCAGACCACAGATCGAGCCGTGCATGGCTCCAAGAAATGATCCCGCGACACCGGCCGCGAGGACGCCTGCCCAGGCCGAGCCGGTTTGGTAGGAGGTCGCGTAGCCCACCATCGCGCCGAGCACCAGCGTGCCCTCGAGGCCGAGGTTCACTCGCCCGGACTTCTCCGTAAGACACTCGCCGAGCGCCACGAACATGAACGGCGTCGAGACGCGAATCGCGCCCCCGATCATGGCGATCAGGACGGTGGCGAGGGCCGCGTTCATGAGCGGTCTCCCAAAGATTTGGGCTTGAAGATGGAGAAGCGTCCGTAGAGCGTCTCCGACGTCAGGAGCACGACGAAGATCAACCCCTGCAGCACAAGAACCGTGGCGTCCGGCAAGTCCATCCGCCGCTGAATGAGGCCCCCCGAAGCCACGATGCCGCCAAACAGGATCGCGACGGGCGGAATGACCAGCGGGTTATGGCGCGCCAGGAACGACACCAGAATGCCAGTAAAGCCATAACCTGCCGCGAGCGAGGCGTTGGCGCGTCCTTGAATCGCGGCGACCTCGAAGAACCCCGCAAGGCCCGCGCAGGCGCCTGCGATCGCAGAGCAGGCGACGATCAGCTTGCCCACAGGAAGGCCCTGAGCCAGCGCGGCGCGCATGTTCCCGCCCGTCACGCGCGCCGCAAAGCCAAAGGTCGTCCGCTCGATCAGCAAATATAGGAGGACGCAAAGCGCAAGGCCCGCCACAATCCCCCAATGAACCTCCGTTCCGGGAATTGTGCCGACCATGTAGGAATTGGGCAGCGGCTTCGTGGAGGGCTTGTTGGGATTCGAAATGTCCCGCAGCGGCCCTTCGACGAAGAAGTTCATGATCGCGATCCCGATATAGGTCAGGAGCAGCGACGAAATGGTCTCGTTGACGCCGCGCGCATAGCGCAAATAGCCAGCGATCCCGACCCAGAACGCGCCCACGACCATGCCACAGATCGCCATCAGGATCAGGGTGAGCATGGGCGGCGTCGTTCCGATCATTGGGATCGCCAACGCCGCCGCCGCAAACCCGCCGACCACCAACGCGCCTTCGCCGCCGATCATGATAAGACCGATACGCGCCGGGATCGCGACGGCGAGCGCCGTCAGAATCAACGGCGCCGATCGTTGCAGTGTGTTCTGGAGCGAGAACGACGTGCCGAAACCGCCCCGCCAGACATAGTAGACGAAGTCGACGGGCGACTTGCCGATGGCGAGAAGAAACAATCCAAACAGCAGCGCCGCGATCGCAAGCGCCAACAGCGGAATCGCCGCATATTCCGAGTTCGCGCGCAGCCGCGTTGCGAAGTCGGACCGCGCGGCGCTCGATCCCAGGGGATCGGCAACGCGCGTGGCAAGGGGCGCATCCGACAAGGGATCAGCTCCCTTCGCCGCCGGTCAGGTCGTGGACCCGCTCACACCCTCGAGCAGATAGTCCATCTTATCGAGATAGGGATCGAGATTCCCGTAGGTCTTGTCGATGACGAGCTTGCCCTTGTTGTCCTTGAGCGGACCGACATAGATCGGCTTGCCTTTGCGCAGGCCCTCGATTGCTGCGAGCGCGGCCTTCTGCGCAGGCTCCGTGGCAGCGGCGCCGAAGGGCGTGTTGCGCACGTAATCGACCTCGTATCCGCCGACGAGAAAATTGGGCAGCGGCTTCTTCGCCGCAAGATCCGCTGCGTAACCCTTGTAGATCGTTTCCCACTTGTACTCGGCGCCGGTGATGAAGCCCTTCGGCGCGAGCGGCGCTTGACTGGCGTTGTGACCGCAGCTCATGACGCCACGCTTCTCGGCCGTCTCGATCACGACCTTCGGCCCATCGACGTGGCAGGTGATGACGTCGCAGCCCGCGTCGACGAGCGCGTTGGCCGCTTCCGCCTCGCGCACCGGCATCGACCAATCTCCGGTGAAGATCACTTGAACGGTGGCGTTCGGATTCGTCGAGCGCGCGCCCAGCAGCACGGAATTGATGTTGGAGAGCACGCTGGCGATCGGCTTGGCGGCCACGAAGCCGATCTTGTTCTTCTTCGTGCACAGGCCGGCAGCGACGCCATTCACGTAATGGGCCTGGTTCAGGTAGCCGAAGTAGGACCCGGCGTTCTTCGGGTCTTTATCCTTGTTCCATAGGGGGGCCGCATGGCGGAATTCGACATCCGGATATTTTTTCGCCATGTCGATGACGAAGGGTTGATAGTAGCCAAACGAAGTCGCGAGGATCAGGCCCGCGCCATCGAGATTGATCATCGATTCCATCGTCTTGGAGACGGCGTCCGTCTCCGGTACGTTCTCCTCCTCGACGACCTTGACCCCCGAAACCTGCTTGAGCGCCTGGATCGCGACGGCGTGCGCCTGGTTCCAGCCGAAATCGTCCCGTGCGCCGACATAGACGACGCCGACAACCAGATCGCCCGAGGCGAACGCAGCCTTCATCACGCCGAAGTCGAGCGCAGCTCCCGCCACACCGAGAGCGCCTGTCTTGAGGAGAGAACGGCGTGAGATTCCAAATGATGACATTTTGGCCTCGTATTACTCGAAAATACCGGTCTATGCCCGCCGCCGAACTCTCGCAATTTGCGTGCCGGGGATTCGAAACGGAATGGCGGGAAGCGAGACCTCCCTCTCTGCATACAAGCTTATCGTTGTGCATACACTTTCGGCGCCGGAGCACGCCTCTTGAGCGTACGCTGGCTTGAACACCGATCGGGCCCTCCGCCTCCGCGGCTCTTGCCCGACTCTTGCTTTCGCAGATCAGACGGAAGTGACTTCCGCGTTGAGGGAGCAAAGGCCTGATGACGGACACGATGGCGACCATGATTGCAGCCCACGCCTCGGGGAAGGCGCTAACGGCGACGATCGAGGAAACCTACGACCGGATTGCCCGCCACGCTGACCCGGCGCTGTTCGTCACGCTGAGGCCAAAGGCGGAGGCGCTGGCGCACGCGGCGCGCCTGCAGGCGGAAGGATCAGCAGGCAAGCCGCTGTTCGGCGCGCCCTTTGCCGTCAAAGACAATATCGACGTGGCCGGCCTTCCCACGACAGCCGCCTGTCCGGCATTCGCCTACACTCCGGATCGCTCGGCCTTCGTTGTCGAAAAGCTCGTCGCGGCCGGCGCCATTCCAATCGGCAAGACGAATCTCGACCAATTCGCCACAGGCCTCGTCGGCGTGCGTTCACCTTACGGAACCCCGCGCAACGCGCTTCGGGCGGATCTCATCCCAGGAGGATCGAGTTCCGGCTCGGCGAGCGCCGTGGGCGCGGGGCTCGTTCCTTTCTCGCTGGGCACAGATACGGCGGGCTCCGGTCGCGTGCCCGCGGCGATGAACGGGATCGTTGGCGTCAAGCCGTCCCTTGGCTCGCTCTCCGGTTCGGGGATGGTCCCCGCATGCCGGACGCTGGACACAATCTCCGTCTTTGCCCTGACCGTTCCTGACGCTTTCGGCGCATTCCAGGCGGCCTTCGGCTATGACGTCGCAGACCCCTATTCGCGGTCGCTGCCTCCTCCAGCGCTCGAATGTCCGCCTTCATCCCTGCGGATCGGCATCCCGCGCGACGACCAACTCCTCTTTTTCGGCGATGACCGGGCGGAGGCCGCCTTCGGCCGGGACGCAAAGAAACTGGAGGCGCTTGGGTGCCGCTTGGTCCAATTCGACTTCGCGCCCTTTGCCGAAGTCGCACGGATTCTCTACGAGGGCCCGTGGGTTGCTGAGCGCTACGCCGCTGTCAAGTCGCTGATCGAATCCAATCCGGAGGCGTTCCATCCGGTAACACGAGCGATTATCGAGGGAGCGCGAAAATTCGATGCTGCGGCAGCCTTCGAGGGGTTTTACAAACTTGCATCGCTGAAAAGAAAGACGGAAGCCGCGTGGACGAGCTTTGACGTCATGTTGGTTCCGACCCTGCCGCGGATCTACACAAGGGCCGAAGTCGAGGCGGAGCCCGTACGTCTCAACTCGCAGCTTGGGACCTACACCAATTTCGTCAATCTGCTCGACCTTGCGGCCGTTGCGGTTCCCGCCGGCCTGCGTGACGATGGACTGCCCTCCAGCGTGACTTTGATCGGGCATTCGCAGTCAGACGGACGGCTGGCGGGACTGGCGGCTGCGGTCCACGCCGGATCGGGCGCGCCGATGGGCTCGACAGGACTTTCCGCACCCCCCGCCCCTAAAGGGACCGCGGATAACGACGGACGGATAGCGATCGCCGTGGTTGGCGCGCACCTCGCCGGGCTTCCGCTGAATCGCGAGATCGTCGAACTGGGGGGCCGCCTGTTGCGGGAGGCGGAGACAGCGAAGGACTATCGACTCTTCGCGCTCAATACCGAACCGCCAAAACCAGGGTTGCTCAGGGTTGCGGAAGGGACGGGGACGCGGATACGGCTGGAGGTCTGGACACTCGACCCGGCCGGCTTCGGAGCCTTCGTGGCCAGCATTCCCTCGCCCCTCGGCGTCGGCGTCGTGCGGCTCGCGGACGGCACAAACGTCAAGGGCTTTCTCGTCGAGGCCGAGGCCGTGAAGGCGGCCGAGGACATCTCGCGGCACGGCGGTTGGCGCGCCTATCTCGAACCGCGTTGAGCAGTTAAGGGCCCCTGCGGCGACAGGTCGCGTTGATGAGGATCGACTGCAGGCGTTGAATGCTCGGCGTCGCGTCCGAAGAGAGAGCGGACGGGGCTGAACGCTTCCTGGCAGATACGAGAGAGCCGTTCAAACAAATGGCCGGGACCTTTTCGGGTCCCGGCCCTTTTTGTAGATCGCCAGCGCCTCCAGGAGGAGCCGCCGCTACCGTTTCGTTCAGACGAGCGCGCGAGTCTCGCGCTTCCGCTTCGCACCAAACCCGGCGAAAGCAAGACCGCCGAAGCCGAGACCCAGCATCATCCAAGTCGACGCTTCGGGAACGCCCGCCATCACATTGTCGAACTCGAAAGAGTTCTGCGAAGAGGCAAACGTGACCTTGTCAAAGGACGGCAGGCCCGCAAACGAAATGTAGGCGTTGGAAGTCGCGCTCGTTTGGCTGCCATCGGCGGTCAACCCCGTGAGACCGGCCAACTGCGTACCCGTGAGGCTGTAAACTTCCATTCCGCCGCTATAAAACGCCAATGTGTTATAGGCGTCGATTGAACCCCAATAGAGACCGAACGTGGTCGCCGCGGAGGTCAAGTCGAGCGTCTCGGTTTGGGTCCCGAACACGGAAACATAAACCGTGGTGTCATTGAGCGGCTGGCCGTATTGGCCCGAACTGGAGCCCATTTCGGACATGACGCCTGCGCCGGACCACATGCCAAGGAAGTCGCTGAACGCGACCGGCTGCGGAGTTGGCGTCAGCGAGTCAAAGGACTCGTACGTGCCGGAGGGGGGCAGAGGCCCGGACGACACAGACACCACCGCTGCGGAAGCAGCGGTCGAAAACGCGGCCAACCCGAAGGCCGCCGCAAGAACTTGAACGCGCATTGTTAAGGTCCCCTTAAAATATTACGACCGATTACTGCGTACCCGCTGCGTTAGTCCATGTCAACCGAGAAGTTGTTGCGCCGCACCCAGGATAAGGCGCCGAAACGCAAGTTGACGCTGCAACGCACTAGGGAAGGGAATAAGTGGGTTGTAGCCAGTGCGTGATTTATCGCGATCAAGAGGTTGTGCGGCGCCCACAGCCGCGCCTGCTGAGGTCGCCCCAGTCAGGACCGCCCTCCATCGACGCGGACACACCCGCTGAGATGCGAGGCCGCAGCGACGCTGCCTCCCGGTTTCCTGCGAACGGCGGGGGTTCAAAACGGCAAAATCCCGAGTTGAGCCCTAAGCTCTGGTCGTCCTTCCGCGTTCTCAACGACCATCCGACCGCCAAAATCGGGTCGCCGCGCCAAGGCGACTTCAAACCCGGGCGGTTGCGCGAACGAAAATCCGGCCAAGGTGTTGCCTATCTCGCGTTAGCGGCCCTCCCCTTTTTGACTTGACGATTCGGCCGTTCGCTGCGTCGGATCGGCGGGATAGCTGACAGCGGAAACGAACGCCGGGTTTCCTGCGCGCGTCCAATCGTGAGCGGCGCAGGCGAGGCAATCTCTTCCTGATAATTAGAAACTATGGTATGGTGTTTTCTTCAAGGGGAAAGCGATGACGATGACAGACCTCGAGCCGCGTCTTCTGTTTACCGGAGCGCCCAGCCGTCCCCTATTCGTTGCCCATGTGCTTTTTGTTCATGGGCTTGCCCATGCCCTCCTGAACGCCTCAGAATTCGGTGAAAGTTGCATTTTTTTGACACTCAAGCCTTTGAAAAGGTTCGGTCCATCACAAAACGGTCATCCCTCACTTCGAGTGTTGGAGGTTTCCTCAACGCCAAGGACGCCCAATGGGCGAAGACGGAGCCGTTATGACTTGGTGAGCCGAGCGATCCAGGTCGCAGCGGCAGGGATCACCGCCTGTTCGTCGAAGCGATGGCGTGGATCACGCGCGCGGGCAGTCCTTCGCGCGATCTGCCGCCGTCCTTTGGCTATTGGAACAGTGTGTTCACGCGGTTTCGCGATTGGGTGAAAGCTGATGTCTGGGCGGCAACTTCCCTAAGGGCGCCCACGCCGACGCCGCCAACGCCATCCAACTTCCGAACGCTGCTGGCCTGGATGGCAAGGGTTGGGCGCGTCCTCATCAAGGCGATGCCAGCGCAAACAAGATCGCCCGACCCGCGAGACCCCAAGCCCGATTAGGACCGCAATCACAAGTCGGCGTTCTTCACGGGCGACCCGTCACAGCAAAAATGGAGCGGGCGAAGGGAATTGAACCCTCGTATTCAGCTTGGAAGGCTGCTGCTCTACCATTGAGCTACGCCCGCGTTTGGGTACCCGCGCGGCGTTCTGGCAACCGCCAAACCGGGTGTCAAGCGGGTGTCTGGGTTCGACGACTGGGAAAATTCCTGCTGGCTCAAGCCGACGACCTGCAGACGGCGTCAAGACAATGGCGCGAGTTGATGTCATACGCTGGTCGATGGCTAGAACGTGGTCGGGCATGGGGCCGGCGGCGATATCAAGTCGAGGACGCGCGAAGGCCGGCGCCGATATCCTTACTCGTGCGCGTCGACCTTCGCCGAGGTGGCGGAGGAACAGGCTTCTCAGGGCGGAACTGAGCGTGCATGAAGCCTCGCGGCGCCTCAATTTCCGCTTCGCTGAGGCGAAGCCCAAGCTTGGATCGACGCAGACGATGTCCTCCGCCTCGAGCGCGCATCAAATAGCAACCCTAGGCTTCGTGTAGTCCGGCGCCGAATTCTCGACGCGGACGACGTTTCGCTCGCGAGGTCGCCTTGCTCGCACAGATATACGGAGAGGCCGCGGCCTGCGGATCCATTTCCGCGCCCCCGGGATGACCCACTATCCCCGACGGCCGGACCGGCCGGCGGCCGCCGCTTCCTTGTGGAGCCCGATGCTTCGTCAGCTCCGCGGCCTCGCGGATGCGTCCGCCAGTTCCGTGAAAAACTGACCGACCCTGTCGACGATCAGGTCCTTGTCGTGATCAAGGGTCGCAACATGATAGGAGTTGTTCAGCCAAAGCAGGCGTATGTCGTCTGACCCGAGACTTGTCACGACCCGGGTTGCGTTCGCCGCAGGCACGACGTGGTCCTCGCGTGCTTGAATAACAAGCGCGGGACAGACGATCCTGTTCAGGAGCACTGCCGTCGCCGTGATGAGAACCATGACGTCAGCCAGACATCGAATGGGAACCTCCGCGTAGGCTAGTTCCTTTGCGGTCGGATCCTTTATGTCCGAGCCAATGCCTGGGATCCGCTTCCGCGCGGGGCTGGTTAAAAGCACATCCGCAAACGGCTCGGGATAGACCCGGCCGCAGCGGCGATCGGCGCGACGCCATGCACGAGGTCGCCGAAGCGAGCCGCCAGGTTGAGGGTTAGCGTGCCGCCCACCGAAAGGCCCGTGACGAAGACTTTGCGCTTGCGCGCGGCGAGCGTTCGAAGCGCCTCTTCTGCCCCGCCAAGCCAGTCCAGATAGCCGGTCGTCTCCATATCGTCGGGCGAAGTCCCGTGTCCCGGCAGCCGGGGCCCGACGACAGAGAAGCCGAAGCGACGATGCAGGCTCTCGCCAAGGTAACGCATGCTTTGCGTCGACCCCGTGAAACCGTGGACAACCAGCACTCCGATGTCGTTCCCTTCATATTGGAACGGCTCCGCATCCTTCAGCACCTCAACCATTGTCTTCCTCGCTTTGGCTATTGCGCCCGACATCTACCCCACGCAACCATCGACGCCAGGCGCGGCGCCCGCGCGCATTGCGCGGGCGCAAACGAGCAAGACCGCTGGGTATCTCGCCTCGATTAGGATTTGCAGCGGCACGCTCGTCATGCTTTCTGACCCGCGCCGCGCGCGGCATAGGCGATCGCCGCGATCGCCACGACGGCTCCCTGCGCCATCTGCTTGCCGGGCTCTCCGAGTCCCATGCTGGTGAGCAGATTGAAGCAGAACATGAGCATGAAGGCGGCGACCGCCGGGCCGAGCAGTCCGCCCCGTCCCGACCCGAAATTCACGCCGCCCAGAATGACCGCTGCAAGGGAGTTCAGTGCAAGATCCGCCCCGATATTGAGGCTGCCAAAGCCTACGAAGCCCACCAGCAGAAATGCGCTGAGCACGGCGAACAGACTGGACAGGATGTGGGCGATGTAAATCGCTCGCACATAGGGAATGCCCGACGCCCAGGCCGCTCGCGGATTGGCGCCGATCGCGTCGACATACCGCCCAAATACGGACCGCCGCAGAAAAATGGCCGTAGGAACAAGTACAGCGACCCAGACGATGACAGTGACCGGCAATATCCCGATGCGCGCCTGACCGACATATCGCAGCATCGCCGGGGAATCACCGGGCGCGCGCAGCTGGCTGAATGCCGTGACGATCCCCGAGAGAATGAGAACCATCGCGAGCGTCACGATAACCGAGGACGCCCGTAGTCGAGTGATGAAAAAGGCGTTCGTTGCGCCGACGACGACACCTAGCAGCAGGCAAATGACGATCAGCGCATATTCCGGAAGCGGAAAGAATCCACTCGTCAGAACATAGCTCACCACGAGCGCGACGCCGCCGAACGACAGATCGAGCGACAGAAGCCGGATGCAGAGCGACTGCCCGATCACCGCAATACCCAGCGGAGCGGCCTGCCTGAGGATAAGCAGCAGCAAAAACGGCTGAAGCAGGTTTGGGCGAGCCAGAGCCGCGAAGATGAGCAGCGCGGCCGTGCCGACATAGGAGATCGGCAGCCCACGGAGGCGCGCCGCGTGGGCGCTGACCCAACCCGGCGCCGCTGCGGTTCCCTCCATGGTGGTCTCGCTCATATTCCGATAACCTTGCGCCTCTGCAGACTGACGGCGCCGAGGAGCAGTACGCCCGTGAGAGCCGCGCGAAAGAAGGGCGAAACTCCGAGAAGGTTCATACCGTTGGTGATCAGGCCGAGCGTAATGGTTCCTAGCGCGGCGCCCGCGACACTGCCGACGCCGCCGGAAAGCTGCACGCCGCCGAGCGCAATCGCGGTGACGGAATCGAGGCTGAAAGGTTGTCCGAGCCTCGGGTCGCCTGAGGAGATGCGGCCGCAGAGATATACGCCGGCAATCACGCCTGAAAGCGAGCACAGCAGATAGCAGACGATACGCGGGCCGAGCGCGCGCACGCCGCTGAGTTCGGCGCTCTGAGCATTGCCGCCGATCGCAAAGATGCGCAGCCCGAACCGACTTCCGTAGAGGAGAACGATGTTGCGCCGATGGAGAGAACGCACCAGAAGAAGGCGGCGGGCAACCCAAGCACTGTCGCCTTGGCCAGAACCGTCAGAAGGCCAGGGACGGTTCCTCCAGAGCCTGCAAGCAGCAGCAGCGACAATCCCTGAAGGAACGTCATGGTCGCAGAGTCATGATCAGCGGATGGACGCCGAAATACGCGACACCGAACCCGTTCGCGAGACCGATCGCGACGCCTGCGGCCAGCGCGGCGGGGACGGCGACAGAGGGGTCGAGCGAGACGATCATGACACTCGTCAGACTGATGACCGAGCCGACCGAAATGTCGATGCCCCCGATCAGCGCGACGATAAGTTGACCGAGCGCGACGATCAGGAGAGCCGTGATCTGGCTATTGACGTTGGCGATGTTCTGAACCGACAGGAATTCCGGCGCGAATACAGACAGGATCAGAAACATGGCGGCCGGGAGGCCAATCGACAGGAGACCGAGGCCAGAACGCCCGAAGCGCCTGATGCGGTGCTCCGTCATGCCGCCGCCCCCTCACTCTCGCTCCCCATGAGCGCATATCGCATCACGTTCTCCTCGGTCGCGTTCTCGCCCGCCATCTCGCTGACGATTGCGCCGCTGCGCACCACCAGGATGCGGTCGCACAGACCGAGATGCTCGGTGAGTTCGCTCGAAGTGATCAGAACGGCGCGCCCCTGGTCGGCGAATTCGCGCAATAGACGATAGATCTCCGCCTTCGCACCAACGTCGACGCCACGGGTCGGCTCCTCCACAATCAGCACGTCG
Source organism: uncultured Alphaproteobacteria bacterium (assembly GCA_963824465.1). GTDB lineage: Bacteria > Pseudomonadota > Alphaproteobacteria > Rhizobiales > Beijerinckiaceae > Roseiarcus. The sequence goes on from CAWGPL010000014.1 coordinate 153,527, forward strand.
ACGCCCGCAGCGAGCCAGCGGCCGATCATGACCTTCTGCTGATTGCCGCCCGACAATGAGGAGACGGCCTGCTTTTCGTCGCGGGCGCGCACATCCATCTTTCGCATCAGTGCGCGAACGCGATTGCGGTCGATCTTCGCCGCCGCAGCCATCGGTGTCCGGCGCAACATGCCGAGGCCGATATTCTGTTCGATGGACAGCGGCAGATAGAGCCCCTCCGACTTCCGGTCCTCCGGAACGAAGCCGATACCGGCCTTAACGGTCTCCACCACCGAGAGGCCAACGCGCCGGCTTCCCCTGTCCACAGCGATCTTCTCGACGGATCCGCCGACAAAGGGCTCCAGGCCGGCGATACAGCGAACGATCTCCCGCTGGCCCTGACCCTCGAGTCCGGCAAGGCCCACGATCTCTCCGCGGTTCAGCGTGAAGCTGACCGGAACATCGGCTGGCCGAACGGTGAGGCCGACGATCCTGAGCGCGGGGTCGACCAGCTTCGAGCGCGGCCGTTCCGGATAGAGTTGCCCGACTTCCCGTCCGACCATCAGTGAGACGAGGCCTTGCTTCGTCAGGTCTGCCGTCGGGAGCGTCGCAACATGCTGACCGTCCTTCAGGACCGTTGTTGTGTCGCAGAGCCGGAAAATCTCATCGAGCCGATGACTAATATAGAAGATGAGTTTGCCCGCGCGCCTCTGCTCGCCGATCAGGCGCGCAAGCTTGTCGACGCCCTGGGCGTCGAGCGCAGCCGTCGGCTCGTCATAGATAATCACGGTCGACTCCGCCGCCGTGCCCTTGGCGATTTCAATCAGGTATTGTTCCGAGATCGTGAGATCGGCGCACATGACGTCGGCGTCGAGGTCGACCCGACATGGTCCAGGATTCGACGAGTTCTTCGATGCATCTCCGCCCGGTCGACAAAGCCCGCGCGTCGTGGTTCACGGCCCAGAAACACATTCTCGGCAATCGTGAGGTTCGGCAGGAGCGTCAGTTCCTGAAAGACCGTCGCGATTCCTCTCGCGCGCGCTTCTGCCGGGCTGTCGAAGCGTATTGGCTCGCCGCCCATCAGGATCACGCCGGCGTCCGCCCGGTGGACGCCGGCGAGGATTTTCATCAGCGTCGATTTGCCGGCGCCGTTCTCGCCCGTCACAGCATGTACGCTTCCGGAGCGGCCGTGGAGGCTGACATTCGAGAGCGCCTGGATCGAGCCGAAACGTCGCGAGACGTTTCGGAATTCTATCCAGTTCTGGTCTGGCGGGACATCCCGACGTTTGTCCTCGAGCAAAACCGCTTCCATCGTTGGCGAGCCGACGCTATCGCTTGAAAGTCTGCTTGATCAGGTCGTCGGGCAGTGTCGAGGGGAACCAGTATGCGTCATCGAGATCAGGACGATAGTAGGTGTCGAAATTGGCTGCAGTGATCGGCTTGGGATCAGAGGAATAGGCCCTGTAGAGCGATTCGCCCGAGAGCAGCGCGATCGCTGCACGGACGAGGGCCGGTCCGAGACCCGGCGTATAGATCGGGCCGATGCTGTCGGCGCCGGCTTCCTTCCACGCACGGAGGAAGCCATTGTTGGCCTCGCCGGTCATCGGCACGAGCGGCTTGCCAATCTCCTTGAAGACGTCGAAACAGGCGCGGGTCATGTCAGCGCCGGAGAACCAGATTCCGTCCACCGGCTGACCTGAGGCCACAAGATTCTCGCAAAGCTGCTTGGCTTTAGCGTAGTTCCAGTCGCCATAGACTTCGGCGCCGATCTTGATGTCTGACCCTTTAAGCGCCTCTTTGAGCCCATTGTATCGCGCCGTTTCCTCGCCGACGCCGGCGACTCCGCGAAACGCCCAGATTGTCCCTTTGCCTTTGAGCTTCTCCTTGAGGAAGTCACCACCGGTCTTCCCGAACGTGGCGCCGCCCGCCGAGATCGTGACGGTTGCATCCGGGAACGGGACGCCGCCGGCGGTAAAAACCACAACCGGAATGCCGGCGGCAGTCGCCGCCTGCACTTGCGTCTTCACGAGATCAGGCGCGATCGGGACAATGATAGCGCATCGACCTTATGCGCCATGAGATCTTCAATGTCTGCGACTTGCTTGGCCGGCTGCCAGTTCGCCTCGGCGAAGCGAAATTCCTTGACGTTGGGGTCGTGGCTGCCGGCGAATTTGATTTCCTGGATGGTCTGAACGATCCAGGTGTTGCCCACGCCCGGCCACGACATCCCGATGACCCAGGGCGCCGCCTTCTTGAACTTGTTCGCTGGGACCTGTTCGGTCGAGGCGGGCTCCATAAGCCCGTTGGGCAGAAGCTGAACGTCGGCGGCGCGCGCGCCCTGATGGGCGACGCCTGTCACCATCGCGCCCACCAGCAGGGCTAAACCCAAGAGAGTTTTCACCTTCATGTTTCCTCCGTCCTTTTTCGGCATTTTTTCATATTTTTCTAATGCGAGCTATAAACGAACTCCGTTGTGTCTGCAATGGGTTCGTTCGAAAATGATTCGCGGATTAGCTTTAGCAGATCGGCTGGCGGTGCCATCTGCATCCGGGCGCGCTTCGACCAACTGCACGCCATGCTCCGCGCAGAGCCTCCGCAGGTTCGACGATTGAAGCCGATCGGTCACGAAGGCGCTGATCTGCGAGAGATGGGCAATTCGGACCGGCGCCGTTCGTCCGACTTTCATCTGGTCGCAGACCAGTACGACGCGGCGGGCGTTTTCGATAATCGCATGCGAAACATTGACCTCAAGCGGATCGAAATCGAGAAGCGAGCCGTCTTCATCGAGCGCGGATGCGCCGATCACCGCGGTGTCGACCTTGAATTGTCGGATGGTGTCGACCGTCGCGCCGCCGATAAAGGCGCCGTCGGAATGGCGAACGAGCCCTCCGGCGACCATAACTTTCAGCGACGCATTGGGATAGAGCGTGAGAGCGACGTTGATATTGTTGGTGATGACCAGGAGGCCGGTACGCATGGCCAGCGCTCGGGCGACTTCCTCCGTGGTCGTTCCGATATTGATGAAGAGGGAGGAATTGTCGGGAATGAGCTTCGCCGCTGCCATCCCGATCGCCTGCTTCGATGCAGCCGCGATCTGACGCCGGGCTTCGTACGACAGATTCTCCACCGACGAAGAGACGACCGCGCCGCCATGGGTTCGGGTTAGAATATTCCGGTCGCAAAGATCGTTGAGATCCCGCCGGATCGTCTGCGGCGTAACGTCGAAGCGGGCCGCAAGGTCCTCGACTTCAACCCGACCGATAGTGCGGGCCAAAGACAGAATTTCATTCTGCCGTTCGCTCAGGGGAAGCGGAAATGACATGGCCATCGGATTTTAGAGTGTCCGCCAGAAATCAACCTACGACAACAGGCGCGTCGCTGGCCCAGCCGCAATATCAATGTCGCAACCGCGGTAGCGGGGTCGCGCGGGTGGGCGCCCTCAGCCAAATAAACTCGACTTCTGACCGTATAGATGATGACGGCAAGCCGCTCCCGTAGCATTGTAGAGGCTCTCCATCCGGGTATAGCTCGGAATTTAGGCCGTCCGATTGAAGGACGAAGAACCATATGTTCGCGGTGGCCAACGCGTGTTCCAAGCCCTTTTACGGGCCGCGCGGATTTGTTATTCCGGCCTCAGATGGAACCATTCGAGCTTAACTGACGCCCGATGGGTGAGGATGGAAACGCAGGCCTCAGTGGGACATCAGCACCGGCAACGATTGTTGCCGCAGAAGGTCGAGACTGACTCCCCCAAATAGGCCTTCATAAAAGCGAGAGTGCCCAAAGGCGCCTGCGACGATCAAGTCGGCGTCCTGCGTATCGAGGCTTGCGAACAACGCCTCAATCGCCGTCAGATCTCCGGTATTCGTCCAATCCGAAACATGAGCTGCTACGCCATGTGAAGCCAAATGACGCACCAATGTTTCGGCCGACTCGCGCAAGTCGCTCGGTCTTGAGGAAAATGCGAACACCGTGACTTTCGTCGCTCTGGTAAGGAGCGGCATCGCGTCATGGACCGCGCGCAATGCCTCGCGTCCGCCGTTCCAGGCGACAACCACATTCCGGCCCACCGTCTTCCCTGTCCAGTCCGGCGGCAGTATCAGCACAGGAACGCCCGATTCCGTGAAGGCTCTGTCGAGCGCCCCCCGGCGGATCAATTCTCGCGCCGGTCCGCCGGGAGCGGGCGCAACGATGAGATCGACGCATTGAGTAAGCGCCTGGCTGCCTGGTTCCGAATCGGCAGGCACATAGACGACGTCAACGCCGGCGTCAGCGGTCACAGATTTGAAGACCTCTTCGGTGACGCCTGCGCTTTCTGCGGCGGGCGCACTTGCGTCGACAGCGATGATGCGCGCGCCCTCAACTTTGGCCAGTTCGATGACGAGACGCAGGCGCTCGGAAGATTTGGAAGTCGGGTCGAGATAAACCAGAATGTCCTTGAAAGCCATTATTTCCTCCACGCCGGCGCACTTTAGCCTACCCTATCATGACTTATTGCGACGTCAGCCTTCCCTACCCGCGACGCCTGCTTCGGCGAAGGTCGCCATTCCATTGTGGCAGGCGACAGCCGCCCGTACGACCATTGTCGCCAAAGCGCCGCCGGTTCCTTCGCCGAGCCTCATGCCGAGATCGAGGATCGGCGCCTTGCCCAGATGGCGCAGCACGGCCGCATGAGCGCGTTCCGCCGAGACATGACCGGCAAGGCAATGATCCAGTGCGGTCGCGTCGAGCGCTTGCAACACTGCAGCGGCGGAGCAGACAACGAACCCGTCGAGCAGAACAGGGGTGCGTCGAATCCGCGCGGCTGAAAATTGCTCCCGCGATCGCAGCAATCTCCCGTCCGCCGAGCCGGGCCAGCACGTCCAACGGACTGTCCAGATGGGCGCGATGCTCGGTGACCGCCGCGCGCACTGCATCCGCTTTTCGCTCGAGACCCACGTCATCGACGCCTGTGCCGCGGCCGACCCAGTCCTCGGCCGCGCCGCCGTAAAGCGCATGATAAATGGCGGCGGCGGCCGTCGTATTGCCGATGCCCATCTCGCCCAGGACGAGAAGGTCCGGCTCTGAGGCTAACGCCTCCATCCCGAAGGCCATAGTGGCGGCGCAAGTCTTCTCGTCCATCGCCGCTTCCTCGGTGATGTCGCCAGTTGGATGGTCTAACGCGAGCTCGTACACTTTCAGCGAGATATCGAAGGCCTTGCATATCTGGTTGATCGCCGCGCCTCCGTTCAAGAAATTCGCGACCATCGCCTGGGTGACAGACTGCGGGAATGGCGACACTCCCTTTGCGACGACGCCATGATTCCCTGCAAAGACGGCGACGAGCGGATTGTCGACATGCGGATGAGCGCCCTGCCAACCAGCCAAGAAAGCGGCGATTTCTTCGAGCCGACCGAGCGAGCCGGCGGGCTTCGTGAGCTCCGCATCGCGCCCGCGTGCCTGGGCCGTCGCATCTTCGTCCGGCTGCGGCATTTGACCGATAAGGGAACGAATGTCGTCAAAGGGGTGGGATTCGGCAACCATAAGACGGCGTCTCGCGAAGCGGAGAGGGCCACGGCTATAGTCGATATTGGCCCCGGGGCGAAATGCGAAAGATGTGGGGCGGCGGGTCCGGAACGCAAAATTAGCGGTGTCGATTGGACAAACTAAAAGCAGACCCTAGACTAGTAGGAGGGCGCGCGTCGATCTGGCGCGCTCTATTCTGCGGCCTTTCTAATTGCGAGGCAACGCGAGAGCTGTGCGCGCAACGGCGCAGGTTTCACGGGCTTGTTGAGGATCGCAATGCCCTCCCTCGCCGCGAGGTCGCGCACTTCAGGGCTACGGTCGGCGGTGGCGAGAATCGCTGGCACGGCATGCATAAGGTCCTGCCGGACGGCGCGGATTGTCTCAATGCCATTCCCTTCATCGAGATGGTAGTCCGCTATGACCACCTCCGGTGGCCCGAAAGCCGGTAGAGCGGCTCTCGCTTCCGTAAGGCCAGTCGCAGTCGCGACCCGGCAGCCCCAGCGTTCGAGCAAGGTTCGCATTCCGCCAAGCACGCGAGGCTCGTTGTCGATGACCAGAATGCTAAGTCCGGCAAGGAGCTCACCAGGCGCGACAGACAGAGCCTGCCCCTCCTCACGGATCGACGCAACTTCTACACCCAACAATGCGGAGACAGAGAAGACTGAGCCTTTGCCTGGCCAGGAGTTGACCTGAACAGGATGACCGAGCAGCCGAGACAAGCGCTCGACGATCGAAAGGCCGAGACCGAGTCCCCGCGCGACGCGCGCGCCCGAATCGAGGCGTTGGAACTCCTCGAAGATCGTTCGTCGCTTGTCCGCCGGTACGCCGAGGCCCGTGTCCCAGACTTCGATACGCGCGAGGCGTCCAGTCCGACGGCACCCCACGAGGACACGGCCTTTTACGGTATATTTGAGTGCGTTTGAAACCAGATTCTGCAGGAGGCGACGCATGAGCCTGCGATCGGTGCGAATCGATAGTGACGAGGGCGCAAAACGAAGCTCCAGGCCCTTCGATCGTGCGAGCGGCGCAAACTCGATCTCCAGCATCCGCAAGAGGTCGGCGACTGGAACATTCGATATCTCAGGCTTCATCGCGCCCGCGTCGAGGCGGGACATGTCGAGCAGCGCGCCGATGATCTCTTCCACCGCTTCGAGCGATACGTCAACATTGTGGGCGAGATCTGCCTTTTCCTCCCGGCCTGCCAAGTCCCCGCCTTCCGTCAGCGAGCTTGCATAAAGCCGGGCGGCGTTGAGCGGCTGCAGGATATCGTGGCTTGCGGCTGCAAGAAACCGCGTCTTGGACAGGTTCGCCTCTTCCGCAACAGTCTTGGCGCGAGCGAGCTCTGCGTTCAGCTTTTTGAGTTCGGCAGTCCGTTCGTCGACCCGCTGTTCGAGCAATACGTTTGAGGCTTCGAGCGCTTCCTCGGTCTGCACAGTCTGCGTGACATCGGTGTAAGTCGTGACCACGCCTCCATCCGGCAGACGCGCGGAGCGAACTTCGATCACTCTATGGCTCGAGAAGAGTTTGAGCCGCGTCGGCTGGTCCTCATACAACAGCGCCGCAACGCGTTCCGCGACAAAGTCCTCAGAGTCACCGGGTCCATAAGCCCCGCGCGAAGCATTGAATCGGACGATCTCGTCAAGGCCGATGCCGTGACGCAGCATTCCCACTGGGAGGTTGAACAGTTCGACGAATTCGCGGTTCCAAGCGGTGAGCGCGAGATTGGAATCGAAGACCGTAATACCCTGCCGCGCGTGATCGAGCGCGTGCTGCAATTGGTCCCGATTCGTTTGGATCGCGGCGGAAGCGTCGTCGATCAGCTTGAGCGCGGACTGGCCGGACACTGCGCGGGGACGCAGCATCAAGGACAGCACCTGGCGGGAGGTCGACGCGCCGATCGCAGGCGAAAGTAGAAATTCTGCATGGCGGATCAGTTGCGCGCTTGCCTCGCGCGCTGGGTCGTAGTCGAGGCCGCTTTGGCGCATGAAGGCCGAGAAGGCGCGCCGCGCCCGCGCGGCGCCGAGGTAGCGAGCTACAGCGGATTCGAGCTCGCCGGCGGTCGCCGAGGACCGCCAGAGCCGGAAAGCCTGCGGCTTGCCGCCCGCACCGGCGAAGGCATTGGCCTGCGTCCGTTCCAACGCGGTCGGTTGGCGGGTCAGCGAAAAGGCTATGAAAGCGGCGATATTGACGAGCAGCGAGAGGACCGAGCCGCCGACCACCCCGTTCGGCGCGAATGACATCAGAGAATTTGGGCTGAGCCAGTCGATCGCCAGCGGACCGTGGGCGACGAATTTGGCGAGCGCCTCGTCAGAACCCATTGAAGGCAGCAGCAGCAGATAGGCCCACGCCAGGGAGCCGGAAATCATTCCCGCGATAGCTCCCCGCGCAGTGCCACGGCGCCAGAACAGGCCGCCAAAGAACGCGGGAGCAATCTGCGCGACCGCCGCAAATGAGAGGAGGCCGATCGAGACGAGATTGCTTTCTCGGGTGAGGCGCTCGTATGCGAAGCCGAGGGCCAGGACGCCGATGATCGCAAGCCGCCGCACCCATAACACCAGAGCGCCGATATTACCGGGCGCCTCGCGGGCCGCGCGCCGGCGCAGCAGCAACGGCATGACGAGATTATTTGAGATGGTGATTGCGAGCGCGAGACTGTCGAGCACGACCATGCCCGTCGCAGCCGAGAGTCCTCCAACCATCGTCATGAGCGCCACGCCATGGGCGCCTGCCGCCAGAGGCAGCGCGAGAACCGTCAGATCGCGATTGATTGCCCCCTCCGGAAAAGTGAGCAGGCCAGCGAGTGCGAGGGGCGCTACGAATAGGTTGATCAGAACAAGGTATGCTGGAAAGACCCAAGCCGCTGTGCGGATCTCCTTTTCATTATGATTTTCCACGACGGCAACATGGAACTGTCGGGGTAGCAGGATGATCGCGAAGGCCGAAAGCAGTGTCGTAACCGTCCACACAGAGGGGTCGGGCCGCGTCTGTATTACGATCGCGACATGCGGATCTAAACGTGCGGCTTCAGTCAGCGCCGGGAGTCCGCCATTGAGGCCCCAGACGACAAAGGCACCCACGCCGAGGAAGGCTGCGAGCTTGATAATCGATTCGACCGCGATGGCGAGGATGAGCCCGTTCTGCTTTTCCTTCGGGTTGATCCGCCGTGTTCCGAATGCGATGGCAAAGATTCCGAGCACTGCAGCCAGGGCAAGGGAGAAAGCGGCCGAAGGCCGGCCGGGGGCGAGCCGCGAAAAACCGAAAGAATCGACGACCGTGAGCAGCGTGACGGAAGCGGCCTTAATCTGGAGCGCGACATACGGGCTCAGACCAATCAAGCCGATGAGGGCCGCTACAGCTGCGGCGGCTTGGGACTTCCCGTAACGCGCAGAGACGAAGTCCGCAACGGTCGTGAGATTCTGGGTGCGGGCAAGTTTTGCGATACGGTTGAGGAGAGGCGCGCCAAGTCCCACGACCAGCATCGGCCCGATGTAAATCGGAAGAAAATCAAGGCCATGCGAAGAGGCGAGGCCAACCGAACCGTAATAGGTCCATGAACTGCAATAAACCGCGAGACTCAACGCATATACAAACGCTTGCGCACGGCCCGCGAAAACCCACCGTCCCCCCCGATCCCCCCACCACGCGATCAAAAAAAGGAGGAGGACATAGCCGATTGCGGTGGCATAGACCGTCGCGCCGTTCATCGCGCCAAAGCTCGCCTGCCTAGGTTCACCCGAGACCTTAAAGGTGAATACTCAGCAATGACAACTGCGCGTCCGCGGACTCCTCAGCTCATCCCGATTAGAGCCAAGGGCGGGCGTTCGCCTTTTTTCCTTCGTGCGCTTCGATGGCTGTCGCCTCGACAAGGGTGAGCCCGATGTCGTCGAGTCCGTTCATCAGTCGATGCTTGCGGAATGCGTCGATGTCGAACTTGACAACGCCCCCATCCGGACCCCGTATCTCCTGAGCCTCGAGGTCGACGGTAAGGGTGGCGTTTGCGCCACGTTCTGCGTCGTCCATGAGCTTGACGAGGTCTTCGGGCGACACTTTGATCGGCAGAATCCCGTTCTGGAAACAATTGTTGTAAAAAATGTCCGCAAAATCGGTCGAGATGACGCAGCGGATACCAAAATCGTGCAGCGCCCAGGGCGCATGCTCGCGAGAGGAGCCGCATCCAAAATTGTCCCCCGCAACAATTATCTGTGCGCCGCGATAGGCCGGCTTATTCAGAACGAAATTGGGGTTTTCGGACCCGTCGTCGTTATAGCGCATTTCTGCGAATAGGCCCTTTCCAAGGCCAGTGCGCTTGATCGTCTTGAGATATTGCTTCGGAATGATCATGTCGGTGTCGACATTGTCGATCGGCAGCGGCGCGGCGACGCCGGTAAGCTTTGCGAATTTCTCCATAGATCTCGTCTTTTCGTGTGGCTCGGCGCCTTTCGTTGCGCTGCCTGTAGCAAACCGGAAGCAGACCAGCAAATTGTTCAGAGATAGGCCGAAATCTCCTTGGCGACCTCATCGGGTGGCCTGTCCATGTTCACCGCCTCGACGAAATGGCCGGACTTGTCCATAAGATACACGACAGAACTGTGATCCATGGCATAGTCGCCATCCTGCCCTACTTTGCCCTTTCGCGCGAAAACGCGGAACGTGCGTTCTGCCGCTTCGACGTTTCGGCTGTCTCCGGAGAGGCCTATGATGTGAGGATTGAAACTGCTCACGTAGTCCGCCATGGTCTTGGGCGTGTCGCGCTCAGGGTCGACGGTAATAAACAGCGCCGGAATCGCGCTCCCGCCCATCTTCACCAGAACATCCGAGATGCGCGCTAGTTCGGTGGGACAGACATCCGGACAGTGTGTATAGCCGAAATAAACGAGGAAAGGCTTCCCGAGGAATGTCTTGTCCGTGATCGTTTTGCCCGCAGCGTCTTGAAGCGCGAACGGGCCGCCGATCAGCGCGCTGCGAGTTTCCTGGGGGGCCCAAACCATCCACACCGCCACCAGAGCGAGCGCGCCGACCGCGGTCACGATCAGGATCGACCAAGGGGCTTGAGTCCGGCTTCGCGGCGTTAGCTTTTGAGGTTCATCGCGCATTGAGGCTCTCGGACCAAAAGAGGGCCTCTTAGGCGGGAAAGAGGGCGATCTCCGGGCAATTCTGAGCGAAGTCGATAGGATTAGCCTATGATTGAGCGAGCCGCGCCTGGGCTCCCCTATCATTTCCGAGGATTACAGTGGTGCTGCGTCAGCTCGAATACCTTACCGCTCTAGCGCGAGAGAAGCACTTCGGTCGTGCGGCCCAGGCCTGCAATGTCTCGCAACCGACGCTGTCGGCCGCGATCAGGCAACTCGAAACGGAACTCGGCGCGCCGATCGTTGAGCGCGGCCACCGCTATCGTGGAATGACCCCGCAAGGACGTCTTGTCCTGGAGCACGCGCACCGCATGCTCGCAGAGGCTGAAAATCTGAGGCATGGCCTAGAAGAAATCGACAAGGGCCTGACGGGTCGGCTTCGCATCGGGGCCATTCCCACCGCCTTGCCAATCATTTCTCAATTGACGGGTCCGTTCTGTTCTAAGTATCCTGGCGTTTCGATCGCCGTTCTGTCGAAGAGTAGCCAGGAGATCGAACGCGCAATCGAGGAGTTCGAGATCGAGGTTGGCGTCACCTATCTCGACGCTGGACCGCTCGAGCGCGTGAAGGCGAAGCCTATTTGTATCGAGCAATATGCTTTCTTGACCCCTGAGTCGGGTCCGCTCGCGGCTCGCGAAAAAGTGACCTGGAAGGAGGCCGCAGGAGAACCCCTCTGCCTGTTAACGCCCGACATGCAGAACCGGCGCATCATCGACGGGGTGTTTCTCTCCGTCGGAGAAAGGCCAATTCCACAAGTCGAAACGAACTCGATCTTCAACCTCGTCACGCATGTAAGCTCAGGTAAGTGGTCAGCGATCGCGCCAACCCAACTCTTGCGCTTCTTCGGCTTGCCTCCTAAGACCCGCGCGATTCCCCTCGTCGAACCGGTTGCGCGGCGAACCATCGGGATCATCATGAGCGATCGTGAACCCCCGTCGCCGCTTGCCCGCAATCTCTTCGCGGCGCCCTGGCCGGCAGATATCAGTGCGCAAATCGAACCGCCGCTCCGCCTCTCGATATGAAGGTCCCAAGGCCCATTGCAAAGTCGATAGGAATTTTCTATTGACTGTTCCAAATATCTGATTTGAATACGCCTTTCCGCATCCCCACAATAAGGGTGGCGGTCCGGGAGGATTTTTCATGGAAGGCACAGTCGCCTTCGAGACGCGGCTTGCCCGCGAAATCATTGAGCGACGCCAGGCGACGCCAGGAGCCGCTCTGCCTATCCTGCACGCGCTTCAGGAGCGTTTTGGCTATATCGACGATAAGGCGCTGGCGCTGATGGCGGAGGCGCTGAACATTTCAAAAGCCGAGGCGCTGGGAATCGTCAGCTTCTACGTCGACTTCCGCCGTGCGCCCGTCGCTGGCCGAGTTATGAAGCTCTGCCGCGCGGAATCCTGCCAGTCGATGGGTTGCGAGGCGCTCGTCGCTCACCTCGGACGCCGTCATGGAATCCGCGTAGACGGAGGCGAGCCTGACGATCCGTTGCATGTCGAGACAGTCTATTGCCTTGGGCATTGCGCGCTCTCGCCAGCCGCGCTCCTGGACGGAGAGCCGGTCGCGAGGCTTGACGCCGACAAGTTGGACGCGATCGTGGCCGGCGCCGGGGCGAGGCCGCAATGACGGCGCGCGTTTTCGTCCCGCGCGACTCTTCGGCTCTTGCGGTTGGGGCGGAGCGTGTCGCCCAGGCCCTGGCCCGTGAGGCCCATTCGCGAGGGATCCCGATCGATATCGTACGCACGGGCTCTCGCGGACTGTACTTTCTGGAGCCGCTGATCGAGATCGATACCGCCGACGGCCGCATTGGCTATGGGCCTGTGGCGGCGACGGACGCCAGTTCGCTTTTCGATGCGGATTTTCTGTCTGGCGGCGCGCACGAAAAGGCGCTTGGCCGGGTGGAGGCGCTTCCCTTCCTCGCCCGCCAGCAGCGCCTCGTCTTTGCGCGCTGCGGGATCGTTGATCCGCTGTCTATCGAGGACTATCGGAACCACAACGGCCTGAAAGGTCTCGAGCGAGCCATCGCGCTTCAGGCGCCGGCGACGATCGAAGAGGTTGTTGCGTCGGGGCTCCGAGGCCGCGGAGGCGCTGGTTTCCCGACCGGAATCAAGTGGCGCACGGTCGCTGGCGCGACGGCAGACCAGAAGTATATTGTTTGCAACGCGGACGAGGGCGACAGCGGCACCTTCGCCGACCGGATGCTGCTCGAAGGCGATCCGTTCCTACTTATCGAAGGGATGACGATCGCGGCTCTCGCCGTCGGGGCGACCCACGGCTACATGTACATACGTTCCGAATATCCTCAGGCTTTTGAGCTATTTGGTCGCGCTGTCGAGCGAGCGCGCGCCGCGGGCGTTCTAGGGCCGAACGTTATGGGTTCGGGCCGCACCTTCGATATCGAGACACGGTTAGGCGCGGGCGTCTACATTTGCGGCGAGGAAACCTCGCTCCTCGAAAGCATCGAGGGTAAACGCGGTCAGGTGCGCCCGAAGCCGCCGCTGCCGGCAATTTCCGGTCTCTTTGGCAAACCGACCGTCATCAACAATGCGCTGAGCTTCGCCTCTGTCCCGTGGATTCTGGAGCATGGCGCGAGGGCTTACGCGGACTATGGCGTCGGGCGTTCGACAGGCACCCAGCCGTTCCAGCTAGCGGGCAACATTCACCGCGGCGGTTTGGTCGAGCGTGCTTTCGGGCTTACCATCCGCGAGTTGGTCGAGGGTTTTGGCGGCGGAACCCGCACGGGGCGCCCGATCCGCGCCGTGCAGGTCGGGGGGCCGCTCGGGGCTTATTTTCCGGAAAGCTTACTCGATACGCCGCTCGACTACGAGTCCATGCTCGCGGCGAAAGGCATGCTCGGGCACGGCGGTGTCGTTGTGTTCGATGATACGGTGGACTTGGCGAAGCAGGCCCGCTTCGCCTTTCATTTCTGCGCCCGCGAAAGCTGCGGCAAATGCACGCCGTGCCGCATTGGCTCAATGCGCGGCGCCGAGACGGTCGATAAGATCGTTGCGGGCGTCGATCGCCAAATGAATGTCGAACTGTTGCGCGATCTTTGCGATGTGATGGCCGATGGATCGCTATGCGCGCTTGGCGGCCTCACGCCATTGCCGGTTAGAAGCGCGCTCGATCATTTCCAGGAAGATTTCGAGAAAGCGCCAGCCCGGGTCGCGGCCGAGTAGGAGGAGATCGTGATGAGCATCCTGCAGGAACTCGATACGGGCACGCCGATCCGCGCCGGCGCCGCGACGGTGACGCTCACGATCGATGGGCGCAAAGTCTGCGTGCCGCCCGGAACGTCCGTGATGGCTGCGGCCGCCTCCATCGACAATCCGATACCTAAACTTTGCGCGACCGACAGTATGGAAGCCTTCGGATCCTGCCGCCTCTGCCTCGTCGAGATTGAGGGTCGCAGAGGAACACCTGCCTCCTGTACGACCCCGGCCGAACAGGGCATGGTTGTGCGCACCCATACGGCGCGCCTCGAAAAGCTGCGCCGGGGGGTGATGGAGCTCTACATCTCCGACCACCCTCTCGACTGCCTGACTTGCAGCGCCAATGGCGATTGCGAACTGCAAACCCAGGCCGGGAACGTCGGCCTGCGCGACGTGCGTTATGGCTATGAGGGCGCCAACCATCTCAAGGCGCCGACTGATGTGTCGAACCCATATTTCACCTTCGAATCATCGAAGTGCATCGTCTGCTCACGCTGCGTGCGTGCGTGTGAGGAGGTCCAAGGGACCTTCGCCCTCACCATCCACGGCCGCGGCTTCGATTCTAAAGTCTCGACTGGCGCCGAGGATTTTCTCTCCTCCGAGTGCGTCTCGTGCGGCGCCTGCGTCCAGGCCTGCCCGACCGCGACACTCAACGAGAAGACAGTAATCGACAAAGGCACGCCTGAGCGCACCGTGGTTACGACCTGCGCCTACTGCGGCGTCGGCTGCTCCTTCAAAGCCGAGCTTAAAGGGACCGAGGTTGTACGCATGGTCCCCTATAAGGCGGGCCAGGCCAACGAGGGCCATTCCTGTGTGAAGGGCCGCTTCGCCTACGGTTACGCTACCCACAAAGACCGAATTACAACGCCGATGATCCGCGAAAGGATCACAGACCCATGGCGCGAAGTCTCATGGGAGGAGGCGCTCTCGTATGCAGGGGCGAAGTTCAAGCGCATCCAAGAGACTTACGGTCGTGACGCTGTCGGCGCGATCTCTTCGTCCCGTTGCACGAACGAGGAGGTGTATCTCGTCCAGAAGCTCGTGCGTATGGGTTTTGGCAATAACAATGTGGACACCTGCGCCCGCGTCTGCCACTCGCCGACCGGCTTCGGTTTGTCGCGCACCTACGGCACTTCCGCCGGCACCCAGGATTTCCGATCGGTGGAGCACGCCGATGTTGTGCTTGTCATCGGCGCCAATCCGACCGATGCGCATCCTGTCTTCGCCTCCCGCCTCAAGAAGCGTCTGCGCAGCGGCGCGAAGTTGATCGTCATCGATCCGCGTAAAATCGATCTGGTGAAGAGTGTCCATATCGAGGCGGACTGTCATCTTGCTTTGCGGCCTGGCACGAATGTCGCGGTCCTGAACGCCTTGGCGCACGTCATTGTGACAGAAGGGCTCGTCAACGAAGCGTTCGTTCGCGAGCGTTGTGATTTTGCCAACTTCGAATCCTGGGCGCGTTTCGTCGCGGAGAAAAAGCATTCGCCGGAGGCCGTCGCCGACCGTACGGGCGTTGATCCGAAGACCCTTCGCCAGGCTGCGCGAACTCTATGCGACCGGCGGAAATGCGGCGATCTACTATGGCCTCGGGGTAACCGAGCATGCTCAGGGCTCGACCGCGGTCATGGGCATCGCCAACCTCGCCATGGCGACCGGAAACATCGGTCGGGAGGGCGTCGGCGTGAATCCCCTGCGTGGGCAAAACAACGTGCAGGGCTCCTGCGACATGGGCTCTTTCCCGCACGAATTCTCCGGTTACCGCCACGTATCCGACGACGCCACGCGCGAAGTCTTCGAGAAGCTCTGGGGCGTCGAGCTTAGCCGCGAACCCGGCCTGCGCATCCCCAACATGATGGACGAGGCGCTCGACGGCGCCTTCAAGGGTCTCTATCTCCAGGGCGAGGACATCGCCCAGTCCGATCCCGACACCAAGCACATCACGGGCGGCCTCGCGGCCATGGAATGCGTTATCGTGCAGGATCTCTTCCTCAACGAGAGCGCGCGTTACGCACATGTCTTCCTGCCCGGCTCTTCCTTCCTGGAAAAAGACGGCACCTTCACGAACGCCGAGCGCCGCATCAACCGCGTGCGCAAGGCCATCGAGCCGCTCGCCGGCAAAGCGGACTGGGAAATTACCGTCGCCCTCGCCGAGGCGATGGGCGTCCCGATGCGCTACAACCATCCATCCGAGATCATGGACGAGATCGCGGCCACGACGCCGACCTTCCGCGGCGTGACCTACGAGAAGCTCGATGAACTTGGCTCCGTCCAGTGGCCCTGCAACGCCGATGCGCCCCAGGGGACGCCCGTGATGCATGTGGATCGCTTCGTGCGTGGCAAGGGCTGGTTCATGTTGACCGAGTTCGTCCCTACCGACGAGAAAGTCGGTCCACGCTTCCCGCTGCTGCTGACCACTGGGCGCATCCTCTCCCAATACAATGTAGGCGCGCAGACCCGCCGCACGCAGAACAACGTCTGGCATGAGGAGGATGTACTGGAGATCCATCCCTTCGACGCCAATGAGCGGGGCGTCCGCGACGGCGACCTCGTGGCGCTGATCAGTCGATCGGGCGAGATCGCGCTGCGCGCCACACTCAGCGAGCGGATGCAGCCAGGCGTCGTCTATACGACCTTCCATCACGCAGTGACCGGCGCCAATGTGGTCACTACCGAGAACTCCGACTGGGCCACCAACTGCCCGGAGTACAAGGTGACCGCCGTGCAGGTAAGAAGGACGAACCACCTTTCCGATTGGCAGATCAGAGACCGCGAGGAGGCGGTGACGTTGACCCGGATAGAGCACATCCCGGCCCATGCAGCCGAATGACAGTGGCTCTACGGCGGGTCGGGAGAGCCTGACGAAGCCGGAGTCCGTGGAGCGCCGGGCGGCGACGCCTCTCGTTCTCAACCCGTCGATCTTAGCCGGCGAAACATGCGCGGCGATCGAAGCCCGGACGCGCCGCTTCGCCTATGATTCGGGAGCGACCGGTCCTACGTTCGTGCGTCCCATCGCGGTCGAGGCGCCCGTCCAGTTCGTGATCGGCGGCGCGCCGCACGCCGTCATGATGGCGACGCCGCAGGACCTTGAGGATTTCGCCTTCGGCTTTCTGCTTACGGAGGGCATCGCTGCCCCCGGGGATATCCGCGGCGTCGAGGTCGAGGCGGCCGGCGAGGGCTTTCGGGTCTCCGTCGCCCTTTCGGCCGAAAAACTCAAAACGCATCTTGCCCGCAAGCGGGCCATGGCGGGTCGCACCGGCTGCGGCGTCTGCGGCGTGGAAGATTTCGCCGACATCCCGGCCCCCTGCCCGGTCGCGCCCGCGCCGCCGATTGCGCCCGAGGCGGTCGGGGCGGCGCTCGCGGAACTGGATGCCCGTCAGCCGCTGAACGCTCTCACGCGCGCCGTCCACGCCGCCGCCTGGATCGGGCGCGACGGCGACGTAAAGCTCGTTCGCGAGGACGTCGGCCGCCACAATGCGCTCGACAAGACGATCGGCGCCCTGATGCGAGAAGGCGCAAAGCCGGGAGACGGATTTTTTCTCATCACGAGTCGCTGCTCGTTTGAGATGGTGGTCAAGGCGGCCCTTTTTGGCGCCTCGACGCTCGTGTCCGTCTCTGCGCCTACGTCTCTGGCGCTTGAAAAAGCCACGGCCTTCGGCGTAACCCTCATTGTGGTGGCTCGTCTGGATTCGGCGCTGAGTTTCGACGCGCAGGGCGACGCCAACGGAGGGATGGCGGCATGAGCGGCTCAAAGACCGAAAAGCTCGTGCGCATGGCCAATCAGATCGGCGATTTTTACGCCGCCATGCCCGAAAAGGAGGGGACGGATGGCGTCGCGTCCCACCTGCGTCTGTACTGGACGCCGAAGATGATTCACGAAATCGTAGATTTCGCCGGGCGCGATGGCCCGGGCCTCAACCCAATTGCGCGACGCGCCATCGAGTCCCTGAAAGCGTCCGACGCCTGACGCGGGCCGGCCCGCATGGCGCGCTTCCGGCTCCCGAACCTCACACGCCTGCTGATCGGGCCCCATATCGTCAATGGGCTGACGGTATCGATCGGCGTCCTCCTGATCGCCGTCGTCGCTTCCTTCACGCTTGGCTTCGCGGAAGGTCAACCGGTCACACTCGGCGCCATCGCGGCCAGCATTTCCGACCTGCCCGCGCCCTGGCGCGAAAAGGCGAAAACGATAGGGCTCGGTTTCGGGCTTGCTCTGGTGGTGACGACGGCGACCCAACTTTCCCTCCCATGGCCAGCGTCGACCGTTGCGGTGATCGGCGTCACGGCCTTTACCGGGGGAATGCTTACGGGTCTTGGCCGATGGGCGCTCGCGCTTGGGATGCAGGTCATCATCCCGATGGTCTTCGTGTTGGGCTTTCCAAAAGAGACCCGCCCAATGGCCATGCAAATCGAGGCCCTGTTTGCGGTTGGCGGACTCATCTATTTCGTTTACGCGCTCGCCGCCACGGTTCTTACCGACACAAGCGCCCGGCGGCTCGTTGCGGCGGAATCGATCCGTGAATTTTCGATCTATCTGAAGACGATCGCCAGGGTTTTCGACCCGAAGGTCGAACTTGCCGCCGCTTACGGCGCGGCGATCCGGGGGCAGTCGGCACTTGCGGAACAATTGCAGACGGCTCGGCCTCTCCTGCTGCACCAAGCGATGCGCGCCGGTCCCAGTCTTCGTCTTTCCGCGACGATCGGCATCCTCCTGGACGGTTTCGATGCGCTGGTCGCATCCCAGTGCGATGTGGCCGTCGTCCGGGACACCCCGCAGGCAGCCCCGCTGCTCGAACGCGCCCGGGCGGCTATGAGGACGGCCTCCTTTAACCTTGCCCGGCTGGCGCTTGACCTCTTGACGACGGGAAAACCGAAACTTCCACCGGATCACAGGCGAGCGCTCGTCGAGATGCGTCGGGAAGCGGCTCGTCTTGAATCCGATGAAACAATTGAGCCGAAGGTGCGTGCGGCCCTGGCGGATACGACACGACGCCTGCTCGTCGCGCTCAATCAGGTCGGCCGCCTCGAACGCGTGTTGGCGGATGCTCAAGAGGCGGCGGGCTCGATGAGCGGCGTCGATCTTCCTGCCTTCCTGCCTCAGCGCAATTATTCGCTTCTGTCCCTTCGAAGCCATTTGTCGTTTGTGTCGCCGGTATTCCGCTTCTCGCTGCGGCTTACACTCGCAATGATGGCGGGCTCAGTCATCGCGCTCTCTCTCGGCGATTCCGGGCATGGAAACTGGATTCTGCTCACGATCGCGGTCGTCATGCGGGCCGGCTATGGTCTCACGAAACAGCGCCGTAACGATAGGGTTATTGGAACCCTCGTGGGTTGTCTGATCGCGGTCGGGGCGGTCAGTTGGCTTCCGCCTGCCGCTCTGGTGCCGATGCAGGGCCTTGGCGTCGGGCTCGCACACGGGTTCGCGCGACTCAATTACCGGATCTCCTCCACCGGCGCTTCGATCATGGCGTTGGTCTCCCTACATCTCGCCGAACCCTGGGCGCCGGCGCCGTTGCTCGCGCGGCTCGCGGACACCCTCGTCGGCGCGGCGCTCGCCCATCTCTTTAGCTTCGTCTGGCCTCATTGGGAGTTCGTGGAAGCGCCTCAGATCGCCTCACGGCTGGAGGCGCGGCTACGAGCGTTTACGGACGTCGCGCTGAAGCCTGACGTCGCAGAGCAGGACTATCGACTTGCGCGCAAGAACATGATCGAGGCGCTCGCAGCGCTTTCCGATTCCGCCGGGCGCATGAGCATCGAACCCATTGCGACCCGCAAAGCGCTCGACGAAATGGCGGCGTTTTTGATGGCGGCGCACGGCTTCGTCGTACAGGTTTCGGCCGCGCGCCTCGACGTGCGCGCGGGCGTCACGCCGCGGCCGGCCGGGGCGATTCTCCAATGGGTGAAAGCCTGCCTCGCCGCCGACCCCGGCAAGGTTCCCCGGGGCGACCAGCCTCCCGGGCCCCTCGCCGCGGCCGCCATCGCCGTGACCGCTGCCGCGCGGCGCTATCGCGAAGCGGCGCGAGAGGAGGAGCGATAGGTTTTGGGAGACTGAAGCCGCGGGTCGACAATCCTTCGCAAAGAGGAATCCGCGAGTAGTCGGGAGTCTACGAAGCAGGGGAGCAGGAACTCTCCCTTCGTTGCATGGTCTCCTTCCAAAGGCCGCTGAGTTTCGGAGCCGCGTCGCCCTACAAGCGGCCTGCCGCATGTAGACGCCCTCGGTATCCGGCGCGGGTGCCGAAGCTTTTGGGTTTTCGAACGTTCGCGTCTGCAAGTATGGGCGCAAGCAATCGCGCCAATCGGTCAGCCCACGCCTCTGCTCCCGAGGCGTCGTCGGCAAGGTCCTGCCGGACTTCGATTAGCGCGTTAGTAAGTCCGCGAGCCGTGGCGATGGAGTCGATCGTGTCTCCCGCGAGCGCGCCGTCATAGGGTTCATTGTCGCCGACTGCCTCGGGTCCGAGGTCCGGTTCGGCCGTGAGCGCGCCTAGGAGCGGCCGCGCGAGCCTATCGTCACGGTCCCAGAGGACGCCAATTTTCCAAGGACGCGGCGTTCCCCGCCAGATTGGGGTAAACGAATGGACAGACACAATCGCGGGCGGCTCTCCGGTGGCCGCCATGGCTTCAACTGTTGCCGCGATCGTATCGCGGTACGGAGCCCAGAACAGATTGCGGCGGCGTGAGATCTCCGTGGCGTCCGCCCGCGCGTTCCCGGGCACGATGGCGCCGTCTGAATAGCGCATGACTAGGGTCGGATCGTCCGCGCCCCGGTTCGGATCAATCAGCAGCCGCGAAAATGTCGATAGAACAGCCGGGGCGCTGAGCCGGGCCGCCAATGCACGGGTTATCGCGGCGGCCCCGATGTCATAAGCGATATGGCGCGCGAGCGCTTCGGCTGGAAGTCCCAGTCCGTTGTATTTTAGAGGGACGGCATTGGAGGCGTGATCGCAGATGACGAGCGCGCCGGAGGCCAGATTGCCGGAAATGGCCTCGAAAGGGGACAAAGTCTCCGTGTCCACGTCGGCTAAGGCATCCATTCCGCTGCTCTTGCTGAAGAGTTGAGGCGACACTAAGGAGGTCGTCGATCCTTCAAGTCCCGTCAAATCGACTTCGCGCGGAAATCCCCAATATGTCTGTCGCCTCGCGCAAAGTTGCGCCGCAAAGCCGTTTAGCGCCCGTCGCGGCGCTCGTCACGGGCGCGGTGGCCATGGGCGTGTCGCCCATATTCGTGCGCCTCGCGGATGTGGGCCCGTTTGCCAGCGCCTTCTGGCGTGTGACTCTGGCGCTGCCGCTGCTGTGGGCATGGGTGCGGGTCGCGGATGGCGAACAGCTGGCACAACGAAGGTTCTCGAAGGCGGCGGTCCTCGCGGGTCTCGCTTTCGCCGGCGACCTTTTTTTCTGGCATCTTGCCATTTGGCGCACCAGCGTCGCTAACGCCACGTTTTTCGCGACAATGGCGCCTCTCTGGGTGGTGCTGTTTGGATGGCTCATTTTTCGGCAACGCGTAGCGGCAGAGGTTCTGGCGGGGCTGGGCCTTTGTCTTGCGGGCGGCGCCGCGTTGATGACGCAGAGCCTCCAGCTCGCGAGCGGCGCGCGTGGGGACGCCTTCGGAGTGGCGACCGGCATTTTCTTCGGTCTTTATTTTCTGGCGGTGCAGCGCGCGCGACAAACCGCATCAGCCGCGCGCGTTACGTTCGAGGCGACTCTGATCACTTCGGGGCTGCTGTTTCTCGTGGCCTTCTTTGCGGAACCCGGGCTCTTCCCCGCTTCTCCTCGGGGACTCGCGGCTCTGTTGGCGATCGCCTGGATCAGCCATTCGGGCGGACAGGGCCTGCTCTCAGTCGCGCTGGGACAGTTGCCCGCGGCTTTCTCGTCGCTCGTGATTTTCCTGGAGGCGATCGCGGCGGCAGGCTTTGCCTGGGCCATTCTTGGCGAGCCCGTTTCCCTCGTTCAAGTGCTCGGCGGCGTCACAATCCTCGTCGGGATTTTCATCGCGCGACCGCGCTGAGCGAGTTGCGCTCCATCGCCGTTGGAGGCTCAACGACGCTGGTCTATCTCTCCTGCCTACTCAGGGGCGCCCAGGTCTTCACGCGAAACCTCGCTCGGATTCGATCCGCGTCGCGTTGAACCTCTATCGCCCCGGTTCAAGCTGAACGGGCTGAAGCTGCGCGCTTGCCTGTGGACCCGCGACCGTGTCGAGACCGTAGACGTCGTCGCGGAAATTGGCGGGACCATCCCCATTCGACCAGCCTGTGAGATAAACCCAGATGACCGGCACAGGGCGCGAAAGTCTCACCTCGTACGGCGACCCCTCCTTCACCTTCTGTAGCATGGCCTCCTTGGACCAGGCGCCATCGGGACCGCCTGTTCCCTGAAGAAGCCAGGCAGCCAGATCGTAGACGCCCTGAACGCGCACGCAACCGTGGCTAAGGAAACGATAGTCGGCGCCGAAGAGTCGTTTCGACGGTGTGTCGTGCATGTAGACGGCGAGTTTGTTGGGCATATTGATGCGAATGGAGCCGAGCGAATTGCCGGCGCCGGAGTCTTGCCTAAGCGTGTAGTTCGCGGCGCGCTCGGTGCTCCAGTTAATTGCTTTCGGGTTGATCTCCTTGCCGGTGTTGTCGAGGATCCGGATCTTCGCACGCGCAAGATAGCCGGGATCCCGCTGCATCCGCGGAATGATCTCCTTTTTGATAATCGAGGTCGGCACGGTCCATGTGGGATTGAGATTGACCGACTGCACCTGCGCCTGGATCTCCGGAGAGGGATGATCGGGGTCGCCGACAATGGCGACGTATCGGTGCACGACCCGCCCGTTCTCGATCGCCTCGACCGAGGTCGAGGGTAGGTTGACTATGACGTAGCGGTCCTGGAACGGGAAATTCGTCCCCGCGAGCCGATTGGCGCTCGACGCCAGTTCGTTAAAGCGCACGCTCGCCGGAACGTTGAGCGCCTTCTCGGTGGCTCCCGCGACGATTCCGTTCTCCCTCAGGCCCATGTGCTCCTGGAAGGACTTCACTGCAGCCGTCAGATCGGCGCCCCACGTCTGTTCGTGGGCCTGGGAAGGATCGAGATAGCCCTCCATCGCGAGGCGTTGGCGCAAATGGGCGACTCCGACCCCTTTCGATCCGGTCCGGAGCGAAGGAATGTCGGTCGGCCACCCGCCGGCTTCGACGATCGCCCCGTACCGCTCGGACGCCTTGGCGGTCGCGAAGAACGTGCCGGGTTGGACCGTCGGCGTCGGGTTATTGGAAAGCGCGGTCTCGCGAGGAGGAGCCGGTCGCGCGGCCTTTTTGGGCTTTGGCTGGGCTTGCGCAGTCGGCGTCGGCATCGCCTCGGGGACGGCGCTCGGATTTTGCCGAGGCGTCGCGTCACTTGCCGCGGGCGCCGAAGCTCCGGGCATGAACGGGTCGGGCGGCTTCGCCGACGCGGCAGGAGACGGCGCGGCCTGAACGCCTGGCGCGGCCGCGGAAGAAGGCGCAGCCGGCGCAGACGAAGGCGCGCTCGGACCCGCGGAGGATGGAGATCCCGACTTCGTCTGGGCCGCCGCGGCGGCCGCTAAGAAAGGCGCGCAAATCGCGGCGCCGAGAAGGAATTTGCGAATCGTCATTTCAACCGAACCAGGCTGACGCGCGACGCCGAGAATCAGGCCGCTCGCATGCAACATTGCGGCGGCGGCGTTAAGGGTTCACAAAGGCTTTCTTGCGGCGCTCGGCATTCCGGGTCAACCGGCCACGACGACGTGGAGCCGCCGCGGCCCGTGCGCGCCGAGCAACAGTGTCTGCTCGATATCGGCTGAACGGGACGGGCCTGTGATAAAATTGAGCGTCCGAGGCGCCTCGCCCTTGCCGTAAATCCGCCTGAGCTTTGCGAAAACGCTCTCGTAGTCGGCCTCGATCTCATCCCGGGCGACGACGACAATCTGATTGTCCGGCAAGAAGTTGAGCGTCGTCGGATTGTCCGGTCCCGACGCCATTGCCAGCGTTCCTGTTTCCGCGATCGCCGCGAACGCAAAGGAGATCGCGTTAAGGTCGTGCCCGTCTGAGCGTCCGTGGGCGATTTCGAGCGCCGTTTCGTTCCATGGCATACTCGCGAGTCGCCTATCCGCGCCCATGCGAAGAGTTGCGGAGCAGTTATTGTCGCGCAGATATCGTGCTGCTTCGGCCGGAACCTCGGCGAGGCTTCCCACCTCGGCCACGGTCGCTTGCGCGCGCTCGGCCTCGGCCTTGAATATCGCAGAACGGGCTGCAACATCGCCTTGACCGCGCTGTGGCACGACGCCGACCGGAGCAGTTGCGAGCCGCGTCTCGACTTCGAAGCGGCGCGGAAGTTCCCCACCCGTCACGCCAAGCGATCGCCGGATGTTCGCTAGAATGGCGTCACGCGAACTCACTTAACCGCTCCGCTTCTGGCTCGCCACTGGCTTTGGAAAGTGGCGCCTTCCGGCGCCGGGAGGTCGCGATATTTCGTCCAGCCTGCCGCAAAAGGCGCCGTGGCGAAGCGCCCTCGGCTCCGTCCCGCCAGTCCGACCGCGCGGGAGAATAGGTCCGTCGCGAATCGGTAAAGAGCTGGGCGCTTCGCAAAAAAGGCCCAGAAGCCGAGGCCATACCGCATGGGCGCGGGCGAAAGATGGCGCTCGAACTCGCGCTCGCGCCAATGCCGCATCATGTTGGGCAGCGGAATGCGGACCGGACAAACCGCTTCGCAGCGGCCGCAGAAGGTGGAAGCGTTGGGCAGTTGTCCGCCCTCCGCGACGCCGATCAGCGAAGGCGTCAGCACCGCTCCCATTGGACCTGGATAAACCCAGCCATAAGCGTGGCCGCCAATGGCGTGATAGACCGGGCAATGGTTCATGCAGGCGCCGCATCGGATGCACCGCAGCATGTCCTGGAACTCGCCGCCGAGCATGTTCGAGCGGCCATTGTCGAGGATGACCACGTGATAGGCCTCTGGCCCGTCCGGATCGCCCGGACGGCGCGGGCCTGTTGACAGTGTCGTATAGACCGAGGCGTCCTGTCCCGTGGCCGAACGCGCAAGCACGCGTAGAATTTGGCCGACGTCTTCGAGCGTGGGCACGATCTTCTCGATCGACGTAATCACGATATGCGTCTTCGGCAGGATCTGCGTGAGATCGCCGTTGCCCTCGTTGGTGACGATGATCGAGGTCCCGGTCTCGGCGACTAGAAAATTGGCGCCGGTGATCCCGACGTCGGCTGCCTGGAATTTCTGGCGCAGGATTCCCCGCGCCTCGGCAAGCAACTGTTCTGGCTGCGAGAGATCACGATCGGGTGGCAACTGCTTATGGACCCGTCGAAAGTCCCGGACGACGTCGTCCATCGTGACATGGATCGCGGGCGCGATGATATGGGACGGGGACTCGCCACGAAGCTGGATGATGTATTCGCCGAGGTCGGTCTCGACCGCCTCGATGCCCGCCGCTTCGAGCGCTTCGTTCAGACCGATCTCCTCGGAGATCATGGACTTGCCCTTGGTGACGCTTTTTGCCCCCTGAGATTTGCAAAGATCGAGAATGATTTTCAGCGCTTCGCCGGCGTCCTGCGCGAAATGCACATGCCCTCCGGCCTCGACCACCTTGCGCTCGTAAGCCTCGAGATAAAGGTCAAGATGCGTAAGCGTGTGGTCCTTGATCGCCTTGGCGCTATCGCGCAGCAATTCGAATTCCGGGAGCCGTGTCGCCGCGGAAGCCCTCCTGCCCATGAAATTGCGGGCGTGAACCAGCGCGCGCTGCAGACGTGCGTCATGCATCGCCTCGTGTGCGTTCTCCTTGAATTCCGGAGTTGTGGCGACCGCAGTCACGGCGTGCGCTTCTTGCGCGGCTCGCCGATCGCCGGCCCGTCGGCCATGCCGGCAAGGATTTCAGCGACATGACGGGCTCTTACCATAGATCCTTCTCGCTGAAGCTTGCCAGCCATATTCATGAGGCATCCGAGGTCGCCTGCAAGCACCGTATCGACTTCGGCATCCCCAATGTCGGCGGATTTCCGCCTAACGATCGAATCGGAAAGCTCCCCGTATTTTACGGCGAAAAGGCCGCCGAAGCCGCAACAGGTCTCCGGCTCCTCCATTTCGACGAGCTTCAGCCCGTCTACACTTTTGAGGAGCCTTCGGGGCTGGGCTTTCACGCCAAGCTCCCGTAAGCCCGCGCAAGAATCGTGATAGGTCACCACGCCATCATACCGCGCAGCCACTTTCCGGATTCCGAGCACATCGACGAGGAAGCTTATCAGCTCGTGCGTCTTCGCAGCGAATGCCTCCGCCTTCGCAGCCATTTCGGGCTCGCCCTTGAAAAGGTCAGGATAGTGGGTCGCGAGCATGCCTGCACAGGAACCGCTCGGCGCGACTACATAATCGCAACCGGCGAAGGTTTCGATCGCCTGGGCTGCGAGCGCCTTCGCAGTCTGACGGTCGCCCGCATTGTAGGCGGGTTGGCCGCAGCAGGTCTGGCTTGGCACGACGACCTTGCATCCCGCGTCTTCCAGGAGTCGGACCGCGGCAAAACCTACGGTCGGGCGAATGATGTCGACGAGGCAGGTCACGAACAGGCCCACGCGCAGCGGTTCGGATTGGGAGGGAATGGGAAATTGGCCGGTTGCGGCCGCTGGGTCAGTCATTTTCCACCAAAATCCTTGCAAACGAACCCGGCGCAGGCCCCTTGTCGCCTCCCTTTCGGCTTCGTAAGCTCGCACGATGGCTACGGATATCGCAACCCGCGTCTACAATCACACCTTTCGGATCGACCCCGCCGTCCGCACGCTCTTGGACACGGATTTCTACAAACTCCTGATGCTCCAGATGATCTGGAAAATGCATCCGAAGCTGCGCGTGACTTTCCAGCTCATCAACAGAACAGATTCGATCAAGCTAGCTGAAATTATCGATGAGCGGGAGCTTATTGATCAGCTTGACCACGCTCGTGCGCTTAGACTTGCGAAGAACGAGATGATCTGGCTCGCGGGCAACAGTTTCTACGGGACGCGCCAGATTTTCGAACCCGCCTTCATGGAATATCTCGCTAATTTCCGCCTACCCGAATATGAATTGACGAAACGCAATGGGCAATACGAATTGCGGTTCGCGGGACCTTGGGCGGAGACGACGATGTGGGAAATTCCAGCTCTCGCCATTATCAATGAATTGCGCGCTCGCGCCGCCATGCGAACGATGAGTTGCTTCGATCTCGATCTACTTTATGCGCGAGCCAAAGCAAAACTCTGGTCTAAGGTGGAGAGGCTTCGTGGGCTTGCGAAAGAGGGTCCGCTAAAGGTTTCGGATTTCGGCACCCGTCGTCGCCATGGCTTCCTGTGGCAACGCTGGTGCGTGGAAGCCTTGCAAGAGGGTCTAGGCGAGAATTTTATCGGCACCTCCAACGTCAAACACGCGATGGATACCGGGCTCGAGGCGATAGGCACCAACGCTCACGAGCTACCGATGGTGTATGGAGCCATCGCAGACAGCGACGAGGAGCTTCGGGAAGCGCCGTACAAAGTGCTTCGCGACTGGGCGAAAATGTATGGCGGCAATCTTCTCGTCGTCCTACCCGACTGTTTCGGTTCGACTGCGTTTCTCCGCGACGCGCCGGACTGGGTGGCCGACTGGAAGGGCGCGCGCCCCGATTCCAAAGAGCCCATCGGGGCTGCGCGTGAGCTCATCGAGTGGTGGCGCTCCCGGGGCCGGAATCCGCGCGACAAGCTGGTGGTCCTCTCGGACGCGATGGATATCGACACGATTGAAGAATCTGCTCGCGCGCTTCGCGGCGAGGTCAATCTGTCCTTCGGTTGGGGCACCAACCTGACCAACGATTTCATTGGCTGCGCGTCCGCCGGAGTCGACGGCGATCTCAAGGCGATTTCGCTTGTGTGCAAGGTCGTGGAAGCAGAGGGTCGGCCAGCGGTCAAGCTTTCCGACAACCCGAACAAACAACTCGGGCCGTGGGAAGAGATCGAGCGCTACAAACGGGTTTTCGGCATCGTCGGAATGGCGAGGCAACCCGTCGAGGTGTGAGCCATGTCGCATATCGCATTCCCCGTTCCCGACGCCGACATCCTGTTGCGCCGCGATTCCATTCTCGAGGGGCTGGCGGCGATGTTGCCGCCGGAATGCCTTATCGCGGACGAGTCGGGGCGCCGCGCGTTCGAAACGGACGCGCTGACCGCCTATCGCCGCTTGCCATTAGCCGTCGTGTTGCCGCGAACGACTGAAGAAGTCGCGCGAGTCATGCGCTATTGCCGAGACCAGAGGGTCAACGTCATTCCGCGCGGCGCCGGTACATCGCTTTCCGGCGGCGCGATCCCGCAGGAGGATGCGGTGGTCGTCGCCCTGACTAAGATGAGCCGGATCCTCGAGGTTAATCTTGAGGATCGCTATGCGCGCGTTCAGGCTGGGGTCACTAATCTTGCGATCTCGAACGAGGTCGCGCCCGAAGGCTTCTTTTATGCGCCGGACCCTTCTTCGCAGCTGGCGTGCACGATCGGCGGCAATGTCGGCATGAATTCAGGCGGCGCGCATTGTCTTAAATACGGCGTTACGACCAACAACTTGCTCGGCGTTCGTCTCGTTACGGTGGACGGCGAGGTTCTCGACCTTGGCGGCCCGGCGATGGATGCTCCGGGGTATGATCTTCTTGGCCTCGTCTGCGGCTCCGAAGGCCAGCTTGGAATCGTGACCGAGGTGACGGTGCGCCTAGTCCGGGCGGCGGAAGGGGCGCGCCCGGTTCTCTTTGGTTTCGATTCTGCGGAGGAGGCGGGAGAGTGCGTCGCGGATATCATTGGTAAGGGCATCGTGCCGGTCGCAATGGAATATATGGACCGCGAGGCGATTCACATTTGCGAGAATTTCGCCAAGGCCGGTTATCCGCTCGATGTCGAGGCGATGCTGATCGTTGAGGTTGAAGGGAGTGAAGCCGAGATCGAGGCGCAACTCGGCCGCATCGGCGCCATCGCACGGGCCCACAATGTTCGGACCGTCAGGGAATCGATGTCCGCAATGGAAAGCGCGCAGATTTGGAAAGGGCGCAAGTCGGCTTTCGGCGCGACTGGGCGCATCGCAGACTACATCTGCATGGATGGCACGGTGCCGACCGGACAGCTGCCGGAGGCGCTGAAGCGGACAGGTGAGATCTGCGACAGCTACGGCTTGCGCGTCGCCAATGTCTTCCATGCTGGCGACGGAAACATGCATCCCCTTGTTCTCTACAACGTCAATGATCCCGTCGAGGCCGAAAAGGCGGAGGCTGCCGGCATGGCCATCCTGTCCATGTGCGTGGAGCTTGGAGGATGTCTCACGGGCGAGCACGGCGTCGGCATAGAAAAGCGCGATCTGATGCCCCGCCAGTTTACGCCTGAGGAACTGAACCAGCAGCGTCGCGTGCGCGTCGTGTTCGATCCGGAGGAACGGCTCAACCCCGCCAAGGTTTTCCCGCTCACGAAAAGCGCTGCATGAGCGAGGTGGAACAGCCGGAAAACAACGACGAGGTCGAACGGATCGTGCGCTCCGCCTGCGCGGATGGCGTGAGGCTCGATGTCGTCGGCGGCGACGCGCTCGGGGGCTACGGCCGCGTGCGTGAGGGCGCACGCAGGATTTCGATGACGAAGCTTTCCGGCGTCGTCTTCTACGCTCCGGCTGAAATGACGATCTGCGTGCAAGCTGGGGCCTCGCTCGATTCGCTTGAGGCGGTGATCGGCCAGAGGGGACAAATTCTGCCCTTTGAGCCGATGCGTCCGCGGGCGCTTTGGGGCGGAGACGGCGAGCCGACGGCGGGAGGCATGGTCGCGACCAACCTTTCGGGTCCGCGGAGGGTGAGCGCAGGCGCGGTGCGCGATGGCGTCCTCGGCCTGAAGCTGGTGAATGGACTGGGCCAGACGATCCGCTGCGGCGGTCGCGTGACCAAGAATGTCACCGGCCTCGATCTCACCAAACTCAACTGCGGCGCCAATGGCACGCTCGGCGTGCTGACAGAGGTCACCCTGAAACTGTTGCCGAAGCCTGAGGCCGAGACGACGCTGGTCGTCTCGGGTCTTGACGACGAGCAGGCAGTGGCGGTCATGACGGCGGCGCTCGGCTCGCCTTATGGCGTCAGCGGCGCCGCCTGGCTCGGACCGGGAATGGGCGATCCTCTATCGCGCGCGGCTTTGCGGCTGGAGGGATTTGGCGAATCCGTCACCTATCGTGCCGGACGTCTGGTTCCGCTGATGCGAGCATACGGAGAAACGCGGACGATCGAGGCGCACAAGTCCCAGGCGCTGTGGCGTTCGATCCGAGACGTCGAGCATCTGGCTGAGCCACGCGATCGCGCCGTCTGGCGCGTGAACCTCGCCCCTTCCGAGGCGCCGGGGTTCATGGTTCGGCTGAGGGAAGTGGCGCTGGCGCATTGTTTCGACTGGGGTGGCGGGCTCGTCTGGCTCGCGACGGGGGAGACAGAAGAGGCAGCCGCAGCCGTGCGCACGGCAATTCCCCCGGGCAGGGGACATGCGACGCTCATGCGGGCGAGCGAGGCTTTCCGCCGCCGGGTCGCTGTATTCCAGCCGCCGACCGATCTGGAGTTGAGGCTCGCGCGTGGGGTCAAGGCGAGTTTCGATCCGGGCGCCGTGCTCAACTTCGGCCGAGTCTATCCAGGCGTGTGATGCAAACGCAATTTTCCGCAGCCGCACTTGCCGATCCGCACACAAAGGAGCTCGAGGGCATCCTTCGCTCCTGCGTCCATTGTGGCTTTTGCACTGCGACCTGCCCGACCTACGTGGTGGGCGGGGACGAGCGCGACAGCCCGCGCGGCCGCATCTATCTCATCAAGGACCTGCTCGAATCAGGGCGAAAGCCGGAACCCGAAGATGTCTGGCCGATCGACCATTGCCTATCCTGCTTATCCTGCATGACGACGTGCCCGTCCGGGGTCGATTACCGGCGCCTGATCGACGATGCGCGCGTGCGCGTGGAAGAGCGGTACGCCCGACCGATCGGGGATAGAGCTATTCGAGCCATACTGGTCCGGCTTCTGCCATCGCCTGCAGCTTTTCGCGCCGCGCTGGGCCTGGCTTCGATCGGGCGGTTCCTCCAGCCCGTGCTGGAACGCCTGCCGGGCCTGGGGCCTCGGATCGGCGCGATGCTGAGGCTCGCGCCGCGTGCGCTTCCGTCCGGCGTCGCCGGCACGGCGCCCGGGGTGTTCGCGCCCGAACGGCAGAGCCAGCCGCGCCGCCGCATGGCGCTTCTCTCTGGCTGCGCGCAGAGCGTGCTCGCGCCGCAGATCAACGAGGCTGCAATTCGTCTCCTCAATCGAGCAGGAATCGAAGTCCTGATTCCGAAAGGCGAGGGCTGCTGCGGCTCGCTCGCACATCACATGGGCTACGAGGCGAGGGCCCTCGCTCAGGCCCGCGCCGACATTGACGCATGGACGCGGGAGATGGATGGCGACGGACTTGAGGCGATCGTGGTCACCGCTTCGGGCTGCGGTTCGACGATCAAGGACTATGGCTACATGCTCCGCGACGATCCCGCTTACGCCAAAAAGGCGGAGCGGGTCTCGGCGCTGTCGAAAGACGTCAGCGAAGTCCTCGGGACGCTCGACCTAAGTTTCTCCGCCCCGCGCCCGCTTGTCATCGCCTACCATGCGGCTTGTTCGTTGCAGCACGGGCAGAAGATCGTTGACCAGCCAAGAGCGCTCCTGCGTCGGGCGGGCTTCGACGCACGGCCCATTCCGGACCCGCATCTCTGCTGCGGTTCGGCTGGAACCTACAACATCCTTCAGCCTGAGATCGCGGGCGCGCTCCGCGATCGGAAGGTCGCCAGCATCGGCCGGGTCAAGCCGGACGCGGTGGCCGCGGGCAACATCGGTTGCATCACCCAGATCGCCTCGGGCGTGAGTGTTCCCGTCGCTCACACGATCGAATATCTGGACTGGGCGAGCGGCGGCCCCGCGCCCGCAGGTCTTGCTTGAAAGGTCGAAGGAAGCCTTGATGACCTTTCAGGGGTTCGGCCCGCAGGCGCTGCCGTTCTTCACCGCGCTCGCCTTTCACCAGACGAAGGAATGGTTCGAGGCTAACCGGGAGATTTACGAGACAGAAATCAAGGGGCCGCTGGGCGACCTCGTCGAGGACGTCGTCCAGAGGCTAGCGAAAGCGAAAGATTCCGATCAAAGGGGACCGGAAGTCGTCCGTCTTCCGCATTCATCGCGATGTCCGTTTCTCCAACAACAAAGACCCCTACAAGACCAGCGCCGGAATCGCGCTGAGCCGCAGCGGATTGAAGAGTGACGCCGGCATTCTCTATTTTCACTTCTCGCCGAAGGAATGCTTCTTCGCGGCGGGCTTCTACATGCCCGATCCACACGAGCTCGCGCGATTGCGCGCGTCCGCCGTCCGCGGGGCCGAGGCCTTCAAGCGCATGACGGCGAAGCTCGGGAAGAACGGCCTTGTGCTCTCCGAGGAAGATTCCCTGAAACGCGCCCCGCGCGGTCTTGAGGAGATCGAGGATCCCGATATCGCGGCCGCTGCGCGGCTGCGTTCGTTCGTTTGTGTCCGGCCAGTTATCGAGGGCCGGGTGGCGACGCCGGAACTGGTGGGCGATCTCTGCGCTTTCGCAAAGGACGCCTTGCCGCTGCTCGCCTGGGGCTGGGAGTCCTTGACTGATAGCAGATAGTTGACGCTGCGCACGGTCTGTGCCCGGAACACGAAAAAGTGATTCTTGGCTGGCGGCTTTCCGGCCAAGACTGAGGGTCGGACGATACCGAGGCGGCTGATGGCGAACCTTGATCTGACGACAATCGCGTCTGGGGCCGATGCGCCGGCAAAAATGTCCAAGACGAATGTCGCGGCCGCAATCGCAGGCAATGTCCTCGAATTCTACGATTTCACGACCTATGCGTTCTTCGCCGTGATGATCGGAGAGGCGTTCTTTCCGTCTAAGGACGCCTTCATCAGCCTGATGCTGTCTGTGATCACTTTTGGGGTCGGCTTCGTGACCCGCCCGCTCGGCGGCATTATCATCGGCGCCTACGCGGATCGCGCCGGCCGCAAGCCCGCGATGATGCTGACCGTCACGCTCATGGCGATAGGCATGCTCGTGATCGCGCTAACGCCGCCTTATGCCGCGATTGGAATGTTTGCTCCAATTCTCGTTGTGTCGGCCCGGCTTCTTCAGGGATTTGCGCTTGGAGGCGAGGTCGGTCCGGCGACCTCATTTCTGATCGAGGCGGCGCCGTCCGATCAGCGGGGTCTGTACGCAAGCTGGCAGCTGGCCAGTCAAGGTCTTTCGATTCTTATGGCGGGAGCGCTCGGATTGGGGCTCGCGCTCTTGCTGTCCAAGGAGCAGATGCACGCGTGGGGCTGGCGCATCCCCTTCCTGGTCGGAATCCTCATCGTTCCGGTCGCGCTCGTGATGCGTCTGCAAATGCCCGAAACGCTCGATAGAAACGCGCCCATGGTCCATCCTACCATCGGTTCCGTGCTGTCAACGCTATTGGTAAAGCATTTGCGTCCCTTCATCCTGTCTTTTCTGCTGATCAGTTCGGGCACGGTCGGCGTTTACGTTCTCAACTACATCACGACCTATGCGATCACGACACTGAAAATGCCAACCAGCGTCTCGCTCGCGGCGACTCTGATGGTCGGACTGAGCATGTTCGTGTTCAGCCTGATCGGCGGGTGGCTTTCGGATCGCATCGGGCGCAGGCCGCTCATGATCTGGCCGAAGGTCGTCTCGATCCTGGCGATCTATCCGGCGTTCCTGCTCATCAACGCCGTCAGGACGCCGCTGGTTCTGCTGGGAACGACGGCCGTGCTGACCGCCGTCGGTTCCTTGGGCTCGATCATGCTGGTCGTCATCCCCGAGATCCTGCCGGCGTCGGTGCGAAGCGCGGGCCTTTCCGTGTCCTACGCTCTTGGCGTCACGATATTCGGCGCGACGACGCAGCCGATCATTGCCTGGCTGATCCATGCGACGGGCAATCCGATTTCGCCCGCCTGGTACTTAATCTTCGCCAATCTCATTGGAATCGTCGCGATCCTGATGATTCCCGAAACGAAAGACGCGCCCCTGCCGCGCTAAGCCGCAACCCGAAAGAAATGGAAACGACGATCATGACAGCTTCGCCCGTCGCCGAAGACATGAAGCGTTACGAGCCGGAGCTCGTCGCGATCCGTCACGACATTCACCGCCATCCGGAGACCGGTTTCGAAGAAACGCGCACGGCGAAGCTCGTCGCCGACAAGCTTCGCGGCTGGGGCGTCGAGGTGGCCGAGGGTATCGCGAAGACTGGCGTCGTCGGCACGCTGAAGGGTGCGAAGCCTGGCCAACGTTCGATCGGGCTCCGCGCCGATCTCGACGCGCTGCACATCCGCGAGGTTCCCGGCAGGGCCTATGGTTCCGAGGTTCCCGGCAAGATGCACGCCTGCGGCCATGACGGCCATACCGCGATGCTGCTCGGCGCGGCGCGCTATCTTTCGGAGCATCGCGACGATTTCGGCGGCGTCGTGCATTTCATCTTTCAGCCGGCGGAGGAAGGACTCGGGGGCGGGAAACTGATGGTGGAGGAAGGGCTGTTCGACCGTTTTCCCGTCGAAGCCGTGTACGGCATGCACAATGCTCCGGGCGTTCCGGCCGGCGTCTTCGCCACGCGGCCGGGGCCGTTCCTGGCGGCGAGCGACACCTGGACGATCCGGCTTAAGGGCACAGGGGGTCACGGCGGGGCAGGCGCGCATAGGGCGACCGACCCAACTATGCCGCTTGCGCATCTCATTCTTGGCTTGCAGGGGATCATCGGACGAAACGTGCCCGCGATCGACACTGCCGTCCTCAGCATTGGCAGCGTGCAGGGCGGGGATCCAGGCTCGCCGAATGTCATTCCCGCGGAGGTCGCGCTCTACGGCACGGCGCGATCCTACAAACCTGAGATCCGCGATCTCTTGGAGAAGAGGCTAAGAGACCTGTCGCAGACCTTCGCTCAGGCCTACGGTTGCACGGCCGAGGTTGATTACCAGAGGCGTTACCCCCCGCTGGTCAACCACAACGAGCAAACCGAGGCGTCGGTCGCGGCGGCAAGGACGCTCGTCGGCGCTGACAAAGTGCTTCCCGAGGCGCCGCTTATTACGGGGTCGGAAGACTTCGCCTTCATGCTAGAGGCGCGCCCCGGCTCGTTCATCATGATCGGCAACGGCGTCAACCCCGACGGCTCGTCCCACGACGTCCATACGCCGAACTATGACTTTAACGACCAGATCCTGACGCTGGGATCGTCCTACTGGGTCACGCTTGTGCAGCAGGAACTCGTCTGAAGGCGGGCTCCATCGCCGCCCGGTCTATCTTCAGCGTCATTGCTGGATCGGCTCCGGGCGGGGTTTTCGTCCTCGCGCGTATGCTGTATCCTTCGGACCTATGGCCAAAGTCCTTCCCTCCATCGACCAGGGCGTCCGCGACTTCATCGCCAGGCAGCGCATCTTCTTCACGGCCTCCGCCGCGCCCGGCGCCCGGGTCAATATTTCGCCGCGCGAGTCGAGCGCCCTTGCGGTTCTTGACGACCATACGGTGGCTTATCTCGATCGCACCGGCAGCGGCGCCGAGACCGCTGCGCATTTGAGGGCCGACGGACGGCTGACCATCATGTTTTGCGCCTTCGACGGACCCCCGAACATTTTGCGACTTTATGGTCGCGGCGAATTTCTGTTTCCCGGCAGTGCCGGCTATCGAGAAATTCTTGCAACCGCCTTCCACGAGATTGAGCCTCTCGGCGCGCGCCAGATCGTCCGCCTCGCCGTTGACCGGATTCAGACTTCCTGCGGCTACGGCGTTCCCCTCTTCCGCTATGAAGGCGAGCGGCCCTCGCTCGAAAACTGGTCGCGCGCCAAGGGCGAAGAGGGGCTCGAAGCCTATCGGCGGGAGGAAAACGTCCTGAGCATCGACGGTTTGCCCACCGGCCTGTTTGAGGACGCCTGACAGTCGTTTTCGGGTGGAGGCTTTGCGCGATTTCCGGCAGATTCCAGCTTCAGAATCCCGGAGTTTCGAGATGCTCGACATGCCTAGCCTTCCCTCTGCGGCCACGGATTATGCGACCGTCAAACGCGCCATCGAGGTGATTTCGACACGTTGGCGAGATCAGCCTTCGGTCGAGGACATCGCCGATGAGGTCGGCCTCTCTCCCTCGCATTTCCAGCACGTCTTCAAGCGTTGGGCAGGCTTGACGCCCAAAACGTTCCTGCAGGCGATCACCATCGAGCGGGCGCGCGAGCTTCTTCGCGATTCGGCGAGCGTCCTCGACGCCGCTTACGACGTGGGTCTTTCCGGTCCCAGTCGGTTGCACGATCTTTTCGTCACCCATGAAGCCCTAACGCCGGGCGACTATCGGCGCGATGACCTGACCCTGTCTTACGGTTATCATTCCTCCCCATTCGGCGAGGCGGTCGTGGTTGCGACGCCCCGCGGCATGGCGGGCCTCGGCTTCGTCGACGGCGACCGTGGAGCAGCGCTCGCCGACATGATGCGCCGCTGGCCCCGCGCCCGTTTCGTCGAGGATGCGGAACAGACAGCGCCTTACGCCTCGCGCGCCTTCGAGCCGGGACGATGGCGGCCCGAGACGCCCCTTCGACTCGTCATGATTGGGACGGATTTCGAGATCCGTGTCTGGGAGACGCTGCTCGCAGTGCCGATGGGCTGCGCCACGACCTATTCCGACATCGCTCGCAAAGTCGGCCGTCCGAAAGCGGCGCGCGCCGTTGGAGCGGCCGTCGGGAAAAATCCGATCTCCTTCGTCGTGCCCTGTCATCGGGTGCTTGGGCGCTCAGGCGCTCTCACCGGCTACCATTGGGGGCTCGCTCGCAAGCAGGCAATCATCGGTTGGGAGGCGGGTCGGGTCGGCGTGACATAAGACTGGGAGGCTTAGGTCCCTTCTGGCTTGGGCGGGGGCGGTTCAGGTGCGTAGCGGAGCGGCGCGTTCGCTGTCAGCGCCGGGTAGGGAATCGCGATGTTCGCCTCCCGCAGCCGCCGCAGGATCTCGAAATTGATCTCGCTTCTCACTCTCTCCCCGACTTGGATGTCCTCCACGAAGCAGATCAGGCTGAGCTTGAACGCCCAGTCGCCGAATTCGGTGAAATAGACGCTCGGCGCAGGTATGGCCACGACTTCGTCCTGAGCCTTCGCCGAGGCGATGAGTATCTCGCGCGCCCGGTCGATGTCGCTGTCGAAGGTCACGCTGACCGGAATGACGAGCCTGCCGATCCGGCCGTTATGCACCCAGTTCTTGACGACGCCGGTCACGAGGTTGGAGTTCGGCACGATTACGGTCGAGCGATCGAAAGTCTCGATCTCGGTCGCGCGAGCATTGATGCGACGCACGAAGCCCTGGTCGCTGCCGACAACGATCCAGTCGCCAACCCTTATGCCGCGCTCCCACAAAAGGATGAGGCCCGAGACGAAATTGCTGGCGATCGTCTGAAGTCCAAAGCCAATGCCGACCGACAGGCCGCCCGCGACAATCGCAAGCTTCTGCATGTCCATCCCGATCTGGGACGCGGCGAGGAGCGCGGCCAGGATCACCCCGACGTAGCCGACGATCGTGCTGATCGAATTGCCGATGCTCGTGTCGAGCCGCGTACTGGGCAGATACCGCTGGGTGAGCCAGCCCTGCACGAGCTTCGTCACGAACACGCCAACGGCAAAGACCGCGAGCGCGGCGATCGTCGAGGAGACCGAGAGCGTTACGCCCCCGACCGAGAACCCGAAGTAGGCGGAGCGCAGCGTCGTCGCCAGATCCTGCGATTCGACGCCCCACGGCTCCAGCACCGCGGCCGCCGCTATGATAAGGATAAGGACGCGGACGAGGCCCTGAATGATGACGACGATTTGCGCCAGCACGTTGCGGCGCAGGCCGACCATCGTGATAAGCCGGGCGCCGACCCGCGCGTCGGGCTTCAGCAGCATCTCAGCGCCTTCACGGACGATCGTGTCGATGAGGTAGAGGATGCAGCCGAGGAACGTGAGGAAGATTGACTGGTTGATCAGAAAAGCCGCGAAGGCGACATAACCCATGGCCGTAGCGAGGAAGAGAACGAACGTCGCGATCCATCCGAGGGTGCGGAAGGACGCCAGCGTATCGGCCTGCGCGGGCGTGTCGGCATGAAAGGGAGCGGCGAGCCGCCTTAGCGCCTGGGCCGCGATGAGCGCGACGAGCAATGCGCCGAGCGCCCGCGCCGCGACGGCGAGGTTGAAGGAAAAAACGGCGTCCGCCGCGGGCTCGATCAGCCGCTCCACGGCCCAGATCGCGACGACGCTCATGATCGCGCTGAAAATGACGCGCGCGGCTCGGTCGCCGACAGGAACGATGCGCCAGGCTTCGGCTCTGGGCGCCAACATCGCCCAGCCGAACGCGTTCATTCCGATCAGCAGCCGTGCGCCCAGGAAGGCTGCGTTGAACAGGCCCTCCAGGCGAGGCGAGGACGGATGCAGGAAGGCGAGCGCCGCGGAGAGGGCAAACAAGCCAAGCGTCGGAAGCGTGCCCAGCGTTATGATCGTAAGAGCTGCGGCCAGCGCCTTTTGAAGCCGGGTCGGTTTGGCGTTCGCGTCGCGATCGATGACCCGGCGGGCGGCCCATCGCAAGGGGATCGACAGCAACACGAGCAGGACGACCGCGCCAGCCCCGATCAGCGCCTGAATCGCTGTGACGCTTCCGGCGACTCCGGAGGCCCAGTCGCTGAGCATCTCCTTCATCGCGCGAGCGTCGCTCGGGATTTCGCGCGCGACGCTGATCCAGAATTGCGGATCGAAGACGCTTGATGCGCGCGCGAACGTCTCGCTGGCGAAAAGCTGTCGTCTTCTTGCGACGATATGGGCGGTGTTGTCGTCGACCTGGAGCAGCAAGGCCTTGGCCGTCCGCAGCTTGGAATCGAGCTCGTCGTGGCGTTTTTGTTCGGCTTTGAGCTCCGCCGCCGCGGCGTCGTCCTGCGTGACGGGCGCTTTCTCGCCCTCCTTGGTCTTGGGCGTTAGTTCGGCGAGCCGCTTTGTGGACGCGGCGAGAGCGGGCGTGAGGTTCGCGATCGCGCCCTGCAGATCGTTCCCGAGCGGATCGTTCAACTGCCGCAACTGCTGCAGGTCAGAATCCTTCAGATCCGGATTCTTCAGCGTCGTGTCGATGTTCGCCAGCGTCGCTCGCACCGTGTCCAGATCGAGCGGCTTGCTGTCGTCCGCCCTCGCGACGCCCGCGAGCAGGAGGAGCGCCAACGCCATCAGGCGCGCAAAGGACAACAGGACAGAAGGCGGTGAGCGCAATCTGGAACCTACGATTCTGGGAAAGCCGGCCGGCCCTTGGCATCGGATCATGCCGGGAGCGTGGCGGCAAGACCGCTCGGCGCCTCGGGACGCATTCACCTTCAAGGGGGAAAACTACTGCGCTTGCCCGGGGACTTTGGTAAAGACAGCCCCGAATCTCAAGGATATGTCCCTTGCAAGCGAGCGAAATCGACGTCGCGGCCAATGCGCCCGCATCCGCGGGCGAGCGGGCGCTCGAACATTTCCTTGACGCCGGCTTTTCCCGGATCGAGCCCGCAATTCTCCAGCCGGCGTCGATCTTTCTCGACATGTCAGGGGAGGAGGTCCGTGGGCGGCTGTTTCTCACCTCCGGCGCCTCGGGCGAGGAGCTATGCCTGAGGCCCGAATATACAATTCCAGTCTGCCGTCATTACCTCGCGACAGGCGAAGCGGGACGCGTCGTGGAATATTCCTACCTCGGTCCAGTGTTTCGCGCCCAGGCCGAGGGGGGAGAGCGCACGCAGACAGGCCTCGAAAGTTTTGGCCGCACGGACGTCGAGGCGGCGGATGCGGAGGTTTTTGCTCTTGCGCTGGAGGCGGCAATAGCCGTCGGCGGGCCGCTGACGGCTCGGCTAGGCGACGCCCAATTGTTCGACGGGCTGCTTGGGGCGCTGGGTCTATCGGAAATCTGGCGCCGACGCCTTCGTCGCGGCGTTGCTCAAGGTAAGGATTTGGCGGCCATTCTGGATCGCCCCGGTCCGAGCGCCGTGGCCCAGCCGGGTGTGCTGGCGGCGCTGGAGAGCACGGATCACGCTGGAGCCAAGGCCCTGGTCGAGGATCTGTTGTCGATCGCCGGCATCGACGCGGTCGGCGGCCGAACGGCGGGCGAGATCGCCGACCGATTCCTTGAACAGGCGTCCCTTCGCTCCGGGGAGTCCGTGCCGGCTGAAAAGCGTCAGGTGCTCGAGGCCTATCTCGCCATTTCCGGCGACCCTGACGAGGCGGTGCTGAGGCTTGCACAACTCTTCGATGCCGCCGGGCTTGATCTCGCGGCGGCGCTCGATGTTTTCGAGCGCCGCAACGGCTTCATCGCCGCTCGCGGCGTAGATCTCGCGAACACCCGGTTCAGCGCCTCCTTTGTTCGGGATTTCGATTATTACACAGGTTTCGTGTTTGAGGCGCGCGACGCCTCTCGCCCGGACGCAAGGCCGGTGCTTGGCGGCGGACGCTATGATGGACTCGCGCGTCGGCTTGGCGCGTCGGCGGACATTCCGGCGGTCGGCGCAGCCATCGCGCTCGATCGTTTGCCCGGAGCGCGCTGATGGGCTTCGACGCAACGTCTCCGATCCAGCCGCCTTTCGTTCTCGCCGTGCCGTCCAAGGGACGCCTGCAGGAACAGGCCGCTGAGTTTTTTGCCCGAGCGGGGCTCGAATGGGCGCCGGGCCGCGGCGCGCGCGATTATCGCGGAGCGCTTGCCGGTTTTCCCAATATCGAGGTTGCTTTCGTCTCCGCGTCGGAGATCGTTGCGCAACTCGCCGTCGGAGCGGCGCATTTCGGGGTCACGGGGGAAGATCTCGTCCGCGAGAAGGCGCCGGACGCACGGCTCGAACTTTTGGCGCCTTTGGGGTTTGGTCGCGCCGACGTCGTCGTTGCCGCACCGCAGGCCTGGATCGACGTACGCACCATGGCTGACCTCGAGGACGTCGCTTCGGTCTATCGGGCAAAGCGCGGCGACCGTATCCGGGTCGCGACCAAATATGTAAATCTGACGCGACGGTTCTTTGCCGAACACGGGGTCGCGGACTACCGGATTGTCGAAAGTCTTGGCGCGACCGAGGGAGCCCCTGCGGCGGGCTCGGCCGAGGTCATTGTGGACATCACGACGACCGGCGCGACGCTTGCCGCCAACGCGCTAAAAACTCTGGACGACGGCCTGATCCTGAAGTCTCAGGCAAATCTGGTTGCGTCGCTTGCCGCTCCCTGGGGGCCAGAGGCTCGCGAGTTCCGCTCGCGCTATCCTCGACCGTATTGTGGCGAGCGAGGCGGGGCGGCGGTTGCGCGAGGTGCGCGCGCGACTTCTCGCCGGAATCCAAGGTATCGAGGAAGAGGCGCAAGCTAGATTCGGCGCGACGCCCGCCTACGGCCAAGCGGTCGACGCGCACGGTTTCCTCGCGCTCCATTGCAGCCGCGACAAAGCGGCTGATCTTGCGGCATGGCTAGTCGTGAAAGGCGCGGGCCGTGTCAGCGTCTCGGCTGTGGAGCAGATATTCGACGCCGCCAATCCGCTCTACGAAGCGCTCGAGAGGCGGCTTGCAAAGATTTAGGCCGACCGCCCAGGCGCTCCATTCGCCGGCGCGTTATGGCCTGTTTCAGTCTTCGGCAACTTGGATTCGGCCTCGCGTAGTCGGAATCTCTGGATTTTCCCTGTTGCGGTCTTCGGGAGCTCGGCGATGAATTCGATAAATCCGCGGATATTTGTAAGAAGCCAAGCGGTCCTTCACGAACTCCTTCAACTGCGCCTCGCTGGCTTGCTTGTTGGGGCGTAGCACGACAAAAGCCTTTGTCTTTGTCAGACCATCGGCGTCTGCGACGCCAATCACCGCGGCTTCGAGCACGGAGGGATGCTGCACCAGCGTCGCCTCGACCTCGAAGGGGCTGACATAGATGCCGCTGACCTTCAGCATATCGTCGCTGCGTCCGGCATAGGTGAAACTGCCGTCGGCATTGTGAATGTACTTGTCGCCAGCCTTCGTCCAACCGCCCTGGAAGGTTTCCCGCGTCTTCTCGCGATTTCCCCAATACATCAGCGCGGCTGAGGGCCCATGAATATAGAGGTCACCGGGCTCCCCGTCCGGCACGGGACCGCCGTCGTCGCTCCGCAGTTCGATCTGGTATCCCGGGACAGGCCATCCCGTCGTGCCGTATCGAACCTTATGGGGGAGGTTCGAGATGAAAATATGCAGCATCTCCGTGGAACCGATCCCGTCGACAATGTCGACCCCGAACCGCCGCTTGAATCGCTCGCCGATTTCGGCGGGGAGCGCCTCGCCGGCCGACGACGCAAGTCGCAGCGAAACTTCCTCGCGCTTGGGCAGCCCGGGGGACGCGAGCATGCCCGCATAGCCGGTCGGCGCGCCATAAAAGATCGTCGGCTTCATGCCGCCGATGGCGCCGCGCCATCGGTCGAACACTGCGTCGGGGGTCGCGCGACCGCTGAACAGTAGGGTCGTGGCGCCGACGCTCATCGGGAACGTCAGAGCGTTGCCGAGGCCGTAGGCGAAAAAGAGTTTCGCGGCCGAAAAGCACACGTCGTCTTCGCGGAGCCCCAGGATTTGCTTACCGTAGAGCTCAACCGTCCAGTAAGGGTTGGCGTGGGAATGGACAGTTCCTTTTGGCCGCCCCGTCGACCCGGAGGAATAGAGCCAGAAGGCGGGCTCATCGGCCCTCGTCGGAGCGGCGCGCGTCATCGGGCCCGATGAGTTCATAAACGCCTCGAACTCGGTCTCTCCGAAGTCGAGCGGGCTGGTTGGACGCGACACGATGACTTTGTGGACCTCATGGTCCGACTTCGTCAGCGCCCCTCGCAGGACGCCCTTGAGCGCGCCGCTGACGAATGCGGATTGCGCTCGCGAGTGTTCAAGCATGTAGGCATAGTCGTCATCGGTCAGAAGCGTGTTGACCGCGACCGGAACCGCGCCGGCGTAGATCGATCCCAGGAATGCGACGGGCCAATCGAGGCTGTCGAGCATCAATATGAGCACCCGCTCTTCGCGCTTGACGCCGGAAGCGCGCAAGGCGGCGGCAAAGCGCCGGGCGCGGTCAGCGAGCTCGCCATAGGTGAGAGCGCCCTCCTCGTCGACAAACGCGACCTTGTCGGGTCGGCCGGCGTTCGCCGCGAGTAGATGATCCGCGAAGTTGAAAATCTCCGGAGGCGCGGGAACCTCGGCGGCCCCCTGGACGATGGAACTCGTTCACGCCGATTCCTCCCATCTTCGTTGCCGCCAAAAGTCTTCGGTCTGTGGCTTTCGCTTAAGGCGGCGCGTTCTGCCCAGCCGACGCGCCGCACAACAGAACATGATATATATTGCATGCAATAGCGCTATAATGCAAGCACGAGACGCCCCCGTCGCCGGGATTTCGAACCCTGTTCCGTTTGGTTCTCGGCCGAGGGCGGCAGCCTGTTTGCGGCAACCGGATTCCTTCAGAGGACGCCGAGCTGCTTGACGGCGCGTATCAGTTCGACCTTGCTCTCGGGCAGGGACTTGCCGCTCGTGTCCACCGTCGCCTCGGCGCGCCTATAGAGCGCTTCGCGGCTCTTGAGGATGGAGTTCAGTTCCTCCATCGCTTTTGGATTTCCGGCCATCGGCCGTTCATCGCCCTGGGCGCGAACGCGCTGCATATGCTCGTCCGGCGAGGCTTTGAGCCAGATTGTGTGGAAGTGGCGTAAGAGGAAATTGTAGGTCTCAGGTTCCGCGACGATCCCCCCGGCCACAGCGAGGACCACGGAGTTCGTCTTCGCCACGATCCGCTCCAGGGCCTGCCGTTCCAGGCGGCGGTAGCCCTCCTGCCCATAGAGCGCCATGACTTCGTTGACCGGCATGCCGCTCTGTTCCTCGATGTCGCGGTTAAGCTCCATAAAGGGGAGGGCGAGGCTTTCGCTGAGCATGCGTCCGAGCGTCGACTTCCCCGCGCCCCGCAACCCGATCAGGCAAACGCGCTGGCGGCGCAAATGCATCGGCCGGTCCGGGCTTAGGATCTGCATCACGCGCTGGCGCTGCGTCGCAGTTGCAGAACCATAGAGCGACGCCACTTGCGCGGCTTCGGAGGCCCAGGGATCTTCCTCCGACACGAGCCACTCGATGCGGTGGTCGAGCGCCGCCGCGACGCGATAGAGGAGCGCGATCGAAATGTTCCCTTCGCCGGCTTCGAGTTGGGCGAGATAGCGCTGGGAAACGCGCGAAAGCTCGGACAGGATCTTTCTCGTAACGCCCTTCCGCTCACGCGCCTTGCGCACCCGGTCCCCGACGAGGGCGACAAAAGCGTCTCTGCCGGAAGTCTCTC
Organism: uncultured Alphaproteobacteria bacterium; assembly: GCA_963824465.1. Taxonomy (GTDB): domain Bacteria; phylum Pseudomonadota; class Alphaproteobacteria; order Rhizobiales; family Beijerinckiaceae; genus Roseiarcus. The sequence goes on from CAWGPL010000014.1 coordinate 197,643, forward strand.
CATCAGGCGGAGCGACGACGTCTCCGCGGAAATTCGTGATCTCGTTCATGGAAGCCAAGAGAGATCGCCCTCGTCGGAAACATAATGCTTATCGTACCCACATCCGCCGATTCATGCAATATAGTTCTGCGGACGTCCTCACCGGGGGTCAATAGGTCTCGACGTGGTATCGTCCTTCTTCGCGCATGGCGTTGCGCAGACTCGTCCACGGAAGACCAACGCTCTCGGCGATGTTTACGAGGGCCTTCTCGACGCCCTCCTCCATGCCCCGCAGCCCGCATATGTAGATGTGGGCGTTGGAGTCGTTGAGGAGTTCAGCGATCTCCTCCGCCTCCCTCATCAGCCGATCCTGAACGTATTCCTTCGGCGCGCCGGGGACGCGGCTGAACACCAGCCGCTTGCGCAGCACGTGGTCTGGAATTTTGTTGAGGGGACCGAAATAGGGAAGGCTGTCGGGCGTCCGGGCGCCGAAGTAGAGCGCCATGTCGCCCGCGCCCGGAGTCGCGGTCCGCTGCCGCCGCATGGTGAAGGCGCGGAAGGGCGCCGAGCCCGTCCCCGTGCAGACCATCAGCAGACGCGCGTTCGGGTCGTTGGGCATAAGAAAGGTCGCGCCGAACGGGCCGGTGACCTTGACCTTGTCGCCGCTCTTGAGGTCGCAGACATAATTCGAGCACAGGCCGCCCGGCTCCCGTTTCACGGTCAGCGAGAGATTGTTGAAATTCGGCCGCTCGCCGTCGCGCGGGCTCGATATCGAATAGAGCCGCGGCAGGTGCGGCTTGCCCTTTGCGTCGAGGCCGGGCGCGAGAATGCCGATGCTCTGCCCCTCGAGCACGGGCATCGGCTGCGCGCCGAAGTCGAGGATGATGTGGCGCACGTCCGTCTCGGAGCCCTCCGCGGTCAGGCGGTAATTGCCCTTGACCGTCGCCTCGGCGGGCCGCGCCAGGGTATAAAGATTGACCGTGGGCTTTGAGGCGCTCGCCGGCGCGCGCGCGCGTCCGCCCGCGCCGCCATGCGCCTCGGCCAGCAGCTTCGCAACCTCCGGATCGCTCGCCTCCTCGGAGGCGTCGAGTTCCGAAACGCTCTCCGGCAGATCCGCCTGCTGGGGCAGTTCGCTCCAGCCATATTGGTCGGGGAGCGAATATGGCGTTTCGACGAGACGCCAGTTGTCGATCGAGCCGGTCGGGCAAACCGGAATGCAGTCCATGCAGGCGTTGCACATCTCCGCCTTCACGACGACGTTGACTTCGTCGTGCTCGATCGCGCCGACTGTGCATGCCGCTTCGCACGCGTGGCAGCGGATGCAGATTTCCGGGTCGATCAGATGTTGCTTGAGGGGCTTGTTCATCGCTTAAGCCTTGCGAGCGGCCTTCCGCCGGGGTTGGCGCCGCCGCTCCCGCCGAACGTTGGCGGGAACGAGGCGCAACGCCACGGCGTCGAGTTCCCGGCGGTCACGCCATGTGCAGTTTCACATATTCGAAATCGCCGGGCTTGTTGTCGATCCCGACCTTCGGCGGGGCGATCCAGCTCGCGTACTGGCCGGGCTCGTAGCAGGCCTTCATCAGCGACTCGATGAAATCGCCGTCGGCATGCGTGGGCAGCCAGTCCTTGAGGCCGCGATCGTAAGCCTCCCCGCTCAGGAGTTCGCCGTTTGGCGCGAACAGCTTGTCCGCGAAAACGCCGATCTTCCGGTTGAAGGCTTCGTGCGGCAGCTTCATCTCGAACTTGATTCCGGTCTTCTCGATGATCTTGTTCCAGCGGCCGACGCCGCCCGCCGCGTCGCGGGTGTAATCGTCGCGCAGCCGCATGTTGATCGAGGTCAGCGCCGGAACGGTTTTGTGGACGAGCTTCCCGTCCTCGATGTCCCATACCCGATAGGTGTCGCTGATCAGCTTGTGATCGTCCTCGAGTCGGCTCTCCATGTAGCGGCCCTTGATGCCGGCGTTGAAGGCGTTGGCGGCGTTGGTCGAGACCTCCTGCCCGAACAGGTCGAGCGACAGCGTGTAATGGAGGTTCAGCTTCTTCTGGATCGTCGGCAGATCGATCACGCCGAGCGCGCGCACCTTGTCGATGGCGTTGGGATCTTCGATCCCGGCGGCTTTCATCGCCTCGCAGGTGCGTTCGATCGTGCGGCCGACGCCGGTTTCGCCGACGAACATGTGATGGGCTTCTTCCGTCAGCATGAAGCGGCAGGTGCGCGATAGCGGGTCGAACCCGGACTGCGCGAGGCTTTCCAGCTGCATCTTGCCGTCGCGGTCGGTGAAGTAGGTGAACATGAAGAACGACAGCCAGTCGGGCGTCGCTTCATTGAAGGCGCCGAGCATGCGCGGGGCTTCCTCGGAGCCGGAGCGGCGGCGCAACAGATCGTCCGCCTCGTCGCGCCCGTCCGCGCCGAAATATTTGTGCAGGAGGTAGACCATCGCCCACAGATGGCGGCCCTCCTCGACATTCACCTGGAAAAGGTTGCGCATGTCGTAAAGCGAGGGCGCGGAGCGGGCGAGGAAACGCTGCTGCTCCACGGAAGCGGGCTCCGTGTCGCCCTGAATGACGATCAGGCGGCGCAACATGGCCCGATATTCGCCCGGGATTTCCTGCCAAGCTAATTCGCCCGCGTGCTCGCCACAAGGAACGGTGCGCCCCTCAACCTGCGGCGCGAGCAGCACGCCCCAGCGATAGTCCGGCATCTTCACATAGTCGAATTTCGCCCATCCTTTCGGATCGACGCTGACGGCCGTCCGCAGATAGACCGGGCTCTCCTGAAAATTTCTCGGAATCAGGTCGTTCCACCAGTTGATATAGCCGGGGTGCCACTTCTCCAGCGCTTTGAGCACGCGCCGGTCGGACGAGAGGCTGACGTTGTTCGGGATGAGCGTATCGTAACTGACATTGAGCAGTTCGGACATTTCGGGCTCCTTGACGTTTCGTGTTTTTCTCGATGCGTGAAAGGCCGGCCTCAGACGCGCCGCATGTCGAAATCGCCCCGCACGCCGGTGCCGTAGCGCTTGAGCGCGCCCTTCTCGCCGACCGCGTTCGGACGCTGAAAAATCCAGTTCTGCCAGGCGGTGAGGCGGCCGAAAATGCGCGTCTCCATCGTCTCCGGACCGGCAAAGCGCAGGTTCGCCTCCATGCCCGTCATCGCGTCCGGGGAGAAGCTCGCGCGCTCTTCGAGAAAAATGCGAACCTCGTCCTCCCAGTCGATGTCGTCGAAGGCGAAAGTGACGAGGCCGAGGCGCATCGCATCCTCCGCGTCGAGAAGTTCGCCCTTTTCGGCAGCCGCCGCGTCAACCGCCGCAGGCTCGCCGAGAAAGCGCGTCTGCAGGCGGGTCAGTCCATTCGACATCGGGAACGGGCCGAAATTTCCGCCGCTGAGCGCGATGGCGGCGGGGGCGCGATTGTCGCCCTCGAATTCGCCCTTCATCATGTAGCTGCGATCGCAGGCAAAAGGGATCTCCGCCAGAAAGCCCGCAAAGCAAGAGCCGTTCTCGATCAGCGCCACGAGCGAACGGGAGGTAAGGTCGACGCGCTTTAGAACGCGCTTCCAATAGAGAAGAATTTCGCGCGCGAACCAGTCGTCGTCGCGATGCGCCATGAGGAAAGCCTCATGCTCCAGCACTCTGGCCGGATCGCCTTGCGACTTGAAGACGATCACGCCGAGTTCCAGTTCGTTGAGGCGGAGGTGGAGGATCGCGTCGTCAAGCTCGCGCGCGAGGCGCAAGGTCCATGTCTTCGCGGCTTCTGCGTGGAGCGCCTCGACCGAGGCCGGCGCATCCGTGTCTGGCCCGTGGATCGTGAGGGTCGCAACCCCCTTCCCGCGGTCGAGCTGAACCTCGACCAGCGAATAGGCGACGGAGCCGTCGTCGCCGAAGGTCCTGTCGAGCGGCGTCAGACTTATGCCTTTCGCGGCGGACCTTGAGCCCGACTTCGCCGCGAATTCCTGCGCCCGGGCGGCGACCGACTCCTCGAATTTCGAATTGGGCGCGACCTCGTCGACGAGACGCCAGTCGACGGCGCGCTTGCCCTTGACGCCCTCTTCGATGGAGCAAAAGACGTCGGCGAGATCGCGGCGCACCTTGCGCTTGTCGGTGACTCGGGTGAGGCCGCCGGTGCCGGGCAGGACGGCGAGCAGCGGAACTTCGGGAAGCGCGACCGAACTCGATCCGTCGTCGGTCAGGATGATGTAGTCGCAGGCCAGCGCCAATTCATATCCGCCGCCCGCGCAGGCGCCCTTGACTGCGCAGATGTAGGGCTGGCCCGATTCAGCGCCGGCCGCTTCGAAGGTGTTCCGGGTTTCGTTGGTGAACTTGCAGAAGTTGACCTTGTGGGCGTGCGCCGCGCCGCCAAGCATTCGGATATTGGCGCCGGCGCAGAACACGCGGTCCTTGCCCGAGCGCAGGACGACGGCGCCGACCTCCGGGTGCTCGAATCGCATCCGTTGCACGACATCGGCCAGCTCGATGTCGACGCCGAGATCGTAGGAATTGAGCTTCAGCTGGTAGCCTTCGAACAGGCCGCCGTTCTCATCGACATCCATGAAGACAGTCGCGACCGGTCCGTCATAGGCGACCCGCCAGTGGCGATATTTTGAAGGGTCCGTCTGGAAGTCGATCCGCTGGCTCATGGGCCCTGCCTTTGCATTATATGTCATATAGTGTATTATACTGCTTATTCTGACTTGGCAAGCTGGCGCCCTCAGAGCGCCGCCGACGCCGCATCGCCCTCCAGCGCCGTGAAGGTTGCGGGCGAGCCCTGAACGGCGCTGCGCTGCATATGAAGGCGCAACCCTCGCAGGCCGCCGAGTTCCTCGCCGCCGCCCGCGCGGCCGGGGCCGCCGTGGACGCAATGGGGCATGACGATCGCGTGCCCGGTGTGCTGGCGCCCCGTTGTCTCATCCACGACCATGAGCCGCCCGTGCCAGGGCGCGACCGCCGGGGCGATGGCCTTGAGCACGGCGGGATCATTGGTGAAAAGGCTGACCGCGAGCGAGCCGCCGCCCCGCATGGCGAGCGCCGCCGCTTCGGGCGCGCCATCGTAGGGCATGAGCGTCACGCAGGGACCGAACACCTCGATCTCGTGGACCGCCTGCGCGCCCTTCGGGTCCGCGCAGATCACCACGGTCGGCGCGACGAAAGAGGAGGCTTCGCCGTCGAGCCCCGCCGGGGCGCTCCCGCCGAGGACGACCTTGGCCTCGCGCGAAAGCCGTGCGATCCCGGCCAAGGCGTCCGCCTGCTGCCGCTTGTTGACGACCGGCCCGACCCGGACGGTCTCGTCCGCCGGGTCGCCGACCTTGAGCGCCTTCGCCGCCGCGAGGACCGCGTCCACGAAAGGCGCGTTAAGAGACTGCGCGACAAGCACCCTTCGAATGTTGGTGCAGAGCTGTCCGGCCTTCACGGAAATCGCCTTCGCGACCTCGCGGACCGCCAGATCGAAAAGCGGAGTTCCGGGCTCAGCGTCGGGTCCGAGGATGGTGGCGTTGACGCTGTCGGCCTCGATGTTGAGGCGGGCCCCGCTGGCCAGCACGGTGGGCTGCGAGCGAACATGCAGGCCTGTGTCGGCGGAGCCGGTGAAGGCGATCGAATCCATTGGGCCGACCGCGTCGAGCAAACCTTCGCCGGAGCCGCAGACCAGATTGAGCACGCCTTCAGGCGCGATATTGGCCGCGATGACGTCGCGCATCATCGCGTGAGAGATGAGCGCGGTGGCGGTGGCGGGCTTGGCGAAGCTCGGGACGCCGGCCAGCGTCGCGGCGGCGATTTTCTCCCAAAGGCCCCAGGACGGAAAATTGAAGGCGTTGATCTGGATTGCGACCCCTGGCCGGCTCGTCCAGATGTGGCGCGCGAAGAAAACCGGATCCTTGGCGAGCTGGTCCTGCCCTGCCTCGATCACGCTGTGCGCGTCGCCCAGGCTCTTCCCCAGGCGCCCATAATATTTGAGCGTGCCGATCCCGCCGTCGATATCGATGGCGGCGTCGGCCTTCGTGTTGCCGCTGTTCGTGCGGGCGATGCCCTCGTATTTGTCGCGGTTCGCGACGAGGACGCCGGCGATGGCGTTGAGCAGCGCGCCTCGTTCGGCAAAACTCATACCCCGAAGCGCCCCGCCGCGGGTGCGCGCGAAATCGACGGCGGAGCGCAAGTCGAGGCCCGAGCTGTCCGCCTTCGCAAGGGTTTCCCCCGTGACCGGATTCACGAGGGGACGGCCATCGCCTCGCCCCTCGACCCAGCGGCCTTCGAGATAGCTGGCGAGCTTCATTCGATCCTCACTTTGATGTTTTCGATCCGATCGAGCCTGGCGCAGAAGTCCGCGATCGCGGCCAGCGTGCGCTCCGGCTGATCCAGGTGGGGCGCGTGTCCGCAGGCCTCGAGCATCTCGACGTCGACGGGCGCATAGCTTCGCTCGACGATCTCCTCGACCTGACGCGCCGTGCCGTATTGGTCCCCTACGCCCTGAATGACGAGCGTCGGCACGCGGAGATAGTCGAGGCAATCCGCAACGTTCCAGCTTTCAAAGGCCGGGTCGAGCCAGGCGTCATTCCATCCCCGGAACGCCACGTCGACATGCTGGTGATATTTCGCGAGCCGTGCGCGCAGATCGCCATCGTCGTAAGCTTTTCGCGCTTGCGCGATCGACGCGAGGCCCATCGGCTCGGTGAAGACGTGCGGCGCCATTAAGATCAGGCCGCGCACCCGGAGGTCCTCGACGCTGCCGGCGTAGATCGCAGCGATCGACGCGCCGTCGCTATGGCCGAGCAGGACGCCCCGCTCAAATCCGATCGCGTCCAGGACCCGGGGAAGCCGGTCCTCGGCTTCGCGCGTCATGTAATCAAGAGGACGCGGCAGAGCGACCGGGTCAGATTTGCCGTAGCCGCCACGGGACCATGCAAAAACGCCGAAGCCAGTCCGCTCAGCAAGCGTTTTGGGAAAGCTTCGCCACAAGGCGACGCAGCCGAGACCCTCGTGCAGAAGAACGAGCGTGGGCGCCTTTCGAGGGGATGGCCCGAAGCAGACGCCTTCCAGTCCTCGCCCCTCGAGCATGAGCCGCTGCGGCGTATTGGGGATCCACTCAAAGCTCGTCATGAACACCCTCGGTTCGAACGCGGCCTCTGTTTCGGTAGAGTTTCAGGATCGCTTCCGAGTTCGCAGCGCCGCATGGCGCAACCCGTTCCGGACCGACGCCGATTGCGCCCAGACGGACGGCGCGAATTCGGGTCGTTTCCGCCAAGACAAGCATTTTATTGCATCAATCTGTCGCCCTTGTAAAGCATTATTGTGCATATTCAGTTCCAAAAGCCCCCGAGGGGATACGACCTGACGAGCGGGCTCAATTCGACTTGCTCCGCGTTCGACCCATGCAGGGCGCAGGTTATTCGAAACTCGTCATGGCCTTCGCGGTGATGGGCGCGACACTCGACAGGTCTGCTTGTCGATCTCGGACACGTGGACCATTCCGCGGTGAAATGCAGAAGACCGCGAAAAATGTTGCAATATTCAGAATTTCAGGATACTATGACCTTTCTGGAATAAAAATCAAAAGTGTGCCGGCTCGCCAATCGGCTACCCATGCGCCATGCGAACGGATTGAAATTGATATGGGCGACAAACAGTCGATTTTGACGCTAAAAGCATAGCCAAGCCATTGAGATCATGGAATCAGACACGCTAACTCAGAGGACTTCGACGCTAACTCAGAGGACTTCGACGCCCACTTGGAAGCGGCCGCCGCGCTGCCAGATCGTTACGGCCGTCACCTGTTCCCTGAGTGACAGCCCCCTTTTTCAATGGGATGCAAACCCGGCTCGGTTCCAGCGCAGGTCTTGTCGTCGTTGTCTGGACCGGGCGGCGCCGGGATCAAGAACTCGCGTTGGCGCGTTGTTCGTTGCCGCGTGCGCGGCTCAACCGTTCGGGGAACCCATGAAATTTCTCGTCATGCCAACTGTCGCCGCTGCCTCAATGCTCGCTCTGGCGTTTTCCCTGTCGCCTGGGGCAGCCCAGGCGAAGGGTTGCATTAAGGGCGCGATCGTCGGGGGCGTCGCCGGCCACTATGCCGGCCACCATGGCGTTATTGGCGCGATCGGCGGCTGCGTCGTCGGCCATCACATGGCGCACGAAAAGGCGAAGGAACAGGCCCAGCAACCCCAGAATCCGTCGGCCGCGCCCTCGGGGCAGCAGTAGCCATTATCTCGGCCCTTCGTAGAGGAGCTCGGGCGCTCAGGCCTTGCGGTTGAGCGCCGGCTCCGCCTTCTCATCGAGCGGCCACCGGGGTCTTGCCGGAGCGTCGAGCGGGTCTCTAAGGCCGAGGCGAAGGCGCTCTACGCCCGCCCAGGCGATCATTGCGCCGTTGTCGGTGCACAGCTTTTGGGGCGGCGCAACCAGTGGCAGGCCGGCCTCGGCGCAGAAGCGGGCCAGAGCGGCGCGAATCGCCGAGTTCGCCGCAACTCCGCCCGCGATGACAATGGCGCGCGGCGTCGCCTTTAGCCGCTGGCGAAAAAGCTTCAGGCCAACCCGCATTCGGTCTTCCACGACGTCGACCACCGCCGCCTGGAAGGAGGCGCAGAGGTCGTTGACATCCTGCGGACGCAACGGCGCCGCGGCCTCGGCGGCTTGGCGCACCGCAGTTTTAAGGCCGGAGAGCGAGAAATCCGCGTTTGGTCGTCCCATCAGCGGGCGGGGAAGCGGGAAGCGCTCGGCGTCGCCCATCCGCGCCGCAGCCTCGACCGCAGGGCCGCCAGGGTAAGGTAGGCCGAGCATTTTCGCGGTCTTGTCAAAAGCCTCACCGATTGCATCGTCCATCGTCGCGCCAAGCCGCGCATAGTCGCCAACACCTTTGACCGCCAAGATCTGCGTGTGGCCGCCCGAAGCGAGCAGCGCCAGATAGGGAAAGGCGACGCCTGAGGTCAGGCGTGCGGTCAATGCGTGGGCCTCGAGGTGGTTCACCGCGACGAAAGGCTTCCCGGTCGCCAGCGCCATGCCCTTGCCCGCCATGAGGCCGACCAGCACGCCGCCGATCAGTCCGGGCCCCGCGGCGGCCGCGACGCCGTCAAGCTCGTCGGGCGTGAGGCCCGCCTCGTTGAGCGCGCGGGCGATCAGCGTGTCAACGACCTCGACGTGGGCGCGCGCCGCGATCTCTGGCACTACGCCTCCATAAGCCGCATGAGCGAGAATTTGGCTCATTACGATGTCGGAAAGGATTTCACCTGAGCCATCGGGATTGAGCCGCACGACCGCCGCCGCTGTTTCGTCGCAAGTTGTTTCGATGCCAAGAACGCGCATTCGATCTCCATTCCGCCTTCTCCCGCAAGGAGGGGAATGGGGCGGTTTCGTCAAGGAAAAAGGCCGACGGCGTCCGCCTACCGCCCGGCTCTCACGCGCGCGATCTCGCTCTCGATCACAGGCGCCAATATCGTCTTCACCGCGAAGATCGAGCCTTCCAGACTAAAGTGGCCATAGTCCGGGGTGAGCATGTCTTCCGGAAGCTTCGGACCGACGAGCCGCCGGCATCCCGCCGAGTCGCAGAGTTTGGCAGCCTGTGAGACGTAGGTCACGCCATCGGGCCAGGGTTTAGCCGCCAAGGCGCGGTCCGTGGACAGCGCGTCCGGTCGGACGCCGATAGGAGAGAATTCGGACGCCTCTCCGGTTTCCAGGACGTCGCGACCGACGAGAATCGGCATCCACGGCTGCCACGTCGGGACTTCGCCCGCGATGACGATCGAGGGAACGCCCTCCGCGCGCAGTTTTTGCGCGCCCGAGACCATCGCGTCCAGGAAGCCCGCATAGCGCCAATTCGCTTCATGGTCGTACTGGGCGTAGTAGCCGCCGACCAGGACCACATCAGGTTTGATCTCACGGATGCGTTGGAAGACATAATCGTTGACTGCCGCGCAACGGGGGGTGCCTGCGACGCCCTCATCCGTCTCGACCGGGTCGACCATTGGCACACAGAAAACAGCGGTCAGGGCCATCACATTCGCCCTGTCGCCGAACGCCGCCGTCATGCCGGCGAACAGGCTCGCCGCGTGCAAATCGCCGATGATGAGAATTGTGGGCTTGGCGGGATCGTGAGTCGCGCCGCATTGGCCTGCCTCGAAATAGCGTTTTGCCCGCTCACGCTCCTCCGCGAGCGAATTCGCGGGCGGGTCGTTTTGATAGAAGCAACGCATCAGCGCCGCGCCTTGAGCTCCATTTACGTCGTAGTCGAGGATGCGCGTCACCAGCGGCGGGAAACGGTTCGGGAACCCTTTCGAGAAATAGGTCAGGTTGCCGACGAGTCCCGTCCCGGCCATCAGGGCGACCAGGATCAGCGCCAACGCATAGGGGCGCCGTTTGAAGAGGGATTTGGTCGGCTCCTCGATGAACGCATAGGTCAGCGTCGCAAGCACAATCGCCACGACCGACAGGGCCAGCATCACCGTCGGCGTCGGGATGACGCCTGGCCAGATATGGGCGAAGGCGAAGAGCGGCCAGTGCCACAGATAAAGCGGATAGGAGATCAGGCCAAAGAAGGCGGCGAGCCGGTTGCCGAGTCCCGCCTTGCCTATCCATGAGCCGGGATGAGCGATCACCAGACCGCAGCCGACAACCGGGATCGCCCCACGCCATCCCGGAAAGGGCGTCGCCTCGTTGAGCCAGAAATAACCGACGAAGATGAGCGCCACGCCGAGCGCCGCGCCGGTGTTGGCGATCTTGCGGCCCGGATAAGGCAGCACATGCAGGACAAACACTTCACGGTAGGCAATCAGGGCGCCGAGCGCCAGCGCCCAGCCGCGCGTCCAGGGAAGATAAAAAGCCGCGACTGGGTCGATCGGCGTGAGGATGACCGAGGCCGCAAAAGAGGCTACGAGGACCAACCCGATCACGAACGGGACGAGCCTAGGCCGCGCCCAGAAAAGGCCGACCATGAGCACCGACCAGACGAGGTAAAACTGCTCCTCGATGCTCAGTGACCACAAATGCAGCAGCGGCTTTGCGAGCGAGTCGGCGCCGAAGTAGCCGCCGATATTGGCGAGCCGCATAAGCCAGAAATTGACAGTGAAGTAGGAGTTGCCGAGCATCGTTCCGCCGATGCTCCGGAACTCGATCGGCGCCGCGCGGAACCAGCCGACGATCCAGACAAAGGCTACGACCAGAAGCATCGCAGGCAGGATGCGGCGCGCGCGCTTGGCGTAGAAATCGAGAAGCGAGAATTTCCCCGCCGCGAGATCCGATAGGATGATGCGGGTGATCAAAAAGCCCGAGATGACGAAGAACACGTCGACGCCCGCAAAGCCGCCAGGCAAGAGAGCGCGATCGGCGTGAAAGGCGACGACGCCGAGCACCGCGAGCGCCCGAAGGCCATTGATGTCTTCGCGGAAGACAAGGCCGCGCCTCGCGCGAGCCGCGGCGATATCCGGCGTATCGAGGGTCTTGTTCAACGGCGTCCGTCGGGCCCGGAGGGGCGATGATACTGGGCCTACTGCGCACAGGCTCGGGGGCAACGGACGCCTTAGGCTCATTGCGGGAGCCGGCTTCCGAATTCCGCTCGATTTTGGCGTCGAAGCATTCGGAGACTTTGACGACTTATTTTGGCACCTTATGATGTCTAGTCGTCGTGCGTGGGTGATGGAGCCTCTTACATGGTGGCGACGCCCAAGAAGTATTGGGGGCCTAGGCTCGTAAGCGATAACCCGTCGATGTAGATCATTTAAATCCACATCGTATACGAGCGTGCAAGCGAAACGCATTGGGCAGACATTTGCGATAACGCTCGTTTGCACGGGCACGCGAGCCAGGGGCACTGCGAGATTTGGCTGCTGGGCGCCGCTGGGATGAATTGGCGCGAATGACTCTCATTTCAGCATTTTGCAACACGCGCTGGCGGAGAGGGGAGTCCTACGTACCTACGTCCAGAGGCTTCCGCTGGTATCCATAGAAGGCCAACCGAATCAATATATTGGCGTTGCACCTGTCTTCCTCTGTCCGCAGACGTCCACTATAATCCGTGCTCGATAGTGGGGCCGAAAGTGGGGCCGAGTTAATGGCGAGAGAACGAAACAAGCTGAGTGCGCGCAAGGTGGCGAGCCTTAGTGAGCCGGGGATGTACGGTGACGGCGGAGGGCTTTGGCTGAAGATTGAGGCCGGGCGCAGAAGATGGGTCTATCTCTTCACGATAAAGGGCGGGCGGCGCGAAATGGGCCTTGGGGGATACCCTGAGGTATCATTAGCGGGCGCGAGGGAAGCGAGGGACACAGCCGAAAGGAAGGTCAGACAGGGAACTGACCCGATAGAGGCCAAGGTTGAGGCTAAGAAGGCGGCTCAGGGCAAGCTTACATTTGGACGCTGCGCGGACGAGTTTATCGAGGCCAAGCAAGCCGAGTGGCGCAACGAGAAACACAAGGACCAATGGCGTATGACGCTGCGGGTCTACGCTGAGCCCCTGAGAGACAAACCGGTTGACGAGATAGACACGGAAGCGGTCCTAGGCGTTCTACAGCCGATATGGACGAAGACACCTGAGACTGCCTCAAGGGTCAGGGGCCGAATTGAGAATGTGTTGGACGCCGCGAGGGCGCGCGGGTTCATACCTCAGGACAGGGCCAATCCGGCGCGATGGCGCGGACACTTGGACAAGCTGTTGGCTAAACGGACCAAGCTGACGCGCGGCCACCAAGCAGCGATGCCCTATGAGCAAGTTCCGGCCTTTGTCGAACGCCTCAGGAAGCGCGAGGCCATGGCGGCGCTGTGTCTTGAGTTGACCATTTTGACAGCCTGCCGAAGCCAAGAGTTCCCTACAGGCCCGGTGGGCAGAGGTAGGCCTAGAGAAAAAGCTTTGGACGGTTCCGGCTGAGCGCATGAAGGCAGGCAGGGAACACAGGATACCCTTGAGTGAACGCGCGGTGGAACTCCTGAGGGGACTAGCGGAAGCCAAGGCCGGTGAGTTTGTGTTTCCGGGTCAGGATACACGCAAGCCACTCTCAGGCATGGCAATGGAAATGGTCCTGAGGCGCATGAAGGTGACGGACGCGACGGTTCACGGCTTCCGGTCAAGCTTCAGGGATTGGGCAGGCAACGAGACACATTTTCCAAGGGAGGTTGCTGAAGCGGCGCTGGCGCATGTCATCGGGGACAAGGCTGAGCAGGCGTATCGGCGTAGTGACGCTTTGGAGAAACGTAGGGAACTTATGGAGGCTTGGGCGAGGTACTGTGAGGGGACGCTGAGCGATAACGTGGTGAAACTTAGGAGCGCTTAGTAGACACTAAGCTTATTTAGATGATTTTTAACTACAGATTAGCTAGGAGGTAATGGTATGAGTACGCCTATACTTTTGATCATCGTTTGTATCGGTATGTGGATAATGTTAGAGCCCTACGTTAGATGGTGGTTTAGCCGTTGGTATACGGTGGTTGGTACAATCGTTGGGCTCTTTGGTTTGCTTTCGGACGGGCCGATGGCTGGAATCATGGCAACGATTATAGTTGCGTGGATAGGGTTCACCGTCCATGCGTTCGCTAGTTTTAGGAACGGGGGTTAGAACTTAGGGCGAGCCTTTAATTAAACGCTGGGCTATCTAAAACCTATGTTTCTCAAGTTTACATGGCGAAAAGACATATCGTGCGGAGTACGGGGGAAGTTTCACTATAAATTCACCTGTAACTGTGTCTCTATTGAACGTGTAGATTATCTTATCGCCGTCGTGCCACGTAAGGATTGAGGGAGACACAACGTCTAGGCTGTAGGTATCACCATCAATGAAGGTCACGGTGCTATTACGGAGATCGAAGGTCATAGTCACGCTACCCTTGTCCATGGGGTCTTCTTGGACCATTTTGCTTGGGTCAAACGTGTACAGCGTGCTTTTGCATGTCAGAGTGATTTGGTTGGCATGAGCAAGCGAGCCAAAGGAGACTAGAGACCCGATAGTCGCCAAGGTAACAAGACGTTTGTACATAGGGCGAGCGCACCGTTCCCGGAAGACAGAAATGACGACTTTAGAGGCATTGGTATTTCACACAGGCTTACTCGCGCTAATCGTTATTATCATTCTAGCCAGCACTGCGGCCTCGCAAAGACCCGCCGCACCCGCAGGGAAGTTTCAAACTAAACACCCGAGGATTTCTGAATATTTTGGCGGTGGCTTTCGCTGGTTGCGCCTTCGTTGCTGCGGCGTGGCAAGGGTGGGTTGCGCGCGATTCAGAAAGACGACAATTGCGAGCATATGTAGTGGCCGATGCTGAAGGCCCTCTTAATTTCGCGGTCAATTCCGCTCCGTCTATGGGAGTTCGTATCACCGTCCGAGGACAGACGCCTGCTTACGGTCTAAGACTTGTTACCCACATTGCGACCCTCCCGTACCCGCTAGCGCCCAGCAACGCGAGCGAGCGGCTAAATCGATACAGCCTGCTGAGGTAACCATAGCAACCTTGGGACCGGACCAAGAGAAAGACAGCTTGCCTAGGTTACTGTATGCACCAGATCAAGGGCAATTTGCAGAAATTAAAACTAGTACGAGATATAGACTATACACGTGGGGGATTGTCACCTACAAAGATGCTTTCGATCGGGAATGGGAAACTCGCTTTTGCTACTCATTAGACGCATCCTCTTATCCCACTACTACGTTAGAGGCGTGCCTTACTGGGAACTGCGCTGATAAGGAATGCAAATCCGATGACCATATGCAGGGGCGGACCTGAAGTCAGAAAGCGAGCCTCTTGAGGACCGAAAGGAACACAAGTCCAGATAGTTGGATACCGAAGACGCGCGAATGTGGACCCTGATGATGGAGTGGCGTTTCTGAGGTAGGCTAAGTAAGCCTTCAGAACCTTAAACACAAATCATTCCAGACGCTTCGGCCCTTCATAGCCTTCCATCTCTACTCCTACGAAGAAGCGACCACGAAAGGACACCCCTAGACCGGTGTTAAACAGAAGGGCAGTGGAAACCGCGTACCAGAGTTGGACTTTAGAAACACAATGAGCGTTCGGGGCGGGTTCAAAGGAACGGCCCTCAGGAAGCTAAAGTCTACCTACGTCAAAGCGTTACGGTACAGAAGGCCCTATTTAACCCACCCTCCGATGGAGCAGGGCTGGGCGCTTTGATCCGCGTTGGTCCTTGGGCTTCTTTGGGGCGCTAAAGGCAACTTAAGTCAAAGTGTTACGGTACAGATACCCCCTAAAGTGTGCCTCTCCGATGGAGCAGGGCCATTAGATGCCTGAACAACTCCCCGGCAGCGCGAAGCCACTAGATGTTTCAACCCTGAGGAAAACCAAAGTTGACGATATGTCAGCACGTTAACCTGTAAATCAGGGCAAAAATCACTCTATATACAGGAGCCGAACCTAACACTCGCGACCGTTGGGTCTATGGGGAGAAAGAGGGGTAACTTAGGTAACTTAGGTTCTTACCTGAGTTTCCACCTATATATTACCTTGTAAATCGGCGTGGAATAAGGCCCCTGTTTTGGGGGTGATCGGCGTCCAATCGGGACCCCTTGGAACGAGGGTCCACATAGGCTTCCCGCCGTTTGGGAGGCCAAGTCTGAGATGCTGGTTGTGGAGACGATTGCGAAGATCCGACGTGCCTATTTTGAACAGAAGAAGTCGATCAAGGCGATCTGCCGCGACTTGCGCGTTTCTCGGAAGGTGGTTCGAAAGGTCATCCGGTCGAACGCGACGGAGTTTCATTACGAGCGCGGAAGCCAGCCTCTGCCGAAGATGGGCCCCTGGCTCGACCGGCTTGAGGCTTTGCTTCTTGAGAACGAGGGAAAGCCGGCGCGCGATCGGCTGACGCTGATCCGAATATTCGAGGAGTTGCGTGGTCTTGGCTATAGCGGGGGCTATGACGCCGTCCGTCGGCATAGCGCGACCTGGCGCAAGCAGCGCGGCGCATCGACGGCTGAGGCCTATATTCCACTGAGCTTTGCGCCGGGCGAGGCCTACCAGTTCGACTGGAGCCACGAAGTCGCGCTGATGGACGGCGTGACGACGACCGTGAAGGTGGCGCACGTCCGCCTCTGTCACAGCCGGATGATGTTCGTGCGCGCCTATCCGCGCGAGACCCAGGAAATGGTGTTCGACGCGCACGAGCGCGCCTTCGCATTCTTCAGAGGCGCCTGCACGCGCGGCATCTACGACAACATGAAGACCGCGGTCGATGCGATCTTTGTCGGCAAGGAGCGGCAATATAATCGCCGCTTCCTGCAGATGTGTTCGCACCACCTCATCGATCCCGTCGCCTGCACGCCGGCGTCGGGTTGGGAGAAGGGGCAGGTCGAGAACCAGGTCGGGCTCGTTCGTGAGCGCTTCTTCACGCCGCGACTGCGGTTCGGGAGCTACGATGAACTGAACGCATGGCTGCTGGACAGGTGCGTCGCTTACGCCAAGGCGCATCCGCACCCCGAACGCCCCGAACAAACCGTGTGGGAAGCGTTCGAGGAGGAGCGAGCGCCCCCATCTCGTCGCCTATCGCGGCCGATTTGACGGTTTCCACGCGCTGCCGGCGTCGGTGTCGAAGACTTGTCTCGTGCGGTTCGACACCAACAAATACTCGGTCAACGCCAAGGCCGTAGGCCGCCCCGTCGAAATCCACGCCTACGCCGATCGGATCGTCATCCGGCAGGACGGGGTCGTGGTCGGCGAACATGCGCGCGCCTTCGGGCGCGACAAGACGATCTACGATCCATGGCATTACGTGCCCGTGCTGGCTCGCAAGCCGGGGGCGCTGCGCAACGGCGCGCCGTTCATGAACTGGGTGTTGCCCGGCGCGCTCGATCGCATACGCCGCAAGCTTGCCGGTTCGGCGGACGGCGACCGGCAGATGGTGAAAATCCTTGCGGTCGTGCTCACGGACGGATTGCCGGCGGTCGAAGCCGCCTGCGCGCAGGCGCTGAACGAGGGCGTTCATTCCGCTGACGTCGTTCTCAACATTCTGGCGCGACAACGCGATCCAGGTCCGGCGCCGACAATCCTCACCCCGGACGCGCTCGAGCTCCGGCACGCGCCGCTCGCCGATTGCGCCCGCTACGATCAACTGAGGAGAGCCTGATCCATGGAGCGAACCGAAGTCCTCGACATGATGGGCGCGCTCAAGCTCTATGGCATGAAGAGCGCCTATGACGAGACGCTCGCCACAGCGCTCAAACGCAAGCATGAGCCGCAACAGCTGGTCGGCGATCTGCTCAAGGCCGAGATCTCGGAGAAGCAGGCGCGCTCGATCAAGTACCAGCTCACCATCGCCAAGCTGCCGCTCGCCAAGGACGTCGACGCCTTCACGTTCAAGGAGACGCCGATCAACGAGGGCCTGGTCCGCGATCTCGCTTCGGGAGCTTTCCTTACGCTGCGCCGCAATGTCGTCCTGGTCGGCGGCACGGGCACGGGGAAGACCCATCTCGCCATCGCCATCGCGCGAAGCTGCATCCGTGCGGGTTCACGAGGGCGGTTCTTCAATACCGTCGACCTCGTCAACCGCCTCGAGACCGAGGCCCGCGCCAGCCGGCACGGGCGCCTCGCCGATTATCTCACCCGTCTCGACTTCATCGTTCTCGACGAATTGGGCTACCTGCCGTTCGCTCAGGCCGGCGGCCAACTGCTCTTCCACCTGATCAGCCGGCTCTACGAGCGAACCTCGATCCTCGTCACCACCAATCTCTCCTTCGGCGAATGGCCAAGCGTGTTCGGCGATCCAAAAATGACCACCGCTTTGCTCGATCGCCTTACCCATCACTGCGACATCGTCGAGACCGGCAACGAAAGCTGGCGCTTCAAAAACCGCGCCTGACCACCCCAAAGAAATCCCAGCATCGCCGAACCGCGATCGCCCCGGCTGCGCAACCCCGACCAGCTCCGCCGGGGCGATCGCTACCGTCCGAACCCGTCCCAAAAAGGGGTCCCTTTTCCGAGCCAATTCAGGGGCCCGTTTCGATGCCGATTGACAGTATGAGCTATTTGAGGAAGGCGTGTTGCGTTCTGTACGGCGCGGCGGGCGAAGGCTTATCCCCGCAGAGGCGCTGAGGGCCTATCTAGCGTAGATCACGATTGCGTGAGTTGTGAGAGGTAGGTAGGTGCGGACACGTAGTGGGACCCGAAGTGGGGCCGGAAAAGGAGACGATGGAAAACTATAGTTATTTCAATATGCTAGGATGTTGATTTGGCGGAGAGGGAGGGATTCGAACCCCCGGTACGCTTGCACGTACTCCGCATTTCGAGTGCGGCGCGATCGACCACTCTGCCACCTCTCCATCGCAGCGCGCGCTTAACATGAGAAGGCAGCACCGGCAAGACTCAGCCGCAAGATCTTGTGTTCGACCGGGAGGCCGCGCCGGAGACAGACACCAAGGTCACTTTCCGCTCTGATCGCGCGGCTGGCGGACAACGACAGCCTCAAAGGGGGCTCTCGTCGAAGCGGTCGCCGCCAACCCGACTATCGCCGAGGCGACCCGGGCCGACCACTTCCTCGCAACTACGTCAATCAGCCGGATCTCAGGCAGAGACCGAATGTCTCTTAGACGATCTCGCCTCGACGATGGTCATCATCACGCCCTTAGCGCTGCTTCGACCGGCACACGCGCCTCCGTCGCTTCGCGGCCCGCTTCAA
This sequence comes from uncultured Alphaproteobacteria bacterium, assembly GCA_963824465.1. Lineage (GTDB taxonomy): Bacteria > Pseudomonadota > Alphaproteobacteria > Rhizobiales > Beijerinckiaceae > Roseiarcus. The sequence goes on from CAWGPL010000014.1 coordinate 216,198, forward strand.
GCGAAGAGCCATCTATTTCCTCGCCTTCACCATCTCGATTCGGCCTAGTGTCAGGCGGTAGACGACTGCGTAGATGAGAGGGCTCTTTCGATGGCGTCGATCTCCTCCCCCGCAGATGCGCGCATCTTCGCTTCTGCTCCGCGGTAGAGGGAGACGATCCTGTGGCCGGCGTCGGTCAGCGCCGCCCCGCCGCCTTGCGCACCGCCATGGTGGGCGGAGACGAGGGGTTCGGTGAAGAGCTGGTTCAATTCGTCGACCAGAAGCCAAGCGCGCCGATACGACATCCCGTGTGCCCTCCCGGCGGCGGAAATCGAGCCCTCGCGTGCGATCGCCTCCAGCAGAGCGACCTTCCCGGCGCCCAGGCGTCGATCTGGGTCGAAGTCTAGCCTGATCGTCAGACGTGTGGGCATTCGCGCTCCCGTTCCTCTTCGGCTTTGCGCCTAGCATACGCTCAATTCTCAGCGAGGCGAGAGCGGCTCGCCAGTGGCGAGACTGTCGAGGATCGGGCAATCAGGCCGATCGTCGCCGTGGCAAGTCTCGACCAGTCCGCGTAACATGTTTGCCATCTCCTGTATGTCGAGGATTCGGGCCTCCAGATTGGCCGCGTGCGCCTCCGCGATGCGCCGGACCTCGCGGCTGGGTCTGTCCTTGTCACGCCAGAGCGCTAGCAGCGCGGCGATCTCATCGGTCGAGAAGCCGAGCCGGCGCCCACGCCGGATAAAGCGAAGTTCATGGACGTCGCGCTCGCCATAGCTTCGATATGTATTCTCGCGGCGAACGGCTGGACGCAGAAGCCCTATCGCCTCGTAGTGGCGGATCATTTTGGCGGTCACCCCGCTGGCCGCGGCCGCTGCGCCGATGTTCATACGCCTCCTCCTTGACCTTCCTACCATGGGAAGGTCTATGGATTGCGCCGAGGTTTGGCAAGGAACGGGATTTCAATGAGCGCCACCGACACGACGGCCCGGGAGAAAGACCCCGTCTGCGGCATGTTCGTCGACCCCGCGACCGCCAAGTGGCGTCGCGAGTACGGTTCAAAGACCTATTTCTTCTGCAGCGCCGGCTGTCACGGCAAGTTTTCCGCTCATCCGGAAGACTACCTCGGACCAAAATATCCGCTCCCGACGCCTGCCTCGGAGGGCGCGATTTACACATGCCCAATGCACCCCGAGGTTCGGCGGGTGGGTCCTGGCTCGTGCCCGATCTGCGGCATGGCGCTCGAGCCGCAGCAGCCTTCGCTGGAGATGGGTCCGAACGAAGAGCTCGTCGACATGAAGCGCCGGCTTTGGATCGCCATTGCCCTGGCAGTTCCGGTCATCATCCTCGACATGAGCAGCCACATGTCCGGACATACGCTAGCAGGGCCAAAGGTTTCGAACTGGATCCAGCTTGCTTTCGCGACCCCGGTCGCCCTAGGCGCCGGATGGCCTTTCTTCCAGCGCGCGTACGCATCAATAAAAACACGCAATCTCAACATGTTCACTCTCATCGCGCTCGGGGTCGGAACAGCATGGCTAGCGAGCGTGGCGGCGACCGTCGCGCCTGGCGTTTTCCCACCTGCTTTCCGAGGGCCTGATGGCGCCGTCCCGGTTTATTTCGAGGCGGCAACCGTTATCACCGTCCTCGTGCTGGTCGGGCAGGTGCTTGAACTCGTAGCCCGCGACCGCACCGGCGACGCGGTCAAGGCGCTGCTCGATTTGTCCCCGAAACAGGCACTCCGCATCGATGCAGACGGCCATGATCGCGAAATCCCTGTCGCCGACATAAAGATCAAAGACCTTCTGCGCATTCGCCCGGGCGAAAAGGTCCCGGTAGACGGCGCGGTCGTCGAGGGGGCGAGTTCGGTGGACGAATCGCTCATGACCGGCGAGTCGATGCCCGTAATGAAGGCCATGGGCGCGAAAGTGGTTGGCGGCTCACTCAACGGCTCGGGCGCCCTCGTTATGCGGGCGGAACGGGTTGGACCAGACACAGCGCTGGCGCGAATAATCGATCTCGTCGCCAAGGCCCAGCGTAGCCGTGCCCCTGTCCAGCGCCTGGCCGATCGCGTGTCAGGCTGGTTTGTGCCCCTCGTTGTGGGCGTCGCGATCCTGGCGTTTGCGTCTTGGGCGCTATTTGGACCGGAGCCGCGGCTTGCCTACGGTCTCGTCGCTGCGGTCTCGGTGCTGATCATCGCGTGCCCCTGCGCTCTCGGCCTCGCCACGCCAATGTCGATCATGGTCGGCGTTGGGGTTGGGGCGCGTTCGGGCGTACTGGTGAGGGACGCCGCGGCTCTGGAGCGTTTCGCGGCAGTCGACACCCTTGCCGTCGACAAGACCGGAACTCTGACGGAGGGCAAGCCGAGGCTGACCGCCGTCGTCGCGGCAGAAGGCTTCGCGCCCGACGAAGCCCTGAGGCTTGCCGCGAGCCTCGAACGATCCAGCGAGCACCCCATCGCCACAGCCATTGTGAGTGGCGCGCGGCGGAAGCGCTTGCGGATGGAATCGTCCTCCGACTTCACAGCTTTCGCCGGGGGCGGCGTGAGCGGGACAGTGGAGGGCCGCGCGGTCGCCGTCGGCTCGGAGACTTTCCTCGGGGAGCGCGGCGCCGCTCCCTCTGGGTTCGCCGCCAAGGCGGCCGCACTACGCAAGGAGGGCGCGACAGTCGTCTTCGTCGCGGTCGATGGCAAGCCAGCCGCGTTGCTCGCGGTCGCGGACCCACTCAAGGAGGGCGCTGCAGAGACGCTTGCGGCCTTGAAAGAGCAAGGCCTCAGAATTGTTATGCTGACGGGGGACAACTACACCACCGCCGAGGCGGTGGCGCAAAGACTGGGGCTCGATGCTTTCGAGGCCGAGGTCCGGCCCGAAGGCAAGGCCGAGGCCATCGCCCAGCTTAGGCGTCGCGGCCGGGTCGTGGCGATGGCGGGAGACGGGGTCAATGACGCCCCCGCGCTCGCCGCCGCCGATGTCGGGATCGCTATGGGAACCGGCACAGACACCGCGATCGAAAGCGCAGGGTTGACCTTGCTGAAGGGCGATCTGGTGGGGTTGGCCAGGGCGCGAAAGCTATCAGCGGCCACAATGCGGAACATCAAGCAGAATCTCGCCTTTGCGTTTCTGTACAACGCGGCCGGCGTCCCCATTGCCGCGGGGCTGCTTTATCCCGCCTTTGGCATTCTTCTGCCGCCGATCGTTGCTGCGGCCGCGATGTCGCTCTCCTCCGTCAGCGTTATAGGCAACGCCCTGCGCCTCCGGACTTTGAAACTTTAGCTTTAGGGTTAAGAGCGAAAGTGCCGGCGCGCCGGGGTTATTCGCATGCCTCTCTCCCAAGCCGGAGGACGGGCGACGGAGAAAACTATCGCGCTCCAGCCAACGGTCTCTCGATCAGTCAAAGCGGAATCGGTCCATGCTTGAATAACGAACAAACTCAGATGAGGATCCCTAATCCCAACAGACCCTAAAGTGCGGTCTTGAAGGACTTAGTTATCTGGTCCTTGATCGGGTCCATTGTGTTTGCGAAGGTCTTTTGCGCGAGTGTTCCAAGATCCTTCGTTTGATCGGCTAATGCATCGGCCCGCATACGCACAAACTCGCTTTGTAGAGTGAGGAGATCCGAGGGCGACTTGACCGTAAGGGCGGCTTTTATGAAGTCGATATTCGCTTCCGTGTTCGCGCGAAACAACTCAAACGCCTTGGCGTTGATCGCGGCAACCCCATCGCGGGCAGCCACGAAACTCTTCTCCAGCGCATGGGTGGATTCTTCCGCTGCTTCATTCGCGGACATAATAGCGCTGCGCGACTTTATACTCGCCTTTTCAAGCGTTGCGCGAGCGTCGGCCTGAACGTCAATGATCGGGGCCCCAACGGCTTTAAGCGCTTCGGCAACCTCTGCGCCATAGTCTTTAGGAGCAGGAATCAGTTCCGCAGCCGGCGTCTTCGCGGCTTTCTTGCGTGATGTAGCCATCTACTTTTCCTTAGTGTTGAAAGAAAGGGAGCGGGGAAGTTCTCAATTGGCTCCCGGAGGCGTCATGCTCTTTTGAAAGGCCGCGCCAAGCGCTTTCGCCTGCTCCTGCAAGGCCGCAAGCTGCGCCTTCACATATTCGCTCTGCAGAGCAAGCGCCTCCTGCGGATCCTTGGCGCGGACGAGTTTGTGCGCCAAATCGAATGCCGCGTTAAGGTTTTGCTCCGTGAAAACCAGCACCTGAGCGCTTACTGCCTTCACGCCTTGGGGCGCCGGCGCCGCTTCGTTGGCGACGCCAGCGGCGCGCTGGGCCACTGTCAGAAAGCCCTCGAACGCCTTGCGCGCCTGCTCGACGCTACGATCAGCGAAGTCACGCAATTCATTGGGAATCTCAAACGGGGAGTTGGACATTTTCATCCCTTTGTAGACTAAACGACCGGTTCCAAGGCCCAGTCACATCGAACTGCTATACCTCGCAATTTGTTGCAGTGCAACATAAATCTGCTGCCCCGCACTACAGGGCTTTACCTTGATAATTGCAGCGCATTGTCGCAATGGCGGAAACTTCCAGACAGCGTTAAGCTTTTGATAACGACGCAGGGTCCAAGCGTGAGACAGAGCGTCGTTCTCGACCAAGCGGTGGACCGATTGACCGAAGCGCCGTCAGAACCGACCGGCCAAGCCGCCTCCACCGGGTCAGTGGCTTTGCGCCCTTCCCGCGAAGCGGGTTTCGCGGCAATCGCGGGCGACCGGGAACTTGCCGCTCTCAACTCTCAGGGCGCCGTCGTCTCCGCCGCGCCCGAATCGTTTGCCCTGTTCAAAGCTCAGTCTGCGGACGAACTCACAAGGAGATTGACTGGCGGCGACGGCCCGACCGCGCGTCGGCTTCGCCGCTTGGCGGCTACGCTTCCGATCGGCGCGTCCCACCGTCTTGAGCGGATGAGCTTTACCGTTGGACGAAGGCCCATCGTCCTTAACCTTCGACTCATGCGGTCATCCACCGCTGCGGGCGAGCCCCTGCTTGTCCTCTTTGCGCCAGGGAACCCTGAACCACCTGCAGCTCTCGCCAATATGTCCTCAGAATCACCAACGCCTGCGACCGCCGCAGAAAGGCCGAATAGGGCGAGGTTCCTTTGGGCGATGGACGGCTCCGGCCATTTCAACGTGCAAGATTTTTTGTTGAGGGATGTACTTGGCGCGAACTCACCTGGCCACGGCGAAGCTCTCGACGCCCTGCTAGGCCGCGTAGTCGTCGAGAACGGCGACGCTTTCGCCGAGGCCGTGGGCCGCAGGAAGACGTTTTCCGACCTGATCCTGCTATGGCCGGCCGCATCAGGCGGATCTCGTATCGAAGTGCGCCTTTCAGGTGCGCCAATCTTCGGGCGCGCCCGCGAGTTCTGCGGATTTCGTGGCTATGGTTCTATTCAAGGCAATGGCTATCGAGATGCCGAGGCCTCTGAGGGAAGCCAAAGATCGGCCGAGCCAGCAGAGCCCGCCGATGTCCCCGCTACTCACGCAATGAACGAACAGACCACGATAATGCCCATGCCCGAGCAAAGCGCGGTCGCAAGCGAAGCTGTAATGGCTACACCGGACAGCGCCGTTGTCCATTTCGGCGCCCTAGACCGCACTGATGCGATGGAGCCAGCGATGCCGGCGGGTATCTCCGGCGGGCCGCGGGCTGCGGGCGCCACGCAAGAACGATCGGCGGCAATATACATCTTGCGGCAGACGGGCGTTCCCAACACTCCGCGAGTCGTTCCGATGCGGCCGTCGACGCCTGACCCGCCGGTCTCTCCGGATGCCCTTCAGACCGGAGAGGCGGTCGAGCTCAGCAAAAGCGAACGGGACGCATTTCGCGAGATCGCTCGCGCACTCGTGGGTCGAACGCCCGCATCCAGGGCGGACCATCTACTTCGTACGGGCGCGACTCGCGAGCGGCAACCTACGCCTGACGAGACCCCCGTCGTCGCTGCAGCCAAGGAACCGAGGTTGGAGGGGACGCCAGAGCCTGATCGGGACGCCACTAGCCGGGACGCTGCGTCGATTCTCGATCGACTGCCTATCGGGGTGCTCGTCGCCCGCAGTGGGTGCGCCGTCTATCTTAACCAAACCCTTTTGACTCTGCTCGGCTATCGCGATCTCCAGCATTTCGAGGCGTCAAATGGAATGGCCGCAATGTTCGGCAGCGCGAATCCAAAGGCAATCTCGATCCCTGCCACGCAGACGCTGACGATTATTCGGGCGGACGGAGAACCTATCGCTGTCGACGCACATGCGCAGGCGGCGGTCTGGGAAGGAAACTCGGCCACGCTGATCGCGTTTCGACGTACGACTGACGACTGTCGCGAGGAACAAGTGGCCCGGCATAGGTCCAGCGCTCAGGGCGGCTCCGCACTGGATCTCGAACGGATGCTCGAGCTTGCTACCGATGGCGCGGCTACACTAGATTCCTCGGGGCGTATTCTGACCCTAAACCGCTCCGCCGAGACTTTGTTTGGCTATCTCCAACACGAGGTCGCAGGCGAGAGCGTGCTGATGCTGTTTGCTCCGCAAAGTCATCCGGAGATGACGGCGCGCCTCGACAGTCTCAGCCGATCAGCCGGGGTTGCGGCCGCGTCGCCGCTGACAGTAATTGGACGGAAACGTGATGGCTCCGTGCTCACCCTTTCGCTCACCCTCTCTCAGCTGGACCCAAAAGAGCTGCGCTATTGCGCGCTCTTGCGTGACCTCGGTTCCGAACGCGAGGCGGAGCGGAGATTAATTGTGTCGCGTGACGCCGCGCTCGCTGCGAGTTCGTCTAAGACGGACTTTCTCGCGCAGGTAAGTCACGAGATTCGAACGCCTCTCCACGCAATCCTCGGCTTTTCTGAGGTCATGCTGGAGGAACGCTTCGGGCCGATCGGCAACGAGCGCTATAAGGACTATCTCAAAGACATCCATACATCCGCGCGCCACGTCGTGAGCCTCGCCGATGACCTACTTGACTTAGCGAAGATCGAAGCCGGCAAGCTTGAGCTTGTGTTCTCCGAAGTAGACCCGAATGCAGTAATCCGTGAATGCGCCTCGCTCATGCAGCCTCAGGCAGCGCGCGAGCGTATTATAATGCGGGTGTCCCTTGCCGACTACATGCCCCGCGTGATGGTGGATGAGCGTTCGCTGCGCCAGATTCTTCTCAACCTCATGTCCAATGCGGTAAAATTCAATGAGCCTGGGGGCCAGGTTATTGTATCAACCGCCGTGGATGAGAGCGGACAAGCGGTGATACGAGTGCGCGATACCGGAGTTGGCATGAGCGAGAGCGAGATCGGGCATGCGCTTGAACCGTTCGGGCAGATCGGCCGCCAAAACAAGACCGGCGCCGGTCTCGGGCTGCCGCTCACGAAGGCGCTGGTCGAGGCGAACAAAGCAGAGTTCTCGATCAAGAGCCAACGTGACCGCGGCACGTTGATTGAGATCGCCTTTTCGATCGCATAGGGAGCTTCTAGCTTCCGCTCCGCCTTATCCAATCGGTCGGCCGACAACCCTTCAAGAGAAGGAGCGTCATGTCCAAATTTCGCATCGAGTCCGATAGTCTCGGACCTGTCGAGATCCCAAAGAACAAGCTTTGGGGCGCGCAAACTCAGCGGGCGATCGAGCATTTCCGCATCGGCGCCGAATTGATGCCGCGCGAGATGATCGCGGCCTTCGCAATTCTCAAAAAAGCTGCGGCCATAGCCAATCACTTAGGCAAGAGACTCGGAAGCAAGGAATATGGTTTCATAGTCCAGGCTTGTGATGAACTTCTCGCGAACAAGCACGTCGACATGTTTCCGCTGCACGTTTGGATCAGCGGCAGCGGCACGCAGTTCAACATGAATGTCAACGAAGTGATCGCGAACCGGGTGTCAGAGCTAGCTGGTCACGACCTCGGAGATAAGACGCCGGCACACCCAAATGATCACGTCAACATGTCGCAATCGACGAACGATGCTTTTCCGACCGCGATGCATATTGCGGTCGCGATGGCGGTATCTACGCGACTGCTGCCAGCGGTCGGTCGGCTGGCGGACGCAGTGGGTGAGAAGGCTAGCGCCTGGGCGAGGATCGTCAAGATCGGCCGGACGCATCTACAGGACGCGACGCCTGTGACGCTGGGCCAGGAATGGTCGGGCTACGAGGCGATGCTGCGCGATGGTCTCGCCTACACCGAAGCGGCGCTGGAGGGTGTCTATCCTGTCGCCCTCGGCGGGACTGCTGTCGGCACCGGCCTCAACGCGCCGCCAGGCTTCGCGGATACGGCCATCGCCGAGATCGCGCGGATGACCGGCCTGCCCTTCGTCCCCGCGAAGAACCGCTTCGCTGCGCAAGGCGCGCACGACGCACTTGTTAGGTTCTCAGGCGCCTTGAAGGCGCTGGCTGTATCGCTCCTCAAGATCGCCGACGATGTCCGGCTGTCAGCCTGCGGGCCTCGGGCCGGCCTCGGCGAATTGATCCTGCCCGAGAATGAGCCTGGATCCTCGATCATGCCCGGCAAGGTCAATCCGACCCAATGCGAAGCGATCACGATGATCGCCATGCAGGTCATCGGAAACGACGTGACGATCGGCCTCGCCGGCGCGGGGGGCCATTTCGAGATGAACGCGTACAAGCCGCTCCTCATCTTCAACCTCATGCAGTCAATCGATCTTCTGAGTGACGGCGCCGCAAGCTTTCGAAAATATCTCGTAGAAGGTGTGCGGCCGAACGAGAAGAGGATAACTGAGCTTTTGAACCGCTCGCTGATGCTGGTGACTGCGCTCTCGCCCGAGATCGGCTACGACAAGGCGTCGAAGATTGCCCACCTCGCCTCCAACCAGGATCTGTCCTTGAAGGAGGCGGCCATGCAGCTGGGTTTCGTCAGCGAGGCCGACTTCGACCGTATTGTCGATCCGGCGAAAATGGTGAATTGACGAAGGTTCTTAGTGACTCCGCGTCCAGTCCACCGATTTGCAGATCAGCCCACCAAGGACACAGCCCGCGGTCCTCAGATGGTTACCCGAGAGAGTAAGCTTCCCGGAGTAGGTCTTGCCGTCCTCTGGGTTGAAGGCCGACCCCTTCCAGACATTTTCCCCGGCCGGCTTCATGCCGAAGAATACCTGCTGTCCTATCTTGGCGGCGTCGCCCGACGGGTCCTTCAGCCAGCTGATTGTTCCGCAGACAGCGTCCCCGCAGTCTGCAAACCGCACTTTCGATTTCCCATCGGAATTCAGCCATTCGCCGGTTAGCCCGCTCGCTAGCGTGCCGGACGCAGAGGCCACCAGAAAAGTGATGGCGACAATAAAACGGACCATGATTCCTCCGAAAGTCTCCCGCCGTTATGACGGCGGTCGCCGAGGGTCAAGCTGTCTCGGAGAAGGCGGCGCCGAATGACAAGCGGAGGCGGGGAATAGATGGGCACGACACCATCGGCGTCGCGATCTCAAAAGACCAGCTCGACCTTGCCGGCGCCCCGGTGGCGCTGGTCTTTGCTTGACGTCCTAGAGTTCCACCGGAGCAGCGTCACTGATAGAAGGCGACGCATGATCCAGGAACAGGCTGGCGCGGTTCGATCCGCGCTAAGGACGCTCGAAACCGAACGAATTGGGATTGAGTCGCTGGAAACTGCCATGCGACGGGCTGGCCAAGCAGAGCTTGGCGCCGCCTTTGCGCGGGCTGTGCGGATCATCGCCGACGCGCCCGGGCGAGTGATCGTGACCGGGATGGGCAAATCGGGACTTGTGGCTCGCAAGATCGCCGCAACTCTGGCGTCGACGGGACAGCCAGCCTTTTTCGTTCACCCGGCCGAAGCGAGCCATGGCGATCTCGGCATGGTGCAGAATGGCGACGTGGTTTTAGCGCTCTCTTGGTCTGGCGAGACCGCCGAACTGGCTGCGATTGTCGTGTTCGCCAAGCGTTACTCCATTCCACTTATCGCTATGACTTCGAGGACCAGCAGCGCCCTCGGCCGGGAGGCAGACGTCTGCCTGTCGCTTCCCGACGCGCAAGAGGCTTGTCCAAACGGACTCGCGCCGACGACCTCGACTACAATGCAGCTCGTGTTTGGCGATGCGCTGGCGATTGCGCTCCTTGAGGGGCGGGGATTCACGGCGCGCGATTTCCACATACTGCACCCGGGAGGAAAGCTCGGGGCGACCCTTCATTATGTTCGGGAGGTGATGCACACGGGGGAACGCATCCCGCGCACGACGGCCTCGGCCCGAATGGCCGATGCGATCATGGAGATGAGTTCGAAGGGCTTCGGTTGCGTAGCCGTCTTCGAAAGGGACAAACTGGTAGGGATTGTGACGGACGGCGACCTACGCCGGCATCTGAAATCCGATTTCTCGCTGGACACTCCCGTCTCTCACGTCATGACCCGCAACCCGCGCACGATTGCTCCCGACGCACTGGTAGCCGAAGCGCTTGAGAACATCAGCCGGAAGATTTCAGCTCTCTTGGTTGTCGACGGTGACGCGGTAGTTGGAATCGTCCACTTCCATGATCTCATGCGAATTGGCGCGGTCTAGATCGATAGACCTTTGACGCGCCCCTCAGTCTTGAAACCGGGGACAGCCTGTGGCAGGAAGCGCGGCATGTTCTAGAAAGCGATTTCCTCGCCGGACGCTGCAGTAGCTCAGTGGTAGAGCACTCCCTTGGTAAGGGAGAGGTCGAGAGTTCAATCCTCTCTTGCAGCACCAGCGGAGGCGCGATCGTCGCCGACACACTCCGTTAGCAAGGTCAACTTTGAGCCGGACCGCGCCCCTGGCCACTGGAGGCGAAGCGCTATACGGTCTAGGGGATGGGGCGGCTAGAACCACGCAAGAGGCGGGCAGAACGGGCCGAGCTTGTGTTCGAGCGTCTCGCGGCGGCCAATCCAACACCGACCAGCGAACTGCGCTATTCGGACCCTTTCACGCTACTCGTCGCGGTAGTTCTATCCGCCCAAGCGACAGACGCGAGCGTGAACAAGGCTACGCCAGGGCTTTTCGCGCTCGCCGCAACTCCCACGAAAATGGCTGCGCTCAGCGAGGAAGCGATCACGGAGAAAATCCGGACGATTGGACTCTATCGCTCCAAGGCGCGCAATCTTATCGCTTTGTCTCGAGTGATTGTCGACAAGTACGGCGGAGTGATACCGCGCGAGCGCGACGCGCTCGAAGCGCTCCCCGGGGTCGGTCGCAAGACAGCCAATGTCGTGATGAACGTCGCCTTCGGCGAGCCAACACTGGCCGTCGACACGCATGTCTTCCGGGTAGCTAACCGGCTCGGAATCGCGCCAGGAAAAACGCCGCGCGAGGTCGAAGATGAACTATTGCGCGTCACACCCATACGTTTCCTCACGCACGCACATCATTGGCTGATCCTGCACGGCCGCTACGTATGTAAGGCGCGCCGCCCGGCTTGCCCGGCTTGTGTGTTGAACGACATCTGCCCCTATCAACCCAAGACAACCGCGGCGGGCCTCAAGGCGCTCACGAATGGTACCGCCACCCCGGCTCGAACGGGGGACCTCTAGATCCACAATCTAGCGCTCTAACCAGCTGAGCTATGGCGGCAGTTTGGAGGCGGTCGCCAAACTATTCAGAATGCGCCTCCCTTGCAAGGGCGTGTGCTGGTTCAGCCCATATGGGACAGCGGGGTCGCTTGGCCGAGGCGGGTTAGATACTCGGCTGGGGTGAGATTTCCCAGGGCCTGATGGGGTCTGTGATGATTGACCGGCGAGCGAAAGCTTCGACGAGGGCTGGAGCTGATCGATGCGGCGGGGGCGTAGAACTCGTATCTCCAGCTTGACTGGGCGCGCTCGACGCAGCCGTTGAGGTTGGGACGTTTTGGGGGCAGGACGACGAGTTCGAGGCCCTTGTCGCGGCAATGATCCTCGAAAACGGACCTGAACTCGGACCCACCATCGACTTGGACGCCTCTGACCTTAAAGGGCGCGCAGGCGATGAGTTTGTCGAGCAGGTCCTTTGCGGCGCTGGCGGATGCGGCGCTGGCGACGTGGCCGATGGTCCATTTGGCGACCGGATCGTAGGCGGTGAAGGGCTTGATCGCTTCGTCGGGGCGGACGTTGACGAACAGGGTGTCGATCTGGACGAGTTCGCCGGGCGCTTTGGCTTTCGGCCTTTGGCCAGACACTTGGCATAGCGCTGGCGGGCGTCGAAGCGGAAACGCCGGTCGCCCGGCCTGCGCCGCAGGATCGGGACAGGGATGACGGCTTCGCGCTCCAGCAGCCGTTTCACGACGCGCCCGACCTCGGAGACGCTGACGGCCTGCCCTTCGCGTTTCAGGAGGGCGGCGATCTCGCGCTTTCCCCACATCGGGTTGTCGGCGCGGGTGGCTTCGACCGCCTCTAGGGCGGTCGCGGCGCTCAACGAAGAACAGGCGACCAATGTGCTGGCCGAGCGTCAATGGTGCAACAGGGTTGGCGCGAATCCGTGCTAGAGACCCGCGTCGACCGGAGGAAGAGAACTCATGATCCGCGTTATCGCCATTCTCACCGCCAAGCCAGGCCGCCGGGACGAGGTGCTGGCCGCATTCAAAGCCAATGTTCCGAACGTACATGCGGAAAAGGGCTGCGTTGAATATGCCGCCCATATCGACGCGGACAGCATCGGCCCGGTTCAAACGAAATTCGGCCCTGACACGCTAGTGATTCTCGAGACCTGGGAGAGCGCGGAGCATCTCGCCGCTCATGGCGTCGCGCCGCACATGAAGGAATACGGCAAGAACACCAGGGATCTCATCGAAAGCCGCGTGATCCACGTCCTCTCCGCGGCCTGAGCCTCTGGGGCCCCCGGGCGCTGACGACGGCATTGCAACTCGGCGTGGCTTGCGCCACATGAGGGTATGCAGCACGACAGCGTCCTCATCGTCGATTTCGGGTCCCAGGTCACCCAGCTCATCGCCCGGCGCGTGCGGGAAGCGGGCGTCTATTGCGAGATCCATCCGTTCTCGAAGGCGAGGGAAGCCTTCGACAAGCTCAGGCCTAAAGCGGTCATCTTCTCCGGCGGCCCGGCGTCGGTTCCGGAGGCTGGAAGCCCACGCGCGCCGGAGACAATCTTTGAAGCCCAAGTGCCAATTCTTGCTATTTGCTATGGCCAGCAAACGCTTTGCGAGCAGCTTGGCGGCAAGGTCGAGAGCGGGCACCCGGCGGAGTTCGGCCGCGCCGAGGTCGAGATTCTGAAGACGAACAAGCTCTTCGACGGCGTATGGAAAAAGGGCCAGCGCTATCCAGTCTGGATGAGCCATGGCGACCGCGTCACCCGCCTGCCGCAAGGTTTTCGCGTCTATGCGGTCTCCGAGAATGCGCCCTTCGCCTTCGCGGCGGACGAGACGCGCGCATACTATACGACCATGTTCCACCCGGAGGTCGTCCACACTCCGGATGGCTCCAAGCTGCTTGCGAACTTTCTGCACAAGGTGGCGGGAATCCAGGGCGACTGGACGATGGCGGCCTTCCGACAGGAGGAGATTGCGCGCATCCGGGCGCAGGTCGGAAAGAGCCGCGTGATCTGCGGCCTCTCGGGCGGCGTCGACTTCAGCGGTGGCGGCTGTCCTAATTCACGAGGCGATCGGCGACCAGCTCATCTGCGTCTTTGTCGATCACGGCCTCATGCGCGCCGGCGAAGCAGAGGAAGTCGTGAGCCTCTTTCGCGGCCACTACAACATTCCGCTTGTCCATGTGGACGCCGCCGACGAGTTTCTGGCCGCGCTGCACGATGTCGAAGATCCGGAGACCAAGCGCAAGACGATCGGCAAGCTGTTCATCGACGTGTTCGAGAAGGAGGCTCACCGCATCGCGAGCGACGGCAAGGGGCCGGTCGAATTTTTGGCGCAGGGAACGCTCTATCCAGATGTGATCGAGAGCGTGTCCTTCACCGGCGGCCCATCGGTCACGATCAAGAGCCACCACAATGTCGGCGGCCTGCCCGAGCGAATGCGCATGAAACTCGTCGAGCCGCTGCGGGAACTCTTCAAGGACGAAGTGCGCAAGCTCGGCAGCGAACTCGGCCTGCCGCCCGCCTTCGTCGGCCGCCATCCGTTTCCCGGCCCTGGGCTCGCCATCCGCTGTCCCGGCGCGGTGACGCACGAAAAGCTCGACCTTCTTCGCAAGGCGGACGCCATTTATCTCGACGAGATTCGTAAGGCGGGCCTCTACGACAAGATCTGGCAGGCCTTCGCGGTGCTGTTGCCGGTACGCACTGTTGGCGTAATGGGAGACTATCGCACCTACGATCACGCGTGCGCCTTGCGCGCCGTAACCTCGGTGGATGGCATGACAGCCGATTTTTATCCCTACGACATGGCCTTCCTCGCCCGCGTGGCCACCCGCATCATCAACGAAGTCAAGGGCGTGAACAGGGTCGCCTACGATGTGACGAGCAAACCCCCCGGGACAATCGAGTGGGAATGATTTTGGCCCTCCCGGGGTATCCCGCAGCATCCCGGAAAACTTCATAACTTACTGATACAAAATAAACTCATCCAAATACGTTCGGGGACTACCGGCCGGTACAGATCGCTGCTGACGGACTCCCTGATGGTGCGCTTCCCCATTGCGAAATCCGATTTCGTCCGATACCGTCAGGGTGTGAGTGGCCTCCGAACTGCTGCAGGCGTGGCGCAACAGGCTTCTGACGGAAATCTTCTCATTCTACCGTCGATGCCACTCGTGGAACTCGACCCGGCGCTTTCACCGGCCGAGAGCGCCGTTGCGTGACGTCGGGGTGTTGCGCACCAGGTATGGGCGCGGATCGCCGCGATGCGAGCCATGCTTCGACTTCGCTCAGATCCCACACGCCGACAGCACGATCTACGAGATGGAACAGTGCGGCGAGTTCCCGCGACGCTTCGTGCTTTCGCCACGATGTGTGGAGTGGGACCATTTCCCGCAACTGATGCTGCCGTATCGTGCGCTTGGTCGATTTCTGATGGGCTGCCATTGCTCGTCAGATTTGGTGCTTTCGCCGCGGCGATGTCGGATGTCACTTTCGTGACCGAATTGAGAAAGCAGGCAGACGAGACTGACCTTTCCGACTTGTCGGCGTATCGCTAGAATTGGGATCGTCCGATGGGTGGGGTCGGAGCGGCAGTGCGGGCCTGGGCAGCACCCGAGACGAGGTACGCCCATTTGCCGGCCATCGAGCCCCGGGCGTGCAGCGGCGGCGCGCTTCGTCCGCCGGGTACTCCGCGTGATGTCTCACAGCGAATTGGCAACGCCCTGGATCTTGATGGAGGCAACCACACGGATTATCGCTTCGTGCCACCGGGCGCGCGATGAGTGCTGTCAATCTGCGGTAACCACATGCATCAAGTGTTCCGAGCGTTTATCGATGGCCTTGCCGCCGGCGACGATGCCGAACGGCTCTGAGCAGTTCTCGCCGATGCGGGCGCTGCCCTCGATCTGAGCTGCTTCGAATATCTTTCCATGCCGCCGAGAAAGGGCGATGCGCCTGAACTCATCTAGAACTATCCGGTGGAGTGGACCGATCATTACCTGCGGGAACACTATGAGCGGGTTGATCCGGTCATTGTCGACGCGCTGAAGCCCACAGAACCGTTCGAGTGGGGCCGCGGATTCGAGGCGAAAAGTCTGTCGAAGCCACAATGCGCGCTGCTCGACGAAGCGGCGGCGTTCGGGATCCGCTGCGGGTTCACGGTGCCCGTCCACGACTCATCCGGTCCGGTCGCGGCGGTCACGTTCGCCGCAGACGCACGCCGGCCAACTTTCCAGCGCTGCATTGATCAAAATCGACACGTACTGCACGTGCCGTTTGCAGCCAATCCTATCCAGCCACCCGACAACCCAGTGATCTTCGTTGTCGACGACGACCACCATGTCCGCGAGGGCGCGTTCGAAGCTTGCTTGAGGCAGACGGACGGACCGTCGAAGATTTTGAGTTGTGCGAGGCCTTCCTCGAGGTGTATCGACCAACCCAACAAGGATGTCTGTTGGTGGACGGTCATCTGCCGGGAATGACGGGCCTTGAACTTTTGCAGCGGCTAATGGACGGCGATAGCCGATTGCCAGCAATCATGATAACCGGAAACAGCGATGTCCCGATGGCCGTCCAGGCCATGAAGTCCGGCGCTTCTGACTTCCTCGAAAAGCCGATCGGCCGGGATGAACTGTTGACCGCCGTGAACCGTGCTCTGGAGCAATCGCAAGACGCGAGCAAACTTGCAGCTTGGAGGCGCGACGCTAGAGAACATCTCGGTAAACTCACGCCGCGACAGCGATAAATCATGGAAATGGTTCTCGCTGGGCATCCCAGCAAGAACATCGCTGCCGACCTCAATCTTAGCCAACGCACAGCGGAAAACCATCGTGCGCAGATTATGCGAAAGACAGGCGCGAAGTCCCTGCCGGCCCTGGCGAGGCTAGCCCTCGCGGCAACCCCTTAAGACGGGTGGTAGGCGCGCCCCCAGTACTTCCTTCTGTCTGTATCGTACGTTGAAGGCTCTCGCGCCCCACGGTCCTTGCTTCGGCGACTTCTCGCTCGAACAACTTCGCGACCAAAGCTTGCCAGGAAAACAGAGTCAAATCAGCGCGTCCGATAATCCCGCACCCCCCCCGCACAGTTTGGGGATTTTTGGTGAGGAAAGAGGGGCCGGATTCCGGTCACCGCGGTTTCAGCTACGGGCCGCCGTTCGCCCGTGAGAACTTTCCGAGTTTGCCGCACGGTGGCGGCCGTGCGTAGTGTGCGTCGTATTCGAAAATCCGCCGATACGGCTAGCCGCCAGCGACTGGACGCAGTTCTGATCAAACTGTTCGTCAGATTCACTTTTATCGCGACGAATCTTCGGCTCGGTCTGGAAGGAGCGACGATGTTTCTCTCGTGATGCCGGTTCTGGTGGTGGCCGCATTTGTTATGGTCCTCACGGTGGTGAAGCTCCAACGGGAGTATGAGCGTGCCGTTGTCTTCACCTTTTCACCCTAGATGTTTAGTCCGCGTGCAGGGACCGGCTCGCCGCACGGAACGTTGGTTGTCGCATGAACGCCCCCATGCCCTGTTGGGGGATCCGCGTGGCTTTTCGCGTCGGTTTTGCGACGTCGGGGACACCCGGATACGTGAAAGACGACGTCGGCGAATCAAATCTGCCGCTGGATGGACGCCGTGGCCGCAGTCTCCCGCGTCGCCGTCCTCCAATAGGATACGAGGCCAAGAGTTGCCAAGCCAATCATTAGCATGATCCACGTCGAGCTTTCGGGCACCGGCGGATCAACTCCGTTATGCGCGGCGAAAACTGCCTGCAGCGCCGGAACGTTGCTGATCGCTGTGTCGCCGTCCTGCACCCCCCAGCTATAAGCGTAATCAAACACCGGGGATGGAATGATGGCTCCCCACAGGGAAAGAATTTGTTGCTCCTGCTCCGCGGTCGGCGCAACGAACGGGAAATAGCCGCCCCCGCCAAAAGCCTGATAGATCGGCACGATATCTTGTTGCGGCACCCCCGCGGCTTCGGCCGCGGCCACGTCGAGCGGGATCACGCTGTAGTCGAGACCGCCGGGGACATCGGTTCGGACCGGATAGCCATCGATCCCGAACAGATCGATGTGTGTGTTGGCCGGCGTATAGACGTAGACGGGATTCCCAAGACCGCTCATGTTCTGTTCGACCATAAAGGTCAGCGCGCCCGGCACATTTGCGTGAATCCAGTCTGAACTCGGCCTTCAGATTGTCGGCGAGACCAACGGTTGGTTCGTCGGCCAAGTAGAAACCGAAGACGTTCGGATTGTTCTTGTAGGTACTGACAGTGGCTTGAAAGGATGCGTCGGCACCGTTGGTCAGACCGAGGTAAACGAGAGCTTTTACGCCTTTGGGCAACAACTTGAGTTGCGCCATGGAATACACGTCCGCGAGGTTGAAGCCATAGGCCCCTGGATCATACGCTCCACTAAGGAAATTTGAATTGCCCGCGTAGTGCCACACGGTGACCGGATCCGACATTGCGGAATCCGCACCGAGAATCGAGAGCCAAGCAGCGAGCGCAGGGCCGAGTGATCTGCGATGGCGGCGGGCTGGTTGTCGGAACCGGTGAAGCCAACCGTCGGAGATTCGCTGACCGAGCCGTCCGTCGAGCAGCGCCACGTCGACTAACCCATGCCTGGTCATGTTTCCCTCCCGTCCAGAAAACCGGCTCAGCCATGAGGGGTTCATCTCCCTAACCGGCTAGCCTATCGATTGCGCTCCTGTCGGCTCGCGGCCCCCGGGGGGGGGCGACTAACCCCGCCATGGATTTAGCCCTCACTCCTCGCCAGGGCCTGAGTTCAAAATATAGCACGGTTGCCGAGGGGATTCCGGTATTGGCGTCAGCCCGAGGCGTACCACCTTGGATACCTTCGCGTGGTCGGAAGGGGCAACGGACACACCGGCGGCGTCCGAAATCGGGGCGCCTTCGGGCGAGTCGGGTTCAGCGACGACGTTCAACTCCGATTTGCTAATCGAGATCAAATGCGGGCGATCGGCACGGCAAGGTCCTGAGGCTGCAGACGGCCGCCATAAGTGGCGGCAACGCGACCCAGGCCAACAGGGGGGGTCGTACCTGAGTCGCGCCGCAGTGATGCATGCGGGGAAAAGCCCGCGACCCATCACCACTGCCGCGCGTTCCCACGTTCCAGCCCGCCGCGCGGCGCCTTGGATTCAGAGCCATTTCGCCAGGGCCGTCCAGCGCCGCGCCCAAGTCTTTGGGGTCGCGGGCCATAGTCAAAAGGGAGGCATGGGGCGCAAATCCCACCCCATTGGTTCCGTGGGTCCGGCTAGAGCGTCAGGGACGCGGCAGGGGTGACGAGGCCATTATGTGCAGCGAAGACCTGTTGGAGCGCGGGACTGTTGCTGAGGGCGGTGTCGCCGCTTTGCGCGCCCCAGCTGTAGGCGTAGTCGAAGGCGGGGTGGGGCAGCGATGCTCCCCAGGTCGACAGGATCTGCTGTTCCTGCGTGGCGGAAGGCAGGATCCATGGGGCCGCGCCCCCGAAAGCCTGATAGACCGGAACGAGGTCCTTTTGCGGAATGCCGATCGACTCGGCCGCTTGAACCGCGAGCGGGATGATGTTGAGGTCATAGTTATTGGGCACGTTCGTCTGGACCGGGTAGGGGTCAAGCCCGAATAGATCCACGTCGGTGTTGGCGGGCGTGTAATAGAACTGCGGCGTCGTGTTGCTGCTCGAATTCTCCTCGACGATGAAGGTCTTGGCGCCCGGGTCATGGGCATGAATCCAGTCGGCTTCGGCCTTCAGATTGCCGGCCGTCGTCGCGCTTGGAGCCGGCTCGTCGGCAAGATAGAACCCGTAAACCTGCGAACTTCCGATGAACGAGGTCACCGCCGCCTGGAAGGCGGCGGTGACGCCGCCGGTCATGCCCAGATAGACCAGGCCCTTGACGCCCGCGGGCAACTCGCTGAGCTGGGAGGCCGAACTGATGTCCGCCAGATTGAACCCATCCGCACCCGGAGCGTATTGGCCATTCACAAAATTGCCGTTGGCCGCATAATGGAGCGAGGTGGATGGCCCCGCTGCGTTCGGAGCGGCGTCGTCGACAGTGAAGTTGAGGGCCGAACTTGACACGCTCGCGTTGCCTGCGGCGTCAGTCGCTGCCGCCGCGTAGGAATAAGCTCCCGCGGCAAGAGCGCCGACGGTTACGCTCCACTGGCCCGCGGCATTGGTGATGGCGGTATAGGCCGGCGTCTTCGATCCGTTTGCATAGAGTTTGACCGTGCTGCCCGCCTCGGCCATTCCAGCTAGCGCCTGCGCAGCCGTGTCGTTCGCCTGACTTACGACTCCGTTCTTGACCGCGCTATCGGCAATCGTCGGAGCGCCGGGCGCAATTGTATCAACCGTGAATTTGAGCGCTCCGCTGGATGCGCTTGTGCTCCCCGCGTTATCGGTGGCCGTGGCGGCGAAGGAATAGGTGCCGTTCGCCAGGGCGCCGACCCTGACGCTCCACTGCCCCGAAGCGTTGGCGACGGACGTGTATTTGGGCCCCGCCGATCCGTTGAGATAGACCTTGACCGTGCTGCCGGCGGCAGCGGTCCCCGACAGCGCCTGGATGGCTGTGTCGTGGATGGCGTTGACATAGCCTCCTACCATGGCGCTGTCGCTGATTGTCGGCGCCGACGGGGCGCGTGCGGTGACCGTAAGTCCGAGGCGAGGTAGTCAACGCGCTTGTGTTGCCCGCCGGGTCCGTTGCTGTCGCCGTGTAGGAATAGGCGCCGCCGGCGAGCACGCCAACTGTTATGCTCCACTGATTTGAGGCGTTAGCGACCGAGGTGTATTTTGGCGTCGTCGATCCGTTCAGATAGATCTTCACGGTGCTTCCCGCGGCGGCGGTTCCCGAAAGGGTCTGCGTCGCCGTGTTTTGGGCCGCGTTGACGACGCCACCAACAGCGGCGCTGTCGGCAATCGTCGGAGCGCCGGGAGCAATTGTATCGACCGTGAATTTGAGCGCTCCGCTTGATGCGCTTGTATTGCCCGCCCCGTCGGTCGCGGTTGCTGTGAAGGAATAGGCGCCGTTCGCCAGGGCGCCGACCGTGACGCTCCACTGCCCCAACGCGTTGGCGACGGACGTGTATTTGGGCGTCGCCGATCCGTTGAGATAGACCTTGACCGTGCTACCGGCGGCGGATGTTCCTGAAAGAGCTTGTGCTGTCGTGTCATGGGCCGCGTTGACATAGCCGTTGAGGATCGCGTTGTCGCCGAGCGTCGGCGAAGCAGACGCAGCGTTATGTGCAGCGAAGACCTGTTGGAGCGCGGGACTGTTGCTGAGGGCGGTGTCGCCGCTTTGCGCGCCCCAGCTGTAGGCGTAGTCGAAGGCGGGGTGGGGCAGCGATGCTCCCCAGGTCGACAGGATCTGCTGTTCCTGCGTGGCGGAAGGCAGGATCCATGGGGCCGCGCCCCCGAAAGCCTGATAGACCGGAACGAGGTCCTTTTGCGGAATGCCGATCAACTCGGCCGCTTGAACCGCGAGCGGGATGATGTTGAGGTCATAGTTATTGGGCACGTTCGTCTGGACCGGGTAGGGGTCAAGCCCGAATAGATCCACGTCGGTGTTGGCGGGCGTGTAATAGAACTGCGGCGTCGTGTTGCTGCTCGAATTCTCCTCGACGATGAAGGTCTTGGCGCCCGGGTCATGGGCATGAATCCAGTCGGCTTCGGCCTTCAGATTGCCGGCCGTCGTCGCGCTTGGAGCCGGCTCGTCGGCAAGATAGAACCCGTAAACCTGCGAACTTCCGATGAACGAGGTCACCGCCGCCTGGAAGGCGGCGGTGACGCCGCCGGTCATGCCCAGATAGACCAGGCCCTTGACGCCCGCGGGCAACTCGCTGAGCTGGGAGGCCGAACTGATGTCCGCCAGATTGAACCCATCCGCACCCGGAGCGTATTGGCCATTCACAAAATTGCCGTTGGCCGCATAATGGAGCGAGGTAATGGGCTCAGACATTCTTCCTCCGTGTGATTCCGAAGCTACCCGGCGAAAAGCAACCGGTGTTGTTTTATGATTGCTGGACCAGCTCAAGTCAAATTGGCTGGAATGTCGATCAGATCAGACATAATCTTTGCTTAACTTAACATGGTAAACCTAAGAAGGCCTGATTCTACGCCAGCGCCGTAAACTATAGAC
Source organism: uncultured Alphaproteobacteria bacterium (assembly GCA_963824465.1). Taxonomy (GTDB): domain Bacteria; phylum Pseudomonadota; class Alphaproteobacteria; order Rhizobiales; family Beijerinckiaceae; genus Roseiarcus. Next base: position 237,755 of record CAWGPL010000014.1, read on the forward strand.
GCGCGAGCCTGTAGCTTTGGGCCTTTGTCGGAGGCTCCCGGGACTTATCGCTCGCGCTTGCGCATTTCGGGACGCATGCCGGGGAGAAGCGCGCGAGCGGCCACGATCCGGTTCAACAAAGAAGTCGCTACGTCGCGGGCGGCCATCTTTGCGGCCTGCGGCTCCGGTGCTGTTCGCGGACGCTGCTATTTGTTCGCGGGACGCGCTCGCGAGCGATGACGATGCGGATTTGGGCCATCCGTCCCGACCTGCGGCCAACGCTGCGCCAAGCGCCCTATTTTGACGCCTCGCGGCTCCCGCCGTTCCCTGCACAAGAGGCGAAGCGCCTCCGTATCTCTGACTTCAGAGGAGTGAGAGAAATCCGCGGAAAGTCGAATCCCGAATCAGTCCGCCGACAAAGCCCCGAGGGGTCGGAAGACTATCGCAATACGATCGGACCCGCGGCCCTGCGCGATTTGGAACGCGGGCGCGGAGCGTCATACGAACTTAAAGTCGGCTGGATTGGCCGCGAGCGTCGTCAGACTGACGGAGTTTAGCGTCAAGGAATCCCCTGAGGTGTCAGCAATCGTCGTATTCCCGCCCGAGGTCGTGGCGTTCGCCAGTACGGCGGAAAGTTCCGCCGCCTGCGACATGCCCGGCGTCAGATAGCTGAACATGGAGGCCTCGAATTGGATAAGATCGTGACTAGCGCCGGTGGCCGCAAAGCCAGTTATCGTATCGTTGCCAAATCCATGCCCCAGGGCGAAGGTTTCGGCCGTATGGCCCGACGCCGTAATCGCCTCGCTCGCATAGGCATGGAGAGGAATGGTCTGCCCACCCGCCATCACACTCAAAGATGACGCTCCTTGATTGACGGACACTCCGTTCGCATTTGTGGAAAGCGTGAGCCTGCCGCCGCCGGCACCGTCGCTGGCCGTGGTAATGAGGGCGCCGTTTGAGAACGTCTCGCCGACAGTGTGGGTTCCGGCGGCGGACAAGTCGAGACCGGCAGCCACAATCGCTGAGGTCTGGGACGCGTTGTACGTCACATTGGCGTTGGTCGAAGCGAGCCCTGTGATCCCGATGGCGGGAAGCGCGCTGATCTGGGCGACGGTCAGCGCCTGGATATGGGCTGCAGTGTCTGAGATATTCACCTGCAATCCGGCCGGCGCGGATAGGGGCATCCCGGCGGTTTCGAGCGCCGCCGCCTGCGCAACGGTCACGCCGAGGCTAGTGTCGCTCGCCGATATCTGCGTCACGTGCAGAGCCGCGAGGCTCGCGATCTGGGCCGCCGTCAGCGCCTGAATATGCGCCGCCGTGTCGACAATCGCGTCGGCGCCGCCCGCGGGCGGCGACAGGCTCACGCCAGCTGTCTCCAGAGCGGTCGCCTGCGCAACGGTGAGCGCGACATTGGCGTCGCTGGCGAACAGGGCGGTCAGGCCGATCGACTTCAGGCCGGCGATCTGTGTGGTCGTCAATGTCTCGATGTTGGACGCGGTGTCGGACGCCGACACAATTGAGCCCGCCGGCGCCGTGACCTTGATGACGGGGCTTTCCAACGCCACCGCCTGGGTAAGACTGAGCGTCACGCTTCCGTCGGTCGCCGTCACGCCGCTGACGCCGGCCGCCGAGAGCGCGGCCATTTGCGCGGCCGACAGGGCCTGGAGGTTGGCCGCCAGATCGGACACCGTGACCTTCGACCCGCTTGGCGCGGTGGTTTTGAGCGAGACCCCTTCAAGGGCAATGGCTTGCGTGGCGCTCAGCGCCACGCTGCCGCTGGTCGACGCCAGGGCGCCTATGCCCGTGGCGGCCAGCGCCGCGATCTGGGCCGTGGTCAGCGTTGCGATGTTGGCTCCAGTATCCGACACCGACGCCTTGGCTGCGCCAAAGGGCATGACGATCAGATGCCCGGTCTCGAGCGCGATTGTCTGGGCGACCGTAAGCTTGACCGCCGCGTTGGTCGAAGCGAGCCTTGTGATCCCGATGGCGGGAAGCGCGCTGATCTGGGCGACGGTCAGCGCCTGGATATGGGCTGCAGTGTCTGAGATATTCACCTGCAATCCGGCCGGCGCGGATAGGGGCATCCCGGCGGTTTCGAGCGCCGCCGCCTGCGCAACGGTCACGCCGAGGCTGGTGTCGCTCGCCGATATCTGCGTCACGTGCAGAGCCGCGAGGCTCGCGATCTGGGCCGCCGTCAGCGCCTGAATATGCGCCGCCGTGTCGACAATCGCGTCGGCGCCGCCCGCGGGCGGCGACAGGCTCACGCCAGCTGTCTCCAGAGCGGTCGCCTGCGCAACGGTGAGCGCGACATTGGCGTCGCTGGCGAACAGGGCGGTCAGGCCGATCGACTTCAGGCCGGCGATCTGTGTGGTCGTCAATGTCTCGATGTTGGACGCGGTGTCGGACGCCGACACAATTGAGCCCGCCGGCGCCGTGACCTTGATGACGGGGCTTTCCAACGCCACCGCCTGGGTAAGACTGAGCGTCACGCTTCCGTCGGTCGCCGTCACGCCGCTGACGCCGGCCGCCGAGAGCGCGGCCATTTGCGCGGCCGACAGGGCCTGGAGGTTGGCCGCCAGATCGGACACCGTGACCTTCGACCCGCTTGGCGCGGTGGTTTTGAGCGAGACCCCTTCAAGGGCAATGGCTTGCGTGGCGCTCAGCGCCACGCTGCCGCTGGTCGACGCCAGGGCGCCTATGCCCGTGGCGGCCAGCGCCGCGATCTGGGCCGTGGTCAGCGTTGCGATGTTGGCTCCAGTATCCGACACCGACGCCTTGGCTGCGCCAAAGGGCATGACGATCAGATGCCCGGTCTCGAGCGCGATTGTCTGGGCGACCGTAAGCTTGACCGCCGCGTTGGTCGAAGCGAGCCCTGTGATCCCGATGGCGGGAAGCGCGCTGATCTGGGCGACGGTCAGCGCCTGGATATGGGCTGCAGTGTCTGAGATATTCACCTGCAATCCGGCCGGCGCGGATAGGGGCATCCCGGCGGTTTCGAGCGCCGCCGCCTGCGCAACGGTCACGCCGAGGCTAGTGTCGCTCGCCGATATCTGCGTCACGTGCAGAGCCGCGAGGCTCGCGATCTGGGCCGCCGTCAGCGCCTGAATATGCGCCGCCGTGTCGACAATCGCGTCGGCGCCGCCCGCGGGCGGCGACAGGCTCACGCCAGCTGTCTCCAGAGCGGTCGCCTGCGCAACGGTGAGCGCGACATTGGCGTCGCTGGCGAACAGGGCGGTCAGGCCGATCGACTTCAGGCCGGCGATCTGTGTGGTCGTCAATGTCTCGATGTTGGACGCGGTGTCGGACGCCGACACAATTGAGCCCGCCGGCGCCGTGACCTTGATGACGGGGCTTTCCAACGCCACCGCCTGGGTAAGACTGAGCGTCACGCTTCCGTCGGTCGCCGTCACGCCGCTGACGCCGGCCGCCGAGAGCGCGGCCATTTGCGCGGCCGACAGGGCCTGGAGGTTGGCCGCCAGATCGGACACCGTGACCTTCGACCCGCTTGGCGCGGTGGTTTTGAGCGAGACCCCTTCAAGGGCAATGGCTTGCGTGGCGCTCAGCGCCACGCTGCCGCTGGTCGACGCCAGGGCGCCTATGCCCGTGGCGGCCAGCGCCGCGATCTGGGCCGTGGTCAGCGTTGCGATGTTGGCTCCAGTATCCGACACCGACGCCTTGGCTGCGCCAAAGGGCATGACGATCAGATGCCCGGTCTCGAGCGCGATTGTCTGGGCGACCGTAAGCTTGACCGCCGCGTTGGTCGAAGCGAGCCTTGTGATCCCGATGGCGGGAAGCGCGCTGATCTGGGCGACGGTCAGCGCCTGGATATGGGCTGCAGTGTCTGAGATATTCACCTGCAATCCGGCCGGCGCGGATAGGGGCATCCCGGCGGTTTCGAGCGCCGCCGCCTGCGCAACGGTCACGCCGAGGCTGGTGTCGCTCGCCGATATCTGCGTCACGTGCAGAGCCGCGAGGCTCGCGATCTGGGCCGCCGTCAGCGCCTGAATATGCGCCGCCGTGTCGACGACTTGCAGCGCATATCCCGCAGCAGACAGATTCGTCGCCTGTGCGACTGTGAGCGTGAGCACGGTCGCCGCGGTTCCGGTCGCAAAGAGCGTCGCGCCCGTCACGGAGATGCCGTCGCTGACCAGCAGCTGAGCCTCTGTAAGCGGCATCGACACGGCGCCTGTCGTAGAGGCAATGCTGACGTATCCGGCCGTCTTTAGCGCGGCAATTTGCGTCGGCGTCAAGGATGCGATGTTGGCCGCAGTGTCTGCAAGCGCGACAGTATGGGGGGTCGTGATCTCGCCGAGGACGCGCGCATCATTCAAAGCCGTGGCGATTGTCAGGGTTAGCGTCACGGTTCCCGGATCGGTCAGCGCGATCGTGGTGATGTGGGCGTTGGCGTTGAGCGCGTCGATGGCCGCCGCAACATGGGCCGCGGTGTCGGAGACGGCGATCGTATAGGGGGTCGTGATCTCGCCAAGGGCGGTCGCATCGCTAAGCTGGGCGACGCTCAGAGTGAGGGCGGGCGTGCCTGGATCGCTCAGGGCGATCGTGGTGATGTGGGAATTGGCGTTGAGCGCGTCGATGTCTGCCGCGACGTGGGCCGCGGTGTCGGCGATCGCGACCGTATAGGCCGAACCATTCGCATTGGCGGTAAGGGACAGAGCGGTGGCGTCCGCACTGATCTGGCCGACTGTGAGGGTTAGCGGGTTGTTGTCGGTGATTGTGATCGAGGCGGGCAGGCTTGTTTCGTAGAGGTCGAGATTGGCCGAGATCGCGGCCGCTGACGCAGTGATATTCAATCCCGCATTGGAAATGGTGATCGTATAGGAGGTCGTGATTTCGCTCAGCGCCTTACTATCGTTGGCCGCCTGAGCGGAGGTGAGTACCAGCGTCGGCGTGCCGGAATCGGTCAGCGCGATCGTGGTGACGTGGGTGTTGGCGTTGAGCGCGTCGATGAGCCGCCGCGACATGCGCGGCGGTGTCGGAGATGGCGATCGTGTATGGGGTCGTAATCTCGCCAAGGGCGGTCGAATCGCCAAGCTGGGCGACGGTCAGGGTGAGGGCCGGCGTGCCGGCATCGGTCAGGGCGATGGTAGTGACGTGGGAATTGGCGTTGAGCGCGTCGATGGCTGCCGCAACATGGGCCGCGGTGTCGGAGACGGCGATCGTATAGGGGGTCGTGATCTCGCCAAGGGCGGTCGAATCGCCGAGCTGAGCAACGCTCAGAGTGAGGGCGGGCGTGCCTGGATCGCTCAGGGCGATCGTGGTGATGTGGGAATTGGCGTTGAGCGCGTCGATGTCTGCCGCGACGTGGGCCGCGGTGTCGGCGATCGCGACCGTATAGGCCGAACCATTCGCATTGGCGGTAAGGGACAGAGCGGTGGCGTCCGCACTGATCTGGCCGACTGTGAGGGTTAGCGGGTTGTTGTCGGTGATTGTGATCGAGGCGGGCAGGCTTGTTTCGTAGAGGTCGAGATTGGCCGAGATCGCGGCCGCTGACGCAGTGATATTCAATCCCGCATTGGAAATGGTGATCGTATAGGAGGTCGTGATTTCGCTCAGCGCCTTACTATCGTTGGCCGCCTGAGCGGAGGTGAGTACCAGCGTCGGCGTGCCGGCATCGGTCAGGGCGATGGTAGTGACGTGGGAATTGGCGTTGAGCGCGTCGATGGCTGCCGCGACATGGGCCGCGGTGTCGGAGACGGCGATCGTATAGGGGGTCGTGATCTCGCCAAGGGCGGTCGAATCGCTAAGCTGGGCGACGGTCAGGGTGAGGGCCGGCGTGCCGGCATCGGTCAGGGCGATGGTAGTGACGTGGGAATTGGCGTTGAGCGCGTCGATGGCTGCCGCAACATGGGCCGCTGTGTCGGAGACGGCGATCGTATAGGGGGTCGTGATCTCGCCAAGGGCGGTCGCATCGCTAAGCTGGGCGACGCTCAGAGTGAGGGCGGGCGTGCCTGGATCGCTCAGGGCGATCGTGGTGATGTGGGAATTGGCGTTGAGCGCGTCGATGTCTGCCGCGACGTGGGCCGCGGTGTCGGCGATCGCGACCGTATAGGCCGAACCATTCGCATTGGCGGTAAGGGACAGAGCGGTGGCGTCCGCACTGATCTGGCCGACTGTGAGGGTTAGCGGGTTGTTGTCGGTGATTGTGATCGAGGCGGGCAGGCTTGTTTCGTAGAGGTCGAGATTGGCCGAGATCGCGGCCGCTGACGCAGTGATATTCAATCCCGCATTGGAAATGGTGATCGTATAGGAGGTCGTGATTTCGCTCAGCGCCTTACTATCGTTGGCCGCCTGAGCGGAGGTGAGTACCAGCGTCGGCGTGCCAGAATCGGTCAGCGCGATCGTGGTGATGTGGGTGTTGGCGTTGAGCGCGTCGATGGCCGCCGCAACATGGGCCGCGGTGTCGGAGACGGCGATCGTGTATGGGGTCGTGATCTCGCCAAGGGCGGTCGAATCGCCGAGCTGGGCGACGGTCAGGGTGAGGGCCGGCGTGCCGGCATCGGTCAGGGCGATGGTAGTGACGTGGGAATTGGCGTTGAGCGCGTCGATGGCTGCCGCGACATGGGCCGCGGTGTCGGAGACGGCGATCGTATAGGGGGGTCGGTGATCTCGCCAAGGGCGGTCGAATCTGCTAAGCTGGGCGACGCTCGATGGCTGCCGCGACATGGGCCGCGGTGTCGGAGACGGCGATCGTATAGGGGGTCGTGATCTCGCCAAGGGCGGTCGAATCGCTAAGCTGGGCGACGGTCAGAGTGAGGGCGGGCGTGCCGGATCGGTCAGGGCGATGGTAGTGACGCGGGAATTGGCGTTGAGCGCGTCGATATCCGCCGCGACGTGGGCCGCGGTGTCGGAGATGGCGATCGTGTAGGGAGTTGTGATCTCGCCGAGGGCGGTCGCATCGCTAAGCTGGGCGACGGTCAGGGTGAGGGCCGGCGTGCCCGGATCGCTCAGCGCGATCGAGACTATGTGGGTATCGGCATTGAGCGCGTCGAACGCAGACGCCACGTTCGCGGCCGTGTCGGAGATTGAGAAACCACCCGCGAGCGCATCCAAACTTGTCTGGTTGGCCAGAAAGGACGAAACCGGCACCACGAGGGGTCCACCATTTCCCGAACTGCCGATGCTGACCTGCGCGACCGCGGTGGCCCACCATGCATTGAGGCCGCTTGGAATAGTGACGCCGACGTTTGTAACGTACTCGTTCGAGATCCAAAAGCTGTTCGGATTGTTCGGGTCGGCGATTGCGCTCGAGTGGGATCCCCAGCGCTGTGCTCCCGTCGCGCCCGCGGACTGTTGGAAATAATTCGTGCTCGCTTGATAGAGCACGGGCGCGCTGAAAGCCAGACTGTTCGCGCCCTGAACCACATAGTAATCAGATGGGTTCGTGTTCGGGCCTGAAGCGGTGAAATTGATCAGCACATCTCCGCTTCCGTCAACCGCGATCGACGGATTGAAGATCGAGATGTTCGGATCACCCAGCGTCGCCCCTGAGAGATCGCCTTGAGAGACGAGTTGCGGCGAGGCCGCATTGGTGACGTTCAGCTTGAACCAATGCACGACTGGGGCTGACGCCCCGACCGGGAGTGTTTCGCTCACGCCGTAAAGAAAACCATTGGAGTATGCGAGGCTCTGAATGTGGCCATCGCCCGCGTCGAGCGTTAGGTTCGTGCCGGCCTGTTGCGCAACATAGTCGGCTCCTCCCGATCCCTGGTCACTATTACCGAGTTGTAGCGTGTGCGTCGCGCTGAAGCCGCCAGACGCGGTATAGGTCTGATAGTTCAGTATCGTCTGGGAGCCGTTGGAGTAAGAGCTCGCATAGTACGTTACCCCGTTGCCACCTGAGACGTTGCTCATAATCGCTTCATTCGGCGACGCCGTCTCGCTGGCAAGGATTTGTGGCGATCCACTGATGATGCTGTTTTCGGTGACGACCCATTGGCCCGTCCCGGAAAATCCATTGCTCGAGTATTCGGGAGCCGTGATGTAGAGATTTCCATCAATGCCTGTAATCGACAGGTCTGGCAGGTCAGATTGTGTCAATCCGGCTGATGATGTGTCGATTGATCCGACCGACCAGCCGTCAGCCGGATTGCTATCGTTCGAAACAGCGATATCGATATTTGTTGAGCCACTTGGCTGAATGTTGTTTGCGATGAGGACGAAGCGGCCGGTGGACGGGTCGTATGCGGCGCGGGGATCATAAACAGAATTGTCCAGCGATCCGCCGAGTGAACTGAAGAGCGTATACAGCGATCCCGTGGTCGCTGCGTTTCCTGTGAGGTCCGTCACCTCGTAGTGGGTAGTCTCGGCCGTTAAAGTGTATTGGGGTCCGACAGCCAAGGCGTTCTGGGGAGGATAGTTGTTCGGATCGGAGATTCCGGAGAACTGTGTCGCGATATGAGAACTCGCGCCGACGTCCACACTGGTGGTCATAGGCGTCGAAGTCTCTGCCCCATCCGTCGCCGTCCAGGTTATGGTGCGCGACGGATGCGCGCCGCCGCCGCTCGCGTCGGCACTACTTGACGAGAAAGCGATAGATTGAAGCGCCGTCTGGTACGCGGCCAAACTTGCGACGCCGCTTAGCGTCAACACACCCGTCGCGGCGTTGTAGCTTCCTACGATGCCGGCCTGGTTGCTGAAATTGAGCATGTCTCCGGAGAGGAACCCGGAGGTTATCGCAACTGTCGCTTCGGCCAGCGTCGTGCTTCCGACATCCTGGACTGTCAGTGCGCTATCGAGCGGCGCCGCGGGGCCATCTTGCGTGAAAGTCGCTTCGGTTCCCGCGCCGCCGAGAATTGGAGCATAGGGGGCCACCTGCACCTGCGTGACGACCGTGTCCCACCATGCGTTGAGGCCAGCGGGGATCGTAACGCCAGTGCTGGTGACATACTCGTTTGATATCCAGAAACCGCTTGGCTTGCGGGGTCTGCGATGGCACTGGAATAGGTCCCCCAGCGCTGTATGCCCGTCGCGCCGGCGGTTTGCTGGAAAAAGCTTGTGCTGGCTTGGTAAAGCGTCGGCGCGCTAAAGGCGGAATTCCGCGCGCCCAGCACAACGTAGTAGTCCGACGGATACATGTTCGGCCCGGAAGCCGAGAAATTGATCAGCAAGTCGCCGTTTCCGTCGACCGCGATCGAGGCGATTGAACACGGAGACGTTCGCGCCGATCGATGCGCCGGAAATGACGTTGCCGATGACAATATTGCGGATTGGTGGGATCGGTGACGTCGAGCTTGAACCATTCGATTTCGGCGGGCGAGCCCTGCGCTCGGCATGGCTTCGCTCACGCCATAGACGTAATCGTGTCCTCCCGAGGAGGAATAGGCAAGGCTTTGGATGCGCGAGTCGCCGATGTCGAGCGGCTTGGTCGTGCCCAACTGCGCGGCGGTATAATCGTTGCCGCCTCCTCCCACGTCGCTGTCGCCGAGAAAAAGGGTCTGCGTCGCGCTGAAGCCGTTCGTCGCGTCGTAGGTTTGGTAGGTAAGAACGGTCTCCTCGTCCGTCCGAATAGGCGCCGAAATAATATGTCTCGCCATTGTGCGCCGGCGACGTTGCGCATGATGCGCGTCGGACCCCGGCGCGATATTGCTGGCGTCGGGAGCAACCGGCGTTTACCGGCGGCTATGACGCTGTTTTCGCAGACGACGAATTCGGCCGTGCCGATAAGCCGCCTCCCGCATCGAGATATTCCGGCGTGTTAGATAGATATTCGCCGTTGCTGACGGACAGATAAGGCATGTCCGATTGCGTCGTGAAGCCGTTGGACGTGTCGATCGAGGCGAGATACCAGCCGTCGGCGGGATTGCTATCCTTCGAAACGGCGATATCGATATTGGTGCCGAAATTCCCGCCTCCCGGCTGAAAATTGTTCGCGATGATGACATATCGGCCGGTCGAACTGTCATAGGCGGCGCGCGCGTCGAGCAGGGTATTGTCGAGCGTGGGTGACCCGAGCGGGCGTGATGACGAGCCCGAGAACATGCTCGGAGCCCAGTCGTCGCATAATCGCGTCGCCGTTGAGGTCGGTGACCATCGTAAGCGCGGGTCTCGGCCGTGAAAATGCGATTGCGGCCCGACAGCGAGGGCGTTTTGCGGCGGCGTGTTGTTCGGATCCGAAATTCCGGAGAACGAAGTCGGTGATCGTGGATGTGCGCAGTCGCAGGCGTCGCGGAATAGAAGTCGAGCGCCGGCGCGCCGGCGCTCACGCCGATCGGCGTCAGGCCGTAAAGGCTTTCGATCGTGTTGAGCAGAGAATAGGTGATTGGCCTGCGAGTCGTTCGTGACGCCCGCCGGGACGCCCGCGCCGACGACGATCGTCGCGATGTGATCGGGGTAGGTCACGGCGGGATTGGTGTTGTTTTCGTCGAAAGTGATGATCAGCAGCGAATTATTGGCCTGCGCCCAGGCGGCGTAGGCGCTGAGATTGGCCTGGACCCATGCATCGCCCTCCGGAATTCCGCCGCCGCTGTCGCTCGTCGGCGTCATGTTGTCCTGGTCGTTTGGCGTGATGAAAGAGACGGTGGGCAGGTTCGCGAAGCCGGCTGCGGTCTGCGGAAAGGCGCTGAAATTGTAGGCGTCGGCCGCCGAATTGGCGAAGTGGTCCCAGGGTTGACGTTCGATGGTCGGAGTCGGCCTCGGCATAGCCGCCGAAAGTGTAGACCCTCGGCGGCGAGCGCGCTGGCCAGCGTCGGGACGTCGGCCGGAAACTCGGGAATGGAGCCGTTGTTTGGTGACGCCCTGCGTCGAACCGGAAAACAGCGCGATGTAGTTGGCCTGGCTGGGGTGCGTTAATCCGTTGTAGTTCGTGAACAGCATCCCCTCGGAGATGAGCTGATTCAGGAACGGCGCGTCGGCGATGTTGCCTACGATATCGCTGTAATTCTCGTTTTCCAGGTTGACGACGAACGATATGGCTCGGAGCGGTCATGGTGTCGCCCTATAAAATGGGTGGTCTCAAGCCGACAATCTTGTCTCTCGATCAACAGACGCGACATCGATTCGCGTCGATCCCCAATGGCCTTGCGGCTCCGCGTCGGAGTCGCAGGCGATTACGTTCAACGCCAAACAATCTGTCGTCCCACTGTCGCGCGAAACGGATATGGAAGCGGAGGAAAGCATGATTGCTGAATCTTCGCATTCGATCCTCGGTAGCAGCGACTACCTCTTTCGCGGTAATCGCCTGACGCCCTTGTGACCCTGCGACAGATATTTAGTCCGGACAGCGCTTTGCCGAGCAACCTCGCGAACGAGCCGATCTTAAATCGTCGAAAATGGGTAAGCGCCCGCCGACCAACCTAATTCTGCGGGAAATCTTCAGGGCTATGCGTCGAAACGCGGACACCGGAGGCCCTGCAGAGCGCAGGCTAAAATCGGGCCAAATGGCCTTATTTCGCTCGTACAGGCCAGCCTTTGTTGTCGTCCCCGAGCGTCCCGGTCAACGCAAGTCGTGGTCCAAAAATCACTTGCGGTCTGGCAGTCGTCATCTCTCCCTCGCGGCCTCAGAGGCGATTTTGGCCAATGGCGAGAGAAGGTAATCGATAACCCGGCGGGAGTCTGTCTTGATTTCGACGCTCGCTGTCATTCCAGGTATCAGACGAATTGCGGCGCCGTTGATCTTTATCGTGGGCTCGTCGATCGCGATGGTAACAGGGAATACGAATGTCTGGGATTGACCGATCCCGGCCGACTGTACCTGCTGAGCGTTGGCGGAGGCTGTCGCGTTCCCGAAGACACGCTTGGCCTCCTCTTCTGTGATAGCGCTCGGCGCAATCTTCACAACCTGGCCATGCAACGCTCCAAAACGAGTGAAGGGAAACGCGTCGACCTTGATCTCGGCGACTTGTCCAGTCTTCACGAAACCAATGTCGAGGTTCCCGACAAGTGCCTCAATCTGGAGCTGACCGCCGATCGGCGTTATCACCGCAAGTTGCTGCCCTATAGTCACTACCTGACCGATCGTCGTCACGGCCAGCTGTTCGACGACGCCGTCTATTGGCGCCACCAATCGGGTCCGCAAGAGCCGGGTCTTACCTTTCGTAAGCGTTTCGCGCGCATCATCCGCCTTTCGCGAGGCGTCCGCGAGTTTGTTCTGACGATCGGCCACGAACTGCGAAACGATCTTTGTCTTTTCGCTTTCGAGTTCGGCCAGCGCCGCATCCGACTCGATAAGCTGACCCTCATCCGAGGCCAATTGAGCCTGCGATCTTTGCAATTCCTCCTTGGCGTCGTAGAGATTGATCTTCGTCCCGACATCAAGAGCGATCGCCTGTTGCCGAGTCGAGACGCGCTGTTGCAGGGTCTCCATCAGGGAGTGCTGGTAGGACAGGCTCATATTCAGCCGTTGCTTCGTCGCAATCCTCTGGGCCATCTGTTTATCGAGGGTCTTGAGAGAGTCCGCGAGCTCCGTCAGCTCAGCGCGCAATACAGCCTGCTCACGCAATCGAAATGATTCGGGCAGGCTTGCGTCCCAACCGACCGGAGGGTCGGGCTGTTCCGAGAGCGCCTCGATTGCAAAAGCAATGCTCGCGATTCGATCGTCCGGTTCCGGTTGAGCCGACTGTGGGCTCACTTGGGTCGCGACGCGCTGCGTACCGCGCGGCTGCGCTTCGGTCGCCGCAATGCTTCGGACAGACTGGATCGCAAAGCGTATACGGGCGATTTCGGCGTTGCTGGCGTTGAGATCGTCTTGCGCAGCCCGCACGTCGGCACTCGCCTCGGCCGGGTCAAGATCGAACAAAACGTCGCCCGCCCTGACCGATTGACCGGCCTTGACATGGATCGCGGATATCTTGCCGGCGTCGAGGGGTTCGACGACCTTGGAATAGCCTTCCGTGTCGATTTTGCCAGGCGCCACGGCGTGAACATCGAGTTTGCCGAAGTAGGACCAAACAAGGGCGGCAAGCGCAAACGCGCAGATCACACCCATGAGGGCGACCGGCCAAGGTGGGGGCGGCGTCTCCAGGATTTCAAGCGCGGCGGGCAGGAACTCGCGGTCGTGACGAGAAACGACGGGGAGTCCGCGCCGTCGTAACGGACGCGCAACGACGACGGGAGGCTTGGCGCGCTCGTTCATGCCGGCTCACTCGCCTGATCGGACTGAAGCGACCACAGATAGGCGTAGAGTCCATCCCTTCGTCGAAGAAGCTCCTCGTGAGAGCCCATCTCGACGATCCCGCCCTTTCGCATGCCAACGATTCGCGTGCACAGGCGAACCGCAGCGAGGCGATGTGCGATGACAATAACCGTCCGGCCGCGCACGATCGCGCGCATATTGTCCTGAATGATCCTTTCGCTTTCGTAGTCGAGGGCAGAAGTGGCCTCATCGAAAATGAGGATGCGCGGGTTGATTGCGAGCGCCCTGGCAATGGCGATCCGCTGGCGCTGACCGCCCGATAGGTTCGCTCCACGCTCCTCGATCATCGTGTCATAGCCATGCGGAAGCTGCCCGATAAACTCGGCCGCGCCCGCGAGCTGCGCCGCCTGCACCACCATCCCACGCGGCATCGCAGGGTCGCCAAGGGCGATATTCTCGTAAATCGTACGATTAAACAGGATGTTTTCCTGGAGTACGACGCCGATCTGCCGCCTCAGCCAACCCGGATCGAGCTGAGCGATGTCCACCCCGTCGATCATTACCTGGCCGGATTGAGGGCCGTAGAGGCGCTGAATAAGCTTGCTCAGCGTTGACTTGCCAGATCCTGAGGGTCCGACAATTCCAATCACTTCACCGGCCGCAACCGATAGCGACACGTTGTGCAAGACGTCCCCGCCGTCTGGCTGATAGCGCATCGTAACGTTGCGGAACTCGATGGCGCCGCGAAGGGGCGGCATCGTGAGCAAGTTCTGCGGCGCGGGTTCAGGCGGCGCATTGAGAATGTCGCCGAGCCGCTCGATAGATACCTGCACCTGCTGAAAATCCTGCCACAGCTGGGACAGGCGCAGGATGGGCTGGACCACTTGGCTTGCGATCATGTTAAAGGCGATGAGTTCGCCCACCGTCATCGACCCTTCGATCACCGCCTCCGCGCCGATGAACAGGATGAGCGCCGTCGTGATCTTGCTGACATACTGGATCATATTCTGTCCGAACGAGCCGGTGACGCCGGCGTCAAATGACGTCCGCACGTAGGAGGCCAATCGTTCCTCCCACTGCGCCTGCATGACCGGTTCCACGCTTGCCGCCTTCAAAGTCTGCGCGCCGACAATCAATTCGACGAGGAACTGCTGCGAGCGCGCACCGCGATTGAACTTCTCGTTGACCTGCTCGCGGAGAATCGGTCGAAGGACCGACCCAATCACGACGTAGACCGAAATCGACATCAGCACGATCAACGTGAGTTTCGCCGAGTAGATGAACATCACCCCGATAAAGATGATCGTGAACACGAGGTCGATGAGCGCTGTCAGGCCCTGGCCAGTGAGAAAGCTTCGGATCGTCTCGAGCTCCCGCATACGCGCGACCGTCTGACCTGCGGGGCGTGTCTCGAAATAGGCGAGCGGCAAACGGAACAAATGAAAGAAAAGGCGGCGGCCAAGCTCGACGTCGATACGATTGGTGGTGTGGCTCAGTGTATAGGAGCGCAGAAACTGAAGGACGGACTCGAAGAGGCCGAGCGTCACCATGCCGATGGTGAGCACCACCAAGGTCGATATACCTTTGTGGATGAGCACCTTATCGACAACGAGCTGAAAGAAGATCGGCGCTGCAAGCGCGAATATCTGTACGAACACGGAAGCGACGAGCACATGGGCCAGGGGTCGCCGATAGCGTAAGATCGATGGCCAGAACCACCGGAAACCAACCGTGTTCGGATCGATTCCCGCGCCACCGAGCCGGCGCGTGACGAGAATCGCCGCTCCGGAGGATAACGCCCCGGCCTCCTCGAACGAAACCTCTCTCGCCGAGCGCGCCACAGGATCGATGAGCCGCACGGCGCCGGTCGTCGACGCAACCGCCAGCACGACGAAGCCGCCCGTATTCAGTTCGAGGATCGCCGGATAGGGGATCGAGCCGACTCGCTTCGCGTCGAGAGGACGAATTATGCGCGACTTAAGTCCGAGCAGATTGGCAGCTCGAAGCACGTCCTGCGGCTCCGCGGACCGCCCGAATAGCGCCAGCTGGTGGCGCAACTGATCCGAATCGGCCGCGATCCGGTAATGACCGGCTATCAGCGAAAGCGCCATCAGACCGGTATCAAGACGTTGCGCGACTGCGGTCGTTGGTTCCGGTTTGCCCGCCGAAGACTCCGAGCGCCGCGCCGGAAACGCCTCTGCGTCCCTCTCCTTCACATCCATCGGCCTCAACTCCGATCTTGCGTTCTAAAGCGGGTGCCTGCGTTGCCAGGCGGGAAATGGGCACGTTCCGCCGCGCCGACGCATGCGCCTCCCTGCGCGAGTCCAAGTCTGACGCGCTATTCCACCGTTACGGATTTGGCGAGATTGCGCGGCTGGTCGGCGTCTTTGCCCATGATGACGGCGGTGTAATAGGCGAGCATCTGAACAGGCGCCGCATAGACAATGGGCGCGAAATTCGCGCCCATGTCGGGCATTGCAAAAAAATGCTCCGTCGGCACAGCCGCTTCTTCAGCTGCGTGCTTTTCTCCGATCAGCACGATCCGCCCCCCACGGGCCGACACCTCCTGCATGTTGGAGACGGTCTTTTCAAAAACCGCGTCTTTGGGCGCAATGACGATCACCGGCATCGTTTCGTCGATCAGCGCAATCGGCCCGTGCTTCAATTCGCCCGCCGCGTAGCCTTCCGCGTGGATGTAGCTCAGTTCCTTCAGCTTCAGCGCGCCCTCGAGGGCTAGCGGGTAGGATGTGCCGCGCCCGAGGTAGAGTACATCGCGAGCGCGCGCGATTTCTCGAGCAAGAGCCTCCGCTTGCGGCTCCAGCTTCAAGGTCTCGGCGATCAGGCCGGGCGTGAGCAGGAGTTCATGCAATAACTCGGATTCCTGCTTTTCGTCGAGGCAGCCGCGCGCGCAGCCAAGGCCGATTGCGAGCGAGGCGAGCGCCGCAAGCTGGCAAGTGAAGGCTTTCGTCGAGGCGACGCCAATTTCCGGGCCAGCAAGCGTCGGCGCGGCCGCGTCGGTCTCGCGCGCGATGCTCGACATCGGCACATTGACGACGCCGACGGTCTTTGCGCCGCGTTCCTTTGCGTAGCGGAGCGAAGCCAGCGTATCCGCCGTCTCGCCTGATTGCGAGACGACGATCGCGAGGCCGCCTTCGTCGACCGGCACCTCGCGGTAGCGATATTCCGACGCGACGTCGATCTCGACCGGCAGCTTCGCGAAGCGTTCGATCCAGTATTTGGCGATGAGCCCGGCAATATAGGCGGTGCCGCATGCGACGATGGAAACGCGGGAGAGCGTCGTCGGATCGACTGGCCATGCGAAGGGTTTGAGGCGCACCGCCGCCATGTCGATATAGTGGGCAAGCGTATGACCCACGACCTCGGGCTGCTCGTGAATCTCCTTCGCCATGAAGTGCCGATAGGCACCCTTCTCGGCGAGAGGGCCGCCGGCAGGACTGCGCTGGATCGAACGACGGACGCGTCGATTAGCCGCGTCGCGGACGTCCGCCCGATCTCGCTTAACGACGATCAAATCACCGTCGTCAAGGTGAGCGATGCGATCGCTAAGAGGCGCGAGCGCCAGAGCGTCCGAGCCGAGGAACATTTCCCCATCGCCGTAGCCAACCGCGAGCGGAGCGCCTCGCCGGGCGCCGATGAGCAAATCATCCTCCCCTTCGAACAGATAGACCAGCGCGAAGGCTCCTCGCATGCGTTTCAGCCCAGCATGAACCGCCTCGTCCGGCGCTTTGCCGCTTTCCAGTTCATCTTCGACGACGAACGCCGCGACCTCGGAGTCCGTGTCGGTCTTGAATATGTGGCCCTTGGCCGAAAGTTCCTCGCGAAGCGCCCTGAAATTCTCGATGATGCCGTTGTGGACAACTGCAAGATGAGCGGAAGCGTGCGGATGCGCATTCGTTTCATTTGGCTTGCCATGGGTCGCCCATCGCGTGTGCCCGATGCCTATCGATCCGCACAGGGGCGTGGCTGCGAGCTTGGCCTCGAGGTTCCGCAGTTTGCCCTCGGCGCGGCGGCGCTCGATATGACCATTTTCGAGCGTCGCGACGCCTGCTGAGTCATACCCGCGATATTCAAGCCGCTTGAGGGCGCCAAGAATTGGGCCCGCGACCGGTTCGCGCCCCAGCACACCGACGATCCCGCACATTGGCAAATGCTCCCGTTCCGAACTCGAATGAAAAGAGGCTTGGGTTTAAAGACACCTACCTCCCCGATCTCCCTCGAAAATCATCAGCGACTGCGCCTTGGGCGTGTTCTGTTGGCGCGCGGCGAATCATCGCCGGAAGGCAATGCATGAGGAGCGCCAGACCACCGACCGAAGCTCCAGCGCCCAGAATTGACATGAGCCAGATCGTCCGCAGGGGGGGCCAGTTGCTTAGCCCGCCAAGGAAGATTGCGCTTAGGACGAGCGCCGCGGCGGTGAACTCGATGCCAAAGCGAAGCGCCTGCGAGCGGAAGATGGACGTCGTCTCCGAAAAGGGCGCCGAGAGCGATTGCGCGGCGCCGATCAGCGCGAAAGCGGAGACGAATTGTCCGGTGATCGCCCAGCGATCGCCGAGCACGGCGGGGGCCACCATCGGCGCCGCAGCTCCGATCAAGAGGATCGGGACGGAGACGAACAGGACGTTCGCGACGAGAATTTTTCGCGCCAGCGGGAGAATAACGCCGTGGTCGCGGCTTCGGCTGGCGACGCCGGTGAAGATGGCCCCCAGAGCCAGGGATGCGATCGAGACCGGGGCGGCGACCAGACGATAGGCAACTCCGCAGTGGCCGGCTATCTCCGCACCATAGAACAAAGAAAGCAGCAAAGGCGGAAGGTTGCTGACCGCGAGGTAGCTCACCTGAGCGGGTAGCACGAAGAGCGGGAAGCCGTGATGAGTTTTTGCGTGCCCCAGTACGGTTGCCCATGGAATCCGAAAGAGGGCGGATATCTCCTTTCGTGTAAGGGTTCTTGAGAATATGAAGCTCGAGTAGACAAGATGGCTCAAAAGATGAGCTCCGATCAGAATGACGCCGCTCGCGGGCAAAAGGAAACCACCGACGAGTTGTAGAAGGGTCATACCAGCGGGCTGAATGAACCGTGCGATTCCCAGTATCGAGGTTGTTTCCGCCTTGATCGCCCAGGCGGAAGAGACCGACCACATTCCGGCGAAGAGCAAACCGAGCGGCAGGCACCACAACATCCATTGCGCGGACGGGCTGAGCAGGTTCCGGGCGTGGGGAGCGAAAATCCATAGCAGAGCGGCGGTTGCGCCGCTCATGAGCATTGTCGTCAGGATGGACAGCGTCAACGTCAGGCCCGCGTCGCGATTCGTCGGAGCGGCAAACAGCGCAGACTCGAATTTTAGACCAATGATCGGTCCACCAATATTAACGATCGACAGATAAATGGTGAAAATGCCGAAATCCGAGGGCGTATATATGCGCGACAGCAGCGGCAATGCGACGACGAACGATGCCTGTCCCAACGCGGTGAGGGCCGACAAGCTCACTGCCTTACGGGCGAACGGGCCGAAAGCGCTCGAATAGCGATTGCGGCAAAGTGCGCCCGGGGCCTTCGCAGCCAAAAACCCGCGCAGAGGCGGCGCCGTATACGGCGTGCGTCCGCTAGGCGACATTGTTGTTTCCGCCTGAAAGCAATGTTGAGAGCCGCGTGGAGAGCGTGCGGTCAAGGAACGGGTTGTTGCCGCCAGAAAGAAACACGCCCCATAGCGTCGCAAAGATGACCCGAATGTCCGTAAGGGGACCAACCTCTCGTAGGTAGCGCACGCACAATTCAAACTTCAGCGGCATGAGTTGTTCGCGATAGAATACTGACGGATCAGGCGCGCGGGCGAGCATGTCGCTTTCATTACGAAGAAGCACAGAAGCGTAGTCGGTCATTCCCGGTCGCACAGAAAGTATGAGGGCGCGTTGGGAAGGCGAATAATGCGTCAATAGATCCGGCGTCTCTGGACGGGGACCCACCAGCGACATATCGCCCCGCAAGACGTTTGCAAACTGCGGCAGCTCATCAAGCTTTGTCTGCCGCAGAAAGGCGCCGACGCGCGTGATGCGCGGATCTCCGGCGACCGTCAGGTGCGATCCGCCCTGAATTGGCCGCATCGACCGAAATTTCTCGATCTCAAAGAGCCTTCCTCCTCGTCCGACCCGAAGTTGCCGATAGAATACGGACCCGCCATCCTCGAGACGAATCGCCAAGGCGACAATCACGAAGAGCGGGATAAAAACAACGAGCGCCATCGCGGACACAAGGACGTCCATGAGGCGCTTCGCGCGCATGTTCCATGACGAGAATGCTTCAATCTGAACTGGATGGGACTGAGCCGTCATCTGCCTTATCCCAACGCTTGCCACAACGTCGAAACGATCTCGTCAGCCTCGGTGTCTCGCATTCCTGGATAGAGCGGGAGCGTCAGGGCGCCGGCAAAATATGCGTCCGCGACGGGAAATCCTCTTGCGCTAGGGTCCGCCAAGTTTCCCCAATATGTCATTTGGTGGAGCGGGCGGTAATGGACTGAACTGCCGATCCCCCTCTCTGTCAGCAGCGCGATGAACTCATCACGACTCATTCGGGCTTCGGGACGAATCCGAATGGGGAAGAGATGCCATGCGTGGAGTCCGCCCTCGGGAGCGCGGGCAGGAAGATCGACAGGCAGGCCAGCCAGCCGATCCAGGTAGCGCTCAGCGATCGCTTGCCTGCGAGACTGGAACTCATACACCCGCTCTAGCTGCGCGAGTCCGATGGCGGCGGCGAGGTCGGTCAGGTTGCATTTAAATCCTGCTGCGACGACGTCATAGGACCAGCTTGCGCCAATTCGGCTAAAACGGTCGAATGCGTCCCGGTTTAAACCATGCGTCCGCATTGTTCGCGCACGCGCAGCCACTGTTCGATCCCGCGTGGCTATCATTCCGCCCTCGCCGGTGGTGATTGTTTTGTTCGCGTAGAAACTGAACACGCATGCGTCGGAGTCCGAACTCCCGATCATTTCCCGGTTTCTATGCGCCGGCAACGCGTGTGCGGCGTCTTCGATGACCTTGAGGCCTCGCAGCCGAGCGAATCGGAGAATGGCGCCCACGTCGCAAGGCCAGCCGCCGAAATGCACGGGCGCGATCGCCTTGCATCTCGGCGTCCACTTCCTCTCCGCGTCATCGAGGTCAATCGTGAGCGAAATCGGGTCAATGTCGACGAGAACAATATCGGCGCCGAGGTGGTGGAACGCGGCGGCGGTGGCCGAGAACGTCAACGTGGGGACCAGAACTACGTCGCCGGGTCCTATGCCGCACGCTTCAGCCGCCAAATGGATTCCTGCGGTTGCTGAGTTGACCGCCACAGTCTCCACGTCTGATCCGAGAAGTTCGGCGAACCGTTCCTCAAACTCGCGGCATTTGTTGCCTGTGGTGAGCCATCCGGATTGCAGAACGGCGACCGCCGCCTCGACTTCTCGATCCCCAATCGACGGCTGAAAAAAGGGGATTCGCATGGCGGTTCTCTTCTCACTTCCAGTGTCGCGTGTATTGCGACGCTGACACACCATCGTGGCTTGCGTTATGAGGACGCGTTGCCGTGAATCGGGAGAGAAGGCGTAGAATTTGGGCGTATGACTACGCCTTTCGATCCGTCTGTCGCTACGCATGCCGGACGCAGCGGCAGCCTTTTTGCCTCTTCCTCCGTTGGCCGCGCCACAGCATCATCGTGTCGGCGTTTCGCAGTTCGACGCCGGCGCCGAAGAGCACTCTGTCGGTCTAAAGCCCGTGATTGCAGGTTTTTCGTGCGACATGTTCAAAGGACCCAGGAGGAACGAATGACCTCGCCACGAGTGTCCAGCGTAAATCCAGCTCAGCTGTTGCACGTGAACGAAGCGCCCTTGTTTCCGCCCCGCTCCCCGCTGCGGCGCACGATATCCGCGGAGGGCGTATGGGGCCGGCGCGTGCTCGTAACTGGGGCCGGAGGCTCGATCGGATCCGAACTGGTGAAACAGATTTCACGACTCGGGCCGAAACATCTCTGCCTAGTGGATTCCTGCGAGTTCAATCTCTATCAGGTTAGTTTTGCAATCGAACGGGATCGATCCATCAAGAACTGGAGCGCATGCATCTCGGACGTTCGGGACGAGGTTGCGATGCGACACCTCTTCCTCCGTGAGTCGCCCGAGATCGTTTTTCACGCGGCGGCGTTGAAGCACGTTCCGCTTCTTGAAGAGCACAATGTCATCGAGGCGGTGCTCACGAATGTGTTCGGAACGAAAGTTATAGCGGACTTGTGCGCTGCGATTGGCGCCGATCTCGTGGTTGTGTCGACGGATAAGGCGGTCAACCCTTCGTCGCAAATGGGTCTAACGAAGCGCGTCGCCGAGATCTATGTTCACGACCGGGCGTTACGGCATCCTGAGGCGCGAGTCAGCGTCGTTCGATTCGGCAATGTTCTCGGGTCGTCCGGCTCTGTAGTGCCGTTGTTCCACGGGCAAATCGCGGCGGGTGGTCCCGTTACCGTCACCCATCCGGACATGACGCGCTATCTCATGACAATTGAGGACGCTGTGCGGCTTACTCTCGCAGCGTCAAGCCTGCCTCAGAATGGCTATGCGCTCTATGTCCTGGAGATGGGTAGGCCGGTTCGAATATTTGACCTCGCGGTCGACATAATTCAGCGCGCCGGGAAGCAGCCATTCATTGATATCGACGTGACATTCGTCGGCGTTCGGCCCGGTGAGAAGCTTCACGAGGAACTTCACTATAGCTGGGAGCACCTGTCGCCAACCTCAGTCGAAGGCGTTCAATCAACGGTTCCCGTCTACGATCCGCGACCGAAGATTCGGGACATCAGCGAGCTGATTGCGGCGGCGCAAGCGCGAAACTGTGACTGGGTGCGCCAAGTGCTCGTGCAGATTGTTCCGGAATTTGTGTCCTCCAGCGAATTGCGCAGCTCTGCCTCACAGATCGAAGTCGCGAACCCGAAGCGCGGCGCGAAGGCGCGGACGCCGGTTCTCCGGGAACGTCTACCTGCGCCCCCACCGTCGACCCCTGCCGTCGCAGTGTCATGAGCGTATCACTGTGGCCGCGCGGGCGCTCTCGCTCTCGATGCCGCCCCGCCTTGCACAGGCAGGCGCTCTTTGGTCTGGGCGGTGCGGCGCTTTTTGCGTTGGCGGGTGCTGCATCTCCCGCTTGGGGCGCTTACAAGGTGCAACAGGGCGATACCATTGAGATCGCGGTGGCTGGAATTCCTGAGCTCAAGCAGCACAGCACTGTGCAGCCGGATGGGGCGATTGCGCTTCCCCTCGTCGGCGCGGTGGCCGTCGAGGGACTGACGCCGGCGGAGTTGCGCGAGCGTGTGCAGGCCCAACTGGCCAAAAAGATCTATCGCCTGCGAGGCAACGACGGGCGCGAGATCCTGACCGTGATTCAACCGGAAGAGGTCAGCGCGGCAATCGTCGCCTATCGGCCGATTTACATAACGGGCGACGTCTCTAAACCGGGCGAACAGGCGTTCCTTCCCGAAATGACAGTTCGGCAGGCGTTGGCCCTCGCGGGGGGCGCCGCTTTCCAACTGCGGCGACCCAAAAACTCCCGGGACCTTTTCGCGTTGACGCGCGATTATGATCTCGCCTTGTTGGACCTCGCAAACGCCGCTGGGCGAATAGCCAGGGTGACCGCTGAGTTGGACGGGCGGGCTGAAGTCGGCCCTATCGACTTTTCCGATGTGCCGTTACCGCGGGAGAGACTGGCGGAAATCGAAAGGTCCGAGGCGGCGATCTTGCAGGCTAATTTGGTTGACTATGAGCGGGAGCGCGCCTTTCTCAAGTCATCTCTGGACCAGTCCGACCAACGGATCTCAGTGGTGGCTAAGCAGGAGGCGGAAGAGCAGGAGGGCAGCCGAGCCGACACGGCAGAACTTCGGAGGCTCGTTGACCTTCTAAGCAAGGGACAGGAGACGAATCCCCGCATTACCGATGCACGACGAGCGCTGCTCCTTTCATCGACGCGGGCGCTACAGGCGAACGTCGAATTGCTAGAGCTGAAGAGGCAGAAGACCGAGATGGCGCGCAGGGCGGAGCAATTCGAGGACCAGCGCCGGATTGCGCTGCTAAAGGAGTTGGAAGATGCGGCTGCCGCGAAGGCGGTGGCAAAAATTAAGACCGGGACGGTCTCATCAGAGCTAGGCGCCCCGCTTCCGCCGGGGTCGGCAATCAATGGAGAACGCGGAAAGCCGCGGCCCCGGATCGAGATCTTTCGTCAGGCTGGCGGCCGGTCCACGCTGACGGTCGATGAGGACTTCGTCCTTGTGCCAGGTGACGTGATCGAAGTCAGGTTCGCTGAGCCCGGTGTTTCCGTTAGCGCCGACCCTTGAAAGTCAAGGGTCGGCGAAGGGTTCAGAACTCAGACGGACTTCCTCACGCATCTGACGGCAGACCAGCATTCATTCGGGTTGAGACATCCGCCGCATGATAATAAGTCGGTGGCTTTGATCGCGACGTTGGTGCGATTCTTCGCCTTCAATTTCTTCATGATGCGGCGAACATGAACCTTCACCGTGCTTTCGCACATGTTCAATTCGTATGCGATGATCTTGTTTGGCTTGCCCTGCTGTATGGCCCTGACCACGGCGAGTTCACGGGCTGTGATCGCGCTGCGGACGGGTTGCTGTATCGGCGAGGCCGCCTGCCCGGCCGCCAGCAGATATTCGGGCGGCACATAAGTTCCGCCAGCCAGGACAAAACGCACCGCTTCAACCACGATCTGGAACCCCATCGTCATCGGAATGTACGCCTTTGCTCCGTGCGCCATCGCAGCACGCATCATTGGCATATCGTGTCTCGACGAAAGGATGACTGTGGGGACGGAAAGTGAAAATTCCGATACGACGCTGAGCGCCTGCGTATTACCCTCGCTGCCGCCATCCGAAACGAATACCATCAACAGGCGGATCGACTCGCTTGCAATATGCCGATCGGCCAGTTCCGAGATCGACGATAGGGCGAGAACTGGAATCGCTAGGGCGGACTCGATGCTCCTTTGTATGCATTCGCGAAAAAATTGTCGGTTGTCGACGACCACCAGCATCTTCTCAATGATGCAGTCGATAGGCGGTTCAGCGAAAATCTCGACGTGGTCGCTTCGACTATCCCCGCCATGATCGTGTACGAAGTTCATCCGTCTAGGTTGACGGTCGAGACGAATTGGGTGGTCAACTCGGGCCGTATTGACGGCCGTCAAAGTGTTCCCATTAGACATGGCTACAACTTCTGTCATGAGTGTGAGCGCGAATGCGCTCTAACCGTCGCAAACGAACAGCGCGGACGAGAACTCGAGCGTGTGTAGTCGGTTCCGACGCCACAGTATCCGGAAGACAAACCGGACTCGAGGCAAGTCTCTTCGCTTGTTATCGCACTAGAGACGAAGCGGATTTGTCATGTCGGCGAAGCGACGCTCATGCCATAAAGTAGAGATCCAATGTGACTTCCCCTTTTGACGATGCGTTTGGTGATCCCCGCGAACACAGCGGTATTCGAGCTTTCCTTTTGGCACAACCGGCCCCCTTTGGCAGGAACTCCCCCTCAACACCTATCTCAAAAATGCCAGCATTATAATGAAGACGCCCTACAACCCTAAGGTAGCGAATGATGACATAATTGTAAAGGATTTATTACGAGCATTTTTCGGAGCTTGCGGTGCAGGAAGACAACATTGAGGTGACGGCGACACGTTGCGGAAGGGCTTCGATACGCTTCGGGACACTTAGGTAAGAGGAGTGCAAACGGGAGGTCTAACTCCACGCAGGAGTTCCTAACGAAGAGAGATTTCAACATGCTCACAAGGGTTTGCGGATGTTCCGATTGGTATGTGATCGCGGAGGATCGCCGATCGGAGGGGACCCCGTCGCCCGGACGGGTGTCATCGGCTAGGGTCTCATCCTGATAGCCTTCCGGACGGCAATGCGCGGCTCCGTACCACTTTGGGGTAAGTAGAGGACGATTTCGGGCGATCACGGCTCTTCAAACGTCAGCCAATATCCTTCTCTCTACCCAACTCGTCGCGTTGACTCCCTGCCTGTAGCCAGAGAGTCTTATCGCTGACAGCGCTGATCATTAGGGACGCGCGCTGGGTTCAGAAAAAGGGGGGTCGTTGAGCCCGCATCTGCTCTTCATCGGCGGTGAAGATCACCATCTCCGGATCCCGTTCATGACAAAGCTCAGGGAGAGGGGCTTCCGGATAACGGTGGCTGCGAGTGGCGACCCTCACTCGCTTCTGAGCGCCGGGTTCGACTTCATGCCTTTCGAGTTCAATCGCTTCTTTGATCCCCTCTCGGACTGGCGAACGAGGCGCGAGTTGGCGCGGGTGATGTTGGACGTTGACGCGGATGTAGCGCACGGCTTCGACACCAAACTGGCGCTCCTCTTGCCGTTCGCCGCCCGCGCGAATCCGCGCACGGCGATTGTTCGAACAATAAACGGCAGAGGGTGGACCTTCTCATCGCGGTCGCCGCTCGCGTTGGCGTTGAGGGTCGCTTACCTGCCCCTGCAGAGGATCGCCTCGTCCTTCACGGTTGCGACCGTATTCGAGCACAGCGGAGACCAGGCCTTCTTCACGCGAAACCATCTTCTCGGCGACTCCGAGCCGGTTCTTATCCCTGGCGCCGGGATCGATGTCGAAGGCTTCGAGCGGGCGCGAGAATCTGGCCCGTCCGCGAGTGAATTGCGAGACGAACTCGGTCTGCAAGATGCAGAAGTCGTCACGACCGTCACGCGTGTCACCAAGCAGAAGGGAATACCGGCGCTGCTGAGCGCCGCCGACCTAGTTCACAAGATCCGGCCCAGCGTGCGCTTCCTTGTGGTCGGGCCACGCGAGAGCGAAGGTCCTTTCGGCGTCAGCGACAACGAGTTTCAAAAACGGGCCGGCTACGTCATCGCCACAGGCTCGCGAGTTGATGTGCCGTCGATCCTGACGATCTCCGACGTATTCGCGTTCCCGAGCGAGTACGCGGAGGGCGTGCCTCGCGCTCTCATGGAGGCCGCGCTTTGCGGACGCCCAATCGTGGCGACCGATCTTGCAGGTTGTCGCGAGGTCGTGCGCGACGGGTGGAATGGCCACATAGCGCCCCTTCGCAATCCAAGAATGCTTGCCGAGAAAATCCTGGATTTGCTGAATTATCCAGGCAAAGCCTCGGAGTTCGCCAGCCGCGGCCCGGACGTCATTCGAGGCAAGTTCTCCCTAGACGCTGTTGTTTCTCAGCACGATGAGCTCTACCGGCGGCTGGCGCAAGGCCGGCGCCTGTCCAAGTTCACTGGATACGAGGACGTTCGTGCCGGCGTTGAAACGCCTGCTCACGGGGCGGGGGGGCTACGTTGACTCGTCCTCATTGGACGCTAACGGCTTGGGACGCTCTCGCGGCGGTCGCAGTGCTGCTAGCCCTTGAAACGCAACTGCGCATTGGCTCGGGACCTCTGGGTCCGGGTGAGATCTTTCTGTCTTTATGGCTCGCGCCATTGGCTCTGACTTCGCTCCTTCGTATGCCTAATAAAGTTCCGCGGCCGTTTTGGGACATCCTGCGCTTTTGGTCTGCCCTCACGGCGGCGCTCAGTCTCGGGGTGATGACAGCCATTCTCCGCGACATCGCGGTGGACTGGTCTCTCGTCATCCATGACATCATCGCCTATGCGCTCCTTGCGCTCCTGACCTTGACGATGACCGTGATACCTGACGCGCCGGTTCGACTTCATAGGATGCTGCGGATCATCGTTGTGTTGGGAACCGGGCTTCTTCTCCTGCAACTCGCGAACGCTCAGGGCCTGTTTGCCTTGCGCGCCATCGATCCCTGGTATTGGGATCGCATGCGGGGTTGGGCCGACAATCCCAACCAGTTCGCATTGCTGTGCCTGCTAATCGGATTCTTCGGACTTGCTCTGGCCGACAGGTCGCAGCGCCTCTCGGAGAAGCTTCTCGCGACACTATGTGCTGGCGTAAGTCTCGGAACAGGTCTGCTTGCGAAGAGCAACGCTTTTTCAGCGGTTGTCGTCGTTGGACTGCTTGCTTTTGGCGTGCTGAAATTGGGGCGTTGGCTCGTTCGCGCTGAAAAATGTGGCTTTCCCGCCGCTTCAATGAGTGTAGCGCTTGTCGCACTGGCGGGCTGGCTTGCCTGTATCACCATTTCGGCGGCGGACCTTCGAGTGGACGCGTTGCAAACCGCGAGTTCGATGGCCCGCGACGGCGACGCCAATCCCAACGCCAATGCCGAGGATGCAGCCCTCCGTGTGCATCTCTGGGGCGAGGCCATTAAGGTCGGAACCCAGTCCTTGGGCCTCGGACTCGGGCCTGGTCCCCACCTCGAGATTCCGCACAGCATCCTGGCGGGGCGCCGCGACACGAATACGCCGATCAATCTTCAGCACCCGAAGCCCGGAATTGCTCCCAATTTCGAAGCGCACAACACTGTGCTCGAACTTTTCGTCCAGGGAGGGGCACTCGCGGTCGTCGCATTCCTCTGGATCTTCGCCCTCGCCCTCTACCGATCTTGGAAAGCCGGTCGCGACGGAATGATCGCGCTTTGTCTTGCCCTGATCGTCTTCGGCAGTTTTCATGTCGTGTTCAGGCATCCAATGATTTGGTTCGCCATATGCTTGGCTCTCGTCGAGAACGCACCCATGACGACGGGTGTCAGATCGGCTTTGCGCCTTCGCTTCAAAGGAGGAGCGGCAGAACCCGTTCCCGCGGCGTGGAGCCCGGCGCCGAACAGCGCAAGGAGCACGTTGTCATGGACATGAGCTCGGATCTCACGCGATCCGAGCGGATCGTGATTGCGAATCCGACATCCCTCGCACATCCGGAAGGGTACGCGCAGAGCGAACCTCCCCGATACGATCTGAACCGGGCGTTGGGACATGTGAGGCGTCGCTTCGCCTTGATCGTGATTTGCATCGCAGCGGGAACTTTCGCCGCTTTGATCATCAGCGTCTTTCACAAGCCGACATTTACCGCGGCGGCCCTGCTCTCGGTCAACGCAGCGGCGGATGACGGAAGCGGTCATGGGAACGACGCGTCTGTCGATACCCAGATCGCGATGCTTCAATCCCCAACCTTCATGGACCGCGCCTTCTCGATGCTGTCGCGCGACGCGGCCATTCGAAAGTTGCTTCGTCGACCAGAAGATCTCGACCGCCGGCTGAAAGTCAATCAGGTCATGCGATCAAATTTGGTGTCGATCGACTTCAGCGCCGGGTCGCCCGAGATGGCAGCCGAAATCGCCAATCGAATTGCGCGGATGTACGTCGAAGATCCCCTTCTTCAGGGCGTACGGAGCATTGATGATGCGACAGAGACTTTGTCCGAGCGCATAGCGGCTCTGGAAACCCGGCTTGCCCGTCTGGACGCTGATGGACAGAAGACGCCGCGCGGCTCATCCGATAGCGAACAAGCTACGGATCTCCGTGAGCAGATCGCAACGCTTAAGGTCAGCCTGTCTCTGGCGCGCAGGAGTCAGGAGACTCATGAGCAAGCTCTCGCGCTGTCACCGCCGGTCCAACTCATAGCTCTCGCCAATCCACCGGCGCGGCCAAGCTCGATCCGGTCGATCCTGATCGTTGTTCCCGCGATTATTTTCTCGATAATCTTCGGCCTCGCCCTCGCGTTGGTGATGGGAGCTCTGGACAGCCGGATCTACCGGCCTTCCGACCTCACGGATAGACTCAAGTTTTCCGGCACCGTCGCGATTCCCGTCCGCCGCAGCGGGTTTAACGGCCGGTTTCGTAGCACGGGAGCTCCATCCGTCGGCTATTTGCGAGCCATCAATTCCGTCGTTACGTCGACGCTTCTGTTGGCGGAAGACTCAACGAGCGACCGTGCTCATCGCCTCCAGCGAGGAAAACAGGGAAGTTTTCAATCTCGCGTTCGTCCTCGCGTCCACGGCTGCGCGGGCGCGGCGCACGATATTGATTGATATGGGTCCGATGCGAGTGCCGCGACGTTCCGTCGGATCGCGAGAGGTTAAGCGGGAGCGGGGCGCCTTGGATGTGTTGGCGGGAGCTTGTCTGACAAGGGACGCAATTCAAACCGTTCCGGGAACTCGGCTCGACTTCCTTGCGAGCGGCCGCGACTGCTACGGGGCAGATACGCTTCCACTGCTCGCAGGAGGGCGGTTAAAGGATCTCTTCGCGGAATTGCGATCAATCTACGACTGGATAATCGTCATCGGCCCCCCCATCGTTGGCGGGAACGACACCAGGCTTATCGCCAGCATGATTGATACAACAATTCTCGTTGCTCGGTCGGGCGTTTCTTTGTTTCCCGAGGTCGCCACCGCGCAATCGGAAATGTCTCACTCGATGATGCTTGGCGAGCGCGCAGACGGCGCCGCGCGAATCTTCGCAGTTGTGAGTGATGCGCCGAGTCGCTGCGTGCCCGAATCCTTCCGCGACACCCGAGTCGCGCGGGACAGGACCGCCACGGTTGAGATCTCGGAGCAATCGACGCGCGCGGCGTCAGGCGGAGCGCTCAGGAAGTCCGGTCCCGGTTGGCGTTGGGCAGACGCGGTCACTCGTTTCAGGTTCTCTCGCGGATCGTAGTTATGACAATCATGGACTACAGGCCCCGTATCCGTGAAGATCTCTCCGCGATATCGAAGCTCGGTGGGCTCTCTGCACCATACTTGGAAGAGGGCGCGCCTGCGGCAATCCTTCTGACGCTTCTTGCGGTCTTCGAACGAGAACGTATTTCATACTGCTATTGGAAGAGCGCGAGGCGCGTCGACGCGCTGCTCGTGGGGCGTTCCGATCTCGATCTTTTGGTCGCGAGATCGGACCGTCCGCGTGCCTTTTCGATACTTGAAAGAGTTGGTTTCAAGCATTGGCCGGATGCTCCAGGTTTGGACAATCCCTTCCTCGTCAGTTTCCTCGGGTATGACGAACCTTCAGGCGCGATTCACCACGTACACCTTCATTTCCATGTTGTCTTCGGCCACTCGCTGGTCAAGACCTTCCGGTTGCCTGTGGAGAACGCTCTGATCTCACGCAGTGAAATGCATGAATCGTTGCCGATCCGTATTCTGAATCCTGCGGACGAGGCCATGCTGCTGATCGTACGCGCGAATTTGGATATGCGTCGCGACGACCCTGTTGTGGGTCGAAGATGGAGCGAGCTGGAGCGTAAATATGCGGATGATCTCGCATTTCTCGTTCCTCGAATCGACGCGGCAAAGGTAAAGAACGCTGCTGCGGAGGTCTTCTCGCCTCAGCTCGCAGAGCGGATCGTTTCCCAACTGCGCGCAACCAGCCTGCGCAATTATCGATTGCGACGAGCCCTTGCGCGGGAGCTGTCGGGATTCCGCTCGTACAGACCTTTAGAGACGGTATGCCGGGGTGCGTGGCGGTCGCTTGGGATGGCTGTCGGCGTTCTCAATCGACGCTGGGTAGCGGCGCCGCGGTTGCCGAGGCGGCTGACGCCGGGTGGCGGCGTGGTCATCGCATTTGTCGGGGTCGACGGCAGCGGTAAAAGCACCCAAGTCGCGGAGACGCGGAAATGGCTTGGTGCCGAGATCGATGTTGTTCCATTGTATTTCGGTTCAGGCGATGGAACACCGTCTTTGCTGTTCCGGCCGTTCAAATCTGCGGCGCGCCTCGTGGCGCGGACGATCAGGGTCAAGCCGAAAGGCGCCTCGCACGGAAAGATTTCCGACCGTCCGCCGGGCCCCCTTTATTCCGCGCTTTTTATTGTTTGGGCGATGGCGGTCGCTCTCGATAAACGCCACAAGCTCGCTTCTGCGCAGCGGGCGGTCGCCCGTGGTCTTGTCGTGGTCGCGGATCGTTATCCCCAGGATGAGAATCTTGAGTTCAACGACGGGCCGCTCTTGCAGCGAGTGGTGCGCGCGCCGCGATGGTTGCGCAGACAAGAAGACGCAATCTATGCGTCGGCGCGGCGCGCTCCGCCTGACCTCGTTATCAAGCTTCTGGTGGGACCGGAGGCAGTCGCGAGACGCGAGCCGGACATGAATCGTGACGTCATGCTCAAGAAACTCGGTTGGTTGGACGAGTTGAAGTTTGAAGGTGCGCGTGTCGTTGCGATTGATGGCGCGCAGCCGCTGACCGAAGTTACGCGTATCGCGAGACGAACGATCTGGGACATCCTTTGAAGTAGCGACAGGTTTGGGCGTGATTATTGAACTCTTCGGGCCGCCGGGGGCGGGAAAGACCACATTTGCGATCGCTCTGGGCGCACGCCTACGTCAAGATGGCGGCTCTGCAAAGATCTATCTCAGTTCACGGCCCGGCGAAGAGCAGAGCAGCCCCGTCCTCCTGGCGCAGGGTGTGCAGGTCCGGAATCATGCTTTTTCGGACTCGCTGAGGCGGATTGCGCGGCCAGTTATGCAATTAATCGCCGCAACGGCCTCCGGTGCGGCGTACGGAACAAGCGCGCAGGCTTTGGTGACGAAGCTGCCTCGCGGTCATCGCGTCGCTTCTATCCGGATGCGGCAGTATCTTGTCCGGCTCTCGGCTGCATGGCGCGAGGCGGAAAGGAGCGACCATACCGCCATCTTCGATCAAGCCTATGTGCAGGCGATCGCGTCGATTCTCGTCGCCGGCGGAAAGTGCGGAGAAGAGGATGTCATGGGCCTGATCGCTCTCGCGCCGCACGCGGACCTCGCAATAGAAATCGAGGCTCCGACGACAGAAGTTGCGAGAAGGCTGCAGGTTCGTGCCCAGTCCATTGGACGGTTGGGCCAGTTCTTCGAGTTGAAGCTCGGTGGGCCTGCCGCCTATACGCGCGCGGTCGCGCGGTTGCGGCGAGGATTACAGCGCGATGGCCGAAGGGTGATCAACGTCAGTTCCGAAGATACGAAGACGCTTATCGCGGAGGTCGAACGAGCCTACAGGGAAATCCGGAGCTTCCGAGAGCCGGAGGCGGCGGCATGATTTCGCTCGGGCGATTCTCGGCTGGACTCGCGTCCGCCGCCTTCTTCTCCATCCTGGCGTTTGCAAGCGCTCCGGCGGATGAAAGCAAAAGCGTATGGCATTTCGCGCCGAACGCCAATCTTGCCCTGGACGGAGCTTTTACGCCAGCGCATGCCGGCTTTAACCTTGCGGACGTTTCCAGTAAACGGGAGCTTGATTTGCTCCCGGAAGGCACGAAAGGCCTGGTATGGATTGGGCAATGCGACGGCGTCACGGCACGATTCGAAATCGCCGTCGGCGCGGTCATCACACATCCTAAGGCATTCGGCTTTTATCTTATGGACGATCCCGACCCCACCGGTCGTTGGCGCGCCCGCTGCAAGGCGTCGGACCTGAGAGCGGAGTCGGACTGGATTTACAGTCATCGGCGAGATGCAATCACGTTCGTCGCGCTCATGAATCTTGGCAGCTCTGCCAGACCGGAATTCAGTTCGGAGTATCGACCTCAGTCCTCGCATGTCGATCTGTTTGGCGTTGCGCCCTACCCGTGCCGGACACAATGGCCGAAGTGCGACTACGAAATGATCAAGCGGTTCGTCGATGCGAGCGAGGCCGCGGGCATCGACGCTGAGCGAATTGTCCCGACGTTCCAGACGTTCGGCGGGGGAGACTGGCTTGCAGATAGTGGCGGCGGGTACCGACTGCCGCGGCGGTTCGAAATGCAGACGATGCTCGAGACGTGGGATAGGGTCGTTCCTGCGCCGATATTTGACTTCGCCTATTCTTGGGGGCCTCAGCGATCCGACGAGTCGCTCGCGGCTTCCGCCGAGCTTCAGGCCGTGTTTGCCAGTCGAAATCGCAACTCAACGCCCGGGGGTGGCCCTCCCTAGATGTTTCGTCCCGGCCTTTGATGGTGCACTCTTTTCGAGTGATTCGAAAAGGGCCAGGTTCTTCACGGGAGCGCCACAACGACTGAGGCGGTCCGTCGAGCGATACAACATAGTTGTGTCTGGACGGCGCTCGTAGATCAAGGGTTGTTTGCCGTAATGCGAGGTTCGCGGGTGCGGTCATGTCTTCGGCCTTTTGGCGCGGGGCACGCCCGCTGGCCCTGATGGTCCGCTGGTTCGTTTGCCTGATCAAGAGAAGGAGCTTGGCGCTCCGACTATGCCGCAGGCTTCACGAACCGATCCTCCGCGTTTCGCATCACAACGTAGCCACCCCCGATATCGGTGATCACCTAATGATCGAAACGCCGGGCTATCCGGCCATGGCGCTCCCGTAGATGGAGCCATCGCGCATAACGGCGAAGGCGATCCTCGCGAGCTTATTTGCGATCGCTACCGCGACAAGCTTGAATGGTTTGGTTTCCATGAGCTTCGCCGCCCACACTCTCAGCCCATCCTGATGGGCTTTCGGTGGAGGAGAACAGCATGGGCGCGGACGACCAACAGCTTTCGGAGATATCGGTTTCCCATTTTTGACACGCGTCCGAGGCGCTCCTTACCGCCGGAGGAGTTCTGTCTCGGCGCCAATCCGAGGAACGCTGCGAACTCTCGAGGGCCGGAGAACGCGCCGACATCCTGGACACTCGCGGCAATCGCGGAGGCCGTTATCGGGCCGATCCCAGGAACGCTCATCAGACGTCGGGCGTTCGCGTCGGTCTTCACCATTTCGAGGATTGCGCGGTCGCTCACGGCGATCTCATCGTTGAGCGCCTGCAGCTTACGGATAATCGACGCGAGCGCATCCCGCACACAGAGCGGGATGGCGCTATCCCCCTCCAAAATTGCTGCAGCCAACGCGTAGGCTCCATTCGGCCCTGGGCGGCAATAAAGCCGACCTCGGCCAGATGCCCGCGCAACGCATTGACGAGTTGCGTGCGTTGAGACACCAGAAGTTCACGCACTTTGTGACTCATAAGTATGGCTTGATTGTCGATCGACCGTATCGGCACGAATCGCATCGAAGGCCGAGTAACTGCTTCGCAAATCGCTGCTGCATCAGCCGCGTCATTCTTTTGCCGGCGAACATAAGCCTTGACGTAGTTAGGAGGCATCAGCCGGGCGTCGTAACCGAGTTTGACCAACTAGCGAGCCCAGTGGTGAGCTGAACCGCAGGCCTCCAAACCTATGACGCAGGACGGCAGAGCGTCAAAGAAGGACAGCACATCCTTCGCCGCAATGCGGTGGCGATCACGATCTTGCCATCTGCGTCCACCGCGTGGATCTGGAAGACGTGTTTCGCCAAATCGAGACCAACTGTCGTAACCGATTTAAGTCAACCGTGCCTTGCCCATTTTCGGCGCTCCTTCGAGATGTTCGACAGCGCTATCTGCCATGCCTCTTTCCGGGAGAGTCGTTGCGAGCGCCGTCCACACCATCAAGAGAGCCTGAGAGCGCTGGCGAAGCGCTACGGGGTCAACCCGAAAACCATCGCCAAATGGAAGTCGAGGACTCCGTTTCCGATCTGCCGACCGGCCCTAAAGACGCCGCGATCGACGGTCCTTTCAGCGTTGAGGAAGAGGCCGTCGTCGTCGCATTCCGGAGGCATACTCTGTTGCCGCTTGACGACTGCCTGTACGCCTTGCAGCCGACCATCCCGCATCTGACGCGTTCGTCCCTTCATCGGTGTCTGCAACGGCACGGGATCTCCCGGTTGCCTGAGGTCGAAGGCGAAGCCTCCGCCAAGCGGAAATTCAAGGCCTATCCGATCGGCTATTTCCATATCGACATCGCCGAAGTCCGAACCGCGCAGGGCAAACTCTATCTCCTCGTCGCCATCGACCGAACCTCGAAGTTCGCCTTCGTCGAATTGCATGAGAAAGTGGCTCGCAAGACCGCGGGGGACTTCCTGCGTCGGCTGATCGACGCCGTTCCCTACAAGGTCCACACGGTCCTCACCGACAACGGAACCCACTTCACAACGCCAGGCAATACGAGCTCGGCAGCGCCGGACATCAAGGCGGCCCTCGACGCCGGCGAACCCGTTTGGGCGCACGCCTTCGAATACGCCTGCGCTCAAAACGATATCGACCACCGGCTGACAAAGCCCAAGCATCCCTGGACCACTGATCTCGGCCTCTTCATCGCCACGTCGGCGCAGGAGATCGAAAAAAAAGGACGCTGCGCTGGAACGCGTCCACTACGTATTCTGGCCAGGCTGAGGCGATGTTGCCCCCGAGCGCCGTGAACGCGTTCATGGCGGGCAGCGGGTTAGCCATAGGCCCTTCAGCAGTTTTCACGGATTTGTGTCCCTATCACGGTCGATGAGTTGCCAAAGTCTCGGGGCCCTGGCACGCGCTCGACAGCGTCATGTCGAACGCGGACCGTCTCGTCATGCAACGGCATTGACAAGAGGCGCGGCCGGTTCTGCTGCCGTCGCACTTTGATGCACATCGATGCGGGTAGGTTCGATCATCTGGAGAATATTCTTCGCGCGTGCGACTTCCTCGGCTGATTCCCCGTGCCAGCACCAGGAAGCCGTCTTCCCTCACGGCCGTCTCGTTGGCAAGGACGCTGTCCTTTGGGATTCCCATGCTGTGGATCGCAGCACCGAGAGCACTCAGCCCGCCCGCGACCAGACGTTCTCGAGGGCACCAACTGCGACGGCAGCCAGATATCCCAGCTCAACAAGATGCCCGACGACTTGTATGGTCAGGAATAGCGCGCCGAAGAACAGGCCCAAAGACCCCCCAGAACGCACCGCGCGTGCCCCAAAACTTGACCCATCGCCCGTGCTGTAGAAGCCGACGACCTTTTCCTCGGAGTGGAAACCTTTCCCGACCACGCTGAGATTCTTCATATCGAAGCCCTCAGCGGCTAGTTTCTTTACGGCGGTCTCGGCCGCCCCGCGGTTTTTGAAGACGGCGATGATTGTGTCGACTTTACCCATGTGAACCTCGCTCATGAGGCAGTAGCGTCGAGCGATGGTCTCTCGTACCGCACCTTAGAGTAAAACAGAGCCAGGGATAACCGAGCAGATCTATTGTCGTGGGCAACCCTCGGCCGAAGCGACGATAGCCTGCGATTCTCCTACACGGGCAGGGTCGGAGATTACCCACGCGGCTTGTCCGGGACCCCTGAGGACCGCCAAGCTGGGCCCATCGAATTTCCACCTTGAAAACCGGCCCAATGCTCCGTTCGTGGTGCGGTCTGGAGGCGCTTCTGCGCTGCCTGGGTAGCTCACTTCTTCTTGCCAAGGATGCTCGAACTGCTGGGCGAGACTCGTTGCTAGGTGCAGGCCCATCGTGAGGTAAGGGTGCATCCAAACTCAGATTTGAGGTTTCCTATCACCGGCAATCGCTGCCTCAACTCTTGCCCCAAGGTCTTTCGGGTTGGTGTCCCCATGATGGCCGATCACCGCGGTACGCCATTCAGGGTTGCATTGCCTTCGAACGATATTAGGTGCTGGTCAACTCGCCATCGCAAAGGCTGACGGTATTTTTCAATGCGACGCGTACCTGCCGGGTGCTCGCTGGATTTTCAAAAAAGAGTCGACCAATCGTTGTCGGTAGTCGCTGAGACCGAACAAATTCTAAATTGGCGAAATTCTCCTTTGGAGAGCTTCTCAAAATTGATGGGGTTTCCGTCGGGTTGAGAGGTTTTGGGTGGGTGTGCGGGCCGAGGGGGGGCGGCGCGGGAAAATCGCCGACTTTCCGGCTTTGGGGAGGTTGGACGCCCGGAAGGGCGGGGGTTGCAGTCCGCCGGGGCGCCGCCGGCTCCCGGATCAGGCGTTCTCCATGAGCACGAGGGCGCGCTTCATGTTCATGGCGGCGGCGACGAACTGAAGATGGCAGGCGTTGCGGGCGAGGCCGCGATAGCGCACGCGGCTCATGCCGTACCAACGCTTCATCGTGGCGTTGGCCCGCTCGACGCCGCAGCGGATGCTCGACGACCAGGCGTTCATCAGCTTCTGCCAGGGTTCGAGGGGTTGATTGCGCCGTCCCTTCCAGGCCACGCCATCGACCAGGCCGCGGCTTCGAGCCGCTCGCGGAAAGCCTGGCTGTCATAGGCCTTGTCGGCGAAATAGCCTTGCTCGTCGCCCTGGATCAGCGCCTCCGCCAGACGGGAGTCATGGACATTGGCGGAGGTCATCTCGGCCTGACGCACGAGCCCGCTCTCTTCGTCCACCGCCAGATGCGCCTTGTAGCCGAAATGGACCGTCTTGCGCTTCATCGTCACCCGCGCATCGGGATCGCGCGGGTTGACCCCGCCGCTCCCATAAGGCGGCCGCTTGACGGAAGCCGCAATCAGGGTTGCGTCCACCAGCGTGCCGCGCTTGACGATCAGGCCGAGCGCCTCGAGCTGCCGGTTGGTCTCGGCCAGCAGCGCCGCCGAAAGGCCGAGTTCGTCGATCGTCTGGCGAAAGCGCCAGATCGAAGCGTGGTCGGGCGTCTCCACCTCCAGCGGCAGGCCACAAAAGCGCCGGAACGACAGCCGGTCCCGCACCGCCTCCTCCGCGCCCGGGTCGGAGAGCGTGTGCCACTGCTGCAAAAGCAGGATCTTGAACATCGTCAGCGGCGGATAGCCGGGCGCGCCCCGCGCCGAAGCATGGATCGGGGCCAGAAGCGCCTCGAACGCCCCCCAGTCGAACGCCCTCTCGATCCGATCCAGAAACCCGCCGCTCCTGCCATATCCGCTCACCAGCGCATCCACGAACGAAGGCTGGGAAAGGTCACGGCGAGACATCGCGAATCATCCTCTCTGCTCCAACAACAGAGAATCAAAACAAGCCGACTTCTGCATAAGGTCTCCTTTGAATTCCAGAGCGCAGATTTTTGACGGATCGGGAGACGGTTCTTCATCGTGTGTAGGAACAGTTGCGCTTGGAATTCAAGGCTTTACCATCACTCCGAACAATCGAGTGGGAATGATTTTGGCGCCTCCTAACTATCTGAGCGGATAGCGATAGCGGCGAGTTTTGCGAAGCCCATGAAGTTTTCGAGCAACTTGGCGTACCGGGCCGCGACGCATCGAAAGTGTTTGCAGCGATCCAGGTGGGCGAACCTCCGGACGTTGTAGACGAGGTTGGCCATGCCAGTCTTGGTTCTCGCCCGAGCGATGCCGATGGTTCGGATGAAGAGGTCCATCTTGTCTTTCTGCACGGCGAAGACATGCTCGACGCCAGTGCGGAATGCCGCGAGCCCGCACGTCGCGGAGTTGGCGAGGAAGATTGAATTGAGTGTCAATTTCGGTTTCAACGTGAGACTGGCGGAGTGCGAGAAGTCAAAACGCACCGACGTGTTTTCGGTCTCAACTGAGACCGGACCGAAGTTTTTTCCATTTCGATTGGGATTGATCGACAGTCTGATCGACCGTACGATGAGCGTATGTCGCGCGGCCTCGACGACCCAGATGACCCCCGTTGGCTTAAGGCCAAACGCCGCCTTGTTTCGTACACGGCTTGAAGGCGAACGACCGGACGACCACCCGAGAGGTCGTCGCAGCGGTCACGGCCTAAGCAAGGAGGAGAGCGCCAATGTCGAAACTGCTTGGCTCATTCGTCTGGTACGACCAGATGTCGAACGATCTGCCTGGTTCCGAGTCGTTCTATGCAAATGTTGTCGGGTGGACGCTCGCTCCAAACACGATGAACGCCCAGCGCTACACAATCCTCCAGGCCGATTCCACAATGGTCGGCGGCCTTATGCCCATTCCCGACGAGGCCAAAGGCGTACCCCCGATGTGGATGGGCTATGTCGCGGTGGACGACGTCCAGGCTTATGCGGAAAAGGTCAAGGCCGCGGGCGGCGCGATTCATCGCGCGCCGACTGAAATCCCCAACGTGGGGACTTTTGCGGTCGCCGCCGATCCGTTCGGCGCGGGATTCCTGCTCTTTAAAGGCAATGGCGACGGCGAGCCCGACGTCGCCTCAATGAAGCCGGGGCAGGTGGGGTGGCGCGAATTGCATGCCGGCGACGCCCCAAAAGCTTTCGACTTCTATTCCGGTCTCTTCGGATGGACGAAGGGCGAGGCGTTGGACATGGGCGCGATGGGCAAGTACCAGATCTTCGCGACGCAGGCGGGTCAGCCCGGCGGCATGATGACCAAGATGCCTCAAACGCCGGCCCCTTTCTGGCTCTACTACTTCGGCGTGAGATCCATAGAGGCCGCTAAGGGTCGGGTGGAGAAAGCCGGGGGCAAGGTCATCAACGGTCCTATGGAGGTGCCGGGCGGCGCGTGGGTCGTCCAGGGCCTCGACCCGCAAGGCGCGATGTTTGCGCTCGTCGGACCAAAAAGCTGATTGGACTCGAAATCATGCGGGCAAGAAAGAACCTCTTTCTTCTCTTGCCCCGCCCCTTCCTGGCTTGCGCGCCATCTGCGGAGAATCTGTTTACCGCTCGCGCGTCGTTACGCCGCTCAGCCACGATCCCGCGACCATGCCAACCAGGAACACGAGAGACACAGCCAAAACACCGAAGACGCTCACAACAGTTCTCCTCACGCGCCTAATGGGTTGCACGGTTAACGCTTTCTAAACATCCGATGTTCCGTCGGCTGTGAGCCTGGTCACGAGTAATTTCCGTATGAGGAGAGTCCTTACGCGAGGGGTTCTTCACGCAACAGCTTGAACGCGTGCGGCGACCAGTCATTCTTGGCTATGCCTGGAATGCACCAGAGCTTGCAGAGCGGTTCGATGGCGCGCGCCGCTTGCACGGCGCCCATGTCCGCGATCTCCCACCCGAACTGGTCGAGGATTTCCGCGACAACGCGCTTTGCTTCGGCGTTGTCGCCGCAGATGAACATGGTCGGCCGTCCGCCCGAAAAGTGCGGATTGATCATCTGGCCGTTCCCGACAGAGTTGAACGCCTTAACGAAATGCGCCTCAGGATAGGCCTCCTGCAGCCGCTCCATAAGCGACTCATTCTGCCCGGTGAAAAACGACAGGACGCCGGCTACAGGCGGGCCGCCGCCGATCGGGTTGCAGGCGTCGATTACCGGCTTTCCCTTGAGCGCCTTTGGGCCCGCGAGCTGCAGCGCTTCCTTTGCGAGTTGACCCGCGACCGCGAGAACAACGACTTCGCCGAAGTCGGCCGTTTCCGCGAAGCGCTTGACCTCTACGCCCGGGTGTTTTGCAGCCCAATCTTTGAGCTTTGCAGGTTCGCGGGTGCCGATCGCGACCGCGTGCCCGTGCTTGAGAAATCCCGCGGCCAGTGTCTGGCCCACGACGCCTGAACCGATCACGCCAATCTTCATCGCCCCGCCTCCTGCCTTTCGCCGGGGCGAAGCATGGGGCAAACTCACGCGGGAGGAAAGCGTGAGCAGAGCCCGAACTCTTTCGCTGACGGCAGTCGCCATGCTGGCTTTCGCCGCGAACTCGATTCTGTGCCGGGCGGCGCTAACGCGTGCGGGCATCGACCCGGCGAGCTTCACTATCGCACAAATCGTCTCCGGCGCGGTGACGCTTTGGCTTATCGCGATCGTCTCGCGAGGGGGCCAGATTGGCGGATCCTGGC
Source organism: uncultured Alphaproteobacteria bacterium (assembly GCA_963824465.1). Lineage (GTDB taxonomy): Bacteria > Pseudomonadota > Alphaproteobacteria > Rhizobiales > Beijerinckiaceae > Roseiarcus. The sequence goes on from CAWGPL010000014.1 coordinate 278,169, forward strand.
CGGGCGCGCTTGCGCTTTTCATCTATGCCGCCGCTTTCTCCTTCGCCTATGTCTCCCTGCCCGCGGGGGTCGGCGCGCTTCTTCTCTTCGGAGCCGTGCAGGCGACGATGATCGTCGTCGGCATTTTGCACGGCGAGCGACCGACGCCGCTACAATGGGCGGGCCTCGTTCTGGCGCTGGCCGGGCTCGCGAGCCTGGTCGCGCCGGGCGTCTCGGCGCCGCCGTTTCTCGGCTCGGCGCTGATGCTCGCAGCGGGCGCGGCCTGGGGCGCCTATTCGATCCTGGGGCGGAGGAGCGCAAGTCCGCTGCTCGCAACTGCTGGGAACTTTTTGCGCGCCGTACCCATGGCCCTGCTTCTCGCTATTCCTGCCCTCTCCGCCACAGGGCGCCCAATCGCCGGGATCGTCTATGCGGTCCTCTCCGGCGCCCTCGCGTCCGGCGTGGGCTACGCGATCTGGTACGCGGCGTTGCCCGGCTTGAGTTCCGCCGAAGGCGCATCCGTACAGCTCAGCGTTCCCGTCATCGCGGGGATCGCGGGCGCGGCGTTCCTGTCCGAGCCGGTCACCCTGAGGCTGGGGCTTGCTTCCGTCGCCGTGCTTGGCGGCATCGCAATCGTGATTCTCGGCCGGTCGCGCCGGGCGCAATGAAAAAGCCGTGGACGGTCTTCTTTCGTCGAGGGACGTCGACAAGCAGCCGCCCAATTCGTCCGATGCCGGCTTGCCCCCGCTTGTCCCGCGTGGCAAGCGGTCGGCCATGACCGAGACCCAAGACCAGGAGGCGCGGCCGGCGCCGCGGATTTCCTTTGTTTCGCTTGGTTGTCCCAAGGCTCTGGTGGACAGCGAGCGCATCCTGACCCAGCTCCGCGCCGAGGGCTATGAGCTCTCGCGCACGCACGCGGGCGCGGACGCCGTGATCGTCAATACCTGTGGTTTTCTCGACAGCGCCAAGGCGGAATCGCTTCAGGCGATCGGCGCCGCGATGGCCGAGAACGGCCGTGTCATCGTGACCGGCTGCATGGGCGCCGAGCCGGGACCGATCCTCGAGGCCTATCCCAATGTTTCGGCCATCACTGGGCCGCAGGCGTTCGAGAGCGTTATGGAGGCTGTGCGCGAGGCCGCCCCCGCGCCGCACGACCCCTTCGTCGACCTCGTCCCGCCGCAAGGCGTGAAGCTGACCCCACGTCACTACGCCTATCTCAAGGTTTCCGAAGGCTGCGACCATCGCTGCTCCTTCTGCATCATTCCCAAACTGCGAGGCGATCTCGTCTCGCGGCCGGCAAGCGAGGTTCTGCGCGAAGCGGAGAAGCTCGTGAAGGCGGGCGTCAAGGAATTGCTCGTCATTTCTCAGGACACGAGCGCATATGGACTCGATCTCCGCTACGCCCCGAGCCTGTGGCGCGGCCGCGAAGTTGCCGCGCGGTTCCTCGATCTCACCCGCGAGCTGGGAACACTCGGAGCATGGGTGAGGCTGCACTACGTGTACCCCTATCCCCACGTCGATCAGGTCGTCGAACTCATGAACGGCGGCAATGTGCTGCCTTATATCGACGTGCCTTTCCAGCATGCCTCGCCCCGCGTGCTGAAGGCGATGCGCCGGCCCGGCGACCAAGCGAAAACCTTGGAGCGCATTCGCGCGTGGCGAGGCCTTTGCCCCGACATCACGATCCGCTCGACCTTCATAGTCGGCTTCCCCGGGGAGACCGATGAAGATTTCGAGATGCTGCTCGAATGGCTGGACGAGGCAAAGCTCGACCGCGTTGGCGCCTTCGAATATGAACCCGTCAAGGGCGCGGCCGCCAATGATTTGGGGCTGCCGTCTGTGCCGGACGAAGTGAAGGCGGCTCGGCACAAACGTTTCATGCTCCGCCAGCAGGCGATTTCCACCCGAAAACTCGCGGCGAAAGTGGGCCGTCGCTTCGAGGTCATCGTCGATGCGGGCGGCTCGCAGTCCGCCAAGGGCCGCACGAAGGGCGATGCGCCCCAGATTGACGGCTGCGTCCATATCGCGACCCGCCGCCCCTTGAGAGCGGGCGACATCGCGACCGTAAAGATGGACCGCGCCGACGCCTACGATCTCTGGGGGACGGCCGTCTGAACGAGCCGCGCCAGTGTTCGAGCCGTTGGGATCAGATGGAGCGCCGCGCCCTCGGCCGCCTCCGAATGGTCGTCTTCCGTCGGCGCGCCGGTTTGTGATCGATCTCGTGTTTTCAACGTCTTAAGTGTCAAAAACTGCAACTTTCGCAACGCAGTCGACTTTCCGCGCATTCCGCTTCCCGCCGTCCACCGTAGCGCCCCCGGACACCCGATACGATGGACGAAGAAGCTCTCAGAGGGGCACGGCGCTCGATCAGGCGCCGGATCAGATCGAAACGATTTGACGGTATGGGTTTTCATTAGCGCAAATTCCGCTGGTGAGAAAAGACTGTAGCATATATCCTGATTATCTGGAAGCATTTGCTTCGCGCTTGCCATACTCCGGCGTCTCGACCGGGGCTAAGGTCGATCATCAGTTCGCGTGCGCGCGCTCATCGTCAAACGCCCTGAACTCTGCTCGGGCAAGCGCTCCGATCGCCATCGAAGCCGCATGCGCCTAAAGCAGCGCGCTTTCTCGTTCAGGAGCGATGCGGCCCGTACTCAAGGCTTGGCCTTCCTTCCCCGACGGTCTGGCCTGTCGCGCGTCCGAATTGCAACACCTTGCGCGTTCTCCGCGCGGCTAAGCGGAGCCTGACGCCAGACGCCTTGAAAAGCGTCCGTGAACCGCTCATCTTGACTAGGTAAGCGGCGACTCGGCGCCGCTCGCAATCAAAGGATCGCCCTCTGACGACAGCCGCCAGCTCCCAGACAGCCCGCTCTGCCTCTGCGCCCCTCGAGGCTGTTGCCGGTCACCCGCCCGACGCGCTGGCGGAGGCCATTCTCAGCGGACTCGAAGACGCCAAGGCGGCGGACATCGTTACCATCGACCTCAGAGGCAAGACGACGCTTGCCGACCAGATGTTCATCGCGACGGGGCGTTCCACCACGCATGTGAACGCCATCGCCGATCGGGTGATCAAAGCCTGCCGCGAGGCCGGCTACCCGACCCCGAGAATTGAGGGAATGCCGGTTTGCGACTGGGTGCTGCTCGATGCGCGGGACGCCATCGTTCACATTTTTCGACCGGAAGTGCGGCAATTCTACAACCTTGAGAAGATGTGGAGCGCCGACCGTCCTGGCGAGCCTTCCAAAGCCTGACGCTCGCGCCTCTTGAAGCGGCCATGCGTCTCGCGCTCATCTGCGTCGGTCGGATGAAGGCAGGCCCGGAGCGCGAATTGTTCGAACGCTATTTCAAGCGCCTCGCGGAGGCTTCGCGCGCTGTGGGGATTTCCAGCGTCGATCTGCGGGAAATTCCGGAATCGCGCGCTCGCCGCCCCGAGGATCGTCGCGTCGAGGAAAGCGCCGCCATTCGCGCCGCCGCGCCCGCGGGCTCGGCGCTCGTCGCGCTCGATGAGCGGGGTCAGTCCCCCACCAGCGAGCAATGGGCCGCCGACCTCGCCGCGACTCGGGACGCATCCCGGCCCACATACGCTGTCGTAATCGGCGGACCCGACGGGCTCGACCCGGCGCTCCGGGACGCCGCCCACCGGACGATCGGCTTCGGCGCGATGACTTGGCCGCACCAGCTCGTGCGGGTCATGGCGGCCGAGCAGCTTTACCGGGCAATCACAATTCTTTCCGGCCATCCCTACCATCGCCCATGACCGCCGCGATTCCGGCCAGATTTGATGATCATGACCGCGCGATGTCGTCATCGGCGCGTTGGTTCAGGCGATTCGGGCTTGGCGTTGCGGCCATATCGGCCTGCCGCGGCGTGGCCGTTCGTCGGCCTTGCGGATCCAGCTCCAGCCGAGGTCCCGCCGCCCGACCAGATGCAGCGGGCCGAGAAGGAGATGGAGCTTCGCGGGGTCGAGGATACGATTCGCGCGTCTGAAGACCAGCGCCGCGCCATCGAGGCGGAGATCGAATCGGTTCGCGCCGACCGCGCGCGCCTAACAGCGGCGCTGATCGACACGACCGCCAAAGTTCAAGATTCCGAGCGCGGAATCGCTGAGGCCGATGACAGGTTGAAGACGCTCAGTGTGGAAGCCGACGCCGACGCCGCGTCTCTCGACAAGCGGCGCGACGCCATCGCAGACCTTCTTGCCGCTCTTCAGCGCATGGGCGCGGATCCGCCGCCGGCCATTCTGGTGAAACCGGGCGACATGGCCGAAGCCGTTCGGGCTGCTTCCGTCCTCGGCGCGATCATTCCGGAATTGAGAACGCAAACCCAGCAGCTTGCGAACGATCTCGAATCTCTCAAAAAGTCCCGGCAGGCGATTGCCGCGGAACGCGCCTCGCTGGCTCAGAGGACGGCCGCTCTCGCGCTCGACAAGGCCCGCCTCTCGGCTCTGATCGACGCGCGCCGCGATTCGCTCACGACAGCTGAGGGCGCCCTTGGCGCGCAGCAGAGGCGCGCGTCCAACCTGGCCAAGCAGGCCGGTTCCTTGAAGGATCTGATCGCCAGGCTCGATGCCGCCGACGCGCAGCGGAAGGCCGCGGCGGACGCCGCGCACGCTGCGGAAGCCCAGGCGGCGCATCAAATCTCGGTGAAAGCCGAGGACGCTCAGAACCGGGAATCCGCTCGGCTGGCGCCCGAGATCGCCTTCGCCGAAATGAAGGGCCGGCTTCCGCAGCCGGTGGCGGGGTCGGTCCTCAAGACATTCGGCGACCCCGACGGACTGGGCGGAACAGAGCACGGGGTTTCCGTCGCGACCCTGACAGGGGCTGTGGTTTCGGCCCCGGTGGACGGCTCAATCGTCTATTCGGGCCCGTACCGGACATATGGACAACTCTTAATTATCAATGCGGGCGGCGGGTATTATATGCTGCTTGCTGGAATGGATCGGATCAACGTAATGTCTGGCGAGTTCGTCCTGACCGGCGAACCCGTGGGCGCTATGGGGGACGGGTCGGTCAGAATGGCGGCGGCGGCCGCAGTTGGCGCCGCGCAACCCGTTCTCTATATCGAGCTCAGAAAAGACGGAACGGCAATCGATCCGGGGCCCTGGTGGGCGAAGACAGGCATCGAAAAGGCGCGCGGATGAATTGCAAGATAGGGTATTTGGGCCTCGGTCTCGTTTTCGGCGTTGGCGCGACGGTGGCCCTCCCTCCCCTGCTGGAAAGTGTCAGCCCGGCTGCCTTCGCGGCCGCGTCCGATACCTATCGCCAACTTAATCTGTTCGGCGACGTCTTCGACAAGATCCGCAACGACTATGTGGAAAAGCCGGACGAATCGAAGATGATTGACGCCGCGATCAACGGCATGCTGGCTTCGCTCGACCCGCATTCGAGCTACATGGACGCCAAACAGTTCAAGGACATGCAGGTCCAGACGAAGGGCGAGTTCGGCGGCCTGGGCATCGAGGTGACGCAGGAGGACGGCCTGCTCAAGGTCGTGACGCCGATCGACGATACGCCCGCTTCGAAGGCCGGCATTCTCTCGGGCGACATCATCACCGCGATCGACGGCGTGTCCACTCAGGGACTGACCCTGGATCAAGCTGTCGACAAGATGCGCGGCGCGATCAACGCTCCGGTCAAGCTCAAGATCGTTCGCGGACCGAAGAAAGATGTCAAGGAATTCACGGTCGTCCGTGAATTGATCCATGTCCAGTCCGTGCGTTCGCATGTGGACGACAACGACATCGGCTATATCCGCATCACCCAGTTCACCGAGCAGACGGGCGAGGGGCTGAAGGATGCAATGGAGAAGCTCAAGAAGGACATCCCCGCCGACAAGTTCAAAGGTTACATCCTCGATCTGCGCAACAACCCCGGCGGCTTGCTGGACCAGGCAATCGAGGTCGTGAACGATTTCGTCGACAAGGGCGAGATCGTCTCCACCCGCGGCCGCACGCCCGACGAGACACAGCGCTTCGACGCGAAGCCGGGCGAGGATCTATCGGGCGGCAAGCCAGTGGTCGTGCTGATCAATGGCGGGTCCGCATCTGCTTCCGAGATCGTGGCCGGCGCTCTGCAGGATCACAAGCGCGCGACGCTGATCGGCACCCGCAGCTTCGGCAAGGGTTCGGTGCAGACCATCATGCCGCTTGGCGACGAGGGGGCGCTCCGGCTGACCACCGCGCGGTACTACACGCCGTCCGGACGTTCGATCCAGGCCGTCGGTATCGAGCCCGACATCAAGATCCTCGAAGATGTGCCTGCGGATCTGCAGGGCAAGGAGGACATGAAGGGCGAGGCGTCGCTCAAGGGACACCTGTCCAATACTGACGAGGACACGTCGGCTTCGCAGGCCTATGTGCCGCCGGACGCGAAGGACGACAAGCAGCTGAAGGCCGCGGAGGATCTCCTGAACGGCAAGCCGGTCCAGCCGAGCACGACCGCCAAGGCGGAAGCGCCGAAGACCGAGGCCGCCAAGGCCGATCCCAACGGAAAGAGCGGATCTCCGGGCTCCCCGCCCGCTGGCGCCGCCAAGCCCAACTGACGCAATTCCGGCCGCGGGGAACGAGCGACCTCCGATGAAGAAGCGAACCTCTTACCTCGTGGCCGGCGCCATTGCCGGCGTCGTGCTTGGCGGCATTTCGCAGAGCGCCCTCAGGGCCGCCGCGGCGAATCCGAATGACGAACTCACGCTGTTCGCCGACGTATTTAACAAGGTGCGCGACAATTATGCGGAAAAGCCTGACGACGACAAAATGATCAAGGGCGCCATCGACGGCATGCTCGCGTCGCTCGATCCGCATTCCACCTATTTCGACGCCAAGGCGCTGCAGGAATTCCAGAGCAGCATGAAGGGCGAGGAATTCGGTGGCCTTGGTCTGGAAGTCATGATGGAGGACGGACTCGTCAAAGTCGTAAGCCCGATCGACGACACGCCCGCTGCGCGTGCGGGCCTGCTCACCGGCGATCGCGTAATCAAGATCGACGATACGCCGGTCAAAGGACTGTCCCTGAAAGAAGCGGTGGACCGGATGCGGGGTCCGGCCAAGTCGAGCGTCAGGCTCTTGGTCGAGCGTGGCCCGAACAAGGTCACGAAGGAATATACGATCGTCCGCGAAATCATTCACGTTCAGTCGGTGCGTTCGCGCCTCGAGGCGGGCGACATTGGCTACATCCGCATCACCCAGTTTAACCAGGAGGCCTATGACGGCTTGCGGAAAGCTTTCGAGCATTTCCGTTCTGATCCAGGCTCGGCGAAGCTGAAGGGCTACATCCTCGATCTGCGCAACAATCCGGGCGGGTTGCTGAATCAGGCGGTCGAAATCACCAATTCGTTCATCGACAAGGGCGAGATCGTCTCCACGCGCGGCCGAAACGTCGATCAGGAACAGCGCTATGGAGCGCGGCCGGGCGTCAATCTTGCTCAGGGCAAGCCGGTCGTCGTCCTCATCAACGGTGGTTCCGCATCCGCCTCGGAAATCGTCTCGGGCGCGCTGCAGGACCTGCATCGCGCCACCCTGATCGGGACCCGTTCCTTCGGCAAGGGTTCGGTGCAGACGATTTTGCCGCTTGGCGACAGCGGAGCCCTCAAACTCACGACGGCGCGGTACTACACGCCATCGGGCCGCTCGATTCAGGCGCTCGGCATCGAGCCGGACATTGCGATCCTCGAAAACATCCCGCCTGACCTCAAGGGCAAGGTCTCGAGCCTTGGCGAGGCGTCGCTGGCGGGCCATCTGAAGAACGGGCCCGAAGAGGAGAAGGGCTCCGACGCTTACGTTCCGCCGGAGCGCAACAACGATACACAATTGCAGGCCGCAATCAGCCTTCTCCACGGCTCCCCCGTCGACACAGTGAAGGAGCAGGCGGCGGCGTCGCGCGCGGCGCAGGCCGCCGCCGAGCAGGCTGCAACGGTCACCGCGAAGTGACGCGCCTCGCTGGCTTTATCGTCGCGGCCCTTGTGGCCGTGTCGCCGGCGCTTGCCTTCGCCGACGAGGCGACCGGATGCGCAGCCTTCAAATGGCCGCTCGACCATGAGCGCGCCGCGCTCCTCGCCTCGAAATCTCCCGTCGCCAACGGCGGGGCGCTTCCTTACGGCTCTGCAGTGGCGCTGAAGCTCGAGCCCTTGGATCATGCAGGCCTTCCCCAGCCCCCTGAACGAGCCTCCAAGTATATGCCGGCGAACGCCGGCCATTTCACGCTTGCCGCGCCGCCGAAGGCCGGACTCTACAAGATCACGATCGGCGCAGACGCATGGATCGATGTTGTCGACCAGGGAAGCTTTTTGCATCCGAAGGGTTTTTCCGGCGTGAAAGGCTGCGAGGGAGCGCGCAAGAGCGTAAAATTTGAGCTGCCCGCGCGCCCGCTCGATCTCCAGGTCAGCGGCGTCCATGGGGACGAACTGACCGCAATCGTGACGCCGGTGGAGTGAGCCAGACCCTTTCGGCCCACGATGTCGGTTCGTTGATGACGTCCGTCGCGGACCGCTATCGAGAGGTTGTCGCGCACCATCATTATGAGTTCGATCCGGCTCAGGCTGCGCTCGCCGAGAAGCTGGACGCTCTTTGCGCAAGGTTGAGCGGGTATCGCGCGGAGGCGAAGCCGCGCGGATTGGCGCGCTTTCTGGCGGCAAAACCACCCGAGCCGCCGCGCAGCCTCTATGTCTACGGCGAGGTCGGGCGTGGCAAAACCATGCTGATGGACCTCTTCTTCGAGACCGTCGAAGCAGCGCCGAAGCGGCGCGCCCACTTCCACGCCTTCATGGCCGACGTTCATGCACGGCTCCACGCCTGGCGACAGGCGCGCAAGAAGGGCGATGTCGCCGGCGAGGACCCCATAGCGCCCGTGGTCGCTGAACTCGCAAAGGAATCCTCGCTCCTCTGCTTCGATGAATTCGCCGTGGGCGACATCGCCGACGCAATGATTCTTGCGAGGTTGTTCTCCGCGCTGTTCGCCGCCGGAGTCGTCGTGGTCGCGACCTCCAATGTCGCGCCGCGCGACCTCTATCGGGATGGACTTAATCGTGCGCTCTTTTTGCCGTTCGTCGCCCTGCTGGAGGAGCGCTGCGACGTCGTCGAGCTTTTGGCCCGAACCGACTATCGGCTCGAGAAGCTGATCCGCGCCCCGGTATACTACACGCCAATAGGCCCGAAGGCGGACGCCGCTCTCGACGCCGCTTTTCTGGCGCTTACCGGACGCCCGCGCGGCGAGCCGCTCAAAATCGAACTGCTCGGGCGCTTTCTCGATGTCCCGCAGGCGATCGACGGCGTGGCGCGCTTCGACTTCGAGGCGCTCTGCCGCCGCCCGCTCGGCTCGCCGGACTATCTGGCGCTCGCTCAAAGGTTCCACACGCTCGTCCTCGATCGCATCCCGGTGATGAGTCCGAATGAACGTAACGAGGCGAAGCGTTTCATCGTCCTGATCGACGCCCTCTACGATATGCGCGTGAAACTGGTCGCGTCGGCCGCTGCCGAACCGGACGCGCTTTTCGAGGGTCACGACGGAGCGGTGGCGTTCGAATTTGCCCGCGCCGCGTCCCGTCTCGTCGAAATGCGGTCGGTCGACTATCTGGCGCTGCCGCACGGACGGGAAGGAACCGGCTCGGCCGATCTGGGCGGCCTCGCGGAGACCTGAGATGGCGACAGCCGCGCTGGCCGAAAGCAACGAGGCGCGGCTTGTCGAAATTGCGCACGCGCATATCCGCAAGTTTGGCCATGCCCGCACGACGGTCGTCGGCGTCGCGGCCGACGCCGGCATGACCCACGCCAATGTCTATCGATATTTCCCTTCCAAGATCGCATTGCTCGACGAAGTCGTCGCGGCGAGTCTGAGGTCGCTCGAGCGGCGCCTCAGCGATGCGGTCAACGGCGCCGATCCCGCTCACGACAAGCTCGAGCGCATGATGATGGCGCTCCACCGCGACTATCGCGCGAAACTTGACGACGATCCGGCGCTCTTCGATCTCATGATCGATACGACCGTCAAGAACCGAGCGAGCGCCCGCAAGCATCGGTCCCGCGTGCAACTCGACGTTCAACGCGTGGTGGAGGACGGCATCGCCTCAGGCGGCTTCGCGATGACCGATCGGCGCCGCGCGATGTCGCTGATCTTCGACGCGGGCCATCGCTTCGTCCACCCCGTCGCCATGAAACTCGACAAGGACGCGGCGCCGGGCGCCGTCGAAACCCGCTTCGAATCCGTGCTCGCGATGGTTTTGCGCGCGATGAGGACCGGGCGGGTATGAGTTCAGGCGCGTGAATGGGCGGTGGAACCTCGCCGCCTTTGGACGAAACAGGACAGGAGCACAGCGCCAAACCCCAATCGCCGGGGGAATTCGGCCCCGCTCCGGTCGGCGCATTTCGCAATGGATGGATCCTACGAGCGCCTTGAATTGCCGGTCAGGGGCGTCATCGGGCGTTCGGCGAGACGTCAGAGGAACTCGGGATAGCCTTGGTCTTGCGCCGCCTGTTCGATTTGCATGACGCGCTCGTAGGCCCGCGCGGACGCGATGCGCGCTCCTCTCAGGCCGATCGCTTCGCGAACATCCTCTAACGCAGGGTCGCGGACCGCCGCCAACAGCGCCTCGCGCACGGCGGCGTGCGTCGCGTCCGGCAGCGTGGCGCTCGCGATGAAGGGCAGGCATGGCGAACGCGGAGTCTCGCCGACGATGGCGAGCCGCTCGGCGAGGGCCGGCGTCCCCGCGCCCGATCAGCGCGAAGCTCACGCAGTCGATAGCCGCGATGTGGGCTGCGCCGCCCACTACGGCCCTCATACTGTTCGGCATGCGATCCGGTCGTCTCGATGCGCGCAAAGAATGGCGCGCCGTGCGCGAGCGGCGCGACGGCGGCTCGAAAAAGGTTCATGCCGCTATTGCTCGTCGGGCTGTTCATGGCGGCGACGGCGCCGCGGAACGCCGCCAATTCGTAACGCGGATCGTCCTTCCGGCGGATCAGGAAGCTGCAATGCGTTGCGCCTTCGCAGCCGGGAAAGTCGTAGTCCGGCGTCGCGATCAGCGCGACCTTGTCGCGAAGCTCCGTGACGTAAGGATAGCCGCAGGTCTGTCCGAAGAGCAGGCCCGGGTCACGCCATTGCGCTTCGAAGTCTCCGCCGCGACTGAGCGTGAGGGGCGCGTCCACCCCAACTGTCCGCAAGCCGCTCGGCCATATTGCGCCACAACGCATCGTGCGCCCAGGCGACCGCGGGAAAGTCGTACATCGGCAGCGCAGCGAACAGCGCGCCTTTGCTCATACCGCCTTGCGCGTCCAATCGGGATGCAGAGGATCGTGGTGCGGCGTGAAGAGATACCGGCGCGCGACGTCGAAGTAGCTATTGTAGACGAGGCCGCCGTTGCGGGCGATCAAGGCCTCGCGGTTCAACCGATAGAATTTCGGAATCCGATACCACGGCAGATTGCCGCGCATGTGATGCACCACATGCAAATTGTTGTAGAGATAAAGCAGTCCGAGAATATGCGCGTTCTCGACGATGGCCGTGCGCTTTTCGGGCTCGGGGGCCGCGCGATGTTCCGCGAAGGAACGCAGCATGCCGAGGCTCGTCCCGGGATAGACAAAGGCCGCGACATATAGCCAGAACGGCATCTCGCAGACGCCGAGAACCCAGGCGAGCACCGGAACGCTCTGAAGGCAATGCATCGCGAGCACTCGCCGCGCGCCTGGCTTGCCGCGAAATGCGTTGTGGAGGTTCATGCGGATCTCGCCTGCGATCATCCAGGCCGGGCCGAAGAGAAGCCGTCCGAGCAGAGTGGTGCGAGACCGGGCGAAGGCGCGCCCGAAGCGGCCGAGGTCGTCCCATCCGGCGCGCGTCCAGTAGTAGCTTTCCGGATCCTCGAACGGGTCGGTCAGGTTGGAATCGCAGTGATGGAGCAGGTGCGAGGCACGATAGGTTTCGAACGGCAGCCACAGCGAAAGCGGCCACACCCCGATGATGCGATTGAAAAACCGGTTACGGGTCGGATGCCCATGGATGATCTCGTGCTGGAGATTTATCTGCCACGCGATGATCCAGGCGCCGAGGCCTAGAAGCGCCCACCAAGACAGGCTGCGCCAGTGGAGCGTCGTCCAGAACCATAACCCATAAATGACCGCCGCCAGCAACAGGGTCGGCCACTCCGTCCTCCGCCGGTCGGACGAAGGCTCAACAATCTGCACCTCGACTCTCCCTAGCCATCCGGGGAGCCTTCCTCCTACGTCCCCGAATCGACAATGAAGACAACACGCGTCGAGCCTTTCCACAAGGGATCGGCGGCATAGAGAGAACAATATGTTGCGGGTGTGGCGCTTAAGCCGCGCGCGCCTCGCCCTTGGCGAGGTCCAGCGCGCCCGCTTCAAGCTCATGATAGAGGAGGCGACCGGGATCGACCGGGCCGGGCAGCACAATCTGACCGGTCGGGACGCGCTGAAACCCCATGCGCGCATAATAGGGCTCGTCGCCGACCAGGAGAACCAGCTTCCACCCCGCCGCCTTGGCTTCGCTGAGACAGCGATTGACGAGCGCCTCTCCGATCCCCTGACTCCTGAACACTGGCTCCACGATCAGCGGCCCGAGGAGCAGAGCGGACTGGTCGCCGACGTGGATCGGGGTCATCGCAACGGCGCCCACCATCAGCGTGCCCACACGCGCGACAAAACTGAGGCTTGGATCGGAATCCGCCTTCTCCCGGATCCGGTGGGCGGTCCGCGCGTATCGGCCCGGCCCGAACACCCGATCATTCAGGCGAAGGATTGGCTCGGCGTCGTCGGGAGTCTCGGGTTCGAGCACCAGCGGCAGGTCGTTCATGCCGCAAGACCTATCATGGAGACAGAGCGTCGTCAGGCGCCGGCCGCGTTCGGGTCGCGCCAGGCGCGTTCGAAGGGCAGGCGCCAGGCATGGGGCGCGATCAGCTGATGGATCGACTGCGGTCCCCAGGAGCCGGGGGCGTAGAGGCGGACGGGATGGCGGACTCTCGAGAAGCGGCTCCGAGACCTCCCACAGCCGCTCGATGCCCTCCGCGGTGGTGAACAGCGTGTGGTCGCCGCGCATGGCGTCGAGGATCAGTCGCTCATAGGCTTCGAGCACGTCGCCGCCGAGCCCGGTGTCGTGCATGGCGAATTGCAGGCTCTGCTTGTCGAGCCGCATGCCCGGCCCCGGCCGCTTGCCGTAGAAGCGAGAGCGACATCTTCGAGGCGTCGGCGAGGTCGAAGGTCAGATGGTCCGGCCCCTGCGCGCCGACGCCCGAATCGGCCGGGAACATGCTCTTGGGCGGCTCGCGGAAGGCGATCGAGATGATGCGCTGGCCCTCGGCCATGCGCTTGCCGGTGCGCAGGAAGAACGGCACGCCGGCCCAGCGCCAGTTGTCGATCTGGCATTTCAGCGCGATGAAGGTTTCGGTGTCGGATTCCGGGTCGACGCCCTCCTCCTCGCGATAGCCGATATATTGCCCGCGCACGACGTCGTGCCGGATCGATCGGCATCATGGAGCGGAACACCTTGTTCTTCTCCTCGCTGATCGGCCCCGGCTCCAGCGCGGTCGGCGGCTCCATCGCCATGAAAGCCAGGATCTGGAACAGATGGGTCACCACCATGTCGCGGAAGGCGCCGGTCTGCTCGTAGAAGCCGACGCGCTTGCCGAGGCCCAGCGTCTCGGGCACGTCGATCTGCACGTGGTCGATGAAGTTGCGGTTCCAGATCGGCTCGAACAGGCCGTTGGCGAAGCGGAAGGCGAGGATGTTCTGCGCCGGCTCCTTGCCGAGGAAATGGTCGATGCGGAAAATCTGCTCCTCGGTGAACACCTCGTGCAGTTGCGCGTTGAGCGACACCGCCGCTGCCAGATCGGTGCCGAACGGCTTTTCCATGATGATGCGCGAGCCGCTCGGCCAGGTCGGCTTCGCCGAGCATCCGCACCGCCGGCAGCGCCGCATTCGGCGGCACGCTGAGATAATGCGACGAGCCGCGCCTCGCGACCGAACGACTTGCCGCCTTGTCGACCGCCTCGCGCAGCGCGCCGGCGCCCGGCTGGCTGACGGCACATAGTCGAGCGTCGTCCGCGAACGCCGCCCAGTGGCTTTCCCATTTGCCGTGCGCCATGGCGGGAACTCTGGATCGCCTCCTTGGCGATCGCGCGGAAGCCGTCGGCGTCGATAGTCGTCGAGCGACACGCCGACGATGCGGCAGTCCGGGATGAACCCGCCCGTCACGAGATGAAAAAGTCCGGGAAGGAGTTTCCGCTTCGAGAGATCGCCGGTCGCGCCAAAAAGCACGACGACTTGGGGAGCCTTTGGGCCCACGCCTGCCGGAATTCTCGCCATCGCTTGCGTCTCCACTTGCCCGTCCCGTCTTGCGATCCAAAGACTGTGCCAGCCTGACGGACAACAGGCGTGCGACGCCCGAATGACGCTCGCGCCCGGATGCGTATTCAGGTCCGGCGCAGCCTCAGGCTCGCCCAGCCCTCAAGTTCGATCCGCTCGGCGAGATAAAAACCCTGCGCGCGCCATGACGACAACACGCCCGGAACGTCCGTAAGCAGGAGCCCGGACACGATGGCGTCTGCGTCCACGCTCGTCACCGCCGCCAGCGACGGCGCAAGCAAGCGCAGGGGTTTGGCCAGAATGTTGGCAAAGACCAGATCGTAGGGCGCGCCTTCGTGCAAAGCGCGGTTTTCGACGCCGCGCGACACGACTGCCCGGCAAAGCTGGCCCACGCCATTCAGCCGCGCGTTGGCGTTCGCGACCTCGACCGCCGTTGGGTCTATGTCGCCGAGCCAAATTTTTTCGTGGAGCGCCTTCGCCGTCGCGATGGCGAGCACCCCCGCGCCGCAGCCCACGTCGACCACACGAACAGGACGGCGGCGTTTGAGGAGCCGATCGAGCAGCAGAAGGCAGCCGCGGGTTGTGCCGTGATGGCCGGTGCCGAAGGCTAAGCCCGCGTCGATCTCAATACCGATGTCGTGCGGTCGCACCCGTTCGCGGTCGTGGGCCCCATGGACGAGGAAACGTCCAGCCCGCACCGGGGCAAGGCCGGCCAGCGCGTTGGCGACCCAGTCGCGCTTTTCGGTCAGAGCGAAGACGGCGGCTGCGGCTGTCTCCTCGTCCGCCGCGACCGCAATGAGCGCGCGGATATCCTCCTCGTCGGGCTCGAAGCCGAAATAGGCCTCGACCAGCCATGCCTTGCCGCCGCCGGGATGCGGCTCCTCCGTTTCGAACGCCGCAGACGCCGCCTCCGCGGGCTCGAAACTCTCGACAATGAGGTCAGCGATCGCGCGAGCGCGGCTCTCGTCGCTCGTCAGCCGCATCATATGAGCGGCGTTGTTGGGCGGCAGACCTTCGAGCAAGCGGGCGACCTTCGGTTGGGTTCGGGTTCGGACATCCTTTTAGCCCCGCCTCGTCGCGCGAGCCACCGCCCCGTGAGGGCGAAGCCCTTGCGCTCGATCGGTCTTCGCTTAAAGTTCGGTCCGAAGCCGCCGCCCCTTGATGCGACCGGCCGTCTCGAAGGACACCTCATGACCATCGCCGTCGGCGAAACTTTTCCGAATGTCACCGTCGCGCTCGTGACCGCTGAGGGTCCGAAGCCAGTCGCGACGAAAGACTACTTTGCCGGGAAGACCATCGTGCTCTTTGGCCTGCCAGGCGCCTTCACGCCGACCTGCCACAAAAACCATCTACCGGGCTTTCTGGCCAATGAGGACAAGTTCAAGGGCAAGGGCGTCGATGGGATCGCCATGACATCGGTCAACGATCCCTTTGTGCTTTCCGCCTGGGCGGGCGCGACAGGGTCGGCTGGCCATATCGATTTCCTGGCGGACGGCAGCGCGCTCCTCGCCAAGGCGCTTGGCCTTGACCTCGATCTTACCGAGCGCGGAATGGGCGTTCGCTCCCAGCGCTATTCGATGCTGGTCAAGGACGGCGTGGTGAAGGAACTCAACATCGAGCCCAATCCGGGCCAGGCCGATCTTTCCAGCGCGGAATATATTCTGGGGCAGATCAAGTAGCGCTGAGCTCCCGTGCGCGCGGAGCGATCATCTCCGCGAGCACGGTTTCCTTTAGAAGACCGTTAGGCGGCCAGCGACGGCTTCGCGCGTCGATAGCCGACAAAGGCGAGCGCCGCGAAACCAAGGCCCATCATCGCCCATGTCGCCGGCTCGGGAACAGCCTGCGTCAGGGAGAATTTGCCGACGCCGTATCCGCCGGGCGAGGCGTACTCCCAGTAATTGTTGTTCGTCGGGATCGATGCCGGTTGAATCCTGACCGTAGAAGCTCGAAGATGTCGACCTTCGTTCCCGTCGTCGGTCTCGAACGCGAAGCCGCCCGTGCTAACTGATGCGCGTTGCTGCCCGGATAGACGAGGTTGTTGCTGAGATAATAGGAGATCACGCCGGTGATCGTCTCGCCGCCGACCGAGCCGGTGACGTTCGTGACAGTCCAGGAGCCGTCGCCGTTGTCCGAGGCCGTCAGCGTTCCTCCTCCCTGAAGAGGCGCGTAGCCGAGGTCGGGCGAGCCGCCGGTGAGCGCCCAGTCGAAGGTCTCGACGTTCGCCAGCGCGGTTTCCGCCGCCAAAAGCGGCAGTGTGCTGCCGGCCGCAAGGATCGCAAGGGTAGAGAGTTTCATGAATCCCACTCGTAGGCTCCCGGGGTTGGTGGACCCCTAGCTTCGCGAAGGAAGCGCAGAGGGTTCCGGGAACACCGTTGGGTAGGAACGGCGCGTGACGGGCAGGTGACCTTTGCCGCCCTGTGTTTTTGCCGCCAACGCGACTGGGAAGGCGGTCGCGACGCTCGGCCCAACCTCCAACCGGCTGATTACGATTTCTTTTTTGCGGTGAGATGGGCGTCGAGGGCGGCCGGATCGGCGAGCAATTCGGCGCTCGGCGCCTCGTGCGCGATGACGCCTCGGTCGAGCACAATCGCGTGATCGGTCACTGCCAATATCTTTTTTGGCTTTTGTTCGACGATGATCATCGACAACCCCTCGCGGGCAAGGGAGCGCAAGGCCGCGAGCAACTCGTCGACAATAATCGGCGCCAGGCCCTCGGTTGGTTCGTCGAGCAGAATGAGGCGTGGGTTCAGGACCAGCGCCCGACCGATCGCCAACATTTGTTGCTCGCCGCCCGAGAGCTGCCGCCCGCCATTCGTGCGCCTTTCCTTGAGGCGCGGAAAGAGCCGGTAAACGCGCTCCACGCTCCACGGTCCCGGCCGCGCGACGGCCGTAAGGTTTTCTTCGACCGTCAGCGAACGAAAGATGTTACGCTCTTGCGGGGTCCAGCCGAGACCGCGCCTCGCCCGCCCATGCGGGGGCAGTTGCGCAATGTCCTCTCCACCAAACCCTATACGGCCGGAAAAGCGCGTGGTCACGCCGATCAGCGTATCGATCAACGTGGTCTTGCCGACTCCGTTGCGGCCGAGCAACGCAAGCGATTGGCCGTTCTGCACCGCAAAGCTCAGGTCCTGAATAACCCGCGCTTCGCCGTAGCCCGCAGTGAGATTCTCGACGCGGAGAAGCTCAGCCATTCGCGTCCTCGCCGAGGTAGACGGCGCGCACGCGCTCGTCGCGCGCGATCGTCTCGGGGTCGCCTTCCGTAAGCAGGCGGCCCGCGACGAGAACGGATATGCGCGTCGCAAAGGTGAAGACGAGATCCATGTCATGCTCGATAAGCAGGATAGCGACATCCTTCGGGAGCGCGGCGAGCGCGGCGAGAATGTCCTGCCGCTCCTCCTCCGGCACGCCCGCCGCCGGCTCGTCGAGCAGAAGCACGCGCGGTCTCGTCGCAAGCGCGAGCGCGATTTCGAGGAGCCGCTGCTTGCCGTAGGCGAGCCTTCGCGTCGGCGTCTCCATTTCCGCCTCGAGCCCGAACCGCCCGATGAGCGCCTCGATTTCGGCCACGACCTCGCGCCTCGTCCCGGCCGCACGCCAGAAATCGGCGCCCCGTCCCTCACGCTCCGAGATCGCGAGTCCAAGCGACTCGATGGGCGTCAAGTCCGGGAAAAGCTGGTTGATCTGGAAGGTGCGCGACAGGCCGAGGCGCACGCGACGGCTTGCCGAGGCCGACGTCACATCACGTCCCTCGAGGAAAACCTTCCCCTCGCTTGGCGTCAAAGCGCCCGTCAGGAGATTGATCAGCGTCGTCTTGCCCGCGCCGTTCGGACCGATCAGCGCCTGCCGGGCTCCGGGTTGAAGCACGAGGGAGACATCGTCGGTTGCGACCAGCGCGCCGAAGCGCCTGATCAATCCCTTCGCTTCGAGCGCCGGCCCGCTCATGTTCCGCCTTCCCGGAGGCGCGCCGGCAGAATGGTCGTAAAGATGCGCGCCGCGCCGTCGCGGATACGCTGCCGACCGACGATGACAAGAATGACGAGCAGAGCGCCGATCCAGAACTCCCAGTAAGCCGGGGTCGCCGAGGAAATGACGTCTCGCAGCACGATGAACAGGGCTGCGCCGAGGATGCCGCCATAGAGATAGCCTGTGCCGCCGACGATCAGCATCAGCATGACGTCGGCCGACCGGTGAAAATCAAAGAGGTCGAGCGAGGCGATGCCGGTGGTCTGCGCGAGCAGGGCGCCCGCTGCGCCCGCGTAAGCCGCCGAAACGGTGTAGATGGCGATCAGCCGGCGCGAGGTGGCGATGCCGAGCGCGCCCGCGCGGGTTCGATTTTCGCGAATCGAGGCAAGCGCGAGGCCGAAGGGCGAGCGCGCGATCCTGCGGGCCGCGAAGAAGAGAACGAAAAGCACCACGAGACTGTAGAGCGCCGCGTTTTGTTGCCCGGCGAAGCCGATCGGGAATCGTCCGAGAACGGGGCCCATGGAAAAGTTCAGTCCATCCGCGCCGCCGGTCAGCCAGTCGCTCTGATTGGCGAGTTCGCCGAGCAGGAGCGAAATCCCGAGCGTGACCATGAGCCGTGTGAGATCAGAGCCGCGCAAGAGCAGCGGGGCGGTCGCGAAGCCAACGACGGCGGCGATGCCGGCGCCGACGACAAGTCCGAGCGTCGGTTCGGCATAGCCGGCATTGGCGAGGATGCCCGCGGCGTAAGCGCCAGTTCCGAGGAAGGCCGCCTGCCCGAGCGAGACGACGCCTGCGAGTCCAAGGATCAGATCGAGCGAGAGCGCGAAGAGGCCGTTGACGAGAATCTCGTTGATAAGCGCGGCGCGCGAGGGAATTGCGAAGATCGCCGCGAGGAGCACGATCCAGAAGGCGATTTCAGGCCAGCGCCAACGCGTCCGCCGATGAAAATAGCTCTCGATCCGGTCCGCGACCGAGCCGCCGCTCACCGTCCGTCTCCCTTCGCGAACAGACCCTGCGGTCGAACGATCAACGTCGTGATCATCACCGCGTAGATGATGAAGGCGCCGATCGAGGGGACGTAATATTTGCCCGCCACGTCGAGCACGCCGAGCAGTAGCGCGCCCAGCAAGGCGCCGAGAATTCCGTTCGAGCCGCCAATCGTGACGACGATGAGGAAAGTCACGAGGAACTTCACGGGAAAGGACGGATCGACGCCCCCGACCACGTCCGCCGCGAGCGCGCCCCCGAGGCCCGCTAGACCGGCGCCGATGGCGAAGGCGACGGAGAAGATCAGGCCGACATTCATGCCAAGGCCGTCCGCGACTCGCTGGTCGTCTACGGCCGCGCGAAGCTGCGCGCCGAATCGTGTGCCGACGAGCAACAGCTGCAACGCGGCGGCGATGACGCCGCAGACCGCGATGATGAACAGCCGGTAGCGGCTGATGCCGACGCCATGGAAAGAGAAACTCCCCGATAGCCAGTCCGGCAGATGCACCTGCATGGGTTCGGAACCGAGGAAATAGCTGGCGACCGGCATGGCCATGAAGACGAGCCCGATCGTGAACAGCACCTGATCGAGCGGGGTCGCGCCATAGAGTCGGCGATAGAGCGTGCGTTCCAGCACGACGCCGATGACGGCGGGGATGAGAAAAGCGGCGGGCAGGGTCACCAGGAACGGGACCCCGGCGCGGTCCATGAGCAGCGCTGTCACATAGCCGCCGACCATGGCGAAGGCGCCGTGCGCAAGGTTGATGAAGTTCATGAGCCCGAGCGTCACGGAGAGGCCGCAGGCCAGCACGAAGAGCAGCATGCCATAGGCGACGCCGTCGAAGAGGATGGTCAGCATGGATCAGCTTGTGTCACGCGCGTCGCCTCCACCGGCGCCCTCTATCCTTCCGGAAGAGGGCGTCCCCGCAGCGCCGATTCCCCTCCTCCCACCTCATCCGTCGCCCGGCGTCGTCCTCCGTCTTGCCGGAGAAGGGACCAGGCTATTTCTTTTCAGCCGCCTTGTAGGGGTCTTTTACGTCGGGGATCGTCTCGAACTCGACGTTGTAGAGTTCGCCATTCTTCTTCTCGACTTTGCGGACATAGATATTCTGGATGATATCTCGGGTCTCAGGGTCGATTTCGACGGGGCCACGGGGGCTCATCCATTTCATGCCCTTCATCGCCGCGAGGAGCGCATCGCCGCTCGCATCGCCCTTCGTCTTTTCGAGCGCCTGGTAGAGCATCGCCATTGCGTCATAGGCGGCGACAGCCATGAAATTCGGTCTCAAACCGTTGTTGGCCTTTTTGAAAGCTGCGACGAAGGCTTTGTTCTCGGGAGAATCGTGATCGGCCGAGTAGTGGTGGGTGGTGATGGCGCCGAGCGCCGGATCGCCGATATCGGCGAGAAGATCGTCGTCGGTCACGTCGCCGGTGCCAATCAGCTTGATGCCGGACTTGTCGAGGCCGCGTTCAGCGAACTGCTTCATGAAGATCGCGCCGAAACCCGACGGCACGAAAACGAAGACCGCGTCAGGTTTGTCGTCCTTCACTTTCTGAAGGAAGGGTGAGAAATCCGGGTTCTTCAACGGCACGCGGATCTTGTCCGCGATCGTCCCGCCGCCCTTCTCGAAAGTCGACGAGAACCACTTTTCCGCGTCGATGCCCGGACCATAGTCGGTGACGATGGTGACAACCTTTTTGATGTTGTTTTTGAGCGCCCATTGCGCCATCGGCGCCGAAGCCTGTGGCAGCGTGAAGGAGGTTCGCACGATATACGGAGACTTTTCGGTGATCATCGCAGTGGCCGCGGCGCTGACGATCTCGGGAACCTTGGCTTGCGTCGCGATCGGCGCGACGGCAAGGGCGAGCGGCGTCAGGCCGAAGCCGACGAGAGCCTTCGCATGATCGTTAGTGATGAGTTCCTCGGCGAGGCGCTTGGTTACGTCCGCTGCGCCCGTGTCGTCCTTGATAATGAGATTGATCTTCTTGCCGGCGACCGTATCGCCGTGCTCGTGAAGGTAAAGCTCGGCGCCTGCCCTCTCCTGCTTGCCGGTGGAGGCAGACGGGCCGGTCATGGGCACAATCATGCCGATATTCACGGTGTCGTCGGCGCGCGCAGGCGAAGCAAAAACGGACGCGGCGATGCGCCGCCCCAAACAAGAGACGAGTTCAGGATCATCAGTTTCTGTTCCTCCCTGGCGCCTGAAGTTGTCGGCGCAAGCTCCGCCTTTTGACGCTTAACCGGTTTGGCACAGAATCAAAAGGGGGAGAATGCTGTTTACGTCTTCTCGAGCGCCGCCAGAATCCGCTCGCCGAGGAGCCGGTAATCCTTCGCCTCCTCTGGGCCCGCTTTCAGACGAAGGTCGCCGATCGTCTGTTGCCATTCGACCGAAGCCCGCGACATGGCGCCGTCCAGCCCGAATCCGTCCACTGTCAGCGCCACCTCACGCATTTCCGCCGCGCGGCGCACGCCATGGGTCATCACGCGCTCAAGCATGTAGGCCGAGCGTTTACGCCAGTTGAAGCCGGGATAGGTGTCGTCGAGGGACTCGAGCACCTCGTCGATCACGCCGGCCTTGATGCCGGTCAGCACGCATTCGCAGACGAGGGCTTCGAGCCCTTTCATCATGATCGAACGAACCATCTTGACCGATGAAGCGGAGCCGACCGGGCCGTCATGGATCGGCGCCGTCATGCCGAGCGCTTCTAAGACCGCAGCTCCCGCTTTGGCGTGAGGCCCGCTGATAAGGAGCGGCGTCTTGTGCAGCCGCGGATGGACTGGCGCCATGACCGCGACGTCGACATAGAGCGCGCCCGCGGCGTCCACCGCCCTCGCGGTGCGCTCCTTCGTCTGAGGCGCGCAGGAATCACAATCGAAGAAAAGTGCGCCCTTCCTGAGACCCGGCAAGGCGGCAAGCGCCGCCGCATGGGCCTGATCGGCGGTGACAACGGAGAAGACGGCGTCCGCGGCCGAAACGGCTTCCGGCGCCGTCGCGGCGCCGACCACTGCGTCCGCTGCATAGTCGGCGCGCTTCGCCGCAGCGACAGCGGGATCGGGCGAATCCGTCTTGATGTCATACGCCGCAGATGCGCGAGGCGAATACAGGTTCGCTGCGCCAGCCTTTGAGAAACGCCTTCGCCGCTTCGCCGAAGCCCAGGAAAGCGATCGCGCCTAGTGTATTCGTCCGCGCCATGGTGGGAAGCGTGATAGCGAAACGCCCGTCCGCGCGCCAGCGGACCTACTCGGCCTTCGGCTCTTTCACCTTGCTGAACACGGCGTCAACGTTGATCTTCTCTTCCACGGGCTTCGGCTTCGGCACTCCGAAAACTTCAAGCTGGCTCGAGGGAGCGGCGCGGGTGGAAACCTCAGCGGAGACCAGCGTCTGCCCGGCGGGCTCCTCCGTCTTCGGCCGGTCCTTCGCAGCGCGGTTGACTTCGAAGTCGAGGTCGATCTGCGAGCAGAGGCCCAGCGTTACAGGGTCCATCGGCTGCAGGTTGGCGGAGTTCCAGTGCGTCCGGTCGCGGATCGATTGCAGCGTGTGCTTTGTTGTGCCGACAAGACGCATGATCTGAGCGTCCTTGAGCTCGGGATGGTTGCGCAGAAGCCAAAGCACGGCGTTGGGCCGGTCCTGGCGGCGCGAGAGAGGTGTGTAGCGAGCGCCACGGGGTTTTTTGAATTCGGGCGTGTGGACTTTCGAGACTGCGAGTTCGCAGGCGGACGTGAGGATCCTGCTCCGCGTGCGCAATCTCCTCGCGAGTGAGTTGGCCGGTCGAGATGGGGTCGTAGCCCTTAATGCCAGTCGCGACTTCGCCGTCCGCGATGCCTTTGACCTCCAGCGGGTGTAGTTTGCAGAACTCGGCGATCTGGTCGAAGGTCAGAGAGGTGTTCTCTACCAGCCACACGGCGGTGGCCTTCGGCATCAGCGGCGCATCGCTCATCAAATTACTCCTTTCGGGAGGCTCCTTTTGGGCGCACTTCTCCGGTCTCAGGCCCGGAGGAGGCGAGAGCCTCGGAACGATAAAACTCTAGGGGGATGCCTATTTATAGGCGGACGCCGCCTATAATGCAATCGGCGGTGTGTTCTGGAACTGCGTCAGCAGCCGCCGACCTGCCGCTCTCGGCCCACCGTCGTTCCAAGTGCAGCCTCAGGGATGCGATCGCTCAGAGCGAGCGCGGGAGAGGAGAACGGTTTGGCGAAGGGCGAGGAGCCACGCTAGATAGACGGAGTGTTTCCACATGGCCCAGGCTTTCGGGCAGCGAGAAGAGGCGCCGTGGCCAAAAGAAGCATCCGCAGCGCCAGTCGCGCAAACGCAAACGCAAAGTATGCGGTCCCCGACATGCCCGGCCATCTGCTCCGCCGCTGTCACCAGATTTCTGTCGGCATCTTCCTTGACGAATGCCAAGCCTTCGATCTGACGCCGCTGCAGTATGTGGCACTTGCGACCCTCGCCTCCTACGGACCCCTCGACAAGGCGCGGATCGGGGGCATCGCCGCGCTCGACCGGACGACCGTCGCCGTCGTCGTGCGGAACCTCGAGCAGCGAGGGTTTGTCACGGCTCGTCCCTCCGAGCATGACAAGCGCGCCCGGCTAATTGAAATCACCCACGAAGGTCATCGTCTCCTCTCGTCCGTCCGAGAGAACGTCGAGAACGCACAGGAACGGACGGTCGCGCCCCTTTCGCAGCTGGAGCGCGCGGAATTCATGCGCCTTTTGCGCAAAATCGCCGACGAGAACAATCTGCTCAGCCGTGCGCCGCGTAAGACCCCGCGCGCTGGCGGGTTAGGGACGGAAATGTGAAGGCGGCCGGCGTCGATGCTTGACGTATGAGCATAAGTATGCGCATACTTAGGCATACATGGGAGGAGCGACGCGATGCAATTCCATCTCAACGGTTTTCGACCGGGCGATCCTGCGGTTTTCGAGCCTATCCCGGACGCGCCCCGCACCGACGCTCTACCGGAAACGGTTGATGTTCTGATCGTGGGAACCGGCCCCACTGGGCTGACGCTGGCGGCGCAGCTTTCCGCCTTCGCGCAAATTCACACCGCAATCGTCGAGCAGAAGCCGAGCCGGCTTACTCATGGCCAGGCTGACGGCATCGCCTGCCGGACGATGGAAATGTTCGAGGCCTTCGGGTTCGTCGAGCGGGTCATGCGCGAGTCCTATTGGGTCAACGAGGTGACCTTCTGGAAGCCGGACGACGCCAATCCCGGCGGGATCATGCGCAGCGGTCGCATCCAGGATGTCGAGGACGGACTCTCCGAATTCCCGCATGTGATCCTGAACCAGGCGCGGGTGCACGATTTCTATCTCGACGTTATGCGGAATTCGCCGTCCCCTATTGAGCCTTATTATTCGCGGCGCCTTGTCGATCTCAAGATCGCCCCGGAAGGCGACTATCCGGTCACCGTCACCTTCGAGCGCACCGAGGACGGAGAAGCCGGCCGAGATCGAGACGGTGCGCGCCCGCTACGTGGTCGGATGCGACGGCGCTCGCAGCAGGACACGCGAAGCGCTGGGTTACACCCTGAAGGGCGAGGCCGCCAATCAGGCCTGGGGCGTCATGGACGTCCTCGCGGTCACCGATTTTCCGGATATCCGGCTCAAGGCGACGATCCTCTCGGCGGATCAGGGCAGCATCCTGATCATCCCGCGCGAGGGCGGCTATCTCGTTCGCATCTATGTCGAACTGGACAAGCTCGACGCGAGCGAACGTGTCGCTCAGCGCAAGATCACCCTCGATCAACTGATCGCTGCCGCCCAGCGCATCCTGCGCCCCTATACGCTCGATGTGAAAGAAGTCGCCTGGTGGTCGGTCTACGAGATCGGCCAACGCATTTGCGACTCCTATGACGATGCGCCCGCCGGAGATCGTGATCCGCACGTCTTCATCGCGGGGGATGCCTGTCATACCCATAGCCCGAAGGCAGGGCAGGGTATGAACGTCTCGATGCAGGACACGTTCAATCTCGGCTGGAAGCTTGCTTCCGTGCTCACCGGCCGCTCGGCGCCCTCGCTGCTACGCACCTACGGCTCGGAGCGCCGCGCAATCGCGCAGGACCTGATCGACTTCGATCGCGAATGGGCCGCGATGTTCAGCGCGAAGCCGAAAATCACGGGCCAGCCGGACGACGAGGGGGTCGATCCGGCAGAGTTCCAGAAATATTTCATGCGCAAAGGCCGATTCACCGCAGGCACGGAGACCCGCTACCGACCGTCAGTCCTCACGGGCGAGCCTGCCCATCAGGATCTCGCCAGGGGATTTCCGCTCGGCATGCGCTTCCATTCCGCGCCGGTCATCCGGTTGGCGGACGCCAAGCCCGTGCATCTTGGCCATGCCGTGAAAGCCGACGGGCGTTTCCGGCTTTTTGCTTTCGCGCCGTAAGGGCGACTCGGGCGGGCGGGATTCGCAACTGCGCGCGCTCTGCGACTTTCTCGCCGACTCGGCGCAACTCGCCTGTGAGGCGGCATACGCCCCGCAACGCGGACATCAACTCGGTCATCGACGTGCGCGCGATCTTTCAGCAAGGCCATCGCGATCTTCGGGTCGAGGATATGCCTTCGCTGCTATTGCCGCGGAAAGGCCGCTACGGGCTGATCGACTACGAGAAGATGTTCTGCGCCGATCTCAAGAGCGGCCAGGACGTGTTCGCCATGCGCGGAATCGATCGCGACAACGGCTGCATCGTAGTCGTGCGACCAGACCAATATGTCGGCCATGTCCTGCCCCTCGACGCCTACGCCGAGCTTTGCTCTTACTTTGACGGGATTTCTGCTTCGATTGGACCAGAGGGCCGCGAAAGTGACCGGGTCTGCCGCGAGGGAACTGGCGCAGACGTAGCGGGTCAGTGGCTCGGCGAATAAGGCGTTCCCCTCGCGCAAATCTGGGTTCCGGCATGAGACGCCGACCGCCCGCGCTCAGACGGTCAGAACGATCTTGCCCACATGCTCGCTGCTGTCGATCCGCTCGTGCGCCTTCGCGACCTCGGCAAGCGGAAAGACGGAATCGATGATCGGCTTCAACCGTCCGAGTTCCAGAAGCGGCCAGACTTTCTGAAACAATTCCTCGGCGATCACCGCCTTCTCCGCGGGCGAACGCGGACGAAGCGTGGAGCCGGTGTGAACCAGGCGCTTTTGCATGAGCGGTTGCAGGTTGATCATGGCTTTCGGCCCTCGCAGAAAGGCGATCTGCACAATCCTGCCGTCGATCGCAGCCGCTGCGTAGTTGCGCTCGACGTAGTCGCCCCCGACCATGTCGAGAATGACGTTCGCTCCACGACCGTTGGTCGCGTCTTTCGTCCGCTGGACGAAATCCTCGCTGCGGTAGTTGACGCCAACATCGGCGCCGAGGCGCTCGCATTCGGCGGCCTTCTCGGGAGTTCCCGCGGTCGCAATAACATGCGCGCCAAAAGCTTTGGCCAGCATGATCGCCGTCGTCCCTATCCCTGAGGTTCCGCCATGGACGAGCAGGGTCTCGCCGCTTTTCAGAGCCCCGCGCTGAAAAACATTGGTCCAGACGGTGAAGAAGGTTTCCGGCACCGCGGCCGCCTCCACCATTGTGAGGCCCGCTGGAACGGGGAGGGCGTTGCTCTCATGAGCGACGCAAAATTCGGCGTAACCACCGCCAGGCACCAGCGCTGTGACATGCGCGCCCTCGGCGTGACGATGCGCGTCCCGACCTCGGACGGCGACGACGCCGGCGACTTCAAGCCCAAGCACGTCGCTGGCGCCCGGAGGCGGCGCGTAATTGCCCATCCGCTGCAGGACGTCCGGGCGGTTGACGCCCGCCGCCTCCACCTTGATGAGGATTTCGCCTGGCCCCGGAACGGGACGCGGCCGCGTTTCGACCTCGAGCGCCTCCGGGCCTCCCGGCTTCGTCACGACCACTGCGCGCATGGTATCCTCATTCATCGAAGCCGATCCAGATCTCGCGGCACGCTCTCGCCGCCCTTGCGGCGGTTCGTCAATCGGCAATGGCCAGGGGCGCGGTGACGCCGTCGGCGTGTGGGGCCGCGCGAAAAACCGAGAGCGCTTCCGCCCGCACGCAAAATTCCGTCAAATTCGGATATCGGCCGAAATCGACATCCTCCGCAAGCAGCATGCCCCGCGCAAAGGTCCCCGCACAGGCGGCCGTAATGTCGGCGAGACCGAGACTCTCGCCGCCGATCCAGTCACCGCGCGGCAATTCCGCGTCGAGCGCCGCGAGGCCAGAGTTCAACTGCCCGAGGACGCGCGCGATCCAAGGCACGTGAGCTTTTTCCGGCGGCCGCAGGGCGCGCTCATAGTGACGCTGGACCGCCTTCTCCATCACCGTCAGCGCCACGCCCACGATGCGCGCGGCGCGCACCCGCTCCGCACGAGGAACAGGGACGAGCGCCGCGACACGGGGAAAAGCGGCGGCAAGCTCCTCGAGAATTATCGAGGAGTCCATCAGCACCGTTCCGTCGTCGAGAACGAGGGTCGGCGCCTTCAGGAGCGGATTGATTTTCGTGAAGGCGTCGATGTGTCGGAAGAGGGAAATGGGTTTGTGCTCGAAAGCTACTTTGGCGGCAATCAACGTCACCGCGACACGGCGGACGTAAGGCGAATCGAGCATGCCAATCAGTTGCATTGTCGATCTTTCGGCTGGAGGCCAGAGAGCGCGGCGCCCTGGGGCGGTTGAGGAGGTCTTCGTCGATCCGTTTAAGGTTGGGCAGCATCTTGAAACCACCATAGCGGAGGCGTTCGACGACGGCGACGTCCTCGATTGCAACGCGATCGCGCAACCCAGACCGGGCCGCGAAGGCTGTCGTCGACGCCAGGCTGGAACTTACTCGCAATTTGCGTATTGTTGGGTCATGCTCCCGTTCATTCTCGGGCAAAGGAGCATGAGATGAAGATCTGGGGTCTTTGTGGGGTCGCTCTTCTCCTGGGTCTCGCGCTGACGGATCAGTCATCCGCGGCGCAAGCCAATCCTTTCGATGGATCGTGGAATGTCGAGATCGTTTGTCCGATGGCCGCAGACGCACAGGGCTATACCTGGCGAATGCCCGTGCGGATTGCTTCGGGAATGCTGTCGGGGACCTATCGCTCGCCGACGACGACCGCGCACGGCGTATTGAGTGGACGCGTACGTCCGGACGGCAATGCCCTTGTCGCGGTCAACGGGAGGACGGACAAGGTGGAGTACACGGTCGGCCACGTTCGCCCCGGAACGCCTTTTCACTATACCGCCAATGTGCGCTTCAACGCGGGCAGCGGCTTTGGCCAGCGGCAGCAGCTTCGTCCCTGCACGCTCAGCTTCAGTCGGGCTTGATCGGGCGTCGGCGATAGCGCGATAGGGGAAGTCGCGGCCTGCTCCAGTCAGCGCGATGCACAGGGCGTATCGGGGACCGGGGTCTGAGAAAGAATTATTGCGTTATTCGGAAATTATAGATACAATGCGTTCCCAATGATCAGAATTTGTTTCCATGCGTCAAACTGCATACCTTCCTCTCGAAGCAAGCCGGCGTCAGGGACCAAATTCAGGGACAATTCGCGACGCGAAATAAAACGGCCCTCAAGTCTCTGATAGCGTTAAATCCGGCGCAACACGAGTTGCGGTTCGCGAGGTTTCACCCGATCGCCGTGGGACCGGGGCTTGTCCTTTTTCAGTTCAGGAAAGGGATATCCCGATGAGCGCTGCGGGACTGGCGTTGTCAGCGGCTGGATTTGGCTTCGATTTGCGCTCGCATCGTCACAAAGCTTTCCGGAACCTACCAATCGCCGACCACCCGGTCCGGCGCCCGGTTTCGCTACCCGGCCAACATTCAGTTCAAGGACGCTAGCGGTTATGGGCAGCGGCAGCAGCTTCGCCCCTGCACCCTGACCTTCCCCCGGGCCTGATCGCCTCGTTGGGCGGGTGTCCATGCCTACCTTGCCAGGATTCCCGCACGAGGCCAGACTTCGGAAGGTAGACGCGCCGCTTCGAGTCTCATGAAATACTGGATCGACACCGAGTTCATCTCCAAGAGCTATTCAATCGACCTCGTCAGCATCGGCGTCGTCGCTGAAAATGGCCGCGAATTTTATGCGGAGAGCAGCGAGGTCGATTGGTCGAAGGCGAGCGCGTGGACGATCGAGAACGTCCGCCCGCAACTCGACGGCAAGGGGATGAGCCGAGAAGCAATTGGCTATAGGCTGCACGAATTCACCGACGGCGACGAACGTCCCGTGTTCTGGGGCTATTTTCCCGCTTTCGATTGGGTGGCGCTCGTCGGCTTGTTTGGAGGCCTCGAAGAACTGCCGTTCCACTATCCCCAGCTTTGTCTCGACATCAAACAATGGGCGATCGAGCTTGGCGATCCGGAATTGCCCCACCAGAAGGGAAACCGGCATCACGCCCTGCTCGATGCGCGATGGACCCGGGAAGTATGGGCATTTCTCGCGAGCCTCCATCCAGAGGGGGCGACGCGATGCATCGTGGGCCCAAAAATCCAGGGCAGGCCAGCGCGCGACGCCGCACTAGCTAAAGGAGGCGGCCGACATACGTTACGTGGACGATCGCCTCCAAGGCCCGTCAACGCCCACGGCGCCACCCACGAGAAGGATCGCTCCGTCTGTTGCGTCGTGGATCGGCCGATCAAGCTTGGCGTCAATCTCCGGGTCGAGGTAGGGACGCAAGGATTCGCCGACGCCCCCAACGAGCGCGATCTTGTCTGCACCGAGGGCGGAAATGCGCCGCGTCAGGCCCTCGATTCCACGCGCAGCCTCGGCAACGATGGCCAGCGCCACAGCGTCGCCCCCTTGTGCGCACTCGAAGACGCGGGGGGCGTAAGCGCCGAATTCGCCAGGCGGCGCGGTCCGCGCCCAGCGGACCATGACCACAATGTCGTCACCGAACAATTCAAGGCACGCGCGTGTGAGCTGACCGGATGGCCCCAGCCCATCGTAGGCGAGGGTCGCGGCGCGCAGCGCGGAAAGTCCGATGTGGGCTCCCGACCCGTCGTCGCCGAGCGCGAAGCCGCGACCGCCGACAATCGTCTCCCGCCCATCGACCCGTACGATCGCTGCAGAGCCGGTTCCGGCAATGACGAGGCCGCCCTCGGCCCCGGCATGAGCGCCGATGCACGCGGTCGTCGCGTCATTGGCGGCCCGGGCCAACGCAAAATGGCCAAATAAGTCCTCGATACGCGCGGCGTCGTCGAAGTCGTTGAGCCCTGCGAGACCGAAGCCGATGGCGACAGCGGCGGGATCGGCCACGCCCGACTTGCGAAGCACCTCCGCGACGAGGGCGCGCATCACCTCGATCGCAGCGGCAAAGTCCACGTGGATATTGGCCGCGCCGCCGAGGGCTTCCGCGCGCTTTTGGCCTGCCGCGTCCCGCGCCCGCGCCCGGCAGCGCGTCGCGCCGCCGTCAAGCCCGACATAGAGCAAAGGCTGCGTCACGCAGCGTTCTGCGCCCGATTCGCGTCAGCCGCGCTTTTTGCCGTGCGCATCGCCATCAGGGGCCCGGCTGCGGCCTGGAGAGCTCTTGCTGCGCGATCTGTGGCAAGGCCGCCTCGGCGACGGGCAAGCTGGGGCGGCGTTGCGGGCAGATGGATGAATACAGCCGGCGTAGTGTCGTCCAGACACGCTAGCGCCTCGTAGTAAAGATGGTTGCAGACATAGTCGCCGGCATTGACCGACACGCGCGCCGGCACGCCGACGGCTCTGATCGCGCGCGCAATTCTGCCGATGCAAGCGTGCGTTTCGAACCACTCCGGCCGCCCGTCCGCTGCCCTCTTTCCGCGGACCACGCCATGATTGTCGGATGTGACTGCGCTTGCTTCCTTGCGCGCGATGCGCTCGACCGAGACGACGGAACGACGCGCCGCCTGGCCCGTCAGGAGGACTGCCGCAGGCCGCAATATCCCGAATAGCCGAACGAACTCTGCGACGCAGAGGTCATAGACACAAGGCAGTTGCCGGGCCGCCGCAACAAAGCCGTCGCCCCGCCAGCCCTCAAGATTGCTTGCCGCCTCCCACGACGCATTGATGGTCTCGCCGCCGAACGGCTCAAAGCCGGTTACAAGAAGAGTCCGATCGGTCATGGGCGCCGTCCCATCAGCGGCCAGTCAGGAGAAAAGCAAGTCTTGGTCCGCGAGCTTGCGAACGTGAACGTCTGCGCCTCCGTAGGCCATGTCGATCATTGTCAGACGCTTGAACAGGTGACCGACCTTGTATTCCCATGTCATCGCGATGCCGCCATGCAATTGCACCGACTGCTGCCCTACGAATTTTGCGGAACGGCCGATCTGGACCTTCGCGGCGGAGATTGCCTTTCCGCGCTCCTTGGGCTCATCCTCGCCAGCGCTCATCGTCGCAAGATACATCATGCTCCGGGCTTGTTCGAGCGCGACGACCATATCTGCCGCGCGATGCTGCAGCGCCTGAAATGACCCGATCGGCACGCCGAACTGCTTACGGGTTTTCATGTAGTCGACGGTCGTTGCGATGGACTCGCTCATCGCGCCGACGGCCTCGGCCGAGAGCGCCGCTATCGCTTCGTCGGCCGCCCGCTCGATCGCAAGGAATGCGCCTTCGGGATCGCCGAGCGCATTCTCAGCCCCGACCTTCACGCCTGCGAGCGTGACTTCGGCTGCGCGCCGGCCGTCCTGGGTGGGGTAGCCGCGCCGGGAGACGCCTGGTTGATCGGGATCGACGAGAAAGAGGCCAACGCCGGACTGGTCCTTGCGGGCGCCGGAGACGCGGGCGGAGACGACGAGCTTGTCGGCGCTGTCGCCCTGCGGAACGAGTGTCTTCTCGCCGTCAAGCACGAAGCCGCCGCCTTCCTTGCGCGCCGTCGTCACGACGTCCGCGAGGTCATAGCCCGACTGCTTCTCGGCATGCGCGAAACTCATACGAAGATCGCCACCCGCGATTGCGCCGATGAGCTCGGCGCGCTGGCTGGGGCTCGCCCCGTACTTGAGAAGCGCGCCGCACACCACGACCGTCTCGAGAAAGGGCTCGAGCGCAAGCGCTTTGCCAAATTCCTCCATGACAATCATCGTCTCGACCGCGCCGCCACCGAAACCCCCGTCGGCTTCCGGGAACGGAGCGCCAAGAAGCCCAAGATCCGCATAGGACTTCCACACATCTTCGCTCCAGCCGTGGGGACTGGTCTGATAAGTCTTTCGCGCCTCGAAGGTATAGCGATCCTTCATCAACCGCGCGACACTGTCGCGCAGCATCTGCTGTTCGGAACTGAGTTCAAAGTCCATGGGCTAAAGTCCCAGAATGGCTTTGGCGATGATGCCACGCTAAATCTCGTTCGACCCGCCGTAGATCGAAACCTTGCGATAATTGAAGTAGGCCGGCGCGATTGGAGACGCCCATTCAGGGCCAACCGGCGGTTCGTTGGAACGCAAGTCCGGCGATTCATAGGGCGCGGCATAGGGACCAACGACCTCCATAAGAAGCTCGGTCGTCGCCTGCTGGATCTCGGACCCCTTGATCTTCAACACTGACGAAGCGGGGTCGGGCTTGCCGTCATTGCGGCGGTTCGCGATCACTCGCATCTGCGTCATTTCCAGCGCCTTTAGCTCGACTTCGATCGAGGCAAGCTTGGCGCGAAAGAACGGGTCTTCCATCTTCGGACCGGAGCCATAGACAGGGATCGATGCGAGCTGGCGTAGCCGGTCGAGCCGCGCCTTCGAAATGCCGACGCGGGCAATGCCATTTCGTTCGTTACCCAGTAGAAATTTCGCGTAGTCCCAGCCCTTGTTCTCCTGCCCGACAAGGTTTTCGGCCGGAACCCGCACATCGTCGAGGAAGACCTCGTTGACCTCGTGACCGCCGTCGATCGTCTGGATCGGCCGCACCGTGATGCCGGGCGTCTTCATGTCGACCAGGAAGAAGGAGATGCCTTCCTGTTTCTTCACCTGAGTGTTGGTCCGCGCGAGCACAAAAATCCAGTCCGCGTACTGCGCCATCGTCGTCCAGGTTTTCTGACCGGAGATGACCCAGGCGTCGCCCTCACGCCGGGCGGCTGTTCGCAAGCCCGCAAGATCAGAGCCCGCCCCCGGTTCCGAGAAGCCCTGACACCACCATTCGCGCAGATCGACGATCCGGGGGAGAAAGCGCTCCTTCTGAGCCTGCGAACCAAAGGTGTAGATGACGGGTCCAACCATATTGACGCCGAAGGCGATGGCCTCGGGCGCGTTGCCCCGCTGAATCTCGTCCAGAAAGATGGACTGCCGGACCGGATCCCAGCCTGTCCCGCCCCATTCCGTCGGCCAATGCGGAACCGCCCAACCTTTATCGGCGAGAATCCGTGTCCACCGGACATAATCGTCCCTTGAGCAGTGCCGTCCCGCGACGACCTTCTCGCGGATGGAGTCCGGCAGATTGTCGCGCACGAAGGCGCGGATCTCCCCCCGAAACGCGATTTCGTCTTCGGTCAATCGAAGGTCCATGCGCGCCCTCCCGATTGCGCGGGCCTAAAGCCTAGGCCGCCGCAGCTCCTTATCGGTGTCGTCATAGGGGCGTCGGCGCGGGCGCGTCAACGTCGCTTCTGGTGGAGGGCGAGGAATCCCGTTTGCCGCCACGCCGAGCCATGAAGACTTCCCTTGCCCCTCAGAAAGGAAGCCCGACATAGTTTTCGGCGAATGAGCCCAACGCCCTTTCGGACGAAAGCAGATAATCGAGTTCGGTGTTCTGCAATCTGTTCTCATAAGCCGAATTGTCCGGAAACCTGTGCAGCATCGTTGTCATCCACCACGAGAAGCGCTGAGCCTTCCAGATTCGAGCCAGCGCTTTTTGCGAATAGGCGTCAAGACCCGCGTCATCGCCTTTCCTATAGTGATCGATCAGCGCATGATAGAGATAGTGGATGTCGGAGCCGGCGCTGTTGAGGCCGCGAGCGCCGGTTGGCGGAACAATGTGCGCTGCGTCGCCCGCAAGAAAGAGGCGACCATAGCGCATCGGCTCGGCTACGAAGCTCCGCAGGGGCGCGATGCTTTTTTCGATCGAAGGGCCGACGATCAGATTGGCAGCGGACTTCGTCGGCAGCCGGCGTTTGAGCTCCGCCCAAAATACGTCGTCGGGCCAGTCTTCGACGCTATCATCGAGCGGAACCTGGAGGTAGTAACGGCTGAGGATCTGCGATCGCAGGGAGCAGAGGGCAAAACCGCGCTCATGCTTGCAATAGATCAGCTCCGGGGAGACCGGCTTCGTCCGGGAGAGAACCCCTAGCCACCCAAAAGGATAGACACGCTCGTATTCGCGCAGGATATCCTTCGGAATCGATTTGCGCGAAACTCCATGAAAGCCATCGGCCCCCACGACATAGTCACAGTCAATGCGTACGACGTCGTCGCCGCGTCTGTATGTCACAAAGGGCCTGTCGCTCGCGAGATCGTGCAGCTTCACATCCTCAACATTGTGCTCAACTTTGCCCTTCATTCGGTCGCGCGCTTCGTAGAGATCGCGCGTCAATTCTGTCTGGCCATACACGAGAACCGAATTGCCGCCGGAATATTTATGCAGGTCAATGCGGTTCAGGTCGCCATCGCGCGAGATGAAAACGCCTTCGTGGATCTCGCCCTCACGATCCATCCGTTCGCCGCACTGCGCTTCTCGCATGAGATTGGCGAAGCCGTGTTCCAGCACGCCAGCGCGAATTCGGCCCAACACATATTCGCGGCTATGCCTTTCGAGCACGACCGTATCCACGCCCCGAATGTGCAGCAGTTGGGAGAGGAGCAATCCGGACGGACCGCCGCCGACGATGCAGACATGGACCTTCATACTATTCCTCCCTCGCAACCAATTTCGCCGTACGAAAACCTCGGTTCCATCGCGATAGCAAAATTATCGATTGCATTCAAATGATGCTAATGCAAATTAAATGGCAATGAGCGCCTTTTCCAATTCACCGCGTCTTCGCTTCGGCGTCCGCCTGGTTGGACTGGCGCGTGCCTGGCGGCGCGAACTGGATCGGCGTCTTGCTGCCGTCGGTTTGACGGACGCCACTTGGTCTCCGCTCGTGCATCTCGGGGAGTCGGCCGGCGCCCTCAGTCAGAGAGAGCTCGCCACCCGATCTGGCGTCGACGCGTCGACCCTCGTGCGTCTCATCGACATTTTGGCTGTTCGGGGATTGGTAGAGCGGCGCTCTCATCCAACGGACCGTCGCACCAACCTGATTCTGCTTACCAGAGCCGGACGAGGCGCGCTCGCCGACATACGCGATCTCCTCAATGAGGCGGAGTCGGATATGCTAAGCAGCTTGAGCGAGGGGGAGGTGGCTGGAATGCTTGCGGGCTTCGACGCGATTGAAGCGCGCCTCAAGGAGGCGAGCGCGCAGGAAGGCGCACCGGCTCGCTGATCGAGGCGCATAGCGAATGATTTGCGCCACTCCATATTGTACGTCTGGCCGCGTAAGTTTGAGGCGGCGCGGGTGGCGGCCTCGGCCCCAACGCTTGGCCTAATGCGCGCGGCCGATGGCGAATTCCACCGCATTGATTAGCGCATGTTTCCACTCGGAGGCTGGGAAAAGCTCGAGCGAGTCGCGCGCCATAGCGCCATAATGACGCGCCCGATCGATCGTGTCTTCGAGCGCGCGGTGCTTTTTCATCGCCGCGAGAGCCAACTCCAGATCGCCATCCGCGATCTCGCCCTCTTCCAGTGTCCGCCGCCAGAAGGCGCGCTCCTTGTCTGTCCCGCGGCGGAATGAAAGCACAACAGGAAGAGTGATCTTCCCCTCACGGAAATCATCGCCGAGATTTTTGCCGAGCTTGGCGGAGGATCCCCCGTAATCGAGAGCGTCGTCTATCAGTTGGAACGCGATCCCTAGATTAGCCCCATATCCCTTGCAGGCCGCGACCTCCGCCTTTCCGCGTCCGGCCAAGATCGGTCCGACTTCGCACGCGGCGGAAAACAGCGCAGCCGTCTTGGCGCGGATGACCTCGAGATAGGCGTCCTCGGTTGTCTGCGTGTCCTTGGCGGCGGAAAGCTGCATTACCTCACCTTCCGCGATCACGCAGGCGGCGCTCGAAAGGACTTCGAGGCAAGGCAGGGAGCCGACCTCGACCATCATCTTGAAAGCCTGTCCGAGCAGAAAGTCGCCGACGAGCACGCTCGCCTCGTTCCCCCAAAGCATGCGAGCCGCAGCCTTGCCGCGCCGCATCTCGCTCTGATCCACCACATCGTCATGCAGCAGAGTCGCCGTGTGCATAAACTCCACCGCGGCCGCAAGTTTGATATGTCCCTCGCCCCGATAGCCGCATAGGCCCGCGGTGGCGAGCGTCAGGATCGGACGCAGCCTTTTTCCGCCAGAGGAGATCAGATGCTTTGCGACTTCCGGAATCATCGCGACATCGGATCCCGTCCAACTCAAGATCGTCTGATTAACACGCCCCATGTCCGCGGCGACGAGCGCCGTCAGCGGCTCGATCAGGCCGTCGACCGATTTGTTTTCAAGCGGAACGACGACGCCCACGGGAGCCTTCCCTTGCCAATTCTAAGAAGCGACCATAAAGACGCTGAAACGACGCGGCAAGGGCGCGATTTTTGGGGTCGGATTTGGTCGAAATCCTGCGAACTAATGATTTGGTGATCATCAGCGTCGTTAAATCGCTTCTCACAGCGGCGGGGATCGGTTTTTTCGTGGCCGACCAACATATGGCTGCGGTCGAAGGGTCGCTCGGCTTTCTGCCCCGGCGGATTCTCGTTGAATCCGACAAGGCGATGCGCGCACGGCGTATCGTCACAGAAGCGGGGCTGGCGGCAGAATTGCGCGATGGGTGAGCGCGGACGCGATATTTCTCCCGAGGGCTGCTCGCGCGACCTCTGGCTTGGCGGCAAGCTTATCCTGCTTCAGCCGCGGCGCGGCCACCGGATCGGCTCCGACGCCGCCATCCTTGCCGCCGCCTGCGATCCGCGCCAGGGGCGCCTCGTCGATGTGGGAGCGGGCGTCGGCGCCGTTGGCTTGGCGATCGTCAGTCGTAACCGCGACCTCTCGGCCGACCTAGTGGAGATCGATCCGAAAACAGCAGCGCTCGCCGCGGACAATGCCGTTCTGAACGACCTCGATTCCCGCGTTCGCGTGGTCAATGTGGACGCCTGCGACCGGCGCGACCGGCTGGCGGCCCATCTCGAGGACGAGAGCGCTGAAACGGTCGTCACCAATCCACCTTTCTTCGACGCGCGCGCCGCCCGGGTTTCGCCCGACAGCGCGAAGGCTCGGGCGCACACATTCGCAAATGAAGCCGCCGACAATGGACTGGACGGGTGGATACGGGCCTGTCTGGCCTTGCTCAAACCCGGCGGCTCTCTTGTGATGATCCACACGCCGGAGGCGCTCGCGGCAATCCTGTCGGTGACGGAAAGAAGGCTCGGAGCGCTCACCCTCCTGCCGGTCTATCCGCGCGCCGGGGCCGCGGCGATTTGCCTTCTGATTTCGGGGATCAAAGGGTCCCGAGCGCCTCTGCGCATGGCTCCGCCCCTCGTCCTGCACCGGGCCGACGGAACTTGGACTGAAGAAGCCGACGCTCTTCACCGGGGAGCGCGCGTGATCGACTGGAGCAGGTAGGCCGCCGGCTGCGAAGCTGCGCGGGGAGCGCCCCTGCGGTTTGCCGAACCCTCCTAGTCGCCGCGCGCAATTGTGATCAACGCAATTTTTTCAAAGACTTGAGTGTCAAAAAGTGCAACTTTCACCACTTTTCGTTTCCGCCTCATCGCGACCTGCCGGGTCGCCCGAAATCCAGATGAGAATCACCTTCGCCGCCGTGGCCTTCCGTGAAGCGCCGGATCCGAAGCAAGCCAAGGGCGCGGAGACTCTTCACGGGCCTCAATTCTCCCTCGAAGAAATTACCGTATCACATATTCTGATTATTAGGAAGCAATTGCTCGCGCTTCGTGCCCTTGCAAGCCCGAGCGCTCTTCGCCGGCCAGCGGGAAAATCGGTCGCTTTGCCCCTACGCCGCCATTCGTACGCGCAGGTCCTCGTGTGAGGCGGCGAACAGATCCCTGATCGGGAATCAACGCGCGTGTATGCGAAAGCGGTGACTTCCCGATCATTCCTTGCCTTACGCACCGGATCGACTCCGAGGCCGGCGACCTGGGGTTGGCTTCCATCGGTTTAGGCGCGCTCGTCTGGAGGACGCGGCCCGCCTCATGAGCCTTCGCCCAGCTTGCTCCCGCGAGGGTTTCGGCATCCGCTCAAAAAGAACGCGACGGCCGCTGGGACGAGCTTGTCGGACTCTGCGCGCAGGGCGTCGAGATCCTCGCCAAAAAGCGCGCGCAGGAGCATCGGCAGCAGAATGAGGTCGGCAAAACGTCGGGCAGTCTCCTGAACGCGTTCCGGCGCAAAGGCTGGAAGCCGCTCAATTTCATTGGACTTCGCAAGATCGCCCAACACATGCGCCATCGTCTCGCTGCCTCGTTCACGCGTCATGCGATGAACGCTGCTTGCGAGATCCGGGAACCGTTGCGCTTCGGCGATCGTCGAGCGGATCAGCCCAATGGTCTCCGGCGTGAGCACCCGGCGCAGGAGAACCGAGGCGAGCAGCGCCAATCGCTGATCTGTGTCGCCGCCTGCGTCCGGACCGAAACCTGCGGCGACGACGCTCTCGCCGTTTCGCCGCACCATGCGGGCGACCACCGCTGCAAACAAGGCCTCTTTTTGTGGGTAACGCGCATAGATGGTCGGCTTGCCAGCCCGAGCGACGTCAGCGATTTCATCGACACTGGCCCCTCCAAAGCCTCGCTTGAGAAACACCTTTTGGGCAGCGTCGAGAAGACGCTCATCGACGGCTCCGGCGAATTCGCGCGGCGGACGTCCGATAGAACCGCCCCTCCCCTGCTTTTTCGTGGAAGTCACTCGTCAGAGTCTCCCAGTCACGTTCTCGTGAACGAAGGTCCTATCGGCGCCGTGAGGAGTTGAAATACCGCGGAACCGGGCCAACGTAAACCGAAACGAAACGGTTTCGTTTCTTTTCGACATGCCTCCGCAGTATGAACGTCGCCGGAGTGAAATATGTTCGAAGGTCGTGAAGAAAACTCAGGCGGCTCGACACAAGTCGCAGATCACGACATTTCTGCGCGAGATGAACCGCAGAAGCGGGCGCGAGCGCTGAACGGTCCGCCCAAGCCTCCCGCCGCGTTGCAGGAGAGCCAGCCCCAAGAGCGAAATGAACTCTCCCCGGAGCAGAAACCCAAGTCCGGGGGCGAAGAAGAAAAGGAATCAGCGGCCGCCAAACCTCGGCCACGACGTCGTCTGCTTCTTATCATGGGCCTTGTGGCCGCCGTTGTGCTCGGGATTGCAGGCTACGTCTATTGGGACCACACCTCGCATTTCGAATCGACCGACGACGCCTTCATCGCGGCGAGACAATATTCGATCGCTCCCAAGGTCTCGGGCTACCTGGTCGCGGTGCCCGTAACGGACAATGAGCATGTCGTCGCGGGCCAGACGATCGCCCGCATCGACCAGCGGGACTACAAGGTGGCGCTTGCTCAGACTGAGGCCCAGGTCGCCTCGGCTCAAGCTGCGATCGGCAACATCGATGCGCAAATCTCCGCCCAGGAGGCGCAGGTGAGTGCGGCGCAGGCTCAGGTCGACCAGGCCCAGGCGGCGCTTGTTTTCGCCCAGCAGCAGGCGGTGCGTTACAAGGATCTGGAGAAAACCGGCGCAGGCACCGTGCAGAGCGAGCAGCAATACGCCTCGCAGTTGCGTCAGCAGCAAGCCGGCCTCTCCAGTTCGCAGGCGAACCTCAGGCTAGCGGAACGCCAGATCGACACGCTGAAGGCGCAACGCAAAAGCGCCGAGGCCAACCTGACGCAGGCTGAGGCCCAGCGCGATCAAGCCAAGCTCAATTTATCGTACACGAATATCGTAGCCGCCGAACCGGGCCGAATCGTCGACCTCGGCGCCGCAGTCGGCGCCTTCGTGCAGCCCGGCACAAGTCTCTCGATGCTTGTGCCGGATGACATCTGGGTCGTTGCGAATTTCAAGGAAACGCAGCTCGATCACATGCGGCCCGGCCAGCCCGCGACGCTTTCGATCGACGCCTATCCCGACCGCGACATTCGCGGGCATGTCGCAAGCATTCAGCCGGGGTCCGGACCGGCCTTCTCGCTTTTGCCGCCGGAGAACGCCACCGGCAATTACGTGAAGATCGTTCAGCGTGTGCCAGTCAAAATCGTGCTCGACAATCCCCCGTCGGACGTTTCTCTTGGGCCAGGAATGTCGGTCGTTCCAACGGTGCGGATCAATCCGGCGCCCTCGCTGTACGAGCGGTGGAAAGCCCGGCTGTGAGCGCGGTCCCCGCGCGCGCCGGCAATCCCTGGATCATCGCCATGGTGGTCGCGCTTGCGACCTTCATGGAGGTGCTTGACACGACGATCGCCAATGTCGCGCTGCCTTACATCGCCGGCGGCATGGGGGTCAGCACCGACGAGGCGTCGTGGGTCGTGACGACCTATCTCGTCTCAAACGCCGTCATCTTGACCGCAAGCAGCTTTCTCTCGGGCATGCTCGGGCGAAAGAGGTTCTTTCTCGGATGCCTGGCGATCTTTACCATCAGCTCCGTGCTCTGCGGCTTCGCCTGGAACCTCGATTCTCTGCTGCTCTTCCGGATCCTGCAGGGGTTTGGCGGCGGCGGCATGGTTCCGGTGTCCCAGTCGATTTCGCCGATTCCTTCCCGCCGCAGAAGCGCGGGCAGGCATTTGCGTTGTTCGGCGTTGCAGTCGTTGTCGCGCCTGTCGTCGGGCCAACGTTGGGCGGTTGGCTTTCGGACAATCTTTCCTGGCACTGGTGCTTCATCATCAACGGGCCCGTGGGCCTGTTGGCGATCGTATTGATCGCGGCGCTCTTTCACGAAAAGGCGGAGGACGTAGCCGAGCGCAGGGGCCGGATCGAGGACAACGGCGGCTTCGATTTCATCGGCTTTCTGCTGGTCGCGACCTTTCTCGGATCGTTGGAAGTCGTCCTTGACCGTGGCCTTGAGGACGACTGGTTTGGCTCGTCCTTCATCGTGGGAATGACGGCTCTCTGTATCCTCGCCTTCGTCGCGATGATCCCTTGGGAAATCAGCCGTCGCAATCCTATGATCGACATCAGAATGGTCGGCACGCGGCAGTTCGGCGCCTGCTTTCTGGTGATGCTCGCGGTCGGCGCGATTCTGCTCGCAACGACGCAGTTCCTGCCCGAACTCGTTCAAACAAACTATGGATACACGGCGACCTGGGCCGGCCTCGTCCTTTCGCCTGGCGGCCTTGTCACCATGGCGATGATGTTCATCGTCGGCCGGCTCTCTTCCATCGTGCAGCCCAAATACCTGATCGTGTTCGGCGCGATCTTCATCGCCATTTCGATGTACGGGCTGACGAACGTTTACGGCGATCTCGATTTCTGGTTCTTCGCTCGGTCGCGCATGCTTCTCGGCGTCGGTCTACCGTTCATGTTTCTTTCGATCACGACGGCGTCCTACGCCGGCATTCCGAAGGAAAAAACAGACCAGGCTTCGGCGCTCATCAATGCCGCACGCAACACCGGGGGTTCGATCGGCATTTCCTTGGTGGCCAATGTTCTCGCACATCGGGAGCAATTTCATCAGAGCCGTCTCGTCGGACACGTCGTCCCCTCGAGCGTGCCATATCAGCAGACCCTGAAGCAGGCGACCGACTACTTCCTCGCGCAAGGCTCGCCGCTCGTCGAGGCGCAGAAACAGGCTTTCGCCTGGATCGGCCAGCAAGTTCAGGCGCAGTCATCCTTTCTCGCTTATGTCGACGCCTTCTGGGTGCTGACGCTGATCTCGCTCGCAGCCATTCCGCTCGCGCTGAGCCTGCGCGACGTGAAGCTCGGAGGCGGAGCCCCGGCAGCCCACTGAACCGGGGCGGCTTGAGCAGGGACGGGCGGCTGCTATGGTTGCGCCTCGTTTTGCGGAGTTGCCCATGTCCGACGCATTCCTCGCGCACCTGCGCGAAACCTTGGCCACGATTGACGCCTCGGGTTTGATGAAGCGCGAGCGGCTGATCACCGGGCCGCAAGGGGGCCGCATCCGTGTCGCGGCGGAAGGCGGCGAGCGCGAGATGCTCAATCTCTGCGCCAACAACTACCTCGGCCTCGCCGATCATCCAGAGGTCGCGGCCGCGGCGCGGGAAGCGTTGGACGCCTTCGGTTTCGGCATGGCCTCGGTGCGCTTCATCTGCGGAGCG
The DNA here is from genome assembly GCA_963824465.1 of uncultured Alphaproteobacteria bacterium. Taxonomy (GTDB): domain Bacteria; phylum Pseudomonadota; class Alphaproteobacteria; order Rhizobiales; family Beijerinckiaceae; genus Roseiarcus. Next base: position 320,554 of record CAWGPL010000014.1, read on the forward strand.
CAAACCCTGCATCGGGACTTGGAGCAGGCGATCGCCAAGCATCTCGGAAAGGACGATGCGATTATCTTTGCGGCCTGCTTCGACGCCAATGGCGGGGTGTTCGAGCCGCTGATGGAAGAGGCGGACGCCATCATATCCGACAGCCTGAACCATGCCTCGATCATCGATGGAGTGCGGCTGTCGAAGGCGAAGCGCTATCGCTTCGCCAACTCCGACATGAACGCGCTGGAGGACTCTCTCAAGCAGGCCGATCGCGACGGCGCACGGTACAAGCTGATCGCGACGGACGGCGTCTTCTCGATGGACGGCTATGTGGCGAAGCTGCCGGAGATCTGTGCCCTCGCCGAGCGTTACGGCGCGATGGTGCTGGTGGACGATTGTCACGCAACCGGTCATCTCGGCGAGAAGGGCAAAGGCACGCCGGCGTTGACTGGCGCGGGCGAGCGGGTCGACATCGTGACCGGCACTTTTGGCAAGACGCTCGGCGGCGGGATGGGCGGCTTCGTTGCGGCGGCGCAGCCAATCGTCGATCTCCTGCGCCAGCGGGCCAGACCCTATCTCTTCTCGAACTCGCTCGCGCCGCCCGTCGCCGCGGGCTCGCTCAAGGCGCTGGAGATCGCCATCGCCGCCGACGATCGCCGAGCGTTGCTGAAAGAGCATGCGAGACGGTTTCGCGAAGGCGTCGAGAAGGCGGGGTTCCATGTATTGCCGGGCGTGACCCCCATCATTCCCGTGATGTTGGGCGAGGCGAAATTGGCTCAGGCCATGGCGGCGGCGTTGGACAAGCGTGGCGTCTATGTCGCGGGCTTCTTTTTTCCGGTCGTGCCCAAGGGCCAGGCGCGGATCCGCACGCAAATGTCCGCGGCGCTGGCTGAAAAGGATATCGACTTCGCAGTTTCGGCGTTCGCCGACGCGGGCCGAGAAATCGGGGCAATCTGAGCGCGGGCGCGCCTCGCCGCGACGAGGGTCGTCGCGTCATGGCTCAGCCTTCTGACGGGCCTCCAATCGGCCTCAAAAATTGGAAATCCAGGCCCCGTCCAAAATCTGCCTGCTTAGTAAAACCCGATCGGAAAATACTTGAGGTAGATCTCGGCGTAGACGCCCTTGGAGGCGAGCCGGTTGAGCGCCCAGTCAAGGGCGCGGCGCAGCGGGTCGTCGTCTTTGCGGACCACAACCCCAACGCCTTCGCCAAAGAACCGGCTCTCGGTGTACGGGCCGCCATAGAAGGCGCAGCAATCGGCGGAGGCCGACCCGTTGAGCCAGACGGCGAACGTCAATCCGTCGGCGAAGGCGACCGGGACCTCGCCATCGCGCAAGGCCGCCTCGAGCGCGGAGACCGAGTCATACGGCTTTCTCGCGACGGTCGGGAAGAAGGTTTTGAGGTAGGCCTCATGTGCGCTTCCCGAGACGACGCCGACCGTCTTGCCCGCAAGCGTGTCGGCGCTCGGCGCGCTATTCGGCGCGAAAGCGCTCTTGCGTGCGATGAAATGCGCCGGCGTCTGGTAATACGGATGCGAAAAGTCGACCCGCTCCCGGAGCGCCACGGAAGGCGCAATCGAAGCAATGACTGCGTCGCCTTTCCCGTCCTGCAGAGAGTTGAGAAGCGTGTCCCAGGGGCGCGACTGGATCGTGCAGGCGATGTCGAGTTCGTCACAAATCGCCCGGGCGATCTCGACGTTGAAACCCGCAAGCGCGCCGTCGGCCAGCGTGAAGTTCAGCGGCGGATAATCGTCGCTCGTCAAGAAACGGATCGCCCGCATATTGGAAATGTCAGGACGATCGGGGCGCAGATTGGGGTCCCAAAAACTGGGAGCGGAAGTGGCCGGCTCCGCCGCAACGGCCCGCGCCGAGAATAGCAACGTTAGGACGATTGCGGTTGCAGAGAGAAAAAATAGCGCCGATCCCGACTTATTCATGACAAACCGAAACAAATGTTGTCAGATGTCTCGTTGCTTCCGCTGCGGCAGTGGTCGCCCGGCGGCGGCAAGGGGGACGTCGACGAACTAACGCCATGGGGATTTTCTCGCAAGGCCGCACGATAGAGGCGGGACAATCGCGCGGCTTGGTTATCAATGGTCCCTTCGGTCGTCCTGGCGCACAAGGCGATCCTGGAGCAGACAAGGCAGCGCGGAGCCTGCCCCCCGAGCTTGCTTTCCTGTTGCAGGAGGGCGTGGCGCCGGACACCCTGCACGACGCGCTTTCCGCCGCGCCGCGCGGAGTTCTGCCTCTCGAAGCCGTTCTCGCCTCAGGGGTTATCGACGAAGAAGGGTACTACGCCGCGCTCGCTCGGCGGCTCGGCGCGCCCTATTATCGCGGCGCGCCCTCTTTCGCCCCTACATTGGACCCGGGCAAAAGCCTGCGCTGCGGCGTCGCGCCGCTGGCCAGCGGGCCGGGCGAGCCGCGCGCTGTGATCGCGCCGGACGGACTCTCGACTGCGCGGCTGATCGAGGCGGTGTCCGCCGGGCGCCTTAGCGGCGAAAGCTTCGCTGTCGTGGCGCCGCGCCGGCTTGCCGCGATGCTGCGGATGCGGGCCGCCGACGCGATTCTCTCTGATGCGCTCGGTCGGCTTCCCGACAGCCTTTCCGCGCGGCGGGGCATGAATCGGGCGCAGGTCGCGGTGGTGGGGCTCGCCGTCGCGGCCGCGGCGCTGGTTGGCGTCGCCGATCTGCCAGCGCTGGTCGCGGCGATCTCGCTCGCCCTTTGGGCCTTCTTCCTGGCGACGATCCTGCTTCGCTCGATAGCGGCGGTGGCGGACAACGCCGCCCCACGGATCCGGCTTCTGACAGACGACGAAGCGCCGATATATACCGTCGTCGCGGCGGTTTACCGCGAGGCGGCGGTAATCGAAAATCTCATCCAGGCCTTCGAGGCCTTCGACTATCCCAAAGCCAAGCTAGACATCAAAATCGTCGTCGAGGAGCGGGACCATGAGACGCTTGCAAAGCTCGCAACGCTCAATCTTTCTCTAACGCTACCAGATCGTCGTCGCTCCGCCCGGCCCTCCGTCGACCAAACCGCGCGCCCTCAATATCGCTCTGGCCGAGGCGCAGGGCGAATTGCTCGTCGTCTATGACGCGGAGGACCTTCCGGCGCCTGGTCAGCTCCGGCTTGCCGCCTCGCGGCTCGCCCATGATGAGACCCTCGCCTGCCTCCAGGCGCGGCTTGTCATTCGAAACGGCGGCGATTCCTGGCTCTCCCGCCTGTTCTCGCTCGAATATGCGACGCTGTTCGATCTCGTAAATCCGGGCCTCTGCGCGCTCGACCTGCCGATCGCGCTTGGTGGCACCTCCAATCATTTCCGGGTGAGCGCGCTCCTCCAGGCCGGCGGTTGGGACGAATGGAACGTGGCCGAGGACGCGGATCTGGGCGTGCGCCTCGCCCGGTCCGGACTGAAGGTTGGAAGCCTCGATTCGGACACGACGGAAGAGGCGCCGCACGAGCTTCTCAACTGGTTCCGCCAGCGCGTGCGTTGGCAGAAGGGCTGGATGCAAACCGCGATCGTCCATGCGCGCGAGCCGCTACGCGCCTATCGCGAGATCGGCGGACGACAGGCCCTCGCGGCGATCGTGCTGGTGCTCGGTTCGGTTGTGAGCGCGCTCTTCTGGCCGATTTTCGCGGCCGACACGCTTCGCCGCGCCATCGTTGCGGCGGCGGGCGTGCCTTCCGGCTGGAGGGAGGCGGTCGATCTCTTTACCTACAGCTTGGCGCTGGCGGGAATTTGGGCGATCCTGATTCCGATCCTGGTCGCCGGACGCCAAAGGCGCTTTGCGGTGAGCCCCAAGGCGCTGGCGCTTTTGCCGGTTTATTACGTCCTTGTGTCGGCCGCAGCCTGGACCGCGATCCTCGATCTCGTGCTGAGGCCCCATTACTGGGCGAAAACCGAACATGGTCGCACGCGGCCCCGCCGCGTCCAGTCTGCGCCGGCCCTGCCGGTCGAGACCGTTCTCGGCGCGAGGCTGGACGCGGGATGGGCGCTGCGCATGCTGACCCCGCGACTGAGAAGGCGCCCGTTGAGGGCTGAGATGATGCCGGCCCAATAGTCCGCTGCAACGCAATCCCCGGTAGCTTACCTTCTTCGCATCTGCGAAAAAAAACAAATAAGGCGCCCGCCGCCACATTTTAAACCAACAACTATTAAATCTTATCTTGGGCCTTTCGCCTCAAAACAATCACACATCGTTTCGCTGATGTTCATCGCTCGCTGCAAGCGGCTGAGAGGGTGCGGATATGACTGCCAGAATCACGTTCATTCTTGGAACTGCGGTGGCGGTTGCGCTTGTCGCGAACTCTTCCTCGGGTTGGTCGGGAACTCTTTCCATCAATGCGCCGCCGGTTGCGGGATTGGGGGAGCCGGCCAATGCGGACAGCGGCTCGGCGCAGACTGACGCCCCGCAGGACGCAACGCCTGCAAGCGATGGAGCCTATGCGGTAGCTTCGCCGAACGCGGTCGCCTCTGAAGGCGTCCCCGCGGACGCAGGCGCTGGCGGCGTCCGCAACAGTCGGCATTCGTTCGCGCCTTCTCGTATATTCTCCAGAGGGCTGGCCGTTGAATTAGCCCTGCGGGGCGCGCCGCCGTCAGCCGTTCGGCAAATTGCGCGCGAGCGCCTGCAAAGCGGCCATACGCACCGCGACGCCCATCTCGACCTGCTCGCGAATCAGCGACTGCGCGCCATCCGCGATCAGCGTGTCGATTTCGACTCCGCGGTTCATCGGGCCGGGATGCATGACGAGCGCGCTGGGCTTTGCCCAGGACAACTTTTCCTGATCGAGGCCGAAATAGCGGAAATACTCCTTCGTGCTGGGCACGAAGGAGCCCGCCATGCGCTCGCGCTGAAGCCGGAGCATCATCACGATGTCGGCGTCCTTGAGGCCCGAGCGCATATCGCGGCAGACTTCGACCCCCATCTTCTCGACCTCTGGCGGAAGAAGGGTCGAGGGCCCGACAACGCGCACATAAGCGCCAAGCTTGCCGAGCAGCAGGATGTTCGAGCGCGCCACGCGCGAATGCAGGACATCGCCGCAAATCGCGACCGTCAGACCCTCGATCCGCCCGAGATTGCGCCGGATGGTCAGCGCATCCAGCAGCGCCTGGGTGGGGTGTTCGTGCGCGCCGTCGCCGGCGTTGATGACCGAGCAGTCGACCTTGCGCGCGAGCAGATGCACCGCGCCCGCCTGATGATGCCGGACGACGAGAATGTCGGGGCGCATGGCGTTCAGCGTCATCGCCGTGTCGATCAGCGTCTCGCCCTTTTTCACGCTGGAGGCGGCGACGGCCATGTTCATGACGTCGGCGCCAAGACGCTTGCCCGCAAGCTCGAAGGAGGATTGCGTTCGGGTGGAAGCCTCGAAGAAGAGATTGATCTGAGTGCGGCCACGCAACGTCGCGCGCTTTTTCTCGACCTGCCGTGAGATCGCAACCGCCTCGTCGGAGAGGTCGAGCAGCGCCTCGATCTCGAGCCGGTTCAGGTGCTCGATGCCGAGCAGGTGGCGCTGGGCGAAGACCGGCGGAGACGTCATGTGCGACGAATGGGGCGAAGCTCAAAGCTTTGCAAGCGTCGCGGGGTCGCGCTCCCCATCGAAATACTTCGCGAGCGCCTCCGCAAAAGCCTTCTCGCCGGGCGCCGCCACCGCAAACAGCGTTAGGCAGGAGCGAAGCTTCATCGCATCGATCGAGCCGAAAATCTGGATAGCGCTGCGGCCCTCAATCGCAAGAACGAGGCCGATGCATTCCCGCAGACGCATGCCAAGCAGAGGGTGTGCAAGATACGCTTTCGCCTCTGCGAGCGAGGAAATCGCGTAGCGCATCGCGGTCGGGCTCACGCCTAGGCCTGCGATCTGGGGAAACACGAACCACATCCAGTGGCTCTGCTTGCGGCCTGCCGCGAGTTCGGCGCGGACCGCCTCGTAAACGGGCGCTTGCGCGGCGACGAACCGGGCGAGATCGTAGGGGTCGGACAAAGCCGCCCCGTCACGCGCTCTTGGGATAGTCCGCGCTGCGCGCGACCGCTTCGCCGGCTTCGACTTCCTTCTTGACGGCCTCCAGTTCGGCGGTGATCTGCTGATAGGCGACGGAGCCGAGCACCAGACGGAGCGGCGGGTTGGCCTTCTCGGCCGCCGCGATCATCACCTCCGCGCCCCGCACCGGATCGCCCGGCTGCGTGCCGCTGATGTTCTGGATCTGCTTGCGGCGCGCGATGGCGGTCTCGGCATAGGCGTCGATAGGCTTCTTCGGGGTCTTGAGCGACCGGCCGGCCCAGTCGGTGCGGAATGGGCCCGGCTCGACGATGATGACCTTGATCCCGAACGGCGCGACCTCCTTCGAGAGCGACTTGGAAAGGCCCTCGACCGCGAACTTGGTCGCCGCATAATAGCCGACGCCGGGAAAGCCGATGAATCCGCCCTGCGAGGAGACGTTGAGAATGGCGCCGGACTTTTGAGCCCGCATGATCGGCAGCACGGCGCGGGTCATGGCGGCGAGGCCGAAGACGTTCGTCTCGAACATGGCGCGAATGTCGCCGTCGTCGCCTTCCTCGATCGCCGAGAGGTAGCCGTAGCCCGCATTGTTCACGAGCACGTCGATGCGGCCGAAATGCTCCGTCGTCGCCTTCACGGCGGCGTCGATCTCGGCCTGCTTGTCCACATCGAGTTTCAGTCCAAGCGCTGCGCCGTTATGAGCGGCCACGATGTCCGACACCTTGGAGGGATCTCGCGCCGTGACGACGACGCGGTAGCCGCGATCGAGCAGGATTGTCGCAAGCTCCCGCCCGAAACCGGTGGAGCAACCGGTGATGAACCAAACGGGCTTGGAGGAATTGGCCATGAGGGGGAAGCCTTGTTTTGGGGGCTGTTTTCAGGCCGGTCCTACAGCCCGAAGTGCGCGGGACGCAAGGCTGACCGCGGCCCTTGGGGCTTCAAACCTCCGTGCGCGGCTCCTGTGTTCGCGATCCCAGCCTGTCCAGAGACCGCTGGTGACCGCCCATGAGCCGCGCGCTTTTGTGAAGGGCATAACGTTTTCAGAGACTTGGGTGCTTTTTTTTGCAACTTTCGCAAGCTTTGCGAATCCTCTCGGGCGGTCGGAACGGCGGGCGCCGCTCGATGTGGCAGGCTACCGGGATCGCTTATTCTGCCGCTATGAATAGGCATAACATTTATTTCTGATAAACACAATCGAATGACACCGGGTTGGGCGGACGTGGAGTTCCCTACCCATCAGGCTTGGCGGGGTGAGCCCGCAAATTGCGGCGTTGCCATTTCGCGGGCCTTGCGCTATGGCCCGCAGCGGGACACCTCCCCCCAACGGGAGGCGCCCATCTGAGAGGATGGCAATAAACATGACGAATATGACGCCCGTCGCTCGCCCTGCGAGCGCGAATTTCTCGTCTGGCCCGTGCGCCAAGCGCCCCGGCTGGACCCCCGAAGCCCTCAAAGACGCAGCCCTTGGCCGTTCGCACCGCGCCAAGATCGGCAAAGCCAAGCTTAAGCTCGCGATCGATCTCACCCGCGAAATCCTCGGCGTTCCCGCCGATTATCGCATCGGAATTACGCCCGGCTCCGACACCGGCGCCGTTGAGATGGCGCTCTGGACGATGCTCGGCGCGCGCGGAGTCGATGTGCTCGCTTGGGAGAGCTTTGGCGATGGCTGGGTGACCGACGTCGTCAAGCAGCTCAAGCTCAAGGACGTCCGCACCCTCAAGGCGCCTTACGGCGAGCTTCCGGATCTCGCCCAGGTCAATTTCGACAATGACGTCGTCTTCACCTGGAACGGCACGACCTCGGGCGTGCGCGTGCCCGACGCGAACTGGATTCCCGCCGACCGGAAGGGGCTCACGATCTGCGACGCGACCTCGGCCGCATTTGCTCAGGCGCTCGACTTCGCCAAGCTCGATGTCGTCACCTTCTCCTGGCAGAAGGTTCTCGGCGGCGAGGCCGCGCACGGCATGATCATTCTCTCGCCGCGCGCGGCGGAAAGGCTCGAGACCTACACGCCCCCCTGGCCTTTGCCGAAGCTCTTCCGGCTCACCAAGGGCGGCAAGATCACTGAAGGTTTCTTCGAGGGCGAGACGATCAACACGCCCTCCATGCTCTGCGTCGAGGATTATATCGACGCGCTGCAATGGGCGAAATCGATCGGCGGGCTGAAAGGTCTGATCGGCCGCGCCGACGCCAATGCAAAGGCGATCGCCGACTGGGTTGCGGGCACGCCCTGGATCGATTTCCTTGCGACGGTTCCGGCGACGCGCTCCAACACCAGCGTCTGCCTCAAAGTGGTGGATTCCGCCGTCGCGGCGCTGCCCGCCGACGGTCAGGCGGCATTCGCCAAGGGGCTCGCGAACTTCCTCGAAAAGGAGAAGGTCGCCTACGACATCGGCGCCTATCGCGACGCGCCTCCGGGCCTCCGCATCTGGTGCGGCGCAACCGTCGAGACGGCGGACATCAAGGCGCTGACCGGGTGGCTCGACGCCGCTTTCGCCGCCGAGAAGGCCAAGCTCGCCAAAGCGGCCTGATCCCGGCTCGACACGTACGCGCGGCGCATCGCCCTAGCCGGGTCTGCGCCCGCGGCATCCTTCCCTCATATGAAGCGGCGCGATCCGCCGCCGCAAAGATCGGGACACATCCATGGCTCCCCGCGTCCTCATTTCCGACAAGCTTTCTCCCGCCGCCGTCGCCATCTTCAAGGAGCGCGGCGTCGAGGTCGACGTCAAGCCCGGGCTCGATAAGGAAGAACTCGCAAAGATCATTGGCGACTATGACGGGCTCGCTATTCGGTCGGCGACCAAGGTCACCGCAAAGCTGCTCGAACACGCCAAGAAGCTGAAGGTCGTCGGCCGCGCGGGCATCGGCGTCGACAATGTCGATATCCCAGCCGCGACCGCGCGCGGCGTGATCGTGATGAACACGCCATTCGGCAATTCGATCACGACCGCCGAGCACGCCATTGCGCTCATGTTCGCACTCGCCCGCCAGATCCCCGCCGCCGACGCCTCCACCCAAGCGGGCAAGTGGGAGAAGAACCGGTTCATGGGCGTCGAGCTCACCGGCAAGACGCTTGGCGTCATCGGTTGCGGCAACATCGGCTCCATCGCCGCCTCCCGCGCGCTGGGCCTTAGGATGCGGGTGATCGCCTATGATCCGTTCCTCAGCGTGGAGAAGGCCGGCGAAATCGGCGTCGAGAAGGTTGAGCTGGACGATCTTCTTGCGCGTGCGGACTTCATTACGCTGCACACGCCGATGACCGCGCAGACGAAGAACATCCTCTCGGCCGAGAACATCGCCAAGACGAAGAAGGGCGTACGCATCATAAATTGTGCGCGCGGCGGGCTGGTGGACGAGGCGGCGCTCGCCGCCGCGCTCGACAGCGGCCATGTCGCGGGCGCGGCGTTCGACGTGTTCACCGAGGAGCCCGCGACCTCGAATGTGCTCTTCAACCATCCCAACTTCATCGCGACGCCGCATCTGGGCGCCTCGACGACAGAAGCGCAGGAGAATGTGGCGCTGCAGGTCGCCGAGCAGATGTCGGACTATCTGATCCGCGGCGCGATCACCAACGCGGTGAACTTCCCGTCCATCACGGCGGAGGAAGCGCCGAAACTGAAGCCGTTCATTGCGCTCGCTGAGGGCCTCGGGTCATTTGCCGGCCAGCTGACGCAGGCGCCGATCGAGAAGATCACCATCACCTACGACGGCGCGGTCGCGGCCCTGAAGACCAAGGCTCTGACCTCTGCGGCCATCGCCGGCTTGCTGCGTCCCTCGTTGCAGGACGTCAATGTCGTTTCCGCGCCGACGGTCGCCGCGAACCGCGGCATCGTCATCGAGGAAATGACCCGCGCTGCGGAAGGCGACTACGAGAGCTTCATGACGCTCGCGGTGACGACGGCGGACCAGACACGCTCGATCGGCGGGACGGTTTTTCATGACGGCAAGCCGCGCATCCTGTCGATCAAGGGGATCAAGGTCGAGGCGGAATTCACGCCCTCGATGATCTATGTCACCAACGACGACAAGCCCGGCTTCATTGGGCGCTTTGCGAGCCTGCTCGGCGATGCGGACGTCAACATCGCGACTTTCGCGCTCGGCCGGGACCAGGAAGGCGGCTCGGCGATCGCGCTCGTCGCGATCGACGGCCAAGCGCCGCCGGAGGTCATCCAGAAAGTCGGCGGGCTCAAGGGCGTGCGGCAGGCGACGGCGCTGCATTTTTAAGAGACTGCGCATCCGCAGGAAAAACGGAAGCGGGGCCCATGGGGGCCCCGCTTTTGCGTTTAGGGTCTTTCTTCCGTTGCGGCAGCGCATTCGGGCAACACCCGACAGGAATTTGTGCCTAACTCAGGGAGGCCCGTAGTCGTCGCAAAGGTTAACTGATAGCTAAGATTTCAGGACTGGGAACGGAAATGCGGGACTGGCGCAGGTCGCCAGCCTCGGGTTGGGGGCGGCATGAGCGTGTCTGGCGTTGCGCGGATCCGGCCTGGCGTCAGCTTGCGCGGCTGACGTTGACGATGTTTGCGGCGTTGCGTTGGTCATTCTGCGAGAACGCGCCTTCCGGCGGCGTCCGTTTCTATGCCGGGCTTGTGGCGGCCCTGGCGGCCCTGCCGCTCTCATCCTGCTCGGTCGGTCCGAATTTCCTGACGCCCCAGGCTTCCGTCGCCTCGAAGTGGCGCGAGTTGCGCGCTTCGGGAATCAAGACGGGCCAGGAGGACTACCGGCAATGGTGGGCCTCGTTTCGCGATCCGACGCTGAACCGGCTGGTCGCCATGGCCTATGACCAGAACCTCACCCTGATGGCGGCCGGAGCGCGGGTGATCGAAGCGCGCGCGCTGCTCGGCGAGGCGGTCGGCGAATTTTATCCGCAGCAGCAACAGCTCAATGGGACGGGAACCTACCTTCAGCCGAGCACGACGGACGCAACTTCGAACCCCAACGACGCCATCACCTCACGGCAGTTCTGGCGCGTCAACATGGGAGCCCAGGCGGCCTGGGAGCTCGACTTGTGGGGAAAATTCCGGCGCGGCGTCGAACAGGCGGACGCTTCCTACCTCGCATCCATCGCGACCTACGACGACGTGCTCGTCACGCTGATTGGCGACGTCGCGAACGACTATATCTCCATCCGCACCTTGCAGGCGCAGATCGCCATCGCCCGCGCCAACGTCGTCAAACAGCAGCAGGCGCTCGAGATCGCGCGCGACCGGTTCAAAGGCGGCGCAACCTCGGAACTGGATGTGTTCCAGGCGGAAAATGTGCTGGCGCAGACGCAGGCGGCGATCCCGCAACTCACTAACCAGCTCAATCAGACCCGGAACGCGCTGAGCGTGCTGCTCGGCGTGCCGCCGGGCGACGTCGATGGGCTGCTCGGCGGATCGCGGGGTATTCCCGCCCCCCCGCGCAATGTCGCGGTCGGCATCCCGGCCGACCTTCTGCGCCGCCGCCCGGACGTGCGCGCCGCGGAACTGAAGGCGGAGGCGCAAAGCGCCAAGGTCGGCATGGCGGCGGCCGATCTCTATCCCGCCTTCTCGCTCGGAGGCGCTTTCGGAACGCTAGTCAGCACCACCAACGGCAACAAGATCAACGAACTCTTCACCTCGCCCAGCCTCACCTTCGCCTTTGGCCCGTCCTTCAGTTGGCCGATCCTGAACTATGGCCAGATCACGAACACGGTCCGCGCTCAGGACGCCGAGTTGCAAGCCCAGCTTCTCGAGTACAAGGCGGTCGTGCTCAAGGCGCAGCGCGAGGTCGAGAACGGCCTCAGTGGTTATGTCCAGGGGCGCAGCCAGGTCGCCTTTCTCAAGCGCAGCGCGATTGCGGCGAACAAGGCGCTCAGCGTCGCGCTCGACCAATACCAGCTCGGCACCCGCGACTTCACCACTGTGCTGACCGCCGAGCAAAACCTCTACCAGGCGCAGAACAATCTCGCCGCGGCGGAAGGCGACGTCTCCGTCAGCCTCACCAACACCTATCGCGCGCTCGGCGGCGGGTGGCAGATCCGCGAAGGAAACGAGTTCGTGAACGTGGCCAACAACGCCGAGATGCGCTCCCGCACCTTCTACGGCGATATCCTTCCGCCAGCCGGTCAGCCCCAGCCGCAGGCGCCCGGCCTTCCCGGCCCGTCCGACGTCGGTCCGACCGTGCGGCCTCCGCAATGGTGAGCGCCGTGAAGCCCCGCCTGAAAGCACTTGCAAGCACGGCCCTGCGGGCCGCCGCCATCGGGCTCATGATCCTGAGCTCTTCTGGTTGGTCGAGCCCCGCCCACGCGGAAAATGAACTCCAGCGTTTGTGGCGCGACGTCTGGGGCCGGAAGACCGCTCCGGCGCCAAAGGCGCCGAGCTCGTCTGCTCCCGCCAATCCCGCGCCCGCAACTGCGCCCGCGCCTGCGACGGCCCCCTCGCCCGCGCCCGCTGAGCCTGCGAGCGCTCCCGCCCCGGCGCCCGCTCCGCAACCGACGACGGCGCCGGCCCAGGCAGCCGCGCCTGCCCAGGCGGCTCCGACGATTCCGGTCGCGCTGCCGAAAGTTCAGGCGGTGAGCGCGACGGTGACGCTCACCGGCAACGCCGAGCCGGTCAATCAGGTGAATCTCGTCGCGCGCGTGCCAGGCTATCTCGAGCAGATCCATTTTCAGGACGGCCAGATCGTCAAGAAGGACGACCTCCTCTTCACCATCCAGCAGGACCAGTATCAGGCGCAATTGCAGCAGGCGCAGGCGCAGCTCGAAGCCGCGACTGTCGCGCGCGACCACGCGAGGCTCGAAGTCGGCCGTTACACGGCGCTCCTGCGCAAGCACGCCACCTCGCAGGTCGACGTCGATCATTGGGTTTACGAGTTCAAGACCGCGGAGGCCAACATCAAGGGCGCCGAGGGGCAGGTCGCGGTGGCGCAGCTCAATCTCGACTATACGGAAGTCCGCGCGCCCTTCGACGGGCAGATGGGCCGACATCTCGTCGATCCCGGCAATATGGTCGGCGGCGACGGCGGCCAGCCGGCGCTCGCCGAGATCATGCAACTCGATCCGATCTATGTCGTCGCCAATATCAGCTCCGACCAGGCGCTCCAGATCCGCCAGAATCTCGACCAGCGCCGCCTGACGCTCGCCGAACTGCAGCGAGTGCCGGTCGAAGTGCAACTCTCCGACGAGACCGGCTTCCCGCACCACGGGACGATGCAATTCGTAGCGCCCCAGATCGACGCCAAGACCGGCACCCTCTATGTGCGCGGCATCCTGAAGAACCCAGACCGCACGCTTCTTCCCGGAATGTTCGTCAATATGCGCCTGCCTATGGGCAAGGTGACGAAGAGCGCGCTGCTCGTTCCCCAGCGCGTGCTCCAGGAAGACCAGGGCGGCCAGTATCTCTACGTCGTCGGCGACGACGGCGTCGTCCAGAAGCGCTACGTGCAGGTCGGCGCGGTCGTCGGCGACTTGCAGGTCGCCACGAGCGGCATCAGCCGCAACGACCAGATCGTCGTCGGCGAGTTGTGGCGGGTGACGCAGGGCATGAAGGTGACGCCGAAACTTACGCCCATCGACGCGGCTCAGTAGCGGGAACGCGCGCTCGTGATCTCAAAATTCTTCATCGAGCATCCCGTTCTCGCCAATGTGCTGGCGATCGTGCTCGTCGTCATCGGCGCTGTTTCCCTTTTCCGCCTGCCCGTCTCGGAATATCCCAACGTCGTGCCCCCGACCGTGCAAGTGACCGCGCGCTATCCCGGCGCGAGCGCCGAGACCGTCATCAACACTGTCGCCCTGCCGATCGAGAACCAGGTCAACGGCGTCGATCAGATGCTGTACATGCAGTCGACGAGCGCGCCGGACGGCACCTACAACCTGATCGTCACCTTCCAGATCGGAACCGATCCGAACATCGATCAGGTGCTGGTGCAGAACCGCGTGCAACTGGCGCTGGCTTCCCTGCCTGAGCCCGTGCAGGCCCAGGGCGTCAGCGTCCAGAAGAAGAACACGGCGATCCTGCAGATCGTCACGCTCGACCTCGCCGAATGGCAAGTACGACAGCCTCTATATGAGCAATTACGCGACCATCAATCTGGTCGACACGCTCGCTCGTCTGCCCGGCGTCGGGAGCGTAAACGTCTTCGGCGCTGGGTCCTATTCCATGCGCATCTGGATGGACCCGCAAAAGCTGCAAAGTTTCGGGCTGCAGCCAAGCGACGTCATCCGCTCCATCCGCCAGCAGAACCAGAACATAGCCGCCGGCCAAATCGGCATGCCCCCTGCGCCGCCTGAGACCCAGTTCCAGTATACGGTCGACGTCCAGTCACGGCTAAACCAGCCGGACGAATTCGGCAGCATCGTCGTCAAGGACCAGACCCAGCAGGGCGGCCGGCTCATTCATCTGCGCGACCTCGCGCGCATCGAACTGGGGGCCCAGACCTATTCGCAGGATTTTCGCGTCGACGGAAAACCCGCCGCAGGCATCGCGGTCTATCAGACGCCGGAAGCGAATTCGCTGCAGGTCGGCAAGGAAGTCAAGGCGACGATGGACCGGCTGGCGAAAAGGTTCCCGGACGGTCTCGCCTATGCAATTCCCTACGACACGACGGTCTTCGTTCAGGACTCGATCGCGGAGGTCTACAAGACGCTGTGGCAGGCCGGCGTTCTCGTCCTGATCGTCATTCTCGTCTTCCTGCAGAATTTCCGCGCGGTCCTGGTGCCGGCGACGACGGTGCCTGTCACCATCATCGGCGCGTTCGCGGCGATGGCGGCGCTGGGCTTCACCGTCAATCTCTCGACGCTCTTCGGCATCGTGCTTGCCATCGGCATTGTGGTCGACGACGCCATCGTGATCGTCGAAGGCGTCACGAAATATATCGAGGAAGGACTCTCCGGCCACGACGCCGCAATAAGGGCGATGGACGAACTCTTCGGCCCGATTATCGGCATCACGCTCGTGCTCATGGCGGTGTTCATTCCCGCCGCTTTCGTGCCCGGTCTCACCGGCAAGATGTTCGCGCAATTCGCGCTCGTCATCGCGGCGACCGCCTTCATCAGCGCCCTCAACGCCGCAACGCTGAAGCCCACGCAATGCGCGCAATGGCTGCGTCACGCCGACGCCTCCGGAGCAGCGGAACTTTCTCGCGCGTCTTTTCAATCATCTTTACGACCCGATGGAGCGCGCCTACTCGGGCATGATCGGCCGCATGGTCCGTCACAGCGAACTCATGGTGATCGCAGCCCTTATCGTGTCGGGGCTCGGAATCTGGGGACTCGTGCGCATCCCCACCGCCTTCATCCCGATCGACGACCAGGGTTACCTGATGCTCGCGGTGCAGTTGCCCGAAGGCGCCGCGCTTGGCCGTACGACCGCCACGCTGGAAGAAGCGACGAAGGAAGCCCTCAAGATCCCCGGCGTCGAGCGCGTGATCTCGATCTCTGGGCTCTCGATCCTCGACAACAGCGCCGACCTGTTCAACGCCGGCGCCGCATGGGTGATGCTGAAACCCTTCGACGAGCGGCTCAAGGCCAAGGATCAGGATCTGCTGTCGATCTTTGAACGCCTGCAAAAAGCCGTGTCCACGCTCCCGGACGGCAAACCCTATGTTCTGCCGCCACCCGCCATTCAGGGCATCGGCAACGCGGGCGGCTTCCAGATGCAGCTCGAACTGCTCGGAGGCAGCAACGACTACGAGAAGCTTGGGAAAGTGACCGATCAGGTCATCGCCGCCGCAGCGGCCGATCCGAGCCTTCGCAATGTGTTGACGACCTTCCGCACCAGCGCCCCTCATGTGACCCTGACCGTGGATCGTGACCGCGCGCAGACGTTGCGCGTCAGCGTCGGCGACATTTTTTCGACGCTGACGGATTTCGTCGGCTCGACTTACGTCAACCAGTTCAACAAGTTCGGCCTCTCGTTGCAGGTCTATGTGCAGGCGGATTCGCGCTTCCGTCAGCATCCGGAGGACCTGCTGAGCCTCTATGTGCGCAGCCAGGACGATCAGATGGTGCCGCTCGGCGCGGTCGCGCATCTGGGCTCGACCGTCGCGCCGCCGCTGTTGACCAACTACAACCTCTTTCCCTCCGCCACCATCGTGGGCTCGCCCTCACGCGGCTTCAGTTCGGGTCAGGCGCTGGCGGCGATGGAGGGGATCGCCAAAAAAATACTGCCGGCTGACATCGGCTACGAATGGACGGCGATGTCCTATCAGGAGCAGGTCACGGGCAATCAGCTCTACTATGTCTTCGGCCTTTCACTGTTGCTCGTATTCCTCGTGCTCGCCGGCCAATACGAAAGCTGGATCCTGCCGCTCGCCGTGCTCGCCGCCGTGCCGCTGGCGCTGCTCGGCCCCGTCATAGCTTTGACGAGCCTCGGCGCGGCCAACAACCTCTACACGCAGATCGGCCTCATGCTGCTCATCGCGCTATCGGCGAAGAACGGCATTCTCATCGTGGAAGTCGCGCGCGAGATGCGCACGGTCCACGGCAAGACAATCTGGGAATCGGCAGTCGAAGCCGCGAAGACCCGTTTCCGGCCAATCCTGATGACATCCTTCGCCTTCATCCTCGGCGTGCTGCCGCTCGTGCTGGCGACAGGAGCGGGCGCGAATGCGCGCCGCTCGCTGGGAATCAGCGTCTTCAGCGGCATGATCGCCTCGACCTGCCTCGCCGTCGTGTTCGTTCCGTCGTTCTTCGCAGTTCTTCAGCGTTTCGAGGAATGGCGGAAGAACCGGAAGCGAAAGACCCCGGCGCAAGCGACGGCGCCAGCCGGGCAGAAAGGCGCCTAAGATCAGCGCGAGGAAAAGGGGTCCGCGCCGCCAAACCGGAGGCCCGCGCTTAGCTTCGGGAAGCCGAATCCGAGCGGCTTCGCCACAAAGCCTCGATCTGCTCCAGCGAACGTCCTTTCGTCTCGGGAACGCGGAGATAGACCCAGACGAGACCGCCAAGACAGAAAGCCGCGAACAGCCAGAAGGCGTAGGCCGGACCCAGCCCTTTAATCGCTGTGAGAAAGAACTGGCTGACCAGAAAGGCCGCACCCCAGTTGACCGCGGTCGCTGCGGCGACCGCGCGTCCGCGCACCGCGCCCGGATAGATCTCGTTGATCATCGTCCAGGTCACGGGCCCGAGCGAGAAGGCGAAAGACACGATGAACACGATCAGAGAGACGAGCGTGACGATGCCGGTCGTCGCATGGGCGCCCTCGCCCATCGTGCTGAGTTGCAGGAAGGCGAGTCCGACTGCGATCAAGCTGACCGTCATGCCGACGAGCCCCGCCATGAGCAACGGCCGCCGGCCGAGCCGATCGATGAAGGCGAGCGCGATGAAGGTCGCGAGCACGTTGACGCCGCCGATCGCCCAGGTCGTCGCGCTGGCCTGGGACTCGGGCGTCGCAAAGCCGGCGGCGGCGAAGATTGTGTTCGAATAGTAGATGATCGCGTTGATGCCGGTGATTTGCTGCAGGATAGCGAGCCCGAGGCCGACCTTAAGCGGCTCGCGCCAGCGCGGGGCGAAAATTTCCGCCCATGAAACGGTGTGGCTTTCGTCTTCGAGCAATTCCTGGATCGCGTTGAGACGCGCCTCCGTGTCTTCGCCGGGCCAGATCGTCTCGATCGTGCGGCGCGCGTCCTCAGTGCGACGCATTTTGAGAAGCCAGCGCGGGGATTGCGACGCTGGCAGCGTGGCGACGAACAGGAGCAATCCAGGAACCGCCGATACGCCAAGCATCAGGCGCCAGCCCTGAGGTCCGGCCAGCGCCTCGTCGACGAAATAGGCGAGGAAAATGCCGATCGTGATTGCGAGCTGGTAGGACGAGATGAAGCGTCCGCGCTGGTCGGCCGGCGCGAGTTCGGCCGCATAGAGCGGCGCGGCCACCGCGGCGACGCCGACGCCAAAACCCACGATGAATCGCCCAGCGACAAGGATGATGAGCCCGGGCGCGAAAGCTTCGATCAGCGCCCCCGCAACAAACAGCACTGCGGCTGTGAGCAGCGCCGCCCTGCGGCCGAAATGATCCGCGACATAACCGCCCCCCAACGATCCAAAGAGGGCGCCAAGCGTCACCCAACTCGTGACAACCTCAAGCAGGAAAGGGCCGAGCGAAAATTCTTTTTCGATGCCGATCAACGCCCCGGAAATGACGCCCTGATCGTAACCGAAGAGGCCGCCCGCAAGGATGACGACCAGAATCACGCTGATCATGCGGCCGATCGGCAATCGACCGGCGGAGAGCGCGGATGGGGCGTCGGGACCTTGGCCCGGACTTACCGACGTGGCGCCAGTCATAACAGAGGCTCCTCGCGCCTTCCCAAGTCCGAGAGTCCGAGCCTTTCGATGACGCGGCCGGACGAAGCGGATACGGTAGCCGTCCTAGGGAGGAGCGGCAATATGGCGGCGGTCGAAAGTGTGAACGGCGTGGAAGGGGCGCAGGCAAGCGTCGCGAGGATCGCGCTGGCAAGCCTGATCGGGACCGCGATCGAATTCTACGATTTCTATATATTCGGCACGGCGGCGGCGCTGGTGTTCGGCCCGATGTTCTTTCCAAAGTCCGCCCCTCAGACGCAGACGCTCAGCGCCTATGTCACCTTCGGCATCGCTTTTCTGGCCCGGCCGTTAGGCTCGTTCCTATTCGGGCACTTCGGCGACCGGGTTGGACGGAAATCGACCCTCGTCGCCACCATGCTGATGATGGGGCTCGCAACGACGCTGATCGGCGTTCTGCCTTCCTACGCGACGGCGGGGGTGCTTGCGCCCCTGATGCTCGGCGCCCTGCGCTTCCTGCAGGGCGTCGGTCTCGGGGGAGAATGGGGCGGCGCGGCGCTGATTGCTGTCGAAAACGCTCCGCATGGGCGCCGGGCGTGGTTCGGCATGTTCCCGCAGCTTGGGCCGCCGGTCGGCTTCTTCATCGCAACCTCGCTTTTCCTCCTGCTTCTTGTCGCCTTTGGCGAGCCGGCTTTCATCGCCTGGGGTTGGCGCGTGCCATTTCTGATGAGCGCGGCGCTCGTCGCAATCGGCCTCTATGTCCGCGTCTCCCTTGAGGAGACGCCGGCCTTTCGCGCTGCCCTGGCCCGTGATCAGCGCGTCGCGGCGCCGCTCGGAGTCGTGCTCCGCGATCACTGGAGACCGCTCATTCAAGGCGCGCTCGCGATCGTGGTCTGCTACGCGCTTTTCTACATCGCGACTGTCTACACGCTGGGTTACGGCGTAACGGCGATGGGCATTCCACGCACGACCTTTCTTGCCATGCTCTGCGGAGGCGTGATCTTCATGGCGGCCGCGACGCCCCTTTCCGCCGCGCTGGCTGACCACTACGGCCGGCGCCCAGTTCTGATGGCCTCTGCCTTGATCGCAATCCTCGTCGGGCTTGCAATGCCGAAGCTGCTCGGGCCGGGATATGCGGGAGTCTTCGCCTTCCTCGCAATCGCGCTCGGCGCGATGGGCCTCACATTCGCCCCGCTTGGCGCGTCGCTGCCGGAGCTTTTCCCCGTGCCGGTGCGCTACACCGGGGCGGCCAGCGCCTACAATCTCGGCGGCATACTTGGGGCCTCATTCGCGCCATCGCTTGCTCAGGTCCTGGAACGGGCCGGCGGCGTCGCCTGGGTCGGGTATTACATCTCCGTCGCGGGGGTGATCAGCTTCCTTGCGGTCTTCAGCATGAGAGAGACGCGGCACGACGAAGCCTGGAGGTCTTGATCGCAAGGCCCGTTTGAGGCATAGGAGCGCCTCCGAAATTCATCCGCCGTGGGCCTTCCCCCGCGGGAAGAAGTGTTGGTGGCATCATGAAAGTCCGTAACTCCCTGAAGTCGCTGCGCAATCGTCACCGCGACAACCGCTTGGTGCGGCGCAAGGGGCGCGTCTACATCATCAACAAGACGCAGAAGCGCTTCAAGGCCCGGCAGGGCTGAACAGCCGCTTTGACGCGGCGCAGCAAAACGCATAAATTTCGCCGCATGAAGTTTCACGCGGCGTTTTTTTTCGCAGCGATGATCAGCGTCCCGGCGCTAAGCGTCGCGCGCGCCGATACGTCTCCTCCAAAGAGCCAGAAGGAGCAGACGGAGGCGGCGCCGAAGACGCCGGAGCAGGCGCGGGACGAGATTTACGCCCGCCTCGCCGCATCCAAAGACTCCGATGAGACCGAGGGCCTCGTCGGGCTCTTGCTTGGTTCCTACTCGGAGTCAGGCTCGGACACCGGCGATCTGCTCCTTGCGCGCGCGCGCAAGGCGATCGCCGCCAAGGAATACGATTCGGCCGGCAAAATCCTCGACGCGACGGTTACTCTGATGCCGAACTGGGCGGAGGCGTGGAACGCCCGGGCCACCCTGCGTTATCTCGACGATGATCTCGATGGATCCATGGCTGACATCGCCCAAACCCTCAAACGCGAGCCGCGTCACATCGGGGCGCTCGCCGGGATGGCGATGATTCTGACCTCTCAGGACAAGGACGAGCAGGCTCTCAAAGTGTACGAGCGCCTACTCGCTATCGCGCCGCACTGGCGGCGCGCTGAAGAAGCGGCCGACGAGCTAAGGGCCGCCATAGCGGGCCAGCAGATTTAAGCCTTGGGTTCAGGACTGGCAGTGGCGCTTCTGGTCGTTCTTGGAGCGGTCGCGAGTCTGTTCGCCTTTACTTTGATCGAAACGCGCCGGATTGAGGCGCGCTATCCGCCGCTGGGAAGGCGCCTTATCGTTGAGGGCGCCTCCATTCATATCGTCGACACGCCGGCCAAAGGCGCGGAGCGCGGTGCGGTCCTGATGATCCATGGGGCGTCCGGCAACGCCGCTGACCTCGATGTCGCGCTCGCCAAGCGCCTCAGCAGCGGGGGATTTCGCGTGCTCAGCGCCGACCGGCCGGGCCACGGCTGGAGCGCGCGCCTCAAGGGCGCCGACGCCGCCTCGCCGCCCGCGCAGGCCGACGCGCTTCGCCGCGCGGCGGAGGCGATCGGGGTCCAGCGGGCGACCGTCGTCGTTCATTCTCTCGCCGGCGCGACGGGCCTCGCCATGGCCCTCGACTCCCCCGACTTCGTCCGCGCGCTGGTTCTGATCTCGCCGGTCACTCATCCCTGGCCGGGCGGAGTCGCGTGGTATTACACGGTCGGCGCGAACCGATGGATCGGTCCCGCGTTCCGGAGACTTATCGCGCTTCCGGCCGGGCTGCTCGCGATGCAGGCGGGTGTTGAGAGCGTTTTCGCTCCGAATGCAACGCCTCCCGATTTTATCGAGGCGACGCGCCTCAAGCTTCTTCTGCGTCCCCTGCATTTTCTCGCCAATTGCGAGGACGTCATCCATGCGAACGCCGCGGTGACGGCGCTGGCGCCGCGCTATGGGGCGATCCGAACGCCGGTCGAGATCGTCGCGGGAGACGCCGACGGCGTCGTATCGACCGAACTGCATGCTCGTAGCTGCGCGAGAGAGATGCCCGGAGCGCGCCTGACCGTTCTTGAGCGCGTCGGCCATTCGCCGCACCACGTCGCGCCCGAGCAAATCACGGCCGCCGTCCTCCGAGCCGAGCGGCGGACGCAGGAAGCCGAGACCGAAACGGTCTAACGCTCATCATTAGGATGCGTCAGACCCTTATGTGCGGGGAAGAGCGAAGGCCTGATCAACGATCATGCGGGACGCCTCAGACGCCGGCATTTCGAGGTTCTCGACCTGCGCTTCGGCGAGGAAGGCGTAAAGCGCGGCTTTGTCCTCACCCGCCTCGATCTTGTCCAGCAGGATCTCGGCGTAGGTGTAGAGCTCGCCCTCGTTGCAATCGGCGGGCAGATCCCAGTTCGTCTTCATGATCTCGACGATCGCGCCGATCCGCGCTGCTCTGTCGGACATGGGTCCATCCTTTCCTAAAAAGCAGGTCGCCGCACCATCCTAACGCGGCGCCTCGGAATATCGAAATCAGCGTGCAGTTCTCGCAATTCGTCGCGCGACGACATGACGGGCGAGGGGCGGCGATCGTTCCGCCCGATTGCTGTCTGCAGGCTTTTTTTACATAGTTATCTCCGGCGATCCCGGCTGCACAGATCGAGGCATTGCTTGCGGGGCTTTCGATGAAGCGTTCCTTTGCCGCGCGGGCGGCTTTGTGGATCGGCGTTTATCTTTTCATTGTCCTCGCCCCGCTCTTTGCGCTCCTCCTCGGCGACCATCCTCCCTCGCGAGACTTCTGGACCGAATTCGCGGCGGCGATCGGCTATGCGGGGCTCTCGATCATGGGGCTGCAATTTGGGCTGACCGCCAGATTTCGATTCGTGACCCAACCCTGGGGCGAAGACGTCATCTATTTTTTCCATCGCCAACTGACGTGGGTCGCGCTCGCCTTCGTTCTCGCTCATCCCGCGATTCTCATCTGGGTGAGGCCGACGCGGATTGTCGCGCTCAATGTTTTGACCGCGAGTTCGCGAATGAAACACGCCAACTTCTCGATCTATGCGCTCGTTGCGCTGACCGCGCTCTCCTACGGGCGCAGACGCATCCGCCTTTCCTATGAGGCGTGGCATGCGACCCACATCCTCCTCGCCCTCGCGGCGATCAGCTTCGGGCTCCTGCATGCGATCGCCTTCGGCGTCTATCTCCGCTCTCCGCTGAAGTCAGGTCTGTGGATCGCACTTGGCGTCCTCTGGATCGGGCTCCTTCTCTATACCCGTCTCGTGCGGCCCTTCTTTCTCCTGCGCCGCCCCTACCGCATCGAGACTGTGCGGCCAGAGCGCGGCGACAGCGTCACCTTGACCCTGCATGCCGATGGCCACGACGGCCTGCGTTTCGCGCCGGGCCAATTCGCGTGGCTCTCGACGCTCACGCCCTTTCAGATCACCGCCCACCCCTTCTCGCTGGCCTCGAGCGCAGCGCGCCGGGATCGTCGGGTGGAGCTGACCATCCGCAATCTCGGCGATTTCACTGCAAAAATTGGCGCACTCGATGTCGGGCGCCGCGTATGGCTCGACGGCCCTTACGGCGCGTTCACGATGGACGAAGCGGAGGATCCCCCCGTGCTTGTCGCCGCAGGCATCGGCGTCACGCCGATGATGAGCATGCTCCGCACGATGGCGGAGCGTGGGGACCGCCGGCCCGTCACCCTCCTCTATGCGAACCGCAGCTGGGAGGACGTGATCTTTCGCGAGGAGCTCGGCAACCTCTCGGCGCGCCTGAACCTAAAACTCCTACACGTCCTGGAGCAGCCGCCACCTGATTGGACGGGCGAGCAGGGCCGAATTTCCGTCGGTACGTTCCGACGCTGCATCCCTGCGCCCTTCGACCGGCATGAATACTTCATCTGCGGGCCGGGCCCGATGATGGACGCCGCCGAGTTGGCTCTCGCCGAGCTTGGCGTCCCGATTTCCAGATATCACTCCGAGCGCTACAGTTTCGCCTGAGGGAATCCGATGCGCCGCATCTTCGCCAGCCGGCTTGTCATCGCCACCGCCATCGCTGTTGTCGCGATGTCGGCGCTCTTCGCGGCGCTGCGGACCCTGCAGTGACCCCTCAACCCGGCAAATTTAGAAGGCCCGCTTTGCCGGACTCGCTTCCAAAGATCAGCCGCGATCCGTTCGCGTTCCACGCCAGCGCCGTCACGGGGCTTTCGGCGGGACGTCGGACCAGGATTTCGGCCCCGTCCGCGAGGCGCACGAGCAGGATGAGGCCGTCGGCATAGCCGATCGCCAGAACCAGCGCGCGCGGATGGAAGGCTACTCGGGTGACGCGCGCGTCGCGGACGCCGCATTCGCGCGGCGCCTTACCCATGGGGCCGTCCTTATCCTTGAAGGGCCACACGACCGCAGCGTCCGCGCCCGAAGTTGCGAGCCACGCGCCGTCATGGCTCCAGGCCATGGACCGCGTTTTGCTCGGATAGCCGGTCATCCGCATGTTGCGTGAGTCGGCGAGCCGCCAGCCGTGCAAGGCGTTCTCCTGCATCGAGGTCACGAGAAAGCGGCCATCCGGCGAAAATGTCGCGTCGAGGTGGGCGCCCTTCCATTCGAGCGTCTGCGGGACGCCTTCAACTTTCGGGAACCAGAGCGTCGCGCCATTGTAATGCGTCACCGCGAGCCGGTAGCCCTTCGGCTGAAAGGCGAGGCCGCGCACCGTCGAAGGCGCCTCCCAAGTCCGGACTTCGCCATGCTCGTCACGAACGTTGACCGTCTTGCCGGCGCTCCAGGCGAACGCCCCGCCACGCAGGGCGAGCGAATCGATCCAGGTCGCTCTTTCATCGGCGATGCCGCGCGCGACGCCGTCGGCTCCGATCGCGGTCACGAGGCCGTCGTCGCCGCCCAGAAGCAAGGTTCTGCCGTCGGCGACCGCTGTCAGGATCGCCGCGTCCTCATGAACGACGACGCGACTCTGTTCGCCCTGCTCGCCAAGCAGAACGAGGCCGTCAGCCAGCGCCAGCACGGGCTTCTCGCCCAGAAAGACAGCCGCCACAACTTGGCCGCCCGCGTCGAGCGGATGCAGATGTTCGGCGAGCGAAGTCTGGGCCTGGGCGTCGGTCATTCGGTTCCGTTACGTTGCGTTGCGTTGCCGCTGCCAATTGGTAAGGCAGAGGGGAAAGCAGGTCACGCAGCGCAGGCCAGAAAACCTTTGCGAAGCTCGTCCTCGTTCAGCTTGCGACCAATGAAGACGACCTTGGATTCGCGCTTCTCGCCGGGTTTCCACTCGCGCTGAGAATCGCCGTCGAGCATCATGTGGACGCCCTGAAAGACGAAACGCTTCGGATCGCCCTTCATCGCCACGATGCCCTTGCACCGCAGGATGTCGGGTCCCTGTTCCTGCGTGACGCGGCTGATCCAGGGCATGAACTTGTTGGGGTCCACGTCGCCCTCGAGTCGCACCGCGACCGACTGCATGTCCTCGTCGTGATAATGCTTCAGGCCCTGGTGGTGATGATCGTGGCCATGATCATGCTCATGGTCGTGATCATGATCCTCCGCAATGAGGAAGTCTGGCTCGATGTCGAGAATGCGGTCGAGATCGAAGGCGCGCCGCTCCAGAACGTCCGCGATCTTCACGTTGCATTTCTGCGCGGGATGCAAAGTTGCATACGGGTTGATCGCGCGGATGCGCGCCTCGACCTCGCGGAGTTCCGCGGGCGTCACGAGATCGGTCTTGTTGAGGATGATTACGTCGGCGAAGGCGATCTGGTTTTTTGCCTCGGGCGCATCGCGCAAGCGCGCAGCCAGCCATTTTGCGTCGGCGACTGTCACAACGGCGTCGAGGCGAGCGTTTTTCTGAACGTCCTCGTCGACGAAGAAGGTTTGCGCGACGGGCGCCGGGTCTGCGAGGCCGGTCGTCTCGACGATGATAGCGTCGAAGCGGCCCTTGCGACGCATAAGACCTTCGATGATGCGGATGAGGTCGCCGCGCACCGTGCAGCAGATACAACCATTGTTCATCTCGAACACTTCTTCGTCAGCGCCGATGACGAGTTCGTTGTCGATGCCGATCTCGCCGAATTCGTTGACGACGACGGCGTAGCGCTTCCCGTGCGGCTCCGAGAGGATGCGGTTGAGCAGGGTCGTCTTGCCCGCGCCCAGATAGCCGGTGAGGACCGTGACGGGGATCTTGTCGGCCGCGACTTTCTCCGCGGCCTTGGCGTCAACCTGAGGGTTCGCGTTCAAGGCGGGTCTCCGAAAAAGGGGTGGGGTTCGGCTTGCCCATATAGGGCGACACGGGGCTGAATCCTAGGCCGGGCGCGCCTTACCAGCGGTTCCAGCCCCAGCCCATGCCGACATAGGGCCCGCCCCAGACCGGAGCGGAGGGGGGTGGCGAGGGCGGCCCAAGTTCGAAGCTGCCGCCACCGCCGGCGATCGGCTGAGGCGGCGAGGCGCCCGGAGGAGGCGCGACGTTCACTGCATAGGCTGGAATGTAGCCGGACCGATTGCGCCACGAGGCATAGCACCAGTCGCCCCGGCAGTTCTCGAGAAGAATCTGAGCGTTGGGCGGCACTTCCTGAACGATGCGCGCGGTCGGCCGCGGCGCTCGACGCATCGTGGAAGGAGCTGCTGTCCAGACCGGCTCGGCAAGCGCGGGCCACGCGGCGGCGATGAGCAATGCGGCGAGACAAAGGCGTCGCAAATGACGGAGACCTTTCACAAAAGCAGGGTGAAACGAGAGTGCGCTCAGCAAGGAAAAGGACAGCCATACGGCGATTTTAGGACGCTGTGGGTCAAACTTTGCCGGCAGATATAGCGGCCTCCTTCGACGCCCGGCGACGCCAAACGCCCAGGGATTGCGGCTCACGCGGCGCCGAACGGCGGACCGAAACTTTAGGGATTGAACTGAATCGAACGAAATCGAAGCGGACGGGGTTGCGCCCCGCCTCAGCCTTTCAACTGGGCGACAACACCCGCGATGTCGCCCATTCCCCAATGCTCCACGATCTTTCCCTCCGCGACGCGAAATATATCGCAGGACGTAAACGTGATCCGTTTCCCTGTCGGGGGGATGCCGAGATAAATGCCGTTGTGCGTGCCTTCATAGGCAAAGCTGGCCGCAACCTTGTCGGCTTGCGCGAGACTCACCTGAATTGACACGTTCAGGTCTGGGAGACCCTTGAGACGCGCGGCGAAGAAGGCGACGGTCGCCATCTTGGGCGTGACGCCCGCCTTCGGGGCAGGAGCCGCGGCGCTCGCCTGATGATTGACATAGCTATCGGAAAAGAGCGCCGCAAAGGCCTCGATGTCATGGGCGTTTAGCGTCGCGGCGAAGCGCTCCGGGATCGACAACTCTGCGCCCGTAGCTTTTTGCAACCCCGACATGGCCGTCGCGACCGCCACTCCCGCGATAAAGCTTCTCCGTCGCATCGCACTCCCCTTGGACTCTTCATGTCGGCGAGTCATCCAAGCCACCGACTTCTTGGCGCTTTCACGGCCTGGGAAGAGCCGCCTGTCACAGACGGGTCGCGCGCCACGTTGGGCCGTTGGGTCCGAATACCTGCTCGATGCGAAAATTGTCGCTGGCCGTCATGCGGCCAAGCGGCAGCGGCTCATCCGGCATAACAAGCGTCGCGCTTTCCCCCGAGAACATGATCACATGACGGCGTTGGGGCAGGAGCGCCCGCGCCATTCCGCGCAAACGGTCGTAATAGGGCGGCCGACGCCAGGCGGCCGGCGCGCCGGGATCAACCTGGCCGTAGATGAAGCCGTTCGCTGGGAAAACCGACAACACGAAACGCGCCCTGTCTGGCCGCCAGTCCTCAGGCATGCTTGCGTCGGTCATCCAGAGGCAGAAAAACTGGCGGCATTGTTCCGGCGCGACCTCATGAATCCCGCAGCCGTTGCCTGGCGTGCAGTGCCGGCACCAGGCGCCCGCCGGCTTCTCAAGTTCCGGCAAAGCGTAGACCTTGCAACACAACGTGCAGGTTCCGCAGGCCCGGCCGGGCGCGGGCGCGAAGCCGGCGACGACCATAGCGTGTGGGGACGGAGCGTTCTCTGACATGGCCGCTGGCTATCGCGCCCGCAGGGCCATGGCAAGCGAGCGGCTCACTCCGCCCCGCGCGGAAAGGGCAGGAGTTGCGCCTGTGCGGCCGGCTCCGGAACGCCATCACGCGCGAAATCCATGGCTTCGATCCGTTGGCCGCGCCGGGCAACCTTGGCGCTCGCCGCGACAACGCCGGAAACATCCTCCTGCGCCTGCCGGAAATGTGTCTCGAGTTTTGCGGCGCGATCCGCAAGCGCCCCCACATCCCTGACCAGATTGCCGACCTCAGCCTGGATCGCCTGGGCTTCATCGCGCATCCTTGCGTCGCGCAAAATGGCCTGCGCCACGCTGATCGCCATCATCAACAGCGTCGGCGAGACGATGACAACCCTGGCGCGGTGCGCCTTCTGTACAAGATCGTCGAAAGCTTCGACCAGATCGGAATAGATCGCCTCAGACGGGACGAACATCAGCGCCACGTCCTGTGTCTCTCCGGGCACAAGATAGCGCTCTGCGATATCCCTGACGTGCTTGCCGATATCGGCGCGAACCTGTGTCTGCGCCCTTTTTCGGGCGTCGTCGTCCCGCGCCGCGCGCAGAGCGGAGAAAGCCTCGAGCGGGAATTTGGCGTCAACCGCGAGCACACGTAAATCGCCGGGGAGCCGGATTACGCAATCCGGCCGCGCGCGGTTCGTTAGCGTGAACTGAAACTCATACGCGCCTGCCGGCAGGCCGTCGCGGACAATCGCCTCCATCCTCCCCTGCCCAAAAGCGCCGCGCGCCTGTTTGTTGGCGAGAATGTCCTTAAGAGACACAACCTCGCGCGTCATTTCGGTCAGCCGCGCCTGCGCTGCATCGATTACGGCCAGCCGCTCGTTCAGCCTGCCAAGGCTTTCGCCAGTCGCCGCTGTCTGCGCCTCGAGTCCCGCTCCCAAGCGCGAGCCGACGGAATCGAGCCGCTCGGCGACAAATCTGGCGAGATCACTCTGCCTGGATCCAAGCTGCTCCCCCATCCCCGCAACGCGCCCCTGCAGCGACACGCTCGCTTGCGCGAGCGCCTCAAAGCGCAACTCGATCGCCTCCTGCCGCTTTTCGGCTGCCTCACGTTCGCTTTTCGCGCGGCTCCCCGCCCGGAGAAGCGCAACCAGCATCAGCACGAGCAGCGCCGCCAAGGCGGCAAGCGCCGAAGCGAGGGCCTGAACCAGCGGGACCGGGGTCCCGAAGACGATAAACTGCGCGGAGATCGGGCTCATGGCGAGGACAGAACGCGAGACGAACAAAGCTAGAACACATTTGACCCATCCCGTCCAGCCGATTATCTACGCGAGAATTTCCTGTGAGCTCTCCATGGCCCTTCGCCACATCATCACGCTGCCCGATCCGAAGCTTCGCCTCGTCAGCAAAAAAATCGAGCGCATCGACGCGCTGCTCGGTGGACTGATCGCCGACATGATCGAAACAATGCACGACGCACCAGGCGTCGGCCTCGCCGCCATTCAGATCGCGGAGCCGATTCGGCTGCTCGTCGTCGACATTGCGAAAAAGGAGGAGCAACCGGACCCCCAGGTATTCGTCAATCCGGAAATCCTATGGTCATCGGACGACCGCTCGACCTACGAGGAAGGCTGCCTTTCGATTCCCGAATACTACGCGGAGGTGGAGCGGCCGGCCTCGATTCGCGTCCGCTATCTCGATCGCTCGGGGTCGATCCAGGAGATTGCGGCCGAGGGCATGCTGGCCACGGTGCTGCAACACGAGATCGACCATCTCGATGGCGTGCTGTTCATCGATCATATCTCCAAGCTCAAGCGCGACCGCGTGATCAAGAAATTTCAGAAGGCCGCGAAGCGCGCCGGCGAGGGCGCGCACGTGCTCTAATTCGCCGATCAGCCGGCCCATAAGCCGCCTGACCGACGTCCCGCTGGGCCCTGGCGACGCCAGCCAGCAGCGGGCAGCATGGGCGGAGCATCGGGATGCCGCGGCAACCAGCGAGCAGCCGACCACCCAGGGCGTCAGTTGCATCGTCTTGTCCGCGAGAAGCACGGCTATCACGAGCACAAAGCCGGTGAAAAAGACAATGGACTGGACCATCATGTCGAGGAGGGCTGCGATAGCAAGCCGGATCATGACGCTCTGCGAGGTGCGTATTTTGAAAATCAATGCAGGCGCCCCCAACCCGTTCCTTATTGCCCCGCCTCAATTCTGCTCCTACAACCCGTTTATTTCAGAGTTGCTCTCTTTGTCTGAAGAATGGAATTGACGATGGCCGCACCTCGACAAGCCAAGTTCCCAGTCGTCCTGACCGGAGGAAAAAGCTCAGTCGTGGTTCCCGCACATTTCCACGGTTTTGCGGTTTGGGGCCCGTATCAGAAGCTCGATCCGGGAAAGTACGACGTCGCAATCGAGATTGTGCCGCTCGACTACGAACGCCCCCATGAGCCTTGTTGCAGAATTGATATCGCGGCGAACGTCGGCAAGCGAGTTCTCGTCCAACGCGACGTATGCGTTCAAGACCTGCTCGCGAGCAATTACAAGACCATCCTCACCTTCGAAGTCGAGGAACCATCAGTCCTGGAATACCGAGTGATCGCCCTTGGCGGCGCGGGATTCCGCGTAAGCTACTATCGGAGGGCCAGGCCCGTTGGACTTCGCGGCGTGCCTCTCCCGCTCGAGGAAAGCTCGGTCTACGTGGAGAATTTCGAGGCTATAGATTCTCTCGCCAGATGTGGGGTCAACTTCGTAGTCGAGGGCGACGCGCTCATCGCCAAGGCGGAGGGGATCATGGTCGAGACCCGGAACGCCGAAGATATCCAAGTTTTGCATGAAGTGTTTCTGGCCCGGGAATACAATGTCCTACCTTCGACCCCGTGCGTTGCGGTTGATATCGGCATGAACGCGGGCGTGGCCTCGCTTGCGTTGGCGAAGAACCCTCAAGTGGAGGCTGTCTTTTCGTTTGAGCCGTTCGCTGTTCCGTTTCGCCGCGCGGGCGACAATTTTCGTCGCAATCCTGGCCTTGCCGCGAAGATCCGGGCGGAGAATTTCGGCCTCGCAGACCGCAACGAGGAACTCACGGTCAGAAGCGATCCGGCCGCAACGATCGGGGTCTCCATCCGTGGGGTCCAGGGGGGCAGCCCAGAACGCATTCGAATCCGCGACGCCGCGAGCGAACTCGGCCCCATCCTCAGGGACGCCGCGGAACATGGACTCGGCGTCGTAATGAAGGTGGATTGCGAAGGATCGGAGTTTGCAATCTTCAAATCCCTCGCGCGCGGGAAACTGTTCGATAAGATCGACGCGTTCATGATTGAATGGCACAAATGGTGGTCTGCAGAGAAAACTCAGGCTGACCTTATCGCGCCGCTCCGGGAGGCGGGTTTCTTCGTCTTCGACCGCACCCATCCTGGCAATCCGCACGCTGGCCTCCTACTTGCCGTGCGGGCCGCGACAGGCCGCGGCGTCTACTCGGCTGCGAATTCGCGCGATGCAATGGAGGCTGTTTCCTCGGGCCACGCGTCGATGAGCGCCCGCACCTTCGCCGCGTCCTCCGACGTCGCCGGATTGTAAACAATCATTCCAAGGTCGGGCCGACCGTCGACCGCGAAAGAGGAATATTCAAGCGCCAGCAGACCAAGTTTCGGATGCCGGAGCGTCTTTGCGCCTTCCCCGTGCGTCGTAACGTCATTGTCGCGCCAAATGGCAGCGAACTCGGGACTGCGCCGACAGAGTTCTTCGACGATTGCCTCGGCTTTGTGGGTCGCGCCCGCCCGCGCCGTGTCCGCCCGGAACGCCGCGACGACAAAACGAGCGACGCTGTCCCAGTGGGGCTGGCGCTCACGAACCCTCGTTTCTAGGAACATCATGCGCAGAATGTTGCGCTCGTTCGCTCTGAGCGTTGCATAGTCCGTCAGCACGGCGGCCGCGGCCCGGTTCCATGCGACAACGTCCCAGATCGCCGTTTTGACCAGTGCGGGGCTTAGCGTCAGCGCGTCAAGCACACGCTGAAGACGTGGCGTGACTCCCTCCGTCTCATGGTAGCGGGCTGGCGGCGGCCGCCCAAGCCCGATCAGGAAGAGGTGCTCGCGCTCGACCTCTGTCATCATCAGAGCTCTCGCAATCCGGTCCAGCACGTCCGCGGATGGCGCGCCGCCCCTGCCCTGCTCGAGCCAAGTGTACCAGGTGGCGCTGACATTGGCGCGTTGCGCCACCTCCTCGCGCCTGAGGCCTGGCGTGCGGCGGCGCGCGCTCGGCAAACCGAAAGCACTGGGGTCGAGCCTGGCGCGGCGATCCCTGAGATAAGCCCCGAGGGCGTTGTAAGTGGCTGAACGCATGGCGTCCCTGTTAGCAATGGCGCCGATGTAAAGCCACGGATGTATTGGGACCATTGCAAGGTCAGGAATGACGGCCAATATCTCCCGGAGGCTTACTCACCAGTTACCTTCAGAGCCGCCGGGCGGCTGGCGCGCGGCAGCTTGACCAATCCAAGCCGGGCTCACAGCCTATTCGATGTCGGCTGCTAACCGAGGATATATCGGAGACCGGCGCGAACTCCGGCCGTCGAGAGCGGTACATTGGAATCAATACAAACTTCGCTGCCGCCCGCGTTTCGATTGCTATAAGATATATCTTAAGCTATATCTCACTATAAATTTTCCAGCAGCGCTAACGGCCGCAAAGCGTCAGGAGCCCGGAGCCTTCTCATGCAACACCAGATCATCAGACAGCGGCACGAACTCCGCCGCAGAAACCTAACCGTCGAGGAAAAGGTCTATGTGACGCCCCGCATGGTGCGCATCGTGTTCGAGGGCGAGGACCTGCACGATTTCGTCAGCATGGCGCCGGATGACCATGTGAAGCTCTTCGTCCCGAACGGCGCCGGCGAACCGGAGAAGCGGGACTACACGCCCCGATCCTTCGACCGAGCTGCTTTGACGCTGACAATTGATTTCGCGGTCCATGACGCGGGACCCGCCACGCGCTGGGCAATCGAAGCCAAGCCGGGCGATCGGCTAGCCATTGGAGGCCCGCGCGGCTCTGTCGTCGTCTCGCCAACTTTCGATTGGCAGCTCCTCATCGGCGACGAGACGGCTCTGCCCGCCATTGGACGTCGCTTGGAAGAAGCGACTGCAGGCGCCCGGATCCTCACCCTCGTCTCTGTCGCCGACCCCCTCGAAGAACAGCGTTTCGCGACATTGGCATGGCAAGATGGGTTTTGGGTTCATCGCCCGCTCGATCGCGCCGACGATCCTGAGCCGCTTCTGTCCGCGGTGAAGGGTTTGGCGTTGCCCGATGGCGACGGTTTCGTTTGGATCGCCGCGGAAGCCCGCGTCGCACGAGCCCTCCGCGATCATTTTCTCAGGGAGCGGGGCCACCCGCCGGGTTGGATGCGGGCCGCCGGATACTGGCGCAAGGGCGTCGCCGACGCGCACGACAAGCTGGAGGAGTAGGACGCGATCTTCACCCGATCGCGAAGCGGGTTTCCATTAAATCTAGCTCGCGCACGAGGCGTTGTGCGGCCTCCTCGGGGAGGCGGCGATGACGGACGAGTTCGTAAAACGTGTCGCGTTCCGCTCTAATCGCCGCGATCCGCAGGTCGCGCTCGATGAGATCGATCTTGCGAATCTGATCCGCCTCAGCGCCGGTTTTAGACCCGCGTTCAATTCGCAGCCGGTAAATTTCCATGATTCTCGCGCCTGCGTCGGCATATTTGTCGGCGTCGCCGCGTCCCGCGCCAAAATCATGCTGCGCCTTCCCGATTGCCGTGATTGCGGCTTTGGCAGCCGCAATCCGCGCATCATCTTCTTCCTTCTGCCGACTCGGCTCCGGCGGAAGCTGTAGTCCGTCGAGCAGCACAGGCAGCCCGATGCTCGCGGCAACGAGCGAAACGATGATCGTGCCCGCCGCCAGGCAGATCGCGACATCGCGCGCCGGAAACGGGGAGCCGTCGGGGAGCGCGAAAGGCAGGGTCAAGACGCCAGCGAGGGTCAAAGCGCCTCGCACGCCTGCAAGCGACGCGGCTGCGATTAGTCTCCAGCTCGGCTTGTGCACCTCGCGTCCATGGCGGGTCTCGCGGCGCAAGGTGAGGTGAAACGACGTCCAGACCCAGACGAATCGGAGCGCGGCCAGGGCCGCGTTGATCGCCAGCACGTATATGAGCAGCCAGATTCTCTCGTAGTGTCCCGTTTTGTGCACCGCGTCGGCGGCGTCGGCGACGATATTCGGAAGCTGTTCGCCAAGCAGAACAAAAATCACGCCGTTCGCGGCGAACTGGACAGTGTCCCAAAATCCTGCCCGCCGAACACGGGTCAGCGCAAGGGCGTGGCCAGTCTGTTCGGCGTAGCTCATTGTGATTCCGGCCGCGACCGCGGCGAGGATTCCCGAGCATTCGAGGCGATCGGCCAGCATGTAGGCGCCAAAGGGGATGAGGAGGCTGATCAATACCTGCGAACCTGCGTCCTCGCCGTAGCGCCGTGTGACTTGCCGCTTCGCCCAAAGGATTCCCAACGTGACCGCGACTCCAACTGCGACGCCCCCGATGGCAAGCCAGAGGAAGGTCGCAAAGGCGTCGATTGGCGAGAAGGAGCCGGTAAGCGCCGCAAGCACGGCAAAGCGCATGCAGACCAGGCCCGAAGCGTCGTTCAGAAGCAACTCCCCTTCCAGAATGTTCATCAGCCGGGTCGGAATCGGCGTCCGCGCCGCGATCGCCGAAACCGCGACCGGATCGGTCGGCGACACAATCGCTGCGAGTGCGAAAGCCACCGCGAGCGGCACCGCAGGAATCATCCAGTTTACAAAGAAGCCAAGTCCGACCACCGTGAATACAACAAGCCCAAATGCGAGCGCGAGAATGGTGACCTTGTCGTTGAGCAGACCGTCCTTCGGTATGCGCCAACCGTCCAAAAAAAGGAGCGGCGGCAGGAACAGCAGGAAGAAGACACCCGGCCGAAGCTGGACGTCGAGGCCGCCCGTCGAGGCGAGCCCCGCGCCAAGCGCGACTTGCACAAGTGGGAGTGGGATGGAAATGGGAAGGACGCGCGCTGTCGGACCGCTCAAAACGACGGCCAGCAGCAGGATCAAGGCGGTTGTGATCGTGTCCATGCGGGTTCCGAAAAATGGAATCGATGTCTTTCGGCGCGAGCCGCCGGGACGCGCCTCACGATAGCGCAGACAGAAGGCGCAAGCATCGCGCCGGGTTGCGCGAGCGACCGTAAGTCAGCGATCTGACCTCCCTTTGAGACGATTTGGCTTGCGGTTCACCCCGGCCAGCGATTAGAGACAGGCCTTCATCGGCCATTTCACGGCCCATTCGCCTCAGCTTAGCGGGCGCGCGCTTCAGGCGCGAGACCAGAAAATCTTAATCGAGCATGTCGTCTTTCGAAGCTTATCGCTTCTCCGTGGCGCCGATGATGGACTGGACGGATCGCCGTTGCCGGGCCTTTCATCGGACCTTGAGTCGCCGCGCCCGCCTCTACACTGAAATGGTGACAGCCGACGCCGTCGTTTTCGGATCGCGCGAAAGACTGATCGGCTTCGATCCATCAGAACATCCCGTCGCGCTACAACTCGGGCGGATCCGACCCACGCAGACTCAGCCAAGCCTCGCGCATCGGGGCCGACTTCGGCTACGACGAGATCAATCTCAATTGCGGTTGTCCATCCGACCGCGTGCAGAGCGGCCGTTTCGGCGCCTGCCTCATGCGCGAGCCGAACCTGGTCGCGGAGAGCGTGGCGGCGATGACCGGCGCAGTGCGAATTCCCGTGACCGTCAAATGTCGCATCGGCGTCGACGACCAGGAGCCGCGCGAGGCGCTGTTCGCCTTTGCAGAGAAGGTCAAGGCGGCGGGCGCCGCCGGGCTCATTGTTCACGCGCGGAAGGCGTGGCTGGATGGCCTGAACCCCAAGGACAACCGGACGATTCCGCCCCTTGATTACCCGCTCGTCTATGAGCTGAAACGCGCGCACCCCCGCTGGCCGATCGTGATCAATGGCGGGATCGCAAATATCGCCGAGGCGCGGGCGCATCTCCACCATGTCGACGGCGTCATGCTCGGGCGCGCGGCCTACCAGAATCCGGAATTGCTGCTCGACGTGGACACCGAGCTTTTCGGCGACGCGCCGCCCTTTCCCGAACTCCTTCGCGGCCCTCGACGCCTTCCTGCCAACGATCGAGCGGGGCTTGGCGCGCGGCGAACGGCTCCACGAATACACTCGCCATCTGACCGGTCTCTTCCCCGGCCGCCGGGGTGCGCGGCTCTATCGTCGGACGCTCGCATCCGAGGGCGTGAGACGCGGCGCCGGGCTTGAGGTTCTGCGCGCGGCGGTCGACAACCTTGAGCGGGCGCTGCCCCTCGCGGCTGAGTGATTATCGCTGTGTAAGAACGAGCCGGTTGCGTTCGACCGCGAAGCTCTTCAGCCTTTCGAGGAAGCTCATCCCGAGCAGACTTTGCTCGAGCGCGTCCGGCTTCACGACGAGCGCACGAACGTTGCGCTCTATAATGGAGCCCACTTTGACCTCGTCGAGGCGAATCGCGGCGGCAAGCGCGATTCCGTTCGCTGTGCTCACCGGAACGTCGTAGGACAGATTGTTCATCTTGACGCCCGCGCGCCGGGCATCGTCGTCGGTCAGCACGACGACCGAGGCGCCGGTGTCGAAGATCAGCGTAATTCGAGCGTTGTTAATCCGGGCGGCGACGGAAAAATCGCCGCCAAGCCTGCGGTTGACGATGACGCTGCCGCCCGCGCCTGCTTGCGGTTCAGCAGGCATGAGTTGACCCGCGACGCGGTCGAAGACGTCCGCGGCTTCGTAGCGATATGCATAGGCCGCCATCAGCGCGACCGTCGCGCCGGCCCAGATAAGCGCCGAACCGAGCACCGCCCAACGTCGGCGCGCCGGGTCCAAGTGAGGAGAGCGGCAAGCAACGCGCCCCCTGTCGCGAGCGCGGAAAATTCTCGATGATCGAGGCCGAAAATGGTCTCTCCATTGGGCGTGAGGACGAGCGCCGCCAGCGCCACGCCGAGAATGACAAGCGGCAGGACGAGACGCATCAGCGCATTTGTCTGCCGACGCGCGCGCGGCCGCCTCGCGCCGAACGCGAGCGCGCACTAACGAGGCGCCCATCGAGGCCCGCCATAATGTCTGCGCGCTCTTCATCGCTCATTTCCGACCAGGCCGCGATTTCTCCGGGAGTGCGGCCGCAGCCGATGCAAAGCCCGGACACGGGATCGACGACGCAGATCTTCACGCAAGGAGTCGCGATGTGCGGCATTGCGCTTACTTAAGCTGTAGCGTGGCCAATGAGAAGGCCAGTCCAAGCCCCGATCTCCGCCCACTGCTGGGCCGCGCCCGCGACATCGCCCGTCTGTCCGCCGATCTGGCGGCGCGCCAACGCGACCATGGCGCTCGCGCCGAGCGCCGCGCCGAGCCCCGCGCGAAGCGTGGGCCCAAGACCCAAAGTGGGCTCCCCGGCGATGAACGCCAGTCCCAGCGCCGACAGGCACGCCGCGCCGAAGGCTGTCGGTTGGACCCGGCCCGCGGACGCGCCCGCCCCGTCCGTTCGCGCGGGATCGAGAAACGCCAGGGGGGCGAGGACGCCCGCGCGCGACAGGGCGGCGACGGCGATTAGCGCGCCGGACGCGGGGGCAAGGCCGGCGCCGAGAACCGCAGCAAGCGCACCGACCCGCAAGATGAGCGCGAGCGCCAGCGCGGCCGCGCCATACGTTCCGATGCGGCTGTCCCGCATAATCTCGAGCTTGCGCTCCCGCGTCTTGCCCCCGCCGAAGCCGTCGGCGACATCGGCGAGTCCGTCCTCGTGCAGAGCCCCGGTGGACGCGATCATGAAGGTCGTCGCGAGAGCGGCGCTAAAGAAGACCGGCAAATGGAAAAAGGCTGAGGCCGCAAGCGCGAGGACGCCAAGAAGAGCCACGGCGGCCCCGGCCACCGGCGCAGCCCAGGCGATCCGGTTAGGATCGAGCGGCCCGGATGCCTGCAAGGGAAAACGGGTAAAAAAGGCGAGCGCGTCGCGGATGTCGCGCCCAACACTGGACCGCCCGGAGGTCAGATCGTCCACAGGAAAGTGGCGACCGCGGCGACGCCGAGCGCCGCAAAGCCCATCTCGATCAAGCCCCATTGACGGATCAACACGCGCGCCGCCGCTACGTCGCGCCCTTTCAACGAAAGGATCTGATTGTTGAGCGGCGCCATCACGAAGAAG
Source organism: uncultured Alphaproteobacteria bacterium (assembly GCA_963824465.1). Lineage (GTDB taxonomy): Bacteria > Pseudomonadota > Alphaproteobacteria > Rhizobiales > Beijerinckiaceae > Roseiarcus. The sequence continues at coordinate 358,086 of CAWGPL010000014.1, forward strand.
GCGTAGGGCCAAGAGGCCGCGCAGATCAGCGCCCCATACACAAAGCGAAGATCCTGCATCGCCGAAAAAGCGATGAGGCCGAAGATCGCAGCAACGAGGGCAAAGAACAGCAGCAGGGCGACGCCCCGGCTGTCGCTGGGGCCCCACTCGCTAAGCAGCGCTTCCTCGTCGAGGGCCAGGCGGGCAGGCTGCTCGACCCAGCTCACATAGATCCCCGCGCCCGCGAAGGCGGCGGCGAAGGCAAGGGCGAGAGTTCCCCAAATCATGGCGGCTCCTGAAAGTGCGCCGCGCTCTCTATCACGAAGCTTGCGGCATTGCGTTGTTGCGGGCGCGCGGAGACAAGGGCCGATGGGTCAAACCCGCGTCCGGATCCCTTCCTCGACCGCCGCCAGCGCCTTGTCAGCATTGGCCCCGTCGGGACCGCCGGCCTGGGCCATGTCCGGGCGGCCGCCGCCCCCTTTGCCGCCGAGCGCCGTCGAGCCAAGCCGCACGAGATCGACCGCATTGAATCGCGGAATCTGGTCAGGGGTGACGGCGACGACGAGACTTGCCCGCCCGTCCTCGCCCGTGGCGGCGATCGCGACGACGCCCGATCCAACGCTTTCCTTGGCCTCGTCCGCGAGCGACTTCAGATCCTTCATGTCGACGCCGCTCAGCGCCCGGGCATAAAATTTGACGCCCGCCACGTCTCGGATCGCCTCGGCCCCCTTCGACGCGCCGCCGCCCATGGCGAGCTTCCGTCTGGCGTCAGCAAGCTCGCGCTCGAGCTTGCGCTTGTCATCGATCAACGCCTGCAAGCGCTCGGAGGCTTCGTCGGGAGGCGAACGCAGGAGCGCGGCAAGATCGGCGTAGCCCCGCGCGCCGGCTTCCAACGTCTTGCGCGCGGCGTCCCTGGTCTTGGCCTCGATGCGACGAACGCCGGCGCCGACCGCGCTTTCGCCAACGATTGCGATAAGCCCGATGTCTCCGGTGCGATCGACATGCGTGCCCCCGCAGAGCTCGATCGAATAGGCGCGCTGATGCGCCGCGTCGTCCTCGATCTCGCCCATACTGACGACCCTGACTTCGTCGCCATATTTCTCGCCGAAGAGCGCCCGCGCGCCGAGCGACCGCGCGTCGTCGAGGCCCATGAGCCGAGTGGACACCGGCGCGTTTTCAAGCACGACACGGTTGGCGATGTCCTCGACCATCGACAGTTCGTCCGACGTAATCGGCTTTGGGTGTGCGATGTCGAACCTGAGCCGGTCGGGCGCGACTAGCGAACCCTTCTGCGCGACGTGGTCGCCGAGCACGAGACGCAACGCCTCGTGCAGGAGATGGGTCGCCGAATGGTTGGCGCGGATCGCAGCGCGCGCGGCGTGATCGACCGCCAGTTCGACGGCAAGCTCGAGCCTAGCAGCGCCCTCGACGATCGTGACGTCATGGATGATGAGGTCGCCGAGCTTCTTGTGCGTATTCGTCACTGCGGCGCGAAAGCCCGGCGCAGACATCTCGCCGACGTCGCCGACCTGGCCGCCGGATTCGCCGTAAAACGGCGTCTGATTGAGGATAAGCGAGCCCGTCTCGCCGGCGTCGAGAACATCGACCTCGACCCCGTTCCTGACGATGGCGCGGACCACGCCTTCGGCGGTCTCCGTGTCGTACCCAAGGAATTCGCTCGCCCCGATTTTTTCTCGCAAGCCGAACCATATGGCTTCGGTCGCGGCCTCGCCAGAGCCTGTCCACGCCCGGCGCGCCTCGGCTCGTTGGCGCTCCATCGCAGCGTCGAAACCCTTGGTGTCGACCGAGAGATTGCGCTGGCGCAACGCGTCCTGTGTGAGATCAAGCGGAAAACCGTAAGTGTCGTAGAGTTTGAACGCTGTCTCGCCGGACAAGACGCCACTTGGGCCGAGCGATCGGGTTTCATCCTCGAGAATGGCAAGCCCGCGCGCCAGCGTGGTGCGAAACCGACTCTCCTCCAGCTTCAGCGTTTCGGTGATCAACGTCTCGGCCCTAACCAATTCGGGATAGGCTTGCCCCATTTCCCGGACGAGCGCTGGAACGAGCCGCCACATCAGCGGCTCGCGGGCGCCGAGCAATTGGGCGTGACGCATTGCGCGGCGCATGATGCGCCGGAGCACGTAGCCGCGGCCTTCATTCGAGGGCAGAACGCCGTCGGCCACGAGGAAGGACGAAGCGCGCAAGTGATCCGCGATGACACGATGCGAGGCGCGATGCGGGCCGTCCGGATCAACGCCGGTCAGATCCGCGCTGGCGCGAATGAGCGCGCGGAAAAGGTCGATGTCGTAATTGTCGTGCACGCCCTGGAGGACGGCGGCGATGCGCTCGAGCCCCATCCCGGTGTCGATCGACGGGCGCGGCAGATTGATACGCTCCCCGCCCGGCAGGGTTTCAAACTGCATGAAGACGAGGTTCCAGATCTCGATGAACCGGTCGCCGTCAGCGTCTGCGGAGCCCGGAGGACCGCCCGGGATATGGTCGCCATGGTCGTAGAAAATCTCGGAGCACGGCCCGCACGGGCCGGTGTCGCCCATCGCCCAGAAATTGTCGCTGGTTGCGATGCGGATGATCTTGCTCTCGGGCAGGCCCGCGATCTTCCGCCACAGGTCGAAAGCCGCGTCGTCGTCGTGGTAGACGGTGACCATCAGCCGCTCTTTCGACAGGCCGAAGTCGCGGGTGAGCAAGTTCCAGGCGTACTCGATCGCGTTCTCCTTGAAGTAGTCGCCAAAGGAGAAATTGCCGAGCATCTCGAAGAAGGTGTGATGACGCGCGGTGTAGCCGACATTGTCGAGGTCGTTATGCTTGCCGCCCGCGCGCACACATTTCTGGGACGTGGCGGCCCGACGGTATGGCCGCTTCTCAACCCCGGTGAAGACGTTCTTGAACTGCACCATGCCGGCGTTGGTGAACATCAGCGTCGGGTCATTGCGGGGAACGAGGGAGCTCGACGGCACGGCTTCGTGGCCGTTCCTGCCAAAGAACTGCAGGAAGTTTGAGCGAATCTCGTTTACGCCGGACATGGACGCGTCAACCTTGGCTGGTCTTTTTTGGAAGTCCCGCTTTCTAGAACAAGGCCGGACCGGGCGCCAACCAGGAATTACAGACGCGCCCAGGAGGCGTTCCCAAGCCGGAACATGGGAAGCGTGGCGCGAAATCACAGAGCAGGCGCCGAATCACATCATGGCTTGTTATCTGGGGCCTGCCAGCGCGAACACAAGCGAAACGGGCGCGAAGGCGAGGCGGTCGCCCTCGCGCCCTCTCGGACGCTCGAAAGACGGATTATCTCCCTGGCGGATGAACGGACCCTCGTGGAAGGCGCGGGACGGCGCGGGCTCCGTTCAAAGGAGCGTCAGTCCTCTGCGTCATCCCCTTCGGAGGGTCCCGCATTTTCGAGAATGCGGTCGGCGACAAGACCTGCGTTCTCGCGGATCGCCTGCTCGATTCGGTCCGCCATTTCGGGATTGGACTTCAGGAAGACCTTGGCGTTCTCACGGCCCTGGCCCAGCCGTGTGCTGTCGAAGGAAAACCAGGCTCCGGATTTTTCGACCACGCCCGCTTTGACGCCAAGGTCAACAAGCTCGCCAACCTTCGACACGCCTTCGCCGTACATGATGTCGAATTCGACCTGTTTGAACGGGGGCGCGACCTTGTTCTTCACGACTTTCACGCGCGTCTGGTTGCCAACGACCTGGTCGCGGTCCTTGATCGCGCCGATGCGGCGGATGTCGAGACGGACAGAGGCGTAGAATTTCAAGGCGTTTCCGCCCGTCGTCGTCTCGGGCGAGCCGTACATGACGCCGATCTTCATCCGGATCTGATTGATGAAGATAACCATCGTATTCGAACGCGAGATCGACGAGGTCAGCTTGCGCAGCGCCTGGCTCATGAGCCGCGCCTGCAAGCCCGGTTGCGAATCGCCCATTTCGCCCTCGATCTCGGCCCTCGGGGTGAGGGCGGCGACAGAATCGATGACCAGCACGTCGATGGCGCCCGAGCGCACCAGCGTATCGGTAATTTCCAGCGCCTGTTCACCGGTATCGGGTTGGGAGATCAGGAGATCGTTGAGATTGACCCCAAGCTTCTTCGCGTAGATCGGATCCAGCGCATGCTCGGCGTCGACAAAAGCGCAAACGCCGCCATTTTTCTGCGCTTCGGCGATCACATGGAGCGTGAGCGTGGTCTTGCCCGAAGATTCCGGCCCATAAATCTCGATGACCCGGCCGCGGGGAAGGCCGCCCACCCCAAGCGCGATGTCGAGTCCCAGCGAACCGGTCGGAACCGTCTCGATTTCAGCCGCCGGCTGGTTCTTGCCCAGCCGCATGATCGAGCCCTTGCCGAATGCGCGTTCGATCTGCGACAGGGCGGCGTCGAGCGCCTTGGTCTTGTCCACGCTTGAGCCTTCCACCACGCGAAGAATCGGCTGGTTCATCGTCGTCGTCCCTTCTCTCACGGGCTGGGTCCGATCCGCAACAGCGGCATTGTTCACGCCCCTGCGGCGTATATGTGCATGATTTGTTCTCGCTCGCAAGCGCTATTTTCGCACTTTGTTCTCGTGCGCGGCGGCAAGACCGACCGTGGTTAACATGCGGTTGCCGAGACGGGTCTTTCGCGCCTACGGCAGCGGCTCAAGTCCGGCGTCGCGCGCGGAAAGCGCCCCGACGGCGGACCAGTCGAGCTTTTCGCCGCCCGCCGCGATCAGGGTCAGGAAGCGGTCGCGCAGCAGGCTCGCGATCGGGAGCGCAACGGCGAGCTCCTCGGCGGCGGCGAGCGCAAGCCGGATATCCTTCTGCCCCAGCGGCGCGGCAAAGCCGGCGGGCGAAAACTTCCGGTCGACGATCAGGCCGCCATAAGTCTTGTAGACCGGCGCGCTGAACAGCGTTGCGGTCAGAAAGTCGAGATATTGCGCCCTGTCGACGCCCGCCTTGCCGACGAGCGCCATGGCCTCGCCGAGCGACTCGATGACGCAGGCGATGAGGAAATTGCCGCTGAGCTTGATGAGATTGGCGGTCCTGGGCTCCTCGGAGAGGACGAAGGTCCGCTGTCCGATGGCGTCGAACAGCGGCTGAAGCGCGGCGACCCGTTCGGGCGCGCCGGCGGCGACGACGAAAAGCTTGCCGGCCGCGGCGGCCTCGGGGCGGCCGAACACCGGCGCCGACACATAGCCCTGTCCAGCCTTCGCGTGGGCGGTCGAAAATTCCTCTGAGAGCGCGACACTGATCGTGCTCGATGAGATATGCGTTGCGCCTTTCGGCAACAATTCGAGGACGCCGCCGGGCTCCATGACCACGCTTCGCGCCGCCTTGTCGTCAGCCAGCATGGAAAAAACGGCGTCGGCCTGACAGACGTCGTGGAGGTCGGCCGCGGCCTTCGCCCCCTCCTTCGCGAACGCCTCGGCCTTCTCCCGGCTGCGATTCCAGACGGCGACCTCATGGCCTCCCTTGACCAGATTCCGGGCCATCGCGGCCCCCATCTGACCGAGCCCGATGAAACCGACTTTCATGCGCCGCATCCTTCATCCGCAGCCGTCCGGTCGGCCGCGCGCAAAGCCTACGCCGGCGCCGCCAGCAGGAGAAGCCATCGGGCGCCTTGCGCTTACCCCTTGCGGCCAGCGATGAAAGGCGAAGGATCCGCGCAAACTTCCGGGACGAGACGCCATGAGCTCCGCAGAACCCCTCGAGGGGGACTATGACGCGATCGTCGTCGGCGCGGGCTCGGCTGGCTGCGTCGTGGCGAACCGGCTTTCCGCGGACCCCAGGCGCCGCGTGCTGCTCATCGAAGCGGGCGGAAAGGACGACTGGATCTGGTTTCACATCCCGGTCGGCTATCTCTTCGCCATCGGCAATCCGCGCTCGGACTGGATGTTCGAGACGGAGAAGGAGCCGGGCCTCAACGGCCGTTCCTTAAAATACCCTCGCGGAAAAGTGATCGGCGGCTGCTCCGCCATCAACGCCATGATCTCCATGCGCGGCCAGAAGTCGGACTACGACCACTGGCGCCAGCTCGGCCTGACCGGCTGGGGATCGGACGACGTGTTTCCGATCTTCCGCTTCCTCGACGACCATTTTCTCGGCGACACGGAGCATCACCGCAAGGGCGGCGAATGGCGGGTCGAGCAGCCCCGGCTGCGCTGGGAGGTGCTCGACGCCATCCGGGACGCGGCGATCGAAATGGGCGCGCCCTCGACGCCTGACTTCAACACCGGCGACAATCTTGGCGTCGGCTACTTTCATGTGAACCAGAGACGCGGCGTCCGGGTGTCGGCGGCGCGCGCCTTCCTGAAGCCCGTCCTGATGAGGCCGAATCTGAGGCTGGAGACGGAAGCGCTGACCGAGCGGCTGCTCTTCGATGGGCGGCGCGCGACCGGCGTGCGCTACCGGAAAGGCGGGCGGACTCTTGAAGCGCGGACGCGGGGCGAGGTCATCCTCTGCGCGGGCGCGATCGGCTCGGTGCAGATCCTGCAACTTTCGGGCGTCGGGCCGCGCGAGTGGCTCGCGCCACTCGGGATCGAGATTTTGGCCGATCATCCGGGCGTCGGGCGCAACCTGCAGGACCATCTGCAGCAGCGCGCCATCTTCAAGGTCCACGGGACGCGGACGCTGAACGAGACCTATCACGCCCTGCACCGCCGCGCGTGGATGGGCGCGGAATACGCGCTCTTCCGGCGCGGGCCGCTCACCATGGCGCCCTCGCAGCTCGGCATCTTCACGAAGTCGTCGCCCGCCTACGAGAGCGCCAACATCGAGTTTCACTGCCAGCCTTTATCGCTCGACAGGTTCGGGGAGCCGCTGCATCGTTTTCCGGCGGTGACGGTCGCGGCCTGCAACTTGCGGCCAAGCTCACGCGGCGAGGTCAGGCTGCGCTCGGCCGATCCGACCGCAAAGCCAGTCATCGCGCCTCACTACCTCTCGACCGACGACGACCGGCAGGTCGCCTCCGACGCCATACGGGTGACCCGGCGCCTCATGGCGCAAAAGGCGCTCGCGCGATTTGCGCCCGAGGAAATCCTCCCCGGACCGGAAGTGGGCGACAGCGACGCCGAGCTTGCCAAAGCCGCGGGCGACATCGGCACGACGATCTTCCATCCCGTCGGCACCGCGAAGATGGGCCTGCCCTCCGACCCGACGGCGGTCGTGGACGAGCGGCTGCGCTTCATCGGCCTTGAGGCCTGCGCGTGGTCGACGCCTCGGTGATGCCCACCATCACCTCGGGCAACACCAACACGCCGACCATCATGATCGCGGAAAAGGGCTCGCGCATGATGATCGAGGATTGGGCGTAGTTCGGACTTGGAAAGCCTTGGCGAGGCTTTGCGGCCGCGCCCTCAAGAGGCGAAATCGCTCTTGTATTGGCTTGGTTTTTCTTGGATTCTCTCGGCGGAAATAAGTCTTTTCAACGGGTTATGAGCGAATCGCGATAAAAGTTTTTTCATGGGGCGCTTTTTGCCCGAACGCCCCCCGAGGGTCGTCATCGCGAGCCCCGAAGGGGCGCGGCGATCCAGTGCAGACAGGCGGCCCGTGGAAAGCTGGATCGCCGCGCCGCTGCGCTCCTCGCGATGGCGGCGGCCGATGGCGAGGCGATCAAACGAATTCCTTATCACAGGGGGCGGCACAGAGGTTTTGTGCTTCGTCGTCATCAAGTGAGAGTATAGCCGAACTTCTCCTTTTCAGCAATATCGTGTCGAGCGGGTCGGCTTACGCAGAAAACAGGTCCGGCCGCCGCTCGCGGGTCAGGCGCTCCGCTTCGGCGCGGCGCCAGGCGGCGATTTTGGCGTGGTCGCCCGAGAGGAGAATGTCGGGGATTTCGCGCCCCTCCCATTCGCGAGGGCGGGTGTAGTGGGGATATTCGAGCAGGTTTTGCTCGAAACTTTCCTCGCGGCCGGATTCCTCCTTGCCCATGACGCCCGGAATGAGCCGCACGCAGGCGTCGAGAATTGCGAGCGCCGCAATCTCGCCGCCCGAGAGCACATAGTCCCCGATCGAAACCTCAATCAGCCCGCGGCCCTCGATGACGCGCTCGTCCACGCCCTCGAAGCGGGGGCAAAGGATCACCAGCCCCGGCCCGGCGGCCCATTCCCGCGCCTGCGCTTGCGCAAAAGGCTTGCCGCGCGGGCTCATGAGAAGGCGCGGGCGCGCGTCCGCTTCGATCGCGTCGAGGCTCGCGGCGAGGACGTCGGCGCGCATGACCATGCCCGCGCCACCGCCCGCAGGCGTGTCGTCCACCGCCCTATGGCGCCCGAGCCCATGCTCGCGAATGTCGCGGGCCTCGATCCCCCACAGGCCCCGGCCGAGCGCGTCGCCGGCCAGCGACAAGCCCAACGGTCCGGGAAACATGGCCGGAAACAGGGTCAGCACGGTCGCGCGAAACATGGCGCGAAGCCTTAGCCGCTTCGCGTCAGCGCGTCATCCTTGCGGCGGCGCCTCGATCAGACCTGCACGATCGAGTTGAAATCGTAGCTCTCGCCGGGCGGATTCTGGCCGATCCGCAACGTCTTGTCGTTGGGGAAATGGTACGGGGGCACCGGGAGGTTATAGGGCGCAGGCACGCCCTGCAGGACCCGGCCCGCAAGGTCGTATTTCGAGCCGTGGCAGGGGCAGAAGAAGCCGCCGAGCCAGTCCGGCGCAGGCGTCGTCGCGCTGGGGGTGGGCTCGTAGAGCGGCACGCAGCCGAGATGGGTGCAGATGCCGACGACCACGAGAAACTCGGGCTTGATCGAGCGGCTCCAGTTCCGTGCATAGGGCGGCTGCTGCCAGACGTCGGAATTCGGATCGCGCAGCTGATCGATGAGCTTCGGAGCTTTCAGTTCGGTGAGCGCGGCCGCGGGACGGCGCACGATGAACACCGGCCGCGCCGCCCATAGCGTCACGAGCCGCTGGCCCTCCTGGAATCTGCGAAATGTCGATATCGACCGGACCGGCGGCTGCGATGGTGGCCGAATCGGGGTTCATCTGGTCGATGAATGGCCAGGCGAGCGCCGCGACGCCGACCGTGCCCACCGCCGCCGTGGTTATGAAGAGAAAGTCGCGACGCGCAGGCGATTCGGGAGCGTCAGGGGATGTCGCAGTCGGAGTATGAGTCATATCCTGCCTTAGCCGTTTCAGCATGCGCGCGGGAACGGCGCTTTGGAGCGAATGTTAATCGCCGTCCCCGGTCCGTCAACCGTCATTCGGCCGCACGGGGACCAGACGAGCAAGCCGGCGCCGCCGGCAATATCCGGATCGCGCGCGCTTCTCAAGTGGGGTCGTCGCGCTCGCCGTCCGCCTCCGCCGGCAATTCGATCCCGATCCGCCGCGCGGCGAAGTCGATTTCCGGGACGACGGCTTTGGTGAAGGGCAGGAGCAGCGGCTCTCCGCCATCCGTCGAGCGCGATCTCGAGGATATCGCCCGCGCCGTAGTTCGAGACCGCCGCCACCCGCCCGAGCCGCCTGCCCTCGCGCGACAGCGCATCGAGGCCGACGAGGTCGGTCCAGTAGAACTCCTCTGCGTTCGGCGGCGGGAGTTGCGCGCGGCGCGCGAAAATCTCGACGCCGTTCAGGGCTTCGGCGGCCTCGCGCGTCGCGACGCCCTCAAGTTTTACGACCAGCATGTCGTCCTTGAGCGGGCGGAGCCGCTCGAAGGCGAACATGCGTTTGCGCGCCGCGTCCGTCAGCGGCCCGTAAGCCGCGATCGCCCCCGGCGCGCTGGCGTAGGATTTGACGCGGATCTCGCCCTTGACGCCATGAGGGGCGCCGAAGACGCCCATCAGCACGAGACGATCCGCGTCCAAAAGATCGACCCCGCGTCAGGCGGCGGTTTCAGCAGCCTTGGCGGCGGCGGCTTCGGCCGCGGCGGCCCGTTCCTGCGCCTTCTTCTTGGGCTTGGCTTTTTCCGGGTTGTTGTGCGCGGCGCGCTTGGCGAGGCCAAGACCGTCGAGGATGCGCAGGACGCGGTCGGTCGGCTGGGCGCCCTTGGCGAGCCAGTCCTTGGCCTTCTCCTGATCGAGCACGACGCGGTCGGCGGCGTCCTTGGCCTTCAAGGGATCAAAGGTGCCGATTTTCTCGACGAAACGGCCGTCGCGCGGCATGCGGGCGTCGGCGACGACGATGCGGTAAAACGGACGCTTCTTCGCGCCGCCGCGGGAGAGGCGGATTTTCAGGGACATTTCAGGTTTCCTTTCAAAGCAGATGTTGGTTGTCGGTTACGTTTTTACGTTCGCGCTTCCCCTCACCCCAGCCCTCTCCTGCGGGCGGGAGAGAGGGGAAGCGTCCCTTCTCCCGCTCGCGGGAGAAGGCGTCGCCGCCCGGCGACGGATGAGGGCATTGGGTTACTTCTTCTTCCCCCCGAATGGATTGAAGCTTCCGCCCAGCCCCGGCAGTTTCGGGCCGCCGGAGCCGAAGCCGGGGAATTGCGGGGGCAGGTTGAAGGCGCCGGGCGGAGGCGCCGAGGGAATGCCGGGCGGACCGCCCAAGCCGCGGCGGCAGCGCGCCGCCGACCTTCTTCTGCATTTCCTCGATCTGCTCGGGGCTCGGCATCGGCATGCCGCCGCCCCCAAGCCCATCATCTGGCCGAGCTTGCCCATCATGCCGCGCTTGCCGCCCGCCGCGCCGCCCATCGCTTTCATCATGTCCGCCATCTGGCGGTGCTGCTTGAGCAGGCGATTGACATGCTCGACGCCGACGCCCGACCCGGCCGCGATGCGCTTCTTGCGCGAGGCTTTCAACAGGTCCGGATTGCGCCGCTCGACCGGCGTCATGGACGAAATGATCGCGCGCTGGCGCTTGACGTATTTGTCGTCGAAATTGGCGCCCGCGAGCTGTTCCTTCATCTTGGCGACGCCCGGCAGCATGCTCATGATGCCGCCCATGCCGCCGAGTTTTTCGATCTGTCCGAGCTGCTCGGAAAGATCGTTCAGGTCGAAGACGCCCTTGCGCATCTTCTCGGCCATCTTGGCCGCCTGCTGGGCGTCGATGGTCTGCGCCGCCTTTTCGACGAGGCTGACGATATCGCCCATGCCCAGAATGCGGTCGGCGAGGCGCGAGGGGTGGAAATCCTCGATTGCGTCCATCTTTTCGCCGACGCCCAGCAGCTTGATCGGCTTGCCGGTGACGGCGCGCATCGACAGCGCCGCGCCGCCGCGCCCGTCGCCGTCCATGCGGGTGAGGACGATGCCGGTGAGGTTGACGCGCTCGTTGAAATTGCGGGCGAGATTGACGGCGTCCTGTCCGGTCAGCGCGTCGGCGACAAGCAACACTTCATGCGGCCGCGCGACGGCCTGAATGTCGGCCATCTCCTGCATCAGCGGCTCGTCGATATGCGTGCGGCCGGCGGTGTCGAGGATGACGACGTCGTAGCCCTGAAGCCGCGCCGTCTGTTCCGCCCGCTTGGCGATATCGACCGGGTCCTGGCCGGGGATGATCGGGAGCGTATCCACGCCGACCTGGGTCCCGAGGATGGCGAGCTGTTCCTGCGCCGCCGGACGCTTGACGTCGAGGGAGGCCATCAGCACCCGGCGCTTGTCGCGCTCGGTCAGGCGCTTGGCGATCTTGCCGGCGGTGGTGGTCTTGCCGGCGCCCTGCAGGCCGACGAGCATGATGGCGACCGGCGCGGGCGCGTTGAGGTCGATCGCCTGCGACTCCGTTCCCAGCGTCTCGACCAGCGAATCGTGGACGATCTTGACCACCATCTGGCCGGGCTTGACCGACTTGATGACGGCGGCGCCGACGGCCTTGGTGCGGGTGCGGTCCACGAAAGAGCGCACGACTTCGAGCGCCACGTCCGCTTCGAGGAGCGCGCGGCGCACTTCGCGCATCGCGACGTTGACGTCCTCTTCCGAGAGGGCGCCGCGGCCGGTGAGCTTGTCCAATATGCCGGAGAGCTTTTCCGAAAGGCTCTCGAACATGCGTTGCTCCTTTTCAGACGACCGAGGACGGAGGACAGACGACGGATATAGGGGCCGCCCGGTCTTCCGCGAATCTCCGTCTCTGTTTTCTGTCGTCCGATGCCAAAATCCCAGCGCCAATCGCGCCCGGGGGCGCGACGCGCTGCCGGACGGGGACCGCTGGCCTCGAAGGGACAGGCGGCTTGATCGACGAGGGATGAACCTGACGAAGGTTGGGCTTCTAGGAGAATAGCAGGCGAAATGTCAAATTCGGATGCGCCGCGCGAGGCGCCAGCGCGAGCAGACGATTCCGCCCGCGCCGGCGCAGCTTGGCCGAACGCGCTTCTTAAGCGGCGGTCGCGGCGCTGGGCTTATCCGCGCCTCTCCCACCGGGGAAGCCGTAGCAATCGACCAGTTCCAGGCCGAAGCGTTCTGCCTTCGGCGGCGCCTCGCAGCGCTCGCCGATGTCCCGGGAGAAGGTCTTGAAGGTCGGCAATTCGGTCACGGGCGCGGAATTCGTCGTCCTTCAGATTGACAAAAAGATGCAAAAAGTCCGGTCCGTTGCGAAAGAGCGCATAGGCCACATGATCGGGCGCCGACGGCCGCCAATTCGGCGAAGACCGCCCTCGACAGGGCTTCGTTCTCGGCCGCCCGCTCGGGCTTCGTGGTGTAGCGCACGATAGTCACGCGTTGCATGATCGCCATCCTCAAGTTTGCCCGGCGCCGCTTTTTGCGCGCCGTCGAAAGGAAGACGTCGCGATCGAGAAAAAGAATTCGGTCCCGCAAAGATTTGTCGGGCCTTTGAATCTTTTCCTCGACCGGCGGCGTCTTGAAGATCGGGGCGCGGTTTGCGCCATCGATTCAAGCGAGACAGGAAGGAACGCCATGGCTGCCCTGGACGCCGCCGCTTTCGAACGGCTCGTGGCGGACACACGTCCGAGCCTGCACCGCTATTGCGCGCGGATGGTGGGGTCGGCGTTCGAGGGCGAGGATGTGGTGCAGGAGGCGCTCGCGAAAGCTTCCCAGGCGCTCGCCGCTGGCGGCGCCATCGAGCACCCCAAAGGCTGGCTCTTCCACATCGCCCACAACGCCGCCCTGGACGCCTTGCGGCGCCGCCGCCGGCGTCTCGAAACGCCGTTCGACGGCGAGGCGCTGAACTTCGCCGACCAGGCGGCGGCCGATGCGCGCGTCGCCGCCGCTGCGAATCTCTCGACCTTCCTCGCCCTGCCTGCGGCGCAGCGTTCCTGCGTCGTGCTGGTCGACGTGCTCGGATACGGCCCGGCCGAGACGGCTGAGATTCTTCGGATTGACGCTTGCGGCGGTGAAGGCCGCCCTGCATCGCGGGCGGTTGCGGCTACGCGAAGTCGCCGGACATCAGGACGGGCCGCCTCCGAACCTCTCGGCGGCGGAACGACAGCGCCTGCGCGACTATGCCGACCGGTTCAACGCCCGCGATTTCGATGCGCTGCGCGACCTGCTCGCGGAAGACGTGCGGCTCGATCTCACCAATCGCGTCCGTCTCGCCGGGAAAAAGGACGTTTCCGTCTATTTCACCCGCTATGGCGGGGTGTCCGACTGGCGGTTTTCCGTCGGGACGGCGGAGGATCGTCTCGCCCTGCTGGTCCGCGATCCGGAAAACTCCACGCGCGGCCTCACCCATGTCGTCCTGCTCGACTGGGCAGGCGACAAGATCGCCCTGATCCGCGACTTCAAATACGCGCCCTATGTCATGGAGGGCTTAAGGGTGTGGGAATTGTGAGGCGACCGGCGGGAACGCCCGCCATCAGGCGGGGCCCGCCGAAAGTCGGCCTCGGACCGGCTATTCCTTCACGTCCATCTCTTCGACGTCCATTGACGGCTTTGTCTTGGGGCGGCTGAAGAAACCGGCTCCGGTGATGCCGGCAAGCGCCAGCACCCAGCCGACCGGATCCGAAGTTGCGGTTGTGCTCCACAGCCCGATGACACCAACACCGGCGGCGGAAAGAACGAGTATCTGTTTCAAAGGGCACCTCCATCCGCGATGGCCGACGGACCCCCCCGCCGATCTCTCGTCTGGATGTTGCGAGCGCTAACACGAATGCTGCGACGCATCAAGGACGATCGCTGTGCAATGGCGCTGAAACTTTCATCGCAACGGGAAATACATGCCCCATCCCGGTTTTGACTTTGCGTATTCGCTTAAGCCGCGCGCGTCGACCGCGCCGGCCTTTGGGGACAACGACCGGGGCGCCAACCAGAGCAGGCCGAAGCGCCGCCGCCTCCGCGCCGCCGTTCCGCCGTTGCTTTCGCAGGAACGGCGGCTATATAAGCACGCCCTTTTTTGTAATCCCCAGAGAGCGGCGCTGGAATAGCGCCGTCCGGAGCCCTCGCCCGTGTTCGTTACCGAAGCCTATGCCCAAACGGCCGGCGCCGCCGCCGGTTCGATGGATACGCTCCTTCAACTGGTCCCAATCGCGGCGATGATCGGCATCATCTATTTCGTCCTGTGGCGCCCGCAGCAGCGCCGCGCGAAGGAAACGCGCGCCATGGTGCAGTCGGCCCGCCGTGGCGACACCATCATCACAAGCGGGGGCTTAATCGGCAAGGTGACAAAGTCGGTGGACGAAAGCGAAGTCGAATTCGAGCTCGCCCCTAACGTTCGCGTGCGCCTCGCCCGTTCCGGCATCGCCGAAGTCCGGTCGAAGGGCGACGCGAAGGATGCGCCGGCTCCGCCGCCGGCCAAAACTGCCGCCAAGAAGGACGCGCCGAGCGCCTGATCCCGCGCCAATGACTGCGGTTTGCCCTCTCGAGGCCCGCAGCTCCTGATTTCAAGAAGGCCCGATGCTTCAATTCGCTCCCTGGAAACTGGCTTCCGTCATCGCGCTCGTTGTCGCGGCCATCCTGCTCATCATCCCGAGCTTCTTCCCCGCGAATATGGTTGATGCGCTCGCCGCCCGTCTGCCAAGCTTCATTCCTGTCCGGCAGATCGTGCTCGGCCTCGATCTCCAGGGCGGCGCGCACATGCTGATGCAGGTTGACCAGGCCTCAGTCGTCAAATCCCAGGTTGATGCGTTGCGCGACGACGTCCGCCAGAAGATGCGCGAGGGCAAGCTCGCGCTTTCGGGCGGCATCGCCACCCAACCGCGTGGCGTGCTCGTGCGCATCACCGATCCGACGGAACGCGGGCGCGCATATGATCTGCTCCAGAGTCTCAGCCAGCCGATTGGCGGGCCGCTTGCCGGGGGCAACGGCCGAACGCTGGACGTGAGCCAAAGCGACGCCGGCGTGCAGCTCACGCTGACGGACGCCGCCATCGCGGAAAAGGTGCGGCGGGCCGTCACGCAGTCGATCGAAGTCTTGAACCGCCGCGTCAACGCGATGGGCACCAAGGAGACGATGATCCAGCGGCAGGGCGAGAATCGGGTGCTGGTGCAGGTGCCGGGCCTTCAGGATACGACCAAGCTCAAGGAGATCATCGGCCAGACCGCCAAGCTCGAATTCCGCCTCGTCGCCGACCCCGGCGATCCGCCGAACGAGGTCGAGGAACTGCCGATGCAGAAAGGCGGCGGCACGCTGAAAGTGCAGAAGCGCGTGATGGTCGACGGCGCGGACCTCACCGACGCACAGCAAAGTTTCGACCAGCAGACCGGCGAGCCCGACGTCACCTTCCGCTTCAACCTCCGGGGGGACAGAAATTCGGCCTGGTGACGACGGAAAATGTCGGCCGGCCTTTCGCCATCGTGCTCGACGGCAAAGTCATCTCCGCCCCGGTGATCCGCTCTCCGATCACGGGCGGCACCGGCGTCATCACGGGTAATTTCACCGTGGACGAAGCCAACAATCTGGCGATCCTGCTGCGCGCCGGCGCGCTTCCCGCCAAGCTCACCGTCGTCGAGGAACGCACCGTCGGCCCCGGCCTCGGGCAGGATTCGATCGACGCCGGCAAGCACGCCGCTTATGTCGGCGGCATTCTCGTCATCATCTACATGATCGCGACTTATGGAATCTTCGGCGTCTTCGCCGATCTCGCGCTCGGCCGTGCACATTCTGCTTATCTTCGCCTCGATGGCGCTTCTGGGCGCGACCCTGACTTTGCCCGGCATCGCGGGCATCGTCTTCACGATCGGCATGGCGGTCGATTCGAACGTGCTGATCTATGAGCGCATCCGCGAGGAGGCGCATATGGGGCGTTCCGTGCTCTCCTCGCTCGACGCGGGCTTCAAGCGCGCCTTCGCGACGATCGTCGACTCCAATGTCACGATGTTCGTCGCCGCACTTATTCTTTACCTGTTCGGGTCGGGCGCCGTGCGCGGCTTCGCCGTCTCGCTCGGCCTCGGCATCATCACCTCCATCGTCACCGCCGTCACGATGACGCGCATGATGATTGCGCTGTGGTATCGGCAGACGCGGCCCACGAGGATTCCGATATGAACGCCCCGGCGTCGTTGCCGCCGCCCCGCGGCCTGTTCGGCATGAGGCTTTTCCGCCTCGCGCCGGAGAACACGAAGTTCGGCTTCATGCGGTTCCGCCGCGTGAGCTATCCGCTGTCGGCGGTGCTCTCGATCGTCTCGGTGGTGATGTTCGTCCTCGTGGGCATGAATTTCGGCATCGACTTCGCCGGCGGAACCCAGGTCGATCTGCTCGCCAAGAGCGGCGAACTGAACATGGCGGATTTCCGCGCCAAGGCCGACAGCCTCGGCCTCGGGCCGGTCGAGGTGCAGCAGATCGGCCGCGGCGCCGAGGTGATCCTGCGCATCAGCGAGCAGCCGGGCGGCAATCAGGGTGAGCAGACGGCGGTCGCCAAGCTGCGCGGAGCCTTTTCCAACGACTTCGAATTCCGCAGCGTCGACTCGGTTGGCCCCAGCGTCTCGGCGCGAACTGGTGCAGAGCGGCACGCTCGGCGTCGTCGTGGCGATCATCGCGGTCCTGACCTATCTGTGGTTTCGCTTCGAATGGCAGTTCGCGATCGGCGCGATCATCGGCACGATGCACGACCTGTTGCTCACGGTCGGCTTCTTCTGCGTGACGCAGATCGAATTCAACCTGACGTCGATCGCGGCGATTCTGACCATCGTCGGCTATTCGCTGAACGAGACCGTCGTCGTGCTCGACCGCATCCGCGAGATGATGCGCAAATATAAGCGCCTCTCGACGGCCGAGATCGTCGACATGTCGGTGAACGCCGTGCTGCCGCGCACGATCATGACGGCGACCACGGTCTTCCTTGCCCTGCTCGCACTGTTTTTCCTCGGCGGACATGTTATCCGCTCGTTCTCGGCCGCGATGATCTGGGGCATTTTCGTCGCCACCTATTCGTCGATCTTCATCTGCTCGCCGATGCTGATCTACATGGGCGTCCGCGCCGACGTCTTCGACAAGAAGAAGGAAGAAGCGGAGGCGGCGGCGGAGACGAAAGTTCAGGTTTGACGCCGAAGGCGCCCGCAGCCTTTCGCGCCGGGACGCCACCCCATCGCGGCGCATGGAGGCGGAGCCTTCGCTTTCGCCGGCATGAAGCATGAGGGCTCGATTCTCGCGACGCCGCGAGGCGTGCAGGGGCTCGAAGCCGCGACCCTTGCGGAATTGACGCCGGAATCTCTTCGCCCGCTGTTTCAGGAGACAGCCGCTGCGCCGGGCTCGATCGAATTTCTGGTGATCGGGACGGGCGCCGAAATGGCGCCGCTCTCGGCCGCGCTGAAAGCGGCGCTGCGCGGGGCGGGCCTGCGTTCCGAAGCGATGGCGACCGGCCCGGCCCTGCGCGTCTACAACATCATGCAGGACGAGGGGCGCCGGGTCGCCGCGGCGCTGATCGCCGCGCCGTGAGCGGCCTCGACGCGCTCGCGCAAGCCAACGCCTATTGCGCGGCGCTCGTCCGCGAACACGCCCGCGACGAATGGCTCGGCGCCCTTTATGCGCCGCCCGAACGGCGCGATGCGCTGATCGCGCTCGCCGCCTTCGACTATGAAATCCGGCAGGCCCGCTTTCGCGCTCGCGACCCGAACCTCGTGGCGATGCGCCTCGCGTGGCGGCGCGAAGTCCTGCTGGGCGACCGGCGTGAGGAAGGGTCTGGCGATCCGGTGATGCTTGCGCTCGCCGCCGCCGTACAAACTTACGCGCTGCCGCTGAGCGATCTCGAAGCCATGCTCGACGCCCGGCTGCAGGAGCTTCAGCCGCAAGACGATTTCACCCTCCATGCCTTCGAGAATTTCGCCGATGAGAGCGAGGGCGCCCGTCTGCGCCTCGCCGCGCGCATATCGGCAGGCGGGCGCGAGCACGACGAAGCCCGCGCCGATCTTCCCGCCGGAGCGGCGCTCGCGCTGACGCGCATGCTGTTCGAACTGCCCGTGAGGGCGGGCGCCGCGCCGACGCTTTTTCCCGTCGACGTCGCGGCTCGCCACGGCGCGAGCCTTGCCGATTTCGACGCCCGCCGCGCGACCCCCGCCGTGCGCGCCGCCTGCGCCGAGATGCGAGCGCTGGCGCGCGAAAAGCTCGTGGAGACGGAGCGGCGGCTCAAGCCGCCGATCCGTCATCGCGAGCCCCGAAGGGGCGCGGCGATCCAGACGGACAGTGACCGCCCTGCGGCCTCTGGATCGCTTCGCTCCGCTCGCGATGACGTCCCAGCGCTTCCCGGCTCGGCCGCTGAAATCCTCCCTGCCTTCATCCCCCTCGGCGCGCTGCCCCTCGACCTCGACGCCCTCGACCGCGCGAGCGACCCCTTCGCCCCCATCCGCAAAGCCTCGCCGCTCCGCCGGCAATGGGCGATCTGGCGCTGGGCGCGCCGACGCCAGGAAGGGGAAGGAGTCGATCGGAGCAATCCGCATCGCGCAGGCGCTTCCGAGACAATTCTCTTGCCCGGCGCGCGATGCGCTGATACGTATAAACGATACAGTCGACCTGATCGCGCAGTCACCTTGAAACAGCCCAGAATCACGCAACGGGAGGTCGCCAACGCCGCCGGCGTCTCTCAGGCCACCGTGTCCATGGTTCTCAGCGGCGGCAAGACGGCCGCCCTACCCGCGGAGACCTACGAGAAGGTTCTCGCGGCGGCCCGTCGGCTCGGATATGTGCCCAATCGCTCCGCTCAGGCGCTGAAGACCAACCGAACGATGACGCTTGCCTGCGTCGTGCCGGACGTCGCCAACCCTTTCTATCCGTCTCTGATGCGCGGCGTGCAGTCTGCGGCGGACGCGGCAGGTTACGACGTCATAGCGGTCAACACGGATGGCTCGGCGGCGCGCGAGCGCCGGTTCCTCGACTGGAGCCTTCGCGGGACGATCGACGGGGTCGTCGGCGTCTTTTTTACCCTTCGCGCGCCTGATTTTACCCCCCTCGCTCAGGCGGGCGTTTGCATCGTGCGGATAGAGACCTCCGCCAAGCGCGGCGGCGCGCTGCCGATCGATAATCTTTTCGTCGACAACGTCGCGGCGGCCGGCGCGGCCACCGTCTATCTCATCGAAAGAGGCCATCGGCAGATCGCGATGATCGCGGGCCTTGGCGGCCCGGAGAAGTCATCGGACCGCCGGCTATCTGCGGGCCATCGGTGAGGCGGGTCTGACCCAGGCGCTGGTGGCGCGCGGAGACTTCAACGAGGAAGACGGTTATCGCGCGGCGCGGCAAGCCCTCGAAGCGTCGCCGCGGCCGACCGCCATTTTCGCCGCCAACGATCTCATGGCGCTCGGCGCCATGACGGCGATCCGCGAATTGGGGCTGAGAATTCCGGAAGACGTCGCGGTGATGGGGTTCGACGACATCTTTGCGTCCCGCGTCGTTACGCCGCCGCTTTCGACGGTCAATCAGTTCCAGCACGAACTCGGTCGCGTGGCCGCCGAGATGCTTCTCGAACGTTTGAACGACCTGCCTTCCGAGACGCCTGGGCGTCGGCGGGAGATGCCATTCGAGATCATGCGACGGCAGTCCGCATGAAACCAAGCCAAAAACTGTTGGATGAAACGCAAGGAGAATGACATGCAGATGCTAAAGGCTTTGCCGATCAGGGCGGCGTTGAGCGGCGCGCTCGCGCTTGCGTCCGTCCTTTCGCTGGCTCCTCCGGCGCGAGCGGACGGACCGGTCGTCCTTTGGTACCAGCGCGGCGCAAATCCGGCGCAGCAGCGCATCCTTCAGAAGGATCTTGTGGCGCCCTTCAACGCCGCGCATCCGAAGGATCCGCTGACGATCGATTTCAGGCCTTCGAGTACGGCCGACAAGCAGATCCGCATGGCTGTCGTCGCAGGCAAGGGTCCCGACATCGTCATGACGCCTGGGCCCAGCACGACGCTCGCGCTCGTCCAGTCAGGTCATCTGCTGCCGCTCGACGGCTGCATCGAGAAAGACCATCTCGACAAACGCATTCTGAAGCCGATGCTGCGCACGGGCGAATATCAGGGCCACAATTACGCTCTGCCGCGCACGTTCGAGACGATGGTCCTCTATTACAACAAGACCCTCTTCGATAAGAACGGCTGGAAGGCGCCGAAGACGAAAGCCGAACTCAATGCGCTCGCTGAAGCCATGATGGCCAAGGGCATCACGCCTTTCTCCGTCGGCAATGGCGACTGGCGCGCGGCGAACGAATGGCACGTGACGGTGGCGCTCAACCATTCGGCCGGGCCTGAGAACATCTACAAGGCGCTCAAGGGCGAGATACCCTGGACCGATCCCGCTTTCGTCCAGGCGATCAACGAGCTTAAGGACTGGTACCAGAAGGGCTGGTTCGGAAAGAACTATTTCTCGCTGACCGGCGATCAGGAGGCGCTTCTCCTCGCGAAAGGCCAAGCGGGCATGGCGCCCAACGGCACTTTCTCGTTCGACAACATGGTGGCCGCCTTCAAACAGACCGGGCAAGAGCTCGGCGTCGCGCCGTTCCCAAGCTTGCGCGAGGGGGTTCCCTATCCGCTCTATGCGGTCGGCACCGGCAGCACCATGTCGATCAACAAGAACTCCGCCAATCCCGACGGCGCGTGCGCGTTCCTCGACTACCTGTATTCGGACGAATTTTACGATCGCATCAGCAAGGACTGGCCCGGCGACTGGAACCTGCCTCTGACCTCGATCAACGAAGCCAAGCTTTCCAAAAATGTCTCGCCGCTCTTCGCGACGACGTTCGCGAATTTTGCAAAGGCCGTTGGAGAGGGAAACTACGGCTATACGACCTGGACCTTCTGGCCGCCGGCCACAGAGGATTATCTGATCCACGGAATTGAGCAGGTCTGGCTCGGACAGATCAGCACCGAAGACTACCTGAAGAAGATGCAGGAGATCTTCGCCAAGGAACTCGCGGAGGGTAAAGTGCCGCCGCCGGCCCCGCGCTGACGAGCCGCGCGAGGGGCGGCTCGGCCAGCCCCTCGCTCACTGGCGTCCTGTTTCTTCCGCTGTCCCGCCTCAAAGAGGCTCAATGCTTTTCCTTCTGCCGGCGCTCCTTATCAACGTCGTCATCATCCTGATCCCGGCGTTTCTGACGATCGCCATGGCTTTCGTCGAATGGGACGGAGCCTCAACGCCGACCTGGGTCGGGCTCGATAACTTTCGGGCCATTTTCGCCGATCCCGTCTTCGCTTCGGCGCTGCTGAACAACATCAAATGGACCCTCATCTTTCTCACGATCCCGATGGCCATGGGCGTGGGGGCGGCCTCCATGCTTCTCGTCGTGCGGCGGGGGCGCGCGTTCTTTCAGATCGTCTACTTTCTCCCGGTCATCATCGCGACCGTCGTTGTCGCACGCGTCTGGCAAGGGATGATCTACAATCCGGAGTCAGGCGTCGTCGGATGGCTCAGGCTTTACGGTCTGCCGCTGTCCGATCCGCTCGCGAGTCCAACCACTGCGCTCTACGCCGTGGCGGCGGTCGATCTCTGGCACTGGTGGGGATTTCTCGCGGTCATCTTCTTCGCGGCGTTGCGTCAAGTCGATTCCGCCCAAATCGAATCCGCCGTGATGGATGGCGCCGGATTCGTCTCGCTGATGCGCTATATCCTCATTCCCGCCATCCGTCCGACGATCACGCTCATGATGATCATGACCGTGATCTGGTCCTTCCTGGCGTTCGACTTCGTCTACGTCCTGACGCAGGGCGGCCCGGCTTACGCGAGCGAAGTGCTGTCGACGCTTTCCTATCGATATGCCTTCTACAACTACACGGTGGGGCCGGCTGCCGCCGTCGCGCTGGTCATCAGCTTCTTTGGCCTGATTGCCACCGTCTTTTATGTCCGCATCCAGCAGCAGAGTGAAGTCTGATGAACCAGTCCCTCGGTCGCGGGACGGTTCTCGCATCCTATTTCATCCTGACAATCGGCGCCGCGATGGCGCTCTTTCCATTGGGCTTGACTGTCATTAGCGCGCTGAAGACGAGCGCGGAGATCGTCGCCAATCCCCTCGCGCTGCCGAGAACGCCGCAATGGATCAATTTCGCACGGGCCTGGACAGATGCGCAGCTTGGCCGATCGCTGCTGAACAGCGCGGAATTGACCGCCTTGACGATCGTCTGGATCTGCTCGACTTGCTCGATGGCGGCCTACGCGCTGGCGCGCCGAAGCGTGCGCGGCTGGCGCTGGATCAGCGCCTATCTGCTCGCGACGACGACGCTGCCGATCCAGCTTTATCTGTTTCCGCTCTATTTTGGATTCGCGCGCCTCGGACTTATCGACAACGTATTCGCGCTGTCGTTCGTCTATGCGGCGATCTTCAGCCCTTTCTCCATCTTTCTCTTGCGAACCTACTTCCTCGCGATTCCTCCGGAGATCGAGGAAGCGGCGATCGTCGATGGCGTCTCTCGCTGGCAAATCTTCACGCGAATCACCTTGCCCATCGTATCGCCGGGCCTTCTGACGGTCGCGATCATCTCCGGCCTGAACACCTGGAACGAGTTTCTGATCTCCTCGACCTTCCTGCAGAGTCACGACAACCAGACAGCGGTTGTGCGGTTCTACACGCTCGGCGGCCAGTACAGCAGCGATTGGGGGGAGATCATGGCCGCGGCGCTCATCATCGTGGCGCCGTGCCTCGTGTTTTTTCTCTTGATGCAGCGTCGTTTCATCGAGGGCATGGCGAGCGGCTCGGTCAAGGGATGACGCGCAGTCCAGCCTCAACGTAAGGAAACTCGTATGTCTGTTCCCGCGGATTATCTTGAGCGCGTCTATGCGGGCGTGCTTGGCAAGCTCATCGGCGTCTATCTTGGACGCCCGTTCGAGGGCTGGACATATCAGCGCATCATGCGAGAGCTCGGCGCCATTGAATATTATGTCCACGATCGGCTTGGCGTCCCTCTGGTCGTGACGGATGACGACGTCTCAGGAACGTTCACCTTCGTCCGCGCGCTGGCTGAGCATGGCGTAAAAGAGGATCTCTCGGCCGAAGAGATCGGCAAGACGTGGCTCAATTCGATCATCGAGCAGCGTTCGATCCTGTGGTGGGGCGGCAGGGGAAATTCCACCGAGCACACGGCGTGGCTGAATTTGGCGGGCGGCGTTCCGGCGCCGCACTCCGGCTCGATCGCCGTCAACGGCGAAGCCGTCGCCGAACAGATCGGCGCGCAGATATTCATTGACGGCTGGGCGATGGTGGCGCCCGGAAAGCCAAAGCTCGCCGCGCGTCTTGCGGAGGCCGCAGGCAGCGTCAGCCATGACGGCGAATCCGTATATGCCGCAAAGCTGCTGGCGGCGATGGAGGCGGAAGCCTTCGTTTCCTCGGACATCGACCATCTGCTCGATGTCGGCCTCTCCGTCATTCCCGGCAATTCCCTAATCGCGCGCCTGGTGGCCGACGTTCGCGGATGGCGCGCGAAATTCCCCGACTGGCGCGACGCGCGGCAGAAGATCGAGGACGAATACGGATATGACAAATTCCCGGGGAACTGCCACGTGGTCCCGAATCACGCCCTCATTCATCTCGCCTTGCTCTATGCGCCGCGCGATTTCCACACCGCGATGACCATCGTCAACACGGCCGGCTGGGACACGGACTGCAATTCCGGCAACGTCGGCTGCCTTCTTGGAATCATGCTCGGGCTTCAGGGCCTTGAGGGTGGCCCCGACTGGCGCGGGCCGCTCGCAGACCGCACGCTGGTCTCGGCAAGCGACGGTGGATATGCGGTGAACGATGCCGTCCGCATCGCCTATGACATCGCAAATCTCGGTCGCCAGCTCGGTGGTCTCGAACCCGAGCCCGCGCCAAAGGACGGCGCTCAGTTCCATTTTTCCCTGCCCGGCAGCGTGCAGGGATTTATGGCGGAAAGCGACAAGGTGCAGACCGATCTCCTGCGGGTCGAGCACGGAACTCTGCCGACGGGGCCAGCGCTGGCGCTGCGATTCCAGGGTCTTGCGCGCGGGCGTTCCGCTGCTGCGATGACCCCGATGTTCGCGCCGCCGAATGTCGCCGAGATGCGGACCTATGATCTGCAAGCCAGCCCGCGACTTTATCCGGGCCAGATTGTTCGCGCCCGCGTCATCGCCGACAGGGGAAACACAGGCGCCGTCGAGATATCGATTCGAATCAAGGTCTATGGACGCGACGATCAGCTTTTTCCATTCGACGGTCCGGTCGCTTCGCTCACGCCTGGCGAGACGCGGACGATCGAGTGGACAATTCCGGATCTCGACGGACAGCCAATCCAGGAGCTTGGCCTCGCGCTCGCGGCGCCCGGCCCACGCGTGGATGGCGTCGTGTGGCTCGATTCGCTTGGCTGGAGCGGCGCGCCGCGTCTGAAGCTGGGACGGCCCAAGGAGCCCAGCGCATTCTGGCGTCAGGCGTGGGTCAACAATGTCAGCTTCTTCAGCAAGAATTTCGCCGCCGCCTTCCGCATCTCGCAGGACCGGGGAACCGGCCTGATCATCCACGGCGCCCGGGACTGGACGGACTATCGCGTATCCAGCGCGATGACTGTTCACCTCGGCCCGAGCGCCGGTCTCGCCGCGCGCGTTCAGGGCCTGCGGCGCTATTATGCGATCCTGCTCGAGTCGAAGGACAGGGTTCGCCTCGTCAAGGTGAGGGACGACGAGCGGACGATACTCGCGGAGGCGGCGTTCGCGTGGTCGCTCGAGAAGGCTTACGATTTCTCCATGGAGGTCCGCGGCCGCGAAATCGTCGCCCGCGTGGACGGCGTGGGGCTTAAAGCCAGCGATGACGCGGCGCCGTTCGAGGACGGCGGAATTCGGGCTTATCATCGCGGAGGGCTCGGCGTCGACGGACCTCGTGGAGGTTGCGCCGGTCGCGTAAGCGCTCGCGGCCGCCGTTCCTCACGGGATCGCAGAGGAATGACAGAGGCGCCCAAGCCTCATCGTTGATGGGCGCCCGCACCGGGCGCTACCGCTTTTCGTGCGACGCCTCCCAAGCATCTGTTGAGGCGTCCTGTCTTGGATCGCGAAAAAGCCCAAGCTGGTCGGGGCTTTTCAGGCGCCATTGGCCTCGCGGGCGAAGTATATATCAACATACATCGGTATTTCCTTGCTCGTCCCGATGGCGGCGCCTAGACTCTGCGGGCATAAGGGAGGCGAGGAATGACAATTCCTCACGAGCCATGGCTCGTGCTGCTCTCGGTCGCGATCGCGATTTAGGGCAGCTTCGTCGGACTTTCTCTGGCGGCCGAAATCGACACAGCGACGGGGTCGCGCCGACGCCTGGTTCTTGCCGGTTCGGCCGTGACTTTGGCGACCGGGGTCTGGTCGATGCATTTCGTGGGCCTGCTCGCGGCGAGCTTTCCCAGCGCCATCGACTATCTGGTGATGCCGACCCTAACGTCATTTCTGATTTGCGTGATCGTGGTGGGGCTCGGCGTCTATGCCACGCACGCGAACTCGATTGCCGAGATTGCGGATAGCGCTCGGCGCCATCGCGATGGGGCTAGGCATTTCGGTCATGCACTACGTAGGCATGTCCGCAGTCCATCTGGCGGGACCCACTTACCAGGAGCCGCCCTTCGTCGTCGCTTCGATCGTCGTGTCGATTTGCGCGAGCGGCTTTGCGCTGATCGCGCTCGGCAGCCGTCCCAATAGGCCGCGGCTGTTTGCCGGCGCGGTCGTCCTCGGCCTCGCCATCTCGGGCATGCATTATACGGCGATGGCAGGCATGCGGCTCGATCCGCTCTGCTTTGACGTCAGCCGTTTCGTCGAGGCGGAATTGGCGCTCTCACGCAATGCCCTTGCGCTTCTCGCAACGGTGATATCGTTCGGCGTTTCGGGCGCTTTCCTGCTGTCGCTCGTGCCGGATTCGCAACCGAAGGCGCCGCGTCTCGTGATGAGTCCCGAGGGACTCGCGCCCGCTTCGGGCCTGCCCATTCCGATGACGTCCGCCGACTTCGGCTCTGCCGCGCCGCCGGAAGCCCAATCGACGACGCGTCTGGCTCCGCCTGCACGTGCGGCCAGTATCCGGGTGGAGAAGGACGGGCGGACATTTCCGCTCGCCGTCGAGGACGTCTATGCGATTCGCGCCAACGCGCATTACACATTCATTCACGACGGCGAGAAGGAATATTTCTGCAACCGGGCCATCAGCAGCCTCGAAGCCGCCCTCGACAAAACTGACTTCCTTCGGGTTCACCGCAGCTACATCGTTAGCCTCGCCCATGTGACTCGCGTCCGCCGGACCGGAGACGCGGGCGTCGCGGAACTCGGCAGGCCGGTGCGCTGCACAGTCCCAATCGCGCGCGGTCAATATCGCGAGGTCAAAGCGCAAATCGAGCGCCGGACGCCAGCCGCATTTCGTGCAAGCGACTCCCCGGATTGACCGCATTTCGTGCAAAACAGGGTCGCTTGGCGCCTTTTTCGATCGGACGGTTCAGGCGCGATTGATTGTGCGCCGCACTCTGTCCTCCCCTTCGCTTCGCCGCCGTTCCCCCGGAACGAACCCGGCGACCGACGGCTCGCTCGGGAGGAACGCTTGATCCCAGGCTCGTTTGAATACCACCGTCCCTCCACGGTCGCGGAAGCGATCGCGATGTTGGGAAGCCTCGACAGCGATGCGCGCTTGCTCGCCGGCGGACACAGCCTCATTCCGATGATGAAGCTCCGCCTCGCGCAGCCGAGCCATCTCATCGATCTCGCGGGCGTCCGCGAACTCAAAGGCGTCCGCGTGGACGGCGGCGAGGTGGTCATCGGCGCGATGACCACCCAGCACGAGGTGATCGCGAGCGAAGCGCTTGCGGCGCATGCGCCCATTCTCCGCGAGGCCGCCGAGCAGATCGCCGACCCGCAGGTGCGTTACCTGGGCACGATCGGGGGCAATGCCGCCAATGGCGATCCGGGCAACGACATGCCCGCCCTGTTGATGACTCTCGACGCGAGCTACGAGCTTCGCGGTCCGGCCGGGACGCGGCGCGTACGGGCGCGCGATTATTATCTCGGGATTTATGAAACGGCCGCCCAGCCCGGCGAGATTCTGACCGAGATCCGCATTCCCGTTCAGCCGAAGCCGCACGGTTTTGCCTACGAAAAGCTCAAGCGAAAGGTCGGAGACTACGCGACCGCCGCGGCGGCGGTGATCCTCACGGTCTCCGGCGGTCGCGTCGCAACCTGCGCGATCGGGCTCACCAATGTGGCGGACCGCCCGCTGCTCGCCGCGGAAGCCGCAAGCGCGGCCATCGGATCGGCGCTCGACAAGGCGACGTTGGTCAGGGCCGCGTCAGCCGCCGAGGCGATCGCTTCTCCAGCCGAGGATGGGCGGGGGTCCGCCGAATATCGCGCCAAAATGGCCGGCGTCATGACGGCGCGAGCCCTGTCCCGCGCGTTCGCCCGCGCCGCGTCCTGAAGAGGCTTCGCCTATGTCCAAAGTGAACGTCGGCATGACGGTCAACGGCAAACCGGTCTCGGCGGAAGTCGAGCCGCGCACGCTGCTGATTTATTACCTGCGGGAGAACCTCGGTCTCACCGGTCCTCATATTGGCTGCGATACAACGCACTGCGGCGCTTGCACGGTCGATATGGACGGGAAATCCGTGAAATCCTGCACGGTGTTCGCGATTCAGGCTGAGGGCGCGGACGTGCTCACCATCGAGGGCATGGCCGCGCCGGACGGAAAGCTTCACGCGCTGCAGGAAGGCTTTCGCGAGATGCACGGGCTCCAATGCGGGTTCTGCACGCCCGGCATGATCCTGCGCGCCCATCGGCTTCTGCAGGAGAACCCGTCGCCGACCGAGGCGGAAATCCGGATCGGCATATCCGGCAATCTTTGCCGATGCACGGGCTATCAGAACATCGTCAGGGCGATTCAATACGCCGCCGCCAAGCTCAATGGGCTCGAATTCAGGGAAGCCGCGGAATGAACGCTCCGACCACCCCATCCGCGCTCGAGCGCGCCGACAAGCTGCAGGGCATGGGCTGCAAGCGGAAGCGCGTCGAGGACGTGCGCTTCACGCAGGGCAAGGGCAATTACGTCGACGACATCAAGCTGCCGGGCATGCTGCACGGCGACTTCCATCGATCGAGCCACGGACATGCGCGGATCGTGAAGATCGACACGTCGAAGGCCAAAGCTGTCCCAGGCGTGCTCGCCGTTTTGACCGCCGAGGACCTCAAGGGCGTCAACCTCGCCTGGATGCCGACGCTCGCGGGCGATGTGCAGATGGTGCTCGCCGACGGGAAGGTGCTGTTCCAGAATCAGGAGATCGCCTTCGTCGTTGCGACGGACCGCTATGTCGCAGCCGACGCGGCCGATCTCGTCGAGGTCGAATACGAACCGCTTCCCGTTCTCGTTGACCCCTTCAAGGCGATGGACGCCGATGCGCCAATCCTGCGCGAGGACATCAAGGACAAAACGGAAGGCGCGCACGGGGCGCGCAAGCATCCAAACCATATTTTCACATGGGCGGTCGGCGACGGCGAACTGACCGACGCGGCCTTCGCCAAGGCGGAAGTGACGACCAAGGACCTCCTTTCCTATCAGCGGGTGCACCCGTGCCCGCTCGAAACCTGCCAGACCGTTTGCAGCTTCAACAAGATCACCGGCGATCTCACCATCTACGGCACGTTCCAGGCTCCACATGTGATCCGCACCGTGGTCGCGCTGATCTCCAGCCTGCCGGAGCACAAGATCCATGTGATCTCGCCCGACATCGGCGGCGGCTTCGGCAACAAGGTCGGCGCTTATCCGGGCTATATCTGCGCGGCGGTCGCCTCCATCGTCACGGGTCTGCCCGTCAAATGGGTGGAGGACCGGATCGAGAATCTGTCGACCACCTCGTTCGCGCGCGACTACCACATGACAACCGAGATCGCTGCGACGAAGGAGGGCCGCGTCACGGGCCTGCGTGTGCACATCCTCGCCGACCATGGCGCCTTCGACGCCTGCGCCGACCCTTCGAAATGGCCGGCAGGCTTTTCCAACATTGTGACGGGGTCCTACGACTTCCCTGTCGCGCATCTCAGCGTCGATGGCGTCTATACCAACAAAGCGCCGGGCGGCGTCGCCTATCGCTGCTCCTTCCGCGTGACCGAGGTGGCCTACGCGATCGAGCGCGCGATGGACATCATGGCGCAGAAGCTCAACATGGACCCGGTCGATTTCCGGGTGAAGAATTTCATCCGGCGCGAACAGTTCCCTTATCAGTCGGCCCTGGGGTGGGAGTACGACTCCGGCGACTATCACACGGCGATGCAGAAGGCGGTCGAGGCGACGGGCTACCGCGCGCTCCGCGAGGAGCAGAGGGCCAAGCAGGAGGCGTTCCGGCGCGGCGAGACGCGCGACCTCATGGGAATCGGCGTTGCCTTCTTCACCGAGATCGTCGGCGCCGGCCCTTCGAAGAACTGCGACATTCTTGGCATCGCCATGTTCAATTCCGCCGAGATTCGTATCCATCCCACGGGCCGGGTCATTGCCCGCATGGGCTCCAAGAGCCAGGGTCAGGGTCACGAAACCACCTGGGCTCAGATCATCGCCACCGAGATCGGCATTCCCGCCGACGACATCGCGGTCGAGGAGGGCAACACAGACACCGCGCCTTATGGCCTGGGCACATATGGATCGCGCTCAACGCCAGTCGCTGGCGCGGCGATCGCGATGGCGTCGCGCAAGATCAAGGCCAAGGCGCAAATGATCGCCGCCTTCATGCTCGAAGTGCACGAGGACGATCTCGAATGGGACGTCGACCGCTTTCGCGTCAAGGGCAATCCCGAGGCGCACAAGACGATGAGCCAGATCGCCTGGGCCGCCTACAATAAGGTTCCGCCCGGGATGGAGCCGGGACTTGAAGCCGTCAGCTATTACGATCCGCCGAACATGACCTATCCGTTCGGAGCCTATGTGTGCGTGATGGACATCGACGTCGATACGGGCGTCCATAAAGTGCGCCGCTTCTATGCGCTCGATGATTGCGGCACGCGCATCAACCCGATGATCATCGAGGGCCAGGTGCACGGCGGCTGCACGGAAGGTTACGCAATCGCCATGGGACAGGAGATCGTCTACGACGATTTCGGGAACGTCAAGGGCGCTTCCCTTATGGACTTCTTCCTGCCGACCGCGGTCGAGACCCCGCATTGGGAGACCGATTACACTGTGACTCCCTCTCCGCATCACCCAATCGGCGCGAAGGGCGTCGGCGAGAGCCCCAATGTCGGCTCCGTGCCCTGCTTCGCCAACGCGGTGAACGACGCCTTCAAGTTTTTGGGCTCGACGCACATCTCCATGCCGCATGACGCCTATCGCACATGGCTTGCGGCTGAGAAGCTTGGGCTCCATGCCTAAGTCCTGAGGCAATGCCCGCATCCATCCCGCGCGAGAAGATCGCAGCCCGACTTGCCGAGGTCGGCTATATCGCCGACCGCGAGCTTGCGACTGCGCTGTGGATGATGGACTACCTGCGGCGCCCGCTGCTCATCGAGGGCGAAGCCGGGGTCGGCAAGACGGAGGTCGCCAAGGCGCTTGCGCAAGTGCATGGCGTCGAGTTGATCCGCATGCAATGCTATGAAGGGCTCGACGCGAGTTCGGCGCTGTATGAGTGGAATTATCAGCGGCAGCTCATCGCGATCAAGGCGCGCGAGGGATCCGGGCAGAGCCCGGAGTCGATTGAAGCGCGGATCTTTTCCGAGGACTATCTGCTTGAGCGCCCGCTCCTGGCCGCGATCCGCCGACAGACGCCGCCTGTCCTGCTGATCGACGAAATCGACCGCGCCGACGAGGAGTTCGAGGCCTTTTTGCTCGAACTTCTATCGGATTTCCAGATCACGATTCCGGAATTCGGAACCGTCAAGGCGCTGTCTATTCCACGCGTCGTCCTGACTTCGAACGGCGCGCGCGAGTTGTCCGATGCGCTGCGCCGGCGCTGCCTCTATCACTATCTGGACTTCCCCGACATCGATCGCGAAGCCGCGATCCTGCACGCGCGTCAGCCCGGAATCGACGCGGCCTTCGCCCTTCAGGTCGCGCGTATGGTCGCAGGCTTGCGGAAGGAGGAACTGCGCAAGACGCCCGGCATCGCCGAGACGCTCGACTGGGCCGCGACCCTCTCCGGCCTGGGCGTCGCCGATCTGTCCGCCGAGCCCGAAATTATCCACGCGACGCTGCTCGCCCTTTTGAAGACCCACGAAGATCGCGCGCGCGTCACTCCGGAAGTGACCGCGCGGCTTGCGGGGAGGGCGGCGTGACTCCCGTCGTCGGCCATCACGCGCCGCTCGGCGCCGGCATGCGTCGGAGGCTCACGGGCTTCGCACGAACGCTGCGCGATGCTGGCTTCTCTGTCGGACGCGCCGAGACGATCGACGCCGCGCAAGTCGTCGCAAGCCCGCTCGCCGACCGCCCCGAGCGGCTGCGCGCGGCGCTGAAGGCGCTCTTTGCCTCAAGTCGGACCGAATATGAGCGTTTCGACGAATTGTTCGACGCCTTCTGGCGCGGGAGAGGAATGAAGCGAGGCGTGCTGACGAGCGACGGCGCCGCAAGCGGTCCCCGGCGCTTCGAGACCGGACCAGGCGGCGCCGTTTCGGAGACGCTGCCGGAGCGAATGCGCGCTGAGACAGATGGTGATGCGGCGAGCGCGGGACGCGGGCGCGAACGCGGAGCCTCCGCGCACGAAGCCCTTGCGACAAAGGATTTCGCGCGGCTGGCGGGCCCCTCGGAACGCGAGGAGGCGATGGCGATTGCGGAAAGACTCGCCAGAACAATGCGGGCCAGATTGACCCGGCGCGAGCGGGCCCGGCGCAAGGGTCGGCGAATCGACCTGCGCGCGACGTTGCGCCGCTCGGTCGCGCGGGGCGGCGAGCCGATCGACCTCAAATTTCGCCGCCGGAAGCAGAAGCCGTTGCGGATCGTTGCGCTGCTCGACGCCTCGGGCTCGATGGAGCTCTACGTTTCGGTGTTCACGCGCTTCCTGCACGCAATCGCGCAGGCTTTTCGCGAGTCGGAGGCCTATCTTTTTCACACGCGCCTCGCCCATGTCTCAGCCGCCCTTGGGGAACGCAATCCGCAGCGGGCGCTCGACCGATTATCGCTGATGGCGCAGGGCGTCGGAGGAGGCACGCGGATCGGCGATTGCCTTGCCGAGTTCAACCGCTCTCATGCGAAGCGCAGCGCTTCGCGGCCGCGCCTGCGTGATGATCTTTTCGGACGGCTATGACACCGGCGATCCAGAACGGCTCGCCGCGGAGATGCGCGCGCTGCGCCGCCGATGTCGGCGCATCGTCTGGCTCGATCCGCTGACCGGTCGGGACGGATTCTCTCCCGTGGCGCGGGGCCTCCGGGCCGCGTTGCCCTACGTCGACCTGTTCGCGCCGGCGCATGATCTCGCCAGTCTCGCGGCGCTCGAACCCTATCTGGCGAGGCTCTGATATGGACGTGCTCGATCGCGCGGCGCAGCGGCAGGCGAACGGCGAGGCGTTCGCGCTTGCGACGGTGGTGCGCACCGTCTCGGTGACCGCCGCCAAGGCGGGCGCCAAGGCGCTGATCGCGGCGGACGGGACGATCGAGGAAGGCTGGATCGGCGGCGGATGCGCCCGTGCAGCGGTGCTGAAGGCGGCGCGCCAGAGCCTGCTCGACGGACGCTCCCGGCTTGTGTCGATCACGCCCCAGTCAGGACTCGACGAACTCGGCGTTGCGCCGGGACAGGACCGGGCTGGCGTCGTCTTCGCGAAAAATTCCTGCCCAAGCCAGGGCACGATGGACATATTCGTGGAGCCGGTGCTGCCAAAGCCGAAGCTTCTCATTCTGGGCGCCTCGCCCGTCGCCATCGCGCTCGCGAGCCTCGCGCCGACCTTCGGCTTCGCAGTGACCGTGGCGGCGCAGCCGGAAGATCTCGATCGCTTCGGCGATGGTCCGACGCGGTGCGAAGGCTTGGCGCCGCCGGCCTCCGCGGGGGAGGGAGCCTATGTCGTCGTCTCGACGCAAGGGGCGGGAGACCGCGCGGCCCTGAAGGCCGCCGCTGCGATGCCGGCGCGGTACCGCGCCTTTGTGGGCTCCCGCCGCAAGGGCGAGACGCTCAAGCGAGAACTCGCCGCCGACGGCGTGCCCGCGGCCAGCCTCGCGGCGATCAAAGCGCCAGCCGGCCTCGACATTTCCGCGATCACTTCGGAGGAGATCGCGCTCTCCATCATCGCCGAAATGATCGAGGCGCGCCGCCGTCGCGAACGATTCGACGCAGTTTCCAATGCAGGAGCCACATCATGACTTTCGCCCATCGCGCGCAGGGTTTTCCTGTGCGGTCATCGTTCCGCGTCCCGCGATCTGGGGCGCGCTCGCCGTAGCGTTCGTCATGCTCTCCCTGCCGGATTGCTGCCTCAACGGGCATCATCGCTCGGGCTTCGGGATGGACGGCTTCGCCTTCATCTGTCACGCCGCGCGTTGAGGCGCAAGAAACGCCCTGGCACGTCGGCGCGGCCGTCGCCGTTCGTCCGCTGGGGCTCGGAGTAACTCGAACGAGCGTCAGGGAACGATCTGAACCTTGAGCGCGGTCGGGTCTCTCGCCAGTTCCTCGAAAGCCCGCTGAATGTCGGAGAGCGGATACGACTTTCGGGTGAAGGCTTCGGTGCGGAAGCGGCCATAGCGCAACAGAGTGAGTGCGTCATGCATGTCCTCGCCCATTCCTGCAACGGACCCCTTCACCGACTTTTCCCGCAACACCGTCTCCAGAATCGGCAGCCGCATATGATCCTCGGGACCCGTCAGCCCGAATGCGGCGACATGGCCGCCCGGGCGGATGAGCTGGAAGGCGAGTTCGTAGAGCGCGGCCTTGCCAACACTTTCGATGGCGATGTCGACGCCGCGGCCGTCGGTGCGCTCGAGCACGGCGGAGCGGAAAAGCTCGGGCTCTGTGACGACAACGTCGGCCCCAGCCTGCCGCGCGAGCTCGGCCCGCGCCTTTGAGGGCTCCAGCACAAGGATGGGCGCAGCGCCGACGAGCCTTTGCATCTGCACATGAAGATTGCCGATCGGACCGGCGCCGATAATCGCCACCGATTGACCGAACCCCGCGCGGGCCTTGCGCGCCGCTCTCACGACGCACGCGACCGGCTCGGTCAGCGCGAGAATCTCCGTCGGCATGTCTTCGGGCGCGGGGATCACGAGCCGCGCGGGCGCGCAGACGAATTCGGCAAAGGCTCCGTCGCGCGTGATGCCGAGCTGGCCCATCTGGGGGCAGTTCAGGATTTCGTTGCGTCGGCAGTAATAACATCGGCCGCACCCGATGTTGATGTCCACGACGGCGCGACTGCCGGGCTCGAGCCAGTCGACATTGGCGCCGACTGTCGTGACGGTCCCGGCGAGTTCATGTCCAGGAATGAGCGGGAGTCGGTCGGCGGCATAGTGGCCGTTGAAGATATGGATGTCGGTCCCGCATATGCCGCAGCGGTCGATCCGGATGAGCGCATCGTCCGGTCCCACCTCCGGCACGGGAACATCGCGAAGCTC
Organism: uncultured Alphaproteobacteria bacterium; assembly: GCA_963824465.1. Taxonomy (GTDB): domain Bacteria; phylum Pseudomonadota; class Alphaproteobacteria; order Rhizobiales; family Beijerinckiaceae; genus Roseiarcus. The sequence goes on from CAWGPL010000014.1 coordinate 392,729, forward strand.
GAACTTTCCCGGCGCCGTCAGAACCGCTCCCAGCATCTTCGTCACGTCTCTCGCCTCCGGCTTCCCGCCCGCTCGCCTATTTGACCGTTCGCACTTTTCGGCGGTCGATCGTCAGCGCGATGGCCGCGATCAGAACGCATCCGAAAAAGATCTGTTGTCCCTGCGCGGGGATGTCGAGGTAGACCATGCTCGCCCGGATCACAGCGACGATGAGCGCGCCGATCATCGTGTTCACGACACCCCCGACGCCGCCGGTGAGCGGCGTTCCGCCGACGAGAACCGCGACAATGGCAGGCAGCAGGAATTGGTCGGCGGCCGTCGGAGAGCCGCCAGACAGACGCGCCGCGAGCATCAGCCCAGACATCGCCGCCAACGTCCCGGATATGGCGAAGGCCGCGACCTTGAATCGTTCGGTCCGAATTCCCGAAGCGATTGCGCCCGGTTCGCCCGCTCCGATCGCCTTGAACACGCGTCCCGCGATCGTTCGCCTTTCCGCGATCGCGGCGATCACAAGGAGCGCGCCGGCGACGATGATCTCCTTCGGGATCGGCCCCACGTTGCCGAACATCCAGCCCGAGCAGATTCTCGCGCAGCGTCGGATCGATGGAGAGCGCCCGCTGCCCGGAAGCGTATTGAGCGATCGTATAGGCGATACCGCCCGTCGCCAGCGTCGCGATGAAGGTCGGAATCTTCGTCTTGACGGCGATCAGGCCTGACGCCGTGCCGAACGCGCCGCCGATGCCGAGCGCGAGGGGAACAGCGCCGAATCCGATGGCGGGAATCGTCGCGGAAACAAGCACCGTCGTCATGCTCGCGAGAGACTGCGCCGAAAGATCGATACTGCCGATATAAATCGCAAAGGTGATTCCGAGCGCCATGACGAAGAGCGCCGATACGTCGGCGGCGAGCTCGAGAAGACTGCTCAATCTCAGGAAGGCGGGATCCATGGCGCCCACGAGGACCACCAGGACCGCAAGCGTTATGAGCGGAAAGTAAGCTCGCAACCTGTCGACGTTCAACAGCCCCTCCCTCAGACCATGTAATGGACGAGATCGAAAAGCGTCGGCTTGGCGCCAACCGCGCAGTCGAACGTCTTGCGGATACCGCCGTCTTTGATCACGAGGATCGTGTGCGCCAACCCGATGGCCTCTTCCAGCGTGTCGGCGATCAGGAGGACGCCGCATCCGTCGGCGCACATTTCGCGCACCATATCGTAGACGTCCTCCTTGGCGCCGATGTCCAGACCGCGAGTCGGATGATCGAGAAGAATGACCTGCGAGCCGGCGCTCCGCCATTTGGCGAGCACGACCTTCTGCTGGTTGCCGCCGGAAAGGTTGCCGCAATCCGCGTATTCAGAAGGGGCCTTGATGGAGAGCCGTTTGATCCAGTCAGCCGCCAGGGACCGCTCGTCCGGCGTACGAAGGAAGCCCCAGCGGCTGTAGGCGCTGAGCTGGCAAAGCGTCATGTTCTCGAAGACATTGAGGCCCGCGACAATGCCTTCGATCTTTCGTTCCCGTGGGACGTAGCCGAGGCGGTGAGCGACGCTCTCGGCGGGGCTGTAATCGGCGACGTCCTTGCCTTCTATGGCGAGCGTCCCCGATTTCGGCCGCTCGAGCCCAAAGACAGAGCGCATGACCTCCTCGCGGCCCGATCCATCCGTGCCGACGATCGCCAACACCTCGCCCGCGTGGAGGCGGAAGCTGACGTCGTCAAAGTGACCGGGCAGGCCGAGACCCCGCGCCTCGACGAGAACGCGGCCGGCGTCGAACGGGCGCTGACGGTCCTCGCGATAGTATTCCGTATTGATCTCGCGGCCGACCATCTTGTGCTGGATCAATTCGACGACGGCCTCGCTGCTCTTGAGAACGTCGACAACCTCGCCGTCCTTCAGGACATAGACGCGATCCGAGATTTCGAGCACTTCGTCGAGCCGATGCGATACGAACACAAAGGAAGCCCGCGAGCGCAGGTCACGGACGAGAGAGAAGAGCATCTCAACTTCCGAGCGCGACAGAACGGACGTGGGCTCGTCGAGAAGGATGACGAGATCGCCCTTCACGCGCTCCTCCAGAGTCAGCACTTTCGCAAGCTCGACGAGCTGGCGCTGTGCGAAACTCAGCGTCTCGGTGCGGGCGGCCGGGTCGATGTCCAGCTTGACTTTGGCGAGTTGCTGGCGCGCCGCCGCCGCCATGGCTCTCCAGTTGATGACGCCAGCGCGAACGAAAGCGCGCTCATGACCGAGAAAAATGTTCTCCATCACCGTGAGGTTGCCAATCAGCGACTGTTCCTGAAAGACCATCCCGATGCCGAGGTCGGTCGCCTGTCGCGGATTTTCGAAGCGGACGGCCTTTCCGTTGACCAAAACTTCGCCCGCGTCGTGCGGATACTGCCCGTACACGATCTTCATCAGCGTCGATTTCCCGGCGCCGTTCTCGCCCACGAGACCGACGATCTCGCCCTTGGCGATCGTGAAGTCGACGCCCTTGAGCGCGTGCACGCCAGGGAAGGATTTCTCGACTTTCTTCAGCTCGAACATGCGGGCCTACTTGATGTAGCGAATGGCTTTGCGGTTGGTCGAGAGCGCGACCGCGACGATGACGATCGCGCCGAGAACGCCGCTCTGCACGTAACTCGGTAGTCCGATCACGATCATGCCGTTGCTGATCGCGGCCACGATGAGCGTCCCGATCAGCGTATTGAGGACCCCGCCGTGACCGCCGCTGAGCGACGTTCCGCCGACGACGACGGCCGTGATCGCGGTGAACATGAGATTCGACCCGGAGCTTCCATCCGCGATCCCAACTCTTGCGACCGACAACAAGGCGCCGAGTCCATAGAAGAAGCCGGCGATCACGAACCCGAGCACCCGCACGCGCAGAACGTTGAGCCCCGAAGCGCGCGCGAGGTCTTCGCCGCCGCCCACCGCGAAGATGTTGCGGCCGATAACGGTGAACCGCTCGATAAACAGGGCAAAGAGCAGGCCCAACAGCGCGAAATAGACCATGTAGGGCATTTCGAAGAGCCGCTCGGTCAGGAGCGCGCGGAAGGTCGGATCCTGGACGTTGATCCGGTACCCGCCCGAAAGAACGAAGGTCGCGCCGAGCCCGATGTAGCCCATGCTCAGGCTCGACATGAAGGAGGGAATTTTTAGCCGCACATGCGCGAGTCCGCCGAGAAACCCGGCGAATGCGCCGACGAGCGCCGCAAGTGGAATGCCGAGCCAGCCCCAGCCGTGAAAACCCGAGTAGGCCACGAAGACTTTTGCGAACACAACCGCACAAAAGGCCACCACACCCTCCATCGACAGGTCGATGGAGCCCATGATGATGATGAAGGTCACGCCGACAGCCACAAGCAGCGTCGGCGCGGCGAGGATTCCGATGCGCGCGAAATTCCTCACCGAGAGGAAGTTGGGATTGATAGCGGTGAACGCCAGGCAGAGTGCGATCAGCACCAGCACGGGCGCCCATTTGCGCAGGAAACCCTGAGACAGGAATCGCGACACGTCTTCCAACCCGTCGAGGAAAGAGCACGGAGCGCGCTCGCGCGCGCTCCGTCAGTTGGGAGGAGACTACTCAGTACCGGTTGTACTTGATCTGGCCGTTCGTCGGCCCCCAGAAGTCCGTCCAGTCGTATTTGGGAGTGGAGTCGATGTACTTCTGCTTGAAGGCGTCGGCGTCCGCCTTCGTGATCAGGATCGTCGGGCCGTAGAATTCGCGATGCGCGTGCGGCTCCGCCGAAGGCTTGAACTTGCCGATGGACGCGTAATAGGCGAGCGCCAGCGAGATGCCGCCGCCCCAGTAGGGGTTGGTGTAGACCGTGGCGAGCAGGTCGCCGTTCTTCACATATTCGATCGCCTGCGTTGCGCCATCATAGCCGACGACGGGAACCTTGCCCGCGAGGCCTTCGGCGCGCAACGCCTCGATCGCCCCGAAGGCGATCGTGTCGTTGGCGCAGAAGACGCCGGTGATCTTGTCGCCATAGGTCGTGATGTAGCTCGACATAATGCCGTTGGCCTTGGTGGTGTCCCAGTCGGCCGCCTGGTAGTCGAGGAGCTTGATGTCGGGATATTTCTTCAGCGCATTCAGCATGCCCTGCTTGCGCTCGATGGCGGGAATGTTGGCGGCGATGCCGCCGAGGCCCACGATGCCGCCCTTGCCGCCCATCGCCTTGAAGAGAATCGTCGCGGTCTGTTCCGCGGGCTCGAGGTCCGACCAGCTCAAATGGCCGACCCAGTTGTCTCCGATGTCCCAAGGATGGAGATCATCGGTCTTGTTCCAGATTGTGAAGATGTAACCATTGCCGGCCTTCACCGCTTCGACGACGGGACGGCAGTTCGGGGAATCGTTGGGGTCGCAGCCGATGGCGCAGTTGCCGTTGGTCTTGGCGACGAGGGCCTTGATGTCGGCAAGGCATTTTTCGCTCGACCCCTCATTGATGAGGTTGACGAGATCTTCCTTCTTCTTGCCGAGCCCCTGCGTAACGAAACCCTCCGCGCCGGAGACGATCGAATTCCAGTAGGGATTGGTGCGGTTGCGATAGCTCCAGGCGAGGGTCGGGTTCTCGCCCGCGATCGCGCTGACTGGGCTCATCGCGGCGCCGGCCATGAGGCCGCCGAGGCCATAAGCGCTTCCCAGCAGGAAATCGCGACGGCGGATTTTCTCCTGTTCGATGAATGTCTTGATGAATGACAAGGCGTCCTCCCGATGCATGAGGCGATCTTCGCCGCGAGGCGCCTCGAACGTCTCGGGGCCGGATCGCAGTCGCGAAGGAACTCACCAGTTAGTTATTACCAGCGATGCGGAACGAAATCAATATTGCCGCGCAGGTTTTTTGCGCGACGCACTTGGCAACCAAACCATTGATATTATTATATATCGTCCTCGCGACACTCGATCACTTGTAACTAACCGGTTATTGCGCTAATACCGTTTCTTCGACGGCGCGGCTCCCAACGCGGCGTTCGACGGGAGGCGGCAAGGACCGGGCGAGCGATGCGCAACATCTATCTCCAAAAAACCTATCAGAGAGCATTCGGCACCTACCCGCTGACGGGAGCGGAACTCGCGTCGGCGCTCACGACCGCCGTCGAGGTCGGCTATCGCGCCATCGACACCGCTCAGATGTATGGGAACGAGACTGAGGTCGGCGCCGCGCTGGCGAGCCTCGCAATTCCCCGCAGCGAACTCTGCGTCACCACGAAGGTGCATCCCGACAATTTCACGGAAAGCAAGTTCCTGCCCTCGGTCGAAGAGAGCCTCAAGGCCCTTCGCCTCGACCGCGTCGATGTCCTTCTGCTCCACTGGCCGCCCATCGGCGGCGACATCGCCCCTTCGCTCCGGCTGCTCGAGAAGGCGCAGAAGGCGGGTCTCGCGGATTTCATCGGCGTCAGCAACTATACGGCGGCGATGATGCGGCGAGCGCGCGAAATCATCGAGACGCCGCTCATCGCGAACCAGGTGGAGTTCCACCCGCTGCTTGATCAGTCGATCCTGCTCGCGGCGGCGGCCGACACCGGGATCGTGCTCACGTCCTACTGTTCCGTCGCGCGCGGCGAAGTGTTCAAGCACGGTCTCTTTGGCGAGATCGCGCAGGACTACGGCAAGTCGCCCGGCCAGATCGTGCTTCGCTGGATTCTTCAGAAGGGCGTGCCGATCAACACCATGTCCACCAAGCCCGCCAACATCGCCGCGAACTTCGACGTGATGGACTTCACGCTGTCGAGCGCGGACATGGCCCGGATCGACGCGCTCAGCGCGACCGGCTACCGGGTCGTCAGCAGCGGTCTCGTCCCCTGGGCGCCCGAGTGGGACTGAAAGCAGCTTCTATAGGCTCTGCACCTTCGAGGGAGGAATGAAATGAATCCGAGCGTAAAGAGGAAGTTCGGCCGCGTGGATCTCGAGGTCACGGCCTTTGCGTTCGGCACGGCGCCGATCGGCAACTTTCTCAAGCCGATCTCCGAGTCGGAGTCGCAGGCGATGATCGAAACCGCCTGGGACGCCGGCGTGCGCTTCTACGATACGGCGCCAATGTACGGCCACGAACTCGCGGAGCTGCGCACCGGCCACTATCTGCGCTGGAAGCCACGAGACGAATATGTCCTCGCCTCGAAGGTCGGTCGTCTTCTCAGGCCCGCAAAGCGCGAAACGATCGACTTCGCTCCGTGGTCGAACGCCGGCGCCTTCACCATGGAGTTCGACTACAGCTACGATGGCACGATGCGCGCCTTCGAGGATTCGCTGCAACGTCTCGGGCTCGAACGGATCGACGCCTCCTTCATTCACGACATCGATCGTTTCACGCGCGGCGACGCGCAGCCGGAAGTGTTCGAAGCGGCGATGGACGGCTGCTGGAAAGCGCTCGAGAAGCTGCGCAGCGAAGGGGTCGTCAAGGCGATCGGCGTTGGCGTCAATGAATGGGAAGTCTGCTACGAGGCGCTCAAACGCCGCGACTTCGACTGCTTCCTGCTCGCGGGCCGCTATACGCTTCTGGAGCAGGAAGCGCTCAACGGCTTTCTGCCGCTTTGCGAGGAGCGGGGCGCGGCCGTCGCGGTCGGCGGCGGCTTCAATTCGGGCATTCTGGCGACCGGCGCGAAACCGGGCGCGAAATACAATTATTCGCCCGCGCCCGAAGCGATCATGACGAAAGTCGCCAAGATCGAAAAGGTGTGCGCGCAATTCTCCGTGCCGCTCGCGGCGGCTGCGCTTCAGTTCGTCGTCGCCCACCCGGCGATCCCGACCTTTATCGCGGGAACGCGGACGGTCCAGCAGCTGAAACAGAATCTCGAATGGTTCAGCTTCCCCATCCCTCCGGAGTTCTGGACGGAACTCAAGCGGCAAGGTCTTCTGCGCGAGGACGCGCCAACGCCCTGAGTACGGACCGTCATGGCGGGCGCGCCGGACTTGGCGCGACCGCTCTGGCGGAGGTCCAGACGCCCCATCGCGCAAGCCCTTACGCGTCGCCGATGCATTGTCGACAATCTGGCTCTTATAGCGTTAGCGGTGGGTGAGTGGCCCCTCAAGCCCTGAGTACGTCCTGGCCGGGCTTGACCCGGCCATCTACGAGAACACTGCGCTTTCAAGATTGCTACTCTGATAGAGTGAATGATCGCCTCATATCTGTGGCGACGCTGCGTATCAGGAGCGAGCCCAAATCGCCTAGAATCCGGAGTGAGCGCGCCTCAGGCGTTCCCAAGTATCATCGTGCTCGCCTTTTCCCCGATCATGATCGAGGCGGCGTTGGTGTTGGAGCTCACGACGCGCGGCATAACCGAACTGTCGCAGATTCTCAGACCCTCGACGCCGCGCACCCGCAACTGCGGATCGACCACCGAATTCGAGTCCCCGCCCATCCGGCAGGTTCCCACCGGATGGTATGAGGTGCGTCCGTAACGGCGCGCGTAGGCCTCGAGGTCCGCGGCCGTCCGAACCTCGGGACCGGGGAAATGCTCCTTGCGCGTATAGCGCGCCATGGCCGACTGGTTCAGCACTTCCCGGCTGACGCGGACACCCTCCGTCGATGTCTTCACATCATAGGGATCGCCCAGAAAGTTCGGGTCCACGATCGGCTGGGCCGCAATGTCGGCGCTGCGCAGCTTGACCGATCCGCGCGCTCGCGGACGCAGCGTATAGGAGTTCAGCGTGACGCCGGAGCCCGACGAGATTTTCGGCACGCCTTCCTCGATGCCCGCGCCGATGAGGAAATGAAATTGCAAGTCGGGCGTCGGCGCGCTGCGGTCCGCATACCAGAAGGCGCCGCCCTCGACGACGTTCGAGGTCACAGGGCCCTTCTTGAACAGCATATATTCGAGGCCCGCCCACAGCATCCAGTGCGGCTTCGCATATTTGTCGAGACTGTACGGCCCGCTGAGTTCGTAGACGATATCCACGCCGAAGTGGTCATGCAGGTTGCGGCCAACCTCCCGAATGTCCGCGACGACCGGGACGCCGACGGCGCGCAAGTCGTCCGCGGGTCCGAGGCCCGAGAGCAGCATCAGCTTCGGCGATCCGATCGCGCCGGACGTCAGGAGCACCTCGCGCTCAGCACGCAGAACCTTGGGGCGGCCATCCTCGATCACTTCGACGCCGACAGCCCGGCCCTTTTCGATCACGATGCGCTTGACCAGAGCGCCGGTCGAGATCGAAAGATTCGGCCGCTTGAGCACGGGCCGCAGATAGCCGACCGCGGCGGAGCATCGCTTCGCATTGCGGATTGTCGTCTGATACGCTCCCGCTCCTGCCTGCTGCGGACCGTTGAAATCGGGATTGTAAGGCATGCCGAATTGCTGGCAGGCCTGGACGAAGGCTCTTGTCAACGGATGAGGCGGCGCGAGCGAAGAGACGCCGAGCGGGCCGCCGACCCCGTGCCATGGGCCGGACAACGTGTCATTGTCTTCGGAGCGAATGAACAGCGGCTGGACTTCCTTGAACGACCACCCGTCGCATCCGAACTCGTTGGCCCAGGCGTCGTAATCTTCCGGGCAACCGCGGGTAAAAACTTCCGCATTGATCGAACCGCCGCCGCCAAGCACGCGAGCCTGCGCGTAGGGGATCTCGCGGTTGTTTGCGTGGATCTGCGGCGCGGTCTTCAGTCCCCAGGTCAGCGGACCCGAGGTCATCTTGTAGAAGCCCACCGGCATGTGGATGTAAGGATTGGTGTCCTTCGGACCCGCTTCCAGCATCAGCACGCTGACGTCGGGCTTCTCGGTCAGCCGCGCGGCCAGCGTACAACCGGCGGAGCCGCCGCCGATGATGATGAAGTCCACCATGACGTCCCCTGTCCCAGCGCCCGCTCAGGCCACCCAGCGCACGCGCTCGCCCAGCTCGATATGCGTGGACTTGATCTGCGTGTATTCCTCGACGCCGTATTTGCCGGTTTCCCGGCCGATGCCGGATTGCTTGAACCCGCCAATGGGCAATTCGGGACCGCCGGCAATGGTGCAGTTGATCCACACGCGTCCCGCCTGAAGCTTTCGCATCGTCTTCAACGCCTTATTGATATCCTTGGTCCAGACGCTGCCCGCAAGGCCGAAGGAGGTGTCATTGGCGATCGTGATCGCCTCCTCGAATGTATCGAAGGGGAGAACCGAGAGCACCGGGCCGAATATCTCCTCCCTGGTGATCGACATGCTTCGGGTGGCGTTGGCGAAAACCGTCGGCGCGACGAAACGTCCCTTCTCGGTCGTGAGGGCCGCCCCGCCGCAAAGCAGACGCGCGCCGTCCTTCTTTCCTTCGTCGATAAGGCCGAGAATCTTTTCGAACTGCCGCGTGTCGACGATTGCCCCGACCTGCGTCGTCTCGTCCAGCGGATCGCCTATGCGCAGCCTGCCGATCTTCTCGACGACGCGAGCGGCAAAATCGTCAGCAATCGAACGTTCGACAACAAGCCGGCTGCCCGACACGCAGCACTGGCCGGCGTTGAAGACGAGACCGAACACGACGCCATCGGCCGCCGCATCGAGATCCGCGTCGGCAAAGACGACTTGCGGGTTCTTGCCCCCGAGTTCGAGGCCGACCTTCTTCATGTTTCCGGCCGAAGCCTTCAGCGTGCTGCGGCCGACCGGCGTCGAGCCGGTGAAAGAAATCATATCGACGTCGGGATGCTCGGCCATCCGCGCGCCGACCGTGGGGCCAAGCCCTGTCACCACATTGAAAACGCCCTTCGGCAGGCCGGCGTCGAGCAGGATCTGACCAAGCAGCAGGGCCGTGCCCGACGTCAGTTCGCTCGGCTTGGAGACGACGGTGCAGCCGGCTGCAAGGATGAAGGGAACCCGCTCGCTGAGAATGAAGAACGGAAAGTTCCAGGGCGTGATGACGGCGACAACCCCGATCGGTTCGCGCGTCACGAGACCGAGCATGGTCTCCCCGAGATTGTTGAACGAATCGCCATGGAGCGCACGCGCCTGACCTGCGGCATAGTCGAAAATCCCGGCGGCGCCGTCCACTTCGCCGCGAGCCTGCGTGATCGGCTTGCCGGTTTCGAGGGTTTCGAGAAGGGCGATCTCGTCGCGCCGCTCCCGAATGAGCGCGGCTGCCTTCATAAGCACCGCCGCGCGGTCCGCGCCCGGGAGGCCGGACCACCTGCCGTCGTCGAATGCGCGCCTCGCCGCAGCCACGGCGAGATCCGCGTCCGGCGCGTCGCCGAGCGGCGTCTCGGAGACCGCGACGTCATGGGCAGGCGAGGATCGCGTATAGCGCTTGCCGCTCTCGGCCTCGCGCCAGACGCCGTCTATGAGCATGCGGAATTGGCGCGGCGCCTCGGGCAGTCCAACTTGGTGGCCGACGTTCGCAGTCATGGGGCAGCATCCTCCCGTTCGTTGACGAAATCTGACGCGATGATATAACTATCTAGTTACTTATTGCAAGGTGAGATTCATTCTTGGCGCAGCGGGCTTGGGGCTTGCCCGCAACTTTGCTACCCAGATCGTTCGGATCGGCGGACCGCTCGTTATCTTGGAGACGACAGGGTGAAAAAGGAAACGCGAACGAGGGCGGTGCGCCAGCGGGATCCGGACGCGACCAAGGCGCGCATACTGGAGGCGGCCAAACGCGAATTTGCGCGGCTGGGACTGGGCGGGGCGCGAGTTGACACGATCGCCGAGCGCGCCAAGGCCAACAAGCGGATGATTTATCATTATTTCCGCAACAAGGAGGAGCTGTTCACCGCTGTTTTAGAAGACGCCTACCTAGGCATTCGCGCAGCGGAACGCAAACTGGCGCTGGATACGCTCGAACCCGAGGAGGCGCTGGAGGCGCTGGTGCGTTTCACGTGGAAATACTATCTGGCCAACCCCGAGTTCCTCACTTTCGTAAACAGCGAGAATCTGCACAAGGCGAGGCACCTGAAAAAGTCGCGGGTGCTCGACCAGGAATATCCCCGGTTCATCGAGATCGTGCAAAGCATCATTGAAAGGGGCGTCGCGAAGGGCGTTTTTCGCGAGGGAATTGACGCGATTCAGCTCAACATCACGATTGCCGCGATCAACTACTATTATCTGACGAACCGCTACACCGGCGCGATCATCTATGACCGCGATCTGATGGACAAGGAGCGGCTTGCCGAGCGGCTCGAATTCAACGTCGATACGATCCGGCGGATGGTGCAGGCCGCCCCACCGGCTTGAGAGGCGATCTCCGGTTAGCCTGTCGCGCGCGCGGCTCCCCCCGTGAGGCGGATCGCGGGGGCAAACTCCATGCGATCGAGCACATCGCGTTTGAGGTCAATGCCGGGCGCGACTTCAACAAGCGACACAGCGTCGGGGTCGAGCCGAAAGACCGCCCGTTCGGTGATGTAGAGCACCTCCTGCCCGTTCGCGCGCGCCTGGGCGCCGCTGAAGGTCACGTGCTCCACGTCCTTGACGAGTTTCGGCAACTCGCCGGGCTTCACGATTTGCAAGGAGCCACCCGCCTCCTGTCGGACTTCGAGCCCTTTGGCCTCGAAGGCGCCGCAAAACACCACCTTGCGCGCGGTTTGCGTGATATCGATGAAGCCGCCGGGCCCGACAAGCCGGCCCCCGATCTTCGAGACATTGACATTGCCCGTCGCATCCATCTCGCCCATGCCGAGAAAGGCCATGTCGATGCCGCCGCCGGAGTAGAAATCGAACTGCTCGTTGGACCCGATGATCGCGTCCGGATCGCGCGCGGCCCCGAACATCGGGCCGTCGAGCATCTCGCCGTTGTGAATGCCCTGCTCCACCGTGCCCCAATAATTCGCCTCTCCCGCGGCGGCCGCAAGCGCGGGAATGCCGCCGGGGATGCCGAAACCGAAATTGACCGATCGCGCCCCACGCAGTTCCTTCAACGCGCGCTCGGCAATAATGCGCCGAATGCCGGTCGGTTTCTCAAGCTGGGCCGAATGCAGACTGCCGAGGAGCGGCGCCTCGCCTGAGATGCTGGGCTCGTAGTTGGGAAGATAGGTCTTGCGCGAATCCGGCGCGAGAACGACGCCATCGACGAGCACGCCCGGCACACGTACAAGGCGCGCATGCAGTCTGCGCCTCTCCCGAATCGATTCGACCTGGGCAAATACTTTGCCGCCGCAATTGTGTGCAGCAAGGGCGACCGCATGACAGTCCAGATCCGCCGGCTCGCGGTGAAGGGTGAGATTTCCGCGCGCGTCCGACTCGGTCGCGCGGATAAGGGCGAAATCGATCTGGAGGGGCTTGTACCGAAGATACTCCCTCCCATCCATCGCGACGAGCTCGACGAGCGTGTCCCTTGCCGAGGGATTGCAGCGGCCGCCGTCGCGGCGCGGATCGGCGAAGGTGCCAAGTCCAATCTTCGTCACGAGACCCGGCCGCCCCGCGCCGATCTCGCGCATAAGGTTCGAGATCGCGCCGGCCGGAAAGGAATAGGCTTCGATGAGATTGTCCGCGGCAAGCATTTGCATGCTCGGCGACCAACTCCAATGTCCGCCGATCACGCGGCGCACCATCCCCTCGTGAGCGAAGCGACCCAACCCGCTGCCGCGCCCATCGCCGATGCCAAGGGCATGGACCAAAGTGAGGTCTCGCGGGCGGCCCGTCGCCAGGAATGATTTCTCGATGGCCCTGAAGACCTCGTCGGCTTCGAGAAAGATCCCCGATCCGGTGAGCGCGATCGTGGCGCCGTCGAAAATACGTGAGGCGACGTCCGCTGGCGTTAGCTTTTCGACAATCCTCGCCATGACCGTTTCTCACTCCCTCACTATGGCGTCTCAGACAACGTCAAACAGGCGCCGCGCACGAGTTCTTGACGCCACCGTCCCCCCGCGATAAATAACTGGATAGTTACTTTTGATGCAAATGTCGAGCGCGGTCTGGCAAGCCGAACGCGCCCTTGCGAGGAAACCGAGGATCGGCGAGGAATCAGATGCTTCCTGTCCCCAAGAACGATCGTGAGACCTACGTCCAGATCCGGGACGTCGCGCGCCGCTTTGCGGATGAGGCTGTGCGGCCGAAGGCCGAAGAACTGGATCGAGACGAGCGCTTTCCTCGAGAGATTTATGCGCAGATGGGGGAATTGGGGCTCTTCGGGATCACCGTGCCATCCGAGAATGGCGGCGCGGGTCTTGATGCCTTCGCCTACGCCCTCGTCATGGAGGAATTGTCGCGCGGCTACGCCTCCGTCGCCGATCAATGCGGGGTCGTCGAGTTGATCGGCACGTTGCTCACCCGTTTCGGCTCCGCGGCCCAACAACAGCAATGGCTGCCCGGCGTGTTGGCGGCAAAAACGGTCGTCGCCTATTGCATCTCGGAGGCCGAAGCAGGGTCGGACGTCTCGGGCGTCAAAACGACGGCGACGCGAACCCAAAGCGGCTGGGTCCTGAATGGGTCGAAGACCTGGATTCACAATGCCCCCGTCGCCGATGTCGGCTTCGTGCTCGCCCGCGTAGATCCGGCCGCCGGCAATCGCGGCATGGGAATCTTTATCGTTCCCTTCGACAGTCCAGGGGTGACGCGTGGCCCAAAGGAACACAAGATGGGCCAGCGCGCGAGTCAGGTTGGCGCGCTCAATTTCGACAATGTCGCGCTTTCGGAAGAGGCGCTTCTGGGCGCTGAAGGCCGCGGCTTCCATATGATGATGAGCGCCCTCGAAAAGGGGCGAGTGGGCATCGCGGCGCTTGCCGTCGGTATCGCCCAGGCTGGCCTCGAAGCGGCTCTGGAATATGCTCAGACGCGCAAGCAGTTTGGACAGACGCTGGCTTCCCACCAGGGGATGCAATGGTTGCTGGCCGATATGGCCAAGGACATCGCTGCGGCGCGGGCGCTGGTCCATCGAGCGGCGCTCCTGATCGACAATGACGAACCCGCGAATGCGGCCTGCTCCATGGCCAAATGTTTCGCCGGCGATATGGTCGTTGCTCAGACCGCCAACGCGGTGCAGGTGTTCGGAGGGTCTGGCTACATCCGCGGCTTTGAGGTCGAGCGGCTCTATCGGGATGCGAAAATATGTCAGATCTATGAGGGCACGCAGCAGATCCAGAGAACCGTGATCGCGCGCGAGCTTTTGAAAAATGGAGCACGGGTTTGAGCGGATATAGCGCTCTTGTAACGGGGGGATCGCGGGGCATCGGCAAGGGCATCGCGCTTGCGCTTGCCGAGAAAGGTTTCGCGATCGCGGTCAATGCGCTCGAACGGGACGCCGAACTCGACAATACCTTGTCGGAGTTGCGCACGTTGGGCGTGGAGGCAGCTCCGGTGATTGGCGATGTGTCTGACATTGCGCGGCGAGAAGCGCTTCTTGACGAAGCGGAGGCCGCGATTGGGCCATTGACCACATTGGTCAACAACGCGGGCGTCTCTGTTATGAGCCGCGGCGATATTTTGAACGTTACGCCGGAAAGCTACGATCGTTGTCAGGCCGTCAACGCGCGTGGGCTCTTCTTCTTGACGCAGGCCTGGGCGGCCCGAATCCTGTCGCGTCCTGCTCCGGAGGGCGTGCATCGTTCCGTCATTACACTCTCCTCGTCGAATGCTGTTGCGGTCTCGATCACGCGAAGCGAATATTGCGCTTCGAAAGCCGCAGCGGCGATGATCGCAAAACTCTTTGCCGTGCGTCTGGGCGCAGAGGGAATAGGTTCGTACGAGATCCGGCCCGGCCTCATCGAGACGCCGATGACGGCGCCTTCCGCCGAATCCTATCGGAAGCGAATCTCCGAGGGTCTTACCGTCATTCAGCGAATGGGTCTGCCCTCCGATATTGGGTCGATGGCGGTTGCGCTGGCGACCGGGCAACTGGCTTTCTGCACAGGGCAGGCCCTTCAGGCTGATGGCGGCCTGTCAATACCCCGGTTCTGAGGGGAGGAGATCCGAGCATGTCGCTGGTCCTGTCGCTGCCCGACGAAACGGGTCGTGCATGTGCCTATGCTATGCACGCCGATCCAATCGACGTTCCTGCTGGGCCGCATCGGTTCAACCGCGTTGCGTTTTCGGCTGCCCACGTTGTCGCTGATCCCTTTGTCAACAAGGAGCCGTCGCTTGGTCCCGCCATCGACTGGACGAAGACGCTCGGGTTCCGGCGCCATCTGCTCGATTTGGGCCTCGGCATCGCCGAAGCGATGGATACTGCGCAGCGCGGCGGGGGGCTTGACTGGCCGAGCGCCCTCGAATTGATCTCGAAGTCGCTAGGGGCCGCTGCTCCCCCGGAGCGGGACCGCATCTTTTCCGGCGTTGGGACCGATCAGCTTTCTCCCGACGATGCAAAGACGCTTGACGATGTCGTTCGCGCCTACGCCGAGCAGGTCGAGGCCGTTCAATCGCTCGGTGGGCGTCTGATCATCATGGCAAGTCGGGCGCTCGCGCGGGTGGCCAGAAATGCTGACGACTATCGCTTCGTCTACGGCCAGGTTCTGAGCCTGTGCGATAAGCCCGTTATCCTGCACTGGCTTGGCGATATGTTCGACCCCGCGCTTAACGGCTATTGGGGCGGGGACGTCTTTTCCGCAGCGCTCGAGACCGCGCTCGCCGTCATCGAGGAGAACGCGGGTCAGGTGGACGGAATCAAGATCTCGCTCCTCGACGCGCAAAAGGAAATAGTGATGCGCCGGCGGCTTCCGCCCGGCGTCAAGATGTATACCGGTGACGACTTCAACTACGCAGAGCTGATCAAGGGCGACGCACACGGGCACAGCCATGCGCTGCTCGGAATCTTTGACCCAATCGCGGCCGCGGCGTCGGCGGCCTTGTCTGCGCTCGCGCGCGACGACGTCACAACATTCGACCGTCTCCTCGAACCGACGGTGCCCCTAAGTCGACTGATTTTTCGAGCGCCGACACAGTACTACAAGACTGGGGTCGTGTTCTTGGCCTATCTCAACGGCTATCAAGATCATTTCGTGATGTTGGGCGGCGCGCAATCCATGCGGCCTCTGCCCTACTTCACGGACGTTTTTCGCTTGGCGGACCAAGCCGGACTCCTCAGCGATCCCGAGCTTGCCGCCAATAGGATGCGACAGTTCCTCCGCCTGTACGGTTTCGAGTCGTGACCCGACATCTCACCGGGCGGCTCGATCTTTGTTCGATCAACACCGCGACGCTCGGACACAGGGAGCCGATCGGTCGCGTGATTGACGCTGTCGCGCGCGCCGGTTTCGGGGGTATTCTGTCCTTGGCGCCGCGATCTCGCCGACGTCGAAGTTGTGGCCACGGCACGGCATATCCGCGATGCGGGCCTGAGAGTTTCTGGCTATTGCCGTTCGACCTATCTGCCAGCGGCGACGGACGCTGGATTGCGAGCGAGCGTCGCTGACAACCGACTCGCCATCGATCAGGCCGCAGCGCTTGGCGCGGACTGCTTCGTGATGGTGGTCGGTTCGCTGCCCGCCGGTTCGCGCGACCTCGCTCGCGCGCGCGCGCAGGTGGTTGAGGGGCTCGCGTTGCTCCGAGAACATGCGCGGGGCGCTGGAGTTCGGCTCGCTCTCGAACCGCTTCATCCGATGTATGCAGGCGACCGCTCATGCCTCAACACCATCGATCAGGCGCTCGATATGGCGGACGCTCTCGAGCCCGATCCGAGCTTGGCGCCGACGCTTGGCGTCGCCGTTGATGTCTACCATGTCTGGTGGGATCCAAGCTTGGCCGCGGCTGTTTTGCGCGCGGGCGCGTCGCGCAGGCTCTTCGCCTTCCATGTCTGCGACTGGCTCGTGCCAACGCGCGATCTGCTGACGGATCGCGGCATGATGGGCGACGGGGTTATCGATATTCCCCACGTCCGTGGCCTCGTCGAGGCAGCCGGCTATGAAGGGCTCGTGGAGGTCGAAATCTTCTCTGAAGCGAACTGGTGGCGGAAGGAAGCCCGAGGAGACGCTCGCGGTCTGCGCCGCGCGTCTGCAGAGCGTGTGTTGACCTAATCTCCGGTAAAACGCGGCTTGCGCTTCTCGAGGAAGCTGCGGACGCCCTCCGCCTTATCGGCAGTCGCGGCGACGAGGGCTCCGGCGAGTTGATCGATGGCCTGCTCCCGCAATTCCCCGGAAGCCGTGTTCAGGACGAGCTTCGTCGCCGTCACCGCTCGGGGGCCGAATTCTGCGACACGCTCGGCGACCTCCAGGCACCGGTCCAGCGGCGATTCTGCAATCTCGTTGAGGAACCCAACGCCCCATAACCGCTGCGCGCTCAATCGGCTCCCTGTCAGCGCCATCTCGCGAAGCAGCGCCTGCGGCATGAGTTTGCCTACACGTTGCGCGCCCGACCATCCGGGCGTCACGCCGATGGTCGCCTCGGGGAGTCCAAAGGCAGCGTCGGCGGAGGCAATGCGAAGATCACAGGCCCCGGCCAATTCGAGGCCGCCCCCGAACACGAAGCCGCGCAGGGCGGCGAGGACCGGCACAGGGAGGGCGGCCAATCGGTCGAAAAGCCGATGTCCCGATGCAATCCAACTCCGCATGAAGTCCACCGGATCCAATGCGCCCCATGCTGCAATGTCTGCTCCGGCACAGAATGCCCTCTCCCCCGCGCCCGCAAGAACGACGGCCCGGATCGTACGGTCCCGCTCGGCGTCGCCAGCGAGGCGGTCGAGCGCGTCTATCATTCCTGGATCGAGAGCGTTGTTCTTCCGCGTATTGTCGAGGACCCACAGTGCGGTTCCGCCTCTGCGCTCATAGTTCACAGCGCCCGGCATTCTAATCCTCCTTATGACCGAACCGAGGCGCTAGGCGCCGCGCTCTTGGCCCAGTAATCCATCACCGTCGCAGAGGCGAGCTGGGGCTTCACCCAGTCGGCGAAGGCGACGTGATCTGGATGGATCAAATAGGCATCGCGCGCGCCGGCGCTGGCGAAAGTCAGCAGAAAAATGTGCGTGTGCCCGCGATCCAATTCCTCCGCGCTGCAGTTCTCACCCCATTCGAACGCCTCAATGCCGGGAACGAGCGACGTCAAGGCCGCGAACCTGCGAACGACTTCCCGCGCGGCCTCAGCGTCCACGCTCTCCAGAAACCCGAAGAGAACAACATGCTGCAATTTCATATGCGGGCGACCTTCTCAAGTTCGTCATCTCTCGGACCGAGTTCCGGGCCTCATCAGCGCGTGATCTTGAGGCGCTGATCGCGGTAAGCCAAAGAAAGACCAGATCGATTCAACCTGATGGTCTAACATGTGACGTCCCGCATGGATCGCGCATCCATGGCGCTGAGCCTCCATCAGAAGGCGGGTGAATGGCGGCTTCATGATTGCGTCTGCGACGATGGCGCTCGGTCGAAGGGAAGTGACAGCGATTGGAAGCGGGTCCTCGACATTCATTCCAAGCGGCGTGGCGTTGATGGCGATGTCGGTCGCCGCGTCCGGCGCGCCAATGGAGACATCCGCCCTATACGCGCCGCGCAGCCGCTCCATCAGGAGTTCCGATTTGCGCCTGTCGATATCCCAGATGGAGAGAGATTGTACGCCCGCTTCGAGCAGGGCGAAGGAAATGGCGGCGCCCGCTCCTCCGCAACCCACGACCGCGCAGCGGGCGCCTGCAACATTTCGCCCTTCCGCTTTCATGCCGTGGACGAAACCTTCGCCGTCGAAGAGATCGCCTTCCCAACCGCCCGGGCACGGGCGCAGCGCATTGGCCGCCATCGCCAGTTTTGCTCGCTGCGAGCCGGTCCGCATCAGCTGGGCGGCGGCGACCTTATGCGGGACGGTGATGACCAGGCCCGCGACATTGTCGACAGCCCGTAGCCCAGAGAGCGCAGTCTCGAAGCGATCGACACTGACCAGCATCGGCAACATGACGGCGTCGACGCCACGCTCCCGAAACAGCTGGTTGAACACCTCGGGCGACCTCGCCTGAGAAATGGGATCGCCGAGAATGCCGAAGATTCTCGTCATCTGCAGCCTAGGCGAAAAGGAAGCGCGCCGCGAGATACAGGCGCCGCAGATGCATTTCTTGACGATCGCATCATGATGAAGTCGTCCGAACGGCGGCCGGCGCGGAGCCGGCTGAGGCCAGAATCAGGTCGGAAGCCTTTTCCGCAATCATGATGGTCGGGGCGTTCGTGTTCGCGCTGATTTCGAGAGGCATAACCGAGGAATCGCAGACCCGAAGCCTGTCGACGCCTCTCACACGCAAATCCACACCAACAACAGCGAGCGGATCGACGCCCATCTTGCACGTCCCCACAGGATGATAGTCCGTTTTCGCCCATTCCCGAATATAGGCCGCAAGCTCGGCGTCGGATGTCTTCTGCGAGCCCGGCATGCGCTCCCGGGCGAGATTGGGCCTTATAGAGGGGGACGCCATGACCTCGCGCGCAAGTTTCAGGCCTGCGATGGCCAAGCGCAAATCGTCCGGATCACTGAGATAGTTGGGGTCGATCAATGGCGCCTTGTCCGGATCGGCGCTGGCGAGACGTACGCTGCCGCGACTCTTCGGGCGCAGGGCGTTTGTATAGAGGCACACGCCATATCCTGGAATGCGCATCATCCCGTGGTCTACGACATATGCGGGGAGAAAATGCAACTGCGTGTCTGGAATTGGAGATGTCGGGTCGGCCTTCACGAACGCGCCCGCTTCGACAATGTTAGTCGTGACGGGGCCGTTGCGAAAGAGGAGATACTGCACACCCCACCATGCCTGTTTCAGGTACTGATCCACGCCATAATAGCTGTGAGGTCCGTTGCAGTCGTAGACAGTGTAGCAATCGAGATGGTCCTGCAAGTTCTCGCCAACACCGGGGACGTCAGCGACGACTGGAACGCCGATCTCGCGGAGATGTGCGGCGGGGCCGAGGCCCGACAGCATCAGAAGCTTCGGTGACCCAATCGCGCCGCTGGTTACGAGGACTTCCTGCGTCGCGTTCGCTCGTTCGACCGAGGAACTGCGTTCGCGGCGAAATTCGACTCCAAGCGCGCGGCCGTTCTCGACAAGGATGCGGAGAACTTGCGCGCCGGTGACGACCTGCAAGGTCTTGCGGCCACGCGCGGGGCGGATATACGACACTGCAGCGCTGCCTCGTCGGCCGTCGCGCGTCGTGGTTTGGTGATAGCCAACTCCTTCCTGCTCAGCGCCGTTGAAGTCCGGGTTGTAAGGGATACCAGCTTCCTGCGCAGCCTTGATGAAGGCGGCGGTGATTTTCAGCGGGCTTACTGGATCGGAGACCGCCAGCGGTCCGTCGACACCGTGGTAGGAATTCGAGAATCGGCTATTGGCTTCCGCCTTCCGAAAATAGGGGAGCACATCCGCATAGGACCATCCGGACGCGCCAGAAGCCTCCCAGCGATCATAGTCGCTTGGATGCCCGCGTGTGTAGATCATGGCGTTGATGGAGCTGCCGCCGCCGAGCGTCCGCCCCTGCGGGTACCACATTTCGCGGCCATTGAGATGTTTCTGTGGGACGGTGCGGTAGCCCCAGTTCACTCTCGGGCCGCTAAGTTTCGTGAAACCCGCAGGGATATGAATAAAGGGGTGAGTGTCCGCAGGACCGGCTTCGAGGAGCAGCACCGTCGCGCCAGCCGCGCTTAGCCGCGAGGCGAGGACGCAGCCCGCGGAGCCACCTCCAGCGATCACATAGTCATAGCTCTGCGCCATCGTCCTTCCCATGAGCTTCCGCTTGCGGCGCGGTCGCCTGAAAGAAATTCCATCTATTCTGCTGCAGGCGCCTCGACCGACGCCAGCTCTGCCGGCTGCGCCGGGGTGAACAAGCTGTGGTCCATAACAACAGGTTCTCGTACGATCGGAGCGAACTGCATACGGTCGAGAATGTCGGCGCGGACGTCGACGCCTGGCGCATATTCGATAAGCTCGACGCCTTGTGGCGTAAGGGCGAAGACGGCCCGCTCGGTGATGTAGCGCACGCGCTGTTCGCGTTTGACTGCCTCTGTTCCGCTGAAGGTGATTCCCGCGACAGCCTCGACAAGCTTGGCGACGCGGCCGTGATCGAGGATGACCAGCTTGCCATTGTCTACGTCGATCCTCGATCCTTTGGCGTCGAAGCTTCCGCAAAAGACAATGTTCTTGGCGCCCTGCGAGATGTCGATAAAGCCGCCCGGCCCGCTGATCTGGCCGCCGAAATGTGAGACGTTCACATTCCCGACGCCGTCCATCTCCGCCAAACCCAGAAACGTTTGATCGAGGCCGCCGCCGCTATAGAGATCGAATTGTTCGCTCGCGGAGAGGATCACAGTTGGATTGGCGGCAATACCGAACATATCGCCAGTCAGCAGATCGCCGCCATGGATCCCCTGCTCTATCGTGAACCAGAAGTCGCCGCTCCTGCCTTCGGCGACGACAAGCTCCGCCACGCCCGACGACATGCCGAAGCCGAAGTTGATCGTTGCGCCCTTCACAAGCTCCTTCGCCGCCCGCCGCGCGACGATCTGCCGGATGACATCAGGAGCAGCCTCTCCGGCCGAGGGCTTTTCTCTTGCGCCCAAGCCGGCAAGCGCGAGGTCATATCCGCCGTGATACGTCTGGGGCTGATCGGGCGCGAGAAAGACGAAATCGACAAGGTTGCCGGGTATCGAGACCTCGCGGGGACGAATCCGTCCCGGCCCCGCGAGCTCGCGAACCTGAGCGATGACGATGCCGCCTGTGTTCTTTGCAGCGAGCGCGATGGAGTAGGAGTCGAGGTCCGCCGGTTCCTCGGAGGCGCTGATGTTGCCCCGCTCATCGGCGAATGTTCCTCTCACAATCGCGACATCGACCGGGAACGGCCGGTAGCGGAGTACGTCCTGGCCGTCGATCTGCAACAGCTCGACAATGTCCTCTCGCGTTATCGCGTTACATCGGCCGCCGCCAAGGCGCGGATCCACAAACGTTCCGAGGCCGACATGCGTAAACAGGCCGGGCCGCTTTGCTCCGATCTCCCGAAACAGATTCGCGATGGCTCCGCTTGGCAGGCAATACGCTTCGATTTTGTTCTCCTGAGCGAGACGCAGCATCCGCGGCGACCAGATCCAATGACCGCCGATGACGCGCTTGACCATGCCCTCGTAGGCGAAGCGGTTGGTCCCGGTGTCCTTGCGATTGCCGAGGCCCAATGCGTGCACGAGCGTGAGATTGCGGGGTTTGCCGCCGCTCAGGAATGAGGATTCGAAATGTTGAAAGATCGCTTCCGGCTCAAGCAGCCCGCCGCCTGCCCCTGAGATGGCGACGGTTGCGCCGTCGGTCAACGACGATAGCAACGAGGACAGCTCGGGTGAGGACAGCACGCGCATCAGGAAACCCCCTTTCCGGGCTCGCAACCGCATGAGCGGCGAATGCAAAGGGTTGGTTGAATGATCATCCGCACCGGGCTGTACTTGCCGGGCGGCTCCGACTCGTTGTCGATCCGGTCGACCAACAGCCGCATGGCGCGTTGACCGATCGTCAGGCCGGACCCGTCTATGCTGGTGAGAGGCGTAAGCGCGATCTCGCCGAAGCGGACATTGTCGAAGCCGATTAAGGCCAAGCGCCCGGGAACCGGGTATCCAAGGCGCACGCAAGCCTTCAAGACGCCGAAGGCGAGGTTGTCGGTTGCCGCAAAGATCGCCGTTGGCGGCTCCGCGAGAGACAGGAGTGCAGCGGTTGCTGCGTCTCCCGCATCAATGTCCATCCGCTCGAGGTTAATGCCGAGCTCTGGAGGCGCGGCCAGCCCTGCGGACTCCAACGCCTCCCGCCAGCCTTTGGCGCGGTCCTGGAACTGCGCGATGCTTTGCGGCCCTCCGACGTAGGCGATGCGCTTATGACCATGAGCAATGAGATGCTCCACCGCCATTCGCGCGCCGCGCACGCTATCAACCAGAACCATGTCGACGTCGGCGTCAGGCAAATGACGGCTGGCAAGGACGACTCTCATCCCGTCGCGCGCCAGCGCCGTCACTTCGCGATCCGCGAGTCGAACCGACGCGAAGATGACCCCATCGACTTGCCGCTGTCGCATGGCCTTGACGATTCCGGTTTCGCGCCTGGGATCGCCGTCGGTGCTCGCAAGCAACAGCGTGTAGCCAAGCGCCGAAGCGACATCCTCCGCCCCGCGGATCAATTCGGCATAGAAGGGATTGCCGATATTCGCGACGACGAGACCGATTGTATGGCTGCGACGTAGGCTTAGTCCTTGGGCGACGCGATTGGGCTCATATCCGAGTTCGGCGATCGCCCCCGCAATTCGATCCTTGTTCGTCGCGCCGACATACCGAGCCCCGTTCAGGTACTTTGAGACCGTCCCCTTCGACACGCCCGCCAAGCGCGCCACGTCCTTGATCGTGGCCTGCATCGATTCCTCCGCGCGTCGCGCGTCTTACCACGCTCCGAATAAAAAAGGAAACCGGTTTTATATAAATTTGCATACGATACGCTTGTCTATAAGCAATTAATGAGATAATCATAGGAAACCGGTTTCCTAAAATGCCGGCGGTGAGGAGGATTTGCTCATGTCGAATGCGAACTGGATTGCGTCGGGCATGCGTCTGGCGTTGGGCTTAACGGGAGGCGTGGCGCTGCTGGCGCTCCAGTCCCAGGCGAGCTTCGCCTACACTTACAATTCAGATTCGCCGGACGCGACGAAGGTCTTCGGAGCGGATTTCGCGAAATCGCTCGGGCCCGTCTCGGCCAAGCCCGGAACGCGAATCGGCGTCATCCTCAAAAGTCTCAGCAACCAATACTGGCAGGGCATCGAGAGCGGCGTGAAGGCGGCGGCCAAGGATTATGGCGTAGAGGTCAACGTTCAGGCTGCGAATTCCGAATCCGATCACACCCAGCAGCTCACGATTGCCCAAACGATGATCGGTAAGAAGTTCGACGCCTACATCGTATCGCCGGAGGCGTCGTCGAATCTGACGCCCGCCATCAAGCAGATGCAGGAAGCCGGCGTGCCGATCGTCAATACGGATGACGCGCGCATCGCTGGCACGGTCTACGTCGGGCCCAGTCACGAACTCGACGGCTCCCAGGCTGCAGACTACATTGCGGCGCATCTGCCCGAGGGTGGAGACGTAGCCCAGATTGAAGGCCAGGCGGGCTCCAATGCCGCCATCCTTCGCATAAAGGGATTTAAGGATGGCCTCGCCAAACACGCCAACCTGAAGCTTGTCGCCAGCGTGCCGGGAAACTGGGATGGAACCATGGCCTACAACGACGCGCAGACGCTTCTTCGTAAGAATCCGAACATCAAGGCGTTTTACGCAAACAACGACACGATGGCGGTTGGCGTTGCGAAGGCCGTGTCCGACATGGGCCTTTCCGGCAAGGTGCTGATTGTGGGAACCGATGGAATTCCCGCAGCGCTCGACGATATCAAGAAGGGCACGATGTCGGCGACCGTGACGCCATTGCCATTCTATCAGGGATACTGGTCCGTCGAAGCTGCGGTCAGGCTGCTCGCAGGCCAGAAAGTGCCGGATTGGGTCGTAGCCCCTGCACAGTTGATCACAAAGGACAACGTCGACCAGTTTTTCGACAAGGACAACAATGTAAAGGCGGGCCTGTACAACTAGGGGAAGCGCCGCCGGCTCCGAGGCTCTTCGATGCGTCATCAGACACAGGAACCGTTCCTACGCCTTGAGAGCGTATCGAAGAGTTGGCCGGGAGTGAAAGCGCTTGACGACGTCTCGCTGGATCTCGTCCCAGGAGAGATCCATGCGCTCATCGGAGAAAATGGCGCAGGAAAATCCACGCTTCTGAAGATACTCTTTGGCGTCATCCGAGCGGATTCGGGCTCGCTGCATATAGATGGCGAGACGGTCGAACTCGGAAGCCCCGCTGACGCGATAGCCCACGGCATATCGATGGTCCATCAGGAGCTGAGCCTCGTTCCGCAACTGACCGCGGTGCAGAACATCGTGCTTGGCCGCGAAAAAAGCACGATGGGATTTGTCGACTGGTCGACAATGCGCGAGGAGGCGACGGCGGCTCTTCAGCGCCTAGAATTCACCGCAAACCCGAACGTTCCGGTCAGGAGGCTGAGCATCGGGCAGCAGCAAATCGTCGAACTTGCAAGGGCCATCGCCATAGACGCTAAGGTCATCATATTGGACGAACCTACAGCGAGCCTGAGTGTCCACGAATCGGAGAAGCTCTTTGCTATATTGCGAGAACTTCGAAGCGCGGGGCATGCGTTGGTCTATGTGTCGCATCGGCTCGCGGAGGTGTTCGATCTCGCCGACCGGGCGACGGTCCTGCGGGATGGCAAGCGTGTCGGCGTTGTCCGGCGTGGGCCGGACCTCACCGAAAAGACTCTCGTGCGAATGATGGTCGGTCGGGGCCTTGATGAATCGACGAGTCTGTCTCAATCCGCGCCAGGAGAGGTGGTTCTCGAAGTCGATCGGCTAACTCGCGACGGCGCTTTTCGCGATATCAGCTTTATGGTTCGCCGAGGGGAAATCGTCGGCATGTCCGGCATGGTTGGCGCGGGCCGCACGGAAGTTGCGCGGTGCATCGTCGGCGCAGATCCTCTCGATGGTGGATCCGTGTCCGTGCGGGGACGGCATATTCGCATTCGGACGCCCGCCGACGCCGTGAAAGCGGGTATCGCATTCCTTACCGAAGATCGAAAGCATCAGGGCCTTGCGCTTCGCATGTCGCTGGCGAAGAACGCGACGCTTGCGACGACGCCCTCACGCTTTGGGTTCATCGACCGTCGACGACAGAACGAAGAGGCTTCGCGGTCATTGAAGCGGGTCAGCGCCAACATCCCGCTCACCCGCCTCGCCGGTCAGCTCAGCGGCGGAAACCAGCAGAAGGTCGTTCTCGCAAAGTGGTTGCTCACGAGCAGTCAAATCTTCATCTTCGACGAGCCGACGCGCGGAATTGACGTCGGCGCGAAGGTCGAAATCTATTCCCTTATTCGAGAGCTCGCTGACAAGGGCGCTGCGATCCTCATGATCTCTTCGGAGCTGCCGGAGCTTTTGCGATTGAGCGATCGCATCCTTGTCATGCACGAGGGCCGAATCGCCGCCGAGATGACACGGTCGGAAGCGAGTGAGGAGCGCGTGGTCGCCTATGCAAGCGGAGGAAACGCGTGGCAGAACTGAACACCGTTCCCGCTGCGAAGCAGAGCGCCGGCGCGGCGCAATCATCGAGCGCCCCACTGCGTCGCATCTTTGCCGAATGGCCGCAACTCGGCATCGTCGCGGCCCTCATCACGACCGTGCTTGTCTTCACCGCAATCGATCGACAGTTCTTCAGCGGCTATAACCTCATCAACATTTTCCTGCAGTCGTCGATCACTGCAATTCTCGCTATCGGCGAGACTCTCGTGATCATTACGGCCGGCATCGATCTGTCGATCGGATCGGCTCTGGCTCTCTCTGCGGTGGTCTCTGCGCTGCTCATGAAGGCGGGCGTCGGCCTGCCTCTGGCTATGCTGGGTTCGCTCGCGACGGGCGCCGGCGCCGGCGTCTTGAACGGAGTCATTATCACTCTGACGGGTATCACCCCCTTCGTCGTGACGTTGGGCACAATGAGCATTTTCTCGGGGCTGGCGCTGATCGTATCAGGGGGTCAGACGGTTTACGGAATCCCGACTGCATTTAACGACCTCCTGGCGGGTACGCTCGGACCTGTTCCGGTTCCGATTCTCGTCGCGGGCGCGGTGTTGGCGGTCGCCTCCATCATCATGCGGATGACGAAACTCGGCGAGTATTTGATTGCAATCGGCGGCGCGCGCGAGGTTGCGCGCCTGGCGGGCATCAATGTGACACTCTACACCGCGTCGGCCTATGTCATGGCGAGCATGCTCGGGGCGGTAGCGGGTATGGTGACAATCGCGCGCCTGGGCGCCGCAGATCCCATCATGGGGCAGGATATGTTGCTGCCAGCCATTGCGGCCGCGGTGATGGGCGGCGCAGATCTTATGGGCGGCGAAGGCAGCATGCTGGGGGCGGTGGTCGGCGCTCTCCTGATCGCCACGCTTCAGGCCGGCCTCACCTTCCTCAATGTGCAGGCGTTCTATCAGCAAGTCGCGATCGGCGTTGTGATCATCCTCTCGCTGCTCTTCAATCAGTTGCAGCGCGGGCGCCGTTGACCAAGAACTTACGTCCGCTTGTCGCCGGCGTCCCGTAGAACCGCTGGCAGCTCAAGTCCAGTCGAGGATCGTAAACATTTCCGGGTAGGCGCCACGAATAAGTCCCTCGTAGAGGGACGTCGCATCGCGCGGTGAACGCGCCTGCGTCAGCCCATCGAGCGGGATACGCCCCTCAGCGAGCCACTTGAGCGCTTTCACGAAGCCGGAGTAGATGGTCTGCTCCGCATTGTTGTAGCCCTCGTAAAGTTCCTCCCATACGAATCCCCGCGCATGCAGCGGCAGCGCCCACTCCCAGCCGCTGCGCAGATTCACGTAGTTGAAGAAAACTGCTTTCAGGATTTCGTGCGCGAGGAGCGACGTTCGAGCGACCCAGGGCACGCCGACCAGGACGACTTCCCCTTGCTGGCGCACGATATTGCAGGCGTCGAGAACGGCCTGCTCGTGCCCGGAACATTCGACGACGAGAGCGACTTTGCCGCGCACGGACGCGTCATCGAGAGGCATGGCCGCAAGCACATTTTCGAGACCGGATTGCGTCGCTGCTTGCCTCCGGGCGTCGGATGGCTCGACCATCAGAACGTCATAGCCGGCGAGGCGGAACTGATGTGCGGCGAGAAAGCCGACAGGTCCGGCGCCCGTCACGATGATTTTGTCGCCCGGCCGGGCGCTCGTGGTCATCAGCGTGGTCATCGACACGCCCATCAGGCGAGCGATGACGATCGACGAAGTGGGAAGAGTCTTCGGTGTTGGAAGCGTATCGCGAACGTTGAATTGCTGTGTCGAGCGATGCGCGCCCATGCAGAAGCGCCGTTCGCCGACCTCGACTCCCTGAACGGCCGCGCCTACGGCTTCGACTTCGAAGGCCGCTGCATATCCCGGTCGTATCGGAAAATCGCTACCATTGAGCCAACCCAATTCAGTTCCGGGGCTGATGAGCGTGGCGAGTGTCCGACCCCGCACGTCCATCGGGCCGAGCGGGGCGTCCTCATACGGACAAAGCTCGGCTTTGCCTTTGCCGGAAAAAACGATTTCAACCCCGCTCATGAGGACCCTCCAAGAACTCCATTGAGGAGGTCGAGTGCGCGGATAGATTCGGACATCGCTCAGATCGCCATGCCCGAGGCGGTATCGAACAGATGAACGGCGCCCGGCTCGAACGCGATGCGCAGCGGGCAATTGTCGGCGGGCCGATCCTGTGCGGGCACCTCAGCGGTCACCTCGAAGCCGCCGAGCCTCATATCCAGTAGGACCTGGGTTCCAAGGTATTCGGCGACTTCGACAGAAGCGTCGTACGCAGGGCCTGGCTCGCCGGGCTTCGCCACCCGCAGATCGGAGGGCCGTATGCCGAGCGTCACTTGCTGGCCGACCGCCAGCTTCCGGGCAGCGCGGTCCGGCACGGGAATCGTAAGATCTCCGGCCCGGAGGATCGGCCGATCGCTATCGGAGCCCACCATGGTCGCGATCAAATTCATTGCCGGACTGCCTACGAAAGTCGCGACGAACAGGTTGCGCGGGTGAGCGAAGACTTCCTCTGGGCTGCCGACCTGCTCGATATTCCCATCCTTCATGATCACGATCTTATCGGCGAGCGTCATCGCCTCGACCTGGTCGTGCGTGACATAGAGAGCGGTCGTCCCAAGCCGCTTATGAAGCTTCGCAATTTCGACGCGCACCTGCGAGCGCAGCTTGGCGTCGAGGTTGGACAATGGCTCATCAAACAGGAACACCTTGGGCGTGCGCACCATCGCCCGCGCCATTGCGACACGCTGACGCTGCCCTCCCGAGAGCTGCGAGGGCTTGCGCTCGAGGAGCTGATCGAGCCCCAGCACCCGCGACGCCTCTTCGATCCTGCGCTTGACTTCGCCGGCGTCCAAACCTTGCGGCTTGAGGGCGAAGTGCATGTTCTGCCTCACCGTCATATGCGGATAAAGCGCATAGTTCTGGAACACCATTGCAATCTGGCGGTCTTTCGGCTCGACGTCGTTGACGCGCCGTCCCGCAATCTCGATGTCGCCTGAGGAGATGTCTTCGAGGCCGGCGACCATTCGCAACGTGGTCGTCTTTCCGCATCCTGAGGGGCCTAGCAGAACGACGAACTCGCCCTCCTTCACCTCAAGATTGATCGCGTGCACAACCTCGAGCGATCCATATCGCTTGGTCACGCTTTTCAGGACAACGGATGACACGTGCGATAACTCCGGGTGATGTACTCGGCCTCAGCCCTTTACGGAGCCCATGGTCAGTCCCTTCACCAACCAGCGCTGGCAAGTGAGGACGAAGACGACGCCGGGGATAAGCACAATGAAAGAGCCGGCCATGATGCGGCCCCACTGGATGGCGTCGCTCGACCAGAAGGACATGACCGCGACCGTTACCGTCTGCGCATTCGATCCGGTGAGCATGAGCGCAAAAAGGAACTCGTTCCAGGAGAAGATGAAACAGAACACCGCGGCGACAGCGAGCCCTGGCGCGGTGAGCGGAAGCACGACATGAACGAAGGTCGCGACGACGCCATGACCGTCGAGCTGCGCGGCTTCCTCGAGGGCCGTCGGCACTTCGTCAAAAAAGCCTTTCATCAGCCAGACCGTCAGCGGGATATTAAAAGTGGAGTAGACGATGATCAGCGCCCACGGCGTATCCAGGAGACCGATCGTCTTGAAGATGATGTAATAGGGAACCACAACGGCGATCGGCGGGAACATGCGCATCGACAGAATCCAGAACGCCACGTCGTTCATCCACCGCGCCTTCACGCGCGAGATTGCGTAGGCGGCGAGCGAGCCGAAGCTCACGCTGACGATCGTGGAGCCCAATGCGGCGATCAGACTGTTGATGATCTGCAGGTAGAACGGCCGCATGGTGAAGAGGTCGTAATAGTTCTGCAGCGTTGGCTTGAACAGGAACGCCGGCGGCCGCGAGAACATGATCGGCGCCGGTTTCAACGATGACGAGACAATCAGATAGATCGGCGTCATGAAGACGATGAGGACGACCGCCACCAGGACATAGGAAATCACCGCTTGGCGTTTCCGGCCGATTGCCATGACCGTTCTCCTTTGACTTAGGCCCGAGCGGCTGCGTTGCGATTGAGCGACCGGAAAAACAGCGTGATGAGCACCGATATGACGAACAGCGAGACGAAGGAGGCCGCGGCGCCGACGCCCATGCGCCAGAAGGTGAAGCTCTGCCGGTAGATGTAGAGGGAGATCACCTCCGTCGCATCGGCCGGACCGCCCTTGGTGAGCACGTAGATGATGTCGTAAATCTTGAAGGCGTCGATCGCGCGCAGAAACATCAGGCTGATCAGCACAGGCTTGAGCTGGGGCAGAGTAACGCGGAGAAAGACGTCGAGACGCGAATTGCCGTCGATACGCGCCGCCTCATACGGCTCGGGCGACAAGCTATGCAAGGCGGCCGCGACGCCCATCATAACAAAGGGCGTCCATTGCCAGATATCGGCGATGGCGATGGCGATGAGCGCCCATCGCGTGCTGGTGATCCACGGGATAGGCGATATCCCGATAAGCCCGAGGAAGTAGTTCAGATAGCCCAGTTCCGGAAAATAGATGAAGAGCCAGACCAGGCCGACGATGATCGGAGCGATCATCATCGGGGTCATGAGCAGCGTGCGCACAAGCGCCATCCCCGGCAGACGCTGGGCGACCAGAAGCGCAATCCCGACCCCCAGCACAAGCTGAACCGAGAGGGTGATCGCCATCAGTTTGAAGGTGATGAAGAGCGCGTGAAAGAAGCTCTCGGAAGTCAGGACTTCCTGGTAGTTCGCGAGGCCCACGAAGACCCTGGGCACAAAGAGCTTGGCGAGATCGTAGGACCGGAAGCTCAGCCACAGGGCGTAGAGCATCGGATAGATCGTCGTGACGAACAGGACGATGATCGTCGGCAACAGAAACAGCCAGACGATCTTGCGGTTACGTCTCGAGATCGGTTTCATGCGCTGGCCGGACAGGGAGAGAAGAGGCCCGCTCCCCCAAGACCTGGAGGAGCGGGGTTTTGCGCTTACTTCGCGTAGACTTCGGCGGGCGGATCGCTGATCCAGCGCAGCCGCTGGTCGACGGGGAACATTTTGAGGCGCGCGTTCACCGAATTGGAAGCGTTCGTGAGCGCTTCCAGCGCGGTCTTCGTGTCGCCGGCCATGTACTTGTTCAACTCGACGCCGAAGTTCTCCTCCACATCCTGATAGAAGGGGTGGAAGATGCGCCGCTTATAGTTTTTCTGGGTCTCCAGCAGAACCTTGTAATAGGGATATTTGGCCTGCAGGGCGGGGTCGCTAAGGATCGAGATCCGGAACTGGCTTACGCCTTGCCCCTCTTCAGCGAAGCGTTTCATCAGGTCCTTGCTGGTCGACCACTTGATGAAGGCCCAGGCCGCTTCTTTCTCCTTGTCCCCGCATTTGGAATTGATCGCGAACGACAGCGCGCCGGTATAGGTGGGCTCTGGCTTGCCTTCATAGGTCGGGGAGGGAATGTAGCCGACGACCAATCCCTTCTCGGCGATCTTGGCTTCCTTCGGATTCGTCAGGCGCACCGTGCGAACGCTCCAGTAGCTGGAGACCGCATCCTCGCCGCGTTCCATATAGCCCGTGCGCAGGTCCCACATCAGGCCGAGATAGTCCGGTGGGTTAAATGGAATGAGCGACTTCATGTATTCGGCGGCTTGAACGTGCGGTTCGCCGGTCATGCCGCACAAGCCGGTTTTTGGGTCCCAATAATCGCCGCCGTATGATCGCATGATCGGGAAATAATCATGCGTGATGGCGCCCTGGACGCGGCTGTACGCCTGGGCAGTGCCGTAAAAGTCCTTGGTGAGCGTTTCGCCGGCGAGCTTCTGGCCGGACTTGCGTGTGAAGAACTCGGCGATGTCGCGATATTGTTTCCAGGTCTTCGGAGGCGCGAGGTCATAGCCGTACTTGGCCTTGAAGGCCGCCTGCTCGCCCTCGTTCTCGACCAGGTCCTTGCGATAGTTCGTGGACCAGATCATGCCCGACGCGGGAAAGGCGAGCACCCGCCCCTGCCAGGTGTTTTCCTGGATCTGGCTCGGCAGAATATCGTCGAGCCCGACTTCCTTGGCGTCCCGCTTGATGAGATCCGTCAGATCCTCGAGCGCTTTCGCCTCGCCGAGCATTCCCACCCACGGGCTGTCAACCCAGAGAAGCTGATAGGTGGGCTTGTCCGAACTGGCCTCCACCACGATCTTGTCGATGAGGCCCGGATACGGGAACTCGTCGATATGGACCTTGGCGCCAGTCAGCTTCTCGAACTCGCCGACGATAGGAGCGACGCGGGTAACGGATGTGTCGCCGATGCCAAGCATCTTGAGTTCGACGCCGTCAAATCGCTGCTGCTCCGCCGCCATCGCCGGAGCTTTCGCCACAGCCGATAGCGCAGCCGAGAGTCCGAGCCCGCCGGCGCTGACCATCAGATCGCGGCGGTTTATCTTTAGATCGCTCATTGTTCGTTTCCTCCTTCAACGCAAACAGGTCAGTGAGTTCGTCCCCAACCATTCTTTCCGAGTGAGCCGTTAGGACGCCTCGACAGGCGACCACATCTTCGGTCCGCCATCGCGCTCGTAGCCCATCGGCCCCTCGACGCTGACCACCTCGAAGAACTGTCCCCACGGCGAGCGCAGATAGACCCATGTCAGGCCCGACATCGGGCCGGAGTCGATGAGGGTCGGGCCTTCGAGCACGTCCACACCGTTGGCCCGCAAGCGGGCGGCTGCGGCATGCGCGTCGTCAACCTGGAACGCGAAGTGGCATGCCCCGACCTCGCTGTTGGACTTGATCGGCGAGTCGTCTTCGCCGCTGTATTCGAAGAGTTCGAGATTTCCGCCGGCGCCGCAGACAACGACGCGCTGTTCCTTGATGCGCCGCCCTGCGGGAACGCCGAGGCGCGATTTCATGAAGGCGTCGTCAACGTCGACGCCGTCGACGCGGAGCACGGTAACGCCGCCGAACATGGACTCGAAAAAGCGGACGGCCTCGTCCATGTTCGGAACGGTGAGTCCGATATGATGAAGTCCGTGAACGTCGATCACCTCATTCCTCCCTTCGGAGCCCAGAACGGTTCGCAATGAGTAACTATATAGTTAGTTAGTACGGCGCGTATTTCCGCTCTGTCAAGTCGTCGCGCCTCTCTAAAGCGCGACGATCGGCTCTTTATGGATCGCGACCTCAGTTATGGTCGCGCTGAATCATCTCCGCACAGTGCTCGCCGATCATGATGGACGGCGCGTTGGTGTTGCCGCTCGGAACGAGCGGCATGACGGAAGCGTCGGCGACCCGCAGATTCCCAACGCCGCGTACGCGAAGGCGTTCGTCGACGACGGCCATCGCGTCTTTTCCCATCTTGCATGTGCCGACAGGATGGTACGACGTTTCAGCTTCGCTGCGCACAAACTCCTCAAGATCCGCGTCGCTCTCCTTGCCTCTCTCCGGCCAACGCTCATCGACGACATATCTTTTGAACGCCTGCTGGCGAAAAAGCTCGCGCGAGTGTCGTACGGCGGCGACCATGACCTTGAGGTCATAGGGGTCGGAGCAAAAGCGCGGATCGAGCGTCACAAGATCGCGCGGGTCGCTCGATCGGAGTTTGACTTCGCCGCGGCTTCTCGGCCGCAGCGTACAGCAATGCATCGTCAGCCACTGGCCGGGCATCGATTCGAGCCCATGCGCGCGCACATAAGCGGGCAGAAGGAAGAACTGCAGGTCGGGGCGGGAGACGCTCTCGTGAGACTTGATGAAGCCGCCGCTCTCGACACCGCTCGAAGCGACGGGGCCATTCCGGAACAGGAGATATTGCAGGCCGACCTGAAACTGCTTCAGGCCGCGATCCATTCCGTTCAGGCTGATCGGCGGGTCGTCGACGCATTTGACGACGACATTGATGTCAAGGTGATCCTGAAGATTTTGACCCACGCCCGGAAGATCGACCTCCGGTTTGACCCCGACTTCCTTCAGATGCGACGCGGAACCGATGCCGGACATCATCAGGATTTTTGGCGAGTTGAAGGCGCCCGAGCTGACGATGACTTCGACATCCGCGTCGATGCGCTTGACCTCGCG
Organism: uncultured Alphaproteobacteria bacterium; assembly: GCA_963824465.1. Classification (GTDB taxonomy): domain Bacteria; phylum Pseudomonadota; class Alphaproteobacteria; order Rhizobiales; family Beijerinckiaceae; genus Roseiarcus. The sequence goes on from CAWGPL010000014.1 coordinate 426,708, forward strand.
CGCATCGGAGCCGTCGCGCACATATTCCACGCCTGCGGCCCTGCCATGTTCGACCACGACGCGTTTCACCAACGCGTGCGGAATCACGGTGACGTTCGATCGCTTCATCGCCGGATGCAGGAAAGCCCGCGCCGCGCTCCAGCGCCGCGCCTGATAGTGAGTGGACTGATAGATCCCGATTCCGGCCTGCTGCGCGCCATTGAAATCGCGATTGTAAGGTAAGCCATATTGCTGACCGGCTTCGACCAGCAGCTTGGTCGCTGGGCTCGTATAGGTGATGTCGCTGACGTGCAGAGGACCGTCGTTTCCGTGAAAATCGTCGGTTATGCGATGGTTGTTCTCAGACTTCTTGAAAAGCCTCAGAACATTGTCGTAGCCCCAGTTCTCAAGCCCGAGTTCATCGCGCCACGTATCGTAGTCCTCCTTCGCGCCGCGGATATAGACTTGTCCGTTGATGGAGCTCGAACCCCCGTAGGTGCGGCCCTGGGGGATATATAGCTCCCGGTTCTTCAACGCCTTCTGCGGCGCCGTCCGAAACGACCAGTTGAATTTCGGACCGACGCATTTCGTATAGCCGGCGGGCATATGAATGAAGGGATGCTGATCCGGGCCTCCCGCTTCGAGCACGCACACGGACACATTGGGGTTCTCGGACAGCCGGTAGGCCAGCGCGCAGCCTGCGGAGCCTGCGCCAAGGATGATGTAGTCGTAGCCCTTTCGCACCGTGCTCACCTTGACACGAGGCCGAAGAAAGCGGCGTTGGCCTGCGCCTGACCGAGCAGCGCTTCGTAGCCGACATGGATGGGACAGCCACGCTTCTCTGCGGCTTGCAGGAGCGGGGTCACCTGCGGCGCCATGATCATGTCCGTGACCAGCTGGCCGCTTCGTAGAGAGTTCGGATCGACCGGCAGAGGATCGTCAGGCCTCATGCCGAGCGGTGTGGCGTTGGCGACGATGTCGACGTCCTCGGGAGCCACTGGACCGAGTTCAACGGGCAGTTCCGAGTAATGCCGCGCCAGCCCGTCGCGCACACGTTCCGCCTTGCCGCGGTCGACATCGAAGATTCGCAGGCGCGAGACGCCCGCCTCCGCGAGCGCAAAGGCCATCGAGGCGCCGGCGCCGCCGAGCCCGACGAGCTGGACGGACTTTCCGCGCGGATCCCGGTGCTTTGCCTTCAGGCCCTCGACATAACCCACGCCGTCGAACGCTTCCCCGATCCAGCGGCCGTCCGGTTCAACGCGAACGGAGTTCACCGCGCCGATCATTCGAGCGCGGGGAGCCGCCTCATCCACCACGGAGAGCATCCGGGTCTTGTGGGGTATGGTCGGAATGACGCCCGCGAGGTTCCTGAACGTCCGCAACCCGGCGATCGCGGCCTCGAAGTTTTCCGCCGCAAATTGCACGGGAACGAAAACAGCGTCCACGCCCTTCTCTGCAGCGATCTTGTTATACAGCGCCGTCGAACGAACTTGCCGGATGGGATCGCCGATAACGACATAGAGCCGGGTCTCGCCGGTTACGTCCATGAGGCTCGGTCCCGTCTGCGACATCTTCGTATTCGCTTCCTTCGATCGTCAGAGGCGGGTGAGGCCAAGCCCGCCGTCAATGCGGAGGACGAGGCCCGTCGTGTACGGAAGCTGACCTGACGCCGCTGCAGCCACGGCGGTAGCGACGTCGGCCGGCTGGCCTGGGCGCCGGATCAGCGTGACGCCTTCCTGTTCGATGCGTGCGCGATAGGCAGGCATCGCCGGCGCCGACATGTCGGTCTCGATGATCCCCGGCTGAACGTCGAAGACCTGGATGCCCTCGCCGGCAAGGCGCGCCGCGAAGACCTTCGCCACCATGGCCGCGGCCGCCTTCGAGACGCAGTAGTCGCCTCTGTTGATGGAAGCCGCGACTGCGGAGATCGAAGAGATGATGACCACGGAATAGCAGAGGGCAGGCTCGCGACTGCGGGATAGCGCCCGGCGGGCAAAAGCCTGCGTCAGGAAATAGACCGACTTCGCATTGCGGAGGAAACAATGGTCGAAGCTTTCTTCGGTCGTCTCGAGAAGGTCAGCGCGCTGCAGGGCGCCGACGCCCGCGTTGCAGACGAGCGTGGTGAGCGGCCCAATCGCCGCTTCGGCCTTGTCGAGCATCGGCGCAAGCTGGGTCAGGTCGGCCACGTCGCCGGCTACGCGCGCCGACCTGACCCCAAGCGCGCCGACCTCGGCGAACACATTATCCAATGCCGCCGATGGGGAACGGCCATGGACCACGACGTCGAAGCCCTTCGCAGCAAGCGCCAGGGCGATGGCGCGCCCGATGCCGCGACTGGATCCCGTGACGAAAGCGGCCTGACCCAAAGCCTCCCCCTGCCCGCGCGCGCGTTGCGCCGGTTGATTAAACGATTAACCTTCATATAGCGCGAAGTCAATGGACCGTTTGCTCCGCTGCCCGGCCAAGCCCAGAGCATTGCGGGCTGGACGAGGGCGAGGACCGGCGAACGCAGAGCTTGCGAAACGGACAAACGGACAATTTTTGGCGCCTAAGCCACTGAAAAAATGCGATCGGCGCCAAAAGCGAACGCCCGGCTCTGTGGGTTCGCTGGCTGTCGTTAGGTCGCTATGCGGAGTTGCGGCTCCGGCGCCGGTCCCGTCGTCCCGCGCGCCAGGAGCAGTGGCGTAAGCCGTTGGTTGATCGCCGTTTCCCCGACGCCCGCAAGTCGTCGCAGGAGAAGCCGCCCGGCTTCCGCGCCTATTCCGCGAGGAAAGACTTCAACGGTCGTCAGCGGCGGAGCGCACATTTCGGAGGCCGGGAGATTGTCGAAGCCGACAACCGAAACATCCCGACCGATCTCGAGGCCAGCGCCTTGCAAGCCCGCGCAAAGGCCAATGGCGACGATATCGTTGAAGCATATGATCGCGGTGAAATCGTCCTTCTTCGCGGCCAACGCCTCCGAGGTCTGCCAGCCAAAATCCCGATTCGTGGCCCCCGGAATGATCAGATCCTCTGCAACCCGCGAGCCAAAACGGAGCATGGCGTCGCGGAAGCCGGCTTGCCGCAGACTCCAGGTTGTCGTTCCGGGAACTCCGCCAACGAACGCGATCCGCCTGTGACCGAGCTTGTGGAGATGCTCGACTGCGAGATAGGCGCCGGTGAAGTCGTCCGACCCCACGAAATCCATTCCGAGGCCTGGGAATTCACGCACGCAAGTCACACAAGGGATCTCACGCCTCTTGATGAAGGCGAAATCCGACGCGCTCGTTCCGGCCGACGGACTGATGACGAGACCGGCGACGCCATGGCTGATCATCGCGGAGAGCAACCTGCGCTGGCGCTCGGGATCGTCCGCCGAATTGGCGACGATCAGCAGAAAATCCGACGCGGAGACTGTCTTTTCGAGGGCCGCGGTCAGTTCGGCGAAGAAGGGGTTGGAAATGTCGTTTACGACCGCGCCGATCAGCTTCGAACGGCCAAGGCGCAGATTGACGGCGCTCTGGTCGGGAATGAATTCAAACTCCTCCATTGCGGCGTGGACTTTTTTTCGGGTCGCCTCGGAAATCCTGCCCTTTCCATTCAGCACCAGCGAAACGGTCGCAGACGACACCTCGGCGCGCCGCGCAATCTCGGTGATCGTGATTTTGCCGGCGCGCTTTCTCATTCCAGTCTTCCGGTCAACCGGGCCCCGGCGTCACTGGCCCCCATCGGCCGCCGGTCAGACGCGCCCGGAATTGGAAACCCATTTCATGATGTGGGTAGCTGTTGCAACAAGCTCGCCGTGTTGGTTGTGAATTTCGACCTTGGCCTCGGAGCGCTTTCGCTCTTCATCGATGGCGGCGAGAACATAGGTCACCGTGATGGTGTCGCCGATCCGGACCGCTTTGAGGAAGCGAACACGATCGTACCCGAGCGACACTGGGTTCGAATCGGTTCCGAGCGTCAAACCCTGGGAAACGATGAGGGTTGAGGCCGCCGACATATAGCCGATCATGAGCGCCCCGTGGGCGATACGTGTCCCGTAGGCCGTCTTGCGCATCGCCTCTTCGTTCACGTGATTGGGCGAGAGGTCGCCTGTGATCCCTGCGTAGAGGTAGACGTCAGTCTCGCCCACTGTCTTCGAGAAGGTGACGGGCGGTCTGTCGAGAAGCGGATGCATGCAGTTTTATCCTGTGTCCTTAGGCGAGGCCCCGGTAAGCGGCGAGAACGAGAATTCGTTTGAAGCTTTCGATGCGACGTCGGTTATCGGCCAGCCGGCGCGGCGGCCAGCGCATCCCCGATTGTTACGCCAAGCGTCTCGCCGCTCCGATTGCCCTTGATGAGATCAGCCGCTTTCTCGCCAATCATGATGGTGGCGGCGTTCGTGTTGGAACTGATGAGCAGAGGCATGATGGAACTGTCGGCTACCCGCAGGCCATCCACGCCGCAAACCCTCAGGTTAGGGTCCACGACCGCCATCTCGTCCGTCCCCATTTTGCACGTTCCGACCGGATGATAGTCGGTCTTGCAGAAACGGCGGCAGTGCTCTTCGAGGTCGGCCTCGCTCGTCTTCCCATCGCCCGGAAGATGCTCGCGCTTGACGTATCTGGCCAGCGCGGGCTGCCTCATAATCTCGCGCGCCATTTTCACTCCGCGCTTGGACATCTCGAAGTCATACGGCTCGGCCCAAAAATTGGGATCGACCAAGGGAGGAGTAAAAGGGTCGGCGCTCTTCAGCCTAACGTCGCCGCGGGAACGAGGGCGGGCGTGGCAAGAATTCAGCGTGCAGCCCGAACCCGACGGCACGGGCGGAACCCCTTCCTCCAAACCCGCTCCCACCATGAAATGGAACTGGATGTCTGGTTGCTTCTGATTTTCGTCCGCGAACCAGAAGGCCCCGCCTTCGGCGAGGTTGGACGTCGCAGGCCCGCGCCGGAACAGCGCATATTGCAGTGCGGCCGCGGCCATGTTCCACGGACGGGCGTAGTGGTCGTAGCTATATTTGCCGCTCAATTCGCAGATTATATACGGGTCGACATGGTCCTGAAGATTCTGACCCACTCCTGGCAGATCCTGGACGACAGGAATGCCAAGCCCTTTCAGGTCCGCCGCGGGTCCTATTCCAGAGAGCATCAGCAGCTTGGGCGATCCAATCGCGCCGCTGGCGATGATGACCTCCGACCCGGCGCGGGCGACTTTGACGTTCTTCGAGCCTCTCGGGACGTATTCGATCCCCGTTGCGCGTCCGGCTTCGATCATGATCCGGGTGGCGGTGCAGCCGGTTTCGATGGCGAGGTTCGGGCGGCCTTCGGCTTCGCGTAGGTAGGCGACAGCAGCGCTCGAGCGGCGCCCATTGCGCTGGGTGACCTGGTAGATGCCGCATCCTGCCTGGACGTCGCGATTGAAATCGGGGTTGTAGGGGATGCCGAACTGATGGGCCGCCTCGACAAACGACCGGGTCAGGAAGTGAGGATCGACGAGATCGGAAACACCAAGAGGGCCCCCTCGTCCGTGAAAAGGCGGCCCTAGGCGTTGGTTGTCCTCAGCCTTGCGGAAATAGGGCAGGACCTCGCGATACGACCATCCCGGGCAGCCGGCCTCGTTGGCCCAGGCGTCGTAGTCGCCGGGATTTCCACGTGTGTAGACCATCGCGTTGATCGAGCTGCCGCCTCCGAGAACCCGGCCTTGCGGATACGCGATCGACCGGCCGTTGGCGCGACGCTGGGGCGTCGTCTTGTAGCCCCAGGTGAGCGGTCCGCTGGTCATTCTGTAAAACCCGGCGGGCACGTGAATATAGGGACTGGTGTCGCGCGGACCCGCTTCCAGGAGGAGGATCCGGGCGTCCGGCATCTCGCTCAGACGCGCGGCGATTGCGCAGCCGGCGGATCCGGCTCCTGCAATGATGAAGTCGTACATTCCAACCCTCTCGGCCGCTTCTCAGGCCTGGCATTGGGGTGATTGGGGTTGGTAATACGTTTTACCACGACTCACCAAGTGTCAAGGCCCGTGAGGCCGGGTCAGGCGGGGCGAGGGAACCCGTCCAAAGGATCGCACAGCAACTGTTCATGAGGATGAAGGCGCCGTGCCTCCGGCAGAATTGACCAACTGAGCGACGGCCGCCGGGATTGTCGGCGTCGCCCGCTGCCCTTTCCGACCGTGGCGATGGAGACGCAACGGGATCGCGCAACGCGCGCAACCGCCGCGAGCCAGGAAATTATGCGTAGAGTCAAGGTGTTATCCGGATTGGTGACGCGGCGTCGTCTTTGCTGTAACCTCGGTATGCGCGGTCCGCGGAAAGGCACGGCGCGCCCGCTGTCCCGAACAGACCACGAAGCTTTGTCAGGCGGCGGGAGCAGGCGTCAGGCCCACTGCGTTCAACGATATGGGCTTGGCTTTGTTTCCCGCCAAGGATTTGTGGGCGGGGATGGCGTTTGGCGAGTCCTGTTCAGCCGGAGCGGTTGCATGAGTTCATCATCGATGTCGCCGACGATTGAGGAGATCGCGGACAATTTCTCGCTCCTCGACGAATGGGAAGATCGCTATCGCTATGTGATTGAGCTCGGTCGCGGTCTGCCCGTATTTCCTGAAGAGGATCGTACGGCCGCCAACAAGGTCTCGGGTTGCGCCAGCCAGGTCTGGCTCGCGACAACGATCGAGAGGCGCGATGGGCAGGCGGTGGTGAGCTATCGGGGAGACAGCGACGCGCATATCGTCCGCGGCCTGGTCGCGATCCTGATCGCGCTGCTTTCCGGGCGCCCGGCCTCGGAGATCGTCAGCGCCGACCCGATGGCGTTGTTCGAGCGGCTTGGGCTCGGCGAGCATCTCACCCCGCAGCGGTCCAACGGCTTCCGCTCGATGGTCCGCCGCATGAAGCAGGACGCAGAGGCGGCGATGGCGGAGGCCGGCTGATCGCACTTTTGGGCGTCGGCGCGGCGGGCGTCCTCCGTGTCAGCGGATCGCGGCGATCGCGCTTTCCTTGGGCCGCCGCGGCGCCTAGATAGGCGGACGATGAATCGTGACGGCAACAGTTACCCTCCGGGCGAGGCTCCAGAGGCCGAAGCGCGCGAGGAGGCTGCGCTCGACCGCGAACTCAAGGCGGACAACGCGGCGCTCGACATTACGCTAGATGACCTGCCCGCAGAACCCGGAAGTCTTGCGCGCGGGGCGGAGGCGGTTCGCGCCTTCTGGAAGCACGCGCCGATGGGGCCCGGGGTCTACCGGATGATCGGGGCCGAAGGCGAGGTCCTCTATGTCGGTAAGGCGCGCTCGATCAAGAAGCGCATCGCGGCCTATATGGCTCCGGAGCGCCAGCCGACACGCATCGCCCGGATGGTCGCCCAGACCCGTTCGATGGTCTTCGTCACCACAGAGACCGAGGCCGAGGCGCTGCTGCTCGAAGCCAACCTCATCAAGCAGCTCAAGCCCCGCTATAATGTCGTGCTGCGCGACGACAAGAGCTTCCCTTACATTCTGATCTGCACGAGCCATCCCGCGGCCCGTCTCATCAAACACCGCGGCGCGCGCAACTTGAAGGGCGACTATTTCGGGCCCTTCGCAAGCGCCGGGGCCGTCTTCCGCACCCTGAACGCTCTGCAACGCGCCTTCCTCCTGCGGACCTGCTCGGACAGCTATTTCGCCCATCGAACCCGGCCCTGCCTCCTGCACCAGATCAAGCGCTGTTCCGCGCCCTGCACCGGCGAGATTGACCTCGCCGACTATGACAAGCTGGTTCAGGAGGCGCGCGATTTTCTCTCCGGTCGCAGCCGGTCGGTGCGGCAGCGGCTGGCCGCGGAAATGGGCGCCGCCGCGGGCAATCTCGAATTCGAGAAGGCGGCGCGACTTCGCGACCGCATCAGTGCGCTGTCCGCCATTCAGGGCGAGCAAAGCGTCAATCCGCGCTCGATCGCGGAGGCGGACGTTTTTGCGGTCACCGAGGAGGCTGGGCAATATTGTGTGGAAGTCTTTTTCTTCCGCACCTACCAGAACTGGGGCAATCGGGCCTATTTTCCGCGCGCCGACCGGGCCCTGGCGCCGGAGGAGGTGCTCGACGCCTTTCTTGGCCAGTTCTATCTGGAACGCCCGGCGCCCCGCCTTGTGCTCCTGAGCCACGCGGCCGCCAGCGCGCCGCAACTCAGCGAGGTTCTTTCCGCTCGCGCGGGCCGACGCGTCGCGATCGGCGCGCCTCGGCGGGGCGAGAAACGTGACCTCGTGGAAGCGGCGATGCGCAACGCGCGCGAAGCGCTGTCGCGCAAGCTCGCCGAGACCGCAAGCCAGGAAAAGCTCCTGGCCGCGCTCGGCCAAGCCTTCGGCGTCGAACGCCAGATGCGGCGCGTGGAGGTCTACGATAATTCCCACATCATGGGGACGAACGCCATCGGCGCCTTCATTGTGGCGGGCCCGGAAGGTCTGGTGAAGAACCAGTACCGCACTTTCAACATCAAGAGCGCCGACCTCACGCCCGGCGACGACTACGCCATGATGCGCGAGGTGCTGACCCGCCGCTTCGCCCGACTTCTGAGGCACGGCGAGACCGCGGAGCCCGGCGCTTTTCCCGACACACCCGATCTTGTGGTCATCGACGGCGGGCGTGGCCAGTTCGAGGCGGCGCGCGACGTGATGACGACGCTTGGCGTCGAAGGTGTGGCGCTGGCCTCCATCGCCAAGGGGCCGGACCGCAATGCGGGGCGCGAGACGTTTTTCGTCGAGGGCCGCGAGCCGTTCAAGCTCTCGCCTCGCGATCCGGCGCTTTTCTTCGTTCAGCGGCTGAGGGACGAGGCGCACCGCTTCGCGATCGGGACGCATCGCGCGCGGCGGAAGAAGGAGTTCGTGAAGAACCCCCTCGACGAAATTGCGGGGATCGGCCCCTCCCGCAAACGCGCGCTCCTGCACGCTTTCGGCTCCGCCAAAGCGGTCGCGCGGGCCGGGCTCTCGGACCTTGAAAAGACCCCGGGCCTGAACGCCGCGACCGCGAAAGCGGTATACGATTTTTTCCACGAAGCGGGGCGCGGGTAAGGCTGCGCAGGAGACGTTCGGTTGATTTTTTCCAGTCTTCCCCGAACGAGCCCGTCAGGGAATTCCAGACCCTCTTTCCCTTTCGCGGCCCGCGCATTACATACCCTGTTGAATTTCCCGTAAAAAACAGAACGATGGCTGAAGCAAACCCCGTTGCGCGCCGGCGCACTTTCGCGATCATCTCGCACCCGGACGCGGGCAAGACGACCTTGACCGAGAAGTTGCTGCTGTTTGGCGGCGCAATCCAGCTCGCGGGCGAGGTGCGCGCCAAAGCGAACCGCCGCCAGACCCGCTCGGATTGGATGGGAATTGAGCGCGAGCGCGGCATATCCGTCGTCACTTCGGTGATGACGTTCGAATACGACGACTGCGTCTTCAACCTTCTCGATACGCCGGGCCACGAGGATTTTTCTGAGGACACCTATCGGACTCTGACCGCTGTCGATTCGGCCGTCATGGTCATTGACGCGGCGAAAGGCATCGAGGCGCGCACCCGCAAGCTCTTCGAGGTCTGCCGGCTGCGCGATATTCCGATTGTCACCTTCATCAATAAGATGGACCGCGAGACGCGCGATCCGTTCGACCTGCTCGACGAAATCGAGAAGACGCTGGCGCTCGAAACGGCCCCTTTGACCTGGACCATTGGCCGCGGCCGCTCGCTCGCCGGCGCCTATGACATCCGTCGCAGCCAATTGACGCCGCTCGGAAAGAACGCGGTGGCCATCAAGGTCAATGGCCCGGACGATCCGCGCGTCGCCGAGCTTCTTCCCGAGCATGAGCGCACCGAGGCGATCGACGAATTGAACCTTGCGATCGAAGGGCTCAAACCCTTCAATAAGCAAGCCTATCTCGAAGGCCACCTGACGCCGGTGCTCTGGGGCAGCGCGCTGAAGGATTTTGGCGTCAAGGACCTGATCGACGCCATGGCTGAGTTCGCGCCTTCGCCGCGCGCGCAAGCCGCCGCGAGTCGCACGGTCAAGGCGGATGAAGCGAAGATGACCGGCTTCGTCTTCAAGATCCAGGCGAACATGGACCCGAACCACCGCGACCGCATCGCTTTCATGCGTGTCTGCTCGGGCAAGCTCCAGCGCGGCATGCGGGCGAAGCTCGTGCGCACCGGGAAGCCTGTGACGCTCTCGGCGCCGCAGTTCTTTTTCGCACAGGACAGGTCGATCGCCGACGAGGCTTTTGCGGGCGACGTGGTCGGCATTCCGAACCATGGCCTGCTGCGCATCGGCGACACGCTGAGCGAGGGCGAGGAAATCGTGTTTCGCGGCGTGCCGAGCTTCGCGCCGGAAATTTTGCGGCGGGTGAAGCTTTCGGATGCGATGAAGGCGAAGAAGCTCAAGGAGGCTTTGCAGCAGATGGCGGAGGAAGGCGTCGTGCAGGTGTTCATTCCGCATGACGGCGCCTCGGCGATTGTCGGCGTCGTCGGCGCGCTGCAACTCGACGTGCTCGCCGAGCGCCTCAATGCCGAATATGGCCTGCCGGTCAGCTTCGAACAGAGCCGCTTCGAGGTCTGTCGCTGGGTTTCGTCTGCGGACAAGACGGAGATGGACAAGTTCTTGAACGCCTTTCCGTCTTCGATCGCAGCGGATCTCGACGGCGCCCCCGTCTTCATGGCGACGAGCGCCTTCAACTTGCGCTACGAACAAGAGCGCTGGCCGAAAATCGGTTTTGCGGATGTGAAGGACTACCAGAAAGCGGCGGCCTGAACCGCCTTGGGCAGGACCTAGCCGTTTGGCGGCCCGGGCGTAGCCCTCGACGTAAATACGAGAGACGCATGGCGCGGAAATCGATCACAAAGCTTTGCCGCCAAGCGATCTTGGCCGCCGTCGCGCTTTTCGCTTTTGCAGGGGCAGCCGTTGCCGAGGGGGTTCAGCCGACGTTGACCGGCGACACGCGCATTCATGATCCCTCCGTCATCGAGGTCGCAGGAAAATTCGCCGCTTTCGGTACAGGCGAGCAGGGCCCTGCGCGCGGCGCGATTCGCGTCAAGACTTCGCCCGACGGGCTCGTCTGGAAGGACGCCGGAACAATCGGCAAGGGCGTGCCGAAATGGGCTTTAGGCGTGCTCGGCTATCGTCCGGACAATGTTTGGGCGCCCTCCGTTAGCCGGCGCGGCGACAAAGTCTACCTCTACTACGCGCTCTCCACCTTTGGCGGGAACGCCAGCGCCATCGGTCTCATGACCAACGCCGGTTTCGACGCGCAGAGTCCCAGCGAAGGCTGGGAGGACAAGGGCGTTGTGCTGAAGTCCGATCCGCGCGACGACTTCAACGCAATCGATCCGTTCCGCATCGACCTCAAGGATGGCCGCGCCTTCCTTGTCTGGGGCTCATTCTGGTCGGGGATCAAGCTCAGCCAACTCGATCCGGTCTCCGGCAAGCTTCGCGATCCGAAGGCGGCGCCGATTGCGCTCGCCTCGCGCAGCGGCGGCGCGGTCGAGGCGGGTTCGCTCCTGGAGCATGACGGCAAATTCTATCTCTTCGTCAGTTTCGACCAATGCTGCAAGGGCGTCGCTTCGACCTACAGCGCGCGCGTCGGGCGCGCCGACCGGATCGAAGGGCCCTATCTCGACAAGAACGGGCGGCCGATGATGCAGGGTGGCGGATCGCCTCTGTTGGTCTCGACCGGACGCTTCATCGGACCCGGCGGCGAGGAGCCGGTCAAGACCGATCACGGCGACATGCTCGCCTATCATTTCTACGACGGCGACCACGCGGGCAGGCCGACGCTCGAGCTCGCTCCGCTCCACTGGACCGCCGACGGCTGGCCGGCGCTCGACCCGTTTCCGGAAGCTGATCGATGACAGAGGCCGAAGACCGACACAAAATGAAGATGGCCAGGCGCAAGGCGGCGCAGGACGCGGAAGTGGCCGCCAAGCCGATCGCTGAGAAGGGACTGCTCATCGTCCACACCGGGCCCGGCAAAGGCAAATCGACCGCCGCTTTCGGACTCGCGCTGCGCGCGCTGGGCCGTGGAAAAAAAGTCGGCGTCGTGCAGTTCGTCAAAGGAGCCTGGACGACCGGCGAGCGCTTCGCCTTCGAGCGCTTCGGCGACCGGGTCGATTGGCGCACGATGGGCGAAGGCTTTACCTGGGAGACGCAGGACCGCGCACGTGACGTTGCCGCTGCAACCGCCGCATGGCGCGAGGTTCTGCGCATGATGGCCGATCCGACGTTCGACCTTCTTGTGCTGGATGAACTTAACATCGCGCTGCGCTACGACTATCTGCCGCTTGCCGAGGTCGTCGCGGCGCTGAAGGATCGCCGCCCCGGTCTGCATGTCGTCGTCACCGGCCGCAACGCGAAGTCTGAGATGATCGAGGCGGCGGACTGCGTGACGGAATTCGCCCTCGTGAAGCACCATTTCGGCGCCGGCGTGCGGGCGCAGGAGGCGATCGAGTTTTGAGTGCGCGCGCGCTCATGTTTCAGGGCACGGGCTCGGATGTCGGCAAGTCGCTGATCGTCGCAGGCCTTTGTCGCGCGTTCACGCGCAAGGGCCTGAAGGTACGGCCGTTCAAGCCGCAAAACATGTCGAACAACGCGGCGGTTACAGTAGAAGGCGGCGAGATCGGTCGGGCGCAGGCGCTTCAAGCTCGCGCCTGCAACGTCGCGCCGTCCGTGCATATGAACCCCGTGCTCTTGAAGCCGCAAAGCGAGATCGGGTCGCAGGTCGTGGTGCAAGGCCGGGTGATCGGAAACGCAACAGCCCGCGAATATCAGACGCTGAAGCCAAAGCTTCTGCCGCGCCGTGCTCGAGAGTTTCGCACGCATGAAGGCCGGGGCGGATCTTGTGCTGGTCGAGGGCGCCGGCAGCGCCGCCGAGATCAATCTACGGGAAGGCGACATCGCCAACATGGGCTTTGCCCGCGCCGCCGATTGCCCGGTCGTGGTGATCGGCGACATCGACCGGGGCGGCGTCTTCGCGCAGATCCTGGGAACCAAGGCGGCGCTCGCGCCTGACGACGCGGCGATGATTGCAGGCTTTCTCGTCAACAAGTTTCGGGGCGACGCGAGCCTGTTTGCGAGCGGCATGACGCTGATCGCCGAGCGCACCGGCTGGCGGGCATTTGGTCTCGCGCCCCATTTCCCCGGCGCTTCGCGCCTGCCTGCCGAGGACGCCTTCGGCCTCGGCGATATTGGAGCCCGCAAGGAAGGGCCGGCCATCGCCGTGCCCGTCCTGTCGCGCATCGCCAATTTCGACGACTTCGATCCTTTGCGCATGGAGTCCGGCGCGAGCCTCGCCTTCGTGCGCGCTGGCGATCCTCTGCCCGTCTGCGATCTCGTCATCTTGCCCGGCAGCAAGGCCACGATCGCCGACCTTGCGTTTTTCCGCGCGCAGGGGTGGGACATCGACTTGCGCGCGCATATCCGGCGGGGCGGACGCGTGTTGGGGATTTGCGGCGGCTACCAGATGCTTGGCGCAAGCGTCGCCGATCCGAGCGGGATCGAAGGGCCGCCAGGGGCCGTCGAGGGCCTAGGTCTTCTCGCCGTCGAGACGGTGCTCGAAGGCGACAAGGCGCTGCGCGAGGTCATGGGCGAATGCACGGCGAACGGCGCGCCGTTCGCCGGCTATGAGATGCATGTCGGCAAGACGACCGGTCCCGACTGCGCTCGGCCCCTGCTGCGCTTCACGGATGGACGGGTGGACGGCGCGGTCTCCGCCGATGGCCGCGTGGCCGGCGCTTATGTTCACGGGCTTTTTGCGGGCGATTCTCAGCGCATGGCATGGCTCGGGCTCATCGGCGCGCCGTCGCGCCTCGCCTATGAGGCGACGGTCGAGGCGACGCTCGACGCGCTGGCCGATCATCTTGCGGCGCATCTCGACCTCGCGGCCTTACTTGCCGCCGCGCGGTGAGCGCGTCAGGCCGTCAACTTCTCGATTCGGAGCAGCGTGAAAAGCTTGAACGGAGGAAGCTCGCGGCGCTCGATCAGTCGGGCGTCGGGACGCGCCGCAAGCCAGTCGCCGATTGCCGAGAAGGGAAAGTTGGGATGCCAGCCCAGCCACGCCGCCGCCTGCTCAAGCCGCTGCTCGACGGCCGCCCGGACGCCGCCCGGGGCGGCGAAATGGTTCATCACGATCAGGCTGCCTCCCGGCCTCAGCACACGCCACGCTTCATCGAGCGCGTGAGACGGGCTCGGCACCACGCTCATAACATAGGGCGCGAGCGCCACGTCAAAGGCGCGGTCCTCGAACTGCAAAGCCTGGGCGTCCATGACATGGAGCGCTCGGACGTGCGCGAGGCCCTTGCGCTCGACGCGCTGCCGGGCCTCCCGGAGCATGGGCCCGCTGATGTCGATGCCTGTGACATTGACGTCGGCAGGCAACAGCGGCAGCTCGAGTCCGGTGCCGACGCCGATGACGAGGACGTTGCCGCCCGAGCCCGCGGCATCGGCCGCCGCGCGCGCGGACGCCAGCCTGCCGGGATGGAAGGGAAGGTCGAAAATCAGGTCGTAGACGGGCGCCCAGCGGCTGTAGGCCGCCTCCGCATGATGCCCGCCATAGGCTTCGGTCGCATGGAGCGTCTTCATCGGCCCTGCCTCCGCTCGGCTCCCCGAATATGCGGGCCACCCCAATAAATATCCGATGGCCGCACTTCTGTTCCCTCGCTCAGACTGCGAAGAAAGGCAATCGTTTTCAACAGACCGGGCTGTGATTAGGGAGGAGTCCTTCGGCGCTGTTAAGCGCAGGCGGCCCGGGTTAATCTGCGGGGTCCGTTTCGCGAGAGGCTAGCAAATGCTTGACCACATCGGGTTTTCCGTCGCCGATTTTGCCCGCGCCAAGGGTTTCTACGAGGCCGCTCTCAAGCCGCTCGGACTCGGCGTCGTCATCGAAGTGACGAAAGCCGAGAGCGGGGGCTACGAAGGCGCGGGATTTGGCGTCGCCGACAGGCCGTTCTTCTGGATTGGCGCGGGCGAGCTTGCGAAAGGCGGCCTGCACGTGGCCTTTACGGCGGAGTCGCGGACCATCGTCGACGCGTTCTACGCCGCCGCCATGGCGGCGGGTGGCCGCGACAATGGCGGCCCGGGCCTGAGGCCGCACTATCATCCGAACTATTACGGCGCGTTCGTGTTCGATCCCGACGGGAACAACATCGAAGCGGTCTGCCACAAGCCGGAGTAGACCGGAAAGGCGCGAAAGCCTCCTGTTGTCTCTTGTTTTCGGGGCTAGCCGAAGTCCTGGTTGACTTCCAGGAGCCTTTTCGGATCGTCTTGCCGCGCCGGATGCGCGGAGCAGAGTCGAGAAGTTTTTATGCATATTGCGATTGTTGGCGGCGGGATCGGCGGCTTGACCCTTGCTCTCATGCTGCATCAGCGCGGAATTTCGAGCACGGTTCTCGAATTGGCTGCGGAAGTGAGGCCGCTCGGCGTGGGCATCAACGCTCTCCCCCACGCCATCCGCGAACTCGCCGGGCTCGACCTGTTGCCGGCGCTTGACGCCATCGGCATTCGGACGCGCCAGCTGACCTACGCCAACCATCTTGGGCAGACGATATGGTCGGAGCCGAGGGGAACGTTTGGCGGCCATGAATGGCCGCAGTTTTCGCTTCATCGGGGCCGCCTTCAGACACTGCTGTGGAAAGTCGCGCAGGACACGCTCGGCGTCGAGGCGGTGCGCCCGAACACACGCGTGACGGGGTTCCGAGAAGATGGCGGTCGCGTGCTCGTGTCGGTCGACGGAGCCGAGTCCAGCGGCGATCGAGGCCGACGCGCTCGTCGGCGCCGACGGCATCCATTCGACGCTGCGCTCGATCCTGTTTCCGACCGATCCGGGCATCCGCTGGAACGGCATCCAGATGTGGCGCGGCGCGGTCGACTGGCCGATTTTCGACAGCGGCGACGCAATGGTGATTGCGGGCGACGCGATCGCCAAGCTCGTGCTCTACCCGATCGGGCCCGGCGAGTCGCCGCGAACGCGGCTCACGAATTGGGTCGTCTACGCCCGGATCGCGGATTCCTCCGCGCCGCCGCCAGCGCGAGAAAGCTGGTCGCAGCTTGGGTCTTTCGATGAGATTGCTCCGCTCGTCGAGCGCTTCCGGTTGCCGTTCATCGACGTCGAGGCGCTCGCGCGGGCCACGGCGCAGATCTTCAAGTATCCCATGTGCGACCGCGATCCCCTGCCATGGTGGACGAAGAGCCGGGTCACTTTGCTCGGAGACGCCGCCCATTCCATGTATCCCGTTGGATCGAACGGGGCGTCGCAGGCGATCCTCGACGCTCGTTGCCTCGCGGATCTTCTGGCGAGCCGCCCCGTCGTCGAAAGCCTGGCCGATTATGAGGCGGAGCGGCGGCCCAAGACCGCCGATGTCGTGCGCTCAAACCGCGTCGGGGGGCCCGAGAGGGTGATAGATCTTGTGGCGAACCGGGCGCCTGACGGTTTCAACGATCTTGGGAGCATCGCCTCCCATGCCGAGCTTGCCGACGCGGTTCGCGGCTACGCGAGCCTCGCCGGCTTCGCGGTTCCCTCGAGCGGCAAGGCGTCGGCATGAACGGGCCCGGCGATCCGACCTTCGACTACCTCACGGGGCAGATGAACGCCTCTCAGCCGCCCCTGATTGCGGCTTTCGAGCGGGAGGGCGAGGACGCTGTGCGCTCGCTCGCGCCCCAGCTCGATGTTCCGTACGGGCCCCACCCCCGTCAGCGCTACGACTTTTTCGCAAGTCCCTCGTCGCGCGCGACCATGATCTATTTTCACGCCGGCTACTGGCAGGGGCGCGACAAGGCCCAATTCCGCTTTCTCGCGCCCGCTTTCGTAGCGAACGGGTGGAGCGTCGCGCTTGTCAATTATCCGCTTTGTCCGGACGTCAGCCTCGCCGAACTCACCGAGGCGGCGCGCGCGGCGCCCGAGGCGGTCGCGGCGGCGGGCGGGGGTCCAATGGTCGTTTGCGGGCATTCCGCGGGCGGACATCTTGCCGTCGAACTCGGGCTGACGGACTGGGCGGCGCGCACGGAAGCGCGGCCGGTCATAGCGGGCATCGTGGCGCTCAGTGGCGTCTATGATCTTCAGCCGCTCCTCAAGACCTCGCTCAATGACAAGTTGCGGCTGACCCCGGAAAGCGCCGCGGCCGCTTCGCCGCTTGGTCGTGTCCGGGCCGGGGCGCCGCGCGCGCTCTTTGCGGTCGGCGGCCTCGAAACGGAGGCGTTTCACAATCAGACCCGGTCCATGGCGAAGGCGTGGGCCGAGGCCGGCAATTTGCAGCGCGTCGAGATCGTTGAAGGGGCGGATCATTTTAGCTTGCTGCGCGCCTTTTCGGACCCGGCCGCCCCGCTCTTCAAAGCCGCGACGGACTTGGGGACGGCCCTGGCCTCTTAGGACGGCCTATCGTCGCGCTGGGGGCGCCTTCCGTCAGTTCACCGCACAGTCCCACGCGCCAGCACAGCTCTGACGCTGGCCGCAGGCCAGCCTGTTTGCGAGCTCCGTGCGATTATGGGCTCCGACGCGGCGACAGAGATTGCCGACATATTCCTTCACGGTATGGACGGAGAGGCCAAGGTCGCGAGCGATCTCCTTGTTGCTGCGGCCGCGCAGCACAAGGCAGGCGACCTCCCGGGTTCGCGGCGACAGATCCTCTCTACTGACGACGGCCGGAGCTCCGCTCTCCGCCGGCGCTTGACGTCCAATCAGGCCTGAAAGCGCAAGCGAACCGGCTTCGCAGAGAATATCGAACCGGGCCCGCGCCTGCTCGGAATACGGGGCGGCCGCCGAGCTTGCCGTGTAGGCCACGCCGATCATGCGGGCTCCGGCGAAGAGCGGTCCGCACATGCAATGGGCATAGCCCCAGCGGTTCAGCAGGGCGAAACTGCCGCTCGTCATCCAGATGCGGTCCCCGAGTTCAGTCGCGCCGTCGATCGCGCGACCCTTTTCAAGCGCGCGCTCGACCAAAAGGTCCCCATTCTGGGACCGCTCCGCGTAGGCGTCGAGGAAACCCATCGCGGCGTCCCTGGCGACGAGCAGGCTCGGCCGTCTGTCGGTAAGGGCGTAAAGTCCGACGCTGCGCGATCCAATCATATCCCGAACGCCGAGCGCGTAAGCGTCGCCGAGATCCTGCATCGATCGGCTCGTTGCAATCCGAAGCGCGGCGCGAGCCAGTTCGCTTTCCCCTGCCTGGGTCGCTCCCGTCCGTTGAACCATGCCGGACCTCTTTGCGGCTTCGCCTGCAAGTGGACGTCAAGACGTTTTAAATTTGAAATACCCGCTAGCGAGTTTCGTGCCAACCCCCTCGATCCCCCCAAGCGGGGGGATTGCGAGCGACTTGCGATCGTCGTCCCAATGTCGCGCGAATGCAACCGACCAAAAAGGAACGGCGATGAACGCCCCGCTCGCTCATCCCTTGACTCCGAGCGTCGCAGAGCTTGCGGCCCGGATCGAGGCTCTCATTCCCGAGATCGAACAGGCCGGCCCGCACAGCGATGAGACGACCCATCTCGACAATGCGATCGTCGAGAAGCTTCGCGAGGCGGGGCTCTATTCCTTGCTGCTGCCACGCGAACTCGGCGGCCCGGAGTTGAGCCATGTAGAGGCGATGCGGCTCGGCGAACGGCTGGCCTGGGCGCACGGCTCGACGGGCTGGTGCGTGGTGGTGAACAACTCGCTCGCCACCCTTATGGCGCTCTTCATCTCGGATTCCGGGGCGCAGACGATCTTTGGCGAGCGCCCGGACGTCACGGTTTCCGGCAACGGCGTGCCGCGAGGCTACGCCCGCCCGGTGGACGGCGGCTTCATGATCAAGGGCAAATGGGCCTACGGAAGCGGCATCCAGCACGCGGACTGGATTCACTCCGGCTGCTTCCTGACCGACGAAGCCGGCCAGATGGTGATGCTGCCGAACGGCCAGCCCAGGATGCTGATCTGCCATCATCCACGCGCGACCATCGAGCTTAAGGGCAACTGGGACGTCCTCGGCCTGCGCGGAACCGGAAGCTACGACTACGTTCTGAAGGATGTCGAGGAGCTCTTCGTCCCGCGCGAGCTCTGCTATTTCTTCGAAGACAGCGTTCCGTTGCGGGGATCGCTCCAGGGCAGCATCGGGCTCGTTGGCTACACCGCCTGGGGCCATACCACGTTCATTCTTGGCGTCACGCGCCGGATGATGGACGAACTCATCAAGCTCGCGCAAGTTCGTGTCGACGCGTTCGGCAAGATGGGCGACAGCCAGACGTTGAAGCTCGAATTCGCGCGCGCCGAGGCGAAGTACCGTTCTGCGCGCGCGTTTGCGTACGAGAGCTGGCAGAGCCTCGCCGACAGCTATGCAGCCGGAAATCGGGCCAGCCTTCACCAGTTGACCATGGTCAAGCTCGCTCTGCGCCACGCGCACGACGTGGCCTCGGACGTCGCCACCTTCTGCCATCGCGCCGCCCGGGGCGCCTCCCTGCACAAGGGCGTGCTGCAAACCTGCTATCGCGACATCCACGCGGCGACGCAGCACATCCTGATGGCCGACGAAATGGTCGCCGAATGTGGCCGGGCGCTGCTCGGCGGGACAAAGCCGGACGCCGAATGGACCGTCTTCGGCGTCGATGGTTAAGGCGCCGCTATGGCTCTCGTCGACATGAGCGGATTCGAGCGCGATACGATTGAGGTCAACGGCCTCAAGATCGTGACCTACGCGATGGGCTCCGGTCCGCCGCTCGTCTTCCTCCATGGAGCCGGATCGTTCACAGGCTTCGACGCGCTCCGGCCGCTGGCGGCGGCGCGCCGCCTCATCATTCCGTATCACCCCAACTATGGAGAATCGGGAGACGATCCCACGCTCGACAGCATGGACGATTACGTCCGCTCTTACATGGATCTGTTCGACGCGATGGGCCTTGCGAGCCTCGATCTCATGGGGTTCTCACTCGGAGGCTGGATGGCGGCGGAGTTCGCGATCTTCCAGCCCGCCCGTATCCGTCGGCTCGTCCTCGTAGCGCCTGCGGGGCTTGTCGTTCCGGAGCACCCGGCGCCGGAACTTGGCGCGATCGCGCCTCCCGAGCTTCCGGGCTATCTCGCGCATGATCCGGCCGTCGCGTTGCGCTCCTTTCCCAAAGGACCAGACCCGGAATTCGAGGCGCTTGTCGGCCGTGAAATGGCGGCGACCGGCCGCCTCCTGGCGCCGAATGCGCAAGGCGACCCGAAGCTCCGCCGATGGGCGCATCGCATCGCCTGTCCGACGCTGCTGTTGTGGGGGACGGAGGACCGGATGCGGCCAGCCGCGCAAGCCAAGAGCTGGGCGAGCCTGCTGCCCAACGCCACCGTCGAACTCGTGCCCGCCGCGGGCCACCTCGTGCTCGACGAGCGTCCTGAGAGCATCAAGATCGTCGAGGCGTTCCTCGCGACCAAACCCTGAGAGAGCAGATGAGTGAGATGACACCCGGCGTGACCCGAGCCAGCGAAGGCTACGAGGGCGTGGTTTGGAACATTCTGGGCCAGACCTATACGCTCAAGGAACAGTCCGAACGCTCGATGGGTTGGCACGCCGTCTTCCCGCCGGGCACGTTCGTTCCGCCCCATATCCACCCCACGCAGGACGAATTCATCCTCATGCTGGACGGTGAGTTCGAGCTTTGGCTCGACGGCAAGACGGTTTCGGCCAAGGCCGGCGATCTCGTCCGCATGCCGATGAACGTCCCGCACGGCATATTCAACAAATCGCAAGGCACGGTGACGTGCTTCTTCTGGGTCGCGCCTACGGGAGAGCTTCGCGGCCTTTTCGAACGCATCCACAACCTGACGGATCCAGCGGAAGTGGTGCGGATCGCGGCGGAGCACGGGGTCAATTTCCTCCCGCCGCCGCCTTCCGCCTGATCGCACATTTTTCCAGTTACGCCTGAGGGAGATCGCAATGGCCTGGACAGCGCTCAGCGAAGCCGATCGCGCCAAAGTTCGGTATTGGCAGCGATGGATGATCGTTTTCGCCGTCGTGTGCGAGCTGTTTCTCGCCGCCGACTGGTATGCGTTCGCGGCGGTCATTCCCTTTCTCTCCCCTGAACTTGGGTTGAACCCGGCGCAGGCGGGCTTTGCCCAGGGCGTCTTCGCCCTGTCCTACGGCGCCGGCATGCTGGTGTGGGGGCCGATCAGCCGGACGATGACGCCGCGCAAGATGCTGATGATCGGCCTTGCGGGAACGGGTATCGGCATGATCGCGCAAGTGTTCGTTCAGGGCTTCGTGCAGTTGGTCGCCCTTCGGCTCTTCATCGGCTTCTTCGACGCCGCGATCTGGACCGGCAACATCATGCTGATCATCAGCTGGTTTCCCCAGGCGCGGCGCGGCTCGATGATGGGCCTCATCCTTGCCGCCTATAGCCTCGCGATCACGCTCGACTTCGCGATCGGCATCCCGGTCACGACGGTTCTGGGCTGGCGCGCGTTCTTCGCGGTCCTCGCTGCAGGCACGCTGATCGTCGCGCTAGTGGACTGGCTGTTCGCCCTGAACGGGCCCGCCGACCTCGGCTTCCCCGGATTCAGCTGGGGCGACGAGCCGGAAGTCTCGCATAGCCAAGTGTCCGTCGCGGACATCTTCCGCTCGCGCTGGATCATCGTCGGCGGCCTCGCCATCGCGGCCTGCACCTTCGCGATCTCCGCGACCGCGACCTGGGTCATCCCGGCCTATATCACCGTGCAGAAGATGCCGCCTGCTTCCGCCGCCCTGGTCGGAACGATCATGGGCCTGTCGCAAGTCGTCTTCCTGGTGATCGGCGGACGCATGGCGGACCGAATGGCGAAGACGCTGCTCATCAAGGTCGGCGCCTTCCTCGCCTTCCTCTCCGCGCTGACTTTTGTCGCCGTCACCAAGACTGTGCCGGTGGGCTTCGGGACGCTTATCCTGCCCGCCGCGCTCAGCGGCATGGCGGTGATAAGCGGCGGCGCCATCTTCAGCCTGCTCAGCGAGAAATATCCGGACAAGATCGCTCCGGCGGCCGTCGGCTATGCCGAGATCAGCGGCGTCGTCGCGACCTTTATCGGCCCGTCTCTGCTTGGCGTGGTCATCAACATGACAGGGTCGTTCGTCGATGCATTCTGGACCTTCGCGGCGGTCGAGGGCCTGTTGCTGGTGGTTCTCTTGATCATCGCCCGGTCCCCCGCCCGGCAGGGCGCCATGCCGCTCGCCCGGTCGCAGGCCTGAGCAGGCGGCCGGTCAGGTGACGCGCCAGCCTTCACAAGCCGCCGTCGGCGCAACGCTAAGATGAACGCGGCGAGCCGACCGTTCGTCCTCGGGATCGGAGGCACCACGAGAGCGGGTTCCTCCACCGAGCGAGCGCTTCGCATGGCCTTGCGCGCGGCGGAACAGGAAGGCGCCGAGACGGGCTTGTTGAGCGGGCCCGACATCGACTTGCCGAACTATGCTCCGGAAAGGGTTGCAGCCGCTCCCGGCTCCGTGCGTCTCATCGAGTCGGTCCGACGGGCGGATGGAATCATTCTGGCGTCGCCGGGTTATCATGGCAGCCTTTCCGGACTCATCAAAAACGCGCTCGACTATCTGGAGGGCCTGCGCGACGACGAAAGACCTTATCTGCATGGCCGGGCGGTCGGCTGCATTTCGGTCGCCGCGGGCTGGCAAGCCGCCGTCGGAACCTTGACCGCCCTTCGTTCGGTCGTTCACGCCCTGCGTGGGTGGCCGACGCCGTTTGGGGCTGCCATAAACTCGGTCGAATGCGCCTTCGGCGTCGACGGGGAGTGCTCGGATCGGCGCGTCGCGGAGCAACTCGCTATTGTCGGCCAGCAGACGGTCGAATTTGCGCGGTCACGACGAATTCTTGAGGAGAGCGGCGGATCCGAGAGCAACTGGCGCGACCTGCCGATCCGCCGCGCGACTTTCGTCCCGCGACTCATGAATTGGGAAGCGGTCGACGACTTCGGATGAACGCGCGCAAGCCGTGCGGGCGTACGTCGCCTCTATGCTGCTTGGCGCGAGACGTCAGGCCATCGCTGCGACGCGGACTGAGGCGACATGCGCTTCTCTGATCATCCGAGCGCCCGGACCACGGTTGCTGAATTCGTGACGACCGAAACGTTCTGCAACGCGTAATTGATCGAGGCGTTGTGCCATTCGGCGTTCATGGTCGAGCAGCAGTCCTCCGGCACGATCATGAAATAGCCTTTGTCGGCGCCGGTGCGCGCCGTATGCTCAATCGACATGTTGGTCCAGGCGCCCGTGACGATGATCATGTCGCGCCCGGCGCTTTTCAGGATCGTCTCGAGCTTCGTTCCTTCCCAGGCGCTCATCCGCATCTTCTCGACGATGAAATCGCCGCCTTGCGGCTCGAGGCCCGAAACCGGCGCCGCGCCCCAACTGCCGCGCACGACAGCCTTGCTGTCCACCACGCCTTCGAACAAGGGCGCGTTGAGCGTCAAGCCGGGAGCGCCGGGTTCGACCACGAACCACACATGGATGACCGGCACGCCGCGGGCGCGCGCCGCCGAGGCGAGACGGCGCGCGTTCTCGACGACGTTCTGCGCCTTTGCATGCGCCGGCGCGCCGGACGCGGCGAACGCGCCCCCATCCATGATGACGTCGTTCTGCATATCCTGAATGATCAGGGCGCAGCGCGAGGGATCGAGCGTGAGATCCTTCGCGAGCGGCGCCTGCGAGGTCGGTCCGGGAGGCGCGGATCGGTCCGAACCCTGGGATTGCGAAGCGGGAACGCCGCCCGCCGCGGACATGTAAGGTTCCCTGCGGGGGCCAACCTTGGTCGGGATGCTATATACGGAATGCGTCGCGGTGAGAAAAAGCGTGTGAAAGCCGGGACCGCCCCAGGCGAGATTCGCCACGAGTTCCGGCGCACGGACCTTGCCAATGAGGTCGCCCGAGGGGGCGTAGACCCAGACGCCGCCCGGCGCCGTTACCCAGACATTGCCGCGCTCATCGCACTTCATCCCGTCCGGCACGCCCTGCTCAAGAGCGGAGCGAACGCCGGACGCGAAAATGCGGCCGTTGGACAGCGAGCCGTTAGAGGCGACATCGAAAACGCGGATCGATGTCTGGTGGGTGTCGTTGACATAAAGCAGGCGCTCGTCCGGGGAGAAGCATAGGCCGTTGGGCTGATCGAACAGAAAGCGGTCCACCAGAAGCTGCGGCGGGCCGCCGCCCGGCGGCACGCGATAGACGCCCTGGAAGCCAAGCTGGCGCGGACGCTCGACCCCAAAACCTGGCATGCGCCCATACCAGGGATCGGAGAAATAGATCGAACCGTCAGAGCGAACGCACACATCGTTCGGGCTGTTCAGCTCCTGTCCCTCGAAGTGGGTCGCGAGCGTCTCCCGCCGCCCGTCTGGCCGCTCGCGCACGAGCGACGAGGTCGCGTGTTCGCAGACGATGAGGTTGAGGTCGGCGTCGTAGGTCATGCCGTTGCATTTGTTCGACGGCCGCTTGATCTCGGAAACGCCGTTGCGCGGATCCCACCGCCGGCGCACATCCGCCGGCATGTCCGAAAAAAGCAGATAATGGTCGATCGGATGCCAGACGGGGCCTTCGGTGAATGTGAAGCCGCTGCCAACCTGCGAGACGGGCGCATACGGATCGATCAACTCCTCGAACTCGCGCCGCAAGGTCGCATGAGTCATGTCTTAGCCCTCCTGCTGTGCGCGCCTACATGGGGAACCAGTTGCGCCGCGCCACCGATTGGACGATCGGCCCGGGCACGGCGTCGTGCAGCCGCGCAACGACGGCGCCGCCCTCGATCTTGGCGGGCCGGTCATGGACAGGCAGCAGGAAGCGGGCGTTGGACAAGAGCTTCTTGATCTGCGCCTTCTCGTCGCGCTTGGTCATCGCGTGGTTGCCGGTTGTCTGCGGCTCCCAATCATGAATTTGGCGAAACGGCTCCACGATCTGGTCGTTGAAGTCGTAAATCACGTCGCCGCAGATCGTGGCGATTCCCTCGGCCGTATGGACATGAACGTTCATCGAGCCTTCGGTATGCGCGCCGGCCGCCTCGCAATAGACGCCGGGCATGAGTTCGATGGGCCCCGAGATTTCCAGATCGAGCAACCGCAGCGCGCTCTTCGTGTGCAGCCGGTCGATGAGGTGCTTTATGTCGGGCGCCGGATATTGCGGATGCTGAATTCCGGACACGGAGAATTCGAGCTCTTTCCGGTTGATGACCATGGTCGTATTCATCGAAAAGAGGTCGTCCTTGCCGGCATGGTCGATGTGCAAGTGGGTGTGACACACGAAGCGAACGTCGCCCATCCGCACGCCATGCTTGGCCAACTGATTCTCGATCATGTTCTCGTGATAGGAGAGGCCGCGCATCCCCAGCGTCTCCATGATCTGGTTCGAGCGATAGCCGGTGTCGACGAGCACGGGATAGGCGCCCCCAAGGATGAGGAAGCCGAGCGTCGGCACGCGCCGGGTGCGGCCGCAGTCGCGCCCGAGAACAAGAAAGCTGGACTCGAGTTCGATGTCCCCATAGTCGAGAACCTTGATTTCCAACGGCATCATTTCCTCCCTGTTGGCTCGTCCCGAAAGCGCGCCTCAGCCGATCCGGTAGACCCGCGTCGCGGTGTCGTGCAGGATCGCGCGTTGGTCCTTCTCGGGCGCTGACTTGATGGCCTCGCGATAGGCGGCGGCGAGCGCGCCGTAGGAGGTCCAAAGTTTTTCAATCGGAAAGTTGGAGCCGAAAAGGCACCTGTCGGCGCCAAAAATGCGGACTGTTTCGCGCACGACCTCCGCGACATGCGCGAGATCGTTGCGATGAATGAAAGTGCCGAGTCCCGACAGCTTCGAGACGACATTCGGGCACGCGGCGAGGCGCACCATGCCCGCTCGCCATTCGGCGCGACCCTGTAGGGTAAGATCCTCCAGCATGCCCGCATGCTGGAGGATGAAGCTCACATTGGGACAGGATTCGGCGAGCGCTGCCGCGTCGGCCATCTGTCCGGCGAAGACCTGGAGGTCGAAGCTCCAGCCGTAGTCCGCCAGCCGCGCGATGTTGCGCTGGATCTTTGGATCGACGGCGAGGTCTGGCTTGGCGGCGAAGCGGTAAAGCGGATTTTCGTGCCAGTGCAGTTGCATGCGCGCGCCGCGCATCAGCGGGTAGCGCTTCAGCCGGTCGAGTTGGGTGCGCACGTCGTCGACCGAAAAATCGGCATAGGCGACAATGGCGTGCGGCCAACCCGTGCGGTCGGCCGTCTCCTGCACCCAGCGCGCCTCGTCCTCGAACCTGTCCTTCGGCCAGTTCGTTTGGACATAGACAGACTTCGCCACCTGCGCGCCGGCGATATCGGCAAGATATTCCTCGATCGGATAGTCGCGGCGGATCGGCTCGTAAGGACCAAAAATGCGGGGCTGCATCGGGTCCGACCAACCACGGAAGATCGTTCTGCCGCCAGATGTGATGGTGGCCGTCGACGATCGGAATCATGCGGCTTTCCTTTGCGACAGCGCGAGCACGTGATCGACGATGGCGGAAGTCGAGCCGCCATCGGAGATGTCGTCCACGAAGCGCGAGATCGCCATCAAAGCTTCCGTCTGCGGCCTGAAATTCTTGTCGCGCGCGAGCGGAGTAAGCCAGCTCACGCGCCAGGCGCGGCGTGAGAGCTTCGCCATCGCGTCCGCGAGCGCCAGCGGATCGCCGCGTTCGAGGCCGTCCGAAACGACGAGAACCATAGCGCCTCGCGCATAGCCTCCGAAACGGGGGACGGCGAGAAAAGCCTGCAGCGCGTCGCCAATGCGGGTGCCGCCGTCGAAGTCGCTGACAACCTGCGCCGCGGCCAGAAGCGCCTGCTCGCTCCGCTTGATGCGCATAGCGCGGGTGATGCGGGTCAGGCGCGTGCCAAAGGTAAAGACCTCGATCTGCGGCGCGGCTTGAGCCAGCGTGTGCGCCAGGCGGAAGTTCTCTTCCGTCCTGCCCTTCATCGAGCCGGAGACGTCAATGAGCAGCAGAATTTTGCGCGGCCGGAGTTTTCGCCTGAGGCGCGAGAGCCGGATGACCTCGCCGTCGTTGCGTGTCGCGTCGCGGAGTGTGCGCCGCAGATCGATCCCCGCGCCTTGGCGGCCGCGCATGCGCCGATAGCTTCGCCGTCGCGGCAGGCGTCGCGCGGCCTCGCGGCCAAGGCGCCGAAGCGCCTCCGCCGTAGCGGCCGGGCCGAAGCGGCGCTGGACGAGGGCCTCGGCGCGTGTCGCGGCCTCGCCGGATTCGTTGGCTTCGTCCGCTTCCAGCGCCTCGTCATCGCCGCGTTGCTCCTCCTGCAGCTTGACTGGTTCTTCCGATTCGGAGTCCGTCATCGGCGGCGCCTCCTCTTCAAGAAAGTGGATGCGAAAGAGGAGGTTGTAGGCTGCCTGACGCTCAGGCGGCGGCGCAAGCGTCGCCAGCCCCGCCCGGCGGATGTCGTCCAGGTCGCGAGGGCCAAGCAGCTCGATCGCCGCGAGGAAGGACATCGTCTGCTCGGGCGAAATGGCGAATTCGTTGCGCCTGAGCAGCGTCACGAAGGAGAGAAAGGGCAGCACCGCGCGCGGCGGGAGATCCGGCTCGCTCACGCCGCGGCCTCCGCGATGATCGAATCGAGTCGACCGGCGACATAGGCGAGGTCTTCCTCGTCCTTGAGCGCCACGCCTATCGAGCGCTTGAACGCGTCGGGCCACCGGGCGCCGCGCTGGTTCAAAAGCGTCGCCGCTTCCGCCCAGTCCACAGCCTCGGCGATGCCCGGCGCCTTGCTGAGCGGTTCACGCCTCAGGCGCCCGACCGCCGCCACGACCGCGCGGGCCGTCGCCTCGGCGACGGTGGACGCCCGCATCATCACGATGCGCGCCTCGCGTTCGGGGCCGGGATAATCGATCCAATGATAGACGCAACGGCGCCGCAGCGCCTCATGCAGGTCTCGCGTGCGGTTTGAGGTCAGGATCACGACCGGCCGCTCCGCCGCCCGCAAAGTCCCGCGCTCGGGAATGGAGATCTGGAAATCTGACAGGAACTCCAGCAGGAAGGCCTCAAACTCCTGATCGGAGCGGTCGATCTCGTCGATCAGCAGAACGGAGGCGTCCGGCGCGCGCAGAGCCGCGAGCATCGGTCGCTCGATGAGGAAGGGGTCGCTGTAGATGTCGATGCTCTGCTCTCCAGCTTGGCGTATGGCCAGCATCTGCCGCGGATAGTTCCACTCATAGAGCGCCGCCGCCGCGTCGATTCCTTCATAGCATTGCAGGCGGATGAGCTTGCGCGCGAGCACAGCGGCGATCGCCTTGGCAGCCTCTGTCTTTCCGACGCCCGGCGCGCCTTCGAGCAGCAGCGGCTTGCCGAGGGCGAGCGCAAGATAGGCCGCGGTCGCCAGTCCGTCGTCGGCAAGATAATAGGCGGCGCGCAACGCCTGCCCGAGCGCCTCGGGGCTGTCGATCCCGACGATGTTGCCGCGCGGCGCCATTCAATGCGGCCTCACCGGCGAGGCTGCGGCCGGGCGCCGCCTTGAGATTTGATCGCGCGCAACACCTTTTCGGGCGTGATCGGCAGATCGTCCACACGCACGCCGACGGCGTTGAAGATGGCGTTGGCGACTGCCGGCAGCACGGGATTGGCGCACATCTCGCCCGGGCCCTTGCCGCCATAAGGTCCATCAGGGGCCGGACGCTCGAGGACCGCAATATCGTGCGGGCAGATGTCGCCGGGGCCCGGCATCAGATATTCGACGAAGTCGCGCGGTCCATGGCTCGGATCGGGATAATAAGGCTCGGGCGTTTCATACAGCGTGTGGCTGACGCCCATCCACGCGCCGCCGACAAGTTGCTGCTCGACGAGCTTCGGATTGAGCGCGCGGCCCAGCTCGTAAGCGCTGTCCATGCGAACCATCGACACTTCGCCGGTCTCGTCGTCCACCTCCACCTCGGCGACGAGGCAGGCATGGGCGTAGCAGGTCGCAGGCGACATCTCGCCCGTTTCCGGATCGACCGACGACAGCGGCACGAGAAAGATGCCGCGGCCTGAAATCGTCCGGCCCTGCTTGAACTGAGCCGCGATGGCGACGTCCTTGGTCGATATCGAGCGATGGGGTGCGCCCCGGACGTGGATATTGCCCCGTCCGTCCGTCTCGAGGTCGGCGGCGTTGACTTCCAGTTCCTCGGCCGCGGCCTCCATCATCACGGCCCGCGCTTCCTTCGCGGCAGCCGCGACCGCGTTGCCGACTCGATGCGTGCCGCGCGAGGCGAAGCTTCCCATGCAGTGGGGCCCAGTGTCGGAATTGGCGGTGTCGACATAAACGTCTTCAACCGGAACGCCCAGCGCCTCCGCGCAGATCTGCCGCGTGACCGATTTCATGCCCTGCCCAAGATCGATGGACGACAGGGCGACGGTGAACTTGCCGCTTGGGTTGGAATGAACGAGCGCCTGGCTCGGGTCGCCGCCAAGATTTATGCCGATCGGATAGTTGATCGACGCGACGCCACGTCCTCGATGCCTTGCCATCAACGCCTCCTGCCGAACACGGACGAGAATCGGATCGCGCCATGAGTCGTGGCCGCCGGCGGAGGCGGCGGAGGCGCGTTGAACGGTTCCGGTGGAGGCTGACGTCGCGGATCAGGCTCGGAACGCGGATAAGGCTCGGGCGCGCGCTCGTAGGGTCGCTGCTCGTAGGCGGGTCGGCCAGAGGCTGGCCGCTGCGGTTGCGCGGCCCGTCCGCTGTCGCGCGGGGTGGGTGGAATCGCCGCGCGGGCGCCGCCGCCGTCCTTGCGAGACGAAGCGCGCTTGAACTCCTCGCCAAGGCGCCAGTTTGCCTTCTCCGCGGCGACCTGAACGCATTCGATCAGCGCGGTGTTCTTCGCTTCGCGCCGGTGCGCCTTCATGTCGCCGTCGCGATAGGCGTTCAGGATGCGGAACTCCATCGGGTCCATGCCGACGAGATGGGCGAGCTTGTCCATCTGACTTTCGATGGCGAAATCGACGGCGGTGACGCCGAAGCCGCGCATCGCCGTTGCCGGCACGCGATTGGTAAAGACGCAGTAGACGTCTGCATAGACATTCGGGATCGTGTAGGGCCCGGGCAGATGCGCCGCGCACTTGACCCCCGCATAGCTCGAAAGCCGCGTATAGGCCCCGCTGTCGAAATAACAGCGGAACTTGCGCGCGAGAACGCGACCGTTCCGCGACACGCCATCCTTGATGTAGATGCGTTCCGCTCCGCGCGGCGCGCAATAGGTCATCTCCTCCTCGCGGCCGATCATGTAGCGCACCGGGCGCCCGGTGAGCATTGCGCCGAGGATCGAGAGTGGCTCCGTAACCGTATCCACCTTGCCGCCGAACCCCCCGCCGACCGTGCCGCCAATGAAGTGCAGTTTGTTGGACGGCACGTCGAGAATCTTCGCGCAGGTGTCGAGCGAGAAGAAAAGCGCCTGTGTCGAAGTGTAGACAACGTAGCGGCCGTTCGTGTCCGGCGCCGCGATCGAGCCGTTCGGCTCGGTCGGCGCGTGCTCGATCGGCGACATCTGATATCGCTGCTCGAGGATGTGGTCGGCCTCTGCGAAGCCGCGCTCGACGTCGCCGAAGCGCAGCTTCTGGTGGTCGTATGTGTCGTGGTAGATGAACGTGTTCTGAGGATAGGTCTCGTTGACGACCGGCGCGCCCGGGCGCAATGCCTCCTCGACGTCGAAGACGGTCGGCAGGGGATCGTAGTCGACTCGGATCTTCTCGATCGCTTCGAAAGCTGCGCGCTCGTCGTCGGCGACGACGGCGACGATCGGTTCGCCCTTATAGCGGACCTTATCGACCGCGAGCGTCGGCTCGTCATCCTTGCCGAAGTTGATGAGGCTCAGGAGCGTATTGAGGTTGCGCGGCACGTCGGCGCCGCGAATGATGCGTCGCACGCCAGGATGGCGTTCGGCCTCGCTGACGTCGATGCGCCGAAGCCGCGCATGCGAATGGGAGCTGCGCAGCACCTTGAGATGCAACATCCCCTGCAGCTGATGGTCGTTGAAGAAAGTCGAGGTCGCCGTCACATGCCCAAGCATGTCCTGGCGCTGAGTCGGTTTGCCGATCTCCTTCAGATTGTCATCGCGCTCGTCGGCAAAAATGTCCTTGCGGAGCTCAAGCATGGCTCAGACCCTTTCCCGCGCGGCGCGCGTTCCGCGCTCGGCGACGTCGAGAATTGCGTTGATGATCGGCTCATAGCCCGTGCATCGGCAGATGTTGCCGGAAATGGCCTCGACAATCTCCGTCCGACTAGGCGAGGGATTTCGGTCCAAGAGCGCCTTCGCGGCCATCAGCATGCCGGGCGTGCAATAGCCGCATTGCGCCGCAAAGCGCTCCATGAACGCCGCCTGCAGCGGATGAAGCTCCGGCCCGTTCTTCATTCCGTCTGTCGTCTCCACCGAGCGGCCGGCGATGCTCTCGGCCAATGTCACGCAAGACAGATAAGGGTCGCCGTCGACAAGCACCGTACAGGCCCCGCACCCGCCCTGCCCGCATCCGAACTTTGGCGAGTGGTCGCCGACGAGCTCGCGCAGAACGTTAAGCAGACTCATGCCGCCGTCGACAAAAACGGCGATCTCGCGGCCATTATGCGTGAACTGAAGCGGTGTCTTCGCCATCTCTCAGCCTTCCCGCCCGAGAAGGACGCGCGCCAGATGCACGCCAACGACCTCCCGTCTGTACCACGCGCTCGCGATCGGGTCGGTCATCGGCGCTGTTCCCTCCGCGGCCGCCGCCACCGCCGCGGCGATCCCAGCCTCGTCGAGGGTCCGGCCTTCGAGCGCGCGCTCCGCGGCCTTGGCCCGAATCGGCGTTGGCGCCATGGCGCCGTAGGCGATTCGGGCGTTGGAGATCCTTCCGCTCATGTTCGGAATGTGCACGGCGATGGAAAGCACGGACGCGCCCTTCGGCTTCACGCGCGAAACCTTGCGGTAGCGAAAAGCATCCGGGCCGGAGGGACGGGCGAAGGAAACGCCAGTGACGAGCGCGCCTTGCGAGCGGTCACGATGGGCGAGAAATTCCTCGAGAGGCACGTCCCGCTGCCCATAGCCGCTCTGGACCGACACGGCGGCGTCAAGCGCGAGCAACGCTGTCGTGAGATCGCCGAATGGGGACGAAGCGAAAAGGTTTCCCCCGACTGTGCCCATAGACCGCACCGCCGGCCCGCCGATCGTGCGCGCGACGGGATGCAGGAAAGCCAATTCCGAACTGCGAAGAATCTGCATGAGCGTGACCTCGGCCCCGAGGAGGATTCTCGCGCCGCTGGCGCGAATCTCCGCCATGGCGCGATCCGCTACTCGGACGAGGGTCGTCACGCCGACATCGCCTTCGTTCAGCGCGCGCATGATCAGGGTCCCCCCGCCGATGAAGCGCGCGCCTCGGTCCGATGAGAGCGCTGCCGCCGCTTCCGCGGGCGAGGCGCAGGTTTTGACGCTCACTGGCATGATCCAACATATCTCCTCATGCGGCCCTCGCCACGCGCTCGCGCACGGCCTCGAAACCGGCTTGATAGATGTCCTCGCCCACCATGTCCGCGAGGCGCTTTTCCTCCTCCGGCCGCGTCGTGAACCGACACTCCCAACGCCAGAAGGTGCGATCGCCGTCGGTCACGGGCAGGAGCCGCACATGCGCGACATAGTTGAACATCGGTATCGGCGTATCGAGCAGGCAGTAGCTGAAGCTCTGCTCGAAATCGGAAAGCGAGAGCAATTGTTCGCGCAGTTCCGAACCGTCGGCGAGTTTGAAGCGCCGGACGCAGCCGATCTTGTCTGAACTTTGCCCGCGCTCGATCGCACTCGTCGCCACCGCGGGATGCCATTGGTCGTGCCCGTTGAAGTCGCGCAGCACGCTCCAAACGCGATCTGTCGGCGCGTCGATGATCGTGCTCCTGATCACGCGGGGCATGCCGCATTACCCTCCGAACGCTCGTTTCAGCGCGTCAAATCCGCCCTGAAAGACGCCGTCGCCAACTGTTGCGATGAGTTCCGCCTCGCGGCCGGGCGCGCAATCGAATTCCGCCGTCCATTCGACAAAGGTGCGGTCGCCGTCCGTCACTGGCGTCAAGCGCAGGGTCGCGACATAATTCTCGACGCCCATAGGCGATTCTGAGAATCGAGTAAGTGCAGAACATGTCGTAGTCGGAGAGGCCGAGCAGCTTTTCACGGATGCGGTCGCCATTGCGCAGGCGGAAATCGCGCACGCAGCCGATCTTGTCCGGTGGCTCACCGCCCTCGATGCGGCTCTCCGCGATGGCGGGATGCCAATTCGGCAGTCCGTTGAAATCGCGAACGCGAGCCCAGACCCGGTCGCTGCGGGCGTTGACGACGCTGGAGACGAAAACACGCGCCATCGGATCAGCTCTTCTTCCGCGCCGCGCCGCCGGCGGGAGGAGCGGCGTCTCCGCCGCCTGAGGGCCCATCGCCACCCTCCCTCTTGGGCGCTGTGTCCTTGCGGATGCCCTGCATATCGCGCGCCTCGCGAATGAGGCCCGGCATTTTGGAAAGGCTGCCGCCCTCGACCCCGATATCGGCAAGGAGCGAGTTGATCAGAGGGGCCTGTACGCGATAGCGAAGGGCGGAATTGATGACTTCGTCGGTCGCGCTGCGGCCGTTCGCGCCGCCCCCATTCCCACCATTCAGACCATCGACGTGGAGGATCTTGATGCCCTCGATCCGCTCCATCGGTCGGACGCTCTCGCGCACGATGCCCTCGATCCGGTCGAGGAGCTTGCGCCGGAACAACGACTGGCGAGCCGGTTCGGTCAGAACGTTTTCCGCCTCGTTGATAAGCCGCTGCGCCTCGGCCTCGACGGCCGCGCGCACGCGCTCCGCCTCCGCGGCGATCCGCTTCTCTTCGGCTTCCTTCTCCGCGATCAGCACTTCGACGCTGCGGCGGCGGCGGGCAATCTCGTTTTCCCGCACGGTCGTCACGCGTTCGACGGCCTCGGTCGCACGGGCGCGCGCGTTCTCGGCCTCCGCCTGCGCGGCCGATTCTTCGAGCGACTTCTGATAGAGGGCAATCGCCTTCTCCATCATAGCGGTTTCAACGACGCGCTCGCGATCGATTTCCAACTTGCGCAATTCGCGCTCGCGGCCGACGCGCGCGTCGTCGAGCCCTCGCTCCGAACCGATGCGGGCGCGCTCGATCTCCTCGTTCGAGGCGATTTCCGCTTCGCGCAAGGCCTGAACGCGCGCGATCTCGATTTGCTCGAGAGCGCGGCGCCGCGCGAGCCGCGCAGCCTCAAGGATCTGCTCGCGTTCGATGTCCGTGCGCTCGATATTCTGTCGTGCGACGATCTCGACCTGGCGCACCTGACGGTCGGCGTCGATGCGCTCGGACCGCTTCGCGGCGAGCGCAATCGTCCGGTCCTCGTCGGCGATATCTATCGCCTTCTTCTGCTCGATACTGAGAATCTCGCGTGTCTTCTGAGACGAGATGCGATCGGTGTCGACGGCCAGCTCGACCTCGATACGTTGGCGCTCGACCGCGTCGCGGCGCTTGAGTTCGGCGGCTTCCAGCGCCTCACTGCGGGCGATTTCGAGCACCTTCGTCGACTGCTCCGAGGCGATCCGCTCGGCGGCGATGGCCTTCTCCTGTCCGATGCGCGCGGCCTCGACAGCCTCGCGTGCGCGGATCTCCTTCTCGTCCACCGTCTGATTGCGAGCGATCTCGCGCGCACGCACCTCTTCGTCGCGAGCAATGCGATCGGCCTGGATCTGTTTATCCTGCGCGATGCGCGCCTGCTCGACGATGAGGCGGGCGTCGATCTCGGCCCTTTCAAGAGTTCTCGTTGCGGACGATTTCGAGCTGCCGGGTCTCGCGGTCCGCCGCGATTGATTCGGCAGCCGTCCGCTTCTCCTGCGCGATCCTAGCAGCCCGGGTCGATTCGAGGGCTGCGATCTCGGCCTCTTCGATGGTG
The DNA here is from genome assembly GCA_963824465.1 of uncultured Alphaproteobacteria bacterium. Taxonomy (GTDB): domain Bacteria; phylum Pseudomonadota; class Alphaproteobacteria; order Rhizobiales; family Beijerinckiaceae; genus Roseiarcus. The sequence continues at coordinate 461,466 of CAWGPL010000014.1, forward strand.
CGCCGCCGCGAGATCTCCCTGTTCTGGGTCTCTTTCTGACTTTCGATTCGGGTGAGTTCGATCGTCTGCTCCTGCGCAATGCGGGCGGCCTCCACGGCTTCGTGCGCGGCGATATCGGCTTCTTCGATCGCGCGGTTCCGCGCGATCTCAAGCGCCCGCACGCGCTCTTCCTGTGCGATGCGGGTCGCCTCGGTCGCCTCGCGCGCGGAAATGCCTGCCTGTTCGAGGGCCTGATTGCGGGCGATTTCGAGCGAACGCGTCGCCTGTTCGGCGGCGATGCGATCCGCCGCGTTGGACTGTTCGCGCGCGATCCGCGCGGCCTCGACCGCCCGCTGGGCGGCGATCTCCGCCTCCTCCACCGCCTGCGTGCGCTGGATTTCCAGAGCGCGGGTGCGCTCGTCCGAGGCGATGCGCTCGGCATTGATCGTCGTCAGCTGCGCGATCCGCGCCTTCTCGGTCGCCTCCCGCGAGGCGATCTCGGCCTCTTCCAGCGCCCGGGTGCGTTCGATCTCGCGGCGTTGCGTCTCCTCTTCGCTTTCGATGCGCGACTCGGTGACGGCGCGTTCCTGCGCGATCCTCGCCTTCTCCACGGTTTCGCGCGCGAAAATTTCCGCCTCCTCGACCGCGCGAGCCCGTTCGATCTCCTGATGGCGGATCTCGCGCTCGGAGGCGATGCGCGCGGCGTCAACCGACTTCTGATTATGGATGCGCGCCCGCTCGATGCCCTCGCGCGCGGCGATCTCGACTTCTTCGACCGCCTTCGTGCGTTCGATCTCCTGCCTGCGGATTTCCCGCTCGGAGGCGATTCGCGCTTCATTGATCGCCTGCTCGTTGGCGATCCGCGCTTTCTCGATCGCCTCGCGGGCGGAGATTTGGGCCTGTTCGGCCTCGGTGTCGCGCAAGGCGCGCTCTCGCGCCACTTCGGCGCGCTGCACGGCGCGGCGGACCTCGATGTCTCGCTGTTGGGCGAGACGGGCCGCCTCGCTGTCCCGTTCGATGTCGAGGGCCTGCCGCTCGGCTTCGAGGTTGCGGCTGCGGATCTTGATCATCGAGTTCCTGCTCGATGTCATTGCGTAGTTTGCGCCTTTCCTCGATGTCCTCGATCAGGCGGGTCAGACCCTCGGCGTCGAACCTGTTCTGCGGGTTGAAGAACTCGAGATCGGTCTGGTCGAGGTCGAGGATGGCGACGGATTCGAGTTCGAGGCCGTTCTGGGCAAGCGCTGCGGCGGCGACCGATTTCACCCGCCCGACGTAGTCGCCGCGCTGTTCATGCATCTGCTCCATCGTCATTTCCGAGGCCACGGAGCGAAGCGCGGAGACGAACTTGCCGGCAAGCAGCGCGTGAAGCTTTTCCGGCTCGAGGGTGCGGCGGCCAAGCGTCGCGGCGGCTATCGAGACCGCCTCGCGCGTCGGCTGGACCCGAACGTAAAAGTCGGCCTCGATATCGATGCGCATGCGGTCGCGCGTGATGATGGCCTCGCTTTTCTCGCGAACAATCTGCATCGGCAGCACGTTCATGTTCACGGGAGTAAAGTCGTGAATGAACGGCAGGACGAAAGCGCCGCCGTCGATCACCACATGCTCGCCGCGAAGACCCGTGCGCACGAAGGACACTTCCTTCGATGAGCGGTGATAGAGCCAGTTTACGAAATAGACGACCACGACGATCACGATGATCGCCACGATGAGCCATAGGATCAGGGTCCCGATCAGAAGTCCTGACATTTTTCCGCCTCCCGTCACCGCCGGCCCTTGTCAGGCCGGCGCCGATTGCAATCTCTTATCCGTTCGCAGCCTTATCGCGATCGCGTGCGAGGCGATCCTGGCGCCATCAAGCTTTCTGCTCCGCTCGACGGCGTCGCCCTTTCTCGTCTCGCAACGACGGCGGCGCTTCATGCCTTCCGCCCGATCGCTTTGAACGCCCGGACCTGCTCGGTCAGCGCGCGCTCAACTGGCAACCGCTCCATGGAGGAGGCGCCGTAGAAGCCGTGGCAGGCCTCGCAGGTCTTCATGATGAATTCCGCATCGGCAGGCTCCGCGATAGGGCCGCCATGCGCCAGAACCAGAACGTCCGGGCTGACCTTCAGCGCGGCCGCGGCCCATGCGTCAATAAGCGGTGGACAATCTTGAAGCTTCTTCGCCGTTTCCGCGCCGATCGCGCCGCCGGTTGTGAGACCCATGTGGCAGACAATGATGTCTGCGCCGGCCCTCGCCATCGCCTCAGCGTCCGCTTCGGAGAAAACGTAGGGCGTCGTCAACAGGTCTTTGGCATGGGCCTTCGCGATCATATCAACTTCAAGGCCGTATCCCATGCCCGTCTCTTCGAGATTGACGCGAAAGGTTCCGTCGATGATCCCAACCGTGGGAAAGTTCTGGACGCCTGAGAAGCCGACGCGCCGCACCTCGTCGAGGAAGATGTCCATGTCGCGGAAAGGGTCCGTGCCGTTGACGCCCGCGAGCACGGGGGTCTCTCGCACGACTGGCAGCACCTCCTTCGCCATGTCGAGCACGATGGCGTTGGCGTCTCCATAGGCGAGCAGCCCGGCGAGCGAGCCGCGGCCCGCCATTCGATAGCGCCCGGAATTGTAAATGACGATGAGATCGACGCCGCCCGCCTCCTCGCATTTCGCCGAGAGGCCGGTGCCCGCGCCGCCGCCGACGATCGGCTCGCCCCGCGCCGCCATGGCGCGGAACTTTTCCATGAGATCATTGCGACGGAGCCCGGGCATCGTCACCTCGCCGCTCGCCTGCGGGCCGCCGACGTCCCATGCAGCGCGCGGAACGCCGCCACGACCGCGGCGGCGAATTCGGGATCATTGATATGCCGGCGCACGCGGATGAGTTGACGATTTGTCGTCGTCCGCACGGTCTGCTCGAGCGCTCGGAAAAGGGCAGCGTCGGCGTCGGAATCGTGGAACGCCTGCCCAACCGCGTCGAGTGCGGAGACGCCCAGTTCGGGGATGAAGAAGCGCACGGGGCCGTCCATGCGATTCAGCCGTTCGCCAATCCAGCGTCCGATCCGGTCGTTCTCTTCCGGGGTCGTGCGCATGAGCGTCACTTGCGGATTGTGCGAATGGAGAAGGCGGTTGCGGTAGGCGGCGGGCACCGTGTCCATCGCGCCGAAATTGACCATGTCCAGCGCGCCGACCGAACCGATATAGGGCGCCCGCGTGCGGATAATCGCCCCGAACCGGTCCTCGTCGGCCGCGAGAATCCCGCCGCAGAGCATATCAGCGACTTCGGTCGTCGTGATGTCGATGACGCCAGCGAGCAGGCCGGAATCCACGAGTTTCTCCATCGAGCGGCCGCCCGTTCCGGTCGCGTGAAAAACGAGGCACTCGGAGTCGGATTCGAGCGCCTTGACGATCTGTTGCACGCAGGAAGTGGTGACGCCGAACATCGTCAGTCCGATGGCGGGGCGTTCGATCGACGGGCGGCGGGACGAGCGAATTTTGTCGCTTTCGGCAAGCCTTGCCTTGACCATTCCGGCCAGCCCCTGCGCGCCATTCGCCAGCACCTGCCTTGAGATGCGGTTCAAGCCCTGCACGTCGGTGACCGAATACATCATCGTGATGTCGCTCGGCCCGACGTAGCGCGAGACGTCTCCGGAGGCGACGGAGGAGATCAGCACTTTTGGAACGCCGATCGGCAGCGCGCGCATTGCTGGCGCAACGAGCGAAGCGCCGCCCGACCCTCCGGCGCTGATGATCCCGACGACATCGGCCTGCCGGCGGATCCAGGTTTCAAACGCCTCGGCCATCGCCGCGACGGAAGCGCCGCGATCCTGGCCAAATACGTAAGAACCGCCGCGGCCGTGGTTGAGGGCGATCTCCTGCGCGGTCACGTCACAGGTGGCGAGCTTGCCGCTGGTCGACACGTCGACAAGCCGGGTGCGAAGCCCTGCCTGCGCGATCAGGTCGCGCAGGAAGCGCAGTTCCAGGCCCTTGGTGTCGAGCGTGCCAACGACGAGGACTGTCGGGGGACCCGCGGGCGCAGCCGACGCGCTTTGCCTGCGCTCGGCCGCTTCCTCGATCCGCGCGACGCCGACGGAGGCGGTTCGGGCGCCGGCTTCGATGCGGGCGTTGGGAACGGGTTGCGACCAACGGGTCGGTTGCGCCGGGTTGGAGATATAGATCTTGATCGGCGCGCCCGCGGGCCTCGGGGACCGCGCGGGAGCGCGGGCCTCCTCCGCTTGCGGTTCGCCGCCCGGCTCGGCCCCGGCTTCCGAGTGCCGGCCGACTCCGAGCAGACGCTGCTGCAACTCGCGATCCGCCGCGAGCTGGCGCGATTCGACGATGCGATTGATGCGCCCGTTGACCATGATCGCGACGCGGTCCGATACCGAGGTCGCAACGCCAATATTCTGCTCGATGACGAGGATGGCGATGTCGCTTTCCGAGCCGAGTCGGATCAGCATGTCCTCGACCTGGGCGACAATGACGGGAGCGAGGCCCTCCGTCGGTTCGTCCATGATCAGGAGTTGCGGATTCGTGACGAGCGCGCGGCCGATCGCCAGCATCTGTTGTTCGCCGCCGGAGAGCTGGCCGCCGCCATTGCCCCGGCGCTCCGCGAGGCGCGGGAAAGCGTCATAAATGCGCTCGACCGTCCAGGCGCCCTTCTGCCCCGCCGCGACCATTCTCAGATGTTCGTCGACAGTCAGCGAGCGCCACAAGCGCCGCCCCTGCGGGACATAGCCGAGCCCCATCCGCGCGATGTCGGCGGGCGACTGGCGCACGAGTTCCTGCCCACGCATACGGATCGAGCCGCTGGCGGCGGGAACGAGCCCCATGATGGTCTTGCAGAGCGTCGTCTTGCCCATGCCGTTTCGGCCGACGACAGAGAGCACGCCGTGATCGAGCGTGAGATCGACGCCCTGCAACGCGTGCGATCGTCCATAATAGACGTTGAGGCCACGCACCTGCAGCATGACGGTTGTATCCGGGCGGCGCGGCTCAGCCATGGGCGCCTCCGAGATAAAGCTCCTGTACTTCCGGGTCGGATTCGATCTCCTGCGGCGCGCCTTCCTTGAAGATGCGGCCGTTGTGCATCATCGTCACGCTCTCGACGACGCGCAGCGCGACATCCATGTCGTGCTCGATGATGATGTATCCGATATGGCCGGGCAGCGCGGTGAGGATCTCCACCAGTTCGCCGCGTTCCGCCGGCGACAGGCCTGCGGCGGGCTCGTCGAAAAGAATGAAACGCGGCGCGCCCGCCAGCGCCAGTGCGATTTCGAGCTGGCGCTGCTGCCCGTAAGCAAGTTCCGACACGAGACGCGATTTGATCGCCGTCAAGTGAACGGCCTGGACGAGATTCTCGGCCGCATGAACTAACGCGTCGTTCCTTGCCGGCCGCAGCATCGAGTAGCGGCCGCGCGAGACGCCGCGACAGGCCAGATAGACGTTGTCGAGGACGGTGAGGCCGGGGAAAAGGGCCGAAATCTGATAGGTTCTTCGCAGGCCCCTACGGATCCGCTCCCAAGGCGGGAAGGCCGTTACGTCCTCGCCGAAGAAGCGGATTGTGCCGGAGGATGGCAGGAAGTCGCCCGTGATGCAGTTGAAGAGCGTCGTTTTGCCGGCGCCGTTCGAGCCGAGCACCGCGCGGCGCTCGCCAGGGCGAATCGTCAGCGTGATGTCGGTCAGCGCTGCGAGCGCGCCGAAGAGGCGCGTTACCCCGCGCAGCTCCAACGCGTTGGCGGCGCCGACGGAGGATAGGCGCTGGGCGACGCTATCCATGCGCGCGCCCTCCCGGCGTCGCCTTCGCCGGGCCGCCGCGATTGCGCCACTTGTTCCACAGGCCGATCACCCCGTCGGGCGAAAAGAACACGATCGCGAGAAAGCCGAGGCCAATCAACAGGCGGAAGCGGTTGCCGTCGAGGCCGACGCTGACGAGAATGTCGAGCGCGAAGGTCTTCAAGATCGCGTAGATCAAGGCGCCGATGAAGGGGCCGATCGGGTTGCTGATTCCGCCGACCACTGCGATCACCAGGATGTCGATAGCAGCCGCGACGTTCACGGTGCCCGGCGCGACCTGCCCGTTGCTCCAGACGAGGAGGATGCCTCCGACGCCGGCGATGAGCGAAGCGACGACATAAGCGGCGACGCGATGCGCGTTCACGTTGAAGCCAAGCGCCGCCATGCGCCGCGGATTGTCGCGTATGCCCTGCAGCGCGAGCCCGAAGGGCGCGCGCGAGAGCCAGGCCGCAAGCCCCCAGGAAAGCGCTGCGAATACAAGCGAGAGATAGTAGAAGGGAATGGCGTCGTGCCAGTTGACCCCGAAGACATGAGGCGTGGGAATGCTGCTGATGCCCGTGTGGCCGTTGAAAATCGCGTAGTTCTGATTGGTGAAATAGAAAAAGGCCGCCGCGATCGCGAGCGTGATCATGATCGTGTAGATGCCTTCGGTTCGCACGGCGAGAGCGCCGATGATCGCGCCGAAGATCATCGCGAGCGCCAGGGCGACGGGGACCGCGAGCCACCAGGGCCAGCCGATATCGGCAGCGGGCTCGCCATGGATCCCCAGGATCGCGACCATGTAACCAGCAAAACCCGCGATGGTCATCTGGGCGAGGCTCACCATGCCGCCATAGCCGGCGAGAAACATCAGGCTCAACGCGATCATGCCGAGGATGAACGACCAGGCAAAAATCTGGATCAGGATAAAACCATTGGCGATCGCGGGCATGATGATGAGCACTGCGATCAGCAGCGCCGCGGCCGGATGAATCCGTCGGATCCATTCGGTTGGCGCCGACTGAGCATCGCGGCGGGTTTGACTTTCGGCGAGGGCCATCAGCGCCTCGCCAGCAGACCTTGCGGGCGAACCGCAAGCACTGCCACCATGATCAGGAAGGTCAGGACAATCGCGTAAGTCGGGAAGTAAGCGAGCCCGATCTGCTCGGCGACGCCAATGATGACAGCGCCGAGCGCGGCGCCGGGGATCGACCCCATGCCGCCAACAATGACGACGATCAGGGAGGCGAGGAGGAAGCGCGTATCCTCGCCGGGCGAGAGCGACTGAAAGGTCCCCCCCACCACGCCCGCCATGCCCGCGAGCCCGGCGCCGAACGCGAAGACGAGCACGAAGACGAGTTGGATGCGCACCCCCATCGCCGCGAGAATGTCGCGATCATCGACGCCCGCGCGAACAATCATCCCGATCCGCGTCCGGTTGAGCGCGAGCCACATCGCAACCCCGATGACGACGGAGGCGACGAAGATGACGAGCCGCACGATCGGATAGGTCAGATAGACCGCCTCGCCCGACGATTTGACCGCCGTGATCAGCGGAAGCTCCATCGGACCGCGCAGCCATTGCGGGGTCTGGATCTGATAGGAGTTGCCGCCGAACCCCCAGAGCATGATATCGGCGAGCACGATGGAGATGCCGATCGTCACCAGCGTCTGTCGCAGTTCCTCCCCCTCCATGCGGCGGAAGACGAAGATCTGCAGCAGAATGCCGAGGAGCGGCGGCGATGATGAAGGCGACGACGAAGCTGAATAGCCAGGAGCCCGTATAGGCGTTGCGCCAGATAGCCGAAATAGCCGCCGAGCAGATAGATGGAGCCGTGCGCCAGATTCACGTTGCGCATGAGGCCGAAAATCAGCGTAAAGCCGCTGGCGACCAGAAAATAGAGGCCGCCCAGCGTTATGCCGTTCAGCGTGGCGTTGAGAAACAGCTTTTTGCGTCCGAAGACGTCCTCGAAGCCGGGCGGCCAGGGCGCGAAGACGATCCATATCAGCGCAACCGCCACGATAACGATAGCGAGCGACCACGCCGGATGGCGGGCGATGAACGCGTTCATCGCGCCTCCGGGCCGCGGCGCCCCGTGTCAGACGGGACGCTCCCGAAGGGTATGAGAGGGACGCTCTCCTCCATTGTGCCGACATTTCCTCCGCTGAGCGCCTCTTGGCGAGCGCCGTCATCCTAACATTCTAGCGGCTCTTTGCGGGAAGGATTTGATCGTCAGTATGTTTTGCTCCGGCCAGGCGAGAAACATCGCGTCGGGAAGCGAACGTCCCTCCCGCTCAGACGACGAGGGCGGCGCGCCGATAGTCGGTCGGCGCCATCCCGACGTTCGCGGAAAAGAATTTTGTGAAGCCGCTCTGCGATGAGAATCCGAGATCGAACCCGATCTCCGCCACAGGCGCGACGCCGCGCACGAGTTTTTCCAGCGCCCGCTCCATCAGGATCGTGTTGAGGAACAGGTTGGGCGTCAACCCGGTTTGCGTGCGGAAAAGCTTGTAGAAATGAGGCCGGGAAAGACCGAACTCACGCGCGACCGCATCGAGTTCGACGTCCGCGCCCGGCGCCTCCTCGATCAGGCGGATGGACTTCCGGACGCGGAAATCGGTTACGCCTTCAACCGCGCGACGCGGCGATCGCCCCTCGGCTTGCCGCCACGAGAGCGCGAAGCAGGCGTCGAAAAGATCGCGCAACCGTTCGTCGAGTTCGCCAAGGCGTCCGCCTGCGCACATCGTCGCAGCCGCCTCACGAATCTGCCGATCGAACGCGGCGGCGCGATGGGAGGCCCGTTGCGCCGAACGAGAGTTTTCCCGGAACGCCGGCCCGCGCGAACCAATCCGGATTGACGTAGAAGACCAGAAACAGCGAGCCCTGCTCGAAATCATGGGGCACAAAATTGTGCGGCTCCCAGGGCGAGACGGCGATCGCGGACTCTGCATTCGCGGGGTGGCGCACGCCGCCCACATCGACATGCCCGTCCGTTCCGCCGAGATGGAAAATCAGGTGCCCTTCGCGGTGCGCGTGGATGTTGAACGGGCGATTGAGCTGATACACAGCGGCGCGACCGAACTGGCCGTGAAACACGGCGATCGCCCGGCTCATTTTTATCCTCCGAAACCACCTCCCTAGAAGTTGCTAGAATTCAATAATTTTGGCGCGAATGCAACTCTTCGATCCCCAGTCGAGGAGATCGGTTGTATCAGAATGAATATATCGGCCGGGCCGCCCTCGACCCGGCCGCATCTAGTCCATCAATACTTCTTGCACTCCGGATTTGTGCGACTTGGCGCCCCGATCTTGGCGAAGACGTCGCGCGGGTAGCCAAGGGTCTGATGCACGTTGGGCACGATCTTCACGACCTTGCTGACAAGTCCGCCTTTGCCGTCGTCGACCACTTCCGTCACGAAGTTGGTGCCGATCGCCTGACGGTCCTCGTCGAGGCTGATCTTGCCGTTCGGCGCGTCGATCGTGAGATGAGCCAGCGCATCCTTCAGCTTCTCCTGATTGTTGCTGAGATCGCCGCCGACCTTATTGAGGGCTTCGAACATCGCCTGGGTCGCGCCATAATAGTTCGTCGCGAGCAGGCCAGGGCTTGGCAGGCGTTTGTCGGCCGGCGTCGCCTCCTGATAGAGTTGGACGAATGCCTTCCAACCCGGATCGTCCCAGGTGTCGGCCATGCCGCTTGCGCTGATCGTGCCGATCATCGCGTTCTTGGCGTCGCCCTTGGCGGAAAGCACTGTCTGATCCACCATGATCGAGCCGCCGAGCAAGTGCGCCTTGCCGCCCGCCTGCTGGTACTGATTGAGGAAGTTCACCGCGTCCGCGCCGCCAAGGCCGAGATATATGGCGTCCACATCATCCGGCAGCGCAGCGATCGTCGAAGCGAAATCCTTCGTTCCGAGCGGCACCCACTGGCGGTTCGTGACCTCGCCGCCGGCGGCGCAGAATTCGAGCACCAGCCCGAAAACCTGCGTGTAGACGAACGAATAGTCTTCGCCGACCGTCGCGATCTTCTTGTAGTGTTTCACGTTATAGGCGTAGTCGCCCAGGCCCGCCGACCATTGCGCGCCGTCCATGTTCCACCGGAAGAAATTCGGCGACGGGTCGGGGAAGGTTGTCTCCTGCGCGCCGGACGCCGCGTTGATGAACGTGAGTTCCGGGTGGGTCTTGGAGAAATTCTTGACCGCGATGCCCTCGTCGCCGGACAGCGGCGAGATGAGGATCTGGACATGATCCTGCTCGATGAGCTTGCGAACGGCGCGCACCGCCGAATCCGGCGTGGCGTCGGTCGAAGCGACAACGAATTCCAGCTCCTTGCCGCCGGCCTTCGGTCCGTATTTCTTCACCGCGGCGTTGAAACCGGCCATGCCGTCCACACCAAGGATGGTGTAGGTGCCTTCCAGCGTCGCCGTTACGCCGACCTTGATTTTATTGTCGTCCGCTCTCGCCGCGGTCGCGGCTATCATCACAGCGAGCGCAGCTGCGCTCACGCACATTTTGAGCATTCCCTTCCTCCCCAATTTACGCGCCTGAACTCCTTGTCGAAGTCCGATCGCACGGGCGCCGCAGGCCCCAAGGCAAGCGACTTGTCTTCGGGCGGCGCGGTCAGGCCGCCTTCCGGCCCAAGGGAGACTACCGGAGACGCGCGGGAGCGCTCGCAAGGAAATGGGCGAGAGTTTGCCAACAGTCTCTTTTTCAATGCTGCGGCGCGGCACATCTTCGCACGCGCGAAGGAAGCTTTAGCGCTAAGCAGCGCTCCTCGAAAGTCGGCTCGCCCCCTCCGACCGCGTAAAACGCGTTCGGGGCGGATCGACGAGCCTAACAATATCTCGTTGGGGCGCTGTCTCTCGCGTCTACCGGCCGGGTCTCTGTCGATTGGGTAGCGGATGCCGTCGCCAAGACGCCGCAGCTTCAGGTCAAACCTCAAGCTCGCCGCCGGCCGCCCGCCATCCATTGGTCCCTCCGGCGTAGTGGCGCACGTCCTCGCGCCCCGCGGCGCGAACCTTGCCGAGCGCCGTCTTGGAACGACCGCCCGCCTGACAGATCAGGACGACGGGCATTGCGGTGGGCAGCGAAGCCGGGTCGAAGCTCGACAGCGGCTTGTTGATCGCGCCGGGCACATGGCCGGCTGCATATTCATGCGGCTCGCGCACATCGACCACATAGCACTGACCCTCGTGGACCGCTTTGGCGAAATCCTCAAGCTCCACAGTGTCGGAGCCGGCCGGGCCGCTGCGCGAGAACAGGTTCAAGGACATGACGCGTCTTCCTCCAATTCAGGCCGCCGCCTTGGCCGCGGCGAATTGCGTATAAGCGCCAAGCGCGTGGCTGGCATACATGGCCGAGGGGCCCGCCCCCATATAGATCGCCATGCCGAGCGCTTCGAGGATTTCTTCGCGCGTCGCGCCGTGATCGACCGCCGCCTTGACGTGGAAGGCGATGCAGTCGTCGCAGCGTACGGCGACCCCGATGCCCAGCGCAATCAGCTCCTTCGTCTTGGCGTCGAGCGCGCCCTGATGCAGCGCCGCCTGGGCGAGGCCGGAAAAGGCCTTCATGACCTCCGGCGCGCCGCCGCGCAGGTTCCTGAGCTCGGCGCTTAAGCTTTTGGTCCATTCGGGCCAGTTGGCGTTGGCGTCCACGGGACTACGCTCCTTTGTATCGAAGACACGGCGGCTTCGAGCCGTCGCGGGAAAGGTTTCAGCCAATATATTCGCATTCTCTAATTTAGCAAGAGTTAAAGTTGAGCCGCCGCCTGAGCGGAGGCGCTTGCCCTTGCGCCCATTCGCCGCAACCCATAAATCCTCACCCCGCTCGCCGAGCCCGCCTTAAGGGACAATTCACATATGGCTGATGAATTCGCCGCCCGCATTCCGGGGTGGCACGCGACGACCATTCTTATGGTCCGCAAGGGCGACAGGGTCGTTCTCGGCGGCGATGGGCAGGTCAGCATGGGGCAGACCGTCGTCAAGGCGACCGCGCGAAAAGTCCGCCGTCTGGCGAAAGGGCGAAGTGATCGCGGGCTTCGCCGGCGCGACCGCCGACGCCTTCACGCTCTTCGAGCGGCTCGACGCCAAGCTCGAACAATATCCCGGCCAGCTTGCCCGCGCCTGCGTCGAACTTGCCAAAGACTGGCGGACCGACCGTTACCTGAGACGGCTCGAGGCGATGTTGCTTGTCGCCGACAAATCGACCGGCTTCACCATTTCCGGCGCGGGCGACGTGCTGGAGCCGGAATTCACGGATGGCGGATCCGCCATGGCGATCGGTTCGGGCGGCAATTATGCACTCGCGGCGGCGCGCGCGCTTCTGCCTATGGATCTGAACGCTGAGGAGATCGTGCGGCGTTCGATGAAGATCGCTTCGGACATCTGCGTCTACACCAACGCCAATCTCGTCATCGAAAGCCTGCCCTGAAATGAGCGATCTCAGTCCGCGCGAAATCGTTTCCGAGCTTGACCGCTATATCGTCGGCCAGAACGAGGCCAAGCGCGCCGTCGCGATCGCTTTGCGCAACCGCTGGCGCCGCCTCCGGCTCGTCTCGCCGATGCGCGAAGAGGTGATGCCGAAGAACATTTTGATGATCGGGCCGACCGGCTGCGGCAAGACCGAGATCGCGCGCCGCCTCGCCAGACTGGCGGGCGCGCCGTTTCTGAAGGTCGAGGCGACGAAGTTCACCGAAGTCGGCTACGTCGGTCGCGACGTCGAGCAAATCGTGCGCGATCTCGTCGAAGTCGCCATCGGACTCATGAAGAGCCGCCGGCGCAAGGACATCGAGGCCAAGGCCGAGCTTGCCGCCGAGGAGCGGATCCTTGACGCGCTCGTCGGCGCAAGCGCATCGCAGTCCACCCGCGACGCCTTCCGCCGCAAGCTGCATGCGGGCGAACTCGAGGAGAAGGAAATCGAGATCGAGCTGCCGCAGACCGGCGGCGGCATGCCGATGTTCGAACTGCCGAACATGCCGGGCGCGTCGATCGGCGCGATCAACATCGCCGACATTTTTGGCAAGAGCCAGCGCACCCAAGTCGAAACGCACGAGCGTTGCGGACGCGCGGGAACCGCTGATCTCCTCCGAGGCCGACAAGCTGCTCGATCAGGATGCGATCGTGCGCGACGCGGTTGCGGAAGTGGAAAGCAACGGCATCGTCTTTCTCGACGAGATCGACAAGATCTGCGCCCGCGAAGGCCGCGGCGGCGCCGACGTTTCGCGCGAGGGCGTGCAGCGCGATCTTTTGCCGCTGATCGAAGGCACCACCGTCGCCACCAAGCACGGCGCGATCAAGACGGACCACATCCTCTTCATCGCCTCGGGCGCCTTCCACGTCTCCCGCCCCTCCGACCTCCTGCCGGAATTGCAGGGGCGCCTGCCGATCCGGGTCGAGCTGAAATCGCTGACCGAGGACGATCTTCGCCGCATCCTGACCGACACCGAGGCGAGCCTCCTCAAGCAATATGCCGCGCTGATGGACGCCGAAGCCGTGAAGCTCGAATTCACCGACGACGCCGTCTCCGCCATCGCGGGCATCGCCGCCAAGGTCAACGGCTCCGTCGAGAATATCGGCGCCCGCCGCTTGCAGACGGTGCTGGAGCGCATTCTGGACGAGGTGAGCTTTTCCGCCGCCGACCGCTCAGGCGAGACCGTGACGATCGACGCCGATTACGTCGAAAAGCGCGTCGGCGACCTGGCCGGCAACGCGGATCTGAGCCGGTATATTTTGTGAGGCGGAGGCGATGCTGGGGTGGCGGCTTGCGCCTGAAGGCGGAGTTCCATTGTAAGCTGATGTCCGATTGACGTTTGCTGCGGCGATCGGGAATGCGACCGACATGGTCACTGAGCCATCTGTCGGGACAACTCCGAAGCGGTCGCTCTACCGCCTGGGCCATTCGATCCAGTGGAGTGGCTAAGTGTCGGGTCTGGTTTTTGGCGGAGCCACAGGATACCGACCAGTTGGCTCAGGGCCGACCTGCGTCGACACTGGTTAGGCAGTTTTAGCGGCGGCCGCTTTAAGAGTTCGTTCTAAGAAACGGCGAGGCGTCGTACGGAAATGAAATTCCTCCGGCGAGATCGTACCGGCGTTCAACGCGCGAGTCAGCCGATAAACGTGGAAGGCCCAGTCCGGATCTCGCAGTGGCAAAGCCCCGACATTGACCAGGGGCGGTGGCATGATACGGTTTCGGAATAGTGGCATGCTCAGAGCTCACTCGGCCGCTGCGTTTGTACGTGGATCATCTTTCTCCGCTTTGATCCTTCCATCCTGATCTCGGCCTCTCCGACCGATACATGCTCGTCTTTGCGAAGCGTGGCGATCCGACCGGGATCCGGACACCATGCCGTCGGGTCATCACCGGGACGGTGGTAGACATTCTCCACGGCATTGGCCCACTGCAATTCGTTAAGGGACAGCACCGTGCTTTCGGAAACCACCTTAACGACGTTGCTGGCCGAATTTCCGAGCGTATAAGCTCTCTCGTCATAAAAGACGACCGCGTATTCGGGTGAGACCGGCAGGATAAACTGGAGACCGACGTTCGCTAGGCCAAGAACCGAAACCTCCGCACCGCTGTAAAGCCCGTTGTGCTTAACGGCAGGATGGTCGCCCAGAACGAACGGTATGGCGCTAACATTGTGTAGCAACTTTATTTTGAGGTCGAGAATGACAGGCGTTTCCAACAGTGCGGGTCGCAGCGCCTCGGCAACGGGTTCTGTGAACTCGATCGTAACGTCGTCGAGGTGAGCAAGAAGATTGGGATCGGTCATTGCGTTTCGCAGCATCCACTTACCAACCTTGTCGACCATCTCGTTGGCTTCAGCGGCTGCTTGGGCCGTCCGGGCAGACTGAATGAGTAGAAAGGTTGCTAGGACGCGGTGATCGTCGCTGTATCGCTGTGGGGGCCTGCCCAGCTCAATTATTCGCCTCAGGACCGTGCTCGCACCCCCCTCATGTCGCCCCAACGCCTGCTCGGCCCGGCCGTCCCGGCCATAGAACCAGTCGCGGCAAGCCTGATGTTTTATACTGGCTGCGGGTACGATTTTACTGGAGCGCAGATTGTAGAGACCGATCGACGAGCCATCAACGGAGAAAAACCGCAGCAAGAACTGAGGTATATAATGATGGCTCTTATTTTGTGGCACTGCCCAGAGGTCCTTTTCGCAACCGCTGTCCTTGCGCTTGAAAGCTCATACGTGTTCGTCACTCGCACTTTCAGGGAGACACCCTCGAAGTCGCTATCTCGAGACCAGACTTCTTCGAAGTCTACAACGAAATTACCATTGCGGCATGCCAGCGAGCATCGCGAACGACAGTGTTGGGGACCGACCCCACTTCTTCGCATGACGGACTTAGGCGCAGAGCGCCGGCGCCACAAGACGGAGAACGTCCGCTGTCCGGAATAGCGACGCCGCCTGCGGATGCCCGACCTGCGTCGGACGCGGCCAGCAGTGCGCTTGTCAGAACGTCTGCTCTAGCCGCTTGCATGTCCAACGCAAACTGCCCTGAGACATTCCCCGCAAGGCCGGCTATGAGGGTCCCCGCCAGACGCTGGCTTTCGCGTGAATGGGAGGCGCCCATTGGCTCGGCTTGTGATGACTTTTGTCGGCGACGACCGGCCGGGGCTGGTCAACGCCATGTCGGAAGCGATCGCGGCGCATGGCGGCACTTGGCTCGAAAGCCGGTCGGCGCGGCTGGCGGGCAAGTTCGCGGGCGTCGTGCTCGTCGGCATTGCGGACGACGAGGTCGTGCCGCTGGAGGCCGATCTGGCGAAACTCCTGCCGAAGGGGCTGCGCGTCTCGATCGACCGCGGCGCAGCCGCCGAGGAGCCGCAGGGGCGGCGGATCAAGCTCGAAGTGGTCGGGCAGGAGCGGCCGGGCATCGTGCGGGATGTGACTCAGGCGCTGACCAAGCTTGGCGTCAACATCGACGAATTCGCGAGCGGCCTCGAAGGCGCGCCGTTTACCGGCGAGACGATGTTCCGCGCGACGGCGCGTCTCAGCGCGCCCGCAGGCGTCTCGGCCGCCGACATAAGATCCGCGCTCGAACGGCTGGCGAGCGAGATCATGGTGGATCTGACCGTCGGCGAGGAGCAGGCGCCGGGTTGAGGCTGCAGCCGGGTTGGCGGGAGCCTTCGTTTTCAACGGACGGAAGACCATAAATACATGATTTTTATGTGCTATAGTGGCCTTTTGACGCTAAATCAGACCTTAACGCGTTGATATCGCACAAATCGGCCCGCTAAGTCGTCGCCCGGGCTGCGGCTCTCGCCTGTCGCGGGCTCGACCCCTTGCGCGCGCGAGTTCGAGCCGCCATAAGGCGCGCCTTCCCGGCATTGGATGAACGACAATGGCGACTTTTCCCGAGCGCGTGTTCTCAGGCGTGCAGCCGACGGGCAATTTGCATCTCGGCAACTACCTCGGCGCGATCAAGCGCTTCGTGGAGATGCAGGCGAGCCACCCCTGCATCTATTGCGTCGTCGACCTTCATGCGATGACGATGCCGCACGATCCCAAGCAACTCGCCCGCACCACCCGCGAGGTGACAGCGGCCTTCCTCGCCTGCGGCATCGACGCGACACGGAATATCGTCTTCAACCAGAGTCAGGTTTCCGAGCATAGCGAACTCGCCTGGGCGCTCGACTGTGTCGCGCGGCTGGGCTGGCTCAATCGCATGACGCAGTTCAAGGAGAAGGCGGGGAAGGATCGGGAGAACGCGTCCGTCGGGCTCTACAACTATCCCGTGCTGATGGCGGCCGACATTCTCGTCTATCGCGCGACCCACGTGCCGGTCGGAGACGATCAGAAGCAGCATCTCGAACTCGCTCGCGACATCGCGCAGAAGTTCAATAATGACTACGCCGCCTCGATCGCCGAGCACGGGTTCGGCGACGCCTTTTTTCCGCTGCCGGAGCCGATGATCCAGGGTCCCGCCACGCGCGTCATGAGCCTGCGCGACGGCGCTAAAAAGATGTCGAAGTCGGACACGTCCGAAAACGCCTATATCGCGTTGACCGACGACGCCGACACGATCGCCCAGAAGATCCGTAAGGCCAAAACCGATCCCGAGCCGCTGCCGAGCGAGGTCGATGGCCTGAACGGCCGGCCGGAGGCGGAGAACCTCGTCGGCATTTTTGCGGCTCTTGCCGATGAGACGAAAGCGGATGTCCTGAAGCGCTTCGGCGGCGGTCAGTTCTCCGCCTTCAAGAACGCGCTCGCGGACCTCGCGGTCGAGAAGCTGCGGCCGATCCGCGAGGAGATGAGACGGCTTTCTGCGGACGCCGCATACGTGGATTCGATCCTAGCGGCGGGCGCCGAGAAGGCGCGGGCGATGGCGCGCCCAAACATGGATGCAGTGAAGGACATTCTCGGCCTCATTCGTTGAGGCCTATACGCCCGTAAGAAGGCGCGCTTCGCATATCTGGTTGCCACGACCAGGTCGGCTACAAGATGTAGGGCCGAGGCTTCTGCAACTCTTTCGGCGTGGTTAACGACTTTGCGTCAAACATTTCGTAAGCCTGTAGCAGGCTGATTCGCGCGCTCCTGGCGGAGGGGACGGATCGGCGAGGCCGCTCGTTGCGGGCGCGAGAGAACTCGCGTTCGATCAGGGCGTCGAGGAGGCCTTGTTGCGGGGAACTGGCGCTACACCTCTCGCGTCGTTGCAAACGAGAGCGCTCGAGTGCGCGGCGGTCCTCGGGGCCGTCACGTCTTCCTTCGCGCTCATCCGTCCGGCCAACGCCGAGGAGGCGCTGCGACTTCGGGAGACGGCGCCGGACGCGCCCCACTGGGCTGCCGCGCATAGCCCGCAAACCGCGCTGGTCGCTGGCGTCAGTCTCATGGTGCTGGTCCTCGGCTTTGCGGGCCTCTTGTTCGTCGTCCGTCGCAATGCGATGCGGCGCGTCCGCGCGCTTGACGCTGCGGTTGCGAGGTCTGCGGCCGAACTTGATCGCGCCAAGATGATGCTGCGCAGCGATTCTCAGATTGTGATTACATGGGAGAGGCCGGACTCTGCGCCCACGGTCGAGGGGCGCCTCGACTCCGCGGCAGGCGCTCCGCTGTCCGGTCGAGTCCTGGATTTTGCCTCTTGGCTCAGTCCTGACGCGGCGGCGGCTGTCCAGGAGGGCAAGGACCGGCTTCTGAAGAACGGCGCCGCCTTTTCCGTGACCGCAACTGACCGGGCGGCTCGCCGTCTTGAGATCGACGGGCGGGCGGTTTCGGGCGCTGCGGTCATTCGCATACGTGATGCTTCGGGAGACAGGCTCCGGCTCGCGGAGGTGAGGGACCGCTGTGCGGAAGCTGAGGACGCTCTGGCCTCCCTCCGCCTCGCGCTTGAAACGGCGGAGCAGCCCGCATGGATGCGCGACTCTGAAGGGCGTCTCATTTGGAGCAACGCCGCTTACGCTCGCGCCGTGGAGGCGGTGGACGGCTTGGCTGCAACGGATTCAGGCGCCGAACTTTTTGATGTCGCCGTACGGCGCGAAGCCGCGAAGGCCATTGCAGACTCGGGCGTATGGAAGCGCCGGTCGAGCGCTGTCGCGCGCGGCGAGAAGCGCACTTTCGACGCTGTCGAGGTCGCGGCCGCGCATGGGTCGGTTGGCGTCGCTCGGGACGTGACTGAGGTTTCGACGCTGAGCGCCGAGATGAAGCGGAACGAAGATAATTATTCGCGCACCATCGATCGGATCGCCACGGCGGTCGCCATCTTCGACAAAGCGAAGAGGCTGACATTTTATAATAGTGCTTATCGGCAGATCTGGTCGTTGGAGCCCGCTTTTCTCGACCAGCGCCCGACGGACGGCGAGATCCTCGATCGCCTCCGCGCGCGGCGTCTCCTGCCGGAACAGGCGGACTTCCGGACCTGGAAGGCGCAGCAGATGACGGCTTATCAGGCGATCGAATCCAGCGAAACGGTGTGGTACCTGCCGGATGGTCGGGCGCTTCGCGTCGTCACGAGTTCCCAACCCTCAAGGAGGCGTGACCTATCTTTATGACGACGCCACTCAGAATTTCGCGCTGGCTTCGCAGGTGAGTTCCCTAACCCATGTACAGGGCGAGACGCTCGACGCTCTTAAAGAGGGCGTCGCCGTGTTCGGAGCGGATGGGAGGATGAAGCTGTTCAACCCAGTCTTCGCTCAGATGTGGGGGTTCGATACGGCGAAGCTGCGCGAGCAGCCCCATATCCAGGAGATCGAAGGCGCCTGCCGGGAGCTCTGCATAAACCCTGCCCAATGGGATCAACTCCGGGGAGCGATTGTGGGCCTCTCGGAACGCCGCGAGCCGCGAATTCTTAGACTCGCCCGCAAGGACGGCCTAACCTTCGATTGCGCCGCGCTTCCGCTCCCCGATGGCGCGACGCTCATCACCTCGCTCGACGTCACCGCGAGCGCCAATGTCGAAAGGGCTCTGACGGAGCGCAATCAGGCTCTGATCGAGGCAGAAAAGCTGCGGAACGACTTCGTCAATCATGTCTCCTACGAGTTGCGAACGCCGCTGACGAACATCATCGGGTTTACCCAGCTTCTCGCCGCGGGCGGCGTCGGCCCCTTGAATCCCAAGCAGCTTGAATATGCCGGCTTCATAACGAATTCCTCTCATGCGCTGCTTGCGATCATCGACGACATTCTCGACCTCGCGTCGATAGACGCCGGCGCCCTGGAACTGCGCCTCGATATGGTCGATGTCGCCGAGGCGATGCGGGCAGCCGCCGCTGGCGTGCAGGATCGGCTAGATGACGCCCAGATCGAAATGCGGATCGTGATGACCGACGGCGTGGGATCCTTGCTTGCCGACGGACGGCGCGTGCGCCAAGTGTTGTTTAACCTGCTGTCGAACGCCATCAACTATTCCGAGGCGGGGCAGACCGTTACCCTTGCCGCCATGCGGCGCGGTTCCGAGATCGTCTTCAAGGTCAGTGATCGCGGGCGCGGCATCCCACCCGAGATGATCGACCGGGTGTTCGAGCGCTTCGAGACGTTCCCCAATGGGTCACGCCATCGGGGGCCGGGCTTGGGTCTTTCGATCGTCAAGGCGCTTGTAGGGCTGCACAAGGGTCGCGTGCTGATCGACACGGCGCCCGGAGAGGGAACGACGGTGACTTGCATCTTCCCGGTCGATCCCGCTGCGGCTGCCCGCGATGGGGAGACCGACCGCGAACCTGCACAGTTACGTCAGGCGGCTGACGCGCGCGCATGATTGGACCGGACACAGGCGAGCCTAAGGTCTGGCGCCTCGAGGCAGCGGACGAGGCGGCCACATTGGCGCTGGCCGCCGCGCAAGCGGCGTGGCTCGAGCCGGGCGACTACCTCGCGCTCACCGGCGATCTCGGCGCCGGTAAGACGGTCTTCGCGCGCGGCTTGATCCGGGCGCTGGCCGAAGACCCAACCCTGGAGACGCCAAGTCCGACCTTCACACTGATGCAGGTCTACGAAGCGGCAAGGGGTTCGGTGGTGCACGCCGACTTCTATCGTTTGCGGGCGGCGGTCGAACTCATCAACATTGGTTGGGACGAGGCGATCGAGGGGGCCATCGCAATTGTCGAATGGGCGGAGCGGTTTCCGGAAATCCTTCCCGCTAACCGGGTCGAGGTCGCTATCCGTTTCGACGCGTCGCGTGGAGCCGATTTTCGTGTCGTCGAGATGCGGGGATTTGGCGCGACCGCGAAACGGTTGTCGCGCGCGCTTGGCGTGGGTGCGCTGCTGCGGCGGGCCGGATGGGCGGAAGCGAAACGCGAATTCTTGGTCGGGGACGCCTCGATCCGGGCCTATGAGCGACTAACGAAGGCGGACGGCTCGACGGCGATCCTGATGATCGCGCCTCCCCGACCCGATGGACCAATCGTCCGCTACGGCAAACCTTACGCTGCGATCGCCAAGCTCTCCCCGGACATCCGCGCGTTTCTGGCTATGGCCGAAGGCTTGAGGTCGCTGGGCTATTCAGCTCCGCGGATTTTTGCGTCGAGCATCGAGGAGGGTCTGGCTCTGCTCGAGGACTTCGGAAGCGACACGATCGCCGAAGATCATCTTCCCAATCCGGCGCGCTACACCGACGCGGCGGCCTTGATCGCGGACTTGCACGAGCGCGATCTGCCCGAAACGCTTGCCATTGGAGACGAAACCTATCGGCTGCCAATCTACGATATCGAGGCGATGCTGATCGAGGTCGAACTGGCGATCGACTGGTTCGCCCCTGCCGTCGCCCGCGTCACGGTGCCGTCCGGCGCGCGGATGCAATTTCTGGCCATCTGGCGAGACATCCTCGCGCCTATTCTCGCTGAACCGACGACCTGGACTCTGAGGGACTACCACTCACCCAATCTGCATTGGTTGGCGAGTCGCGACGGCCTGGGGCGCGTTGGCCTCATCGACTTTCAGGATGCCGTTCTCGGGCCGCCATCCTATGATCTTGCGTCGCTTCTTCAGGACGCGCGGGTTGACGTGCCCAACGACCTCGAAATGCGTCTCGCGGCCCTCTATGTGCGCAGACGCGCCGCCGCCAGCGCTTCCTTCGACGCTGGCGCTTTCGCCGCTGCTTACGCGGGGATGGGCGCGCAACGGGCGACGAAAATTCTTGGCATTTTCGCACGGCTCGACAAACGAGACGGCAAGCCGCAATACCTTCAACACCTGCCGCGTATCCGGCGCTATCTTGGGAAAAACCTGGCTCACCCCTCTCTCGCGCCGCTCGCACGCTGGTATGAAACCCATCTTCCAGCCGCTCTCGCCCTCCCCGAATCGCCGGACGGGCTATGAGTCGCGTTGAAAATCCTATGCCGCAGACTGCGATGGTTTTCGCGGCCGGTCTTGGGACGCGCATGCGCCCGATCACCGACACGTTGCCGAAGCCCCTTGTGAAGGTAGCGGGCCGGCCTCTCATTGATTATTGTCTCGACCGGCTTGCCGACAATGGCGTCCGGCGTGCGATCGTCAATGTTCATTGGCTCGCGGACCAGATCGAGGCGCATTTGGCGACGCGCTCGCGGCCGGAAATCGTCATCTCGGACGAGCGGGAAAAACTGCTTGACCAGGGGGGCGGCATCCGGAGCGCGCTGCCTCTCATCGGTCCCAATCCATTCGTTATCTGTAACACAGACGCCTTTTGGATCGAGGGCCCGCGCTCAAACCTAATGCGGCTCGCCGAGTTTTTTGATCCCGAGGCGATGGACATCTTGTTGATGGTCGCTTCGGCTGCAGTTGCGGTTGGGGTCGATTGGCCGGGAGATTTTATGATGGATGCGGACGGGCGGCTGACTGGCCGGGAACAGGGTCAAGTCGCGCCATTCGTCTACACAGGGGTCGGGATCATGAAGCCAGAACTCTTCGCGGCGGAAACGCGCGAGGTTTTTCGGCTCGCTCCCTATTTTCATTCGGCGGCCGCGAAGGGGCGGCTCTTCGGGTTGCGCCTCGACGGCCTGTGGATTCACGTCGGCAGGCCAGAGACGATTCCAGAGGCCGAGCGCGCCATCGCAAGATCGATTCTATAGCTCCTCAAGGGATGGCGCACCGGCGAGCCCGTTTCCAAGGCCGCTGATTTGGCCTATGTCGGCGCTTTGCGCCGACTCGCTATTTTTGGAGACCTTTGCGCCATGAAGATGCCGAACGAGATCGGCCCGATTCATTTCGTGGGGATTGGCGGGATCGGCATGTCCGGCATCGCCGAGGTTCTGCTCAATCTGGGTCACAAGGTCCAAGGATCGGACGCCAGCGACAATGCCAATGTGCGGCGCCTGCGCGAGCGCGGCGCGATAGTCCATGTCGGCCATGACGCCGAGAATCTTGGCGCCGCCGCGGTGGTGGTCGTTTCGACGGCGATCAAGCGCGACAACCCCGAACTGGCGGCGGCGCGGGCGCTGCGCATCCCGGTCGTCCGCCGTGCGGAGATGCTCGCCGAACTCATGCGCCTCAAGCGCTGCGTCGCCATCGCCGGGACGCATGGCAAGACGACCACGACCTCGCTCGTGGCGACGCTGCTCGACGCCGCGGGTCTCGATCCGACCGTCATCAACGGAGGCATCATCAACGCCTATGGGACCAACGCCCGGCTCGGCGCGGGCGAATGGATGGTCGTCGAGGCGGACGAGAGCGACGGCACGTTCCTGAAGCTGCCGGCCGACATCGCGATTGTCACCAATGTCGATCCCGAGCATCTCGATCACTTCCACACTTTCGACGCCATCAAGGAGGCGTTCCTCTCGCTGGTGGGCAATCTTCCGTTTTATGGCTTCGCTGTCATGTGCCTCGATCACCCCACCGTCCAGGAACTCGTCGGGCGCATCGAGGATCGGCGCGTCATCACTTATGGCGAGAATCCCCAGGCCGATATTCGCCTGTTGGACGTGGACCCGACGGGCGGCGTGACACGCTTTTCCGTACTGATCCGCGACCGGCTCACCGGCCGCGCGACCTATATCGACGATCTCGCGCTTCCGATGCCGGGACGGCACAACGCGCTGAACGCCACCGCCGCCATCGCGGTGGCGCATGAACTTGGCGCGTCGGTCGATGTCATCCGCAAGGCGATCGCCTCCTTCGGGGGCGTCAAGCGCCGATTCACGCGGACCGGCGAGTGGAACGGCGTGACAATCTTCGACGACTACGGCCACCATCCGGTGGAAATCGCGGCGGTGCTCAGCGCCGCGCGCGCCGCGACGTCTGGCAAGGTGATCGCCGTTGTGCAGCCGCATCGGTATACCCGCCTGGCGTCCCTGTTCGATCAGTTCGCCACTTGCTTCAACGACGCAGACAGCGTGATCGTGGCTGATGTCTATCCTGCCGGCGAAACGCCGATCGAAGGCGTCGACAAAGTCGCGCTCGCCACCGCCATTGCGGCGCACGGCCACCGCCACGCGGCGACCCTCGAATCGCCGGATGCGCTGGCTCCGATGGTGCGGGAGCTTGCCGAGCCCGGCGACTATGTTATCTGCCTGGGCGCGGGTTCTGTCACCCAATGGGCCTACGCGCTGCCGGGGGAACTGGCGGCGATGGATGCGCCTCAGCCCGCATGAGCTTTCCCGACATCGTAACAGAACTTGGCGCGCACGCTCCGCATCTTCGGGGACGCCTCGTCGCCAATGCGCGGCTTGCGGAGGCGACATGGTTTCGCGTCGGCGGCCCGGCGCAAGCATTGTTTTCGCCCGCCGACGCCGACGATCTCTCTTATTTTCTTGCGACCCTTCCGCCCTCGATTCCTGTCATTGCAATGGGTCTCGGGTCCAACCTCATCGTCAGGGATGGAGGCGTTGAGGGGGTGGTGATTTGCCTGGGTGGCCGGGCTTTCAACGCCATTGAAATTCTCGACGGCTTCAGGGTGTCGGCGGGCGCTGCGGCGCCGGACGCCTTCGTCGCCAAGGCGGCGGCGTTGGCAGGCGTGGATGGCCTCGCCTTCTTCCGGGGCGTGCCCGGCTCGATCGGCGGCGCTCTGCGCATGAACGCCGGCGCTCACGGGGGGGAGACGAAAGATGTGCTGATCGAGGCCGAAGGCGTGGACCGCTCCGGCAAGAAACTTGTCCTCAGCAATGCCGAGATGGGTTTTTCGTACCGTCATAGCGCCGCGCCTGACGACGTGATCTTTACCCGCGCCGTCTTCCAGGGCCGGGAGGGAGACCCCCAGGCGATCGCCGCCGAGATGGAGCGCATCACCGGCGCCCGCGAGGCAGCGCAGCCGATCCGCGAGAAGACCGGCGGCTCGACCTTCAAGAACCCTGCGGGGATGAAGGCGTGGGAGCTCATCGACAAGGCGGGTTGCCGGGGCCTGACCTTAGGCGACGCCCAGGTTTCGCCGATGCACTGCAATTTTCTCATCAATCGCGGGGCCGCGAGCGCTGCAGATATTGAGGCGCTGGGCGAGGAGGTTCGTCGCCGTGTTCTTGAGACTTCTGGCGTCTCGCTCGAATGGGAGATCAGGCGGATCGGCGTCCCCGGTCCCCGGCGGTGATTCGGTCGGCTTTGATTCGCGGCGCTTTTCCGGACGCCGTTCCGCCGCGGTTAACGGGACGTTAAGTCCCTCTGCTTAAGTCTCGTTTAACTCTGACGTTTCGCAGGGTTAGCGGGGATTCACCATCTCTATGAAGCACGTCGCGGTCCTCATGGGCGGCTGGTCGGCTGAGCGCCCCGTGTCGCTCAACTCGGGCCGCGGCTGCGCGGACGCGCTGGAATCCGCCGGCTATCGCGTGACCCGAATCGATGTCGACCGGTCTATCGCGGATACGCTCGCTAAGCTTAAACCTGACGTAGCGTTTAATGCGCTTCACGGAAAGGTCGGCGAGGACGGCACGATTCAGGGCGTGCTCGAAATCCTGCGCATTCCCTATACGCATTCCGGCGTCCTCGCGTCCGCCCTGGCGATGAAGAAGGATCTCGCCAAGACCGTGCTTGCCGCGGCGGGAATTCCGGTCGCGCATGGCGTCACCGTGGATCGCCACGAAGCGGCGAAGCGTCATGTATTGCCGCCGCCTTACGTGCTCAAACCGGTAAGCGAAGGCTCGTCCTTCGGCGTGGTGATCGTAAAGGAAGACCGCGGCCATCCGCCCCAGGAAGTGGGCCGCGAGGACTGGCCTTACGGCGACGCGCTGCTCGCCGAACGATTCGTCGACGGCAAGGAACTGACCTGCGCGGCGATGGGCGAAAGGGTGTTCGACATCATCGAAGTCGAGTTGCTTTCCGAAGCGTTCTACGGATATGACGCAAAATACGCCAAGGGCGGCTCCCGACATATTCTTCCCGCAAATCTTAAACCGAATATTTACCATAAGGTCCAAGACTTGACCCTCAGAGCTCATCGGGCGCTCGGGTGCCGCGGAGTTAGCCGCGCGGACTTCCGATACGACGAGACGAAAGGCGAAGAGGGCGAGCTTGTGTGTCTCGAAGTCAATACCCAGCCCGGCATGACGGAGACGTCGCTCGTGCCCGACATGGCCGCCCATGCGGGCCTCTCCTTCGCGGAACTCGTCGCCTGGATGGTGGAGGACGCATCGTGCGATCGTTGAGCGAAGCACTCGGATGGGGCCGTTCCGCAAACCCAGCGCTGGCCGGTTTTCCGGGCGATCCTGCGCGCCCGAAAGTGCTTCTCCGAGGTGAGCGGGCCTCAGGCCACGCTTTTCGCTGGCGCATCCCATTCGATCGCCCCCCGTCGATCGCGCTCGAAATCGCGCTGACGCTTGGAATTCTGGCCGCCGCGGCGGCTATCGGCGCTGTTCGCGGCGGTCAATACGAATCCTTCGTGGAGCAGCACGGCGCGCTCCCGGATATCGTGGCCCGGCATATCGGTTTCGGCATCGACAAAGTCACGATCTCCGGCGTCACACACCTCGATGAGCCACGAATTCTGTCGCTCGCCGGAATCAGTGAGAAAAGCTCGCTGCCGTTCTTTGACGTGGCTTCGGCCCGAAAGAGACTGGAGGCGGACCCGCTGATCAAGGAAGCCAGCGTCCGCAAGCTCTATCCGGATCAGATCGTCATCGACATCGTCGAGCGCACGCCCTACGCCGTCTGGCAGGAGAACGGAGACCTGCGCGCCATTGGCGTCGACGGCGGCCCGATCGATCAGGTGCGTGACTCGCGCTATGTCGGCCTTCCCTTCGTGGTTGGCGATGGCGCGAACCTTCGCGTGAAAGAGTTCACTTCGCTTCTCGGCTCGCTGGAGGAATTGCGGCCGCGCGTCGAGGCGGGCGTTCTGGTGGGACAGCGCCGCTGGAACCTCCACCTTAAATCCGGGATCGACGTCAAGCTGCCCGAGACGGACCCCAAGAGCGCGATCGCGACGCTGCTCAAGCTCGAGCGCCAATCGCGCATTCTTGAGCGGGACATATTGGAGGTCGACCTCAGGGCGCCCGGTCGGGTCTTCGTCCGACTCTCGGCGCAGGCCGCCGAAGCGTGGGCCGCGGCCCATACGCCAAAGAAGGTGGGGCCAGTCCCATGACCTTCCGCTCGCTCGCCCCACGGATGCGGCAGATTCCAGCGCGCAAAAGCGCGATCCTCTCGGTGCTCGACATCGGCGCATCCAAGATCGTCTGCCTGATCGCCCGTCTCACGCCTATGGAGCCGTCGGACGCGCTGCGCGGCCGCACGCATCGCTGCAAGGTGCTCGGAATCGGGCACCAGCGGTCCAACGGCGTCAAGGGCGGCGCCATCGTTGACCTGCTCGCCGCCGAGCACGCAACCCGCCTCGCGATCGACGCGGCGGAGCGTATGTCCGGCGTCGAGGTCGGCGGCGTCATCGTGAACATGTCCGGCGGACTGCTCGCCTCGCAGCGCTTCAGCGCAAAGGTCGCGTTGCGCGGCAAGACGGTCTCGGAGCAGGATATTCACCGCGTTCTCGAAGCGGCGGCGCATGCTCACGCCCGCCCGGCGCGCACCGTCCTCCATGCTCTGCCGACCTCCTTTTCCCTGGATGCGACCCCCGACGTGCGCGATCCGAAAGGCATGATCGGCGAGGAGCTTGGCGCCGATCTCCATGTCGCATCCTGCGATTCGGCGGCCGCGCGCAACCTCATGCTTGTCGTCGAACGGTGCCATCTGAAGGTCGAGGCGATGGTCGCGACGCCTTATGCGGCGGGCCTTTCGACCCTTGTTGACGACGAGGCGGAGCTTGGCGCGGCGGTCGTCGATTTCGGCGGCGGATCGACGACGGTCGGCGTCTTTGCGGGCGGCCGCCTCCTGCATGTCGATGCGGTGGCGGTCGGCGGCATCCACGTCACGCGCGACATCGCGCGCGGCCTCAATATTTCCATGACGGACGCGGAACGCCTCAAGACGCTCTACGGCGCCTGCATGGCTTCGCCCTCGGATGACCGGGAATCGATTTCGGTTCATCGGCTGGGCGACGACATGGATCACCCGAGCCACCTGCCCAAGTCCGAGCTGCTACGCATCATTCGGCCGCGGGTGGAGGAGATTCTCGAGCTGGTTCGGGATCGGCTGCGAGCTTCGGGCTTCGCCACGCAGGCAGGCCGTCGGCTGGTGATGACGGGCGGGGCTTGCCAGCTGACCGGACTGCCGGAACTCGCCCGCACGATCATTTCCGGCCAGGTCCGACTGGGTCGGCCGTTAGGGGTCGAGGGGCTTCCCGAATCCGGCAAGAGCCCATCGTTCGCAGCTTCGGTCGGTCTCATGGTCTACCCCCAGGTCGCGGGCCTGGAGTTTTTCGAGCCCTCTCGGCAGCCATCGCGCGCAGGCGCAGAGGCGGGCGGCTACGTCACGCGCGTCGGACGATGGCTGAAAGAGAGTTTCTGACAGTTTGAGCGCTTCAGGCTTCCCCGCTGGCGGGGGAAGCCGAGGAAATACGAGTCACGTATCAACTGGCGTCGCCGGGCGCCCAACGCGATGAGGCAGTCATGTCGATCAATCTTAAGGCTCCCGAACTCAGGGAATTGAAGCCCCGCATCATGGTCTGCGGGGTCGGCGGAGCAGGCGGCAACGCGGTCAACAACATGATCGTGTCCGGGCTTTGCGGCGTGGATTTCATTGTCGCGAATACGGACGCCCAGGCGCTGACCTCATCCCGAGCCGAACGGGTCATCCAGATGGGCCTTCAGGTTACGGAGGGCCTCGGCGCCGGATCGAAGCCGGAAATCGGCAAGGCCGCGGCCGAGGAGGCCATCGAGGAGATCCGCGATCATCTCGCCGGCGCGCATATGGTCTTCGTCACCGCCGGGATGGGCGGCGGAACCGGCACGGGCGCCGCGCCGGTCATCGCGCGCGCGGCTCGGGAAATGGGCATCCTCACTGTCGGCGTCGTCACGAAGCCTTTCCACTTCGAGGGCGGGCGCCGGATGAAGACGGCGGAGGCCGGCATCAACGACCTTCATAAGGCGGTCGATACGCTGATCATCATTCCGAACCAGAACCTGTTCCGCGTCGCCAACGAGAAGACGACCTTCGCCGACGCTTTCGCGATGGCCGACCAGGTGCTCTATTCCGGCGTCGCCTGCATCACCGACCTGATGGTGAAGGAAGGGCTCATCAATCTCGACTTCGCCGACGTCCGCTCGATCATGAGCGAGATGGGCAAGGCGATGATGGGCACCGGCGAGGCGACGGGCGAGAAGCGCGCGGTCCTCGCAGCGGAAGCTGCGATCGCCAATCCGCTGCTCGACGAGACGTCCATGAAGGGCGCTCGCGGCCTCCTCATCTCGATCACCGGCGGCAACGATCTGACCCTCTACGAAGTGGACGAGGCGGCGAGCCGCATCCGCCAGGAGGTCGACGAAGAGGCCAACATCATTCTTGGCGCGACGTTCGAACCCTCGCTCGACGGCGTCGTCCGCGTCTCGGTCGTCGCAACCGGGATCGACCAGGCGATTCTTTCCCAGTCGGAGCCGGCGCCGGCGGGCGCGCGCAGTGAGCCTATCCAGCGTCCCCGTCCGGCGTCCGT
Organism: uncultured Alphaproteobacteria bacterium; assembly: GCA_963824465.1. Taxonomy (GTDB): domain Bacteria; phylum Pseudomonadota; class Alphaproteobacteria; order Rhizobiales; family Beijerinckiaceae; genus Roseiarcus. The sequence continues at coordinate 490,561 of CAWGPL010000014.1, forward strand.
CGCTCCGCCGCGCCAGAACATAGCCGCGGCGAACGCGGTCGAGATGACGCAATCGTCGCCCTATGGCGGCGACGTGGAAATCCAGGCGCTGACACCGTCCGTTGGGTCCTTTCCCGAGCCGATCGAAGCACATTCCGAGTTTGAAGAGGAGGATCCGCACTTCATTCCACCGGCGCCGGAACCGGTCGTTCGAGCCACGCGGATGCCGCAGATCGAAGACCTTCCGCAAGTCGCGCAGCAGCAGCTTCGCGCGATGCGTGAGGCTCAGGCTCCGAATGCGTCGGCCTCCCAGGCCGCGCCGGAAACGCGCCGCAAGTCTTTGCTTGAGAAACTCGCGGCCTTCGGCATCACCCGGCATGAAGACGAGCCTCAGGCGCAAAGGCCTGTCCCGCTCCCCGCCGCATCGCCGAGCCTGCCAGCGCCGCGGTTGCATCCCGCTCCGCCAGCTCAGCCGGAGCTCGCCCGGGCGCATCCTCGCGCCCAGCAGGTTCGATCCGCAAATGGCGCTCTCGACCCGCACGGCCGGCAAAGTCCGCGCCTTCCTGTGACCGAGGACGACCAGTTGGATATCCCGGCGTTTCTGCGGCGCCAATCGAACTGATTCGAGACGCTTACTCCATGTCCGGCTGCGGCATTGCCGCAGCCGGACTTATTTTTGCCTTATCCGCCGGAGCCAAGAATTCCAACAAGCCAATGATTTCGTTTGGCTAAAGGGGATCGTTGCGATTGTAACTTTTGTTCATCAAAGGTGATTTGGTTTGTGGCGAGGCCGCATCTAGTTTCACGCCGCACCGAGGGCCTTGCGTGTTCGACGAGAGACGGTTCGTGTGGAACGGACACTCCGGGAAATGCGTAGGTTCGGTGGGTTGCGTTGTTCGGGCGTTCTCATCCCGGGCTGTGTCCGGAGAAACTGGAAGATGAAGGCAAGCTGTCAGACCACGCTTCGTGAGCGCGCTACCGTAACGGGCATCGGCGTTCATTCGGCGGCTCCTGCACAGATCACGCTTCATCCCGCGGATGTCGACTCCGGCGTTGTCTTCCTTCGCACCGGACTGCCAGGCGGTTCCGAGGCGGTCCTCGAGGCCAAGCGGTCGAACGTCACCCAGACCGCTCTTTGCACGGTGCTTGGCGAGCCTTCCGGGGTCAGCGTTGCGACCGTCGAACATCTCCTGGCCGCCGTATCTGGTCTCCAGCTCGACAACGTGCTGATCGAGATCGACGGTCCCGAGACCCCTATCATGGACGGTTCCTCCGCCGCCTTTGTCGCGGCCATCGACCAGGCGGGGCTTGTCTATCAATCGCGTCCCCGCCGATATCTCAAGGTGCTCGAGCCCGTGCGCGTGGAGCACGGCGGCTGCTGGGCAGAACTTCTGCCGGCTGAACGCGGGTTTAGCCTGGACATCGAGATCGATTTCACCTCGCCGGCCATTGGCCGGCAGCGCCGGTTGTTCAATCTCGATCCAGCGACGTTCCGCCGGGAGATTTCGCGCGCACGCACGTTCGGCTTCGTCAGCGATGTTCAGAAGCTTTGGCAGACTGGTTTTGCCCTCGGGTCTTCGCTGGAGAACTCAGTCGCCATCGAGTCCGACCGGGTCTTGAACCCGGAAGGGCTCCGTTATCCGGACGAGTTCGTGCGTCACAAGGCGCTCGACGCGGTGGGTGATCTTTCTCTCGCCGGGGCGCAGATTGTGGGCGCTTATCGCGCCTATCGTCCCGGGCATCGGTTGAATGCGATGTGCCTTGAGGCGCTGTTCTCACGCCGGTCCGCTTACGCCTTCGTCGAGGCGCCGCAAGTGAAGCATCCCGCTCCCGCCCGTCGTGTGGGGGCGCATGTGCCCATGGCGGCCGTGGCGTTTCCGCCAGCGGACTGAGCTTAGCCGCTTTTTCCCCCTTTGGAATTCTTGCCGGCGCAGTGACGCCACAATTGCAGGCGAGTCCTGCGATGGGCCGGGGCAATGGCGCGCAGGATAAGACTGGGGTAATGAGCGCCCGCGTGCCCGATTCTGCAGGATGGCGAGTTCTTAAAATATGGCCAAAGTCGATTTCGGCGAGACCTGGGGTTCGGCTTTGCCCGAATTGACGCGGCGACGCCTGATTCCAACGCCGCGTCGCTTGGCGCTTGGCGCCATTGTCAGCATCCTGGCCTGCGGACTTTCCGCCTGCTCGATGATCGACCAGTTCAATCCATTCGGAGCGGAAAAGTACAAGACGGAAGTCGTGCCGGACGTCCCGGCCAGCAAAACCTATAATCAGGCGCTTCAGAAGCTTGCCAGCGGGTCGCCCACCGAGGCGGCAAAGAAATTCACCGATCTCGGAAAGCAGTATCCGGAGTCCGATTGGGCTCGGAAGGGGCTGCTTATGACCACCTATTCCCAATATCAGGCGGGCAGTTTTGGCGATGCCGTGCAGTCGGCGGAGCAGTATCTGAAGAAATACCCGAATTCGCCAGATTCGGATTACGTCCTGTATTTGCAGGGCAATTCTTACTACTCTCAGATACCGGATATATCTCGGGACCAGGACGCCGCGACGCGGGCGCTCGCTGACTTCCAGGAACTCGTGAAGAAATATCCCCAATCCGATTATGTCGAGGATTCGAAGTACAAAATCCAAGTCACTGAAGACCAGTTGGCTGGCAAGGAAATGTCGATCGGCCGATTCTACCTGACCCGCCACAATTATACTGCGGCGATCAACCGGTTCCGTAATGTGTTGCAGTACTTCCAGACGACGCGGCACGCGCCGGAGGCGCTCTATCGCCTGGTCGAGGCCTATATGGGCCTGGGCATCACCAGCGAAGCCCAGACCGCCGCCGCTGTGTTGGGCCACAACTTTCCCGACAGCCAATGGTATAAGGACGCCTACAGTCTCCTTGAGAGCAAGGGACTGTCTCCTCAGCAAAACCCCGGCTCGTGGATCTCCAAGATTTATCATACGGTCGTTCCTTCCTAATGAGGCCGTCCCCTTGCTCGCGCGCCTTTCCATTCGCGACGTGGTGCTGATCGACCAACTGGACCTTGAGTTTTCGCCGGGCCTGACGGTCCTCACTGGAGAAACCGGCGCGGGGAAATCCATTCTCCTCGACGCGCTGGCGCTGGCCCTTGGGGCGAGAGGCGACGGCGGTCTCGTACGGCATGGCCAGCCTCAGGGGCAGGTGACGGCGGTGTTCGAACTGCCGAAGGGCCATGCCGCTCACGCTTTGCTCGAAGGGCAGGACATCGAAATCGGCGATGAATTGATTCTGCGCCGGGTTCAACTCGCCGATGGCCGCACGCGCGCCTATGTCAACGACCAGAGCGTCAGCGCGCAAGCCCTGCGGTCGTTGGCCCGTGGCCTCGTGGAAATTCACGGGCAGCACGATGAGCGCGCCCTGACAGATGCGGCGTCGCACCGCACTCTCGTTGACGCCTATGGAGGGTTGGAGTCTCTAGCGGCTGCCACCCGCAACGCTTTCGTTGCCTTGAGGGAGGCGGAGGCGGAGCTTGAGGCCGAACGGGCGCGCGTCGCCTCGGCGGAAGCAGAGGCCGACTTCGCCCGTCACGCCTATGAGGAATTGTCCAAACTTGCCGTTGAGCCCGGCGAGGAGGAGGCGCTTGCCTCGCGTCGGCAGTCCATGATGCAAAGCGAGAAGGTGTTCGCGGACATCAAGGACGCCCGCGATCATCTCGCGGGAGATGCAGCCGCGATGCCGGTTCTGCTTTCCGTCTCGCGCCGGCTTCAGCGCCGGCTCCCGCAGGCGCCAGAGATCATCGAGCCCAGCGTGAAGGCGCTCGACGAGGCGATCGAGGCCCTTGAAAACGCGACGCGGGCGGTCGAGGCCGCGATCGAAGCCTGCGCGGTCGATCCGCACGAGTTGGAGCGATGCGAGGAGCGGCTGTTCGCCCTCCGCGCCATGAGCCGCAAGTATGCCGCGCCGATCGACGCGCTGCCTGCGCTCGCGGAGAAATACGGGGGCGATCTGGCCGCTCTCGACGCTGGGCGTGGAGAAGTTGCCCGGCTGGAGGCGGAGGTCAGCAGGGATCAGGCGGCTTATGCAAAGGCCGCGAGCGCGCTGAGCGCGGCCCGCGCGCTGAGTGCGAGCGAGCTTGAAAAAGCCGTCGCCGAGGAGCTTTCCCCGTTGAAGCTTGAGCGGGCCGAGTTCCGGGTCGAGTTGAAGGGAGACAAGTCGCAAATTTCGGCCAGCGGCTACGATCGGGTCGAATTTTTGGTCCGCACGAATCCGGGGTCACGCCTGGGACCGCTGACGAAGGTCGCCTCCGGGGGCGAGCTTTCCCGCTTTCTGCTCGCCGTAAAGGTTCGGCTTTCCGAGCGCAGCACGGCGCCCACGCTTGTGTTCGACGAGATCGACACGGGCGTGGGGGGCGCCGTCGCAGACGCCATGGGGCAACGTCTGGCGCGGCTCGGCATGCGCGCGCAGGTTCTTGCCGTGACTCACGCGCCACAGGTCGCTGCGCGAGCGCACAACCACTATCGCATCACAAAAAACGCGGTCGGGAAGGGCGAGCGCGTCGCGACGTCTGTCCACCGACTGGACGCCGGGGAGCGGCGCGAGGAGGTCGCCCGGATGCTGGCGGGCGCCGAGATCACGCATGAAGCCCGGGCGGCCGCGATAAGCCTGATCGATCGGGCGGGATGAGTTTGCTCTCGGAAAATGGCTTAGCCCTTGCTCCGATCGCGGCATTCGCCCTATCAAGCCCGATCTTGGCCTGGGGACGGCGATTGTCCGATTCGAGGAAGGGAAGCCCGGCGAAGTCCGGTGAAAAATCCAGCGGCGGACGGCAGGCAAGGCTCGCCGCGTCGCTGCGTGAGAATTTGAAACGACGCAAGGTTCAGCAGCGTCTGCGCGAGGATTCGCCGCGGTCAGACACCGCGCCGGAACCCGAGGGGCGGCAAGATTGACGCCGCACCGGGGTTGAAATCGGTTTTGAGCCTCGAACGCGAATGGCTTTGGAAAGGACGGGAATGGATCGCATTCAGATTCGCGGCGGGGCCCCCTTGAACGGCGTCATTTCCATCTCGGGCGCGAAGAACGCGGCGCTCCCTTTGATGATCGCCTCGCTTCTCACCGACCAGACGCTGACCCTCGAGAATCTGCCCCGGCTCGCCGACGTAAGTCAGCTCGCCCGGATTCTCGGCAACCATGGCGTCGATTATTCTATTGACGGCAAGAGGGCGCGCGAGGAGATCGCATCGGGCCAGACTGCTCATCTGCGGGCCCGGACGATCGTGGACACGACCGCTCCTTACGATCTTGTCTCCAGGATGAGGGCGAGTTTCTGGGTCATCGCCCCCCTGCTCGCCCGAATGGGAGAGGCGCGGGTGTCGTTGCCCGGCGGCTGCGCGATTGGCACCCGGCCGGTCGACCTTCTCCTGATGGCGCTCGAAAAGCTTGGCGCGAAGATCGACATCGATGGCGGCTACGCCGTCGCTACAGCGCCCAAAGGACTTCAGGGTGGAGAAATCGACTTTCCGAAGGTGACGGTCGGGGGCACCCATGTCGCAATGATGGCGGCTTCGATGGCGCACGGCTCGACGACGATCGCCAACCCCGCCCGCGAGCCCGAGGTGGTCGACCTCGCGGATTGTCTGAACAAGATGGGCGCGCGCATCCGCGGCGCCGGAACTTCGACCATCGAGATCCAAGGCGTCGCTCGCCTCAACGGCGCCCACCATCGTGTCCTGCCGGATCGCATCGAGGCGGGCACCTATGCGACCGCCGTCGCCATGACTGGCGGGGACATCCTGCTCGACGGTGTGAGCGACACGCTGTTCGCCTCGCATCTGGAGGCGCTTGAGAAGGCGGGGGCGACGGTCGCAGCCGACAATCGGGGGGTCCGCGTCCGGCGCAATGGCGCAGGAATCACAGCCGTCGACATCGAGACCTCGCCCTATCCCGGATTTCCGACGGACCTACAAGCGCAATTCATGGCGCTGATGACCAAAGCCAAGGGGACCTCGCGCATTCGCGAGACGATCTTCGAAAACCGGTTCATGCATGTTCAGGAGCTTGCGCGTCTTGGCGCTCATATTCATCTGGAGGGCGACACGGCTATAGTCGACGGCGTGGACCGGCTCCGCGGGGCGCCGGTCATGGCGACGGATTTGCGGGCCTCGGTTTCGCTCGTCATCGCCGCGCTCGCGGCCGAGGGGGAAACGGTCGTCAATCGCGTCTATCATCTGGATCGCGGCTTCGAGCGGCTCGAGGAGAAGCTTGGGGCCTGCGGGGCGGACATCGAGCGCATTGTGGGCTGAAGATCATGACCTCGCGTCCGCAGAAGCTTAGGCTGGCCGCCCTGGATCGCGAGGGGCTTGAGGTCATTTCCGCGCACATCCAAAACACCTGCGTCAAATTCTCGGATATGGCCTGGCTTCCGGGACAGCATCGCTTCATCGTCGCGGGAATGCGTTACGATTGGGTCGGCGCGAAAGCTGGGCCGCCCGAGCGGGTTGCCAGCGTTCTTCGCTTCGACCGGGTGCTACGTGTCGCGCATCTCGGATTGGGGCGACGCAAGAGCGGCGACGTTCTCAATCTTTTGGCGGTCACGTTCCAGAAGACGGATACCCCGGCGGGCCTCATCCTGTTGGCCTTCGCCGATGGCTCGCTGATTCGACTCGAAGTGGAATGTGTGGAAGCGGAACTTCGCGACATGGAGCTGCGAAGGCCCGCCGAGGCCTGTCCCGGACACGCGCTGTCAGACGCGTCGTCGTTCTGATCGGCCCGGAGTCCTGAAGATGGCGATTGAGCTCGAGATGAGCGCTCCCGATTTTGAGGAGCGCTTTGCCGCCCTTCTCGGGGCAAAGAGGGAGTCCTCCGCCGACGTCGATGCGGTTGTCGGCGACGATTCTTGACGATGTGCGCATACGCGGCGACGCCGCGCTCATCGACTACACGCAGCGCTACGATCGGACGGATCTCAGGAAGACGGGCTTCGCCATCGCCGCGGCCGACATCGACGCCGCGGCCCGCGCATGCGATCCGGAAGCCCTCCGCGCCCTCGAACTCGCTCACGACCGGGTGGTCGAATATCACAGGCGCCAAATCCCGAGCGATCTTCGCTTTCGCGATGCGCTCGGCGTGGAGCTTGGCTGGCGATGGCGGCCTATCGATGCGGTCGGGCTCTACGTTCCCGGCGGCGCGGCGAGCTATCCCTCATCGGTCATCATGAACGCCGTGCCGGCGAAAGTTGCGGGTTGCGCCCGGATCGCGATGGTTGTCCCGACGCCCGACGGCATCATCAATCCGCTCGTCCTGGCGGCCGCGCGGATCGCCGGCGTCGAGGAAATCTACCGTGTTGGAGGCGCGCAGGCGATCGCCGCGCTGGCTTTCGGAACCGAGACGATCGCGCCGGTCGCCAAAATCGTCGGCCCCGGCAACGCCTATGTCGCGGCCGCCAAGCGACGCGTGTTCGGAACGGTCGGGATCGATATGATCGCAGGGCCGTCGGAGGTCGTGGTCCTCGCCGATCATACCGCCAACCCGCGTTTCGTCGCCGCAGATCTCCTTGCGCAGGCGGAACATGACGAGGCCGCGCAATCGATCTTCATCACGGACAATGCGGGATTGGCCCGCGCCGTGGCTGGCGAGGTCGAGGCGCAGCTCGCGCTCCTTCAGCGGGCCAGGATCGCAGCGGCGAGCTGGAAAAATTTCGGGGCGATCATTCTGTGCCCATCTCTCGCCGCAGCGATCCCTCTTATCGATCGCCTGGCGCCCGAACATCTCGAGATCATGGCGGAGAACCCGGACGAAATTGCCGAAAGAATCGTCAACGCCGGGGCCATCTTCCTTGGCGGCGACACCCCAGAGGCGATCGGCGACTACGTCGGAGGCTCGAACCATGTGCTGCCTACGGCGCGCTCGGCCCGGTTCTCGTCCGGACTCGGGGTCCTCGACTTCATGAAGCGGACGTCGCTGCTCAAATGCGACGCTCATGCGCTTTCCGTGCTCGGACCCGCCGCGGTCACGCTCGGCGAGGCCGAGCAACTGACGGCCCATGCACGCTCCGTCTCATTGAGGCTCGAAGCAGGCGCGCAATCATGAGGCCAGCGTGAGCGCCGACGAGGCCGAAGGTCGCGACCGGCTCGTGGAAGTGATCCTCGATGAGGAAACGATTCCACCGGGCGCGAGCGACGTGGATCACGAGCGGGCGGTCGCGATATTCGATCTGATCGAGGAAAACGCTTTTGGCGTGCCAGGGCGCGACGACGGTCCGTATGTTCTGAAGATTTCACAAGAGGAATCGAAGCTTAGCTTCGACGTTCTGACGAGCGCCGGCGAGCGCGCGGTCGCGATCGTCGTCTCGATGACGCCGTTTCGGCCGCTGCTCAAGGACTATTTTCTCGTCTGCGAGACCTATTATTCCGCCATCCGAACGGCGAGCCCACGGCAAATCGAGGCGATCGACCGGGAGCGAAGCAAGCTCCATAACGAGGGCGCCGAACTCATGGCGCAGCGCCTTTCGGAAAAGGTCAATATCGACACAGGCACGGCGCGGCGCCTGTTCACCCTCATCTCGACCCTTCGCTGGCAGGCATGAAGGAAGCTCGCGCCGGGCGCGACTTCGTCCTTGCCAATACCCGTCCCATCCAGCCGCCCCTTGCGCCAGAGCTTTGGCTCCGCTTGGCCGATGAGGCGGTTCCGATCTGGCGGAAGACCGAGGAGGAGCTCGGCGAGATGGGCTTGCCCCCGCCGTTCTGGGCGTTCGCCTGGGCCGGCGGCCAGGCGCTCGCCCGTTACGTTCTCGACAATCCCCTGATCGTGACAGGCCGGCGCGTGTTGGATTTTGCGTCCGGCTCGGGGATTGTCGCGATCGCCGCCGGCCGGTCCGGCGCCGCCGAGGTCGAAGCCTCTGACATCGACGCTTTCGCCATCGCGGCGATCGCCGTCAACGCAGAGGCCAATTGCGTCCGGGTTAAAGCGCGCCGCGAGAATCTCATCGGGGCGGACGAAGGCTGGGAGGTCGTGCTCGCGGGCGACGTCTCCTACGAGCGGGATATGGCGAAAGCGGTGACCGGCTGGCTGGGCGGACTCGCGGAGCGAGGCGCGCAAGTCCTTGTCGGGGACCCGCGCCGAACCTATCTGGCCCTCGATCGGCTCGAAAGCGTCGCCGAATACAGCGTGCCGGTCACGCGGGATCTCGAAGACTCGGAGATCAAGCGGTCGGGGGTCTTCCGCTTCCGATCCGCGCAATGACAAGGGGCGAATTGCCGCATCTCACTTTCGAACCCTTATGATATTCGTCGCGCCCCTTGCGCGCGAGGCGGCGAACCGCCAACAATTGACACATGTGATGTGCTAGGATTGCCGGATGACAGAAGAGCACGATCCCCTTCCTGACAATTCGTCCGCGGACGCGCACTCCGACATTGTCTATCCCTCCGCCGGACCCTTCATCCTTGTCCATCTGGTCTGCCTCGCGGCGATCTGGACCGGCGTGACGACAGAGGCTGTGGTTCTGGGCATTGCGCTTTACTGGCTGAGAATTTTCGGCATCGGCGCCGGGTATCACCGCTATTTCTCGCATCGCGCTTACGACACCAGTCGAGCTTTTCAGTTTGTGCTCGCGTTTCTCTCCCAGAGCACCTCGCAGAAAAGCGTCCTCTGGTGGGCCTCCAAGCACCGCGAGCATCACCTCTTCTCCGATACCGAGAAGGATGTGCATTCGCCACGCCATTACGGCTTCGTCTACAGCCACCTCGGCTGGATATTCGACCGCCGCCATGGCGAGGCGAACCTGACCAGAGTCGAGGATTTCGCCCGCTTTCCGGAGCTCATGTGGCTGCACCGTTATGAGCAGGCTCCGGCGGTGGCGCTCGCGGTTTTGTGTTTTCTAATCGCCGGCTGGCCGGGCCTGATCGTCGGGTTCTTCTGGAGCACGGTCGCGGTCTATCATGGGACCTTCAGCATCAATTCGCTCGCTCACGTGATCGGCCGGCGCAGGTACGTCACTGGCGACGATTCCCGCAACAATTGGTTTCTCGCGATTGTCACCATGGGCGAGGGCTGGCACAACAACCACCACGCCTTCCAGAGCAGCGTCCGCCAGGGCTTTCGCTGGTGGGAGTACGATCCGACCTTCTATCTCCTTAAACTGCTCTCATGGGCCGGAGTGGTCTGGAATCTCAAGCGCCCGACGCCGGAAGTGGTGGCGAACCGGCACAGGCTCGGCAGCCGGGTCATAGGCAAGGCCGCCACCGAGGTGGCGGAGACTTTCGACGCCGGGCGTATCGCGACGGCTGTCGCCGCCGTCCTAGGCAACGGCGGGCTCAGCCAGCTTCGCGCGAGACTGAGCCAGAGCCAGGCGGCGCTGCTGCTTTCCGAACTCGATCTGCCGCATATTCCGAGCAAGACGGAGATCGTCGGCCGGGCCCGCGCGATGCTCGCGCACACCCCCTCCATGGAGGACATTGCCGCCAAGGCGCATCTCCTGGTTCTGGAGGCGGTGAGCGCGCATCTGGCGAAGCTCGCGGACGAACCCGCCGCGGCTTAAGCCGAAATCGACCGCGCGCCTGGAGCGCGGGTCTGCTAAAGCGGCGTCCACAAAACGTTCCGGACGCCGCTTTTTATGCCTGAGCTCTATGCCGTGATCGGCAATCCGATCACCCAGTCCAAGTCGCCCTATATCCATGCGCGCTTCGCGGAAGCGACCGGCCAAGATATGGTCTATCGCGCGCTCGAGGCGCCCCCGGACGGGTTTGCGGCACGCATAAACGCCTTTCGCCGCGAGGGCGGGCGGGGTCTGAACGTGACCACGCCGTTCAAGCTCGACGCCTTCGCCTACGCCACCGACCGTTCGGAGCGCGCCCGTCTCGCCGGCGCCGTCAACGCCATGAAGTTCGAGGGCGATCGGGTCTTCGCGGAAAATTTCGACGGCGTCGGCCTCGTGGCGGACATCGTCCGCAATATAAGCTTTCCGATCGAGGGGCGCCGCGTGCTGCTCCTCGGAGCGGGAGGGGCTGCGCGCGGGGCCATCGAGCCGCTGCTTGGCGCAAATCCCGCAGCCCTCGTCGTCGCCAATCGCACTCCGGCCACGGCGGCGGCGCTCGCGGGCGAGTTCGCGGCCGTCGGTCCGGTTCGAGCCGCCGGCTGTTCCGACCTCGAAAGACTTTCGCCCTTCGACCTCGTCATCAACGCGACTTCGGCGAGTCTGCGCGGCGAACTCCCCGCCGTGCCGGCCTCAGCCTTCGCGTCGCACGCTCTCGCCTACGAGATGGTCTATGGCCGCGGCATGACGCCGTTTTTACAAGTTGCACAAGCCGCAGGCGCCGGCCGGCTGGCCGACGGAGTCGGCATGTTGGTCGAGCAGGCGGCCGAAGCTTTCGCCTGGTGGCGCGGCGTCCGGCCGGACACCGCGCCCGTCATCGCCGAGCTGACAAAGCCGCTCGTCTGACGTTTGGACGCGGCGCCCTAGCCGATCCCGTCCTTGAGCCTGAGTGGCAGACCCCGTTCAGGCGATTGTCGGCGTGGCCCCTCGGCGCGCGCTTTGTTCCGACAGCTTCCGAAGGCGCACCTGCTTGCGTTGACGCCAGACCCGCCACATGAACCGGGACGCGCGCGGATTCTCAAGCCGAGCGCGCCAGCGTGACGCCGCTCGAAGCGTAATCGATTCCCCCGTCATGATTTTCTCCAATCCCGCGCGATGGATCCGCCGAAAACAGGCGCCGCGCAGCGGTGATTTGAGCACAGCTTGGCCGCCGCGTCACTCTATTTTGCGCGGTTCCAAGCGTGAAAGATCTTGGCGCCCGCCGCTCGCTCACACCGCTCGCGCGTGACGAGGGCTGTCGGTCTGGCGGTGCAAGTAGACGTCAAAAAGGGCGGCGATGGACCGCACGAACGGCCGACCCTGTTTGGTCACCGCGATCAGCGAGCCATCCCAGAAGCAGAGCCCGTCCTCGACGAAGCGGTCGATGCCCTCGGCCGCGTCTGCGATCAGCGGCGCGGGATCAGCGTCATGGGCGCCGGCGATGGCCTCGATGTCGACAACAAGGTCGCACATCAGCCGCTCGATCAGATCGCGGCGCAGCCGGTCGTCGGCGGTCAGCGCGACGCCGCGTACGGCCGCGAGGCGGCCTTCCTCGATCTCACGGCCATAAGCCGCGGCCGCGGAGACGTTCTGCACATAGCCCTGCGGTAGCGAGCCGATGGCGCTTGCGCCAAAGCCAATCAGCGCCGGCGCCGCATCGGTCGTGTACCCCTGGAAGCTGCGTTTCACGCTTCCGGCGGCGGCGGCCTTCGCCATCGAATCTTCCGGGCGCGCGTAATGGTCGAGCCCAACCGGAACATAGCCCCCCTCATCGACCAGCACGCGGTGGATCGCAAGAAGCTGAGCATAGCGCGCAAGCGCGTCGGGCAAGGCGTCCTCCGGGAATCAACGCCTGATGGCGCTTCATCCAGGGCACATGGGCGTAGCCGAAAACCGCCACCCGATCGGCCGAGAGGTCGAGAGCGCGGCGCGCCGTGCGGGCGACGCTTTCGTCCGTCTGGAGCGGCAGCCCGTAGATGAGGTCGAGGTTGAGGGAAGTCACCCCGAGCGCCCGCGCGGCCTCCGCGCAGACCGCCGTCTGCTCATAGGACTGCTCGCGGCCGATCGCCTGTCTGGACCGCCATCTCAAAATCCTGCACGCCGAGGCTCACGCGAGTGACGCCCATCGCACCGAGCGCCTCGCGCCGGTCGTCGGCGAGCGACGTCGGGTCGATCTCGATGGCGATCTCAGCGTCCTGGCGAAAGGCGAAGCGCGTCTTCAGCCGCTCCATGATCGCCACGAGGCAGTCGCCGGGGAGCGATGTCGGCGTGCCGCCGCCCCAATGCACGTGCGACACGGCGGCCCGGCGTCCGATCCCGTCCGCGACGCGGTCGATCTCGCTCGACAATTGCGCCGCATAGGCCCGATGGGCAGATTCGAGTCGCACCACCTGCGTATTGCAGCCGCAGTAGAGGCAGAGCCGATCGCAGAACGGCACGTGCAGATAGAGGGAGAGGGGCGCGTCAGGGGGCAGTTCGGCAAGCCAGCGCGCGTATAGACGCTTGCGCCGACGCCGGGCGAAAAATGCGGCGCGGTCGGATAGCTCGTGTAACGCGGCACGCGCCCGTCATGGCGGGCGATGAGTTCGCGCGGCTTCAAATCGTTCGCCGGGAGTGAGAGACCATCGGGACCGCATGGCCGAAGTCTACACCGCCATGCGGACGCACGCTTCGCGGCCTTTTGACGCGCCGCCCCTATCGGCAAGCCGCGCTCGTCAGCCTAACGCGCGGCTTCCGCGCATGCCTCCGCGAAAACTCACGAAGGCGAGGCCAAGGAAGCCGAGCGTGATCATCGCCCAGGTGGCCGCTTCGGGCACGGCGGCGACGCCGAAGACCGTGAGACGAGCCCCATCGTAAGGGTCGCTGCTCCAGGTATCGCCATACCAGACGTCGAAGTAGCTGACGAAGCTCGGAGTCCCGATCGTGTCGTTGTCGTCACTCACGCCGCCCGAGCCGTCGGCGCCGAATGCGCCCGAGCCGAACACGACGGCGTAGGAGCCCGCAGCGAGCGTCACGCTCAAAGGCTCCGAAAGGTCGGCGGCGCCCCCGCCGGGGACCGAAAAGACGGTGGAGGCAAGGGCGTCGGCGGCGATATCGGTGGGGGCGAAATCCGGCAAGCCCGTGATTGTCGAGACGGGTATGATTGCGCCGAAGAACGTTCCGTACGAATACCGGCCGAATTGCGCTCCGATGCTGGTAATTTCGGTCGTCGTGTCCAGGGTGAAGGCGGCGCCGATCCAGCGCGTGGCGTAGATGCTGTAATCCCCGGCGTCGGCTCCCGTGTAGGACGCGGTTTCGAGAATGACATCGGCGCGCGCGAAAACGGGCGCGGCGAAGGCTGCGGCCGAAAGAACTGCAGCGACGGCGAAGTTGCGTAGAGAGCGCATCGGCGAGGGCTCGATATGTTCGTTGGGCGCCCCCGCTCTATCGTTCCGATGCGACGCCTTCGTGAAAGAACTCCGACGAGTCTCTATTCGCCGACTTTGAGGCTCTCCATGAGGCGCCTGTGACCGTCGGGTATGGGCGCGGGCCTGTTGGTCGCGCGATCCACATAGACATGGGTATAGCCGCCCGCCGCCGCCGCCGTCGGCGCCCCGGAGCGAAACACGCCCAGCCGATAGCGCACGGAGGATTGACCGAGGCGCTCGATTCCGACTCCAACCTCTGTCGGCTCCGGGTAGGAAAGACTTGCGAAATAGTGACAATGGCTTTCCACGACGAGCCCGATCACCGGAACTTGTCGCGGGGTCGAGCAGGTCCGCCTCGATCAGAAGCTGGTTCACCGCGGTATCGAAGAGCGCGTAATAAACGACGTTGTTCAAATGGCCGTAAGCGTCGTTGTCGCTCCAGCGTGTGGCGAGCGGCACGAAGCGGGCGAAAGAATCCCGCCCGGGCGCGACGGCGCGGGCGGATTTCTCCTGCATCGGCTGGCTCAAATATCGCGCAGGCGCGCAATCGCGCCCCAAGCGGCGCTAACCAGCGCGCAGGCGAGCAGCGTCTTCACCACCGTCGCCGCAACGAATGGCGCAACGCCCGCCGCAAAAGCCCTGGCTGGGCCGATGAGCGCGGCGAGCCAGACAAAACCAAAAGCAAAGACCAGAGCATGGCCGAGGGTCATGGCGGCGAGAAGTTTTGGCCACGAGCGGTCCCAGCCCCGCTCGGCGAGGAAGCCCACCGTCGCAGCGGCAACGAGAAAACCAACAAGAAAGCCCCCGGTCGGTCCAGCCATATAGGCGGGCCCTCCGGCCGCCCCGGCGAAGACGGGCGCGCCCACAAGACCTTCGATCAGATAGAGGGCGACGGCAGCGGCGGCCAGTCGCGCTCCCAACGCGGCGCCGAGCACAAGCACGGCGAGCGTCTGCAGAGTCATCGGCACCGGATAGAAGGGAACCGCGATCTTCGCGGAGACCGCCAACAGGAGCGATCCGCCAATCGCGAGCGCAGCGCCCCGCGCAAGCCGCGCGCCGCTCCGGGCGGGCCAAAGAGTTGAGGCGAGGGTGGGAGCGATGGCGTTGGTCATGAGGTCTCCAAGCGCCTGAACCAACCGCATGGTTTCCAAGGCGCTGTTCGCGTCTTATCGAGACGCGTTTATCATGACAAGGCGATGAGGCGGCGTGACCGCCGGGAGCGCAGATACGGATGGCTGACGAAACAGAAGCTGAACTTTTTGCGGACGCGCGCACGCCGCCTGCGCGGGAGGTCACGCAACTCACCCCGCGCGTGCGCCGTCTCATCGCGCCGAACGCTTCCCCTTTCACCTTCAATGGCACTTGCACCTATATTTTGGGGCGAGGCGCCGTCGCGGTGCTCGACCCGGGCCCCGCTGACGAAGCGCATTTCGCCGCCATCCTCGCCGCCACGCAGGGCGAAACGATCGAGACGATTTTGATTACCCACACGCATCGCGATCACAGTCCGCTCGCGGCGCGTCTGCGGGAATTGACCGGCGCGCGCATCGTTGGCGCCGCGCCCTACACGCCCCTCGGCGGGGGCGCCGACGGCCCGGACTTTTCACACGATCTTGATTACGCGCCGGACGCGGTTCTGACCGACGGCGAGCGATTTGAAGGTCCGGGCTTCGCGCTCGAAATTCTTGCGACGCCGGGCCATTGCGCCAACCATCTCTGCTTCGCGCTCGCCGAAGAGGCCGCGCTCTTTTCCGGCGACCATGTCATGGGATGGTCGACGTCCGTCGTCATCCCGCCGGACGGCTCGATGAGCGCCTATATGGCTTCGCTCGACAAACTGAAGGGACGGAGCGAACGGATTTATTGGCCCGGACATGGCGGCCCGGTCGTCGAGCCGCAGCGCTATCTTCGGGCGCTGATCACCCACCGCCGTCAGCGCGAAGCCTCGATTCTCTCGGCTTTGGCGGACGGCGCGCGAACGGTTCCCGCCATCGTCGCCCGCGTCTATTCCGGGCTCGATCCCAAGCTCGAGCGCGCCGCCGGCCTTTCGACCCAGGCGCATCTCGATGATCTGGTCGAGCGAGGCCTCGTGGCCGTCGCCGACGACGGGATCGGGACGCGCTACCAGCGCGTCTAGAGCGCGGCGCGCGCTTCCGGACCTCGCGTTCACGTGCGGCGCGCGATTTTTGGGTCAAAGCGCTCGGGAGCAAGGCTGGGCGCCAGTCACGACAGCTTTGCGCCCATCGCCGCCATTCCCCGAAGATGCCGCAGCTCTCGAAAGCGGGCGTATGATGAAGGACGCTGTTGGCCGACTCTGGGCGGAAAGCGCACCCAGAAGGGTCGCCGGGGACGGCCGGAGTCCGCGCCCAAGCAGGCATTCCAGTACGAACCCAAAACAAGAGCTCCCGCCAGAGCGCTCGTCACGATGATTTTTTCCTTAAGTGTCCCTTCTCCTGCCATCGATGATTTGATCGATGTACTCCACGTGCCAGACGATGCCGATTTGGGCATCTTCGGGTCGCAACCTACCGGAATAGACACCGATAATTCTATCTATAGGACGTTGGTCGTTGCCGATCGTCCACATGTTGGCTTCAAGAATGTGGTTTGACCAACTACGCAGTATCACTGGCGAACCCGACATGCCGGGACGAGAGGCAGTATCCACTAGGTAGTACCCAGTGGAGAGACGTACCAAATCCGGCTCTGACGCGATGCTTCCCCGTTTCCAGACTGGAAACGCGGGCGGCTTTGAACCAAACGGATAACCGAGAATAAAAACGTCCATCCCGATCATGATGGCTATTTTTCCCGGTGCTAGCTCGTTTACCGGAAGCAATGTGACCTTTGTCTTCAGGGTCTCGTAGTCGAGCGGTAGCGCTACAACGTCGATGGCTCGTCTCTCCTGCTCGACATGAGTGAGCCACAGAGGTTGGTCATCCTCATCGCGGATCGGAATGTCAATCAGCTCACGTTCGTACTGTCCGATGCGAATAAGAAAATGGCATCGGAATTTGTTTGGTCGAGAGCCACCCTTCAAAAGATGCATTTTTGTAAATAGGTCTACAGCCGATACGACGTGCCAATTTGTGATGAGATAAAAATGCTCGCGACGCTTCCAAATAAACCCTGTCGCCTCCGCTAGAGGGATATCATTGAAAAACGGGGTTATCGGAACTGTTGAAAGCGACAGACGGTCGAGCGGCATACGAAACCTCCCCTCGGACAGGCCTTCGCGGCTGTTCTCGATCTAGAGCGGAGAGCGGCCCTTGAAGCAATGATCTTCAGCCATCTGGCCCGCGGCGTGCGTTAAGGGGCCTGAAGACTGCTAGCTTCACGCTCGGCGTTTATCCAGTCGAGAAATGCCGCCGCGCTGTCGCCCGGTGACTTTGACGCGGCGTACCGGTCGAGTGCGAGGCTGAAAAGCGGCAGAAGGCCCCTGCTCAAAGCCTCGGCATTTGCGCGGGTCGCTTCCGCGTCTTCGCCTAGAGTGGACCACGTGCCGTGAAGAAAACGAGACCGCGGGCGGACAATTCCTTTGACATACTGCTTGACGGTTACCGATGGATCGGTCGCAATCGGATCATTCTCGCTTAAGCCATGAAACGCGTGGATCGCTTCGCAGAGGCGCTTTTCGCTTGTCCTTGAACTCTCGGCTCCGAGCAGCACCTCGATCGCTGTCTCAAGTTTGGCAACGGCAATGGAATCGAGCGTCTCAGCCAATCCTTCGTGAAGCCAATAAGCAGCATCGCACCAAGCTTGCTCGAGCTTCGGCAGATTTGGACTCGCCGTGAACGTATGCTTCTACGCGCCGCCCGACAGATCGGGTAACATCGATCACCTTCGACATCAATTCGTCGAAGGCACCGCCGGACAATCCCTGCCCCGGTTCTCGCCAATGTATGCTGCGAAGCGTTCGAGATCCGGTGCGATGCACGCTGCTGACGAAGGGCGGCGATGTGCGCCCACTTATGCGAGCCATGTTGCGAGAGTAGTAGGGAGGAATGACAAGCTGAATGCCCACGAGCGCGATATCGACGGCGAGGTCAGCGATCATCGACGCCTTCGTCTCCTCACACCCGTCGATTTCCACCTCGGCCACCCAGGTAGCGCGACGTTCCTTCATCGCCTGAAGGAGCGGACCGAAATTAAGATCTTCGAGCAGCTGGTCTTTAAGATCGGTCGAATTTCTCGCCTTCTGGAACTCAGAGACATGGCGGAATGCGACAGGGCCGATCGCGAAGGGCCTCGCATTGGGGAAGCCTCCTAGATCAGGCATGAGCGAGCACGGAACTAGGTAGGAGCGCGGAACGACGTTCTGCGAAAACCATTCCTGAACGGCGGCTTTGAGCGCCGCAAGATCGGTGTCAACGATCGAATCAAGGTGCGCGAAAGATGAACTTTTCCATCGACGCATTAAGGATCGCTTCAGTGAGGATCCTATAACGCGCGCCGCGATGATAGTGCGGGTTGTCCTTAGCCAATGAGCGGCCAAGCTTGATCGAAGCGGCGACGCCAGCGCCACGCACACCAATGCGTTCGCCGGACACGTTCACGCGCGAGAATGCGAAAGTGCGAGCCCACCGGTCCGCTTCCTCTCCAACAAGAAAGCTTACCCGGCGGCGGCTCATGCACCGTATGCGTCACGATGGTGCGCAACAATTCTAGCTGGGTTGTCATCGGCCCTGTTTTTCCTTGAACGTTGCATATATGGCGCGGGCAGCGAACGCTCTTGGCAAACGCCCAGCGAATTTTGGATGTCACAGGGGCGGGCTTGCGAGACGGGCTGACCCTGATCTCACACCGGGGCCAATGAACGCCGTTTCTGGTAAGGTCTTCAGCCGAAGGCGCTTTCCAGCCCTTGCGGGTCTTTCAGAGCGCCTATCTTGAAGGTCCCCTCGGAGTCGAGAGCCGCCAGGCGGTGGCCCATGGCACGATGGCCGCTTTTTCTCGCTCCCGCCTAAAGCTGCCAGTCCGCTTCCGGCCAACTTCCGCCGAGTTCGGACCGCATGAGCGATCCTAAGCGACTTGTCGCAAGGGGCAGCGGGTCTGGATTCCCGATCGGCCGCTTCGCCGCCGCCGGGAACGACAGGAACGGATCAAGCCTAGCCGTCGAAAAACCTTAGGGAAAGCAAGCTTCAGCGCTGACGAGGCCGGCACTCCTGAGGCCGAATCACGAGCGCCATATATTGACTTTTTCCGAAAAACTGATTATGATCTTCTCATGAGCAGAATATCGCTTTCCGCGCCCTGCGGCGCTCCCTCGACTCCGTCCTGCGCTCCGGCAAACCCGTCGCATCCATGCGCGCGAAAAAAAGGCGCGGCGATAACTCGCCCTGTAACCCCTTGAAAAGACGCGATCCCGCGCGACGGAACGGCGGAACATCCTCGGAAACGCCTGAAAATGCTGGATCGTTCGCAAAACATCGCCGCCGCAGGAGATCAGCCGATGGGCCCGGAAGCCTTTCTCGCCCGCCGGATGCGCCTCTGTCTTCGGAGGTCTGAAGGCCGGTCCTGGTCGCGTTCGCGGCGTCTAGTCCTGCCGCCCCTCCTCCTTCGCGGCTTCGGCGAACGCTCGGATGCGCCGGGCGTTGGCCCCGAAATCATGCGCGCCCACGCGCGAGGCCGATCGAACGTCGATCACCGTTTGGGTGGCGCCCGGGCCGGACGCGGATGGCGATATCGCTGACGAAGCCGAAGAACAGCGATCTGGATGTCGCCTCGATCAGCGCCGCGCTATCTCCGGCGAGGTTGGGAGGTTCGGAGTTCGATGATTTTCCACCCGAGTTCCTTCGCTGCGTCGAGCGCCAGTTGATAGGCGCCGCTCGGGTCCATCTCGACGCGGATCGTTTCGAGGTCGGGATAGGCGCGCCGCTGCGCCGCGCGCGTCTCGGCGTCCAGAGGCGGCGGCTCCGTTCCGGCGCGGGCGGTCCGCGCCTTGGAGGACAGGAGGAAAGGCGGCGGCGCTTCGAGGTCGGTCGAGACCTGCGCAATACGAGGCAACGCGAAGGCGACGGCGGCCAGATAGGTTGGATAGGCCAGCAGACCTAGCGACAGGACGAAGCCAACGGCGGCTTGACCCGCCCCGCGCAGACCCTCGCGCCAGATCACGACCGCCGCCGTCGCCGCAAGGAGCGCCGCGAGAATGGCGATCGCCAGCGCCGCGCCGAAGACGGTCAGCGCCGATGCGGGATCGGCGAAATGGAAACGGGAGAGCCCGATCGCCAGTCCCGCTAGCGCCAGCGCGAAAACCGCCAGCCTACGGGACCAGACCGCGGAACGGGCCAGCGGATCTGCAAAGATCAGAGGCCGCAAACGACGCATCGCCGCGAAGGGGTCACTTCGCCGCGGACTGCTCCGCGGCATAGCCGTTGCGGGTCGTGATCTGGGTTCCGGCTTCCTGAAAGGACTTTGGATCGTCGCCAAGCTCCACGGTGGGCATGCATTCGGGATTGCAGGCGTAGGATATGCGCGAGGTGCCATTCTGCAAGACCACAAGGGTTCGCGCAGGCACGACCCTAAGCTGCTCCTCCTCGATGATCGCGCCGGACGAGTCGATCGCGATGAGATTGGTCTGCCCGAAGCCACGGCCGGTTATCACCATGGCGTCGGTGCTTTTCAGAACCGTCACGTCGGCGATCATCGGATTGCCGAGGATGATGGTCGAAGCGCCAGCCGGGAGTTTGGCGATCTTGGCCTGGTCGAGAATGATGGAGATGACGGTGTTGCTGGCCGGATGTGCGGGCGTAACGCCAGCGGCGGCCACAAACGCAGCGGCGAGCCAGAGACGCGACATAGAGAGACCTCTCCTCTGACGGTGACGTCCCATTTCACTCCGGAATGGTGAAGGAAGGTTTGACGCCCGCACACACCCAGGCGTCAAACCTGAAGGTAGCTCGCTCCTTAAGCCCAGTCGCCTTGGGTCAGGCCGCCGAGAAAAGGGCCGCGCCCTTGTCCGCCGGTCCGACCTCGCGTCTGAAGGCGCCGAAGAGTTCGCGGCCGATCCCGACATGCGAGGCGGAAAGGTCATAGGTCTCGAGCGCGCGGGCGGCCCATTCCTCCTCGCTGACCTTGACCTCCAGCCTGCCCGCCGGCGCGTCGACACGGATGATGTCGCCGTCCCGAATTTTTGCGATCGGGCCGCCGGCCGCGGCCTCGGGCGTCACATGGATAGCCGACGGCACCTTGCCCGACGCGCCCGAAAGCCGCCCGTCCGTGACCAGCGCGACGCGATGGCCGCGATCCTGCAGCACGCCCAGCGGCGGCATCAGCTTGTGCAATTCGGGCATCCCCACCGCCTTTGGACCCTGGAAGCGGACGACGGCGACGACGTCGCGATTGAGTTCGCCCGCCCTGAACGCGGCGTGGAGTTCCTCCTGGCTGTGGAAGACTCGCGCTGGCGCTTCGATCGTGTGCCGCTCCTGCGCGACCGCGGAGGTCTTGATGACCGCCCGTCCCAGCGGACCTTCGAGAACACGAAGACCTCCAGTCGGCTGGAAAGGCTCCGCGACGCCGCGCAGGACGCTGGCGTCTCCGCTTTCCTTCGGCGCCTCCGCCCAGGAAATTTCGCCATCGGCTTCGAGCCGGGGTTCGACCGCATAGTCGGCGAGCCGCTCGCCCCAGACCGTCCGCGCCTCGCCATGCAGCAGGCCGCCCCCGAGAAGCTCGCGAATGAGCAGCCCCATGCCCCCAGCCGCATGGAAGTGATTCACATCCGCTTTGCCGTTCGGATAGACGCGCGCCAGCAGCGGAGTGACCTCGGCGAGATCCGAAAAATCCTCCCAGGTCAGCGTGATTCCGGCTGCCGCGGCCATGGCGACCAGGTGGATCGTGTGATTGGTCGAGCCGCCAGTCGCGTGCAGTCCGACGACGCCATTCACCACCGCCCGCTCGTCGATCACGTGGCCGATCGGCGTGAAATGGTTGCCATGCGACGTAATCTCCATTGCGCGCGTGACGCCGAGCTTAGTCAACGCATCCCGAAGCGGCGTGTTGGGATTGACGAACGAAGAGCCGGGCAGGTGGAGGCCCATGATTTCCATGAGCATCTGGTTGGTGTTAGCGGTGCCGTAGAAGGTGCAGGTGCCCGGCGCGTGATAAGCCTTCGCCTCGCTCTCCAGCAGATCTGCGCGCGTCGCCTTGCCCTCGGCGTGCAACTGACGGACGTGCGACTTCTCGTCATTCGACAGGCCGGACGGCATCGGGCCGGCGGGTAGGAACACCGCCGGCAGGTGTCCGAAGGAGAGCGCGCCAATGAGCAGTCCAGGCACGATCTTGTCGCAGACGCCGAGATAGACGGCGGCGTCGAACATGTCGTGAGACAAGGCGATCGCGGTCGAGAGCGCGATAACGTCGCGCGAAAAGAGCGAAAGCTCCATTCCCGCCTCGCCTTGCGTGACGCCGTCGCACATCGCCGGAACTCCGCCCGCGACCTGCGCCGTGCCGCCCGCCGCGCTAGCGGCTTCCCTGATCAGGTCTGGGAACCGGGCATAAGGCTGATGGGCGGACAGCATGTCATTATAGGCGGTGACGATCGCCAGGTTCGGGCCTGAGCCCTCGCGGATCGACTCCTTGTCGTGGGCGTTGCAGGCTGCGAATCCGTGAGCGAAATTTGCGCATCCGAGGCGCTTCCGCGCCGGAGCGCGGGCGACGGCGGCGTCAATTCGATCAAGATACGCGCTGCGCGCCGGGCGGCTTCGCTCGACGATTCTTTCGGTGACTTCCTCGATAATGGGATGAAGCTTGGTCATCGGCCGCTCCTTCAGTAGGGGGTCCAGCGTGCGCTTGCGGGCGAACTTACGCCTCTTCCGCCGTAAGCGAGAGGGGCCTGTCAGTTCGGGCTCAGAACCCGGATAGCGTTTTGACCATTTTGGTGAAACGCTGCCGGTCGTCGGGCGTCAAGTTGGCGAGGGCGACATCGAGACCATCGTCCTGCAGGCCGCCGGCCTTGGCGAAAGCGTTCCAGGCCGCCGCCTTAGCGAGATCGCGAGGAAAGTCTCGTCCGGCGACGTAGAGATGGGCGAGGCGGTTCTGGGCAATCGGATTCCCTTTCACCGCGGCAATCTGCAAGATCCGGACCGCCTCCGCCTCGTTCTTCGGAATGCCGTCGCCATTAAACAGCATGATGGCGTATTCGACCTGGCCGGCGACCACGCCATCTTCTGAGGCCCGCTTGAGCCAGTGCGCCCCTTCCGCGACGTTCTGCGGCACGCCTTTGCCTTCCCGCAGCATCACTCCGTAGGAGTAAGCGCCGTTGCCGTCGCCAGCGAGAGCAGCGCGTTTGAAATATTCGGCGGCGTCGGCGAAATCGGGCTTGCGGCCGTCAGTTGTGTCAATCGCCATGACGCCGAGGTTGTAGAGAGCGGCCGGATGGTTCTTGGCCGCCGCGCGCTCGAACTGCTGCTTCGCTTCTTCCCGGTTTTTGGGAAGGTTCGGTGCGCCCTGTAGGAGCAGCACGCCGAGTTCGTAGGCCGCGTTCGAATCGCCAAGATTGCTCGCAAGCCGATACCAGCGTGAGGCCTCAAGCTCGTTACGGCCGACCGCCGCGCCATCGTGATAGATGGATCCGATCAACGTCATCGCCGCTGCGT
Organism: uncultured Alphaproteobacteria bacterium; assembly: GCA_963824465.1. Taxonomy (GTDB): domain Bacteria; phylum Pseudomonadota; class Alphaproteobacteria; order Rhizobiales; family Beijerinckiaceae; genus Roseiarcus. The sequence goes on from CAWGPL010000014.1 coordinate 514,078, forward strand.
CTTTCGGATTGTCGTCGATGCGGCGCTCCGCCTCCCTCAGCGCATAGAGGTAGTTTCCACGCTGATAAGCTCCGAAGGCAAGATCGGCGGGCTTGCCGTCGGCGCGTGGCGGCAGAGCCGAAACTGCGCCCGCCTGGGAACCCATTCCAGGCTCGCCGCTCAACCCGAAGCCGGGAGTCGGAACCTGCGCCGCGACCGGGCCCGCGACGACCGCGACCATCGCGAGTACGGCAAGCCCGGCATTCTTCATCGATCAGCCTCCATGGCCCGCTGCGCTGCGCCGCCCAAGAGACCGTTGACGCGAAGCGCCATGTCCGCAGGAGAGGTCGCCTCCCAGACGAGGTCATCGACGGCGACGAAATCAGCGCCGACGCGGGCGAGCGCCTCGGTCGCTTCGAGAGAGTCCGCATAGGCGACACAGGGCGTCTCGAAGATTTCTGCCCACCAGCCGACCCGTTCGAGCAGCCGGTCGAAGCGGCGCGCGGAGATCCGCGATGCGGCTCGCCGAACATGACATAATCCGCGCCGATCTCGCCCGCGGTCATCGCCTCGTCGCGGGTCGCCAGCGCGCCCGCGCCGACGATACGCTCCGGCTTCAGACTCTTGACCGCCTCCTCGAGAGCCTCGTCCGCGCCTGAGACATGTGCTCCGTCGGCGCCGAGGCGCGTCGCGAGGCGCGGGTCGTTCTCGATCAGCAAGGCGCAATTTCGTGCGCGAGCCTCAGCGATCAGTGGCGCAACGATTGATTTGGCGTCGCCTTCCGCTCCCGGAGCCAGACGAACAAGCGAGGAGGCGACGGGGACTGCGGCGAGTACGGCCCGGAAGCTCTGCGCAAAAGCAGCGGCGCCGATCTGCGTAAGGGGCGGTGTGATAAGATAGAGCAAGCAGGGCAAAGGGGGCGAGAGCTGCGGCATGTGGTTTGAAGGGGGCTGCATTGGCTGATCTTTGCGGCCAAAGGTGGGGCGACATATGGCCGCATAGGGTTCCCGAAGCCTCAAAAAGCTCAATCGCTAGACGAAGTGCTTAGAGGTCGCAGAGTCGACGGGGCGCGGGCGCCGTGCCTAGAAGACGTCAAGTTTAAGGCTGACAGGCAAAGGGAGTTGCCGGCGCGGAGCGCTGCGGTGGGGAGGAACGGATGGATCAATCGACGATATCCCGGATCGAGGCGGATCCGAACTACCAGACCCTCGTATCGGAGCGCAAATCCTTTGGCTGGACGCTCGCGATCATAACGCTCGTCGCCTATTACGGCTTCATCGGCGTCGTCGCTTTTGCGCCGGGCGTCATCGCGACCCGGATCTCCGGCAACATCACAATCGGGATTGTGCTCGGACTGATTCTGATCCTGGGTTCGATTCTGCTCACCGGAATTTATGTCGTGCGCGCCAACAGCCGCTACGACGACCTGACCAAGGCCATTGTAGACGCCGCTACGAGCGTCAGGAGGAAATGATGAGGGGAATTCTCCATAAGGGCGCGCTGGCCGCAGCGCTCATGCTCGCCGCGGGGCCGGCGCTTGCCGCCGGCGCGCTCGAAGGCCCGGTCGAGATGCAGGCGACCAACTGGACCGCCATCATCATTTTCGTCGCCTTCGTGCTGGTGACCCTCGGCATCACTTATTGGGCGGCGGGCCATACCCGCACCACCAAGGACTTCTATGCTGCAGGAGGCGGGATCAGCGGGTTTCAGAACGGACTCGCGATCGCGGGCGACTACATGTCGGCGGCGTCGTTCCTCGGCATCGTCGCGCTGGTCTACGGCAGCGGCTACTACGGCCTCATCTATTCGATCGGCTTCCTCGTCGGCTGGCCCTTCATCATGTTCCTGATGGCGGAGCCCCTGCGCAATCTTGGCCGGTTCACGTTCGCCGACGTCGCCTCCTACCGGCTGCAGGCGACGCCGATCCGGGCGCTTGCCGCGACCGGCACGCTGGTGACGGTCGCCTTCTATCTGATCGCGCAAATGGTCGGCGCCGGGCAGCTGATTGAGCTCCTGTTCGGGCTGCCGTATCTATGGGCGGTCGTCGTCGTCGGTGTGCTGATGATCATCTACGTCACGTTCGGCGGCATGATCGCGACGACCTGGGTTCAGATCATCAAGGCCGGTCTTTTGCTCGGCGGCTCGACGCTGATGGCGATCATCGTGCTGGCCCGGTTCGGCTTCAACTTCAACGCGCTGATCGGCAAGGCGATCGAGATTCACCCGCTCCACGAGGCTATCCTCTCGCCCGGCAAGCAGGTCGCCAATCCGATCAACGCGATCTCGCTCGGCATCGCGCTCATGTTCGGCACCGCCGGCCTGCCCCACATCCTCATGCGTTTCTTCACCGTCGGCAACGCCAAGGAAGCGCGCAAGTCGGTTTTCTGGGCGACCACCTTCATCGGTTATTTCTACATTCTGACCTTCATCCTCGGCTTCGGCGCGATCATCTACGTGCTTGGCGATCCGGCCTTTCATGTGGGCGGCGACGTCGCGAAGCCGCTGCTCGGCGGCAACAACATGCCCGCGATCCATCTCGCCCAGGCGGTCGGTGGGGATCTCATGAAGGGCTTCATCGCCGCGGTCGCCTTCGCGACCATTCTCGCGGTGGTGTCGGGCCTTACGCTCTCGGGCGCGAGCGCCGTCAGCCACGACCTCTACGCCAGCGTCTTCAGGCGCGGGCGGGTCGAGGAAGGCGCCGAGGTGCGGGTGTCCCGGATCACGACCGTCGTGCTCGGCATTCTGGCGATCATTCTCGGCATCATCTTCGAGAAGATCAACGTCGCCTTCATGGTCGGGCTCGCCTTCGCGGTGGCGGCCAGCGCCAATTTCCCGGTGCTGCTGCTCTCCATGCTGTGGAAGGGGCTGACGACGCGGGGCGCGGTTATCGGGGGCTTCGTCGGGCTCATCAGCGCCGTGGCGTTGACGATCGTGAGCCCGGCTATCTGGGAGACGGTGCTCGGCCATCCGAAAGGCTCCGCCCTGTTCCCCTATGTCTCGCCGGCGCTGTTCACGGTGCCGCTCGGCTTCATCTGCTGCTGGTTGTTCTCGGTTACGGACACGTCGAAGACGGCCAAGGCCGAGCGGAGCGGCTTTCGAGGCCCAATATGTCCGGTCACAGACCGGCATTGGGGCCGACGTGGCGGCGAGCCACTGACGCAAGACTGCATGCCGCGTCGATAGACGGAGCCGGGCCTTTCGGGCAGAGGCGGGATCTGGTCGCTCGCCAAACTGACCAAGGGAGTTGCGAACGCATCCTTCCGCCCTGAGATCCTGACGCCAGGACTGCCGGTCAGCCTTCCGGCACGCCCGCGAGGCCGAGGCTCTCCGCGACGCGTTCCCGCTGGCCGAGGTAGATCGGATTGTCGCTCTCCGCCGACTGCCGGTAATGGGCCAGAGTGAACTCGGGCATGATCTCGAGGCCGGACCGGATTTCCGCCTTCGCCTCGTCGTTACGCCCGAGCCGCGTCAGGGCGGCAGCGTTGTAGAAATAGTTCAACGGAAAGTTGCGGCTCTCGTCGATCGAGCGGCGCAAATAGTCGGTCGCCTCCAGATCCTGGCCGAGCATCAGCTTGGCGAGGCCCTGAATGTAGCGCCACAGGAAGGCCACGCTCTCGCTCGGCGAGATGCGGAACGCTTCCTCCACATGCGCTTCGGTATCCTCGGCCTTGCCGAGAGTGATTTTGGCAAGACCGATCCAGGCGTGCGCGGCGCCGATGTTGCGATTGAGCGAAAGCGTCCGCTCGAACTCGCCAATCGCTCGCTGGCCCCTGTTCGTCAGCATCTGCACGAAGCCGAGCCAGAGATGCGCCCACTGGTTGCGCGGCTCGATCGAGAGCCCCTTCAGGAGCAGGCGCTCGGCATTGGCGAGTTTCTCGCGCCGGTCCGGCGGCATCGAGTAAGCTGCAACCACCGCGTCCACGCGGGCCGCGCCCACGAGCGCGTCGATGTTTGTCGGGTCGAGCTCGACCGCCTTGGTGAAAAAATCCTTCGCCCGTTCGAAATTATCGACCCGCCCTCGATTAAAGGCCGCGACGCCCTGGAGATAAAAGTCGATCGAATCCGGGTTCGGCTCCTGCGCCGCCCGTTGCGCCTCGACCTCGATCAGTTCGCCGCGCAACTGGTTTGTCAGGCGCGAGACGATCTCGTCCTGCATGTCGAAGAGATCCGCCATCGGCTTGTCGAACCGGTCGGCCCACAGATGGTTGCCGCTGACGCCGTCGATGAGCTGCACATTGACGCGCATGCGGTTGGCGCCGCGCTGGACGCTCCCCTCGAGGATATAGCGCACGTTGAGTTCGCGGCCGATCTGCTTGGCGTCGACAACTTTCCCCTTGTAGGTGAATGCGGTGTTGCGCGCGACGACCAGAGCGTTCGCGAGCCGCGAGAGGTCGGTCGTCAGGCTCTCGGTGACGCCGTCGACGAAATGCTCCTGGTCCGGGCCGCCGCCGAGATTGGCGAACGGCAGGACCACGATCGAGAGCCGGGGCGGACCGGATCTCTCGGCCGGCGATTTCGAGCGGCGCGGGCTTGGGCTCTACGGCCCGGCCCACTTCCAGCGAATAGACCCGCATCGGCTCGACGATGTTCTTGAGCTCCTTCTCGCCCAGATCGGTCACGGACATTTCGAGCCGCCCGCGGACCTGGCGATATGCGTCTTCGGAAAGGCAGATCGCGCCGGGCTTGGCGATGCCTTCGAGCCGGGCGGCGATGTTGACGCCGTCGCCCATAAGATCGCCGTCCGTCTCCTCGACGACGTCGCCAAGATGAACGCCAATTCGAAAATCAATGCGGCGGTCCGCCGCGACGCCGGCGTTGCGCTCGGCGAGGCCGTTTTGGATCTCAATGGCGCAGCGCACCGCGTCGACCACGCTTCGGAATTCCACGAGCACGCCGTCGCCGGTGCGCTTCACGACGCGGCCATTGTGGACTTCAATGGCGGGATCGATGAGATCGCTGCGCAGCGTCCTGAGTCGGGCCAGCACCCGATCCTCGTCCGCGCCGGCAAGGCGCGAGTAGCCGACAATGTCGGCTACCAATATCGCCGCCAGCTTGCGCATTACGATCATGCGTTGGGCTCCGCTTCCCCGGATATCCATATAGGCGGAGGTTCGCGACAATCCAGTCACGAGTAGGATGGAAGTCCGGCCGCTGAAGAATGCTCGGATTTTTGGACGCCGTCAGACTGGGCGGAAATCCCCAGGTGCTAAAAACCGAGATCTTTTGAGCCCGCTGGACCGAATCACCTGGCGGGACTGCGAACGCGCCAGCGCTGCGGAATGGAAAGAAGACGAGTGCGCCGACGGTCTCAAACGCTAGGGCGGGCTACTGCCGATATTGCTGGATGCGCGTCGTGCGCAGCCCGGCAAGCCCGTACTGGTCGATCGAGGCCTGCCAACTCAGGAACTCGTCTACCGTCAGCGTATAACGGGAACAGGCTTCCTCCAGCGAGAGCAGACCGCCCCGCACGGCTGCGACAACCTCGGCCTTGCGGCGGATGACCCAGCGGCGGGTCGAAGGCGGCGGCAAGTCCGCCACGGTCAGCGGGCTGCCATCGGGACCGATTACGTATTTTACTCTCGGCCGCATGGTTTCACTCATGGAACACTCACTCATACGCGTCGACTGACGTGGCCGACGATACGGGAGGTCATTTAAATTTACCTAAACGTTGCCGGTCGAAATTCTGACGATACTGTCCCGGTCCGATCTAACTTCTTACACAAAGGTTATCGCTGCTTTCCGTTCCAACGTCCCGAAGGGGGACGGCTGGCGATCCGGGCGCGTTTGCGCTAGAGGAATATGCTTTGGGGCTAACGGCCCCCGAGATCGGTCCAGTCCTAGGGGCTGGGTGAGACAGATATGCTTGCGACTTCGCTCGCGCCGGCGCTGGCCGGCGAGCCCAATTCTCTCGGCGTTCCCAAGCGACCTGCGGACACGCGGGTCGTGGTTGCGATGTCAGGCGGCGTGGATTCGTCCGTTGTTGCGGCAACGCTGGCGGCGGAGGGCTATGACGTCGTCGGCGTCACCATGCAGCTTTATGACCACGGGGCCGCAATCCACCGAAAAGGCGCCTGTTGCGCCGGTCAAGATATTCATGACGCACGCGACGTCGCGGCCCGGCTCGGCATTCCCCATTACGTGCTCGACTATGAGGAGCGGTTCCGCGAAAAGGTGATCGAGCCCTTCGCCCGCGCCTATGTTTCCGGCGAGACGCCGATTCCTTGCGTCGCCTGCAATCAGTACATGAAGTTCGCCGACCTTTTCGACGCCGCGAAGGATTTCGGCGCCGACGTGCTCGCCACCGGCCACTATGTCGTCGTCGCGAGACGATGGTCGAGGGAGGACGGGCGCTGTATCGCGCGGCGGACCCTGAGCGCGACCAAAGCTATTTCCTGTTCGCCACGACGCGGAGCCAACTTACGCGCCTGCAATTTCCTCTCGGCGGCCTGACGAAGACCGAGACCCGCGAACTTGCGCGCCGTCACGGGCTTCTGAACGCGGAGAAGGCCGACAGTCAGGACATTTGTTTCGTTCCCGCGGGCCATTACAGCGACATGATCGAGAAATTGCTTCCGAATGCTTCGCAGCCGGGAGAGATCGTGCATGTCGACGGGCGCGTGCTCGGGCGGCACGCCGGGTATCTTCCATTACACGATCGGCCAAAGGCGCGGGCTCGGAATCGCGGCTCGCGAGCCGCTCTACGTGGTCGGGCTCGATCCGAAGGCGGCCCGTGTGATCGTGGGCCCTCGCGAGGCGCTCGCGAAATCGCGGCTGACCCTTCGCGAAATCAACTGGATCGGCGATGGCGAGCTCGCGGGCATTCCAGCCGGTGGTTTGCGGATCGCCGCGCGGGTCCGCTCGACGCGATTGCCAGCGCCGGCGGTCCTCCTGCCGAGCGGCCAAGTCGAGTTCGAAGAGCCCGAGAGCGGCGTTTCGCCGGGTCAGGCTTGCGTCTTCTACGCCTCCGAGGAACCTCACGCCCGTGTGCTCGGCGGAGGTTTCATCGAGGCCGCGTAACAGCTGAAGGAGGCTTGAATGGCTGACTTCGACGAGGAGCAAGTCTTTGGACGCCTGCCGAAAGCGCCTGCGACGCATGAGATCGGGCAGAACCTCGACGACCTTTCCGCTCCAGAACTCACCGAGCGAATTGCAGTTCTGAAGGTGGAAATAGCACGGCTCGAATTGGCGATCGACGCGCGTCACGCCACCCGCGCCGCAGCGTCGGCAGCGTTCAAGGGCTAGGGAGCGGTCTGGCCTTTCCTCCAGAAATCGAGCGCGGCGCAGCCTGGTTAGGCGGAAACCTCACCGTTCCGTGGGTCATCTAGCGCCGTTTTGCGCATCGAGCGCGAACGCCTGATAAGCCGCCCCTTAAAAACTTCGACGCGGCGACGACGAGTTTCGGGCGGAAGGGATAGGCAATGTGATGAGCAGAAAAGTCATCATCACATGCCAGTGACGGGCTCCACTCACACACCGTCGACGTCGCGCTACCTTGCCGGTAATGGCGGAGGAGATCGCCGAGGGACGAGGCGCGGAGCATCCTGAGCCTCAAGGGCGGCAACCGGATGGCGTTCTGACTGAGGGTTCGCTGCAGCCTCCGGCGTGGGAGTGCAGCGCGATTAACCTTAACTTGTGGTTAAGGCCAATCGACTTCCCTCGCGGCCTATGATGCGGCGTAGCGCCCGGCCTTGTTCGGGATCGCGTTGCGGAGCGTCAAAGCGTGGAGGGCGGCCGATGGGGGGACGGTGCGAGCGGAGCGTGAGAAGCAGGTCGGTCGGCAAGGATCCAGCGGTCGCGCCGCTCATCCACCGGCTTGCGGCTTCGCCTGCTTTTCAGGGCTTATTTCGTGAGGGGATGGGGCTTGTGGAGACGGCGGCGGCCTATCTCGACGGTCCCGGCCGGGAAGAATTGCGCGCGCTCCCGCGACCCACTGCGCTTGCCTACGCGACCGAGAGCATGCGGCTCACCACCCGGCTCATGCAGATCGCCTCCTGGCTCCTGCTCCAGCGGGCGGTCAACGAGGGGGAACTGACGCCCAGCCAGGCGTTAAGCGACCGCCATCGCGTAAAACTCGTTCGACAGGCCTTGGGATGCGCGCCGGAAACGCTCGCCGAGCTGCCCGACACCTTTCAGGTCCTGAGCCTTCGCTCGCTGCGCCTACAGGAGCGGGTCATCCATCTCGACCAAAGCCTGGTCGCGGCGCGGGCGCCGCAGACATTTACGCGGACGAGCGAGGTGGCACGGCAGCGCGAGCGCCTATCCGCCGCTTTCGCCCTCCGGGGGGAGGCGCCGAGGCGAAGTCCGATTTCCGTCCCGCGGTTAGACTAGGGCCAAGATGACTTCTGCGCGCAAGTCGCGCGCCGTGGTGGCGCGTCTGCGGCCTCCGAGGGGGGCTTGGCCGCCCCGGCGCTCACGCCGGGGACCGACGATTGCGTCGACGAGCATGGGGCAGGCGCGCCCTACCCCCTCGGTGCAGCGGGCAGGCGCTCCCGTTCGCAGTCAAAAGCCGCGTTTCACCCTGTCCATAATTTACCGCAGCGCTTCGAGTGCCTGATCCATGAGCGCCGGCGTCGCGGCGGCGATCACGCGACCATCGGAGGCGGGAGTCAGCGGCTGGCCGGCCCAGTCGCGGATCAGCCCTCCCGCGCCCTCCACGACCGCGACCAGCGCCATGAAGTCGAAGGTCTTCAGTGAGGTCTCGACCACGAGGTCGCAATGGCCGGAGGCGAGCAAGCCGTACTGGTAGCAGTCCCCACCGAACCGGCGGAACAGGCAGCGACGGCTCAGCGCATCGTAGCGCAGCCATTCGTCGGGCTGAAAAAAATCGGGCGAGGAGGTGTAGATCTGAGCTTCGGCCAGAGTCTCGACCGTGCTCACCCGGGCGGGCCTGTCGTTGAAGAGCGCCCCTGACTCGGAGCCCATCCAGCGCTCGCCGAGCGCCGGCATGTCAATGACGCCGAATGTTGCTTTGTCGCCGTCGGCGAACGCAATCAGCGTTCCAAACAGCGGCATCCCGGTAATGAAGCTCTTCGTGCCGTCGATCGGATCGAGATACCAAGTGTACCGTTCCCCCGGCGCGTGCCCAAGTTCCTCGCCGAGAATGCCGTGATCGGGAAACCGGTCGGCGATCCGGACGCGAAGCTCCTTCTCGATCGCCCGGTCGGCAATGGTGACCGGAGACAGGTCTTCTTTCTGCTCGAAGCCGATGCGGGCGCGGAAGTATCGCAGCGCAATCGGTCGCGCCGCGTCGGCGAGCGCATTGCAAAAGGCCCCGAGTTCGTCCGCCGAAGCGGCGCTCGTCGCGATATCGACCGTCATCAGATCCCCCTGAACGGTTTCCGCCCCATGTTTTAGCTGTGCGCCGGGGCGCCCGCGGACCCTGAGCGCCAGTAGCTTGGGCGGAAAGCGGGACGACCCGATCCCCGCTCTCGTTCCCTATTTGCTCGGGGCGCGCGCCGATCTTCCGCCGCTCGTGGCGTTTGCCGGATATCTCGCGGCGCCACGCAAAAATGACGGCTGAAACTGCGCGAGAAATGCGAAACGTTCTTGAAACCCACCTCATAGGCGACTTCGGACACCGTCCGCCGACCGGATGGGTCCGCCACAAGGATTTCGTACGCCCGCTGCAGTCGTTTCGTCTGTACGAACTGGCCTACAGTCGTGTCGTCGTCATTGAAGAGGCTGTAAAGATAGCTCAGCGAAATGCGGCTGCTCGCCGCGATCTTTCGCGGCGACAGATCCTGATCCCCGAGGTTGGTCTCGATGAACTCGAAGATGCGGCGGCGCAGATGATAGCGCCCGTTGCGTACGTCGATGACCGAGCCTCTGTCCTCGGCGCCGAGGGTCAAAGCGACAAAACTTACGATCTCCGTCGCGAGGGCTTCCGGATTTGGCGGATGTCCATCGGTGAAAACGTCCGCGACGCCGCGCAGAAACTCGACGAGCAGCCGGCTCATGCGCTCGTTCGGCTCGAAGCGGCGCCCCGCATGATCCTCAACCGACGCCACCCGGCCTTTGAGGTCTGCGGCGGGAAGGCTGACGATCAGCGCCTCGCCGTCTCGATCGACCTCCAATTCGAAGAATGCCTTCTGGCTGAGAAGCACATACTCGCCCCCGCCCATACGCTCTGACCGACCCTGCTGGTTATAGCGAAGCCCCGCCCGCATCGGGACCGCCAGAAGATAGGGAAGGTTCTGCCGCCTGAGATCGGTGGCAGCAGCTCCGTCGATTGGAACCCCATGTGTGACGGAGCCCGTTACAGCATAAATCGTGATGCGGCCGATTTCGATTTTTCGCATCACCGTGAGGCGCGTCTGACGTTCGGGGATCATGGGTTTCATCTCCTCAACGGGGTTGCGGCGGGCATATCGACAGGCGCGGCCACGACGACCTCGGTGCCGGCGGCGCGCAGCGCTTCCGCCAGCGGGCCGACAGGACTCGCGTCGGTGACGAGGCGATCGATGTCGGTCCACTGCGCGTAGACTGTCAGGGCGCGTTGCTCGAATTTCGTGCGGTCGGCGACGAGGATCGCCTCCGACGCGCGCTTGACCATCGCGCCGTAGATGGCGCCGGCCTCGTCGTCGGCGTCGTGGACGCCGCGCGCTCCGATGCCGGTCGCGCCGACGATGGCGCGATTGGCCTCGTAGCTGTTGATGGCGCTGATGGTCTGTGCGCCGAACACATAACCTTCGCTTGCGTGATAGCGACCGGCGCAAAAGAGAACTTTTATCGTCGGGTTGACGCCGAGCACGCTCGCGATCGCGAAATCGTGGGTGACCACAGTGATATCGTTCGCCTGGCCGGCGAGCGCGCGGGCGACATGATAGGTGGTCGCGCCCGCGCCCATCATCAGCACCTCCTTGGGCCGGATTGTCGCGACCACGGCTGCGGCCATCGCCTCGCGCTCTGCGATCATCACCGCTTTGCGGTCGCCGACCGATTGTTCGTGGGCGAAGGGACGGGCGGCTCCACCATAGGTGCGGTTGATGAGCTTGCGATCGTGCAGCTCCATGAGGTCGCGTCGGATGGTCTCGCCGGACACGCCGAGTGCGTCGGCCAGGTCGGAGGCGCGTAACATAGGCGCCGCCGTTAGCTGGGCGATGATATGACGGTGGCGATCCGCCTTCGTGAGACGGTCGCGGTCGGGGCGGCGGAAACCGTCAAGGTCGGTCTGCGGAGAGACTGAGGGTTGGTCCTCGCTTCCCATGCCATTCCTTTGGGTCGCGCTCCGGTCGAACGCTTGTGACGGCCCCGCGACGCGGGAATGGTGGTACGAGGAAAGTTGTATGTCTACACCAAATATGTGGCAGGTTCCTCATCTATTGCGCATTTTTTCACCCAAGAGCTGAACCTTCGCTTAGATTCTGCTCGTGTTTTTCCAATCTTTACTGGATTTCATTGCTGAGCTTGTCTTCAGATTGTGGAACTTTCCTCATCCTGCGAGGAAGGCGCCACGTCCCGGACGGACCGGGCGAGAGTGAGGTCATGGAGGCGAGCAAGGAAATCCTGGCCCTGAACGCCTTCGACGGGACGGCGGCTCAAGACCTCGACCCGGCGCTGGGTGCGGCGGTTGCGCGCCGGCTTCGCCATTTCGGCGGCCGCTCGGTGCTGTTTTACGAAGAGCCAATCCGCATGGTCGGAGCCCAGGGCGTCTGGATGGAGGACGCGGAGGGCCGCCGCTATCTGGACGTATACAATAATGTCCCCTCGGTCGGGCATTGTCATCCCCGCGTCGCGGAGGCAATCGCGCGCCAGGCGAGCGTTCTCAACATCCACACGCGCTATCTCAATGACGTCGTGGACGCTTACGCCGACAGACTGCTCGCGGCTTTTCCGGAGCCGATCAGTCAAGTCACCCTCGTCTGCACCGGCAGCGAGGCCAACGATCTCGCCCTTCGTATCGCCGAGGTCGCCACCCGCGGCAAGGGCGTGATCGTTACCGAGACCGCCTATCACGGCAACACCGCGGCGGTGATGGACGCATCGCCCTCGGCGCGTCCAGGCAAACCGCTTGCCCCGCACGTGCGCAGCGCGCCGGCGCCCGACGCTTACCGAGAACCGACCGCAAATCTCGGCCAGCGCTTTGCCGCCTCGGTCGAGGCGGCCATCGACGATCTCGAAAGGAGCGGCGTCCGTTTTTCGGCCCTCCTCGCGGACACCATCTTTTCCAGCGACGGAGTGTTTTCCGATCCGCCGGGTTTTCTTGCTCCCGCCATCGAGGCTGTTCATCGCCGGGGGGGCCTGTTCATCGCCGACGAGGTGCAGCCAGGCTTCGGACGCACCGGCGGCATGTGGGGGTTCCAGCGCCACGGGGTGACCCCCGATATTGTGACGATGGGCAAGCCCATGGGTAACGGCTTCCCCATGGGCGGCGTTGCGACCCGCCCGGATCTGCTGGACCGGTTCACGGATGAGGTGAAATATTTCAACACGTTCGGAGGCAATCCGGTCGCGGCCGCGGCCGGACTTGCGGTGCTCGACGTGATCCGCGACGAAGGGCTGGTGGAAAACGCCGCCGCGACCGGCGTTTATCTTCTCGAAGGCCTGAGGGCGCTTGGCAACCGACACCCTGCGATTGGTGACGTACGGGGCGCCGGCCTCTTCATCGGCCTGGAACTCGTCGAAGACAGGGCCGCGAAGACGCCCGCCCCGACGATCGCCAAGGCCATGATCAACGGGCTGCGCCGCCACGGCGTGCTGATCGGCGCGGCGGGCGCGCACGGGAACATTCTGAAGATCCGTCCGCCGCTTCCCTTTTCGCGGGAAAACGCCGATCAGGTCATCCATGCGTGCGATGTGGTCCTCGCTGAGATTGCCGAAGCCTCACGCCTCTCGAGAAGGATTTCCTGACGCCCATGGACGCACGCCAGATCAAGACCGCCGACGACGCGCGCGCCGTCGTGGAGGCGCGCGGTCTTTCCCACGTGAAGGTTGGCGTGACCGACATCGACGGCGTGATCCGCGGCAAATACATGGCGCGGGAAAAGTTCTTCTCGGCGCTGAAGTCCGGCTTCAACTTCTGCGACGTCGTGTTCGGATGGGATCTGAACGATCAACTCTACGACCGGAAGACGGTCACAGGCTGGGAGACAGGCTTTCCCGACGCCCCGGTGAAGATCGACCCGACGACGGCGCGCGACGTTCCGCTCGAAGGCGACATGCTCTTCTTTCTCGGCAATTTCATCGGCAAGATGGAGGCCGTCTGTCCTCGGAGCCTCTTGCAGCGCGTGATCGGCAAAGCCGTCGACATGGGCTTCTACGCGACGGTGGCGGCAGAGTTCGAATTCTTCGTCTTCGACGAGACGCCGCAGAGCGTGCGTGAGAAAGGCTACAAAAACCTCAAGACCATGACACCGGGTTGGTTCGGCTACTCGATGTTGCGCTCATCTGTCGAGTCCGATTTCTACCATGCGCTCCTGAAACTCGCTCTCGAGATGGACATGCCGCTCGAAGGCCTGCACACGGAGACGGGCCCTGGCGTCCTGGAAGCGGCGATCGAATATACGGACGCGCTTGCCGCCGCCGACCGGGCGGTCCTGTTCAAGACCTTCACCAAGATTCTCGCCGAGCGGCAGGGCAGGATGGCGACGTTTATGGCGAAATGGTCGAACGCCTATCCGGGCCAGTCCGGGCATCTGCATCTCTCGCTCAAGGACAAGGCGGGGAAAGCCGTCTTCCACGAGGACGGCAAGCCGGCTGCGATCTCGGATGCGATGCGCTGGTTCGTCGGCGGCCAGCAGGCGCTGATGCCGGAGATTCTCGCGATGGTCGCCTCGACCGTGAACAGTTACTCCCGGCTGATCCCCGGCTTTTGGGCGCCGACCGACGCCACCTGGGGTATTGAAAATCGCACCTGCGCCTTGCGCGCGATTCCGGGCTCGCCCGCGGCCCAGAGAATCGAATATCGGGTCGCCGCCGCCGACATCAATCCGTATCTCGCCATCGCCGCGGCCCTTGGCTCCGGCCTGTGGGGGATCGAGCACAGGATCGAGCCCGACGCGCCGATCAACGGCAACGCTTACGACCTCACGCACGCGCCCGAGCGCGCTCTGCCGCGAACTCTGACCGAAGCGGCCAATCGCCTCGAGGCCTCCAAGGCCGGGCGGGCGCTGTTCGGCGACGTGTTCGTCGAGCATTATGCGATGACCCGCCGTTGGGAGGAGCGCGAATTCCGGCGCGCCATCACCGACTGGGAGCTCGCGCGCTATTTCGAGATCATCTGATGGCGCCGTCCTGCCCGCCGCGTTTCCTGTCCCGCTTCGAAGCCTTCTCCGCCATCGGCGCGACCGGCGACGGCGGCGTACATCGTATGGAGGCGACGGAAGCCAACGGCGAGGCGCGCCGCCAGCTTGCGGCATGGCTTGAGAAGGATGGCTTTGCGGTGCGGGTCGACCGCGTCGGCAACATATTCGGCCTGATCGAATTCGCTGGTCCCGACGCGCCCTGGATTCTGACAGGCAGCCATATTGACAGTCAGCCCTACGGCGGGCGTTTCGACGGCGCTTACGGCGTCATCGCTGCGATGGAAGTCGCCTCGTCGCTCCGCGATGAGATTGCACGCGACGGGACTAGCCCCAAATGCAATCTTGCCGTCGTGGCGTGGTCGGGCGAGGAGGGCGCCCGGTTCAAGACACTGCTCGGTTCGCGGGCCTTTGCGGGCGTGACGCCGGTCGAGACGATTCTTTCCGACCGGGACGTGCAGGGCGTCAGCCTGGGCGATGCGCTTGGGGGCATTGGCTTCTTGGGCGCCGACAATCCTCCGCCCGTTCCCGAGGCCTATGTCGAGTTGCATGTCGAATGCGGCTCGATGCTGGAGACACAGGGCGGACGGCTCGGGATTTTCGAGCGGTGGTGGGGCGCACACAAGCTCGACATTACCTTTCTGGGCGAGACCGCGCATACCGGCCCGACGCCGATGGCCAAGCGAAGGGACGCGCTCTACGCCGCCGCGCAGGTGATCGCGGGCGTCCGGCATCTCGCCGACGCTGCGCCTGTCGGCGATCTGCACACCTCCGTGGGCAAGCTCGTTGTCGTGCCGAATTCGCCCAATGTCGTGCCCAGCTCCGCAACCGCGTGCGTCGAGCTTCGCTCGCCAAGCGGCGGCGTCATGGCCAACGCACGCGATCGGCTCATGGAGATGGTCAACGTCGCCTGCGCCACGGCGCGCGTTAGGCATCGGGTGGACCGCGATGAATTGCGGAAGCCAGGGCGGTTCGATGAGACCTTAGGCGCGCTCGCAAAGCGGCTTGCCAAGCCGCTCGGCCACGCGCCGCTGCCAGTCGAAACTCTGCCCGGCCACGACGCGGTGACGCTCGCCGCCATTTGCCCGGTATTAATGCTGACAGTGCCGAGCCGTGGCGGCCTCTGTCATCATCCCGACGAATGGACCGCGCCGGAGGACCTCGAACTCGGCGCCTCGTGGCTTGCGGGCGTGATCAAGAGTCTCGTCATCGAGGGGCCGCCCCCACGCCGACACGAGAACGAGCCGATGTGCAAGGAGCAAGCGTGAACGAGATTGTCTGCATTTCCCCCGTCGATGGCCGCGAGGTTGCGCGCCGAGCGGTCCTGTCAGAGATCGAGATGGGAGATGTGTTGAAAGAGGCCCGCATGGCGCAGCGGGAATGGGCTTTGGCGCCTCTCGCGGAGCGCAAGGCGAAGATGGCGGATTTTCTCGCCGCCATGCAGGGCATGAACGACGATATCGTCCCCGAGCTTGCGCTCCAGATGGGCCGGCCGGTACGCTACGGAGGCGAGATGGGGAGCTTCGTCGAGCGCGCCAAGGCTCTGATCGAACTCGCCGACGAATCGCTGAAGCCTTACATTCCGCCAGAGAAGCCGGGCTTTCGTCGCATGATCAAGCGCGCGCCGGCAGGAATCGTACTCGTCATCGCGCCGTGGAACTACCCCTATCTCACTGCGCTCAACTCCGTCATTCCGGCGCTGCTCGCGGGCAATGCGGTGCTCTTGAAGCACGCGGCGCAAACCCTCCTTGTTGGCGAGCGCTTTCAGAAGGCCATGGATCGCATCGGGTTGCCCAAAGGCCTATTTGCCACCGTCACACTCGATCACGAGGGAACGACGAGGCTCATCGCCTCGCGCGGCGTCGATCATGTGAACTTCACGGGCTCCGTCGCCGGCGGGCAGGCGATCGAACGCGCGGCGGCCGGAACTTTTACGACGCTCGGGCTCGAACTCGGCGGCAAGGATCCGGCCTACGTGCGGCCCGACGTTGACTTCGACTACACGGTCGCCAACTTGGTTGACGGCGCCTTCTACAATTCTGGGCAATGCTGCTGCGGCGTCGAGCGCATCTACGTGCACGAAAGCCTGTATGACCGCTTCGTGGACGCTTTCGTCGCGACGACGTCGGCGTATAAGCTCGGCAATCCGCTCGAGACGGAAACGACATTGGGGCCGATGGCGGCTGCGCGCTTTGCGAAAGTCGTGCGGGACCAGACCCGCCAGGCTATCGCCAAGGGCGCGACGGCCCTGATCGATCCGGCTCGATTTCCCGTCGACCACATCAACACGCCCTATCTGATGCCGCAGGTGCTGACGAACGTGGACCATTCGATGAAAGTGATGATGGAGGAGTTCTTCGGTCCGGTCGTCGGGATCATGAAGGTCGGCTCCGACGACGAGGCGATCCGGCTTATGAACGACAGCCCCTACGGTCTTACCGCCTCCATTTGGACGGAGGATACTGCAGCCGCGGAGGCGATCGGCGACCAGATCGCGACCGGAACCGTCTTCATGAACCGCTGCGATTACGTCGATCCCTACCTCGCCTGGACGGGCGTGAAGGATACGGGTCGGGGCGTGGGCATGTCCTATCTCGGGTTCGAATCGATGACGCGAGCCAAGTCATACCATTTGCGGACGAGCCATTGAGCGCGGCCGCTTTACATCGCACCAAAACGTGAGACCGCACGCTAATGACCGTGAACCTGACCAGCGCCTGGAATTTTCCAACCCGCGTCATCACCGGCTCCGGGCGCATCGCTGACTTGCCCGAAGTCTGCAAGGCGAACGCGATCGCAAGGCCTCTTGTGGTCACCGACAAGGGACTCGCGGCTTCGAACCTCGTCGCCGATATTGTCGGCCGGCTCAAAAAGGCAGGCCTGCCTGTCGCCGTCTTTGCCGACATCAAGCCGAACCCCAACGAGACGAATCTCATGAACGGCGTCGCAGCCTATCGCGCGGCAGGAGCCGACGGCGTGGTTGCGGTCGGCGGCGGCTCGGCGCTCGACGTCGGCAAATGCGTCGCCTTCATGCAGGCGCAGACTCGCCCGGTCTGGGACTTTGAGGACGTCGGCGACTGGTGGACACGCGCCAACGCCCAGGGCATCGCCCCGATCATCGCCGTTCCGACGACCGCGGGTACCGGCTCCGAGGTGGGCCGCGCCGGCGTCATCACGAACGAGGCGACGCACGAAAAGAAGATCATCTTCCATCCCGCCATGATGCCGAAGGTCGCCATCGAAGACCCGGAGCTTGCGGTCGGCTTGCCGACTTACCTCACGGTCGGAACAGGCATGGACGCGCTCGCTCATTGTTTCGAGGCCTATTGTGTCGACAGCTTTCATCCGCTCGCCGACGGGGTTGCCGTCGAGGGCATTCGCCTCGTCGATCTCTATCTACCTCGGGCGGCCGAGAATGGCGACGACCTCGAAGCGCGCGCCTACATGTTCGCGGCGGCGTCGATGGGCGCGACCGCTTTCCAGAAGGGGCTCGGCGCCATTCATTCCGTCTCACATCCGGTCGGAGCGCGATACGACACGCATCACGGCATGACGAATGCCGTGATGTTCCCCTATGTGATGCTTGCCAATCGCGAGGCGATCGCCGCGAAGATGCCGCTCATCGCGCGAGTGCTCGATTTGCCGAAGCACGATTTCGACGCAGTGCTCGACTGGATACTTGCCCTCCGCAAGAAGCTGAGGACACCGCATACGCTTGCCGAAATGGGCGTGAAAGAGAGCGATGCGAAGAGCATCGCCGTGGACGCTGTGAAAGATCCCACCGCGGCGTCCAATCCGCGGAAACTGTCTGAAAGCGAGTTCGAGGCTTTGACGCTGGCCGCGATCCGCGGCGACCTCGGGGACCGTTAGGTGGGGTCGCCGCGCATCCTGGTTGTGGAAGGCAATACGCCCGCAGGACGAAAGCGCATCGCCGAGTTCGACCGGTGCGACCGCGAGCCAGAGCTACGCCGCGGTGCTGAACAAAATTGCGCCGGATGCGACGGTCGAGATCTGCTTTCCTTCCGACCCCGATCCGATGATGCTCGCTCCACTCGACTCTTACGATGGCGTGGCGATCACCGGCTCTTCTTTGAACATCCACCGGCGCGAGCCAGAATCGCTGCGGCAGATCGAATTCGTTCGCGCGGTCTTCGCTGCGGGTCTGCCCATATTCGGTTCCTGCTGGGGACTTCAACTGGCGACCGTCGCAGCGGGTGGTGAAGTCGCCGCGAATCCGCGCGGCCGCGAAGTCGCTTTCGCGCGCAAGATCACCCTGACCGAGACTGGCCGGAACCATCCGATGCATCGCGGACGCGCGATTGCGTTCGATGCCCCCGCCATCCATGCCGACGAAGTCGCAACCCTGGCGCCCAACACGACAGTGACCGCTACGAACGCAATGAGCCAGGTACAGGCCGCAGAAATCCGGGCTGGCGACAGCATTGTCTGGGCCGTGCAATATCATCCGGAATACAGCCTCGAGGAAATCGCCGCCACGGTCCGGCGCTATGGGCATATTCTGGTGGATGAAGGCTTCTTCGAGTCGCTCGACGCGCTCGAGCTTTATGCGCGCGACGTCGGCGCGCTTAGCGATGATGCAAGCCGGCGCGACATTGCTTGGCGCCTCGACATTGGTCGCGAGCTTCTCGTCGAAGCGGAGCGTCAGCGCGAGATCGCGAACTGGATGACGCAATGCGTTGTGCGCGGGGCCTGAACGAAGCGGGGCGAGTCGCCGGCGTCCAGGCCCCGTTATGAGGGCCGGAGCCCTATCCGAGGACCGGCTCGCTGCCGGCGAAGGCTCGAAGTACGTTGGCGGTCAGGCGCGAGAGGTTATTGTCGCAGCCGTTCCATGCGAGTGAACCGCCATAGGTGATCGAGCCGACCGAAAAAACCCAACCGCCTCGGTCGATGGGAAAGAGCACCATGTCTGCTTTCACCTGGTCAGGGCGTTGCGCGCCGCCTTGATCGGGGAGCGACAAAATCAGGTCCTCGATGACGAGTTGGTATTCGTTGCCAAGTCCAGTGGATGTGCCGAGCACATAAGCGTGCTCCGGGCTGCCGAGCGCGATGTCAAACCTGTCCACCTCATCGCCGACCGCCCCGCCGAGCACATGGCCATAGGCGCCGACGATTTCTTCCGTCACCCCTTCGAAGAGTTTTGCGACCGGCCCGTTATAGGTAACTTCGGATCGCCGGTAGCCGCAGCCCTTCGACCAGCCCTCCGACGCGAAGCCGACACCGAGCGTCTTGTTGGGGGCACGGCCGCGGTTGCGCCAGATGCCGCCGGCCTCGCGTGTCTGGACGTGGGTGCGCTCACCATGCGGGGCGTCCCAGCAGCGGGTGCCGCTATTGTCGCGCCTCACTTCGATGATCCACGGTTTCTGTTTGTTGCGACTCGTCACCCAGTAGAAGCCGTTGCCGCCGAGATACAGAATCCGGCCGCCGGAGTTGAGATAATTATCGAGGGCGTCGAGGCCCACTCGCGTCCAATATTCCGGATGCGACCCCGTGACGACGACCGCATAACGGTCGAGGAGCGCACGGCCTTCCCGTTCGAGGTCCTCGTCGGTAGCGACGTGGTAGTCGAGGCCGACATGGTCGAGCCACTCGACGATATACATGTCGACCGGGAAGTGACGGTACGAGCCGGTGAGCCAGTTGGGAAAGCCCGGGCGGACGTTGAGGATCGGTCGCCTGCGGCTCGAATAGCGAACCGGCGTTCCATCGGAATGAGTGTCGTAGCAGGAGCGACCCGGCTCGGGATGATCGAACAGATATTGCTCGTCCGGCGGAACGACCTTGTCGTGCGGCATGACGGAGGAGAAGTCGAGCGATGCGAGATGGTCGTTGCCGTAGGCGAGATAGGTGTTTGTCGGCGCAAGGAACAGCACAGGCGCCTTCGCGTTCGAGGGTCCGCGCACAAAGAGGGGGAAATGGTCTCGTGCTCCTCCGGCCTCGAGTCGCACCGCATAGACGCCGCTCTCGAGGGTCTCGGGCAACTTGAATTCGAGATCATGGCTCCAGGCTGAACTCGACCATGTCGTCCTCATGGAACTGAAGGGCGCAATAGTGTTCAGGCTTCTCCATGAAGGAGTCGCTCGTTCCATCCCAGTTGCGCCCGGTCACCCCCCGCTCGACCCCGTTGACGAGACGCCCGGAGTCTGCCGCGAAAGTTGGCGACACTGTTTCGGAGGCGAAATCTTCGCAGAGTCTCCATGAGGCCCAAGGCGCAATGGGGGCAGCGTTTCCCCGCCGCCACGCGGCAAGCATTTCGGATGTGGGCGCGGCGGCGAAGAGGGTCGGCGAATCGATCTTTCCGTTGAACGGATTTTTGGGCGATCCCGTCTCCAGAACGCCCGCGGCGGCAAGGGTCAGAGCATCGGCGGAAACGGCGACGGGCGCTGGACCGGTGGCGTCTCTGAGCGCGCTCACCTTTCCGTCGAGCCTCTTTAAGTCGATCGTCGCGGTCTCCCCATCAAGGGTAACCGCGATCGAATACCAGTGTTTCGCGACGATGGCGTCTTCGATCGCTACAAGTGTCGCGTCCCTCGCGTGGACCTCGATAGCGCCATTGCGAACGACGAGCGCCGCGTCGCCGAGCGACCATACGGTCTGCGCATCGATGCGGGCGGGGACGGTTGGCCAGATCCAGCAATGGACGGTTACGGGCTGTCCTTGCAGCGGCGAAGGAAGCGGCAGGGTGGCGAACGAGCCGACGGCTGTCGCCTGCAAGCGGCCGGCGAAGGTCGTATCGAGAACGTCCGATCGGTCGGCGGTTCGACCCTCGATCGCTGGCGCCGTTCCGGGGCCGGAGAGGAGACGCACGAGAGTCGCGCGAACCGATGGATGAGCCGTGCTCGCCGCCATCCGCACTGTATCGCCCGGCTTCAGCGACCATTCCTCGAAGTACGCCTGAAACTCCATTCCCGCCGACCCTCCATGTCCCTTTGGCGCGTAGCAGTGCGCTCAGAGACTCTGTCAGAAGGCTTGCCGCCGTGAAGACCGCGACCATCGATTTGGAGACGCAGAGAAGGAACTTTGGAGCGGTGGGCAGATGCGCTTCGTGGCGCCCTACTCGTTTGCCAGGAATCGCTCGCCCAACGTCAACGTACCCTCGGTATAGGCGGTCCCGATCGTCTGTGCGGTCGCCGTCTCCTTGTGCGAGGCAATCCAAGCCGTAAGCAGAAGACGCCGCAGCATAATGAATACCGGCATCATCGCTTCGTCGCCGGGCAGGGCCGGTGCGACCGTACGATATCCAGTAAGCCAAGCGGACTGCAGTTCCGGCACGATCGGCTCGTGCTCATGGAAACTGATCGCCGCCGCGAAGTCGTACAGGAACCATGAGAAGCCGCAGTCGTCGAAGTCGATGATTCCGAGGCGGTCGCCGTCGAGGAGAAGGTTGGCGAGCCTGAGGTCGGCGTGGATGAGGCCAAAACGGTCCCGCGTCGCGCCATAGCGCGCGAGGCGGTGTCGCAGCTCATCGGCAACCGTCTGCAGCAGCCTGCGGCTGGTGTCCGTCAGGCCGATCCCAGCCCGCCAGTCGCCCCAAAGCGCATGGCTGCCCAGCATCGCGTCAAAATCCCAGGTTTTGCGGACAAAGCCGACCGGTTTGGTCCAGCGTCGGCTGTGCAAATGAAGGCGCGCGCTCAGCGCCCCGAGCTTATTGAACCAGGGAGTCAGACCGTCCGAAAGGTCCGGCTCGTGCCCGCTCATATAGGCGAAAGCCGCGACGTACCGAGTGGAATCATCGAGCGCCAGCGAACGTAGGAACGCGCCGTCCCCATCCCGTATCGGTTCCGGCGTCTCGATCACCCGATCAGCAATGAGCGCGTGAATCCATGCGATCTCTGATCGGATTTCATCGAGCGTGTGATATCCGGGTCTGTGTACGCGAAGAATGAGTCGCGCATCCGATGAAGGATCGATCGCGAGAAACGTCGTGTTCTCCGACTGGCTAAGAAACCTGATTTCGGCGTCTTCTGGCATTCCCCATCGGGGCGCCGCAACCTGAAGGCCGAGGCGCAGCTTTTCGATTTCCGTAGCGAGATCGCTCACGAAGAGCGGCTCTGGGTCGAAGGCTCGACAAGATCGAGCAGGCTCTTGACGATCCAGTCCGGCTTTGTGGAAGCAGTCACGTTGGTGGGAGCGTCGGTCCTGAACAAAACAGAGCGCAAACCAGCCCGTTGTCCTGCGACGATATCGGTCGCGATCTGGTCCCCGATCATGATCGTCTCCGCCTTGGGCGCGCCGAGTAAGGCGACTGCCTGCTCGATCAGAAAAGGCTCAGGCTTCCCAACCACGGTCAGATCCGCCGTCGGGGCGGCAGCGAGGACTGCGGCGATCAGGACGCCGACGCACGGATCGTAACCATCGGCGACTGGGGTGAGGGGATCGGGGTTGGTCGCGACTACGGCGGCGCCCGCCAAAGCGGCACGGATCGCGATTCGCAGCTTGTCGTAGGTGAGACCGCCGTCGAAGCCAAGCACGATCACATCGGCATTCGCGCCCGCACTCCCAAAACCGGCTTCCTCAATTGCGGCGTGAAGGGGAAGCTCCCCGATGACATAGGCGCCGCCGCCGCCGGGCCAGCGCCGCTTGAGAAGCGCGACACTCGCGCCGATCGTCGTGAAAATCTGCTCTGGAGCGACAGCGACCCCCATGCGCGACAGCTTTGCGGCGAATTGCGTGGCCGACTTGGTCGAGTTGTTGGTCACGAAAGCGTAGGGCACCCCTTGTGCGCGCCATCTTCGAAACGCCTCGATGGAATCGGAAATCGGAGCGTCCCCCCGGTAGGCGACACCATCGAGGTCGGAAACCACCGCGTTGATGGGTCGCTCGATCTGGATATGCTGCAATGCGCTGGTCTCGCGATCTGCTCGGCTTGGCGGCGAGCATAACTGGCTCGTCTCGCACGATTTTGCCGGCCTTCCTGAAATTCGTGCCGCGCAGCGTCGCGGCGCCGTCCGAGCTTTGCCAGCCCCGGGGGAACGCCCCTCTCGTTGGCCGGGGCAGCTTCTCAGAAGCGTCGCTCCCCGCGCGAGGCGCAGGCGCTCGTGAGTGGGCGCTTGCATTGGCGAGGCCGACCACGTGGGCTCCAGAGCCCTGCGCCCGCAAACAGGTACGAGGAGAAGTCCGATGTTCCCAGCGGGCGAGCGCCGTGGACAGGTCCCGATCCAGATCGAAATTGCGCCAGTTCCGGTGGGCGCCGAACTCCCAGTTGAACAGGCCGTCGACGAAGGCTCGCCGGGCGCGTTGGGGCGCATCGAGGAAGGCCCAATATGCCGTGAGTCTTGGAGCGCGGCGGAAGGTCCAGTTGGAGCGGCGCCCGGGCGTGGGGAACCGGGCTCCATCGACCGACTTTCGATGGCGGTTATGCGTGTTGCTTTGGGTGTCGAGCGAGAAATCGTGGCGGAGGGGGCGGGATTCGAACCCGCGATACGGTTTCCCGTATACACACTTTCCAGGCGTGCGCCTTCGACCGCTCGGCCACCCCTCCAGTCCCATCGGCCGGACCGGCAGAGGCGCGAGATACATCTCAGGCGCGAAGCGCGCAAGCCTTGGCTGAGGGGATTTGCCTGCGCAACGCAGCGATTTTCAGGTTGGAGTTCGCGGCGTCGCCGCTGTCGCGGCCCTGTCCACGCGCTGGCCTCGACTTGCCGCTGATTCCGCTTGCCCTCCCAAAAACCTCCCGCATAGTCTAATTGTCCGATGGAACGCAGGGGTTGGCCGCGCTTGACAGCCAAGTTGGGGTTAGACTTACTTGACCTGTCGGTCAGTTTCTCGGGGCGAGCTCGGGAGTGGCTTCGCGCCCAACGGAGGTTTTGGAAATGTTCGGTCGCACAACCTTTACGGTCACGGCGGCATTCGCCGGAACGCTGCTCGCGTCGGCCGCGGCCTATGCTGATACGATCAAACCGGCGGTGATCTACGATCTCGGCGGAAAGTTCGACAAATCCTTTAATGAGGGCGTCTTCAACGGAGCCACAAAATTTTCGAAGGAGACAGGCGTCGCCTTCCGCGACCTCGAGATCCAGAACGACGCGCAGCGTGAGCAGGTGTTGCGTAAATTCGCCAAGGACGGCTATTCGCCGATCATGACGGTCGGCTTCGCCTGGGCGACGGCGCTGGGGAAGGTCGCCGACGAGTTCCCCAAGACGAAGTTCGGCATCATCGACATGGTGGTCGATAAGCCAAACGTGCAGTCGATCGTCTTCAAGGAGCAGGAGGGTTCGTTCGTCGTCGGCGTGATCGCGGCGAAAACCACAAAGACGGGCAAGGTCGGCTTTGTCGGCGGCATGGACATTCCTTTGATCTCGAAGTTTGAATGCGGGTATGCGCAAGGCGTCAAATACGCCTCCGACGGCAAGGACGAAGTCTTCGCCAATATGACGGGCACGACTCCGGCCGCCTGGAATGATCCGGTCAAAGGCGGCGAACTTGCGAAGTCGCAGATGGATCGCGGCGCGGATATCGTCTACGCCGCGGCGGGCGCAACGGGTCAGGGCGTCTTGAAAGCGGCCGCCGACGCGGGCAAGTTCGGCATCGGCGTCGACTCGAACCAGAATGGGCTTTTCCCCGGGCACGTCCTGACATCGATGCTCAAGCACGTTGATGTCGCCACCTACAATTCCTTCATGGACGCCAAGAAAGGCACATGGAAGCCCGGCGTTGAGGTGCTCGGCCTCAAGGACGGCGGTGTTGGCTACGCCGTCGACAAGAATAACGAGAAGATCCTGACTCCCGAGGCGAAGGCCGCCGCCGACCAGGCGGAAAAGGACATCATCTCGGGCAAGATCCAGGTCCACGACTACATGTCCGACAACAAGTGTCCGGCATGATTGGCTCCCGCTCTTAAGCTTTGGAGGCGCGCTCCTTGAGGGGCGCGCCCCCGGTCCGGGCCTTGCATAAGTTTGGCTACGGATGTGACGGCGGGAGAGGCTCCGTGAAAATCGTTTCTCCATTCGGGGGCGCGTAGCGTCGTGGCTCAGCCCTCCGCAAGGCAAGCCCCCGCGATCGAACTCACCGGGATCGACAAGAGCTTCGGTCCTGTCCATGCCAACAATCATGTCGATCTCATCGTCGAGCGCGGCGTCATTCATGGGATCGTGGGCGAGAACGGCGCCGGCAAGTCGACGCTGATGTCTATCCTGTACGGCTTCTATGAAGCCGACTCGGGAGAAATCCGCATCAACGGTGAGCCGGTGCGAATTCGTTCCTCGCGCGAAGCGATCAGTCACGGGATCGGGATGGTGTTCCAGCATTTCATGCTGGTGCAGCCGTTGAGCGTGCTCGAAAATGTAATGCTCGGCGCCGAGGGCGGCCCGCTGTTGGCGAAAGGCGCGCGAGCGATCCGCGCGCGCCTCGCCGAACTCGCTCGCGAATATGGCCTCGAAGTGGACCCCGACGCGACGGTTGGCGAATTGTCCGTCGGTCTGCAACAGCGCGTCGAGATTCTCAAGGCGCTCGTGCGGGGGGCGGAGATTCTCGTCCTCGACGAGCCCACCGCCGTCCTGACGCCGGCGGAAGCGGATCAGCTTTTCGAGATGCTGCGGGTTCTCAGGAGCGAGAACAAGACGATCATCTTCATCACCCACAAGCTGCGCGAGATCATGAGCCTCACGGATCGCGTGTCCGTCATGCGGCGGGGCGAGATGGTGGAAACGGTCGACACCGCGAGCACGTCTCCGCCCGAGCTCGCCGATGCGATGGTCGGGCGCAAAGTGCTCCTCAAAGTTGAAAAAAAGCCCGCCAGTCCCGGCAGGGCCGCGCTTGAGGCGCGCGATCTCGTCGTGATGGACGACCGCGGCGTCGTCCGCGTCGACCATGTTTCCTTCACCTTGCGCCAGGGCGAGATTCTCGGCGTCGCCGGGGTGGCGGGGAACGGCCAGTCCGAGCTTCTGGAGGCGCTCGCCGGCATGCGGCCCCTGAGCGGCGGCGCGATCCTCGTGGACGGCGAGTTGCTGCCGCCCCCGGAGCGCAATCCGCATGAAGAGCGTGTCCTCGGCGTCGGCCATGTCCCCGAAGACCGGCATCGCATGGGCCTCGTCATGTCGTTCGAGGCCTGCGAGAGCGCCATGCTCGGCTTTCACTTCGAGCCGGTCTACGGCAAGGGACTCTTCTACAGCCGCCGCGCCATCATCGAAGACGCCGGCAAGAAGATGGAGGCGTTCGACGTGCGGCCGCGCGATCCGCTGCTCAAGACCGCCAATTTTTCCGGCGGCAACCAGCAGAAGCTCGTGCTGGCGCGCGAGATCGAGCGTAACCCGAAGATCATGCTGGTCGGTCAGCCGACGCGCGGCGTCGACATCGGGGCGATCGAGTTCATCCACAAGCGCATTGTCGCGCAGCGCGACGCGGGCAAGGCTGTGCTGCTCGTGTCGGTCGAGCTCGACGAGATCTTCGCGCTGGCCGACCGCATCATCGTGCTCTGCGGCGGCCGCGTCACCGGCGAGCGCCTTACGGACGAGACGAACGCCCAGGACCTCGGCCTCCTGATGGCGGGCGTCAGCGAGCATGCCGCATGAGCGGCTCCCCCCGAAACCTCTTCCGGCCTGGGCCGACGTGGCGCTGATCCCGCTCGTCAATGTGCTCGCCGCCTTCGTCATCTCCGGGCTTGTCGTGCTGGCGATCGGCGAGAATCCGCTTGAGGCGGTGAAGATCCTGATCGGCGGGGCGCTCGGCGACCTCGAAGGGATCGGCTTCACGCTGTACTACGCGACGAGCTTCATCTTCACCGGCCTCGCAGTCGCCATCTGCTTCCATGCCGGGCTCTTCAACATCGGCGTCGATGGACAGGCCTATATCGCCGGGCTCGGCGCGGCGCTTGTCGCGCTGCATTTCGGCTTCCTGCCAGGCTATGCGCTCGTCATCGCCGCCATCGTCGCGGCGGCGGTGTTCGGCGCCGCTTTCGCGGCGATTCCCGCCTATCTGCAGGCTTATCGCGACAGCCACATCGTCATCACGACGATCATGTTCAACTATATCGCCTCCGCGATCATGGGCTATCTGCTAGTGAATGTGCTTCGCGCTCCCGGCCAGATGAACGCGGAGACCCCGGCCTTCCGCGAGACGGGTCGGGTGCCGCAGTTTCACGAGATTCTTGCCCATTTCGGGATTCAATGGCCGGTGACGCCATTCAATCTTTCGTTCCTGCTGGCGCTTCTGGCCTGCCTTGCGGTGTGGCTCATCATCTGGCGCACGCGGCTCGGCTATGAGATCCGCACGGTTGGCGCCAATCCGACCGCGGCGCTCTACGGCGGCATCTCCCCCGCGCGCGTCACCATGATCTCGACGCTGCTTTCGGGCGCGCTTGCCGGCGGACTCGCGGTGAATGTGATCCTCGGCGAGGAGCATCGGCTGATCCTCGAGTTCACTGCCGGTTTCGGCTTCGTCGGCATTGCGGTGGCGCTAATGGGCCGCGGACATCCGGTCGGCATCTTTTTGGCCGCGATCCTGTTCGGCGTGCTCTACCAGGGCGGGGCGGAGCTTGCCTTCGACATGCCCAAGATCAGCCGCGACATGATTGTCGTCATTCAGGGGCTTGTCGTGCTGTTCGCCGGCGCCCTCGAACACTTGTTCCGCCGTCCGGTCGCCGCTCTGCTCGCGCGGCGCGTCACCCAACCGCCGATCTAGCGCGCGATGGGCTGGTTCGCCACCTTCATCGATGTGTCCGATTCCGGCGTCCGGCTCGCGATCCCGCTCATTCTGGCGTGCCTCGCGGGCCTCTGGTCGGAGCGCTCCGGCGTTGTCGACATCGGCCTCGAAGGCAAGATGCTGGTCGGCGCTTTCGCTTCGGCCGCCGGCGCCACGGCGACCGGAAATGTGTGGCTCGGGCTTCTGACGGGCGTCGTGGTCACGGTCGCCTTTTCGCTGATCCACGGCTACGCCTCGATCGATCAGCGCGCCAACCAGATCGTCTCCGGCACCGCGATCAACATGGTCGCCGACGGCATGACGGCGCTCGATCGGCAACGCCATCTGGTCGCAGGGCGGCCGGACTCCCCAGCTTCCCAATTCGGCGCAATTCCAGCCGATCACGCTGCCCTTCGCAAACGAGATCGGCCGCCGTGCCGATTATCGGACCGATCTACGAGAAACTCATTTCCGGCCACGACCTCATCAGCTATCTGGCCTTCCTCATCGTCCCGATCACCTATTGGGCGCTCTATCACACGCGCTTCGGGCTCAGGCTTCGCGCGGTCGGCGAGAATCCGGCCGCAGTGGACACTGCCGGCATCTCCGTGAGGGGCCTGCGCTACGCCGCGGTCGTCATTTGCGGCGTGCTGGTCGGGCTCGCGGGCTGCTACCTCGTGCTGTCACAGGCGGCCTATTTCCAGCCGCATATGAGCGCGGGCAAAGGGTTTATCGCGCTCGCGGCCCTGGTGTTTGCAAAATGGCGGCCGTGGCAGGCGCTTGCCACCTGCCTGTTGTTCGGGTTCCTCGACGCGGTCGCGATCCGCCTACAGGGCGTCGAATTGCCGGTGATCGGCCCGGTGCCAGTGCAGGCGATCGAGGCGCTGCCCTATGTGCTGACCGTGGTCCTGCTCGCCGGCTTCATCGGCAAGGCGATCCCGCCAAAGGCTTCCGGCATCCCTTATGTCAAAGAACGCTGATCTTGATCCGCTCTTCGCGGCGGCGAAGGCGGCTTACGAAATGGCTTACGCGCCCTATTCGCGATTCAAGGTGGGCGCGGCGGTGCGCGCGCCTGATGGAAGAATTTTTGCCGGCTGCAATGTCGAGAACGCCGCCTACCCGGTCGGCAATTGCGCCGAGCCCATTGCCATCGGAGCGATGGTCATGGGCGGCGAGCGCCGCATCACCGAAATCTGCGTCGTGGGCGCTGGCGACAAGCTCTGCACGCCCTGCGGCGGCTGCCGCCAGCGCATTCGCGAATTCGCCGACGCCGCGACGCTGGTCCATATCGCGGGGCCAGAGGGCTTGCGGCGGACTTTTACGCTCGGCGAGCTTTTGCCGGAATCGTTCGGGCCGGAGCATCTGCCGAGCGGATAGCGGTCTGAAATATTTTGAAGCCGACGGCGCAAAATCGGGAAGTCGAAATCTTTGTGTTTTGTCGAAATACGTGGTATGCTGGTTTTCATGATCGGAATTTCTGCCTTGCCGCAAAATCGCTCCGTCCGGACCCCGCTGGCCGCTCCATCCTGCCGCTCTTCGCGATGACTGCGCAAGCCGTTGCCGAAGGAATGGCGAACCCTTGCGCCTCGAAACGTGGTTCTCTGCGCGGCCCCCTCGATACGAGGAAAGTTGCAGAATCGAGCACTTAAGCCATTGGAATCGCTTCATCCGCGACAAATCTTGGCGCCCCCTCGGCGCTCATCGCCCCTGAATCGCTTGCGGCTTCGCTGTTCGCGATCACGACGGCGATATGAGGACATGATGACCACGAACCCGATCGCCGCCATCGCCGCCTTGAAAGCCCGCGGCCTTGAATCCCTGCCCCGTCTCGCCATCGTGCTCGGCTCTGGCCTCGGGCCGCTCGCCGACGAGGTGAGCAACCCGATCGCGATTCCTTACGCAGACATCCCCGGCTTCCCGACCCCGACCGTCGCCGGCCATGCGGGGCGGCTGGTGGTCGGGGAGATCGAGGGCAAGCGCGTCGCGCTCTTTCAGGGGCGCGGCCACTATTACGAGCGTGGCGACGTCAACGCGATGCGCGGCGCGATCGAAACCTTCCGCGCCCTCGGGGGCGATACGCTGATCCTCACCAACGCCGCAGGCGGGCTCAACATCGACTGGGCGCCGCCCTCGCTCGTCGCGATCACCGACCACATCAATTTCGCCGGCGCGAATCCGCTGATCGGGGCGGAGGGCGGCGACCGGCGCTTCGTACCGCTGACCAACGCCTACGACAGAGCTTTGCGCGCACGGCTCCATCTCGCGGCTGAGGCGGAGGGGGTCGATCTGCACGACGGCGTCTACATGTGGTTCTCAGGCCCGAGCTTCGAGAACTCCGGCCGAGATTCGCGCGGCGAAGATTGTCGGCGCCGATCTCGTCGGCATGTCGACCGTCCCGGAAGTCATTCTCGCCCGCTACTTCGGCCTGCGCTGCGCGGCCGTCTCAGTCGTGACGAACTATGCGGCGGGCCTCTCCGGCGGCGATCCGAGCCACGAGGAGACGCAGGAATACGCGCGCCTCGCATCGGATCGATTCCGCCGGCTACTGCGCGCCTTTATCCGCGACGTCGCATGAGAGAGGTCGCAATCGTCATCCGACCTGGCGCTCGGTCATCATCGTCTTGATGTGCGAAATCGCTTTGGCGGGGTTCAAGCCCTTCGGGCAGGTTTTCGCGCAATTCATGATCGTGTGGCAGCGATAGAGTCGGAACGGATCTTCGAGATTGTCGAGCCGCTCGCCGCGCGCCTCGTCGCGCGTGTCGATGAGCCAACGATAGGCCTGCAGGAGAACGGCGGGCCCAAGATAGCGCTCGCCGTTCCACCAGTAGCTCGGGCAGGAGGTCGAGCAGCAAGCGCACAGGATGCACTCGTACAGTCCGTCGAGTTTTGCTCGGTCCTCCGGCGTCTGCAGCCATTCTTTCTCGGGCGGCGGGGTCGTCGTCTTGAGCCACGGCTCGATAGAAGCGTGCTGGGCATAGAAGACGGTGAGATCCGGAACGAGATCTTTCACGACCTCTTGATGCGGGAGCGGATAAATCGTGACCGGGGCTGCGACTTCGTCGATGCCTCGGGTGCAGGCCAGCGTGTTCAGCCCGTCGATGTTCATTGCGCAGGAGCCGCAGACGCCCTCGCGGCAAGAGCGGCGGAAGGTCAGCGTCGAGTCGATCTTGGATTTGATCCAGATCAGCGCGTCGAGGACCATCGGACCGCAGTCGTCTCGATCCACGAAATAGGTGTCCATGCGCGGATTGGCGTCGTCGTCCGGATTCCAGCGATAGATGCGGAACTCCGTGAGACGCTTGGCGCCCGTGGGCTTGGGCCAGGTCTTGCCGGCGGTGACGCGGGAATTCTTTGGGAGAGTGAGTTGAACCATGAATAGCTACGTCCAAAACGAGATCGGTTGAGTTCGCCTCAATACACCCGCGCCTTCGGCTCGATATAAGCGATGTCGTTGCTCATCGTGTACGTGTGCACTGGCCGGTAATCGATGGTGACCGTCTGCTTCGTCGGGTCGATCCAGGCCAGCGTGTGCTTCATCCAGTTCACGTCGTCGCGCTTTGGATAATCCTCGCGGGCGTGCGCGCCGCGGCTTTCGAGCCGGTTCGCCGCGCCATCCATCGTGACCACGGCCTGTACGATCAGGTTGTCGTATTCGAGCGTCTCGATCAGGTCCGAGTTCCAGATGAGCGAGCGATCGGTCACATGAACATCGGCGCCGGAGCGCCAAGCCTCGTGGATCTTCTCTTTACCCTCCGCGAGAACCTCGCCGGTGCGGAACACGGCGCAATTGTTCTGCATGACCATCTGCATCTTGAGGCGCAGCGCCGCTGTCGGAGTGCCGCCATTGGCGTTGCGAAAGCGATCGAGCCGCGCCAACGCGTAATCCGCGCTATCTTTGGCGAGTTCCCTCTGCCGGTCGCCCGCCTTCAGCTTGTCAGCCGCTCGTAGGCCTGCCGCACGGCCGAAGACGACGAGGTCGATCAGCGAATTGGAGCCGAGCCGGTTGGCGCCATGCACCGAGACGCAGGCCGCTTCGCCAAGCGCCATCAGTCCCGGCACGATTGAATCTGGGTCGGCGCCGACCTTGGTCAGAACCTCGCCATGATAGTTCGTCGGGATACCGCCCATGTTGTAGTGGACAGTCGGCAGGACGGGGATCGGATCCTTGGTCACATCGACGCCGGCGAAGATTCGCGCGCTGTCGGAAATGCCCGGCAGGCGCTCGTGCAGCACCTTCGGGTCGAGATGGTCGAGGTGGAGATAGATGTGGTCGGCGTTCTTGCCGACGCCTCGGCCTTCACGGATCTCCATTGTCATCGAGCGGCTGACGACATCGCGGGAGGCGAGGTCCTTGGCCGAAGGCGCATAGCGCTCCATGAAGCGTTCGCCCTTCGAATTGACGAGATAGCCGCCCTCGCCACGGGCGCCCTCGGTGATGAGACAGCCCGCGCCGTATATGCCGGTCGGGTGAAACTGCACGAACTCCATATCCTGCAGGGGCAGGCCCGCGCGCAGCGCCATTGCGTTCCCGTCGCCGGTGCAGGTATGAGCCGACGTCGCCGAGAAATACGCTCGACCGTAGCCGCCCGTGGCCAGCACCGTGGTTTGCCCGCGAAAACGGTGGATCGTGCCGTCGTCCATCTTGAGGCAGACCACGCCGCGGATTGCGCCTTCCGAGTCGCGGATGAGATCGATGGCGAAATACTCGATGAAGAAGACGCAGCGCGCCCTCAGCGCCTGGCCATACAGCGTGTGCAGGATGGCGTGGCCGGTTCGGTCCGCGGCCGCGCAGGTCCGCTGCGCGATGCCCTTGCCGTAATCGGTCGTCATGCCGCCAAATGGCCGTTGGTAGATCTTTCCCGCTTCCGTGCGCGAGAAGGGAACGCCCCAGTGATCGAGCTCATAGACGGCGTCGGGCGCGTTCCGACACAAATATTCGATCGCGTCCTGGTCCCCCAGCCAGTCCGACCCCTTCACGGTGTCGTACATGTGCCAGCGCCAGTCGTCCGGTCCCATATTGCCGAGCGAGGCCGAGATGCCGCCCTGGGCCGCGACCGTGTGCGAGCGGGTCGGAAAGACTTTCGAGATGCAGGCGGTGCGAAGCCCTGCCTGGGCGCAACCGACGCTGGCGCGCAAGCCCGCGCCGCCCGCCCCCACGACGACGACGTCAAACGTATGGTCTTCGATTGGATAGGCTTTGCCGTTCAGCGCTGGCGCGTTCTGAGTGGAGGCCCCGTTGGCAGACATTCGACGAGCGTCCTCTCAGGTGAAGGCAAGGCGCAAAGTGGCGAAGAGGCAAGCAAACGCCATCAGCGCGCAAAATAGTGTGTTGGCCGCGAGCGCCCACGCGCGCGCCGGCCCCGTAATATAGTCCAGGATGATGGACTGCATTCCTACCTTCATATGGAGCGCGCCCGCGAGAATGAAAGCGAGCAGCAGGATCGCAGGGACCGGATGGGCGAGCTCGGCGCGCACGCCATTGTAGTCCATGCGCATGAGGTCGAGGATGAGCCACACGAAATAGAGACTCAAGGGAACGAGCGCTAGCGAAGTCACGTGCATCGCCCAGGCGTCGCCGGCGCCTGAGCGGGCCGAGCCGAGAAACTGAACCCGGCTAAAAGGCGTGCGCAGGCCGGAGGGAAGTTCGGACATGACGCTGGGCGCTCCTAACCGATGGCGAAGGCAATGATCCAGGCGATGATGGTGAGCGCAAGCCCTCCGATCAGCGTCGCCCAGGCAAGCTGGTCGCGCAGCGGCGCGTCCATCCCATAGCCGACGTCCCAGATGAAATGGCGGATTCCGCCGAGCAAATGATGGAACAGCGCCCAGGTGAAGCCGAACAGAATCAACTGGCCGATGAACGAGCCTATGAAGCCGGAAAACCAGCTGAAGGTCGCTGCGTCCGCCGAGGCCGAGATCAGGAACCACGCGAGCAGAAGGACGCCCGCATACAGCGCCCCGCCGGTGATGCGATGGACGATCGACATCGCCATCGTCATGGTCGGCTTGTAGATCAGCAGATGAGGCGAGAGCGGCCGCGGGCGCTGCTTGCCCGGAGCGGCTTCAGTCGATGCCATGGAAGTCTTCCCGATGCGTTCGCGATACTCTCTTTAGACCGCTGCTAAAGAGGCCGCAACGCAGCAAACGTCCGCAGATAGTCCAAGGGCCTTGCGACAGCGCTTAGCCTTTCAGCGCGGACTCGACCTCCATCAGAGTCGGAGGATCGGAGCCGCGCCGCGTGCAGGTGATGGCGGATGCGCAGGCTGAGAATTGCAGCCAGCTTTCGAGCTTCGCCCGCGTCGGCGCTGCCGAGTCCGCGCCGAGCGCGCCGTCCCGACCCATCGCCGAGAGTAGGGCGGACATGAAGCTGTCGCCCGCGCCGACCGTGTCCACGACGTCGATCTCAGGAGCTGCGGCCATGACCTTTTCTGCGCCAAGCATCGCGAGCGCGCCTCGTTCTCCCAGGGTAGCGACACAGAACCGCGGCCCCATTTTGGCCCAGGAAGCGAGGCTTTCCTCGATCGTCCGGCCCGGATAAAGCCATTCCAGATCTTCCTCGCTCGCCTTGACGACATGCGCGAGAGCGACTTCCTGTTCGACGAGCGCAGCGACCGCGTCGCGATCAGGCGTGACGAAAGGCCGCACATTGGGGTCGTAGCTCACAGTCGCAGTCGCACGCGTCGTGGTTAGCGCCTCGATCACAGCCAGGCCGTGCCGTTCGACCGCGGAAAAAGACCCGATATGAAGATGGGCGCCCCCCTTCGGCCAATGTTTCGGGAAGGGCCAAGGACCGTCGTAAGCCGTTCCATCCAGATAGAAGGAATAGCGTGAGCCGGTCTTCGCGGTGCCGCGCATCACGAAAGCGAGGGACGAGGGGCGCTTGTCGCGCACGACGTAGCCCAGTTCAACCCCGTTATCGGCGAGCGCCGCGGCGAGCGCCTCCCCGTTGCCGTCCGTCGAAAGGCGCGAAAGGAAGCCGGTCTGGCGGCCGAGGCGCGCAAGCCCGATAGCGACGTTGAAGGGCGAGCCGCCCATCCGCGCGTCGTAGACGTTCTCGCGTTCCGGATCCGGGATCAGGTCGATCAGCGCTTCGCCGGACACGAGAATCATGAGGCGCAGCTCCCGGTGGGGTTTTTCAGGCCATCGTATAGGCGGTTTTCACGGTTGTATAGAATTCCGCAGCATAGCGGCCTTGTTCGCGTGGCCCGAGGCTAGAGCCCTTCCGGCCGCCGAAGGGGGCATGATAGTCGACGCCCGCCGTCGGCAGATTGACCATCACCATGCCCGCTTCGGAGTTTCGCTTAAAGTGCGAGGCGTGCTTCAGGCTCGCCGTGCAGATGCCGGAACAGAGCCCGAATTCCGTGTCGTTGGCGATTTCGAGCGCGTGGTCGTAATTGCGCGCCGGAATCATCACAGAAACCGGCCCGAAGACTTCCTCGCGCGAAATGCGCATGTCGTTGTCAGCATCGAGGAAGAGCGCGGGCGCCATGTAGAAGCCGGGCGTCGAGCGATTGAGAAGCTCGCCGCCAAGGGCCAGCTTCGCTCCCTCGTCCTTGCCGATCGCGACGTAGGACTGGTCCTGATCGAGCTGGTTCTTGTCGACGACCGGGCCGATCTGCGTGCCGGGTTTGAGCGCGTCGTCAATGACGAGGCTTCTCATCCGCTCGGCCATCGCATCGGCGAACTTGCCGTAGATGGGCTCCTCGACGATCAGCCGCGAAGAGGCGGTGCAGCGCTGGCCGGTCGAATAATATGCGCCGTTGATCGCGCATTCGACCGCGATCTTGAGATCCGCGTCGGCGAGCACGACAAGCGGATTTTGCCCCCCATCTCGCACTGAAATCTCCGCATCGCGCCGGCGCAAGCCGCGGCCACGCGCTTGCCGGTCGCCACCGAACCGGTGAAACTGATCGCGTCCACACGCTTGTGGTCGAGCATGGCTTGTCCCACACTGGAGCCGCGCCCCATGACCAAATTGAAGACGCCCTTTGGTGCGCCAGCCTTGACGATGATCTCCGCGAGGGCATGAGCGCAGCCAGGAACCAGATCCGCCGGCTTGAAGACAACGGTGTTTCCGTAGGCGAGCGCCGGCGCGATCTTCCAGGCGGGAATGGCGATCGGAAAGTTCCAGGGCGCGATAATGCCGACGACTCCGACCGGCTCTCGCGTCACCTCGATGTCCACATTCGGACGCACGGAGCCGAATTTCTCCCCGGGTATCCGCAAAACTTCGCCCGCGAAGAAATCGAAGATCTGTCCGGCGCGACCGACTTCCCCGATGGCTTCGGGCAGGGACTTGCCTTCTTCCCGCGCAAGCAGCCGTCCGAGTTCCTCCTTGCGCGCGAAAATCTCGGTCGAGACCTTGAGCAGAAGATCGTGCCGTTCCTGCGGGCCGTCCTCGACCATGCCGGGAACGCCGCGTGCGCCGCAATGACCGCAGCGTCGGCCTGGGCCGCGTCGGCCTGCGCGTATTCGCCCACAACGTCGTTGGTGTCGGAGGGATTGACATTGCGGGAGACGCTCGCGCCCTCGACCCACTCGCCTGCGATGTAATTCTTCTTGATCGCTGTCATGTCAGATTCCTTCTGGCGCGGACTTAGTGTGCGGATCCCCGTCAGATCAAGCCCCGCCGGGCGAGATTGCGCATGAGGGCGCCGGCGCCGAAGGTCCACCGCTCGCATTCGTCGCATTGCCGCATTCGGTTCGTGAGGCGCCAAGCTTGGGTGTCGCGATCGTGACGATATCGCCAGTCTTGTGGGTGAAGCCCATGCCTGGCGCGCCGCGATCCGCGACGGGCGCGAACATCGTGCCGCAGAGCAGGACGAGTCCGTCCGGATAGGCGTGATTTGCGCCAAGCGTCTGGGCGGCGAGGTCCGAAGGATCGCGGCTGATGTGCGCCATCGAGGAAAGGCCTTCGAGCCGGAAGCCGTCCTCGCCCTCGACCGTCAGCGAAATCGCCGCGGAGCGCACGTCATCGAGCGAGAACGTCCCATCGAAGAAGCGCACAAACGGCCCGAGCGCGCAGCTTGCATTCTGGTCCTTCGCCTTGCCGAGCAGCAACGCCGAACGTCCCTCGAAATCGCGCAGATTGACGTCATTGGCCAGCGTCGCGCCGACGATCCGTCCGGTCGAGGCGACGACCAGCGCGGCCTCCGGCTCTGGGTTGTTCCATTCGGAAGCGGGGTGGAATCCGGCGTCGTCGCCCGTCCCGATCGCCGACATCGGCTGGCTCTTGGTGAAGACCTCAGCGTCCGGGCCGATGCCGACTTCAAGATATTGTGACCAGGCTCCCGCCTCGAACCAGCGCCGTTCTTGAGCTTCATCGCGGCCGGCGAGCCGGGTTTCAAGTCCGCCCAGTTCCTCCCCGAGCAAGGTTTCGATCTCCGCCCGCGCCGAGGCCGCGCCCTCGCGGCTTCCTCGCGCGCGCTCCTCGATCACCCGCTCGAGCATCGACTGGACGAAGGTCACGCCCGCGGCCTTGATCGCGTGCAAGTCGATCGGGGCAAGCAGACGGGGCCTTCCGGACCCGCGCGAATCTCGCGGGGTCGCGGCCAGGATTTCCGCAAGCGAGCCGACACGCTCGCCCTCCGTCGGCCCGAAGGGCTGCGGCGGGCACTTCGTGCTCGCAAAGGTCGCGCATGGTGGGAAAGGCGGAGCTGATGTCATAAACGCCCTCCGCCCGCACCGCGCAGACGGAGGGACCCTCGACATCGGGCCGCCAGACGCGGGCCGCCAGCGCTCCTTCAAATCCGTCCCTTGGCAGCGTGGTTTCCTGCTTCAGGTCAAAGCCGGCCATCTCTTCCCTCCCGATATGCGCCGTCATAAGAGGATTGACGGCGCGGCGTCGCCTCTCTAACTAACATGTCAGCGAACGAGGGCGAAGCGATTGCTTGCCGCAAAGGACGGGCGGAGGGAAGTGGCCAGGGGCGCGCGCTCGAAGGCTGATTCTGTGTACGGCGAACTCAAGGAGGCAATCCTATCCGGGGCGCTGGAACCGGGTTGTCTTATCGACAAGGCGTCTCTTTGCGAAAGACTGGGCGTTTCGCGCTTTCCCGTCTCGGCGGCGGTGGCTCGCCTTGCCTACGACAAGCTCGTTGATGTCGCGCCCCAGCACGGCTCCTTCGTCGCCCGGATTTCGCTCGCAGACGTTCAGGAGCGCCTGTTCATCCGTAGCGCGCTCGAAGGCGAAGTGGCCGCCGAAGCGGCGCGCCGCTTCACGGAGGAGGACAAGGACGCCGTTGCTGACAACCTCAGAGAGGCGGCGATTGCAGCCAAAGCCGGAGACCGAGGGCGGTTCTACGAGCTTGACGTCGGGTTCCACCACATCCTCACCTCCCGGCTTGGCATGCCACGCACCACGGAGTTGCTTGACAGCCTGCGCGTGCATCTCGAGCGGGCCCGCCGCCTTATGATGTCGCCCACAGGACGTCTCGAGGAGGTCCTTGCCGAACACAAGGCCGTGCTTGCGGCGATTGCCGGCGGAGACGCCGACGGCGCTCGGAGCGCGATCCGGAATCACCTCGCGCTGACGGGTCGCGTCCTCTGGAAGGTTGCGGAACAGCGGCCGGAAATGTTCTCTCCCTGATTCTCGCCCGGCCTGAAACGGAAATGGACAACAACCAATGACGACACCCAGGGCCTTGCGCCTCGATCCCTCGGACAACGTCATCATCGCCGTCGACGAGATTTTTATAGGCTCCGAACCGCAGGGGGTGGCCGCCCGCGAGCGCGTGCCAAAGGGACACAAGATGGCCGTCGCCGCCATGGGCGAGGGCGAACCCATTCGCAAGTTCGGACAGATCATCGGCTTCGCGTCGCGCCCGATCTCGCTGGGGGAGTGGGTGCATGAGCACAATTGCGTGATGAAGGATTTCGCGCGCGATTATCGTTTCGGCGAGGATGCGAGGCCCGAGATCTATTGCGCCTGTCGAGCGGCAGCCGACCTTCGCGGGGTATCGGCGCGCGAACGGCAAGATCGGAACGCGCAATTATCTCGCGATTCTTACCTCGGTGAATTGCTCGGCCACGACCGCGAGACTGATGGCGCGCGAGGTCGAGAGATCCGGGATACTGGACGACTACCCGAACGTGGATGGCGTCATTGCGCTCGTGCATGGCACCGGCTGCGGCATGGCGTCCAAGGGCGAGGGGTTTGAGAACCTCATGCGCACCGAATGGGGCTATGCGGCGAACCCGAACGTCGGGGCGGCGCTCATGGTCGGCCTGGGCTGCGAAGTCTTCCAGATCGGCCGCATGAAGGAAGAATACGGCATCAAGGAAGGCGACCGCTTTCAGAGTCTGACCATCCAGGCGACCGGCGGGACCCGCAAAACGATCGACGCCGGCCTCGATCGCATTCGCGCCATGCTTCCGGGGCTCAATGACGTGGAAAGGGAGACCTGCCACGCGAGCGACCTGATCCTCGCCCTGCAATGCGGCGGATCGGACGGCTATTCGGGGATCACCGCCAATCCGGCGCTCGGCGCCGCGGCCGATATTCTGGTGCGCAACGGCGGCACGGCGATCCTTTCCGAGACGCCGGAAATCTACGGCGCCGAGCATCTGCTCACCCGCCGTGCGGCGACGCCGGAGGTCGGCCGCAAGCTCGTCGAGCGCATCAAGTGGTGGGAGGACTACACCGCCCGGAACGGCGGCGAGATGAACAACAATCCTTCGCCTGGCAACAAGGCGGGCGGCCTAACCACCATCCTCGAAAAATCGCTCGGCGCGGCGGCCAAAGGCGGAACGACGCCGCTCAACGCTGTCTACAAATACGCTGAGCCGGTCAACGTGAAGGGCTTCGTCTTCATGGACACGCCCGGCTACGACCCGGTTTCGGCCACCGGGCAGGTTGCGGGGGGCGCGAACATCCTGTGTTTCACGACCGGGCGTGGCTCGGCCTACGGCTGCAAGCCCACGCCCTCGATCAAGCTCGCCACCAACAGCGACACCTATCGCCGCATGATGGACGACATGGACATCAACTGCGGCGACGTTCTCGACGGCGTCTCCATTCAGGAAAAGGGCAAGGAAATCTTCGCCAAGATTCTTGCGGTCGCCTCGGGCGAGCGCTCGAAATCGGAAGAGCTCGGCTATGGCGAAGCGGAATTCACGCCCTGGCAAATCGGGGCTACGATGTGACTTCGGCGCTTCTGTTCGATCTCGACGGGACTCTTGTCGACAGCGACGCCCAGCATTTCGCGGCGTTCCAGCGCATCTTTGCGCCGCATGGAATCGCGCTCGATCTCGCGACCTACAATCGCAGCATTCAAGGCGCCTCCAACGAGGTGATCGGCAAGATCTTCCTGTCGCACCTGACACCGGAGCAGAGGGACGCGGCGCTGGACGCGAAGGAGGAAACGTATCGCTCCGGGCTCGACGGCATCGAACCAATCGCCGGAGCTGTGGCGCTCCTTGATTTTGCGGATCGTCGGGGGTTCAAGCGCGCCGTCGTGACCAACGCGCCGCGCGCCAACGCCGACGCCGTGCTGGCCGCGCTCGGCCTCGATGCGAAGCTGCCCATCGTCGTTATCGGGGCGGAACTGCCCCGATCCAAGCCCGACCCGCTGCCATATCTGACGGCGCTTCAGAAAACAGGCGCGCTGGCCGCGCATTCGGTCGCCTTCGAGGATTCGACGCCGGGCGTCCGGGCGGCCGCGGCGGCTGGCCTCGCAGTTGTCGGAATGATGAGTTCGCTGAACGAAGATGCGCTGATCAAGGCTGGCGCCATGTTCGCCGCGCGGGATTTCACCGACCGGCGCATCTATGATCTGATTGAGGCGCGCATGAGCGCGCCAGCCGTTGGGAAGGAGGCGCTCCGTTGAGACTTGCGCAGATCGTCGACGAGAATGGCAAGCGCGCGGTCGTGGTGACGGCGCGCGGCGAAAGCAGGCTCGTCAAGGGCGCGCGCACCGTGCTCGATCTCGCGGGCCAGGCGCTGGAGGCGGGCGTCTCATTCCGCAAACTCGTCGCGGACCGGGGCGTCGGTAAGCCCGTCGATCTCGCACGCGCGCTCAAGGAGAAGCGCGTGCTGCCGCCCGCCGACCACAAAGATCCCGCCCATACTTTCGTCACCGGCACGGGCCTCACGCATCTCGGCTCGGCGGAAGGGCGCGACCAGATGCACAAGGACCTCGCCGATCCGTCGAAGCTCACCGACTCGATGCGCATGTTCAAGCTCGGGCTCGAAGGCGGCAAGCCCGCCAAGGGCGAGGACGGGCGCGCAGCCGGAATGGTTCTACAAAGGCGACGGCTCCATCCTCGCGGCGCCCGAAAGCGATTTCCCAAGTCCGGCCTTCGCGCTGGACGGCGGCGAGGAGCCGGAGATCGCCGGCGTCTATTTCATCGACGCTTCCGGCCAGCCCGCTCGAATCGGCTTTGCGCTCGGCAACGAATTCTCGGATCATGTGACCGAGCGGCAGAACTACCTGTATCTCGCCCATTCAAAGCTGAGGCCGGCGAGCTTCGGCCCTGAGTTGCTCGTCGGCGAGCTGCCCGCGCATATCGAGGGCGTCTCCCGCATCCGGCGCGGCAGGGAGATCGTGTTTGAAAAGCCCTTCCTGTCGGGCGAGGAGAATATGGCGCACACGATCGCCAACCTTGAGGCGCATCATTTCAAGTACGCGCTCTTCCGGCGCCCGGGCGACTTGCATGTCCATTTCTTTGGAACCGCAACGTTGTCGTTCAGCGCCGGCGTCCAGACCCAAAAGGGCGACGTGTTCGAGATCGAATCGGAGCCTTTCGGCCTGGCGTTGCGCAACCGCCTCGGCCTCGCGAAAGCCCCGAAAGCGAAGATGCGGGTTCTTTAGCGCCGACGTCGGCCGCGAACGATGACGCCCGACGTCGCCATCATTGGCGCCGGAGCGGCGGGGATCGCGGCTGCGCGGAGGCTTACCGCGAGCGGGCTCTCCATTCTCATACTTGAAGCGAGTTCGCGAATCGGCGGACGCGCCTGGACTCACGAGGTCGCAGGCATGGCGCTCGACATGGGATGCGGCTGGCTTCACTCGGCCGACCGCAATTCCTGGGCGCGCGTCGCCGAAAGGACGGGCGTGCCGCTGACGCACCGCCCGTCTGCCTGGAGCCACCAATATTGCAATCTAGGCTTTTCGCCCGCTGAACAGGAGGCCGCTGATCGCGCTTTCGAGCGGTGGCGCACGCGCCTCAAAATCGCGCCGCCCGCGAGCGACCGCGCCTCGGATGCGCTGGAGCCCGAGGGCGAATGGAACGGCTACATCGACGCAATCAGCGGCTATCTCAATGGCGTTGCGGTAGATCAAGTCTCCGTGGCGGACTACCTTGCCTATGACGAGGCATCGACCGGGCGCAACTGGCGCGCTCCGGGCGGCTATGGCGCTCTGATCTCGGCAAGCTTACCAGAAAAAGTCTCGCTTGCGCGTCTCGACGCCGGTTATGGCGATCGGGCTCACGAAAGAAGGCGCTGTCCTTACAACGCCGGCTGGCGCGCTGTCGGTTCGCGCCGTTATTGTCGCGGTCTCGACCCAGGTGCTCGCGAAGGGCGGCCTGAAGCTTCCGGGCGAGGCGCAAGCATGGCACGAGGCGGCGGCGCGCCTACCGCTAGGCCGCAACGAAAAGATTTTTCTGGAGATCGTCGGCGCGAGTCCCTTCGAGCCCGAGACCCACCTCATGGGCAATCCCCGCGATTCCGGCGCGGCGTCTTATTACATTCGCCCTTTCGGCCATCCGGTGATCGAGTGTTTTCTGGGTGGCGCCGGTGCTGAGGTTCTGGATGTCGAAGGTCCGGCGGCGGCTTTCGAACGTGGGACGGAGGAACTCGTCGGGCTTTTCGGATCTCAGGTCCGGCGCTCCTTGCGGCTACTCGCGGCGTCGAGTTGGGGGCGCATGAACCATATTGGCGGCGGCTACAGCCATGCGCTGCCTGGCCATGTGGGGGCGCGTAAGGATCTGGCGCGTCCGTGTGAGGGAAGAATCTTCTTCGCTGGCGAGGCTACCCACCCTTACGACTACGGAACCGCACATGGCGCGCATGACAGCGGGGTGCGAGCGGCGGAGGATGCGCTTTCCGTTCTCGAGGGGCCCGAAACCTCGCCTTGACGCCTATTCAGCCGCTGCCTGCATCATTGCGCGATAATTGGTCCGCAAATCGTCGATGACAGTAAGCCGGCCTGCCCGCTCGATATGCCAGAAGGTCCATCCGTTGCAGGCAGGAAGCCCCTGCACCAGCGCGCCAATCTTGTGGATCGAACCCACGGCGGGACCGGCGGCGATAGCGCCGTCAGGCCGCACGATGGCTTCGTGGCGGAGACGGGCGTCGACAACCCGCTCCCCGGGCTGGACGAACCCGGCCTCGACGACGCTGAGGAAACGCGACTCGCGCCTCGGTGCGGCGGGTCGGCGCCGCAGCGACGGCGTCGAGCCGGCAGGGGCTCGACCGAATCGATCCGAGCCCGCGCCGCCGCTGCGTAGGTCTCGTCCCGCTCGAGCCCGATGAAGGAGCGGCCCAGTTTTCGCGCCACCGCTCCCGTGGTGCCGGAGCCAAAGAACGGGTCAAGCACCAGGTCGCCCACGTTCGAGGCGGCAGTGAGCACGCGGGCAAGCAGCGCCTCCGGCTTTTGCGTCGGATGCGTCTTGCGGCCATTGGCGTCTTTTAGCCGCTCTGCGCCGGTGCATATCGGGAGGAGCCAGTCCGAGCGCGCCTGGCAATCGTCGTTCCCCGCCTTCAAGCGCCTCGTAATTGAAGGTATAGCTTTTGGCGTCGGCGCTGCGCGCGGCCCAAATCATCGTCTCATGAGCGTTGGTGAAGCGCCGGCCCCGAAAATTCGGCATTGGGTTGGCCTTGCGCCATACGATGTCGTTGAGGATCCAGAAGCCCAGATCCTGCAGGATCGCGCCAACCCGGAAAATGTTGTGATAGGAGCCGATCACCACGACGGTCGCATTCGGCTTCATGACGCGCCGCACGGCCGAGAGCCACCGGCGGGTGAAGGCGTCGTATTCGGCGAAAGTGGCGAACTTGTCCCAATCGTCGTCGACGGCGTCGACTATGCTTTGGTCCGGTCGCGACAGCACGCCCTCAAGCTGCAAATTGTAGGGGGGATCGGCGAAGACGAGGTCAACGCAAGCCTCAGGGAGGAGGTTCATCGCCTCGACGCAATCGCCGATAAGAATCTCGTCGCGCGGCGGCGGCATGATTGCGGCCGGGCGCTTCGTCTCGCCGGTCCCAGTACGCAACACCTGAATCTGGGCGGGGAGACTTGACGCTCCGGCGCGCAACATACGCATGGACGCTGACCACTCGACGCAACACCGAGTTCATTGCGAACTCGTGCACGGTTTATGGCCGCTTTTAAGTAAAGGTCTGGTTATGCCGGTTGACGTGACGTTGTGTCGTTTTCGAACGGCTGCGCATCCGCAAATAAAGTCTTAATCGCAACCTTTTCTAAACCTTTGCCTGGCGTGGGCTCTCCGCGACGTCTTTTTCCTCGCGGAGGCGGAAGGAGCGGCGATGATAGGGGCAGGGCCCTGACTCCGCGAGCGCCCGCCGATGCTCCCGGGTCGCATAGCCGACATGGTCCGCAAAGCCGTATCGCGGAAAATCGACGTGCAGATTGCGCATGAGCCTGTCGCGGCTTGTTTTGGCAATGATCGAGGCGGCGGCAATCGACAAAGACAGCGCGTCGCCGTCGATTATCGCGCGCGCCGGGCAGATCAGCCTTTCTGGCACATCCCGTCCGTCGATCAGCGCCAGATGCGGTCGGAGGTGCAGCGCCGCCACCGCGCGCGCCATCGCGCGAAGCGCGGCGCCCCGAATGTTGTGCGTGTCGATCTCCGCCGGGCTCGCAAAGACAACGGATACGCTGATTGCCTTGGCGAAGATGACAGGCCGAAGGTCCTCCCGTTTGGC
The DNA here is from genome assembly GCA_963824465.1 of uncultured Alphaproteobacteria bacterium. Taxonomy (GTDB): domain Bacteria; phylum Pseudomonadota; class Alphaproteobacteria; order Rhizobiales; family Beijerinckiaceae; genus Roseiarcus. The sequence goes on from CAWGPL010000014.1 coordinate 558,820, forward strand.
CTCCGTCAGAACCTTTGAATCGTCCAGCCCTTCCGGCAGGTCGTCGGGATCGAGGATGACGGCGGCTACCCCAACCGGGCCGGCGAGCGGCCCACGGCCGACCTCGTCCACGCCGCAGACGTGGCGGCAGCCTTGGGCGAACGCCTCGCGCTCAAAATGGAAATGCGGACCGCTCATCTCTATCTGCCCTCCGCCCATAAAGGGCCTGACTGGAGTCGCGCAAGATCGAAAGCGTGAATGTCGCGCAGAAGCGCGACAAACCGTTCGATCCCATAAGCCAGGGCCGCTTCACCTTTTTCCGCGCTCGCGCGGTCGGCCTCGCCAACCGCTCCGAGTGTTCCGAGGTCGCTGGCCATCCAGGCGAAGCCGAGCGGCGGCTTGCCCCGAAGCAGGGCGAAATCCTTTTCCATGGCCTCGGCGGCGCTGGCGAAATCCCGCGCCCGCTCCATAGCCACCGTGTCGGGACGCAGCGCCAGCATCAGCGACGTTTCGGAATCGCCAGCGTGGACGCCATGCGCCGCCTCACGCGCCGAGAACAAGCCTTGCGGATAGCCCAGCCGCTTCCACGACGCGTGAACCGCAAGCATCCGCCAGCGGGCGCGCAGCTTTAGGAGCACTGAATCGATCGCAGCGTTGTTGCCGCCGTGTGAATTCATGACCACGAATTTGCGGCAGCCGGCGCGCGCGACGCTATCACCGATCTCCTCCCACGCTGCGATCGCGGTCTCGACCGACAGGCTCAGCGTGCCCGGAAATTCCGTGTGCTCAAGAGAGACGCCAATCTTTTGAATCGGCAAGAAGAACACGGAGAACTCGGCGGGAATGGCATCGGCCGCGCGCGCGACATAGCCGGCATTGATCATGGCGTCGACGCCGACCGGCAGATGCGGCCCATGTTGCTCGACTGCCGCGACCGGCAGGACCGTGATCGCCGCGCGCATGTCGAGGCGTTCGAAATCGCGCCAGCCGAGATCGGCCCAGAACCGGGACGGAAGCATGGGAGGCGCTTAACGTAGCGGCGGCGCTTGGGCCAGAAGGGCCGGACGCGCGCCATTGCCTCATACACAACAAAGCGTGGCGGGACCGAAATTAACCGGAATGCCGCAGGATAACGATGCGCGTGTCGCCATAAGTTCGCTCTTCCTCAATCGTAAGCCCTTGGGGCGCGCCGATTTCAGCCTTGGCGGCTTCTTCCACGACGCAGAGCGCATCAGCCTCCAGCCACGCGCCGGCGACGAGCGAGGCCAGCGCCGGGCGAACAAGACCCTCGCCGTAGGGCGGATCGAGAAAGGCTAGCGAAAACGGACCGCCGGCGGGCGCATCTCCAAGCTTCGTTGCGTCAGCCCGCCAGATGCGGGTCACGCCACCGAGCGCCAAGACCTCGACATTGGCGCGGATGAGGGCGCGGGCTTCGGCGCCGTTGTCCACGAAGAGGGCGAAGCGCGCCCCGCGCGACAGCGATTCGATCGCGAGTGCGCCCGAGCCTGCGAAGAGATCTACGACGCGCGCACCCTCGATCCGGCCAGGATAGCGATGCTCGAGGATGTCGAATATCGATTCGCGCAGTCGCTCGGAGGTGGGCCGTATGGCGCGGGAAGACGGCGCGCCCAAAACCCGGCCCTTCAGCCGGCCGCCAACGATGCGCATCGCCGCTTAGGACTTGCGCGGGGGTCGATGCGGGCCGCCCTTGCCAGGCGGACGTGGACCGCCTTTGCCGGGTGGGCGCCCTTTGCCGGGTCCCCGGCCCGGCGCCCGGCCGCCCGGCCGATCCTGGCCGCCTGTTCTCGCCCGCGGCGGCCCACTGCGGGTCTCGCGGCGCGGCTTGCCCTCGGAAGCTTCAAAACGTTCGCGCGCATCCTTGCGGGGCGGGCGGGGGGCGAAGCCGCGCGATTCCTCCCTCGGCGCTTGGCGAGAAGCCGGGCTGTAGCGCCCGAGGCCGGTCGCCTTCCTCCCGGCGCTCGGGCCGCTCGGGGCCGCGTTCGCGCGGGCCTTTGCGAGCCTGGCGGCCCTCGAAGCTTCGCTCCTCCCGCGGGGCCGCTTCCAGCCCTGCGCGTCCTCTGCCGTCCCGGGCCGCCTTGAACGCCGAGGGATCCGGCCTGCGCCCCCGCTCAGGCGGCTCGCGGCTCGGCGGGCTTCGCCGGCCCGACTCCCGCATCTCCTTTCGCGCGGGACGATCCGCCTCGCGCGCCGCCGAGATGCGCTCGACCGCGATCGTTCGGCCCTTGCGGTCCTGCGTGGCGCTCCGTTCGGTGCGTTTGCGCGGCGTTTTCGGCTCCGTGAGGTCGGCGGCGATCTCGGCCCGCAGGGCCGAAACGTGCTTGCGCCGCCGCTGCGGCGTGGAAGGGGGCGGCGGCCCGCCGCGCGCTCCTTCGTCCCGCTCGAAACTCTTGCCACGGGGCGCTCCGGGGAAGCCGCGCCCGCGTTCGGGGCCGCGAGGCGGCCTGCCGCGCGGCGCTTTTCCGTGCGGCGACGGGCGCTCCTCCGGCTCGGGGGGCGGAGGGGTGCGGTCGACGACCGGCGCCTCGAAATCGACGCCCGCTTCCCTCGCGAGCTTCGCCCCCAACTGGTCTTTGAGCACGCGCGTGCGGACCTCCACAACCTCGCCGTCCCCCAGGTCGCCAAGCTCGAACGGGCCGAACGAGACGCGGATCAGACGGTTTACGGCGAGGCCAAGATGTTCCAGCACCCGCTTGATCTCGCGGTTCTTGCCCTCCCGTAGACCCATGGTGATCCAGGCGTTGGAGCCCTGTTCGCGGTCGAGCTTGGCGTCGATGCCGGCGTAGTCCACGCCGTCCACCGTCACACCTTCCCGGAGCCCGTCCAGCATCGCTTGATCGACAGCGCCGTGCGCGCGCACGCGGTAGCGGCGAAGCCAGCCGGTCGAGGGCAGTTCAAGAATGCGCGCCAGCCCGCCGTCGTTGGTGAGCAGAAGCAGGCCCTCGGTATTGATGTCGAGCCGTCCGATCGCCACGACTCGGGGAAGATCGTCGGGTAACGCGTCGAAAATCGTCCGCCGTCCCTCGGGATCGCGGGCGGTCGTGACCAGCCCCTTGGGCTTATGGAACAGGAAGAGCCGCGTGCGCTCGCGCTCCGCGAGCGGGGCGCCGTCGACGCGGACATCGTCGACGTCCGAGACGTTATAGGCAGGGCTCGTCAGGACTTCGCCGTTCACCGTCACACGGCCGGCTTCGATCCACGCCTCCGCCTCGCGGCGCGAACAAAGTCCGGCGCGCGCCATCACCTTGGCGATGCGCTGGCCTTCGCGGACGTGATGATCCGGTGTCGTCTCGTCGCTCATTACGTAAATCCCGATTGCCCGCTGCGGGCGACTGTCCTAAGCCCGAACGCATGGCGCGGCAAAAGGAAAAGCCCGAGGACCTCCGGCCCCTGCCGACGGTCGCCTTTTCGCTTAACGCCCGCGACACGGTCAACGTGCGTGGCGAGGACGGAATGAGCATCGCTTTCGCGGAAGCGCGCGCAGCGGAAGCACGCGGCGAAACGCCGATCGGCGCTGCCGTCCTCCGCGACGGCGCGGTCATCGCCCGCGCCGGCAATCGCACCCGCGAAGACACCGATCCTACAGCTCACGCGGAGATCCTCGCGCTGCGCGCCGCGGGCGCAGTGCTGGGCTCAGAGCGGCTTATCGATTGCGACCTCTACGTGACGCTTGAACCCTGCGCGATGTGCGCGGGCGCCATCTCGCACGCTCGCGTTCGACGGCTCTACTATGCCGCCCTGGACCCGAAAGGCGGGGCGGTTGAGCACGGACCCGCCTTCTTCGGGCAACCGACCTGTCACCATGCGCCAGAGGTCTACGGCGGCCTCCGCGAGAGCGAGGCGGCCGAGATGCTGCGCGCCTTTTTCGCGGCCCGTCGTTGATAGAACAACTTGCCAAGACGCCGCGGGGCGTGAGAGATCACGACCCGCTAAAGAAGCCTTCAGGGAGGAACCCATGCCCCGTCCGCCGTTCCGCGCCGATCATGTCGGCAGTTTTCTGCGCCCCGAGCGCCTGCGCGCAGCGCGCGAAAAGTTCGCGGCTGGCGAGCTTCCCGCCTCCGAACTGCACGCCATCGAGGACGCGTGCATCCGCGAGGTCGTGGAGGCGCAAGAAAATGTGGGGTTGAAAGGGATCACGGACGGCGAGTTCCGCCGTACCTATTTCCACGTCGATTTCCTGGAACGGCTCCACGGCGTCGAAGTGCGCTACGGCGAGTTCACCTCGCATTTCAAGAAGAGCGACGGGACAGAGGTCGGCTTCGCGCCGCCGACTATGCATGTGGACAGCAAGGTGAATTGGGCTGGGCCGATCCAGGGGCCGGACTTCGATTTTTTGAAGTCGATCGTCACGCGCACGCCGAAAGTGTGCATTCCCGCGCCCTCGATGCTGCATTTCCGCGGCGGGCGGGAAGCCATCAGCGAGGAAGTCTATCCGAAGATGGAGGCCTTCTACGAAGACCTGACGGCCGCCTATCGCGCCGAGGTTGCGGACCTTGCCAAGCGCGGCTGCCGTTACCTGCAATTCGACGACACTAACCTCGCCTACCTCTGCGATCCCGAGATCCGCGAGCGCACAAAAGCGCGCGGCGACGACCCGGACGCGCTGACCAGACTTTATTGCCGCCTCGTCAACGACTCAATCCGCGACAAGCCGGCCGACATGACGATCTGCGTCCATCTCTGCCGCGGTAATTTCAAGAGCGCCTGGGTCGCCAAAGGCGGCTACGAGCCGGTCGCGGAGATCCTGCTGAATGAGATGAAGATCGACGGTTTTTTTCTCGAATATGACGATGAGCGCTCTGGCGACTTCGCCCCCTTACGCTTTGCGCCGAAGAGCGCAACGATCGTGCTTGGCCTCATGAGCTCCAAGAAGGCCGCGCCCGAGACGAAGGACGAGGTCAAGCGCCGCATCGAGGAAGCCACGAAATACGTGCCCCTCGATCAGTGCGCGCTCTCGCACCAGTGCGGCTTTTCCTCTACCGCTCATGGCAACGACCTCACCGAGGCGGATCAGTGGATCAAGCTTGCCCGCTGCGTCGAGATCGCCGAGGAGGTCTGGGGCGGAGTGTAAGCTATCCGCCTCCAAGCTTTGCCTTCGGGCCTATCGGACGTATAGGCGGAGCGAGAATGATCCTGAGCCGGTTCCGCGACAGGCGAGACGCGTCGGATCGCTCCGCTATCAAGAGGAAAATCCATGGGCCCGCATGTGAAAAGTCCGCTCGCAGCCACCAAGGCAAGCGTCAATTCCCTGCTCTGGTATCCCAGCGACAAATGTTTCATCGACGGCCAATGGGTCGCCCCTCTATCGGGGGGGACCCTGCCGCTCGAAGACCCTTCGCGCGGCGAGGAGATCGGCGCGATCGCGCGCGGCAAGGCGGATGACGTCGCCGCCGCCGTCGACGCGGCCGAGCGCGCTCTGAAAGGTCCGTGGGGAAAGCTTACCGCGACCGAACGCGGGCGGCTCATGATGCGCCTCGCCGATCTCGTGAAGACGCGCGTCGAGGAACTGGCCCAGATCGAGGCGATCGACGTCGGCAAGCCCTTGAAGCAGGGCCGCGCCGACGCGCTGGCGCTGGCGCGCTACATGGAGTTTTACGGCGGCGCCGCCGACAAGATAATGGGCGAGACGATCCCCTATCTCGACGGCTACACAGTCTACACGCTGCGCGAACCGCACGGCGTCACCGGCCATATCGTGCCGTGGAACTATCCGATGCAGATCGCCGGCCGCACCGTTGGCGGCGCGCTTGCTATGGGCAACGCATGCGTGCTCAAGCCCGCCGAGGAAGCCTGTCTCACTTCGCTGGCGCTGGCGGAACTGGCGCGCGAGGCGGGATTTCCGCCCGGAGCGATCAACGTCGTGCCGGGCCTCGGCGAAGAAGCCGGCGCGGCTCTGACCGCCAACCCCGGCGTCAGGCACATTTCCTTTACCGGCTCCGTGTCGGTCGGCGCGATCGTGCAGGCGGCGGCTGCGAAGCATGTCGCGCCGGTGACGCTCGAGCTTGGCGGCAAGTCGCCGCAAATCGTCTTCTCCGACGCGGATCTGGAACGGGCCCTGCCCTTCCTCGTGAACGCCGGGATCCAGAACGCCGGCCAGACCTGCTCGGCCGCCTCGCGCATCCTGATCGAGCGGAAAATCTATGACGAGGTTGTGGCCAGGATGGCCGAACGTTACCGCACGCTTCGCGTGGGACCCGCCGTCGCCGACCTCGAAGTTGGCCCTCTCATCTCGGCGCGCCAGAAGGAGATCGTGTCTGGCTTTCTCAAGCAGGGCTCCGACCTGACGACTGCGGCTCAAGGCATGATCGTTCCCGACGCGCCGGAGGGCGGCCACTATGTGCCCCCGACCCTTTTTGCGGACGTAAAGCCCGGACACAAGCTGGCGCAGAACGAGATTTTCGGCCCGGTCCAGGTCGCCATTCCGTTCGATGACGAGGAGGAGGCCATCGCGATCGCTAACGGCACCGACTATGGCCTCGTTGCAGGTGTTTGGACCGCGGACGGCGGCCGCCAAATGCGCCTCGCCAAGGCCGTCCACTCCGGCCAGATTTTCATCAACAATTACGGCGCGGGCGGCGGCGTCGAGTTGCCGTTTGGCGGAATTGGCAAATCCGGCCATGGCCGGGAGAAAGGCTTTGAGGCGCTCTACGGGTTCTCGGTACTCAAAACTGTCGCCGCATGGCACGGATGAGACAACCTTAGAATAGGCTCACGCCCTGCGCATCAGTTCCACTGGTTGATCTGGATGAGGGCGGGCGTGAGGATCGCCGCGAAGAGGCCGGGCAGGAAAAACAGGATCATCGGGACGGTCAGCGTCGGGGGCAGCGCCGCGGCCTTCTTCTCAGCGGCGGTCATGCGTTGGTCGCGGCTTTCCTGGCTGATAACACGCAGGCCGGCCCCGAGAGGCGTGCCGTAACGCTCCGACTGAGCGAGGATGGTCGTAAGAGACCGGATCGAATTCTAGCCCGGTCCGCTGAGAAAGATTCTCGAACGCGACCCGCCGATCTTCGAGGTAGGACATTTCAGCCGCCAGCAAAGCCATCTCCTCGGCCATGGCGATGCTTTCGATGCCGATCTCCTCGCTGACCTTCTTGACCGCATGTTCGATCGACATGCCCGATTCTGCGCAGATGAGCAGGAGGTCGAGCGTATTGGGAAACGCCCGTTCAAGCCCTTTCTGCCGCTTAGCGGTCTGGTTTCTGAGAAAGAGCTCGGGCGCCTTAATGCCGAGATAGGCGGCCGCGAGCGCACCGCCCACCTTGACCATGAACGGCTTGTCCAAGTGAAGGACGACAAACACATAGAACAGCGTCACGGTGAAGAAGACGATCGGCGTCATCAGCCGGAAAGCAAGGAATGCGTACTCTGCCCCCGGTCCGCGAAAGCCCGCCATCGCCAGCTGCGACTTCGCCTTGCCGGTGCCAAGCCAGGTCGTGAGACTCAGACCCTCGACCAGACGCTTGACGAGTCCCCCGGGCCTGACGCGAAGGCTGGATTTGTTCTGGGCCGCGAGCAAGCGCTCGCGCTCCCGGGCGCGAATCCGCTCGCGTTCGGACGATACGGCTTTGATACGGCGCTTGAGCGTGTCGGGCTGGAGCCATGGCATTGCGGCGGTGACGACCGTCGCCGCGCAGCCGAGCGCGGCGAGCAGCGTCGCCATCGCGTGCGGATTTGGGACGTTGACGCCCAAAAGGGAGGAGACCATCAATCCGACCTAGAAATCGAAGGTAATCATCTTCTTCATCATCGCCACGCCGACCGCCATCCAGCAGAGCGCGGCGGCCGCGATCATGCGCCCATGGGTCGTGGTCCATAGCAGCGACACATATTGGGGCGCCGAGACATACAACGCGCCGACGACCAGGAAGGGCACCGCGCCGATGATCGCGGCTGACGCTTTGGCCTCCATGGACATTGCGCCGATCTTGCCCTTCATTTTCTTGCGTTCGCGCAGCACCCGAGAAAGATTGCCGATCGCTTCCGAGAGGTTCCCGCCCGCCTTGCCCTGGATGGCGATGACGATCGAGAAAAAGTTCGTTTCCGTGATCGGGACGCGCTCAGCCATGCGCTCCACCGCCTCGGGAAGGGTCAGGCCTATGGATAGCGATTCGACGATCTTGCGGAACTCCGACTTGACCGGCTCGGCGCATTCGACTGCCGCAATACGCATGGTGTCGCCGAGAGGTAGGCCGGATTTCACGCCCCGCACGATCAGGTCGATTGCGTTCGGGAAGTTGGCGACGAACTTGTTGATCCGGCGCCGGCGGAGCTGACGGAGAAGAAGTTGCGGCGCCCCCGCCGCGACGATGACGCCGACGAGCGCCGCGAGGATGAGACTGGAGGATTGCACGAATGTCGCCGCCGCGGCCAAAAGGCCGAAGACCACGCAGCCGATCATGAACTGGCGAACCGAAATCGGAAGGCCAGCCTGTTCGATCCGCGCCTGAAGGCTGGCCCGCTTTCTGCTATTCCTTTCCAGTTCGCGCAGCCCGTCGGCGATTTGCTTCTTGCGTTGGGCCTTGTCCGCCTGCCCGCTCGCGCGCTTGTCCTTCCGATTGGACTCGCCGAGGGCCGCACGACGTTTTTTAGCGCGCGAGTCGCCGCCAGCCAGCAGGAAGGTCAAGCTTCCGAGTCCGACCGCGACACAGGCGCCGATGACGAGCGGACTTACCATCGCAACAGGGCCTTCTCCACCGGCGCCTCCCTCTCATCTAGCGTTGAGCCGGAGCCTCAGATGCGTCGAGAGCGGCGGCCAGCCTCGCCTCCTCGCCGTAAACGCGCGCCTTTTCCCAAAACCTGGGCCGGCCGATGCCCGTCGAACGATGTTGCCCCTTAAGCCGTCCTTGCGCGTCCTCGCCGAGGATCTCGTAAACAAGCAGATCTTGCGTGATGACGACATCCCCCTCCATGCCGATGACTTCCGTGACGTGGGTTATGCGGCGCGATCCGTCACGCAGGCGAGCAGCCTGAATGATGATATCGACCGAAGACGTTATCATTTCGCGAACGGTCTTGGTCGGCAGCGCGTAACCACCCATCGTGATCATCAATTCAACGCGGCTCAGCGCTTCGCGCGGGGAGTTCGCGTGGAGCGTTCCCATGGAGCCATCGTGGCCCGTGTTCATCGCCTGCAGAAGGTCGAACGCCTCTGGACCGCGCACCTCGCCGACGATGATCCGCTCCGGGCGCATGCGTAGGCAATTGCGCACAAGATCGCGCATGGTGATCTGGCCCACGCCTTCGAGATTTGGGGGGCGCGTCTCGAGCCTAACGACATGGGGCTGTTGCAATTGCAGTTCGGCGGCGTCCTCGCAGGTGACGATACGCTCGTCATGATCGATATAGTTGGTTATGCAGTTAAGAAGCGTCGTTTTACCGGAGCCTGTTCCGCCGGAAATTATCACATTGCACCGGACGCGACCGATCACCTTGAGGATATCCGCCCCTGCCGGTGAGATCGCGCCAAAGCGCACCAACTGATCGAGCGTCAGCTTGTCTTTGCGGAACTTGCGTATAGTGAGCGCGACTCCGTCGATGGCGAGCGGCGGCGCAATAACGTTGACGCGCGAACCGTCGAGAAGGCGAGCGTCGCAGATGGGCGACGCTTCGTCGACGCGTCTGCCGACCTGACTGACGATCCGCTGGCAGATATTCATGAGCTGGGCGTTGTCACGGAAGCGGACGTTGGTGAGCTGGATCTTTCCCCCGACTTCGATGAAGCAGCGGTTCGGACCGTTGACCATGATGTCGGCGATGTCGTCACGCGACAGAAGCGGCTCCAACGGCCCAAATCCGAGCACATCGTTGCAGATGTCGTCGAGGAGGTCCTCCTGCTCCGCAATCGACAACACGAAATTCTTGATCGTCACGATCTCGTGGACGATGTCCCGGATTTCTTCGCGCGCAGTGTCGGAATCGAGCTTCGAAAGAGCCGCGAGGTCGATGGCGTCAATGAGGGCGGATAACACCTGCGCCTTCATCTGGAAATAGGCGTCGGACTTTCGTTCGCTGTGGGGCGGAGCCACGGGCGTCTGAGCCAATCGCGCCGAATCCGCGGCCGCGGTCGCTGGCTCGCCGACGGGAAGGGCCGCGGGCGTTGCAGCGTGAGCGCTGGGAGCCGAAACGGCGCGCCTGCCGAACATTTTTGACCTTCCTCTCGCTTCCGATCAGATCTTCGAGCGGGTGAAAGTTGCAATCAGGGGGCCGAAAATGCCCCACCTCGCCTTGCGCGAGTCCGAATGTCCCGCGATCGCGGATGCAAGTTCGGAAAGGATCTCGGCCGTTTTTCCCTTTGGTTCGACCTCGGCGATCATCTGGCCGTTGTTCGCCGCTGAACCGAAGAGCTTCGCGTCGTGGGGAATGGTGGCGATCGGCCGCAGTTCGACGGTCTTGCCGAACTCGGAGGTTTGGATCTCCGGCCGTTTCGGCATTCCGACGCCATTGAGGATCAGCTTTGGCGCGCTATCGTGTTGCCGTGCGGCGCGCAAGGCGTCGAGCAGGTTCTTCACGTTGCGCAGATTGGCAAGGTCCGGATGGGCGACGACGATCACATCATCGGCCCCGACAAGCACCCGTCGCGCCCAACCCGTCCAGACATGAGGAATATCGAGCACAGTCCAAGGCGTCGAGGCTCGCATGACGTCGAGAAGCGAGTCGAACGAATTGTCCGGAAAGTCCAGAACGCGGTCGAGCATGGCCGGAGCCGCGAGCAGGTTGAGGTTTTCGCCGCATTTTGAGAGAAGCCGGTCGAGAAACACCGCGTCTACGCGTTCGGGGGCAAACACGGCCTCAGCGACGCCTTGCGGCGGATCCTGATTATAGTTGAGGCCTGCGGTGCCGAAGGCGAGGTCGAAATCGGCGATGATCGTCGCCATCTCGGTTATTGTCGACAGACGCCACGCGAGGTTATGTGCGACTGTCGACGCCCCGACGCCGCCTTTGGCGCCGACGACGGCGACGATTCGCCCGAGCGGCTTTGCTCCGGGCGTACGGAACAGGGCCGAAATCACGTGAATGAAATCGACAACGTCGAAAGGAGCGACCAGATACTCACTGACTCCCCTCGCGATGAGTTGGCGATAGAGAACAATGTCGTTCATGCGCCCGATGATGACGACTTTCGTTCCGGCGTCACAGTATTGCGCCAGGATTTCGAGCTGTCCCAGAAGCGTTTCGCGATGATCCGGGGCCTCGAGGACAATGACGTTGGGCGTGGGCGCGTTGCGATAGGCTTCGACCGCCGCCGCGGCGCCTCCCATATTCTGTTTCGCGTGGACTTTCGCCATTCGCCGGTCCGCGACCGCCTGCGATATTAAAGACGCCACCTCGGACAACTCACAGAACGCCTGGATGGAGACTCTCGGCACTGGTTCGACTTGGCGCGGGAGCCCATTGTCAAGACTTGCGGCTGCGGTGGTCATCGTTAGTTGCTCGTACCGCTTCCGCCGATCGGGGTGATGTTCGTCTTCCAGTCCGTGCCGGGGTCCTGACCCTTGCGGACATTCTCGATAGCCCTCATCCGCATTGCGACATCGGAAGGTCCGAGCGGCCGAGCCTGCACGAAATCCCGAGGATCATCGACCTGTGCGGCGAGGGTCGCCTGTGTTGCGCAGCCGAAATTCTCCCACGCTTCGTTCTTCCAGCCCTCCAATGAGGAGCCGGATGCGAGATCGCCGGGCCATTGCCCGCACGATGTGGGCACTTCTGCCTTCAACGCCATGAAGGCCACGCGGATCGGAGGAGCGCCTATTCCGTCTTGTAGCGGGTCCTGGGTGACGGCGACTCGCGCTCCGACGCCCGCTTCGAGGAGCGCATGTCGGATCTGGTCTATCGCTTGGCGCGAGGCCACGCCCCCGGCTCCGGTCACGATCAGAATCTCGCCCGTTCCGAACCGGCGATACTTCGTCGCGAACGCCCGCAATTCGGATACCGATCGCTTATCAAGACCCCCGTTGATCGGATAGACGTCGAGCATCGCCGGGGCGGTGGCGAGGACAATTGGATGGCGCACTTCGGGGTCGGAGGACACTCCCGGATCGGAGGACGCGTATTGAACGCAGCCCGCCAGCCCCCAAACCATCGCCACGCCACATGTCAGAGCTGCGATCCCAGTTCGAAGCGCCTTCCCCAAACTCGTCATGGCGCTACTCCGTGATGAAGCCAACCTTGCCGGCGTACCCGGGCATCGGCTGAAGCGCGCCGGCCGGGGCATAGATTCGATTCACGCGACCGAGGAACCACGCCTGCGGATCGCTTGCGTCCTCGAAGTTCTTGTCAGGACGAACAACATCGCGGGGATTTATCGGATGCACGACATAGGGAGTTACGACGATGAGAAGTTCGGTCTCGTTGCGCTGATAGTCGCGCGACCGAAACAGCGCGCCGAGAATCGGCAAATTCATCAGGCCCGGGAAACCGTTGATTGCTTGTTGGCTTTGGGTGTTGATGAGGCCAGCCGTGGCGATCGATCCACCCGACGGCAGTTCGACGGTCGTCACATTGTTGCGGGTACGGAAGCCCGGAATTGAGATTCCATTGATGGTGAGCTGGTGCGAATAATCGATGTCTGTGACTTCGGTCGCGATCCGCAGTTGTACGCGGCCTTCGGAAAGAACGACCGGGGTGAAGTTCAACGTGACGCCATAGGGCTGCTGGACGAAGCCGATCTGGCAGAGGCCGCCGGTGCAGGATTGGCTGTTTGCGATCGGAATCGTCCCTCCCGCCATAAACTTCGCGCTTTCACCCGAGACGGCAGTCACCGTTGGCTCAGCGAGCGTATGCGCAACGCCTTGGCGCTCGAACGCCTGTAGTGTCGCGCTGAAGTTTCCGCTGCCATGCACCCAGTTCAGCGTCGCCTCTGTGCCGGTAAGGGCGCCATTGATGGCGAACGGATTGTCGAGCTTGAAGCTACCGTTTGGGCCGCCCCCGCTCATCGTGACGCCGAGCTGCTTTACGATCTCGCGGCGGATTTCCGCGACCGTCACGCGTAAGCTGATTTCGTCCAACCCCCGGATCGTCAACGAGTTGATGACTTTTCCGGGGGAGCTGTTCGTCGCCGACATGCCGGTTGGCCCGAACGCGAAGCTCCCGCTCGTGTCCGAGACAAAGCCCGACGCGATATCAAAGGCCTTTTGCGCGTCGCCCGCGGAGGCCACCGATCCGGTCAGGATGATTAAGTCCGCAACCGTCCGAACGTGAATCTCGTTATTGGGAATGGCTGCGTTGAGCAGATTGACCAGTTCCCCTACGTCGCGTCCGACCGAGACCTCGATCGTCGTGATCTGGCGCCCGTCGCCGGCAAGGGCAAAGATCGTCGTTTGGCCGTTCGCGACAGCGGACACGTAGATACGCCGCGCCGAGCGGACGATGGCGTTGGCGATCTTGGGGTCGCCAACATAAATTTCCGCCGCGTCTTCAGGCAGGTCGACGATAACGGACTTGCCGACGCCAAGCTGGAGATTCCGCGCCGGATTCCTCTGGGCCGAGAAGCTCGCGTCAGCGGCCGCTCCGAGCGGCGCGGGGCCGCATACGACCGCGGCGGCGAGGGCCAAGGCAAGAGGCAATCCCGAGAGCGAGAAAGCGCGCGTCATCGGGCAGCCTTCCTCTCTCGCCATGGTAGGAAGCGAGGCTCAATCATCGGACCGTCTGCGTCGCCCCGTAACGCACGAGCGTGAGGGCGTCTTTGGGTCCATTCTTGCCGTCGAGCGTCGTCGTCGGGCCGGCGCTGTCGGCCAAGCTGCGCAGCACCAGATGAAGGTTCGCATTGTTTTCCCGCTGGGCGAGGATCACCAGGTTCGCCTGATCCGGGTCCAGTTCGAGAGTCGCGTTGGCGCCCGTAACCACTTTCTTGCCGTTCTGATCCTCCACGTTTTGTCCAATGGCTAGGACGCGAACATTGGCCAGGATCGTCTTTGCATTCAGAACCTCGACTCCGCGCGTCTTCGATGCTTCCTCGTCACGCAGGAGTTCGACGACGTCGACCCGGTCATTGGGAAGGATGAATCCCCCGGCTGTCGTATCGCCGCCGTTTTCGATTTTGATCGCGACGGCTCTCATGCCCGTCGGCAGGACCGCCGAAAGGAAGCCGCCTTGCCCCCCTTTGACGAGCTTGTCGCGCCGGATGGGCTCGCCGCGCAGGAACGCGGAGCAAATCATTGAGCCCCAGATCTTTTCCGGCGCAGCGTCAGCGTCTCTTTTTGTAATCATAAGTTCGGAGACGTCCGCTTTTGGCCAGTCCTGCCAGGCGGCGGCGTTTTCGCCGAGCGTAGAACCCAGCGGCAAGTCCTGAGTCGCGACCAGAACCTGATCGAGGTCGAGGCGAGGGGCCATGCGAGCGATTGTCGCGGCGGTATGTGAGGGTTCGTTACCCCGCGATAAAATGAAGGCCGCCACGAACGCCGTCGTCGCTACCGTTCCCACGATTAGAAGCCTCCAATTCATCCGACGCTCCACGAGATTCGACGACGCATCCCGCCCTGTTGTGCAGTCTCAATTGCCAAATTACGGTTAACGAAGAGTATAAATTGGTATAAATTGTTGGCAGCATATAGACTGTTTCAGATAGCTATTCCGTTAGGTAAGTTTATTTCGGAGGTAATTATACAAATATATCTTTCTATAAGATCACGCTTCAAGCAATCGTCCCTTAAGTTAATCACCGAGGGCGCAAATATATGCGCCAATTGCCAGTGCCCCTGTCGCCGTGGTCCGAATAGAGAGTCTTTCGCGAAGCCGATGCGGCCCCCTGTCGCGTGGCGCTTTCGATGGGCGCGCCCCTGTGTTACCAAGCCGCCAACTGGGGAGTCCCGTCTTGGGGACGCCAAGAGGATTGATAGCGCTTGAGATGAGTGGACGGCGCGATAACTACAGTTATGAGGATTTGCTCGCCTGCGGGCGTGGCGAATTGTTCGGCCCCGGCAATGCGCAGTTGCCTCTGCCACCGATGCTGATGTTCGACCGCATCGAGCAAATCTCGGAGACGGGCGGAGCGAGCGGGAAGGGTGAGGTCCGCGCCGCTTTCGATATCAAGCCGACGTTGTGGTTCTTCGATTGCCACTTCAAAGGCGACCCGGTTATGCCCGGTTGCCTTGGGCTCGACGCTCTCTGGCAGTTGACGGGGTTCTTTCTCGGTTGGCTTGGCCTGCCTGGCCGCGGACGGGCGCTCGGCGTTGGCGAAGTCAAGTTCGCGGATCAGGTCCTACCCTCAGTTAAGAAGGTGATCTACGGGGTCGATATCAAGCGGGTCTTCAAGGGCAAGCTGGTCCTCGGGGTCGCCGACGGATGGCTGGAGGCTGACGGCAAACGGATCTACGAGGTCAAGGACATGCGCGTTGGCTTGTTCAGTCCCCCGTCTCCGGCGTAAGCCTGAGCTGGACGGCCGTTTCCCCAGAAAAGTCAGGAAAGAATAGCCATGAGACGCGTTGTCGTCACGGGCATGGGGATCGTCTCCTCCATTGGGTCAAATACGCAGGAAGTCGCCGCCAGCCTTCACGCCGGCAGCTCCGGAGTGTCGCGGGCCGAGAAGTTCGCCGAAATGGGCTTCCGGTCTCAGGTCCAGGGCGCCCCGTCGCTGAATGCGGAGGAGGTGGTCGACCGCCGGGCCATGCGCTTTCTGGGCGGCGGCGCGGCCTGGAACCACGTGGCGATGGAGCAGGCTATCGTGGACAGCGGCCTTGAGGCGCACGATGTGTCGAACGAGCGTACCGGCCTCATCATGGGCTCGGGCGGCCCGTCCACGCGCACGATCGTCGAAGCGGCCGACACGGCGCGGACGAAGGGCCCCAAGCGGATCGGACCGTTCGCCGTCCCGAAGGCCATGAGTTCGACCGCTTCCGCTACATTATCGACCTGGTTCAAGATCAAGGGGACGAGCTATTCCATCTCGTCGGCCTGCGCGACCTCCAACCACTGCGTCGGCGCCGCTTATGAACAGATCCTGATGGGCAAGCAGGACGTGATGTTTGGCGGCGGCTGCGAGGAACTCGACTGGACGCTGGCCGTGCTCTTCGACGCGATGGGGGCGATGTCTTCCAACTTCAACGCCACCCCCGAACGAGCGTCGCGACCTTACGACAAAAACCGCGATGGTTTCGTCATTTCTGCGGGGGCCGGCGTGCTCGTGCTCGAGGAATATGAACGGGCCAAGGCGCGTGGCGCGAAGATCTATGCCGAAGTGGCTGGATATGGGTCCACGTCCGACGGACATGATATGGTCGCGCCGTCCGGCGAAGGCGCCGCGCGCTGCATGCGCCAGGCGCTCGCGACGGTGAAGGCTCCGATCGACTACATCAACCCGCACGCGACGTCGACCCCAGTCGGCGACGTCAGGGAGATCGAGGCGCTGCGCCAAGTGTTTGGCTCTGGCGAGAAGTGCCCGCCAATATCGGCGACCAAGGCGCTGACCGGCCATTCCCAGGGCGCAACGGGCGTGCATGAATCTATCTACTGCCTCCTCATGATGCGGGGCGGCTTCATCGCGAAAAGCGCCCATATCGACGAGATCGACCCGGACGTGGCCGATATGCCGATCTTGCGCGAGCGGAGGGACAATGTTGCTCTCCGCGCGGTCCTCTCCAATTCATTCGGCTTCGGCGGCGCCAACGCTACGCTGGTGTTCAAGCATCCTGACGCCTGATCCTTCCGTCGCCAAATTCAAGCAAAGAGTCCTGCATGTCGTCTGGTCTGATGAAGGGGAAGCGCGGCCTCGTGATGGGCGTGGCCAACGATCATTCGATTGCCTGGGGCATTGCGAAGACCCTCGCCGCTGAGGGGGCGCGCCTTGCCTTTACCTACCAGGGCGAGGCGCTCGGCAAGCGAGTGGCTCCGCTCGCTGAGAGCCTCGGCTCGAAGCTTGTCGTCCCATGCGACGTGGAGGATGTCGCGTCGGTCGACGGGGCTTTCGCGGGACTGCAGGCGGAATGGGGCGCCCTCGATTTCCTGGTCCATTGCATTGCCTTCTCGGATCGCGACGAGCTCAAAGGCCGGTACGCCGACACAACGCGGGAAAATTTCGTCCGCACGATGGTGATTTCGGCGTTCTCCTTCACGGAGGTCGCTCGCCGCGCCGCGGCGCTCATGACCTCCGGCGGTGCGATGTTGACGCTCACCTTTAGCGGTTCGACGAGGGTCATGCCCAACTACAATGTCATGGGCGTGGCAAAGGCGGCGCTCGAATCGAGCGTCCGCTATCTTGCGGCGGACTATGGTCCCAGCAATATCCGCATCAACGCAATCTCCGCCGGGCCGATCCGGACTCTTGCGGGCGCGGGGATCGCTGATGCGCGCTTTATGTACAATTTCGAGCGCGATCACTCCCCGCTCAGGCGATCGGTGACAATCGAAAACGTCGGCGGCTCGGCGCTTTACCTCCTCTCGCATCTCTCCGAGGGGGTCACCGGCGAGGTGCATTTCGTGGACGCCGGCTACAACATTATCTCGATGCCACGTCCTGAGGACATCAAGGGCTGACCTCTTGATGTCCGCCGGTTCATCACGCGCGATTTCAAGACAGGAACTGTCTCCGCGTCGCCGTCAGCCTCGCGTTGCGGAGCGATAGGGCGCTCCGTCAACGCGCAAGGTCGCGAGCACGGCGAAGGCACGATACTTCAGCTTGTGCTTCGCCGACATTCGATTGATCGTGGTCAAGAAGATCTCGTGCACCCGCGGCAATCGACCCACAACCACCTTTCCCGAACAGTCGATGTTCTTCGGGAACTCGCGCCGCCAGCGGGTCACTCCCGCGCCGACGCCGTCGATCTCCGATGGCTCTTGCGCTTGGTCCGTATGACGCGGACTATTTCTGCGAGAAGACCGCCTCACTTCACGGATGTCGAATATTAGCCGGCGCCGGTTTACGTAGGTGTTTTCCGAGCCTGTCACGGCGCCAGTTTTCCGACCATAGTCAGCCGCGTAAATCTGGGTGCGAGAAATCTCTCGCGAGCCATGCCCAGAAACTCAGGAGGTACGGCTATGGATACGAATACATTATTGATCATCCTTGTCGTGGTGTTGTTGTTCGGCGGGTTCGGCTTCTATGGCCGGGGACGTTGGTTCTAAACCGACGGCACGCTTAACTTTAGTAACGAAAGTCCACGGCGCGATTATCCGTTGCCCATTTTGAGTCTGCGGTGTTGCGGAGTCGAAAATGAACCATGCGGTCAGAGGCGCAGTGCGAGGCGCAATCGGCGATAAAGCCCGCGCTCGTCTTAAAGAGGAATTGGCAGCCCTGAAGAATGATGTCGCCCATCCATCCCATCAGATTTCCGAGACTCTCGGCGCGGCGCCGCACAAGCAGGCGCGACGCGGACCGAGAAATCCACGCGCCAATATCCATTTCCTTGGTGACCGGGGAACCAGAAGAAGCCCACGCTGTCGCGAACGCTGCCCGTCATGCTGCGTCTTCGGTGATTGATACGCTCGCGGGCGTCGTCCATGGGCGACCGGTCGTGACGCGGCCCTTCGGTTTCGGGACCGGCTCGAGGTCGACAGCCGATTGGGAGAGGAGCGCCGAGATGGAATTCCTTGTGATGAAGTTGGAGGGGGATAGCATCATGGCAGATTCAATCTTTGGCGTCCTCGACAACAAAATGCGAGGCCGGCTTCCGCCTCCGCCGGGTGGCCATTGGTCTGAATACAGCACTGTACGAGAGGCCGACTTCCGATTTGCGGCCGCAGCGAAGCGAGCGATTGGAAACAGAGGATATTTCATCGTTGGTTCGGATGCTATTGAAGGGTGGGGGACGCCTCGTCCGGGGAAAATTGGACGGAAATTCAGGCCGGTGTAATTCATACGATTGCGAGGGCGTGATTGCATGAGGGAAGGGCGCTCGCGCAAGCCCACTCCAAGACACTTAACGGTCCTGATCGTTGTGCAGGAACCGCGTCATCAAATTCCGCTGGAGGTCGGGCCGTATTTCGTTGTTGAGCTTCGGGGATCTCATCGAGGTAATGGCTGAACGAGGCGTCATTCTGGAGGCCACCACAATCATCCGTTAGGTTCAGCACGATGTTCCCGAGTTCGAAAAGCGATGGAATCGGTTTGCCTGCCAGGTCGGCCGGGATCAACGAAACTTACGTCAAGATCAGCGGTCGCTGGCTGGGGGGTTGTCCGCGAAGAAGCCTTTTGGCCTTATCGCATCAAAGCGGTCCAGTGACGGTTTCTGAACGGCGAATGATCCCGTGCTCAGAGCAAGGCTTCCCCCGGCCTCGGCGGTCCCAGATGCCGCCCGACGGCCACTCAGCAGGACCGTCGCCGTCCGGACCGAGGGCGACGCGGGGTCATCGTCCGCAAGCGCATTCTTGTATGCCGCGAGGCGAGCGCGCCGGCGCGCGCCAACCTTAAAGCCCTGGCTTGCGCGGCGCCGCTGCCGCGGTCTCGGCGACGTGATGCGCCGATGAGTTGGCGCCCTCTTCCGGCCCAGGCGAAAGGCGCGTCGAGACGGCAGCCACGACCAGCATCATGACGGCGAAGGCGCCAACCGCCAACAGGGTCTGCGTCCGGGATAATCCGGTTCCCGTAACGACAGCGTCGTACGGACGCGCCGCCGGACTCTTGCTGTTCGGCAAAAGCGCAACAAGATACGCGGCGCTCGCTTTTGACGGAATGGCGCTCGGCAGTTTGCGCGGTAACGTGTCGATCAGCGCGGTCAATCGCGCTTCAGCCGCCTCTCTTGGCATCCGCGCAAGGCTCGTAGCCTCCTGCCAGGGATCGACGTCGAGCCACGCGAGCGCGGAAAGGACGCTAAGCCCGCTTCCATCGCGATCCTGGCCGATCGACGCGCTCAGGAATTTGTCGAATTCTGGCCCGATCAGCGGAGAGAGCGCGGCATGGGTCATGTCAACCCGCCGCTTTCTCAGGCTTCTCGACAGAGTTGGATGCGGGCGGCTCCGTGAAAGCTTTTTGAATCGCCTGATCCAGCTGCGACACACGGAAGGGCTTTCGAATGAGCACAGAGTTCGGCCCGAGCGACAAACTGGTCGACGCATCGCCGGTTACGAAAACATGCGCGGCATAATGGTTCCGCAGGATCTCCTTGACCGCCGCGACGCCACTTGCTTGTCCGAGCCCGATATCGACGATCATCAGGTCGGGTCGATGCCGGCAGGCCGCGGCGACCGCATCGGCGACATTGCTCTCAACCGCGCAGACTCCGTGACCGAGACCTTCGAGGGTCTCGGCGAGCAAATCGCCGATCATCGCATCATCTTCGACGACCAGAGTGCGATGCGCCTTCATCGAATTCCCTCCTCGCTCGCGCGACCCTGGTTCATCCCGGCGCCGCCGTTGTCGAGCGACCGTGCTCGATCCGAGGGCGTCACCTCCCGAAACCGGAGGAGCGCCGTCGACGTCGATCGGCGCCATCATCGGTCGACCATGAGGGCCCCGCGGGCCCTTTGCGATATCCGCTGCTTCTGTCATCTCGGCCCGACATGCGATTCGACAAACCAAAGCCGATGGTCCGCGTGCTGGGTCAGGTTCCCGATACAGCGCTTCAATGCGCCAACGCTCCCAATACACTCATGACAGCACGCCTCCCCTCGTCGTCGACGACAACGATGCGGCGACTATGGCTGAAGCCTCTCCATGCGGAAAGATTTGGAAACTACGCATGCCGTCATCTCACGTTCTCTTGACCGCGCGATGCTGCATTGCGACGAATTCAATCGCAATCGCTCGCGAATTTTGCTATTCTCCGCGCTCGCTCCGTTTGAGCGCTGCTCCTCGAGAAAGATTACGCAATGCCTGGCAACCCTCAGCATAAAAGCGGGGGGAAGCGACCGCGCTGGATATCGAAGCCGCTCTCGGCCAGCAAAGCTGAGCACTATCCGGTCGTCGCGATCGGCGCCTCGGCCGGCGGTCTTGATGCCTGCCGGAAGCTTCTGGACGCCCTGCCGGCAATCAACGGCATGGCTTTCATCATCGTTCAGCATCTCGACCCGAGCCACGACAGCATGATGGTCGATCTGCTTGCAGGCCATACATCGATGCCTGTTCTGCTGGCGGTCAATGGAATGCCGATCGAACGCGAGCGCGTCTATGTCATTCCGCCTGGCGTCTATCTCTCGGCCGACGACAAGGGCGCGTTGAGGACTTCGACGCCGCAGGCGCGGCATGGCGCGCGGCTTCCCTTCGACTTCCTCTTGCATTCGGTGGCTCGCGAATATGGAGCCCGCGCGGTCTGCGTGGTTCTTTCCGGAACGGGGGCGGACGGCAGCCTTGGCCTCAAATCGGTCAAGGCGAAGGGCGGCCTCGTCATCGCGCAGGACATCAACGAAGCCGACTATGACGGTATGCCGCGCAGCGCGGTCGCAACCGGCGCTGTCGATCTCGTGCTACGGGCCGAGAAGATCGCGCAGGCGCTGGTCGCCCGGGAGCGCGGTCAGGTCTTTGTGTCCGAGGCGCCGAAATCGCCGACGCTGAAGTCGATCGAGGACCTGCTGCCGGACATTATTGCCGTCCTGCGGACGAAGACGGTTCACGACTTCACGCTTTACAAGCACGGTACGCTCGAGCGGCGCGTCGAGCGTAGGATGGCGCTGGCCGCGATTAAAACCGCGTCGGAGTACATTGATCTCTTGCGTCGGGACCCCGACGAGCGCGACCGGCTCTCCAGGGATTTGCTGATCAATGTCACCGGATTTTTTCGAGACCCCGGCGTTTTCGACTTTCTCGCCAGCAACGTCATTCCAGACCTTGTGCGCGATCATCCCCTGAACCGGCCGCTCAGACTGTGGGTCGTCGGTTGCAGTTCCGGCGAAGAGACTTTTTCCCTCGCCATGCTTTTTCGTGAGCAAATCGACGCCGCGAAGCGCGAGATCAAGTTGCAGATCTTCGCGACCGACGTCGATCCGGACGCGGTGGCGAGCGCTCGCGACGGTCTCTACCCCGATTCGATCGAGGCCGACGTATCGCGGGAGCGCTTGGCGCGGTTTTTCTCCAAGGAGGATCACACCTACCGGATCTCGGCCGAAATGCGCTCGAACGTCGTGTTCGCCGTGCACGACGTGCTTGCCGATCCGCCATTCTCACGCCTCGATTTCGTTTCGTGCCGGAATTTTTTGATCTACCTCCTGCCGGAAGCGCAGGCCAAGGTCGTCTCCATCGTTAACTTCGCGTTGCGCGAAGGCGGACTTCTGCTCGTCGGCGACGCCGAAACCGTTGGCGTCGCCGACGGCCGGTTCGTCGCCATTTCAAAGCCTCAGCGGATCTACCGCCGCGTCGGCGGCGCCCGGCCCGGCGATTTCGCGCTGTCCTCGAATGCCGGCGATGGATCCCGGCTGCGCGCGCGTCCAAGCCCTGCGTTCGCGCCTTCGCGGCAGATCGAGCTTGCCGAGTTTTGCCGGCGAATGGTTCTGGAGGCCTATGGTCCCGCTGCTGTGTTGATCAACCGCAAGCTCGAATGTCTTTACTTCCAGGGGACGATTGATCGTTATCTCAGGGTTGTCCCGGGCCGCCCCGTCAATGATCTGATCGCAATGGCGCGCGAGGGCGTGCGGACGAAGCTGAATTCCGCCGTTCAGCGCGCGCTGCACGAAGATGGGCGCGTTGTCATACGAGGCGGCCGGACGAAAGGCGGAGTATCGGGTTCGTCGTTCAGCATTGTCGTCATTCCAGCGCCCCGTGAACGCGAAGACCTCTTGCTGGTCTGCTTCGTTGAGGAGCCGGAGCCGAAAGTCGATCGGGGGGGCAGCACGGCGTCCGCCGACGTTCCGCGGGTCATCGAACTCGAACGGGAGCTCGAGACGACAAAAGCCGAATTGCAGATCGCCGTTCGCAACCTCGAAGTGTCGAGCGAAGAGCAGATGGCGATCAACGAGGAGGCGTTGTCCGTCAACGAGGAATATCAATCGACGAACGAGGAATTGCTCGCCTCCAAGGAGGAGCTTCAATCGCTCAACGAGGAATTGAACGCCCTAAATAGCCAGCTGCAGGAAACGCTCGAGCGACAGCGCACGACTTCGGACGATTTGCAGAACGTGCTTTACAGCACCAAAATCGCGACGATTTTCCTCGATACACACTTCAATATTCGCTTCTTCACGCCAGCGACAAAAGCGCTTTTCAAAGTCATTCCGGGCGACATAGGGCGCCCGCTCACTGACCTGAAGTCGCTTGCGGCCGACGACGCTCTCCTCGATGACTCTCAATCCGTTCTCAAGAGTCAGACGCCGGTGGAGCGCGAAGTCGAGGGCCAGAGCGGCGCCTGGTTCGTGCGCCGGATCATGCCCTACCGCGCCAGCGACGAGAAGACCGAAGGCGTCGTCATCACCTATGAAGACATCACCGAACGGAGGCGCACGGCGGAAGCGCTCACCGTCGCCAAGCGTCAGGCCGAGCTGGCGAGCATAGCGAAGACGCGCTTCCTAGCCGCGGCGAGCCACGATCTGAGACAGCCGTTGCAGACTCTTTTCGCTGCTCCAGGGCCTGCTGGAGAAGACAGTCGTCGGCGAAAGGGGTCAGCAACTGGTCGGGCGCGTCGAGGATGCTTTGGACACCATGACGGGCATGCTGAATACGCTGCTCGACATTAACCAGATCGAAGTCGGCGCAGTCAAAGCCGAAATCGTCGACTTTCGCGTGAACGACCTGTTCGACCGGCTGAAAGAAGAGTTGATCTACCACGCGCAGGCGGCTGGGCTCGCTTTCCGCGTGGTCCCTTGCGCGCTGTCCATCCGCAGCGATCGGCGCCTGCTCGAGCAGATGGTCCGCAACCTAATTTCGAACGCCCTGAAATATACCCAGCGGGGCAGTGTGCTCCTCGGGTGCCGGCGGCGGCCAGGCAACTTGCGCATCGAGATCTGGGACACCGGGATCGGCATCCCCGAGTCGGAGTTGCAGGCGATATTCGAAGAATACCATCAGGTGGACAACGCCGCCCGCCAACGCAGCCAAGGGCTGGGACTCGGCCTCTCCATCGTCAAGAGCCTTGGTGAACTTCTGCACCATCGTATCCGGGTGCGTTCGCTGAAAGGAAAGGGGTCGCTGTTCTCGATCGAGGTCCCGCTAACGCCAGACGGTCACATTTCGCCGCCCGTTCTTCATCCTCAAGCCACGCACGACGCATCGACGCGGACGGCGCCGCGCTTTGGGAGCCATCCTCATCATCGAGGATGACCCGGAAGTGCGCCAGCATCTGCAGCTTTTCCTGACGGAGGCGGGCTACCAGACGTCGGCGGCCGTCGATGGCCAAGCCGCTCTGGGGTTGCTGGCCCAGGGCAAGCTGCTGCCGCCCGACCTGGTCCTCGCCGACTACAATCTGCCGAACGGCATGAACGGGGTTCAGGTCGCTCACAGGTTGAGACAAGAGCTTCACCGAGAGATTCCATTCATCGTTCTCACCGGCGACATTTCGATCGAGACCCTCCGCGACATCGCCCTCCATGACTGTGTTCATCTGCACAAGCCGGTTAAGCTGAAAGACTTGACGCGGGCGATCGAGAAGCTCCTGGCCAATCCGCCGGAGCCGCGCGTCGTAGTTCCTCACCAGACTTTTGAAGCAGCGAGCCCGTCAGGCGGAGCGACAATCATCATCGTCGATGATGAAGACCTCGTTCGGGAGGCGATACGCGCCGTGCTGGAGGATGACGGCCGTGTGGTCGAATCCTATCCGAATTGCGAGGCGTTTCTCGAAGCTTTCAATCCCGGGAAATCCGCGTGCCTGCTGGTGGACGCTTATCTGCCGGGAATGAGTGGGCTTGAATTGCTCGAGAAGCTTCGTAGCGAAGGCCATCACGTGCCCGCGATCATGATAACGGGCAACGCCGATGTGCATATGGCGGTTCAGGCCATGAAAGCCGGTGCGCTGGATTTCATCGAAAAGCCGATCGGCCGGGAGGAACTTATCGCGAGCATCGAGCGCGCTCTCGAACTATCCCAGGATCCAGCAAATTGGCGAAGCTGCAAGAATCGGCGACGACTTACCTCGAGGGTCTCACAGAACGGCAGCGCGAGGTCATGGACCGAGTGCTGGCCGGCCAGCCCAGCAAAAACATTGCCGCCGATCTCAAGATCAGCCAGCGCACGGTCGAAAACCACCGCGCCGCAATCATGAAGAGAACCGGGTCGAAGTCGCTGCCCGCCCTGGCCCGGTTGGCGCTTCTCGCTTCGGGCAGGACCGAGAAGCAGTCGATTCCGTAGAGCCCGCTGCTTCGGATGGAAGCGGTTCGGATGAGTGGGAGCGCCTGTCTGTAGGTTAACGCGCCTCGATTTCATCTTTTGCCGGCCAAAAGATGAGGGGTTCGCGTGACATCCGCAAGAATTTGTCGGTAGGCGCCGATCCGCAGAGTTTCGGTCGACCCTTCGTCGGGATCCCTGACGAACAACATTTAGGACACTCAAGTCTCTGAAAATAAGAGATTGCTCGCAAAAACGTACATAACCCCCGACGGTGCGCCAGAGGCGGACCGCGAAATAGATCGCATGCCCTAGCGCCGCCAGCGGACGAATGCGATCGCACACGATTTTCGTTGTGGCCAGAATTGGCGCCGAAAGAATAGCGCCGGGGACGCCCCACAGCCAAAACCAGAACACGAACGAGAAGATCACCAGAACCGGATTGAGGGTAAATCGTCTGGCCAGGAGCATCGGCGTGGCCGTTTCCCCCTCGATCACATGGATGCCGACATAGAGCGCCGCAGGGAGCAGGGCCTGCCAGGTCGAGGCGATCGTGAGCGAGCCGGCGAATAGGAAAATGAAAAATGCTGCGGCGGGCCCGAGAATGGGGACATAGTTGAGAATGAATGCGACCGTCCCCCACAAGATCGGATCGCCGACGCCGGTCGCCCACATGACGACGGCAGTCGCGAGGCCGACAAGGGCGTTCATAATGGTGATTGTGAGGAGATAGGCAGAAATATCGCGTCCGATTTGCTGGCAGATGTCGACTGCCTGCCGCTTGCTGGCAAATCTGGGCAGGACCTCGACGAGCCGCCGCAGGAAGCTGTCCCCCGCCAGAAGCAGGAAATAGAGAAACAGCACGGTGGTGAACAGCGCCCCGGCGAAGCTTCGCGTTCCGGAAAAGACGCTCGACACAATGGCTCCGCCGTCGAAAGGCCCGGGTGAGCTTTGCTGTAGCCCCCCGGAGCCGAAGCTATTGACCGCGGCCAGAAATCTTCGAAGCGTGTTGGCCGGGGCGTCGAGAAAGTTTAGCCGCTCCTGGATGCGGGGAATCCCTTCGGGCAGCTTGACGATCCACGCTTCGGCAGGCCCGGAGACTGCGGCGCCAATTCCAACGATCGTCGCGAACACGATGAGTATGAGCAAAATCGATCCCAGCACCCTGGGCACACGCAGTCTCTCGAGGGCGGCCAAGGCGGGCTGCATCAAGAGGTTGAGCATAACCGCGAATATCATCGGCAGCACGATCTCTCTGGCCACATAGGCAGCCGTCAACGCCGAGAGAACAAAAATGCCGCCGAGAAAGAAAGTCTTCGCATCGGATGGCAGAGGCATGTCCGCCAGCAATTCTTGCGGCGCGTCGATGTCCGGCCTCCGATCCGAATCCGGCAATGGCGAAGCTCCAGGTCAAGGCCAAATATCATGCCTGAAGGTCGCGAAGCGACCCGCCCCGGCGGCGGAGGCTCAGAGCACGCGGGGTCCGCTTAACCCGCCAATGAGCCACAAGACAACAAGTACAATCAATACAATTCCAAGGACGCCGCCGAGGCCGGCGCCGCCGTAATAGCTGTGCGCATAATATCCTCCGCCTCCGCCGAAGACGAGAATCAGGATGATGATTAGGAGAATGGCGCTCATGTTTGGGCCTCTGGACTGATGATGGTCGCAACGAGCGACGGTTTTGCGGTTTCCTTACCGCGTCCTTCACTGCGTCGTTCAGGTCGCCGACGCGCGTCCGGCATGAGGACCGTAAGACGGAGATTCCGGCTGCGGCAGCCTCGGAAAATACTTACGCCTAGGGGCCGCGCACATGTTCGTCAGGCCTTCAGCGTCCAAGGTGTTTGGGCGGAGAGAGGCGATACGCCAGGACGATGCCCACGAGGCGCTTATCGCGCCTCGAAAGTTTGCAGGATATTCGACCCTCGGCCGAGCCGAAGGCGCCCTCGATCCGGTCTATGCGCGGCGCGTCAGCCTCAGCCGCGCCGCTGCCATGAGGGACTCTGCGAAGGCCACGGTCGCAGCGAGGACAGCGGATTCGTTTGCCGCCGGCGTTCCCTGATCCGTGATGCCGATGGGAAATTCCATGCGGCCCTCGTCGGCATTCACGCGCACGCTGAAGATGAGCCTGTGGTTCAGCTGTTCTTCGACTTTCTTCAGTTCGATATCTGCCATTATCATTCTCCTTGATCGCCTGGACGCGGCGCAGCGGCGCGATGGGCTACTCCAAACGAAACACCACATTGAGGGGATGGCTGGACGTCGGCGTCTCGCTCGGCCTTCGCAACGCCGAGGACCCAGTGGGCAAGGCCCTTCATGTGGGCGGCGCCAAGCGGTCATCGGAGTTTCGAGCATTCTCGATCACCGGCTTTATATATTCGCCAACGCCGCTTCGGAACTGAACCGCGCTTCCTTTGTTCATGGCTCTGTCACCATCGTTGTCCGACGCCCTGGCCTTCAATCCAATCGCCGCGCCTCATCGGGCCGCTGCACTTGGAAAGCCGTGGCGTGTCAGACACAAGCATCGGAAACTACCCAGAGGACCCGCCGGTGGGGCCGGAGCTTAAGGCGGAGGCCACGAGTACAGTTGAAACGGGGCAGGTCAGCGGGCCGGCCGCTGCCCGTGCAGGACCCCGCGCCTAGGTACTTTCCGAACCTACTGCCCATGCCGGTTTCGTGATCACAAGAACGGTAGCTGCCTTATTGCTCGACAATTAGCGGGTGCTTTCAACGCGAAAGAGAATTGATTGCCCCTGGGGGGCGTCGGTCCAGACCGACGCATTCAAGTTTAGCCTTGAGAAGAGACGGGTGTCGAAGTTTCAAAGCGACACCGCCTATCTGCTGAGTTCATTCGTACAGGCGCAAAAATGTTGCAAGTCACATCCCCTCTGAAGGGCTTCGCGGTCCAGGCCACCGATGGCAGGATTGGCGCTGTCGTCGACTTTCTGTTCGACGATGCATCCTGGAATGTGCGCTGGCTCGTTGTCGATTGCGGCGCTTGGCTCACAGGGCGCAAAGTGCTCATCCATCCCTCCGCTATTTCGCGAGAGGCTCTGGAAGAGCAGCAATTCGACGTTGCGCTCACGAAGGCGCAGGTCGAAGGTAGCCCGGACTTGTCCGAAGATCAGCCAGTCTCGCGGCAGATGGAGAATCGGCTTTACAGCTACGACGACTGGGACCCGCTCTGGGGCGCCAATCTCTCGGCCATGCCGGGCGCGATGGCCTCACCCTTACTGGCGCCCCGTTATCTAGGCCTCGGCTCGACCGACGAAGTGGCGGCCGACGGACCGACCTCGCGAGCAGCCGACCCGCATCTACGCAGCGTCATGGAAATGACTGGGTATCGCGTCCATGCAGTCGACGGCGAAATTGGTCACATCGAAAATCTCATGATCGACGATACCGACTGGAGCGTCCACTATTTCATCGTCGACACGCGGAGTTGGTGGTTGGGAAAGAGCGTGCTGATTTCACCGGCCGCTGTGAAGGTTATCGATTGGTTCGATCGTCATGTTGAACTCAATGTGACTCGCGATCTCGTGGAGGCGAGCCCGCCCTGGGACCCGCTCGTTGCGTTTAATGACGAATATGCAAGTCGGCTCCACAAGCACTATGGGTGGGCAGGCTCTCAAACCTGACGCTGACGACGTCTTGATTTGGACCGCATCGCGCGCTGCACTCGAGATGGTATCATAAGTGGTCGTTTCCTGAATGAGTAGTTTCCGAGGCTTTCGCATTCCTCGTCGCTTGGTAGCATTTGCGTCGACCACCCCACAGCTCTACGGGAGTCGGCGGGATCGAACTATAGCTTTACGATAGAGTGGAGGGAGCGATGACGACACAGGCGAGTCGTGAAGGCCGGCAACAAGATGTCATCTCTTGCATTGCCCATCTGAAGGCCTTCGCTGCGGTTCTTACCAACGATCTTGATCGTTCCGACGACCTCGTGTGCGAGACGATCGCGCGGACTTTCACCGCGGCAAACGGGCCTCGGGTCGAGACTAATTTGAAAGTTTTAATGTTCGCCACGCTGCACAAGCTGCACTTTGGCTCCCCGCGCCGGTTTGTCGAAGGGGCTGGGCGGGAGCCGACGCGGTTGTCACGCAACCGCGATGGTGTGGAGTCCGACGAACTTCTCCTCGCTTTTTATCGGCTTCGCGACGACCAGCGCGAAGCTCTAATCCTGGAGATCGCAAGCGGTCTTTCCTACGAGGAGGCGGCCGAGGTATGCGATTGCCAAATCGACACATTCAGGAGACGATTATTGGACGCGAGAGGCGCGATTTCGCGGATGCACGAGCGCTCGCTAGTACAAAAATTGAGTTTCGGAATACCCAATAACATAGGCACATACATGCCATCCGCCGACGCCACCTTCGTTGGGTGACGTCCCAATGCTTTTGAAGACGCAGCATGAGACGGAGAAGAATGCTGGGCGGCGCCCGCGATCGGGTAGACGTCTCTTTCGCAAACACCCAGTAAGGTGAAAACGTGACGCAAACCACAATCTTCTTTGAAAGCAGCCCCTTCCTGGGGCCATCGCGGGGGAGTTTGTCCGATGGGCAACGGCTCCCCGCCATACTCTCGCGCTACCGCGATCCGAACCTGGGTCGGAGTGTCGTAGAAATCGCCGTTACCTTCGTCCCCTTCGCCGCGCTTTGGACCGCCATGTGGGGGCTCATGCACATCAGCTATGGGCTCTCTCTCCTCCTGGCGCTGCCGGCGGCCGGCTTTCTGGTACGACTCTTTATGATCCAGCACGATTGCGGGCATGGCGCTTTCTTTCGCACGCGCGCAATCAACGACTGGGTGGGACGCGGGTTGGGCGTCTTCACTCTTACGCCTTACGATTATTGGAAGCGCACACATGCAGCGCACCACGCCAGCTCAGGCAACCTGGATCGTCGCGGCCTCGGCGAGATCGAGACGCTGACAGTCGGCGAGTACTTGAGGTTGAGCTGCCTCCGCCGGGCCGCCTACCGGCTGTATCGGCATCCGCTGGTGATGTTCGGGATCGGCCCCACATATCTGTTTGTGCTCCAACATCGCGTTCCGATGGGGCTCATGCGCGGCGCCGGATGGAGGCCATGGGCCTCGGCTATGTCGACCAACGTTGGAGTCGCGATTGTTGCTGTCCTGCTAATGCGCCTTATTGGCGCCGGCCCTTTTCTCATGATCCAAGGGCCGATATTTGTGCTCGCGGCGACAATCGGAGTTTGGCTCTTCTATGTCCAACATCAGTTCGAGGGCACGCGTTGGGATGCGGAAGAGGATTGGAGCCATCCGCAGGCGGCGCTGCACGGCTCCTCGTACTACGATCTCCCGGCTATCCCGCGGTGGTTCAGCGCCAATATCGGTGTGCATCACGTCCACCATCTGGCGAGCCGAGTTCCCTTCTACCGTCTGCCCGAGGTCTTGCTCGACTATCCAGAACTCGCCAACGTTGGTCGCCTTACGCTTTGGGACAGCCTGCGTTGCGTGAAATATTCCCTTTGGGACGAGGACAGGCGTCAGCTCATTTCGTTCAGGACGTTAGATAGGCAATCTGCGGGCAGGTAGAGAAAGCGTTTCGGGCGCGGACACCTGATGGCGGAGGCAGGGAAGCCGAGCCTGGAATACAGGCGGCAATTCCTGGTGGCATCGGGCTCGCGACGGCCAGACGGATCGCCCTATTGGCGGACGCAACAGACTTCCGCGCACACGTTGATCGGAATGTTCGCGTCGGCGGGCACAACGCTACCAGCATTGCCTCGTGAGTAATTTCCGACCCTGTTTGCGCGAAGTCGCGGCGCCTAAGATTGACAGGCCCGGTCAAAGCGCCGTGCAAGGCATCGGCGAATGAGCCAGACCGTGGGCCTCGGTCGGCGCCAGCGATTTGCGCGACAACAGGATGGAAAGAGGTACGGCGATGTGGATATTCGCGCGTCATTCCAAGGCCCCCAAATTTCATCCGGGATCGAACTCCGTCGCCAAGGACGATCTGCAAACCCTGCCCCTGGCGGAGGTCGAGACGAAACTGGGTTCGACGCCGGATGGCCTGACCGAGGCCGAAGCGAAGAAGCGGTTGATGCAATATGGCCCCAACGAGATCGCAGAGAAGAAGACCAACGAGGTCCTGAAATTTCTCTCCTATTTCTGGGGGCCGATTCCCTGGATGATCGAAGCGGCGGTGATCCTGTCTGCGGCGGCCGGGCATTGGCCGGATTTTGGCATAATTCTCGTTCTGCTCTTTGCCAACGCGGTGGTCGGCTTCTGGGAAGAACATCAGGCGGGCAACGCCATCGCTGCGCTGAAGGCGACGCTCGCGATCAAGGCCAGGGTGAAACGCGACGGCAAGTGGGTCAACCCGGCGGCGCGTGAACTCGTGCCGGGTGACGCCATCCGTCTGCGGCTTGGCGACATCGTGCCGGCCGATGCGCGGTTACTGGACGGCGACGAGATATCCGTCGACCAATCCGCTCTGACCGGGGAGTCCTTGCCCGCCACACGGAAATCGGGCGACGCCGTCTTCTCCGGTTCGATCGTTCGTCGCGGCGAAATCGGCGCGCTGGTCTATGCGACGGGCGGAAAAACCTACTTCGGCAAGACCGCGGAGTTGGTAGAGACGGCGGTCACGGTCAGCCATTTCCAGAAAGCCGTTCTGAAGATCGGCGACTACCTGATCATCCTGGCGTTGATCCTGGTGGCACTTATTGTCGGCCTTGGAATCTATCGCGGCGAGCCGATCCTGACCCTACTGCAGTTTGCGCTCGTGCTGACGGTGGCGGCGATCCCCGTCGCCATGCCGACGGTTCTCTCGGTGACGATGGCGGTCGGCGCGCGCCTGCTCGCGAAGAAACAGGCGATTGTGAGCAAACTGGTCGCGATCGAAGAACTCGCCGGCGTCGACGTGCTCTGCGCCGACAAGACCGGCACACTGACCCAGAACAAGCTGACGCTCGGGACGCCATTCTGCCTTGATGCGACTACGGCCGAAGAGCTTATCCTCGCTGGCGCATTGGCCTCGCAGGCGGCCAACGACGACACGATCGATCTCGCGGTCCTCGGCGGCCTGAAGGACAAGGACGCGCTGAAGCCCTATCAGGTCACTCATTTCACGCCCTTCGATCCCGTACACAAGCGCACCGAGGCGACCGTCAAGGGCGCGGACGGGAAGACATTCAAGGTGACCAAGGGCGCGCCGCAGGTCATCTTGGCGCTGTCGGCAGATGCGGCGGCGAAGAGCGCCGTCGACAGGGCTGTCGACGACTTTGCCGCGCGCGGTTTTCGCGCGCTGGGCGTCGCGCGCGCGGAGGGCGACGGCGTATGGCGGCTTCTTGGCGTCTTACCGTTGTTCGATCCGCCGCGCGAAGACGCCAAATCGACTGTCGCCACCGCGGCAGAGATGGGCGTGAAGATCAAGATGGTGACAGGCGATGCGCTCGCGATCGCTCGGGAGATGGCCAAGACGCTCGGGATGGGTTCGAACATCCTCGACGCCAAGACGCTCGGCGACTCCAAAACCGACGAAACCATGGCGATGGCCAAGACCATCGAAGACGCCGACGGCTTCGCTCAAGTATTCCCAGAAAACAAGTTCCATATCGTCGACGTTCTGCAAAAACACGACCACATTGTCGGGATGACGGGCGATGGGGTCAACGACGCCCCTGCGCTGAAAAAAGCCGACTGCGGAATCGCCGTTTCCGGCGCGACTGATGCGGCGCGCGCTGCGGCGGCCATTGTGCTTCTGACGCCGGGGCTCTCGGTGATCATCGAGGCAATCAAGGAAAGCCGTCGCATCTTCCAGCGGATGAACAGCTACGCGATCTATCGCATCGCCGAGACGCTGCGCGTTCTCCTGTTCATGACGCTCGCGATTGTCGTCTTCAATTTCTACCCTGTCACAGCGATCATGATCGTCATGCTGGCGCTGCTCAACGACGGCGCCATTCTGTCCATCGCCTACGACAATGTCATCTACAGGATGAAGCCGGAAGCCTGGAATATGCGCGCGGTTCTGGGGGTCTCCACGGTGCTGGGCGTGGCCGGCGTCGTTTCGGTGTTCGCCCTCTTCTACCTCGCGGAGCGCGTATTCCTTCTCGACCGAGCAGTCATCCAGACGATGATGTACCTGAAGCTGTCCGTGGCCGGCCACCTGACCATCTTTCTGACGCGCACCCGCGGTCCCTTCTGGTCAATTCGTCCCGCTCGGATATTGCTGCTCGCCGTGCTGGGCACGCAAATGGTCGCGACTTTGATCGCGGTCTATGGGCTGTTCATGACGCCGCTCGGCTGGAGCTTGGCGCTGTTCGTTTGGGGATGGGCCGTAGCCTGGGCGCTCCTGAATGATCGCCTGAAATTGCTCACGTATTGGATACTCGATTACAGCGCCTCCAAATCCGCGCGGAAACCGAAGTCCAATCCGGCTCCTGGAGGAGAAAACCGCGGCGCCGAAGTCGAAGCTTGATCAGACAAGCCTCTCAAATGTCGTACCGTATCGCCGCCTGAGCGAGCCCCCAGCGATAGTTTCGCCCACTTGAAATGAGGACTTAATCTTCCCGGCATCGACTCTCCGTTTCGAAATCGAACGACGACTATCATCCGAGCCGCACGTCGACCTCATGCTGACCCCCATCATCCAGGAGCGTCACGAGGAGCGGACGTTCCGAGATCTCGACTCCGTCGACTTCTGCGAACACAACGCCCCGACTGACCCCACTTGGGTTCTCGACGGAAATCGAATAGTGCGCGGTTCGGTATTTCACTTTCGCCTCGTACCGGCCCCAAGCCTTGGGAACGCAAGGGTCGACCAACAGAGTTGCTCCGCGGAGCCGGAGACCGAGCAGGCTCTCGACGCCTGCGCGCTGAAGCCAGCCCGCCGAGCCGGTATACCAGGTCCAGCCGCCGCGCCCGACGTGCGGCGGGGTCGAGTAGATGTCAGCGCACACGACGTAAGGCTCGACCTTATAACGGTACACATCCGCTGGTGTACGCGAGTGGTTGATGGGGTTGAGCAACGAAAAAAGCTCCGCCGCCTTGTCGCCCTCACCGAGCGCAGCGAACGCCATCACCGACCAAGTCGCCGCATGGGTATACTGTCCGCCGTTCTCGCGGACGCCTGGCGGATAACCCCTGATGTATCCCGGATCGTTCGTCGTTTTGTCGAACGGGGGCGTAAACAACAGCGCCAATCCTTCCTCGCGTCTTGTCAACTGCCTATCAAGCGCAGCCATCGCACGGGCCGACCGATCGGGCGCCGCTGCGCCCGACAAGACCGCCCACGACTGTGCGATGGAATCAATCCGGCACTCGTCGCTGGTCGCGGACCCCAGCGGCGCGCCATCATCGAAATAGCCCCTGCGATACCATTCGCCGTCCCACGCTTCGCGCTCGATGGCGGCCTTCAGCGCGTCCGCGTGC
This sequence comes from uncultured Alphaproteobacteria bacterium, assembly GCA_963824465.1. Lineage (GTDB taxonomy): Bacteria > Pseudomonadota > Alphaproteobacteria > Rhizobiales > Beijerinckiaceae > Roseiarcus. The sequence goes on from CAWGPL010000014.1 coordinate 593,330, forward strand.
GCCGTCCACGTTTCCACGCGCCGCATGTCATTGCGCGCCAACGCCAGCGGCACGAAGGCCGTGAGCGCAGAATGCAGGAACCATCCGAGCCAGACACTCTCTCCGCAGCCCTGATCTCCCACGCGGTTCATCCCGTCGTTCCAGTCGCCTGTACCAATGAGCGGAAGTCCATGCCGACCGGCTGCTAGACTTGCATCGAGCGCAAGGGCGCAATGTTCGAAGAGGGTTGCGCTTCTTTGAGACACCGTCGGATCAAAAAAGCGATCAGTCTCGCCCGCTTCAAGCGGCGCGCCCTCAAGAAAAGGAACCAATTCGTCGAGCACAGAAGGATCATTCGTCGTCTCGACATATTGAGCAACCGTGTAAGCCAACCAGGCGCGATCGTCGGAAATGCGCGTCCGGACGCCTTGTCCGGAATGCGGCAGCCACCAATGCTGCACGTCGCCCTCTGCGAATTGGCGCGCGGCGGCTCGCAGCAGGTGCTCGCGCGTCAGATCGGGCCGGGCTACGGCGAGCGCCATGCCGTCCTGCAGTTGGTCACGAAATCCGTAGGCGCCGCTGGCTTGATAGAAGGCCGAACGCGCCCAAATCCGGCAGGCAAGCGTCTGGTACAGCAGCCAGCCGTTAAGCATAAGATCCAACGTACGGTCGGGAGTCTTAACCTCGATTGCGCCCAAAATCTCATTCCAGCTCCGCGCGATGTCTTTTTCCAGAGCGTCGAGATTGGCAGCGCGAAATTTCAAAATCGCAGCGCGAGCGTCTTCGCGGCTCGCGGCCTCTCCCAGAAAAAAGACGATCTCGGCAACGCCGCCCGGCTGCAGTTCCACCTTGGCGCGCATAGCGGCGCAAGGGTCTAACGCCGCACCGACGCTTTTGGACAGCGGCGACGCGCTCGCGAGCCCAGCCGGATTGGCAAGCGTCCGGTTGCGGCCTATGAACTCGCGACGATCGCACGTCCAGTCGGTCTGGGCGCCCCGCATGTCGGCGAAAGCGACACGCGAACCGAAAGTCAAATTCGACGGATTACGCGCGAAGATCGCGCCTGTCGCGGCGTCGGTCTCGGTTTCGATGAATGCGAGCGTAACTGACCTCGACGCGCCGAGCACCCACTCGACATAAGCAGTCACGCTAAGATGACGGGTGAGGATCGATGTGTTCGTCAGCCGGAGGCGCGATATCTTGATCGATCCTTCGACCGGCACGTACTGGAGAAGATCGGCGGCGACGCCGTCCGCGCTGTGCTCGAAGCGGCTGTAGCCCCGGCCATGATGGGCGACATAGACTCCGGAAGGGTCTCGGATGGGAGCCGCTGTCGGACTCCAGACCTTGCCGGTCTTGTCGTCCCGCACATAGAACGCTTCGCCCGGAGGGTCGCTAACAGGATCGTTCGACCAGGGGGTGAGCTGGTTCTCGCGGCTGTTGACCGACCATGTGTATCCCCCGCCTTCGGTTGCGGCCTGGAAGCCGAAGGTCGAATTCGAGATGACGTTGATCCAAGGCGCGGGAGTCGATTGGCCAGGCCCGAGTATCGTCACATATTCCTTGCCGCCGGCCGCAAATCCTCCCAGCCCGTTAAAGAATTCGAGTTCGGGCCTCCGAAGCATGGGAAGCCGCCCGGGCCGAACCGCGGGAACGTCTTTGAGCGGACGCAGCGGCCCGACCGTTTCGGCGAGGCGATCAAGTTGGTCCGAAAGGCTGCCGTGTTGCGCCAGAAGCACGACGCGGGCCGTAGCGACGAGCAGGGCGCGCATTTCGAGGTCGATCAGGTCCGCGCGAAGGACGAATACCCCGCCTGGTTGACGATCTGTTCCGGGAGCGGGTCGCGACTGACTGGCGCGCGCCAGTGTCTCGATGGCGACCTGAAGGTCCTGCACATACGACGATTTCCGCTCGTTCAGAATGACAAGGTCGACAGCGAGTTGTTTCATCCGCCAATATTCATGAGCTTGCAGGATCTGGCGGGCGACACTGAGAGTTTCGATCTCGGCGATTCGCAAAAGCACGATCGGCAAATCGCCGGATATGCCTTGACGCCAAAGGCCCGATTGCGGACCGGAACCTTGCCGAATGACGTCCGACGACGGGCGCAGAGCAGGGCCCGCGAAGATGACGTGGCTTGCGAGGCGTTGAAAAAGCCCGGCTTGGCTGGTGCTGACGGCGAGATGGTGGAGTTGCACCTGCGCCTGGGTCCACGCCAGCGTCGTCGCGCGTTCATACGCCGCAGCGTCCCGATGTTTGTCCACGCAGTCCAATAGCGCGGCTCGCGTCTCCGCCGCCATGGTCCAGAAAGCGACACGAACCGTTGCCCCGGCCGCCACGCGCACACGCCGGCGCAACGCAAAGATCGGATCAAGAACCGTTCCCACCGAATTGGTCAGCGGCCGAGCGTCCGTGACCGCGATCGGCGCGGTAACGCCGTGTCCGCGGCCCAGAAATCGCGCTCTGTCGGTTTCGAACTCCGGACTGCCGACCGCTTCGCCATTGGCGACGCTCAAATGCGCCGCCCACAGTTCGGGCTCGGAAGGCGTCCGCTTTCGTCGCGTCGCCAGGATCGCGCCGCAGTCCTCGATGTATTCGGTCTCGACGAAGAGCTTGGCGAATGCGGGATGGGCGACATCCGCGCCTTGCGGCCCCAAAGCAAGTTCGCAATATGATGTGATCTCGATGTCGCGCGCCCGACTTCCCGCGTTGGAGATAGAGACGCGCCGAACCTCCGCATCGTCTTCGGCCGAAACAAGCACCTCGAGCATTGTCGTCAAAGCGCCATCGCGTCGGGTGAACTCTACGTGATCTTCGTTGAACTCAACGGCGTATTCGTCGGGCTCCACGCCAGCCGGCTGAAATCCGGCCGACCACACGGCGCCGCTCCGCATGTCCCTAAGAAATATATATGAGCCGCTATCGTCTCGAGTGGCGTCCTCTCGCCATCGCGTGATGGCGATGTCTCCCCACCGGCTGTATCCAGAGCCAGCCGTGGTCAACATCACGGCATAATTCCCATTGGAAAGAAGTTGTGTGGCCGGCATGGATTGATGAACGGAGACAAACCGGCGCCCACCGGACGAATCCACGTCGCTCGCGCGCGCGCCCGACTTAACTTCCGTCGCCCACGGCTGCGTCGAAGCGACCTCGCGAGGAATCCGCTCCTGCAACAACAATTCCGTCGCCCGAACGATCGGCTCGGCATGGAAACGCTCTCGAACCGCGCCGTCGAAGACCGCATTGGCGATGGCGGCGATTGTCATACCCTGATGGTGCGCCATGAAGGCGCGGACGAGGGCGAACCGTTCGCCTTCCGGAACCCGCGTCGGGGTGAAATCGATCGAACTCGTAAAAGCCGAAGCGGCCCCGGGCGCCCAGCGTTGCCAGGCGATCAAAATTCGCGGCCGCCGCCGAAGGGGCGACCATGGTCGCCAGTCCGGTCGCATAGGGCGCGATAACTCTGATTCTCCCCTAGTCCCCGTTTCAATCCGAGGCCAGGAACGCCAAAATTGGAATATTGATAGGTCAATTCGAGATCGCGGGCATTGTACGCGGATTCGGAAATCCCCCATGGCAATCCGAGTTTGTCGCCGTATTCGATCTGGCGGCGCACGACGAGCCGATCCGTCTGCTCGAGCAAGCTTCCCGTGGGCGCCCTCATGACGAGCGGCGGCATGAGATACTCGAACATTGATCCCGACCAGGAGATCAGGGCCGTGCCGCGGGAGACCGGCGTCGCCGCACGGCCGAGCCGGAACCAGTGTCGCGCGGGTATGTCTCCCTTGGCGATCGCGAAGAAACTCGCCAGCCGCGCCTCCGACGCGAGGAGGTCGTAACAGTTCGGATCGAGAGCGGATTCGGAAATGAGATACCCGATCGACAACAACTGGCGCTCAGGGTCGAACAGAAAGCCAAACTCCATCGCCATCGCCATCGCGCGGAAGGCGTTCTCCAGCACAAGCAACCGGGCTTCACGGGAAGCCGCTGTCCCAGCCGTGGACTCGTGATCCGCGCTATGCGCCTTGATGGCGCTCAGGGTCGCCCGCGCCCAATACAAGAGATCCGATCCGCTACCATCGCTCCGCTCGAGAGCGATCGCGCTGGAGATGTCGAGCGCAATTGCTGCCTCCCTTGCGAGCTCGGACAGTTGAATCGCGAGCGTTTCCCCGGACGGAGAGCCGTTCGCGAGAATATTGGTCATCGCGGCAAGCGAATCCTCAAGTTGATGCGGGGTTACGGTCTGAGTCCGACGGCCCAGGCGCAGGTGCGCGGCCTGCTCAGCGGTCAGGGCAAGAGCGTCGGCTATTCCAGCCCGACGCGACGCGGCGGCCATCGGCGAACGCCTCCACTCCTTGCAGGCATTGGCGACCGCGATGAGATGACCGGCCAGATTGCCGCTGTCGACAGAGGACACATATTTGGGTTCGAGCGCCTTTAGATCGCGGGTGTCGTACCAATTGTAGAAGTGGCCGCGAAAGCGAGGCATGCGAGCCATGGTGGCAAGCGTCGCTTCCAGCCGCTCGATGGTTTCGGTCGCCCCAATCCAACCGAAGTCGCGGGCGCAGGCGACGGACAACAAATACAAGCCCAGATTGGTCGGAGAGGTTCGGTGGGCGACTTTGGGCGCCGGGCTCTCCTGGAAATTGTCCGGCGGCAGCGTGTTGTCATCCGCCGTCACGAAAGTTTCGAAGAACCGCCAGGTGCGCCGCGCGGTTTGACGCAAGGCGAGGGTTTGGGGCCCCGTAATTTTCGCGACGGTCCCGATGCCCGGAGAAAAGCTGACATAGCGCGCGACAGCCGGCGAGATCAGCCATAACGCCACGAGCGGCGTTGCGATCGGCCAAGTTCCGCGCCCAAACAGAAGCGCCAGAGACAGCGCCACCGCAGCGAGGATGAACGCCCCCGCCATCCGAACCGCGAAGCCCTTGAGATCGAGACGCTTTGCAGCCGCGCTCTCTGCCGCTGGGGTCCATTCAAGCAGGCGCCGGCGAGTAACGAAAAGCCGCCACAGCGTCCGCGCGATGGCGTCGCCCATCAACCAGGCGTGATCCGCCAGGAAGGTGATATTCAACCCCGACAATGTCACCGCGAGACGGAACTGTCCCCCGAGCGCTCGCAAGTGGCTGAACATCGCAGCACCGGAACGAGGACCCACAATTGCTGAAATCACCGGGATGAGACTTGGCAGAAGAATGGTTGCGAGCACGAATGTCGTCCAGACGAGCGACACTTCAAACGGCAGCGTCCAGCCAATGGCCAAAGCGAGCATGCAAGCGGGCGCACTGAGCGTCCGACGCAGGTTGTCGATCATCTTCCAGCGACCAATCCGCGGGAGCTTGTCCTTTACGCTTGTCGTCCGGGCGCCTTTGCCCGCGAAACCGAGAATCCACGGCAGGAGTTGCCAATCTCCCCGTGCCCAGCGGTGAAGACGCCGGGCGCTCACATCGTATCGCGAAGGAAAATCGTCGACGACTTCGACATCTGAGGCGAAGCCCGCGCGCGCGAACGTCCCCTCGAACAGGTCATGGCTCAGCAAGGTCGAGTCAGGGGTTCGTCCGGAGAGGACGCGCTCGAACGCATCAATATCGTAGATGCCTTTTCCTGCGTAAGAGCCCTCCCCGAACAAGTCCTGGTATACGTCAGAGACGGCTGCGGCATAGGGATCAATGCCGCTGGCGCTCGAAAACACGCGCTGAAACAGCGAACCTTCGCCGCCATTGGGAAGCGACGGCGTAACCCGAGGCTGGAGGACTTCGTAGCCCTCCACGATCGCGCCGCGCTCCGCGTCGAAACGCGGCCGGTTGAGCGGATGCGCCATCTTGCCGATTAGCCGCCGAACGGTGTCGCGTGGCAGCCTTGTATCCGAGTTGAGCGTTACAACATATCGGACGTCTTTCGGCGCCGATAGCGCCACGCCGCCTGTATTGAGGAAGGTGGTGTCCGTGGCCCCTCGCAAGAGCCGGTTCAACTCGTGGAGCTTGCCGCGCTTGCGTTCCCAGCCAATCCAGCGCCCCTCGCTTTCGCTCCAAACTCGTCGACGGTGCAGGAGGAGGAAACGTGGGCCCGCGGGGGCGGGGCCGTAGATTCGATTGAGGCGCTCGATGCCGTCTCTCGCGACGGCGACCAGGACTTCATCGACTTCCGCTCGCTCGACGTCCGCGTCGATCCAATCCGTCAGCAGAGCAAAATGCAGATCGCCTTCCGGACTCGCCAGATAGTGGATCTCGAGCCGTTCAACCTGTTCCGCGATCTCTTCGGACGTGGTCAAGAGCGTCGGTACGGCGACGAGCGTGCGCAAAGACTCGGGAATCCCGCTGCGAAGCTCAAGGCCGGGCAACGCAAGGGGGCGAACGAAAAGCGTAGCCGCCCAGTTGGCGAGCGCGACGCCCGCGTCAATCGCGCAAATGGCGCCGAGAATCGCGAGGATTGTGAGCTGGACCGGGCCGAGGCCCAATCTCGCCAGGACGATCATGGGCGCGGCGAGAACGATTGCGGACGTCGCTATGATCGCTGCAGCGTAGGCGTCGAATTTCCGTAGCGCCGGGACGCGCCCGGGCCAGCCCCGAAATCCGCGAAACCCCAGCGAACCCTCGAATTCCCGGCGTCCCTCGCCAAGCAGATAATAGCCTGCGTCGCTGCGCCGGATTTGCTCCGCCGGTTCGCAGGCCGGACGGGGCAGACGCCCGGCCGCGACGGCGAGGCGCGCGATCCCGAGTTCGTCATGCTCGGACCGCCGCGCCAGAACCTCGACCGCGCTTCGGTAGAGATTGCGAGTCGTAAAATCCATCTCGCGAAATGCGCACCCCGAGGCGAGCACGTCATCGACGAGACAATAACGTTCGAACAGGACCTGCCAGTCAACTTCGGCGATCACCCTCAGGCTTGTCACGATGTTCCGGACCGTCACGTTCGCGGCCCCCTGGCTGCGATGAACCTCCCGCACGGCCGAATCCGACGTCAGGCCCTGCTTCGCGAGCCGCTCGTCGAGCCACGCCAACGCCGGCGTCAACCTTGGATCCTGGTCGCGAAGCCGATGCACGAGTTCGACCGCAAACGCCGTAGAAAGGGGCTGAACGCCATATCCCGCGAAAACGACCGACGCCGGTTCCGGGGCGCGCCCGCCCACTCCAAGGAGGCGATCCGCGAGGCTGTCTGCCTCGTGGCGCGCGGCCCGGCTGCGCGTGATCTGTTGCGCAAGCCGCCTCAAATTCTCAATCAAGACGATTTGGATCGTTATCGAGACCGCCCAGAGCTCCCCGATCGTAAGGGGTTGGACCTTTTGATACGCTTTGACATAGGAAACGAGGATATCGCAGTCGAAGGAGCTGTCAGTGTGGGCGACAAACCCCCACGCCATGCCGAACACGCGGGGATACCCCGTGAATGGCCCAGCATCGAGTTTTGGGAGCTGACGGTAATAGCCTGGCGGCAAATCGGTGCTGATCTGATGGATCTGCCTTTCCACCAAATGAAAATTGTCGATAAGCCACTCTCCCGCCGGCGTGATCTGGCGGCCACGGCCGATAGCGTTCACGATTAATCGATAGGCCGACAAAAGGACTTTCGCGTTGTCGGCAAGTCGGGAGGCCAAAGGCCGGCCGCGGGTCGGACGGGACGTTACCGTCTGCGCGAGCGCAAGACTCTTCGCGTGGGTCTCGAGGCGCTCAACGCTGAACAACTCTTCACGGATCGGTTGCTCGTTATCCCACGGCGACGGACGCTTGGAAAATCCGAGGAAGCCACGCGTTGTGCTCGCGGGCTTGGCCGTCAACACTAGGTTCGACAAATAACAGGTCTCCCGAACGGCTTGCGCGGCGGAAGAGGTCGCCACCCGGAACCCGATCCGGCGCTGACAAGCCAACGATCGGTCGGGGCAATGGCTCATCCGCAACGATACGGACGGGCCACTATCTAGCGTGGTATGGATACGCCCTCGCTGAACGCCCCCGGCAGCCTCGGAAACTACCTACGGCAGAAGCCTCGGTGCGGGCTCAGGAGCGGGCGCCGCAAAAGTCGATTCCCGCGCGCCTGATGACCGCGTCGAGGAAGATGTTAGAGCCGGTGCGCTTATACGCTTCAGGTGAGCAAAAAAGGCCGAACGTCGGACTTCTATAAAATTCCATCAGAATGGCGCACCGGTCGCGGTGACCTCTGCAATCGCTTCGTCCCCGTGGACGAGCGCTCCAGCAAAGGGCTAACACCAGCAGCAGCTTGGAAGGGGACCGATTCGCGGGTAAGCATGGATTTGTCGAGCGGGATTTCTGATCCCGTAACGCCACGCCCGCGGCGACCACCCCGCCGAGCGAAAGCTTACCACGTCGACCAGAACCAGTTCGACCTCGGGCAAGGGTTCCAGGCGCGGTCGCGCCAGATCGACCGATTTACGCCAGACGCGACTTCAACGCAGCCATGCGTTGCCTGGGCTCGAACTCTCTTGGAACAACCCAAGTGCGGCGCTACACGCTTGACTAGCCAGACGTCACGTTCGCGGGCTGAGTTGGTGGCCCGCCCCTTCGTGAAGTTAAGAACGAGGGTTGCTCGGGCGAACCGAGCCGGGCCTCATGCAGGGAGGGGGGATCATGGAAAAGCATAGCGAAGTTTTCGTAGCCGTGACGACCTTCGGCGGAAGCGCAGCAGCTTCTTTCCTTCCTGGCCAGCGCGAGATCGCGTCGCCCGGCGCCTGTCGTCTCCTCACGGATCCGGGTCGCCGAAGATCTCTCCAAGTTTGCGGGCAAGTTCGCGATCCCCGTAAGCCTTCGCGATGTTGCGCGCATTGAGATAGGTGGAATTGACTTTCCACGGGTCGCCACCGTTGGCGGCGACAAATTGCCGATAGGCCGCGAAGGCCGCGTCATCGTTTCGCAGAATGAGATCGGCTTCCCCTCGCGTCGCCGGCGCCCATTCGTCGGCCTCTTTGCTCTCTTCGGCTTTCCGACAGGCCGCGAGCGCATCGTTAGCCCGATTGCGGGCGACGTCGCGTTTGTCGGCGAGGACGAGATCGAGGAAGGCGAGGTTGATTTCGTGATAGTACTTTTGCCGAAGATTGGGAGAAAGCGCGTAGCCCTTCGCGTAATGGGCAATGGCGGCTTCCCCATCGACGGCCCTTCTCGTCAACAGCCACCGTCGCTTGAGCCGGCCTGCCAGCGTTCCCAGTACGTCGCTGTCGAGTTGTCCGCGCTGCGCGAGCACGGCGTAAGCGTCATCCCGCCGACCCACCGCATCGAGGGCGATCGCCAGTTGCACCAGTGCTTTGGAGTTAAGATCTCGGAACCGGTCGTAGTCGCGGTCGATCACGCCTTGGAAATCCCCGCGCTCGATCGCGCGGCGCGCCGAGTCGCCGACATCAGCGCTGTCCCCGACGATCCTGCGGGCGACGAGCGCTACGACTTCCGGATCCTTTCCATCGGGCGACAGCATCGTGACGTGGTTGCCGGCGACGACAGCCTGTTCCTCCTTGGGAAAGGGGCCAAGCGAAGATTTTGGGGGGACGAACTGGTCGCGTTCGCCTGCTACGGCGAGGAACCAGAACGGTCGGTTCTTACTAAAACGCTTTTGCCAGTCCGCACGAAGCGATGTGATGAACGGTCCGCTCTTTGCCATATCCGCAAGCTGACGCTTCCAGAACCAGCCGGCGCGCGCCTTCACAAGGCCCCCGCTTGGCGTTCCGAACAGAATCACGGCATGCACGCGCTTTGCGACTTTGGGGTAGTCGACGAGCGCCTTCTGGACGATGAGCCCCCCCATGCTATGGGCGATCAGCACCACCGACTTGTATCCGGCAAGCGTGCCGGATTGCAGATGAGTTGCGAGCCTCTCCGCCAGGATCGAAAGATCCGCGTCAGCGGTCCAGATGCCTGAAACATCCGGGATCCAGGCCTTTGAACCGTAAGTGACGGTCCAAAAATCCCACGCTGGCAATCTCGGTTCGTCAGCGATCCGTCCGGACAGGTTTCGCCAAGTCTTCAGCCCGTTTCCCATAAAACCATGAACGAAGACGACCGCGGCGGAATTGCCCTTTCCCTGGCGAATGGCGACAATGGACGGCTCGAGCATGGCGTCCCCCGTTGAAATTGTTTTGGGTCCAAAAACTATTCGCGCAAGCTAGCCCACGAAAAATCCGAGCGCAAACCGTGGGTGCAACACGGTGGGGCGTTCAGGCGGCGGGTTCCCGCTTGGTCCTAGCCGAACAGTCTGTTCACCACGAAGAGAACCGCGCCTCCACCTTCCGCAGAAAAGCCTCGCGGCCTACCTGCGTTTGGTGGTCCATGTCGTGCAGCGCGAGATAGTCGCAGCGCGTACCGGGCGCGCAGGTGGCGCGCAGCGAGCGTTTGAAAAACCGGCGCGGCGGGTCGCCCATGAGGAAGGTCAGGAGCCGCGTGCCGCCGTAAGTGCAGACGACCCCCATTTTCCTGATGTTGTGCATCATCGGCACATAGTCGCCGTTCGGCTCGAGCCGGAACGTGACGCCGGCGATAAAGACCCGGTCGACAAAGCCCTTCAGGATCGCCGGAAGGCCCATGTTCCAGACCGGGAAGCAGAAGACCAACGCTTCGGCTCGCTCCAGCCGTTGAACATAGGGTTCAACATTCTTCCGGTTGATCGGGACCTCGTGATAGTCGATCCGCTCCTCACGGCTCATAACGGGATTGAAATTCTCGGCGTAAAGATCGCAGTCGTCCACCTCGTGGCCGCGTTTCCGCAATGTCTCGACTGTCTTCGCATGAAGCGCCGCGGCAAAGCTCGTTTCGACCGGATGTGCGAACAGGACGAGGATGCGCAAGATCCCGAGCCTTAGCCCTGCGCCGCGAGGGCGCGCGCTTCGAGGCCGGGAAACAGATAATTCTTGCGCGCCGAATAGTCGAAATCCGGATTGTCCCAGGCGATCATCTTGCCGGGATTGAGCAGCCCATCAGGATCGGTCTCGCGCTTGAAGGCGAGCTGGATGGCGTCGGTCTGCTTCATGCCGCCTTCTTCCAGCGTGTAGCGGTGCGGGTTGAACACGGGCGCGCCCATCGCCTCGTGCTCGTCGATGATCGCCTGCAGCCGCTCCTCCGTCGTGAAGCGAATCATCGGCAGGCCGGCGAAACCGAGGCGGCCGTTGAAGCGGATGAGTTCGAGATGCCCGATCATCTCCTCGGCAAAACGTTCATGCACCTTGCGGACAATCTCAAGCGACCTGTCGGAGGGATAGCGGGTCTGCAGATAGGTTATCTTCGGATCGACTCGCAAACCCCGCAATGTCGTGTGATTCCATGTCAGCTCATAGTTCGGCGGCAGGCCCTTCATTTCTTCCGGCTTCGTCTTCGATGCGTCGAAGAGAATATCCGCATGCTTGTTCAGGCGGGTGAAAGCCTCGAAGGCGTCGAGCGATTGCGGCGCGATCATCGCGATGACGACGCTCTTTCCGTTCGGAATAAAAGCGCGGTGACGCAGAAAATAGTCCTGCGGCGCGGGCGCGGCGACGACCGCGACTTCCTTCTTCAAAATTCCGTCCTGCTCGCCGAGCGCCAACGCATACGCCGTGGCGGCCGCGAAGGAATCGAATCCGACGATCACATCGACCCAGCGGTAGGCCGCCGTCAGCGGCGCTTCGACCTCGGTGATGATTCCGTTCGTGCCATAAGCGTGTATCGCCTTGTGCAGATCCTCGCCCGTCAGTTCGAGCCTTCGGGGCTCGCTCTCCATCGTCAGGAGGCGTAACCGCAGCACGTTGCCGAAATCGCGCAGGCCGCCCCAGGTGATCGATCCGACGCCGCCCGAGCCGCCGGCGACGAAGCCCGCAAGGCTCGCCGTCCCGCGCGTCGAGGGAAACATGCGAAGCTCCTGCCCGGACTCTGCGCACGCTTTGTCGATGTCGATCAGCACCGCGCCCGGCTCGACAACGACGCGGCCTGTCTCAATCTTGAGGACCTTGTTCATCTCGGCGAGATTGAGCACGATCCCGCCGGTCAGCGGCATCGCCTGCCCGTAATTGCCGGTCCCCGAGCCGCGCGGCGTCACCGGAATCTTGAGCTTATGGGCGGCCGCGAGCACGGTCGCGACCTCGGCCTCGCTGACCGGGCTGACGACGATGTCGCCCGTCACGGCTTCGAGCTCCCGCTTGAGCACCGGCGAATACCAGTAGAAGTCGCGGCTCTTCTGTTTCACGAGGACCGCATTGTCCTCGCATTTGACGCCGCCGATCATCTTGCGGAAGGCGGCTATGTCGTAGGCGCTCAAAGTGTGGACTCCCAAGCCTCTATCTCTGTGTAATCTGGCGGCGGCCCGAGCGGAAGGCCATCGCGCAAAACGACGCGATCGAGATGCGGACGGGCGAAAAGCTGCGTGAAGTCGTGCGCGCGGGTGAGGATCAGGTCGGCGGGTGCGCCAGGCCGCAACGGGCCGCCCTCGACGCCCATCGCCTTCGCCGGGCCCTCGCGCACGGCAGCCGCCCAATCCGCGAACGGATAGTCGAGATGCAGGATGCGCACGCCCTCGCGCCAAACCTCCAGCATATCGAGATCGCCATAGGCGTAAAACGGATCGCGCACGTTGTCACTGGCGATCAGCACGTTCACGCCGGCGCGTTTCAGTTCATGCAGCGCGGTGACGCCGCGCCAGCGCGGCGTCCGCCCCGCGTGGCGATCCTGAAGGAACAAGTTGCACATCGGCAGCGAGACGACGCTGATGTTCGCTCGCGCCACCGCCTCGATCGTCCTGGCCGCGTCGCCCTCGCCCTGCAAGGCCAGCGAGCAGCAATGCCCAACGAGAATGCGGCCCCCGAAGCGGCGCTCAAGCGCCGTCTCGGCGATCACGCCAAGCGAGCGCGCGGCCGGGTCAGCGGACTCATCGACGTGGAAGTCGAGGTCCCACCCCTTGCGCTCCGCGAGTGCGAAGAGTCGATCGAGCCCCGCCTGAAGCTCGGGGATCATATAGGTGACCGCGCCGAGCACGCCCGAGCCATGCGCATCGAGCATCGCTTCGATGTCGGCCATATGGGCTTCGTTCAGCGCGAGATCGACGCTGAAGAGGGGCGCTCCACGCAAATCGATCTTGCCCCGCCAGCGTTCGCGCGCTTCCGCGAAGACGGGCCAGCTGATCCGCGTCTGCGGGCCGGTGCTGTCGATATGCGTGCGGATCGCGGAGGTTCCATGCGCATAGGCCGAACGCAGGCAGAAATCCATACGGCGGGCGACATCGGCCGCCGTCCAGTTCGCCGCGCGATCGTCCGTGACAGCTTTGATGGCGCCCGGAAAGTCGCCGGTTGGATTGGGCGCCCGCTTCCAGATATGCGCCTTGTCGAGATGGGTATGCGCATCAATGAATGTCGGCAGCACGATGCGACCATCGAGCGCCGCCCTTGGCGCCTCGCCGAAGCTTTGCGCGCCCGCAGGCGCGACTTCGGCGATGCGGCCCTGCTCGACGGCGATATCGGCGAGCGCGAAACCGTCGCGATCGACCGCCCGCAAGCCCGGCATATGGGACGCAAGCACCCGGGCCCCGGCGAGGATGAAGCGCTTCTCGTCGGCAAGCGGAAAAAGCGGCGTCACGACTCCCTGCCCCGCGCGCTGTCGTGCCAGCGGCGCAGCAGGAGATGGGAGATCCCGCTCGTGAGCAGAAAGATTGCTACGCCCGTCAACGAGATCAGAACGAGGGCGGCGAACATGCGGGGGATGTTGAGACGATATCCGGATTCGACGATACGGAAGGCAAGCCCTGAGCCCTCGCCCGCCGAGCCTGCCGCAATCTCGGCGACGATGGCGCCAATCAGCGCAAGGCCGCCGCCGATCCGCAGGCCCGCGAGAAAGTAGGGCAGCGCGGACGGGATGCGAAGCCACAGAAGCTGCCGCGTACGCGAAGCCTTGTACATCTGGAAAAGGTCGATGAGATTGTGGTCGACCGAAGACAGTCCCAGCGTGGTGTTGGCGAGGATCGGGAAGAAAGCCACCAGAAAGGCGCAGACGAGCACCGCGATGCGCGGATCGAGATAGATCAGAAGCAAGCGGAGCGATCGCGATGACCGGCGTCACCTGCAGGATCACCGCGAACGGGAAGAATGCGTACTCGATCGGCCGCCAGATCGCAAAGACGAGCGCCAGCAGCGTTCCGCCTATGGTTGCGACGATCAGCGCTTCGAGCGTGATCATCAGCGTCACCTCAAGGGACCCGAAGAGCGTGCCCCAGTCCTTGACGAGCGTCTGAGCGATCAGGCTCGGCGCCGGCAGAATGACGGGCGGAATATGATTGATACGGACGACCGCCTCCCACAGGGCGATAGTCGCCAAAAACGCTACGGTTGGAAAGCCGTAGCGGACAAACCGGCTCGGATTCACGCCGCCGCAGCCTTTCCGGCGTGCGCCTGATCCATCGCCGCCCGGAGCATGTGCGAGGTTTCGCGGCAGGTCTCGGCGTATTCGTGACCGAGCCGGAATTCTTCGTCGCGCGGCAAAGGCGCGGGCACGACCACCTCGTTGAGAATCCGACCCGGCCGGGGCGCCATCACCACAACGCGGTTCGAGAGATAGACGCTCTCGAACACCGAATGCGTGACGAAGATCACCGTCGCGTCAAGCTCGCATTTGAGCTGGACGAGATCGTCGTTGAGTTTGGTGCGGGTGATCTCGTCGAGCGCGGCGAAGGGTTCGTCCATGAGGATGACGGCAGGGCGCGTCACGAGCGCCCGCGCGATCGACACGCGCATCTTCATGCCGCCCGACAATTCGCGCGGATAGGATTTCTCGAAACCGCTCAAGCCCACCTTGGCGAGCATTTCCTCGATGCGCACGCGCGCAGCCGACCGCGACAGCCCCCGCAAACGCAGCGGCAGCCAGACGTTGTCGAACACGTTCGCCCACGGCATAAGCGTCGGGTCCTGAAAAACGAAGCTCAGTTCATGGTCGGTGGACGGCCAGTGGATGTCGCCGGAAGTCGGCGCCGCGAGGCCCGCGAGCAGGCGCAAAATCGTCGACTTGCCGCAGCCCGACGGCCCGAGCAGCGAGACGAACTCGCCGCGCTGGATGTCGAGATCGACATGGCGCAGAGCTTCCGTACCGTTCGGGAACAGCTTGCCGACGCCCCGCAGGCGGACGAGCGGCGGGGGCGACCCCAGCGCGATAAAAATCTCCGTCCGCGTTTCGATCCTTACCGCCATTTCACGCGCGCTCACTTCGGCCGCAGATCGAGACCAACGCCCTTGTTCACGAACTGCAGCGTATACGCCTTCTTGTAGTCGAGCCCCGCCTTGACGACGCCCGCCTTCACCATCTCGTCGTAGAAGGACTTCACGCGCGCGTCCGTCATCGCGCCGATGCCGTGCTTCAGCGTGTCGCCGGAATCAACAAGCCCGTATTCTTTCATCTTGGCGACCGAGAAGGCGATCTGCTCATCCGTCATGTCCGGATTGTCCTTCTTGATCAGATCGTTGGCCTTCTTGTTGTCGCCGTAAAGGTAGTTGTACCAGCCGATCGCGGAGGCGTCGACGAAGCGCTGTACGACATCGGGATGCTTGTCGACGATATCCTGCCGCGTCTCGATGTTCGTGGCGTAGGTGTCGTAGCCGTGATCGGCGAACAGGAAGAAGTTGGGTTTGAACCCGCCCTCCTTCTCGACCGCGTAGGGCTCCGAAGTGACATACGCCTGCTGGATCGAATGCTTGTCGGCGATGAAGGGCGCTTCGTTGAACGTATAGGGCCGAACGTTCTCCTCCTTGAATCCGTAG
Source organism: uncultured Alphaproteobacteria bacterium (assembly GCA_963824465.1). Taxonomy (GTDB): domain Bacteria; phylum Pseudomonadota; class Alphaproteobacteria; order Rhizobiales; family Beijerinckiaceae; genus Roseiarcus. The sequence continues at coordinate 609,009 of CAWGPL010000014.1, forward strand.
TCAGACTTCAGCCACTGATAAAAGGAGACAAGGCCTTCCTTGGCGATCAAGGCCGGGTTGGCCTTGGGAAGGTCTTCCCATTTGTCGAGGCCGACGCCGGGATGCGACATCAGGCCTTGCGGATCCTTCTGGAAATCCGCCGCCACCACGACGATCGGCAGATTCTGGTCCACGGCGTCGAAGGCGAGCAGCAAGTTGCCGCCCATGTAGAAATCGAGCTTGCCCGCGGCCAGCAACAGGCCGTTGTTGGCCTGCGGGCCGCCTTGGACGATCGTTACATCCAGCCCGTATTTCGCGTAGGTGCCGTCGGCCAGCGCCTGATAATAGCCGCCATGCTCAGCCTCGGCGAGCCAGTTGGTGCCGAAAGTGACCTTGTCCGCGGCGTGAGCGGACGAAGCGGCCGCCATCAGTCCCGCAGCAAGCCACACACGCGCGAAGTTCATACACTCTTCTCCCGTTGCACTCTGCCGGAATATTGCAACTTCCGCGCCATTGCGCGAGCCTGCGGGGCCGTGCGATGCAGCGACCCTCAGTGAAATTTCCGGGCAGCGATGCGAAGACTGAACCCTACCACGATCCATCCGCCCTTCGCCAACTACGCCCACGGCGTCGAAGTCCCACCGGGCGCCCGCATAGTCTTTTGCTCGGGGCAACTCGGCATCGAACGAGACGGCGCCGTCCCCGAAAGCATCGAGGAACAGGCGCGCTTATGTTTCCGCGCCATCGAGGCGATTCTCGCGGAAGCAGGGCTCGGACTATCCGATCTCGTGCGCCTGAACGCCTATGTGTCAGCCGCCGAACATTTGGGCGGCTACATGCGGGTGCGCGATGAATTTGTGGGCAGCCCCCCGCCGGCCTCGACGCTCATGGTCGTTAGCGGCTTCGCGCGCCCCGCCTTCAAGGTCGAGATCGAGGCGATCGCCGCGCGGGCGGACGCCGGGAGAAGCACGCTGATGCTGCACGACGAAATTCTGGGCCGAGATGAAGTGGACCGACTTCGCCGCGGCCGACATGAGCAAGGCGATCGCCGTGCTGCCGGTCGCGGCGATCGAGCAGCATGGGCCGCATCTACCCGTCGGCGTCGATACATTCATCAACGAGGGCTATCTCAAGCGCGCGGTCGCCCGCGTTCCCGACGATATCCCCGTCCTCTTCCTGCCTGTTCAGACGATCGGCAAGTCGAATGAGCACATCCAGTTCCCCGGGACGCTGACCTTTTCGCTGGAGACGGTCACGCGCGCCTGGTTCGAGATCGGCGAAAGCGTGGCGCGCACCGGCTGCCGCAAGCTCATCTTCATGAATTCCCATGGCGGCAATGTGCCCGTGATCGCCGCTGTTGTCCGAGAACTGCGCATCCGCTGCAATATGCTGGCGGTTCATGCGGGCTGGCATGCGCTCGGCTATCCGGAGGGGCTTTATTCGCCGCGCGAGCGCGCGCACGGCATTCACGGCGGCGACGCCGAGACGTCTCTGATGCTCGCCTTTCGCCCAGAAACCGTAGCGATGAGCGAGGCGCGCGATTTCGAAAGCGCCGCGATCGGAATCGAACAGGAGTTCAAGAAGCTGCGCGTCACCCAGCCGATCGGCATCGGCTGGATGGCGAACGACCTGCATGAACTCGGCGCGGCCGGCGAGGCCCATCTGGCGACCGCGGACAAGGGAAACGCCACCGCCGACTTCGGCGTCGCGGCCTTCATCGACCTCCTGCGCGACGTGCAGGCCTTCGATCTCGCGCGCCTCGGTCCGGGGCCGCTGGCGCGCGAAGGCAGGAACGAACCGTGAGGATCCGCGGCTGATGGCGAGCCGCGGAGGCCGCGCGGACCTGCCGCTCCACTATGGCCGCGTGCCGCGCTGGCTCGGCGAGCGCATGACCAAGCTCGGCGCGGTGATCGCCGAAGCCATCGTGGTCGAATATGGCCGCGACGAATTCCTGCGCCGGCTCGCAAACCCCTTCTGGTTCCAGTCCTTCGGCGCCGTCATGGGCATGGACTGGCATTCGTCGGGCATCACGACATCGGTCATCGGCGCCCTGAAGCGCGGTCTTCAGCCGCTGTCCGCCGAGCTCGGCCTCCATGTCTGCGGCGGCCGAGGCGCGCATTCCCGCAAGACGCCGGACGAGCTTTTGGCGATCGGCCACCGTGTCGGCTTCGATGGCGGGGCGCTCGCGCGGGCGAGCCGTCTGGTCGCAAAAGTTGACAACGCCGCGGTGCAGGACGGCTTCGACCTCTATCTGCACGGTTTCATCGTCGCCGACGACGGACGGTGGGTCGTCGTGCAGCAAGGCATGAACGGCGAGAGCCGGCAGGCGCGGCGCTATCACTGGCTGTCGGAAGGGCTGACGAGCTATCTCGACGACCCGCATGCGGCGATAGAGGGGCCCGAACAGGGCGTCATCGTCAACCTCGCGGACCGGCGGGCGGAATTATCGCGCACCCGCCAACTCGATATTCTCGCGGATCTGGGCCCTGAGAAAGTGGCGCGGCAGGCGGCTGAGCTTGACGCCGGCGAGACAGAAGCCGAGCCGGAGCAAGCGCAGCTTCCCCTTCCCCACCTCATCATGCCCGCGCATCACGACGTGCGCGCCGAGGACATCGTCGCGCGCCGTCTGGCCGGGAATCTCGCCGCCGCAGCCGACGCCGCGCCCCAGGATTTCAGCGAGCTTCTGCTTGTGCCGGGCGTCGGCCCGCGCACGGTCCGGGCGCTCGCGCAGGTCGCGGAAGTGGTCCATGGAGCGCCCTGCCGCTTCACCGACCCGGCGCGACTTCTCGATCGCGCATGGCGGCAAGGACAGGCATCCCTATCCCGTGCCGCTCAAGGTCTACGACCGCACGATCGATGTCATGAAGTCCGCCGTCCTCAAGGCGCGCCTCGGACAGACCGAAGAGTTGGCCGCGATTCGCCGCCTCGATGGGCTGTCGCGCAAACTCGAAACAACAGCCGCGGAGCCGTCTGTCGAGACGGTGATCGCAGAGGAACGCGCCCGCTCCCACGAATATGGCGGGCGCAGCGTTTTCGGCGACGAGCCCGCGCCCGGCGCCGAAAAGCGCCATCCCTGACGAGCCCCGGCCGGCTCCCGCTCGGCGTGCTTGAGTGGATCGGAGACGCACGGGAACGCCGGCTCGCTGTTCCACGGCCTTTGACGGTCGACGGCAAGGTGCGAGCGGGAATGTCTTCGAAAGGGTGACACCCGCAGCGCTAAAGCCGCTGATCCGTCACGATTGCGTTGGTGACGCCGACGACGCCGTGAACGCCACGCGCGGCCCATTCGGCGCGATGTCTCGAATAGGCCCGCTCGACACATCCCTTCAGCGCCACCCAGCCATCCTCGACCTCGACCGTCACACGATGCTGCGGGATGGCAAGGTCCCAGTAAAGCGCCTCCATCACGGCGAGGCGGATTTCGCCGTCCCTCGACGATCTCAGTCGGGGATCGAGAAATCGCGGCTCCATCTCACGGATGGTTTCTGCTTGCAGGCTCCCGGCCTGCAAATCCCGATCCGGCCCGCCCGACTCATTCACGCCCGCCATCCCTTTGCTCATCGTGGCCAACTCCAACGCCCGGAGCGCTCTCCACCACCCGAATTGCGCCTCACCGCCCGGACTGCACTCAACGCGAGCCGATTGGTTTCGGTTCCTTCAAGCCAGGCGCGCTTTCGGCCCGGTTGGGAACTCCAAGCGGCAAACGAAGGTTTTGGGCTTGGACTTTGGCTGGACAATAAGCAAAATCGATACAATTTTTTCGAACCGGACTTTCCGGAGAGGGGCATACATGCGTATCAGCGAAGGCAGACCCTACCCCTTTGGCGCGACCGCGGACGACAAGGGCGTGAATTTCGCGCTTTTTTCCGCCAACGCGACCAAGGTCGAAGTGTGCATCTTCGATGCGCCGGACGGAAAGGAGACGGATCGCTTCGAACTCCCCGAGTACACCGACGAGGTTTTTCACGGCCACATCGCCGATCTCGGGCCCGGCGTCTTCTATGGATTCCGCGTGCATGGCCCCTACGAGCCCGAGAACGGACATCGATTCAACCCGTCGAAGCTCGTGCTGGACCCTTACGCGCGCGCCCATGCCGGAAAGCTGACTTGGGACCCGGCCGTCTTCGGCTACACGATCGGCGACGAGCACGAGGACCTGAGTTTCGACGAGCGCGACAGCGCGCCTTTCATGCCGAAGTCGGTCATCGTCGATCCGAATTTCGACTGGCGTGGCGAGTATCATCGCCGCAATATTCCGTGGGATCACACCATCGTCTATGAGACGCATGTGAAAGGCTTCACCAAGCTCCACCCACAGGTGGACGAGCATATCCGAGGCTTTTACGCCGGACTCGGGGCAAAGCCGGTGGTCGACTACATCAAGTCGCTCGGAGTCACGACTGTCGAACTTCTCCCCATCCACACCTTCATCGACGACAGCTATCTTCTGGAGAAGGGCCTAAAGAACTACTGGGGTTACAATTCCATCGGCTTTTTCGCACCCGACCCGCGCTATGCCGCCGACGTTCCGAACTCGCTGCGCGAATTCAAGGAGATGATCGCGCGCCTGCATGACGGCGGCCTCGAAGTGATCCTCGACGTCGTCTACAATCACACGGCGGAAGGCAACGAGCGTGGGCCGACGCTCTCCTTCAAGGGCATCGACAACAAATCCTATTATCGCCTGATGCCTGACCAGCAGCGATTTTACATCAACGACACCGGCACCGGGAACACGCTGAACCTCAGCCATCCGCGGGTGATTCAGATGGTGACCGACTCGCTGCGCTACTGGGTGAGCGAGATGCGCGTCGATGGCTTCCGCTTCGACCTCGGCACGATTCTCGCCCGCGAGCCGGACGGCTTCAAGACCGAGAGCGGCTTCCTCAAGGCGGTCGGGCAGGACCCGCTGCTTGCGGAAGTGAAGCTGATCGCCGAGCCGTGGGACTGCGGCCCCGGCGGCTATCAGGTCGGCGGCTTTCCTCCCGGCTGGGCCGAGTGGAACGACACGTTCCGGGATACGGTCCGCGACTTCTGGCGTGGCGAAGCAAGCGCGCGGGCGCTGGCGCCGCGCCTCTGCGCCTCCCCTGACAAATTCAATTTCCGCGGCAGAAAGCCGTGGGCGAGCGTGAACTTCGTCGTCGCTCACGACGGCTTCACACTGAACGATCTCGTTTCCTACAACGACAAGCACAACGAGGCGAACGGCGAGGACAACAAGGACGGCCATTCCGACAACCGCTCCTGGAACTGCGGCGCAGAAGGACCGACCGAGGATCCGGAGATCAACACGCTGCGCCAGCGCCAGATGCGCAACTTTCTCGCGACGCTGATGCTCTCCCAGGGAACGCCGATGGTCTGCGCGGGAGGCGAGTTTGCGCGCACGCAGAATGGCAACAACAACGCCTATTGTCAGGACAATCCGATCAGCTGGCTGGACTGGAATCACGACGACGCGCAGAAGAAGCAAATCGCTTTCCTTCAACGCCTGACCGGGCTCTTCAACCGTTATCCCGTGCTCAGGCGGTCGCGCTTTTTCACGGGACAGCCGATCCCCGATTCCAGCGTCAAGGACGTCACCTGGATCGACGCCAATGGCGAGGAGATGACGCAGGAGGTTTGGGACAACGACATGACGCGCTGCTTCGGCATGCAGCTCGACGGCCGCGCACAAGTCAGCGGGGTCAAGAGAACAGGCGACGACGTAACGCTGCTCATCGTGTTCAACGGCCATCACGACATCGTGCAATTCACTCTGCCCGATTGCGAGGCGAGTTCCGGCTGGCGCCTTCTCCTCGACACCAACAATCCAGAGCGTTGAAGGCGAGGCCTTCGACATCGACGCCGTCTATGACGTAACCGGGCGATCGCTTCTTCTCTTCGAGCGCATTCCCGGCGAAAGCAAAGCGCGTCGGCCGAAAGCTGAGGCCAAGGCGCCAACCGCCGACCAGAAGCCGCCGGCGCGCGTCGATGACGAGACTGGGAAGGCGACCCGCGACGCCTTAAACTCGGCTGAGCACCGCAAACGGCAGGCTTCCGAGCCACTCGCGGATTGGCCGTCCGGCGTCGATGTCCTCGCCCCGGACGAGACTACGCCAGCGCCCCTCGGACAGGCGCGCGAAAGCCTGCCAGTCCGGCTTCGCCTCCCGCATGGCCGGACGAAGCGCCAAGATTACGGCGAGCGATTCGTTGCCGAGGCTGCGTTCGAAACCGAACGCGAAGCGGGCCTCGTCGCCCTCGAACTCGATCGCGCGGTAACCGCCTTCCGCGAAGAGTCTTGGCCGCTCGCGCCGCAGGGCGAGCAGCAGCGCCAGGGTCGCGAGCTTCACGCGCCCATCCGGCCAGCTTTTCATAAGTTTATCGAAAAGCGCGCCACGCTTGACCTCCTCGGCCAGCGCGGGCGCAATCTCCCCGAGCGCCGCCTCGCGGGCAGCGTAGTCCACGGCGCGCCGATTGTCCGGATCGACGAGGCTGAAGTCCCAGAGTTCACCCCCCTGATAGGTATCGGGAACGCCAGGCGCTGTGAACTTCAGCACGGTCTGAACGAGACTGTTGTCGGCGCCGAGGCGCGCCACGCGGGCGACGAACGGCAGGAAGCTCGCGAGAAACGCTTCGCTATCCCCCCGCAGCGCTTCGCCGAGAAAGGCGAGCGTGGCGTCCTCGTATTCGAGGTTCGGCGCATCCCAGTTGGAGCGTCGCTTGGCCTCGCGCAGCGCTTTGCGCACAGCGCCGTCCAGACGCTGGCCATATGCCGAAAGAGCGTCTGCCCGCGGGCGACTCCAGCATGCCAAGCGGCCATGAGCCGACCAGCATCTGATAAAGAAGATATTCGTCGTCGCGAGCGGGCGGCGCTTTCCCCTCCACATCGCCGCGCCGCGCGCGCAAAATCCGGCTCCAGGTCGTGACCTGCCTGCGCCATTCCTCCGGCAGTTCCGAGAGAGCCGCGAGGCGTGCGCGCGCATCCTCGCCCCGCTTTGTGTCATGCGTTGCGCTTGCAAGCATGGCTAAGGGCAGCGTTTCCGCGCGCCGCGCATTCGCGCGGTGAAAAAGGGCGGGCGTCAAGCCGAACCGTTCCGGGGCGCCGCCCACCTCGTTCAAGGCGATGAAGCGGTTATAGCGATAGAAGGCTGTGTCCTCGACGCCCTTCGCCATCACCGGCCCGGAGAGCTGCTGAAACTTCATAGCGAAACGCAGCGCGGCCGTGCGGCTCAATCCCTTGGCTTTGAGCGCCTCCGCATCCGCTGTGAGCACATGCTCGAGAAAGTCGAAGGCGGATGGGTGCAGGTCGGGATCGAAGCGGCGTGCGCGCGAAATGCCCCATGCGATGTCGCGGCGGTCCGCATCGGTGATCGCGCCGTCGAGATCGACATAGGTGCGATAGACGGGGAAGCTGGCGATCGTCTCCTTGATCGCGCGTTGCAGCAGGCCGCGCGTCAGATCAGCGGTCATCGGACTCGAACGCGCGAGCCGCGCGGCGGCGAGGCCGAGCGCGTTGAGTTCGCTCGCCATCTCGTGGTCGAGAATCCTCAGCTTCGAAACCCGCGCGACCTCCTCGAAGGTCTCGTCCGAACCGCCAAAGAGACGCCACGTCTCATCGAACGCTGCTTCCGCCGACGGCTCGACAAGCAGCCCGAGCGAGAGGTTGAGAAACGCATAACCGGTCGCCCCTTGAACCGGCCAATCGGTGCGCAATCGCTCGTGCGCCGCAAGAATTTTTTCGACCACGAGATAGAACATGTCTCCCGCCTGCTCGCGCAGCGCCCGGAGGTAGGCCTTCGGGTCGAAAAGGCCATCGATATGGTCGATCCGCAGCCCGTCGATGTCGCCATCCCGCAGCATGGCGAACACCCGTCGATGCGCGTGAGCGAAAACCGGCTCAAGCTCCACCCGAAGGCCCGCGAGATCGTTGATGTTGAAGAAGCGGCGGTAGTTGATCTCGTCCTCCGCCACACGAAAGAAAGCGACGCGCCAGTTCTGGTCGGCGATCAGCCGGTCGAGCTTCGTCCAGTCGTTGTTGAAGGCCGCCACCCGCGCCTCCAATTCCTCGCGTGCGACAAGATCGTCGCGCACGAGGATGGCGAGGCGTCGCTTGAGTTCAGCGGCGCGTTCCGCCATTTCCACGCCCCACTGCGGCAGGTCGAGGAAGAGGTCGGACGCCCGGTCAAGCGCCGGGCTTTCCTGACCGAGAATCATCGGGTAAGTCAGCGGCGAGACCGGCAGCTTGTGGACGCCGTAGGCCCAGACGCAAAAGGCGCCTTCGTCGAAAGCAAGCGCGAGCTTTCCGTCTCTCAGCTCCTCACCGTACTGGCCGCCGAGAATTGGCGTCAGCACTTTGCCGCGCGTCTCCTCGCCGCGCGCCCGCCAGTCGATATCGAACCAGCTCGCGTAACGGGAATCCTGCCCCCATTCGAGCACATCGAGCCAAAGCGGATTGTCCGCGCCGCCGACCCCCATATGGTTCGGGACGAAATCGAGGATGCGCCCAAGACCTACGCGCTCAAACGCCTCGATCATCGCCCTATAGTCGGCTTCACCCCCCAGTTCGGGATTGAGCTGCGCATGATCGGTGATGTCGTAGCCATGGGAACTGTCGGGCCGTGCGCGGAAGAAGGGCGAGAGGTAGACGTGGCTGATCCCGAGCCGCGCCAGGTAGGGCGCGAGCGCGGCAGCCTCCGCGAACCCGAAACCTTTGCGCATCTGCAGGCGATAGGTCGCGCGCGGCGCGGTCACTCTATGCTCCATCGCACGCTCCAGGGTCCGAACTCGCCCTCGGTCTCGCCGCAGCGCCAGATGACGTGATCCTCCGCTGGCGGGAAATTGATCCGGCTTCGCGAGAGATTGGCGTCGAGCGTGAGACGGCGCGCGCCGGCCCGCCAGGCGACCCGCACCGCCTGTTCGCCAAGAATTGTCGCGTCCCCGGCTTGCGTGATCACGCCGCGAAGGGGCCGCACGTGCTCAGCGCGCGCGGACAGGGCCGCTCGATAAAAGGCGAGCCGGTCCGCATCCATGGCGCGCCAGTCAAGCTTCGCGCTCAGGAACGTCGCCTCGGCGGTCGGATCGGGAATGCGCGCGGCGATCTCGTGATCGGCGAATTCGGGAAATTTCTCGAACTCCTTGCGCCGCCCCTCCCGCACCGCCTTCCCGAGATCGCCGGAAAAGTCGCAGAAGAAGGGGAATGGAGAGCGCGCGCCAAACTCTTCGCCCATGAAGAGCGCGGGCGTCTGGGGCGAAAGCAGCACGACGCTGGCAAGCGCGCGCACCGTTTCGGGCGAGACGAGCCCGTCAAGGCGCTCGCCAAAGGCGCGATTGCCGATCTGGTCGTGGTTCTGAATGAAGGCGATGAAGACGTCGGGCGGAAGGTCGCCGCTCGGGGCGCCGCGGGGGCGGCCCCAATGCGGCATCGTCTGCCCTTGATAGGCGAAGCCCTCCGCAATCGCCCTCGCAAGCAGTTCCGTTCCGCCATAGCCGGAATAGTAGCTGGCCTGCTCGCCGGTCGCCGCCACATGCAGGACGTGATGGATGTCGTCGTTCCATTGCGCGGTGAACCGCGACGGCGCGCCTTCCTGGCGCATCAGATGAGCCGCAACGTTTTCGTCGTTCTCGGCGATGATGTGGATGGGTCTGCGGAATCGCGCCTTCACCCGCTGAGCCAGTTCGCCAAGCACGTCCGGCTCGCTGTCGTCACGAATTGCGTGAACCGCATCGAGGCGCAGCCCGTCGAGATGGTATTCCTCAAGCCAGTATTCCGCATTCTCGATAAAGAAGTCGCGCACGGGCCGCGCATTGAACCCGTCGAAATTGACCGCCTCGCCCCACGGCGTGCGATGTCGCACGCTGACGAAGTCGGGCGCGTAGAGCGGGAGATAGTTTCCCTCCGGACCGAAGTGATTGTAGACGACGTCGAGGATCACCGCGACGCCGCGCCGATGCGCCGCTTCGACAAAGGCCATGAAATCCGCGGGGCGGCCGTAGGACGCGTCCGGCGCATAAGAATAGACGCCGTCATATCCCCACCCCCGTTTCCCCGGGAAATCCGCAACAGGCATGATCTGGATCGCGGTCACGCCGAGGGCTGCGAGATGATCGAGCTTTTCCGCCGCCGCGGCGAAGGTCCCTTGCGGCGTAAAGGCGCCGACATGCATTTCGTAGAGGACGACATCGCGCCAATCGCGGCCGCGCCATTCTGTGCTCCAGCGATAGCTGGCGAGATCGACCGTTTCGCTGGCGCCATGCACATCGTTCGGCTGGAACCGGGAAGCGGGATCGGGCACGCGCTTCCCATCGGCGAGTTCGAACCGGTAGAGGGCGCCGGCGGCCACACCCTCGACGAAGACCTCAAAGAAACCTTCATCGCATCGCTGCATGGGAAGGACCGCGTCACGATCCTCCAGCGCGAGGCTCACGCGCGCTTGGGACGGCGCCCAGAGCCGAAATCGAACGCCGTCGTCCTCGAAGGAGGGCCCATGTCTCCATTTCGGGAAAACTGGAGCGAGACCCGCAGAATGAATCGCCATTTCCTGCATCCGAAGAAAACCGGAAGCGCTACGCTCCGGTTCCGCTTACATTCCGCGCGCCGCCCGCTTAAGCCGCCGCCAGCCTCGCCATCGCGGCTTTATAGCGCGCGCTGATTCGGTCGCGGTGAGCGTGCTTCCCGCCTGTGACGAGCTTTTGACCGTTGCTCCAGACGCAATCCACCGCCTCGTTCCCAGCCGAAAAAATCCACGCATCGAGGATCGAATCGCCCGCCTTGCCGACAAGCGTCGGATGCTCCGCATCGAGCGCGACGAGGTCCGCGACCGCGCCCGGGCCAATTCGGCCGCAATCGCGCGCGAGCGCCTGCGCGCCGCCGAGTGCGGCGGCGTCGAGCAAAGTGCGCCCGGTCGAGCCGCCAGCGGGGGCGAGGACGTTGCGCATCCTCTTTGCGAGCCTCTGCGCATATTCGAGCTGGCGCAATTCCTCCGTCACGCCGATGCGCACATTGGAATCCGAGCCGATCCCGAAGGCGCCGCCTTCCCCCTCATAGAGGTGCGCGTTGAACACGCCGTCGCCGAGATTGGCTTCGGTAATCGGGCAAAGGCCGGCGACCGCGCCAGAGCGCGCGAGATCCGCGCGTCTCGCCCTCGTCCATATGAGTTCGCGTGGATGAGCACCCAGCGTTCGTCCGCCCCGGCATTGTCGAGGAGGAAACGCACCGGCCGTACACCCAGAGCCGCGACGCAATCCTCGACTTCTCTCACCTGTTCCGCAGCGTGGATATGCAGCGGCCCCAAAGGCGCCAGTCTCGCGACCGCCGCGACCTCCTGAGGCGTCGCGGCGCGCAACGAATGCGGCGCGACGCCGAGGGCGTCCCGCCGGCTTGAATCGATGAGCCGCCCGCTCGCCTCCACGAGGCGGGCGAAGAGATCGAGATTGCAAATGAAGCGCCGCTGCTCGGGCTTCGGCGGGACGCCCCCGAAAGTCGCATGGGCGTAGAAAACCGGCAGAAGCGTGAGGCCGATTCCCGTATCGCGGGCCGCCGCGACGATCCGCTCCGCCATTTCGGCAATATTGGCGTAGAGGGCGGCCGTCGGGCGCGTGATGCAGGTAGTGGAACTCGGCGACCGCTCCGAAGCCGGCCTCAAGCATCTCGACATAAAGCTGAGCCGCCGTCGCTTCGACGTCCTCCGGAGACATCGAGAGCGCGAAGCGATACATCGTTTCGCGCCAGGTCCAGAACGTGTCCTCGCCCGGGCCGCGCCGTTCCGCGAGCCCCGCCATCGCCCGTTGAAAGGCGTGGCTGTGCAGATTGGCCAACGCCGGAATGATGATCGCATGACGCTCATCGCCAGCCTGCGCGCCCCCCCGCTCGACCGATTCGATCAGCCCATCGCGCAGAACGATGCGGACATCCTTCGCCCAGCCCTCCGGCAGAAGCGCGGTCGCAGCATGAAGAACGGGCATGTGCGCATGACCTCGCAGACAAGAGAATTTCCATTTCGACGGGAAAAACCTTATGCGCTAAACTCCGAGCCTAAAAAAGCGGATGGATTGGGCGCAAAATGGAGCGGGCGGACACGATCTGGCGGAACGCCCGTCTCGCGACGCTGGCGCCCGACGTCGCGGGTCTCGGCGTTGTCGAGAACGGCGCCGTCGCGGCGCGCGATGGCCGCATCGTCTTCGCGGGCGCCGAGGCGGACCTCCCCGCGATGAATGCTGCGCGCAGGGTGGATTGCGAAGGACGGTGGATCACCCCCGGGCTCATCGATTGCCATACCCATCTCGTCTATGGCGGGGATCGCGCGCGCGAATTCGAGATGCGGCTCGAAGGCGCGACCTATGAGGAGATCGCGCGGGCGGGCGGGGGCATTCTTTCCACCGTCCGCGCCACCCGCGAGGCCAGCGAGAAGACGCTGACGCAAAGCGCGGTGAAGCGACTCGACGCGCTGATCGCGGAAGGCGTCACCACCATCGAGATCAAGTCCGGCTACGGTCTCAACCTTGACGCCGAGCGCAAGGCGCTCGTCGTCGCCCGGCGCCTCGGCGAACTCCGCGCGATACGCGTGCGCACGACCTTTCTCGGGCGCCCATGCGCTGCCGCCCGAATTCGCGGGGCGCCGCCAGCATTTTCTGGACGCGGTCGCCTTCGACATGATCCCGGCGCTCACGCGCGAAGGGCTTGCGGATGCTTTCGACGCTTTCTGCGAGGGCATCGCCTTTTCCGCTGAGGAAACCGCTTTCGTGTTCGATGCGGCGAGGCAAGCAGGTCTGCCGGTCAAGCTGCACGCGGACCAGCTTTCGAACCTCCACGGCGCCGCGCTCGCCGCGCGATACGGCGCGCTCTCCGCGGACCATCTGGAATATGCGGACGAGGAAGGCATCGCGGCAATGGCGAAGGCGGGCTCTGTCTGCACGGTGTTGCCCGGCGCCTATTATTGCCTGCGCGAGAGGCAGGCGCCGCCGATCGCGCTCATGCGAAAACACGGCGCCCGCATCGCCATCGCGACCGACAGCAATCCCGGCACATCGCCCATGACCTCGCTGCTGCTCGCGCTCAATATGGGCGCGACGCTTTTCGGGCTCACCGTCGAGGAGTGCCTCATCGGCTGCACGCGCAACGCGGCGCAGGCGCTTGGCCTCGGCGCCGAAACCGGGACGCTGGAGGCCGGGAAATCGGCCGATCTCGCGATCTGGGACATCGAGCGCCCGGCCGAACTCGTCTATCGGCTCGGTTTCAACCCGCTGCACCAGCGCGTCTGGAGGGGAGAATGACGCTCGTCCTCAACGCAGGCGCCGCACGCCTCGCCGACTGGCGCGCAATCTGGGAGGGCGAGAGCCTTTCGCTCGCGCCGGCCGATCGCGAAAGGGCGGCCCAAAGCGCCGCAGCCGTTGCGCGCATCGTCGCGCGCGGCGAGCCGGTCTATGGAATCAACACCGGCTTCGGCAAGCTCGCCAACGTGCGCATCGACGACGCCGATCTCGCGACGCTCCAACGCAACATCGTGCTCTCCCACGCCGCAGGCGTCGGGGAGCCTACGCCCGCAGCCACGGTCCGGCTCATGATGGCGCTGAAGATCGCCTCGCTTGCGCAGGGAGCGTCGGGAGTGAGCGTCGCGACGCTCGACTTCCTCGCCGCGATGCTGGAGCGCGGCGTGACGCCGGTCGTGCCCTCGCAGGGCTCGGTCGGCGCCTCGGGCGACCTCGCGCCGCTCGCGCATATGGCGGCGACGATGATCGGCGTCGGCGACGCCGAGTTTCGCGGCCGCGTCGCGCCCGCCGCGGACGCCCTCGCGCAGGCCGGGCTAACGCCGCTGACGCTGCAGCCGAAGGAAGGGCTCGCGCTTCTCAACGGCACGCAATTCTCGACCGCCAACGCGCTCGCGGGCCTTTTCGAAGCCGAGGATGTGTTCCGCTCCGCCCTCGTCGCGGGCGCGCTTTCGGTGGACGCGGCGCGCGGCTCGGACACGCCGTTCGATCCGCGCATTCATGCGCTGCGCCGCCATCGTGGCCAGATCGAGTCGGCGGCGGCGCTGCGCGCCCTGCTCGCGGGCAGCCCGATTCGGGCCTCGCACATCGTCGGCGATCCGCGCGTACAGGATCCCTATTGCCTGCGCTGCCAACCGCAGGTGATGGGCGCCTGCCTCGACCTTCTGCGACAGGCCGCCGCAACGCTTCGCGACGAAGCCAACGCGGTCTCCGACAATCCGCTGATTTTCCCGGAGGACGATGCGGCCTTGTCCGGCGGCAATTTTCACGCCGAGCCGGTCGCGTTCGCGGCCGACATGATCGCAATGGCGATCTGCGAGATCGGCTCGCTCGCCGAACGGCGCATTTCGCTGCTGGTCGATCCCGCGCTGTCCTCCGGTCTGCCTGCCTTCCTCACGCCCTCGCCGGGGCTCAACTCCGGCTTCATGATTCCCCAGGTCGTCGCCGCGGCGCTCGCCTCCGAGAACAAGCAGCGCGCCTATCCCGCGAGCGTCGATTCCATTCCGACCTCCGCCAATCAGGAGGATCACGTCTCGATGGCCGCGCATGGCGCGCGACGCCTTGCGCCTATGGCCAAGAACGCCAGCGCGATCGTCGCCATTGAGATTCTCGCCGCCGCGCAGGGCTGCGACTTTCTCGCGCCGCTGACCTCCAGCGCGCCGCTCGAAGCGGTGCGTACGCGGTTGCGCGACGTGGTGGAGACGCTCGGCGAGGACCGCTATTTTCACCCCGACATCGCCGCTGCGCAACGGCTTGTGCGCAACGGCGCGATCGTCGCGGCGGCGGGCGAAACGCTCACGCCGCGTATCGAGACCCTATCATGAACGAATCCCCAGACTGGCTTGTCGTCGAAGAACGCGACGCGCCGCTGATCGTCAGCATTCCCCATGCTGGCGACGAACTGCGCGACTACGAGCCTCGCTTTGTAAGCGCGTGGCTCGCGCGCAAGGACGCAGACTGGCGGCTCGGCGAACTCTACGCCTTTGCCGCAAAACTCGGCGCCACCATCGTGCGGACAAAGCTTTCGCGCTCGATCATCGACGTCAATCGCGATCCGAGCGGCGCCTCGCTCTATCCGGGGCAGGCGACGACCGAGCTTTGTCCCAGCACGACGTTCGACGGAGAGCCGCTCTACAACGAGGGCGCTGCGCCCGACCCGGGTGAAATCGCCGAGCGCACAAGGCTCTACTTCGATCCGTATCACGAGGCGTTGCGCGGTCAAATCGCGCGACTCAAAGCGAGCCACAAACGCGTCGTACTCTATGACGCCCACTCGATCCGCTCGCACATTCCACGCCTGTTCGAGGGCGAGTTGCCGGTATTCAATCTCGGGCTCAATTCCGGGCGAAGCTGCAGCCCGGACGTGAGAAAATCCATCGGCGTCGTCCTCGGAAATTGCGAGGAAAGTTTTGCAGTCGACGGGCGCTTCAAAGGCGGTTGGATCACCCGATCGTTCGGCAAGCCGGAGGAAGGCGTCGAGGCGGTGCAGATGGAGCTCGCCTGCCGCGCCTATCTGGTCGAGCCCAAACTCTGCACGCCAAAAACATGGCCGCGCCCGATCGATTCAAAGCGCGCAACGAAAGCGCTCGTCACGCTGCGGCGCATTCTCGAGACCGTGCTGGAGCGCGTGAGCCGATGACAATCTGTGGGCCGCTCTCGACCCGATCCCGTCATTGGGAGCGAAGCGAAGCAATCCAGGTTTCCCAAGCCGCTCTAATCTTCCTGGATCGCCGCGTCGCCTCGCTCCTCGCGACGACGTCCCTACGACAAGCGCAAGGGAGTTTCCTGACATGACCGCACAATCCCGCCTCGACAACATGCGCGTCATCCGCGCCGCGCGTGGCGCGGAGCTTTCGGCCAAGAGTTGGCTGACAGAGGCGCCGTTGCGGATGCTCATGAACAACCTCGACCCCGACGTCGCCGAACGGCCGGGCGAGCTTGTCGTCTATGGCGGCATCGGCCGCGCCGCGCGCGACTGGAAGAGTTTTGACCAGATTGTCGCGACCCTGAAGCGTCTCGAAGCGGACGAGACCCTGCTCGTGCAGTCGGGCAAGCCGGTCGGCGTCTTTCGCACGCACGCGGACGCGCCGCGCGTCCTCATCGCCAATTCAAACCTCGTGCCGCACTGGGCGACCTGGGATCATTTCAACGAGCTCGACCGCAAGGGGCTCATGATGTACGGGCAGATGACCGCGGGCTCGTGGATCTATATCGGATCGCAGGGCATCGTTCAGGGCACCTACGAAACCTTTGTCGAGATGGGCCGCAAGCATTTCGGCGGCGATCTTTCCGGCAAGTGGATTTTGACCGCGGGCCTGGGCGGCATGGGGGGCGCGCAACCGCTCGCCGCGACCTTTGCGGGCGCCGCCATGCTCGCCATCGAGTGCCGCCCGTCCAGCATCGAGTTCCGTCTGCGAACGGGTTACGTCGATGTGCAGGCAAAAGACCTCGACGATGCGCTTCACCTCATCGCGAAGGCCACCAAGGAGAAGAAAGCGGTCTCCATCGCGCTGCTCGGCAACGCCGCCGAAGTCTTGCCGGAACTCGTGAGGCGCGGCGTCAAGCCGGACATCGTCACCGACCAGACCTCCGCGCACGATCCGATCAACGGCTATCTGCCGAAACGCTGGACCTTGCAGGAATGGGAAGAGAGGCGGGCCAGCGACCCGAAAGGGGTGGAGAAGGCCGCGCGCGCCTCGATGGCCGAGCACGTCCGCGCCATGCTGCATTACGCGCATTCCGGCGTCCCGACCGTCGACTATGGCAACAACATCCGCCAGATGGCGTTCGAGGAAGGCGTGAAGGACGCCTTCGATTTTCCGGGCTTCGTGCCGGCCTATATCCGCCCCTTGTTTTGCCGGGGCGTAGGCCCGTTTCGGTGGGTCGCGCTCTCGGGCGATCCCGAGGACATCTACAAGACCGACGCCAAGGTGAAGGAGCTGATCCCCGACAATCCGCATCTGCACAAGTGGCTCGACATGGCGCGGGAGCGCATCAAATTTCAGGGGCTGCCCGCGCGTATCTGCTGGGTGGGTCTGGGCGAGCGTCACCGACTCGGCCTCGCCTTCAACGAGATGGTGGCGAAAGGCGAAGTCAAGGCGCCGATCGTCATCGGCCGCGATCACCTTGATTCCGGCTCCGTCGCCTCGCCGAACCGCGAGACCGAAGCGATGCAGGACGGCTCCGACGCGGTTTCCGACTGGCCGCTCCTCAACGCGTTGCTCAACACGGCTTCAGGCGCGACCTGGGTGTCGCTCCATCACGGCGGCGGCGTCGGCATGGGCTTTTCGCAGCACGCGGGCGTCGTCATCGTCTGCGACGGCACGAAGGAGGCCGCGGCCCGCATCGGGCGGGTGCTGTGGAACGACCCCGCAACCGGCGTCATGCGCCACGCCGACGCCGGCTACGAGATTGCGATCGAATGCGCCAAGGAAAAGGGGCTCGATTTGCCGAGTTTGGCCTAAACGGCAAGCGACACACGCGGAGATGTATATTGACATTATCAGAAATATATGATAGCCGTAATTTCCTAATGACAGAAATTCAATCCCCGGCGCCCACCCTCAACGCGTTAACTCGGAGAGTCGAAGGCCGATTCCGGCCGGAAAAAAGGTGCGGCGATTAAGTGGGTCGTAACCTATTGAAAAGTCTCACTCCCGCGCGACGAAACGGCGGAACATGCCGGCTTCTCCCTGAATTTTGGGCTTTCAGGCAGGTCGCTATTCCGCCCTCGCCGCGTCGCGCAGAAAGACGTGCCGCTCCCGTCCCGTCTCGGGCCGGACCGCGGGGGGATGGTCGAGGTGGAGAACCGGCTCGCCCGGTGCGCGGTAGGAGGGCCAGGAAGGAAGGCTCGGCCCGTTCGGGTCCCCGGTCTTCACGAAATTCAGCCAGTATCCCGTCGTGAGCTTCGCCAGTTCCCGGTCCTCTCCTTCGATGATCCAGGGAAACGCATCGAGCGTGTCGAAGACATAGAGCAGTTCGCCCGCGTGGAAGGCGCCGGCTTCGCGCGTGTCTCTCTCGCCAAACCACCCCTGCGGGGTCAGCGGCGCGCGGTCGAAGCGGAAACGCCACAGGGGCGCCTTGCCGCTCGCTCTTTGCGCCTCGATCCAGGCCCAGGTTGAATGGGCGATGATGAGATCGCCGCCGAGGTCCCGGCCGGAGGCCGCGTCGCGTTCCGGAGAGCCGTGAGGGTAATGGCGCAGCGCCTCTTCGGCCCGCTCGCCAAGCATGCCGCGCACGATGTTGGCATAGGGACGGCCGGCGTTCGCGGGGTGAAGATGCGAAAGGGCGAAATTGAAGCCTTCGTCCTTGTTCCAGCCGGCCATCAGCGGCACGTCCGCCTGCTCGCCCGCGGCGAAGATCTCGGCGACAGGCTTCGGCAAAAACCAGCCGTCGACGATCGGAAAGAAACGAACGCCCGGCTCGGCCGCCATGATCGCCTCCGCACGAAGGGCGCGAAGCTCGGTCGCCGACTTCGCCCCGAGCCTGCCGGCAAATTCGACGCCGTCCCGCTCGGCCTGCGGCAACCTTTGGAGCGCCCGCGCCGGACTCGGAAAGAGCGCGCCGCTCTGACCGATCGCGCGGATAAACAGGCCCTTCGCCAGCGGCGAGGCCATGAGGGCGCTCACCGCCATCGAGCCTGCCGACTCGCCGGCGATGGTGACCTGACGGGGATCGCCGCCGAAAGTCCGAGATGTTGCGCTTGACCCATTCGAGCGCGGCGACCAGGTCGAGCATCCCATAATTACCGGAAGCGTGACGCCCGGACTCGGCCGTCAGCGCCGGATGAGCGAGGAAGCCCAGCGGCCCGAGGCGATGGTTCACCGTCACCACGACCACGCCGCGCGCAGCGAGACGCGCGCCGGCATAACGGTCCTCCGAGCCCGAGCCGACGGCAAATCCGCCGCCGTGGATCCAGAATAGGACGGGGTGGGCTTGCGGACTTGCCGGCTGCGACGAGGTCCAGACATTGAGGTAGAGGCAATCCTCCGAAACGCCGTGGACGGTAGGGTCGATGTCGTCGAACACGACGCCCTGCATGGCGTTTGGGGGAAAGCGGTCCGTGCGCCGAACGCTCTCCCAAGCGACGACCGGCGCGGGCGGGCGCCAGCGCAGCGGCCCGACCGGCGGCGCGGCGTAGGGAAGCGCCTTGTAGGCGCGGACGCCGCTGGCGTCCGGCGCGGGAACCGCTATGTGGCCGCCCTCGATCTCAAGCGACTGATTGCTCACTCGGCGTCTCCGTCTGCGGTCCAGCGCGGGTCGAGCGCCTCCGCCATCTGCGAGGGGAAAGCGTCGAAGCCGGCAAACCGGGCGGCGGCGCCCAGAGCCTCCTCGATCCGCAGGACCTCGTTCCATTTGGCCATGCGTTCCGAACGCGAGAACGAGCCGACCTTGAGCTGCCCCGCGCGCCAGCCGACGGCAAGATGGACGATGGAGACATCCTCCGTCTCGCCCGAACGGGCCGAGACGATCGTCCCGAAGCCGCGCCGGCGGCCAGCTTCGCAGGCCGCGTTTGCGGCGCTGACCGTTCCGGCCTGATTGACCTTGACGAGCACGGCGTTCAGCGCGCGAGCCTCGGCCGCTTCCTCGACCCGGCGCGCATCGGTGACGAGATAGTCGTCGCCGATGATCTGGACGCGGCGACCCACGGCGGCGGTGAAACGCTGGAAGCCGACCAGGTCGTCCTCTGCAAAAGGATCTTCGATCGAAAGGATCGGATAGCGGGCGCACCAGCCGAGAAGCAGTTCGGCGAGCCCATCGCGATCGAGTTCGCGCTTTTCAAGGCCAAGCCGGTAGAGACCGTCACGCCCGAATTCGGAGGCGGCGATGTCGAGGGAGATCACGACGTCCTCGCCCGGCCTCAGGCTCGCGCGTTCGATCGCGATCATCAGGGCGTCTAGCGCTTCCTCGTTGGAGGTGAAAGCAGGCCACCAGCCGCCCTCGTCCGCGACGCCCTGCAGGAGCCCCCGATCCGCCATCACCCGACCCGCGGCGTGATAGACCTCGGCCGTCATTTCAAGCGCCTGCGCAAAGCTCTCGGCTCGCGGCGTCATTACCATGAAGTCCTGCACGTCTGTTCGGCGGCTCGCATGCGCGCCGCCGCCAAAAATCTGGATTTCGGGCAGCGGGATCATTGCCGGCGCATCGCCGAGCAAATAGCGCCAGAGCGGGAAGCCGCGGCTCGCGGCTGCTGCGTGGAGAACCGCGAGCGAGACCGCAGTGAGCGCATTGCCGCCGAGTCGCGCGAGATTGGCGGTGCCGTCCAGCGCCGTCATCGCGGCGTCAATCGCGGATTGGTCCGAGGCGTCGCGGCCCACGAGCGCGGGCGCGATCTCGTCGCGGATCGCGCTGAGCGCGCCCTGCACGTCAAGGCCGCTGAGGCGCGAGCCGCCGTCGCGCTTCTCGACCGCTTCGCGGCTTCCGCGAGAGGCCCCGGCAGGGGCGATCGCCCGCCCGAAGGCGCCGTCGCTGAGCGTGACTTCCGCTTCGACCGTTGGGCGGCCGCGCGAGTCCCAGACCCGCCGCGCGCGGACGCCTTCTATGACCGGATCCCTCATTGGGCCGTCTCCCACGCCGACGCGACCTCCGCGAGCGTCCCGACTGGCTTTGCGATCAGCGGCGTCGCGCAAGCGCGCACTGCATCGCGCTCGCTCTCATGGGTCAGATACTCGACCGGGGATTTGCCGTCGACGCGCGCAAGGAAGAGCGCTGGCAGGAGCGCGGCGGCGCGGGCTTCGAGTTCTGACCTCGGCTCCCAATCGACGCCGGCAAGATAGGCTGCGGCGAGAGCATGGAAAGCGCCGAGATACGGAGCCTTCCTCGCGCCGCTGCGGGCGCCCTTCAGCAGCAGGTGGTTGAGGCAGAACGCGAGGTCGAAAGCAGGGTCACCGCACCAGGCGCATTCTGCATCCAGGAATACGGGCCCTCGCGGCCCGATGAGGATGTTCTTTGGACTGACGTCGCCATGGACGAGCGCGCGTTTCGTCGAAAGCGTGCGGCTCGCTAAAGCGGCAAAGCGAGTGGCGAGCGATCTATGGGCAGAAGCCGTCGCCCGCAAGTAAGGTTCGACGCGAATCGCTTCGAAGACCAAATCGTTCGCGAACCGACCAGGAATTGACGGGTCGGCGGCGCTGCATGCGTGAATGAGCGCAAGCTCGCGCCCGACGCTGGCGGCAAAATCCTCATCCGCTCGCCCCGCCAAGAGTTCTGCCTTCCACAGCCGGAAATCTTCGGGCGGCAGATAGTCCATGGCGAAGAAACCCGCCTCCCTGTCCTCGCCGAGGAGTTTGGAAACGGCGTCCGGCGCCCATTCGTGGACCGCGCGCATCCACTCCGCCTCCGCGGCGTTCCTGGATACAGGCGCCTCCCAGAGGGCCTCGACTTTGAGGCGGGCCAGCGCGCGCTTGACGCAGAAGCGCCGGCCTTGCGATTCGACCAGCCAGATGTCCGACGAAACGCCTCCCGTCAGCGGCGTCATGCGCACGTCCGCATCTGGGGAAAGAAGTCCCATTCGGACGAGAGCGCCGCGGAGGTCGCCCATGCGGCGGCTAATAGGTCGCCCGACCTCCCGAAAGATCATATGTGGAGCCGGTCGAGAAGGAACATTCCCGGCTCGCGAGCCAAGTGATCAGCGCGGCGGCTTCGTCGACCGTGCCGAAGCGGTCCATCGGTATTTTTGAGCGCATGTAGGCGATGTGGGCGTCGGACACCTGCTCCAGAATCGGCGTGTCAATGGTGGCGGGCGCCACGGCGTTGACCGTGATCCCGTCCTTGGCCAATTCCTTGCCGAGCGACTTCGTGAAACCGATGACGGCGGCCTTCGACGCGCTATAGGCGCAGGCGGTTGGATTGCCTTCCTTGCCGGCGATGGAAGAGAGATTGACGATCCGTCCGTAGCCGCGCGCCTTCATGAGCTGCGCAACGAACTTGTTGCAGATAGAAGAGCCCGTTCACGTTGATGTCGAAAACCCGCTTCCACTCCTCGATCGGGTAATCGACAACGAGAGCGTTCTGGCCGGCGACGCCCGCGCTGCAGACGAGGATGTGGATTCCCCCCATCGCTGATTTCTGCCGCGCTCGCGGCTTTCTCGACCGCGGCCGGGTCTGTGATGTTCAGCCTGTCGGCGCGGGACTGCGGGCCAATCTCGGCGACGCCCGCATCAAGACGCGCCTGATCGACGTCCCAAAGCGTGACCTTTCCGCCCTCAGCGACGATGCGCTTCGCCACTGCGAGTCCGATGCCCGACGCGCCGCCCGTGACGACCGCGCCCATACCCTCGAAACGCCCAGTCCAAGCCATGCCTTGCATCCTCCCGTGTGGGCCCTCCGATTGGAGGAATTCGCGCCGACCGTCAATTGACACGCTCCCCGGGCTCGTCAAAATTGGAGACGCAGGGGAATGGCCTTCCGCCAAGGGGCGAAGCGCCCGCTTCGCCGGGGCAGGAGCGTCGGCCACCCGACAGAATCCAAGAACAAATCAAGGAGATGCGCGATGAAGCGGTTCGATTTCCCCTCGGTCAGCCGGCGCGATGCGTTGAAGACCGGCCTCGCCGCTCTGGCCGCGACTGGCGGAGCGTTCGGCGTCTCTGGCGCCGCGTTCGCTGATACGCTGGAGGACGTCAAGAAGCGCGGCGAACTCGTGGCGGCGACCGAGATGCAGTTCCCGCCCTTCGATATCTCCGACAATGGAACCTACAAGGGTCTCGATAGGGAGCTCATCGACGCGGTCGGCAAGGAACTCGGCGTCAAAGTCAAATATCTCGATCTGCCCTGGACCAGCGTTCTTCCGGGGCTCGAAGCCAAGAAGTTCGATCTCGTCATCGCGCCCGTCACGATCACCAAGGAGCGCATGAAGCGCTATCTCTTCACCGTGCCGATCGCGGATGCGACGGCGGCGCTGATGAAGCGCGCCGACGACAAGAGCATCATGAAGCCTGAGGACATCGCCGGAAAGACGGTCGGCGGACAGAAGGGCACCTCGCAGTTGGCCCAGCTCAAGGCGTTCGCGGCGAAGCTTCCGAAACCGGTGGACGTCAAGGAATACGTCGACAACAACCAGGCCGCCGCCGACCTCGCCGCGGGCCGTCTCGACGCCACGGTCAACTCGCTCCCCAATCTCGCCTACGCCGCCGCGCAACGGCCCGATACGTTCGCGGTGGTGACGCCGCCCTTCGGCGAGCCGACCTATTTTTCCTGGGTCGGGCGTCTCGACGACAAGAGCCTGATCGACGCGGTCAACGCCGCACTGATCAAGACCCAGGAGAGCGGCGAGTTGGCCAAGTACCAGAAGGAGTGGTTCGGCCAGGCGATGGCCCTGCCGAAGACGGTTCCCGAGCCCAAGATCTGACCGCGCCGTTGGGCGGGACGGAGCGTCCCGCTCGCCACGCCCGATGCGGCTCCAGGTCATCCTCCATTCGTTCGGCTATCTGACCCAGGCGGCGGGCGTCACCATCGCAGTGTCGCTTGCCGGCATCCTGCTCGGATTTTTGATCGGCGCTTCGGTCTGCGCCGCGCGGGTTTCGCGCCGGCGCTGGGCGGAGCGTCTCGGCGGCGTCTATATCAGCATCTTCCGCGGCGTGCCTCTGCTGGTTCTCCTGCTTTTCATCTATTATTTCCTCGGCGAAATCGGACTTGAGGTGCCCGCGATCGTTGCGGCGGTCGGCGGCCTCGCGCTCGCTTCGGGCGCCTATCAGGCGGAGATTCTGCGCGGCGCGCTGAACGCTGTGCCGCGCGGCCAGACGGAGGCAGCGGTCGCGCTCGGCTTTACGCCGCCAGAAATCTGGCGGCGCGTGCTGATGCCGCAAATGCTGCGCATCTCGATCCCGCCGCTGATCAACGAGTTCATCCTCCTCATCAAAGCGTCGTCGCTCGTTTCCGTGGTCGGCATAGCGGAACTGACTCGCGTCAGCATGAACATCGCGTCCATGACTTACCGGCCGCTCGAAGCCTATATCGGCGGCGGCCTCTTTTATCTGGCGATCAACCTCGTTCTGGCCGGCTTTGGGGCCGCGGCGGAACGACGCCTTGCCGTGGGCTCGACGCGATGAGCCTGCACACGTTTCTCGGCTATCTGCCGTCCCTGCTCAGCGGTTTCGGAGTGACCGTGCTCTGCTGGAGCATCGGCGGCGCGTTCGGGATTGCGCTCGGCTTCGCGATCGCCTTGCTCCTTCGCGCACCAATCCCGCCGCTGCGCTGGCTCCTGCGCGCTTTCGTCGAAGTCATCCGAGGGACGCCCTTTCTCGTTCAGCTCTTCCTGCTTTACGCCGGCGGCCCCTATATCGGCCTGCGAGCTCAGCGCGACGGCAGCCGGCATCCTCGGCCTCGCGCTTTATTCCTCGGCCTATTTCGCGGAAATCTTCCGGGGCGGATTCGCTTCGCGTGCCGCGCGGGCAAATCGAGGCGGCGACCAGCGTCGGCATGGCGCCCTTCGACACGCTCGTCCGCGTCTCCCTTCCGGCGGCGCTGATCTCCGCCGTGCCGCCGATCGTCAACATGCTGATCATCCTCTCCAAGGAGACGGTGGTCCTCTCCATCATCACGGTGCCCGAACTCATGTATCAGGTGCAGACCATGGCCGCCGAGACGTTTACGGCCTTCGACGCGATCTTCGCCATGGCCGTGTTCTACTGGCTTCTCGTCGAAGTCGTCTCCCGCATCGGCCGTAGGGCGGAGGCTCGCGTCACCGCTTATCTCGCGCCTGAAGCCGCGCGCGCATGAGCGCGCCGATGATAGCCATCCGCGACGTGCGCAAGCGCTTCGGCGAGCACGAGGTCTTGCGCGGCGTCGACCTCACGGTCGCGCGCTCGGAGGTCGTGTGTCTCATCGGACCGAGCGGCTCAGGCAAGAGCACGCTTCTGCGCTGCGTCAATTTCCTCGAAATCGTACGATTCCGGCGAGATCCGCGTCGAGGGCGACCTGATCGGCTACGAGGATTCCGGCGCGGACGCCGTCCAATGGGGGCCCGAAAGCTCAGAGAGATGCGCCGCGAGATCGGCATGGTGTTTCAGCATTTCAACCTCTGGCCGCATATGAGCGCGCTACGCAACGTCGCCGAGCCGCTCCTACGGGTGCGCCGCCTCTCCTCCGCGGAAGCGATAGACCGAGCGCGGGCCATGCTCGCGCGCGTTGGCCTCGCCGATCGCGCGGAGGCCTATCCAGCGCATCTCTCCGGAGGACAGCAGCAACGCGTCGCAATCGCCCGCGCGCTCGCCATGCAGCCACGTCTGATGTTGTTTGACGAGCCCACTTCGGCGCTCGACCCGGAACTTGTCGGCGAGGTGCTCGAAGTCATTCGCGATCTCGCGACGGAGGGCATGACCATGCTTGTCGTCACGCACGAGATGGGCTTTGCAGCCCATGTCGCCGACCGCATCGCCTTCATCGATCAGGGCCGCATCCTTCAGGACGGGCCGCCTCGCGCAGTATTCCACGAAAGCCAGGAGCCGAGGGTGCGTCAGTTCCTGCAGACCTACCACGACCGAAACAGCTTTTGACAGCGGGGCCAGCAGGACGCGAAACAAAAGAGGCCGCCGAGCGGCGGCCTCTCCGGTAAACTGACGGCGGAATTCTTTTATGCGGCGACGGCGCCGGTCTTTCGCCGCGCGCGATAGCCTGCGAAACCGAGACCCGCGAACCCCAGCGCCACGAGCGCCCAGGTCGACGGTTCCGGAACAGCGGAGACATCGACCTCGTATCCGCCTCTTCTATCAGGATTGAATCCGCGCGAGTAGAAAGTATCGCCTGGCGCAGCGTCGAGGGTCAGGCCGCTCCCGCTATAGATTTCGCTCGATAGAGACGTTACGAAATCGATCGGAAGCACTCCTCCCGATTAAATCGTGCCCGTTCCAAAGCCGTTGACTGGCGAAGCGGTGAAAAACGCTCCCGTATTGCCGCGGGAGTTGCCGGTGATGGCGAAATAGATGGTGAATGGAACCAAATCATACATGCCCGCCGTGGAGTCGAGGTCAAAGGTCTCGAACACCGTCGCAGCGCCGCCGTGGCCTGGATAGTCCAGAATTGTGAACGTCAAAAGTTCAGCCTGAGCCGCGGCCCCACAGGCGACCGAGGCCGCCGCCAAAACCGTTCCCGCCAAAGCGGCGCGCCTGACGCGCGTCAACGCGCTTCGATTGCTCACCAGAAGTCCCCCGTTGTTATTGGTAGCGCCCCGCGCCGCTATTGTTGATACAGAGTATAAAAACAAAGTCAACCTGTAAGGTGACTCCCTGGGCGATCGCCGCAAGCCCGTTGCCTCGGGCAGGCGCGTGCGGTTGGATTTAGTTTCGCAAAGGGGCATGGCGAAGAAATGGCGGACATACAGACTGTCAGACCTATGGAGGGAGACGGCGCCTACAATCGCAATTCGCATGTCCAGGCCGCCGGGATCGAGGCGGCGATCGAACTTTTCCGTGAGGCCGCAGATCAAGTTCCGCTGCCTCCCGCTTCGGAACCTATCGTCATCGCCGACTACGGTTGCTCGGAAGGGCGCAACTCAATTCTGCCCATCGCCACGGCGGTGTCGGCCCTTCGACGACGCGCCGGCGCGGGCAGACCGATCATGGTCGTTCACACCGACTTGCCCGACAATGATTTCTCCGCTCTCTTCGAGACCTTGAAGTCTGACCCCGACAGCTATCTCTCGGCCGATCCCAACATCTTCGCCTATGCCGTGGGACGCTCCTATTTCGAGCCGCTTCTGCCCTCTGGAACAGTCACGCTCGGCTGGAGTTCGTGGGCTGTCCAGTGGCTGAGCCGCGCTCCAGCGGAAATCCCCGACCAGGTGCAGGTCGCCTACAGCCATGACGAAACCGTGCACGCCGCCTTTTCCAAGCAGGCCGCGGACGACTGGCGCATTTTTCTCGCGCGACGCAGTCAAGAAATGAAGGTTGGCGCGCGCCTTGTCGTTTTGACCATGGCGCTCGACGAGAAGAATTGGTTCGGTTACGCGCCAATCCTCGAAGCCCTGTACGGCGCGCTCGAAGCGATGACGGCGGAAGGCTTTTTGAAGCCGCAGGAACTTCGCCGCATGACGATCCCGACTGTGGGCCGCAGCCGGGCCGATTTTTTCGCGCCCTTCAGCAAGAGCGGCGTGTTCGAGGGCCTCGCCCTTGAAGACCTCGTCATCTTTTCCGGCGAGGACCGGATCTGGGAAGATTTTCAGGGAACGGGCGACGCAAACGCCTTCGGCGTGACATGGACGCGCTTCTCGCACGCCTCGGTCTTTCCATCGCTCGCAGCCTCGCTCGAAGACGCGACTGCGCAGCGATCAGCCGAGTTTTTCGACCGGTTGGAGGCGTCGATGGCGGCCCGTCTCGCGAAGATTCCGCAACGTATGGAGATCCCGC
Organism: uncultured Alphaproteobacteria bacterium; assembly: GCA_963824465.1. Taxonomy (GTDB): domain Bacteria; phylum Pseudomonadota; class Alphaproteobacteria; order Rhizobiales; family Beijerinckiaceae; genus Roseiarcus. Next base: position 636,290 of record CAWGPL010000014.1, read on the forward strand.
TTGCGAAGATGGTCCTCCACAAACTGAACGATTGACGGCCGAACGGCCGGAGGCCCGGTTTCTCCAACTCCCGCGCCATTTTCTGGCCCGCATCGAACCTCAGGCGCCCGGAGTTCGGCCTCGCCTGCGTCCACGCGAGAGGCGCGATCGGCGCCGCCCATCTCACAAAGTCATCGTCCGCGATGACGCAGTCCGAAGGGGCATAGAAACGCACGAAGCTGGCCTGGTCGGCGGTGTAGCGCGTCAACGGATTGCGGGCGAAGAGCCTGTCGAAGTGCGAGAAGGTCTTGCGGATCCGGCCGCGATAGACATTCGTCTGCGCGTAACCGGCAGAGGCCAGAACATTGTCCGCGACCTCTTCGATGGCGACCGTGTGCAACTGCAATGGGACCGCATAGACCGGCTTTTCGCATCCGCTCACCCGCAGACGCACCCTTATGAAATCCTGATCCAGGATCGCCGCGATGGTCGCGCGCCCGAGGGTTTGCCCGGGCCGTAAATGGGCCGAAGCAAGCTCCGGTGTCGGCGCCGGGGAGGCGGCCAAAACGAGCCGCGACGCCAGGCCGGCGATCACGGCAAGGGCTACCGTCGTGAAGACGATCGCCCGAAAATAACCGGGCGCGCTCACCGACTTGCAGCGATGCGCAGACCGCCCAGACAGATCGCGAGCATCGCTGCGAGAATCGCAAGCGCCACGATCGGCTCGCCGGCGCCGTTGTGCCAAAACTCATAGGCCGCCGGAGACTGAGCCATAAGCGCGATGCGGGCCGTGTTCAGAGCGATCGTGGCCGCGACCATCGCCGCGCATACCCAGACGTGGGCCCATTTGAAAGTCAGGGTTTCGAGCTTGACGAGCGAGATGCAGATCAGCGTCGCCAGCGATATGTTGTGGAACGCCGAACATCCCTCCTCGATCGAGATGTTGTGTCCGCTCGTAGCCGTGATGGTCAGACCATCGCGCGTGAACGCGCCCAGCGGCGCGAGAACGCCTTGAACTGCGAGGGCCTCGGCCTTCAGAGCGATTGGCGAGACCGCATGGAACAGGGTCGGACCGAACCACTCGTAGAACGCAAGAGCCAGAAGGATCTGACCCATCGAGGCGACGCGCTTGTCTCGGTGAAAAACGAACTTCGCGCCGACAATCACGGGAGGAAGGGCTCCCGCGCCACCCGAGATGAGCGCGAAAGCCAGGCTGGAGACGGCGACCACCGTCAGGTCGCGCACTGTCAACACGCTCTCGTCGCGAATCCGGATCGCCAGCAGCGCTAGAACGATAAGCGCTAGAATCTCAGCGGCTCCGACGCCGGAGCGCGGCGTAAGGAACGCGGCGGACAATCGCGGATAGGCGTGCGATGCGAACCCGCGCCAAAACACGACCATCGCGACGCCAAGAACGAAGGCGAGCAAGATTTCACGATCGCGCAGCCGGCCAAGCGCCGAAGCGCGCTGTTCCGCCTGCGCGATCGTGGTCATGCCTTCGAGTTGGAAAGTCGGATTAACCGCGGCGGCGACGCGCGACCAGGAAAGCAGCGCCCGCAACCATGATCATTCCGGCGAGACCAAAATCGGCTTCCGGCGATGGAACGGGGGTCGCGAACGCACTGGTGGAGACGAGCGCAAGGATGACCGTCGTGAGAAGAACACGCATGAAGATTGCCCCATTTTTAGCCACTTGGACGCGCTGCCGCGTCGTCAGGCAGACTACATGCCTTGCACGTAAGGGCAAGCCTCTTTTCCGGCCGTCCAGGCCTCCGTCGACAAGAAGTGAATCACGGGCGCGCCTGAGGGTCCCGAGTGCGATTCGTTCGCGCCGCGGCAGCGGATCTCGCGAGGGAGGCGGAGATTGCGATCCATCGCGGGACAGCCTTAACCGTTCGGTAACCATTCCGGCCCCAAGGTTAACGAAACGCCAACGGAATCAGCCCGATGAATGCGCATGTCGGCCCCGCCCAGACCCTCAGCTTCCGCGGCCGCTCGCTGCTGGCTTTCGTGCTTGAGCCGGCTGAGCCGCTGACAGACTGGTTCGCGACGCTCGACGCTTGGTTGGCCCGCTCGCCGACCTTCTTCGCCTCGAAGCCGGTGATCCTCGAAATGGCGGGGATCGACCCGAACCTCAAGGATTATCGCGACCTGCTCAGCCAGCTCGCGAGGCGCCACATCCGCGTCATGGGCGTCGAGAACGCCGCCACGACTCTGGTCGGGCCGCATCTTCCGCCAGTCGTAACCGGGGGACGCGCGGTGAACGCTCCCGGTCTGCGCGAGGAGGAAGCCGCCCCGACGGCAGCTCCCGAGAAAGCCGCGGAGCCCGCTCGGACGATCGAGGCTCCCAGAATCGAGAAAAAGGAATCGCTGGTCGTCGACGGAAACGTCCGCTCCGGCCAGTCGATCATGCATCCTGACGGCGACGTCACCATCATCGGCCGAGTCGCATCAGGCGCCGAGATCGTCGCGGGCGGTTCGGTGCATGTGTATGGCGCGCTCCAGGGACGGGTCATCGCCGGCATCTCGGGCGCGCCGAGCGCGCGCATCTTCTGCAAGGAGGCGCACGCCGAGCTCTTGTGCATCGGCGGCGTCTACGCGACGGCCGAAGACATCAGCCCTCGGATGGAAGGCCGCAGCCTGGAGGTCAGGCTCGAAGGCGAAGAACTCAAGCTGCGCGTACTGGACTAACCGCTCAATCAAGGAAAAAACCGCATGTGCAAAGTCATCGTGGTGACATCGGGAAAGGGCGGCGTAGGCAAGACCACGTCGACCGCCTCGCTCGGCGCGGCGCTCGCGCAGAGGGGGCAAAAGGTTTGCGTCGTGGATTTCGACGTCGGGCTGAGAAATCTCGACCTCGTGCTCGGGGCCGAGCGCCGGGTCGTCTATGACTTCATCAATGTCGCGCAGGGCGATGCGAAGCTGGCGCAAGCCCTGATCCGCGACAAAAGGGTCGAGACCCTGCATCTCCTCGCGGCGTCGCAGACCCGCGACAAGGACGCGCTCAGCATGGAGGGCGTCGAGCGGGTGATCGGCGAGCTTCGGCAGAGCTTCGACATCGTGCTCTGCGACAGCCCCGCCGGCATCGAGCGCGGCGCGCTGCTCGCCATGCGCTTCGCCGATCAGGCGATCGTGGTGACGAATCCGGAAGTCTCGTCGGTGCGCGACTTGGACCGCATCATCGGCCTGCTCGATTCGAAGACGAAGCGCGCCGAGATGGGCGAGAAGATGGAAAAGCAGCTTCTCCTGACCCGCTTCAATCCCACGCGGTCCAGTAAAGGCGAAATGCTCGGCGTGTCGGACGTGCTCGAAATCCTGTCGATCCCGCTGCTCGGGATCATCCCGGAGGATCAGGAGATCCTTCGCGCCTCGAATCTCGGCGCGCCTGTCACCATGGGCGCTTCGGTGAGCGCCGCGGCCCAGGCCTATCGCGACGCAGCGCGGCGGCTCATGGGCGAGGCGCTTCCGGTCGCGGCGCCGGATGAGAAGAAGACTTTCCTCAACCGCCTGTTCGGCCGGAGGGCCGCATGAGCCTCTTCAATTTCTTCAAGTCGCGGGGCAGCGCGCCAGTCGCGCGCGAGCGGCTTCAGATCCTGCTCGCGCACGAGCGAACCGCGGTCGGCCCGCGCGATCTCGTGGCGATCCTGCGCGACGACCTTTTGAAGACCATCGCCCGCCATATCGAGATCGATCCCGAGAAGCTCAAGGTGACGATGGATCGCGCCGGCGCCTTTTCGACGCTCGAGATCGACGTGGAAATCCCAGTCGACAAGGTGGAAGCGGCCTCCCGGCCCGGCGAATTGTCCTCAGCCGCCTGAAGGCGCAAAGGGCAAAGCCCGACAACGATCGCCGACGGCGACGGCGCGGCCCCCGTGCTATGCTGATCGCGATCTCGTCCCAAAAAAGGGGCGCTTGGGTGGAGGGGTAGAATGTCCCGCAAGATGATCGTGCTGCTCGTGGTTCTGACCGCGCTGAACGCCGCCATGTTCCTCGGCAACCTGTCGGGGGCGGCGCGGGCGGCATGGACGGGCGCGTCCGCCAAGGAACTTCTGCACGACGCCAATTTCACAGGGGCGGTGAAGACGATCATCGGCCGCTGCACCGTCAACGTCGATCTCGCGAAAGTCCTCTGCCAATAGAGGCTGGCCCGATCCGGGCGCCGCATTCGCGGGGCTTTTGTCCTTTTCTGCGGACCGCGACGGCTTCGCGCAGGGTAGAGCCAGGCAGGAGGCCGCGGTTTGCGCGAACCGCAGGCGAGGGCCGCTGACAAAAGCGTCGGTCCGGTTAGAATGGCGGCGACCCGCGCGGGGAACCGTCATCCTCCCGCGCCTCCGAGAGGACGCGACCGCATGAGCCCACGCCTTTCCCTGCACGTCCCGGAGCCCAGCGTCCGGCCGGGCGGGCGGCCGGATTTCAGTCATGTCGCCATATCGGAGGCGGGCGAGGTGCCGCGTCCGCCCATCGACGTCGCGCCCTCCGAGATCCGCAACTTCGCCTATGCGATGATCCGCGTGCTCGACGATCACGGCGACGCGGTCGGGGACTGGGCCGGGTCGCTCAACGAGGAGGAACTGCGCAAGGGTCTGCGCGACATGATGCTCGTCCGCTCGTTCGACGCGCGCATGCTGCTCTCGCAACGCCAGGGCAAGACGTCCTTCTACATGCAGTCGCTGGGGGAGGAGGCTGTTTCGACGGCGCATCGCAAGGCGCTCGAAAAGGGCGACATGTGCTTTCCAACCTATCGGCAGCAGGGCCTGCTCATCGCCTATGGCTGGCCATTGGTCGAAATGATGGACGAGATTTTCTCGAACGAAAAGGACCACCAGCGCGGCCGCCAGCTTCCCTGCCTCTACTCGTTCCGCGAGGCGGGCTTTTTCTCGGTCTCCGGCAATCTCGGCACGCAATATCCGCAAGCCGTCGGGTGGGCGATGGCCTCGGCGATCGCCGGCGACACGCGGATCGCCTCGGGCTGGATCGGCGACGGATCGACGGCCGAAACCGACTTCCATTCCGCGCTGGTCTTCGCCTCCGTCTACCGGCCGCCCGTCATCCTCAATATCGTCAACAACCAATGGGCGATTTCGTCCTATCAGGGGATCGCGGGCGGCGAGAGCGCAAATTTCGCGGCGCGCGCACACGGGTTCGGGATCGCTTCGCTTCGCGTGGACGGCAATGATTATCTCGCAGTCTACGCCGCCTCGAAATGGGCGGCGGATCGGGCGCGCGCCAATCTCGGGCCGACGCTGATCGAATGGGTCACCTACCGCGCCGGCGCTCATTCGACCTCGGACGACCCCACGAAATATCGTCCCAAGGACGAGGGGGCGGCGTGGCCGCTCGGCGACCCGATCGAGCGGCTGAAGACCCACCTCATCCGCATCGGCGCGTGGAGCGAGGAGCGGCAGAAGCAGATGCAGGCGGAGGTCGATTCGGAGGTGCTGGAAGCCGCCAAGGAAGCTGAGAGCCATGGCACCTTGCACGACGGGCCGAAACCGAGCACGGCCTCGATGTTCGAGGATGTCTACAAGGAGATGCCGCGTCATCTGCGCGAGCAGCGTCAGCAGCTGGGCGTGTAAATCCCCGGCGTCGCAGAACCGATGGGCGCCGCCCCGCCCGCTCGCTTTGCGGCGATTCTCGCCGCCGATGCGGCGAATTATTCGCGCGCAATGAGTCTTGACGAAAGCCGCGCCCTCGCCGCGCTGGAAGCGAGCCGCGCGGTGATCGACACAGCCATTGCAAACGTTGGCGGACGAATTTTCTCGACTGCCGGCGATAGCGTGCTGGCCGAGTTTGCTGAGACCCGCAGCGCCATATCCTGCGCCGTGGCGATGCAGCGATCTCTCGCCGAGACGGCGACGCGTAGGATTGAGACACTTCCCTATCGGGTCGGCATTCATGTAGGACACGTCTATCCGAGCGGCGCCGATTTGCTCGGCGAGACCGTAAACATCGCGGCGCGACTCGAAAGCCTCGCCTATGCGGGCGGCGTCTGCCTCTCGGAGAAGGCGCTCACCGAGGGCAAGCCGAGCGGCCTGCGCATCGAGGGGATCGGCGCACAGACGCTGAAAGGCATCAAGGAACCCATTCGGGCGGCGCGCATTCGCCTCGGCGAACCTGATCCGCCCGTCGGTTTCGACAGCAGCTTCAGTCTTGCCGTCCAGCCCTTCCGCGCAACTGGCGATGACAGCTATTGGGGCGAGGGCCTCGCCGACGACTTGATCGCCGCTCTCTCCCGTTTCAGCACGCTCGCGGTGCTCGGCCGCGCCTCGAGCTTCGGGTTTGGTCCGGATAGGGATCCTCAAGAGGTCGCGGCGGCGCTGGGCGTGCGCTACATCGTGAACGGAGCCGTGAGAGTGGCGAAGTCGCGACTGCGTCTGCAGGCTTCGCTTGTCGATGGCGCATCGGGCCGAATCGTGTGGGCGGAGCGCTATGAGCGCGCCGTGGTCGACGTCCTCGACGTTCAGGACGAGCTTATCGAAAAGATCGTGGCGACGATCGCCGGCCGGCTGCAACAGAGAGCCGCGGATCTCGCGCTGCGAAAGCGGCCAGAAAGCCTTGGCGCGTTCGACGAGTTGATGCGCGGCATGCATTACGCGGATCAGCTCGACCCGGCCTCAGCCCAAAGCGCGATCGCGTGCTTCGAGCGCGCTTTGACAATCACGCCGGACTATCCCGCGGCCATGGCCATGCTGGCGCTGATGCGACTGCGCGACTGGGCCCTGCACCCCGGAGAACGCGATTTCGCGCGCGTCAGGCGACTCGCCTCCCGTGCGCTCGCTCTCGATCCGGGGGACAGTTGGTGTCACCTCGTGGCGGGGCAGGTCGACATGTATGACAAGAAACTGGATTCGGCGGAGGTGCGCCACAAGAAAGCCTACGCCCTCAACCCCTATGACGCGAGAATTCTCGCCTTGTGGTCGCCGCTTGCCACCTATCTGGGCAAGCCCGAGGAAGGGCGCGCGCGTATCGAAAAGGCGATGGCCCTCAATCCGCATCATCCGCATTGGTACATCACCAATCTGGGACTCGCCTGCTACTGTTCCCGAGCCTATGAAGAGGGCGCTGCAGTCTATCGCAGCGTCGCCGAGCCGCAGGCTGGGGTGCTTGCGGGATTGGCGGCTTGCTGCGCTCAGCTTGGCGATGCGGATGGCGTGGAATCGGCTCGATCCGCCCTGCTCACGGCCGCCCCCAATTTTCGCATAACGCTCTTCGTCGAGGGCATCCTTTCAGATTCGCCGAGGACCGAGATCATCTTCGCGATGGGCTGCGGAAAGCGGGCCTGCCGGACTGAGCGGGACAAGGGCCAAATCGACATTGTTCTCGAAGCTGGGATAAACTCGGGCGGCGCGCGCGCAATGAGAGCCTTAAAATCCATGCCCCGTATGTCGATGATCGAGGCCATTCGCGATGCGATGGATTGCAAGATGGCCGAGGACGAGCGCGTCGTCGTCTTTGGGGAGGATGTCGGCTATTTCGGCGGCGTCTTCCGTTGCACCGAGGGCCTGCAAAAGAAATATGGCAAGTCGCGCTGCTTCGACGCGCCGATCAACAAATCCGGCATCGTCGGGGTGGCGATCGGCATGGGCGCCTACGGGCTACGGCCCATCGCGGAAATCCAGTTCGCGGATTATGTCTATCCCGGCTACGACCAGATCGTGTCCGAGGCGGCGCGGCTGCGCTACCGTTCGGGCGGCGAGTTCTTTTCTCCCATCGTCGTGCGCATGCCATGCGGCGGCGGCATCTATGGCGGACAGACGCACAGCCAAAGCCCAGAGGCTCTGTTTGCGCATGTCGCGGGGCTCAAGACGGTGATCCCCTCGAACCCGCACGACGCCAAGGGCCTCCTGATCGCGGCGATCGAGGACGACGATCCGGTGATCTTTCTTGAGCCCAAGCGGCTCTACAATGGTCCCTTTTCCGGCCATCCCGAGCAGCCTGCCGTGGCCTGGGCAAAGCATCCCTTAAGCGAGACGCCGTCAGGGCGCTTTGTCGTGCCGCTCGGCAAGGCGGCTGTGCGGCGCGAGGGCCAGGCTGTGACGGTGCTCTGCTATGGCACGATGGTGCATGTGGCCGAAGCGGCAGCGGAAGAGACGGGCGTCGACGCGGAAATCATCGACCTGCGCACGCTCCTTCCTCTCGATGTCGACGCCATCGTCGCCTCGGTCGAAAAAACGGGCAGGTGTGTGATCGTGCATGAAGCAACGCTGACTTGCGGATATGGCGCCGAATTAGCCGCGCAGGTGATGGAGCGCTGCTTCTATGCGCTTGAAGCGCCGATAGAGCGCGTCGCCGGCTGGGACACGCCTTATCCTCATGCGGAAGAGTGGGACTACTTCCCCGGCCCCGCGCGCGTCGGGCGCGCGCTCTTGAAGGCGATGGAGGGCTAAGGGCGATGGGGACGCGCTCCATTCGGTTGCCCGATATCGGGGAGGGCGTGGCGGAGGCCGAGATCGCCGAATGGATGGTCAAGGTCGGCGACAGCGTGCGGGAGGATCAGGTCATCGCCGGGGTGATGACCGACAAGGCGACGGTCGAGATCCCGACGCCGGTCGCCGGGACAGTCGTGGCGCTTGGAGGCGCGGTCGGCGACGTGCTCGCGGTCGGCTCGGAGCTTTTTCGGATCGAAGGGCCAGACATCGCCGACAAGGTTCTGCCGCCCCCCGCGCAAAAGGAAAAGCCGCCGGCGCCAGCCGTGCAACCTGCGCCCCCGCCGCCCGCCAAGGCGGAAACTCCCTCCGCGCCCCCGCAGGCGCACGCGGAGCCCCCGCCGGCCGCGTCGGCGCCGCGACCGGCCTCCGGCCCCTCTTTGGCGCGGCCCGGCGGACCGCCCCGTCCGCCCGGCGAAAAGCCGCTCGCCTCCCCCGCCGTGCGTCTGCGCGCGCGAGAGGCCGGGATCGACCTGCGCTTCGTGCCAGGCTCGGGTCCGGGCGGGCGCATCAGCCACGACGACCTCGACGCCTTTATCGCCCGTCCCCCCGAGCCCGGGAGCGGACGGGGCGGACGGGCGCCCGACCTGTCGGTCGAGACGATCAAGGTCGTCGGCCTGCGCCGCCGCATCGCGGAAGCCATGGCCGAGTCTTCACGCCGCGCCGCCCATTTCGCCTATGTCGAGGAGGTCGACGTCACCGCGCTCGAAGATTTGCGCGCAACCCTCAACGCCCACGCGACAGTCGAGAAGCCCAAGCTCACCATCCTGCCGTTCCTGATGTTGGCGATGGTCAAAGCCTGCGCCGCTTTTCCTCACATGAACGCGCACTATGACGACGAAAAGGACGTCATCCAGCGGTTCGGCGCCGTCCATCTCGGCGTCGCGACCCAGACGCCGAGCGGCCTCATGGTCCCGGTCGTACGCCACGCCGAGATCTTGTCGCTTTACGCATGCGCCCGCGAGATGCGACGCGTGACCGAAGCCGCGCGGCAGGGCGTGGCGACACGCGAGGAACTGACTGGCTCGACCATCACGCTGACCTCGCTCGGCGCGCTCGGCGGGATTGTTTCGACGCCGATCCTCAATCGGCCCGAGGTCGCCATTGTAGGGGTGAACAAGATCGTGGTGAGGCCGGTTTGGCGCGATGGCGGGTTCGTTCCGCGCAAGACGATGAACCTCTCGTCCTCCTTCGACCATCGTGTGGTCGACGGCCACGACGCGGCAGTCTTCATCCAGAAGATTCGTGCGCTGATCGAGGAACCCGCCACGCTGTTCATCGACGCGTGAGCGATTGGGAAATGAGGCGACGCTCCGAAAATGCTTCCAGAAAATCAGAATTGTTGCTACTATGGTTTCTCCGAAGGGAGAGTGGTTCGCACGTCGAAATTTGGGCTGCAGGACTTGCAGCCGCGGCTCAAGGAAAGGTGTGGCGGCTCTCGGATAAGGTTATGAGCAATCCGATGATATATCCCGGCGGATACATCAACGCCCCTCCTGATCGGGCGCTCCTAACGAACGGACGCCTGCGCTTCGATTGGGGTCACGCGGCCGCGCAACGTCCGCGCCGAAATTCCGCGAAAGTTGCACTTTTTGACACTTAAGGATTTGAAAACATTCGACCGCGAACAAAACTTGGCGCCCCAGGAAGCGTCTGAGGGCGCCGCGAGGCCGTCATGAGCGAACTCCAGTGCAAGGTCCTCATCGTCGGCGGCGGCCCTGGCGGCTATGTCTGCGCCATTCGCGCGGGCGAGCTTGGCCTCGACACGGTGTTGATCGAGGATGGGAAGTTCGGCGGCGCCTGCCTGCACGTCGGCTGCATTCCCTCGAAGGCGCTGATCCACGCTGCCGACGCGACCCATGCGCTCAGCAAACCGGGCGCGCTGGAGGCGATCGGACTTTCGATCGGGCCGCCGCAGCACGACCATACGAAAACCGTCGCCTGGAAGGACGGGATCGTGCGGCGACTTAGCGGCGGCGTCGGCGCGCTCCTCAAGAAGGCGAATGTCCGCAGCCTCAACGGCCGCGCGACCCTGATCGATGGCAAGACGGCGATCGCACAGGTCGACACCGGCGAGCAGCGGATCCATTGCGAGCATCTCGTCATCGCGACGGGCTCGGAACCCACGTCTCTGCCGACGCTGCCGTTCGGCGGCGATATTCTGTCCTCGACCGACGCGCTGGCGCTGACAAAAATTCCGGCCTCGCTGGCAGTGGTCGGCGCGGGCTATATCGGGATGGAGCTCGGCATGGCCTTCGCAAAGTTCGGCGCGAAGGTCACCGTGGTTGAGGCGCTGCCGAAAATTCTGCCGCTCTACGACGACGAACTCACGCAGCCGATCGCGCGACGCGCCGCCGATCTCGGGATCGAAACGAAGCTCGGCGCCAAGGCGCTCGGCTTTGCGGACGGCGCCCTGCGCGTCGCCGGCCCGGATGGCGCGGAAACCGAGAATCGCGGCCGAAAAGGTTCTGGTGGCGGTTGGGCGCAAGCCACGCACGCAGGGCTTTGGGCTCGAGTCGCTCGACCTCGCCATGGCCGGCCCGTTCCTCCGCGTCGACGAGCGCTGCGCGACCTCGATGCGCAACGTCTGGGCGATCGGCGACGTGACCGGCGAGCCGATGCTGGCCCATCGCGCCTCGGCGCAGGGCGAGATGGTCGCGGAGATCATCGCGGGGGAAAAGCGCGCCTTCGATCCTGTCGCGATCCCTGCCGTCTGCTTCACCGACCCGGAGATCGTCACCGTCGGCCTTTCGCCCGAGGGGGCGCGGGCCACCTATGAGATCGTCGTCGGGCTCTTTCCTTTCCGCGCCAACGGCCGGGCGATGACCAAACAAGCCGACGAGGGCTTTGTTCGCATCGTCGCACGAGCGGACAACCATTTGATCCTCGGCATACAAGCCGTCGGACACGACGTCTCCGAGCTTTCCGCGGGCTTCACGCTCGCCCTCGAGATGGGCGCTCGTCTCGAAGACGTCGCCGGGACAATTCACGCGCATCCGACACAGAGCGAAGGTTTTCACGAAGCGGCGTTGAAGGCGCTGGGCAAGCCTCTGCATATTTGACAGCGGGACCGGGCCGCCGAATAGAGGCGGATTATGAGCGCGCCTTCTTTTACACTAGGAACTCGTGGTTCTCCGCTTGCGCTCGCCCAGGCGCGGGAGACGCGCCGCCGGCTTGCCGAGGCGCTCGGCTGGGATCCCGAGGCGATCGCGCTCACCATCATCAGGACGAGCGGCGACGTTATCCAGGACCGGCCCTTGGCAGAGGCGGGCGGCAAGGGCCTCTTCACCAAGGAGATCGACGCGGCCCTGCTGGCGGGGACAATCGACGCTGCGGTCCATTCCGCCAAGGACCTGCCGACCCTCATGCCCGAGGGCGTCGCTATCGCCGGCTTCCTTCCACGGGAGGATCCGCGAGATGCGCTGGTCTCCTCCTTTGCCGACACGGTCGAGGGCCTGCCGGCCGGCGCGAGCTTCGGCGCCGCTTCCCTGCGCCGTCAGGCGCAGGCTCTGCGCCTGCGTCCGGATCTCAGGCCCGAGCTTCTCCGGGGAAACGTCGAGACGCGATTGCGCAAGGCCGAATCGGGGGCGATCGGCGCGACCCTCCTGGCGATGGCCGGGCTGAAGCGCCTCGGCCTCGTCCACCGGGCCCGCGCGCCTCTGAGCCTCGATGCCTTCCTGCCGGCGCCCGGCCAAGGCGCCATCGCCTTGACGGCCCGCTCAGGAGACACGCGGACCCTGGAAGCCCTCACGACAATCGTCGACGCGCCGACGGGGACGGCCCTCGCCGCCGAGCGCGCCTTCCTCGCTGAACTCGAAGGCTCCTGCCGCACCCCGATCGCGGGCCACGCATGGCATGAGAGGGGACGGCTTCTGTTCAGGGGCGAGGTTCTGCGAACGGACGGTTCCGAAGGCTTCCCGATTGTCGCGGACGGGCTCCCCGGCGAAGCCGAGAAGGTGGGACGCGCGGCCGGACGCGAGCTTGCCGCGCGACTGCCCGAAGGTGTGCTCCCACGCGGCTGAGCGTACGGACTGTGCGCCCGCTCACGGCGAGGGATCTTTCGGGGATTTAGTATTTCGTAGATTTACGCGAAGACATTTCGCAATGATTTGATGGATTTCTAGGCCCGTTGGCCTGCGACCAAGAGCCACTGGACAAGCGCCCCTTCGGCAGGCTAGCGGTTTAGAAAGATTTCGAACTGGAAACGCTCCAGGGAGTCCAGGCTCCCACGAGAGCCGATCAGGAAGCGATGTGATGGACTATCAGCGGCGTTTTCAGGAAGCCATCGATCGCCTGAAAGCCGAAGAGCGCTACCGGACCTTTGCCGATCTCGAGCGTGACGCGAGCCGCTTCCCGATCGCCCTTTGGCGCCCGCCGGGGGAGGAGCACTCCCCCCGCGAAGTCACCGTTTGGTGCTCGAACGACTACCTTGGCATGGGTCTTCACCCGGATGTGATCGAAGCTTCGGTCCGGGCTGCGCGCGCCCACGGGGCGGGCGCCGGCGGCACCCGCAACATCTCAGGCACACACCATCCGATCATCCAGCTCGAGGCGGAGCTGGCCGATTTGCACGGCAAGGCTGCGGCCCTGGCGTTCACTTCAGGCTGGGTCTCGAATCTTGCGGGCATCTCGACCATTGCTGGCCTGCTGCAAAACTGCCTCATTCTTTCCGACGCGCTCAACCACAATTCGATGATTGAGGGCGTCCGCCGCTCGGGTTGCGAGAAGAAGGTTTGGCGCCACAACGACGTCGCCCATCTGGAAGAGCTGCTCGCGGCTGAACCCATCGAGCGCTGCAAGCTTGTGGTGTTCGAGAGCCTCTATTCCATGGATGGCGACATCGCCCCGATCGAGGCTATCGTGGAGCTCGCCGAGCGCTACAACGCCATGACCTATATCGATGAGGTTCATGCCGTCGGCCTCTATGGCCCGCGTGGCGGCGGCGTCAGCGAGCGCGACGGAATCGCTCATCGTATCGACGTGATCGAGGGCACCCTGGCCAAGGGGTTTGGCTCGCTTGGCGGCTACATTGCCGCGAGCGAGGCGATCGTGGACGCCGTGCGTTCCTACGCCCCGTCCTTCATCTTCACCTCGACCCTGCCTCCCAGCGTCGCGGCAAGTGCGGCGGCCGCCGTGCGGCATCTCAAGGCCTCGACCGCCGAACGCGAGCGCCATCAGGCGATGGCGAGGCTCACCAAGCATGCGCTGAGCGCCGCCGGCATTCCCGTGATGGAAAATCCTTCCCACATCGTGCCGGTCTTTGTTGGCGATGCGCGCAAGTGCCGGGCGGCGAGCGCCATGCTGCTCGATCGCCACAGCATCTACATTCAGCCGATCAACTACCCGACCGTGGCCAAGGGCACGGAGCGGCTGCGCATCACCCCGACGCCCGCCCACAACGAGGCGATGGTCGCCAATCTGGTCGAGTCGGTGGTCGACGTCTGGAAGACGCTGGGCCTCCCCTTCACCGAGTCGAAGGTCATCCCCCTGTTCCGCGGCGTCGCACGCGAGGACGCAGCCTGCGTCTACCCGGAGATGAAGCGCGCGGCCGAGTGAGGGGCTCGGGCTCGGCTGACCGGGACGGCTTGCCCGTCTCCCCAATCATGGAACGCGCCGCACTCGATAGCGAAGCCGCTGGGGAGCGCCGGCCGTGAGTTCGCGCCCCAAACCTCTCCTGTCCGCCTTGGCGGGCAAGCGCGCCAAAACTCCGCCAATCTGGCTCATGCGGCAGGCCGGGCGGTACCTGCCCGAATACCGCGAGATCCGCGCCAAGGCGGCCGGGTTTCTCGACTTCTGCTACACGCCCGCGCTTGCAGTCGAGGCGACGCTGCAGCCGATCCGCCGTTTCAGCTTCGATGCCGCAATTCTTTTTTCGGACATCCTCGTGCTGCCGGACGCGCTGGGCCAAAAGGTCGGATTCGAGACCGGCGAGGGCCCGCGACTTGAGCCGATCTCCGATGCGGCGGGGCTTGCGAAACTGAGTGGCGAGCCCGATTGGAACAAGCTCGCAGCCGTTCTCGAAACATTGGACCGTTTAAAGACGGCTCTCCCCCCCGAGGTCGCGTTGATCGGCTTCTGCGGCGCGCCCTGGACGGTGGCGAGCTACATGATCGCCGGGCGCGGCACGCCGGACCAGGCGCCCGCTCGGCTCTTCGCCTATCGCGAGCCCGCGCTGTTTCAGACGCTGATTGACCGGCTCGTTGAGGCCTCCGCGGCCTATCTCGTCCGCCAGATCGCAGCGGGAGCGGAGGCCGTCCAGGTGTTCAATTCCTGGTCGGGGGTTCTGCCGCCGGCGGAGTTCGAGCGTTGGTGCGTCGCGCCGATGGCGGCGATTGCAGCCAGGGTGAAGGCTCAGGCCCCAGACACCCCGATCATCGCCTTCCCGCGCGGCGCGGGCGGGCAACTCGCGAAGTTCGGCCGCGTCGCCGGGCGTCGCGTGCGTCGGTCTCGACACGGCGCAAGAGCCGGAAGCCGCCGCGGCCTCCCTGCGGGACACGCCTGCGCTGCAAGGCAACCTCGACCCGCTTGCGCTCGTTGCGGGCGGGACGGCTCTAGACGCGGCGGTCGAGCGCGTGCTCGCGGGCTTTCGGACCCGCGCCCATGTTTTCAATCTCGGCCACGGAATTCTTCCCGAAACGCCGATCGCAAACGTGGAACGCCTCGTGAAGCGGGTGCGAGGCGGATAGAAGGCGTCTCGCGTCGACTCCCTCCCCGGGCCGACGGCGTCGAGGCAATTCCTCTCGAAAAGCGGCGGATCTCGTTAATCGCCCGTCCCCTCGGTCGGCCGCGGGTCGACGTGATCGGCCAGTTCGGCGGCCGCGCGGCGCACGGCGTCGCGGCCAATGGCGATCAGCTCCGCGGCGCGATGAAACTCGAACATCCCAACCTTGCCGGTCTTGATCTGCAGCAGCGCGTCCGGCGGGTCGCCGGCCAGCCGCGACCGGGTGATCCGATCCTGCAGGATGTCGAAAGCGTTGACCATCACCGTCATCATGCCAGGCGGTGATTCATCGGGACCGGCGTGTGGACGCGACGACCCGCGCCACCACCTTGCGATGATGCTTCCGGCCTCGTTTCCCGGCCGGGTCAAAGCAGCCGGCGGTTCAGCGCCGCCGAACGGGTCCTGGATCGCTGTGCCGCGTCCGAGGCGCTCGCTGGATATGTTGAGCGCGATCACCCTTTCGGCGCCCAGCGCCCGAGCCACGCTGATCGGCACCGGATTGACCACCGCCCCGTCGAAAAGCCACCGACCCTCAACCCGCACCGGCTCGAACACGCCGGGGAGCGCATAGGAGGCGCGGATCGCTTCGGACAGAAGGCCGCGGCGCAGCCAGATCTCGTGACCCGTGCCGATTTCCGTCGCTACGCCGGCGAACCGGACGTCGAGATCTTCTATCCGAATGTCGCCAAGCTCCGTCTCAAGCCGCGCACGGAGCCGCTCGCCGCCGATCATGCCGCCGCCGGCGAAAGAAAAGTCGATAAGGCCGAACACGCGCCGACGCGTCAGCGAGCGAGCGAACGCCTCCAGCATGTCCAGCTTGCCAGCCGCGTAGCAGCCGCCAACCAGCGACCCGATCGAGGAGCCGACGATGACATCGGGTTTCACGCCAAGGGCGATCAGTTCCTGCAGCGCGCCAATATGTGCCCAGCCGCGAGCCGCGCCCGCCCCGAGAACCACGCCGATCCGTGCAGATCGCTGACGCCCCCCAACCGGTCCCGACCCCAACTCCGTATCGTTCTTCCAGTATGCAGCCCTGAACATGCCAACCTTGAACATTACGCCGCTGGCTTGCTGACAGAGAATAGGGGCCGAATGCGGCCGCCGCCATTCAATTGCGGTTAAAGGTTTGTCAAATTCGCGTGAACAGACCATTATCCCAAATGGGCAGGCCCTATCGAACTTTCGTGTCGACGAACGCAAGCTGGGGCCCACCCTCCGTCGTCGCTTCGATCCGGCGGTAGAAGCAGGAGCGTCGCCCCGTATGGCAGGCGCCGCCGTCGCCCCCGACCTCGACGAAAGCGAGAAAAGCGTCCTGATCGCAATCGACGCGCATTTCCCTGAGCCGTTGGATCTGGCCGGATGTGTCGCCCTTCCGCCAAAGGCCTTTGCGCGAGCGCGACCAGTAATGAACGATGCCGGTGGCGAGGGTGGCTTGGAGGGCTTCGGCGTTCATATGCGCAACCATGAGAACGTCCCCGCGCTCCGCATCTAGGGTGACGCAGGTCGCAAGCCCGTCCTCGCCGAACCTGGGCAGGAAGGCGAGCCCTTCTTCGCGTTCGGCGTTATCGGCCATCCGTTTCGGTCCGTCTCTCGATTTCGTCGGTAGGCGCTTCTATATAGGCGGGGCGCATTTCCGCGCCAGCGTTTCGGCCATGATCGACGATATCTACAACAAAAAGGTGCTCGAACTCGCGGCCAATATCCCGCGGCTCGGCAGACTTCCCGATCCCGACGCGAGCGCCCGGGCTCATTCGCGTCTCTGCGGGTCGACCGTGACGATCGACCTCAAGGTCAAGGACGGGCACGTCGTGGACTTCGCTCACGACGTGAAGGCCTGCGCGCTTGGCCAGGCCTCGTCGTCGCTGATGGCCCAGCATGTAATTGGCGCGAGCGCGGAAGAGCTTTTCGACCTTCGGGAGACGATGACGAAAATGCTCAAGGCCAACGGAGCGCCGCCATCGGGCAAATGGGCGGACTTTGCGGTGCTTGAGCCTGTTCGCAACTTCAAGGCCCGTCACGCCTCGACGCTGCTGACCTTCGACGCCGTCACGGAGGCGCTCGGGAAGCTCGGTCTCGCAAAGCCGGTTGAGCCCGTAGCGGCGGCCCGATGACCTCCCTCGCGCCGCGGCGGGCCGCTCATGGCGCGATCCGCGTCTATCAGCTCACGCTCTCCAGCGTTATGGGGCGCGAGTGCCGCTATCTGCCAAGCTGCTCGGAATACGCCGACCAAGCCATTGGGCGCCATGGCCTTTGGGCGGGCGGCTGGATGGGCTTTGCGCGCATTTGCCGCTGTCACCCTTGGGGAAGCGCCGGCTTCGATCCGCCGCCCGAAGCTATTCCGAAAGGCGCAAGCTGGGCGCGCCCTTGGCGCTATGGACGCTGGCGCTATCGCTGCGAGTGATCTTTAAATTCGCTCTCCCGTTGAGTGCGGGGATGCAATGCCGGAGTGCGCCATGGCGAGCGGAATTCATCATGTGACGTCAATCGCGGGCGCGCCTCGGCGCAACGTCGATTTCTACACCAAGACCCTTGGCCTTAGGCTCGTGAAGAAGACGGTCAATTTCGACGATCCCCATACCTATCATTTCTACTACGGGGATCGCGCCGGCCACCCGGGCACGATCCTCACTTTCTTTCCATGGGAACATGCAGCCCCCGGCCAACTCGGCATTGGCGAGACGCAGGAGACGGTGTTTGCGGTTCCGGAAGCTTCGATCGGCTATTGGACACAGCGCTTCGTCGAGAAGAGCGTCTCGCATGAGCGCCCGATGAAGCGGTTCGGCGAGACCGTGCTTTCGTTCCGCGATCCAGATGGGACACGACTCGCCGTTGCCGGCGTTAAGGGCGTTGAATCAAAACCTGGCTGGACAGACGGCGGCGTCCCCGACGAACACGCGATCCGCGGCTTGCACAGCGTGAGCCTCCTGCTCGCTCAGATCGAGCCGACCGCGAGAATCCTGACCGACGTCTTTGGCTTCGCGCCCGGCGGATCGGAAGATACGACCACGCGTTACCGAGCGTCCGGTTTCGACCTGGGGGGCATCGTCGACCTGCGGGGAGCGGGCGAGTTTTTGCGCGCGCGCCAGGGAGCGGGCTCCGTGCATCACATCGCCTTCCGGGCGGCGGACGATTCGGCGCAGTCCGCCATGGTCATAAAGCTCCAGCAGGACTTCGGCTTGCGGACGACGGAACAGAAGGACCGCAACTATTTCCGCTCCGTCTATTTCCGGGAGCCGGGCGGCGTCCTGTTCGAGATCGCGACCGATCCGCCGGGATTCGCCATCGATGAGCCCGCCGACAAACTCGGCGAGGCGCTGAAGCTGCCGCCAATCTATGAGAGCCGCCGCGCCGAAATAGAGGCGGCTTTGCCGAAGCTCGACGCGTAGACGCGCGAAAGAGGCGCGTCAGAGGTCGCGCCAGAGCTGGTCGTGGGTCGCGCCGTGGTCGATATGAGGCAGATAGGCGGCCACGAGCTTCTGATACTGAGGGTCCGCGGAAATCTTGAGAAGCGCCTGCTCGTATTCAAGCAGGGTCGCGAAACTAGAGGAATAGGCGATCCGATTGGGATCTCCCCCGATCGGGGCGGCCGCGCGCAGCTCGATGCCGTACTTTTCCGCGAAGAGCTTCTGGACCTGCCTGGTGAACGACATGACCTGCGCGTGTTTACCCGGCGCGATCGACAGGGTTCGCACGAAAGTAATCATCCGGGGGCCCTCCTCGCCCCGCGGGCCTTGTGACGCGACCCGCCAAGGGAGAATGCCACCGACGTCAGCCGCAATTTGTGACGAGCGTCACATTTCGGCACCGCAAAACGAAGGCTGTGCGCCCCAGTTTAACCTATGCCATTTCGTGAATTATCGGCGCAAAGTAGGGGAATGTATGGCATTTCTGCGGCGAAGCGACGCATCCCGGAGGCTGAGCCCAACTTAAGCCCCAAGTTCGCGTTAATATTTTGTTAAGAACCGGGAACATTGGAGCCCGGTTTGATTTCATAGTGTCAAGAGCCGGGGAACGTCCGGAAAGACGTGGCTCTCAAAGGGAGGCGAAGCGAAACCGGGAGGCGAGCGTGAGCGGACACGTTACGAGCCACTCTTCACCGAGCGTCGCGTTCAAAGCGCAGGTTGTAAATTTTCGACTGCACCAGATCAAAGCCTGGCGTGTGAAGGAAACCCTGAGCGTGGTGGCCGGCGCGGCGTCGGCTGCGCGTGAGCCGTGGCTTGCGGAGCCGAGCCAGGATCACCAGCCACGGCGCCATCATCTTCTCGAGGACAACCCCTGTTCCGGTTGATGCGGATCAGACGTCGCGCAAGCGGGCTGCCGCGGCTTCTGGCGTGATGTCGCGCTGGGGCGTCCCCAGCATCTCGTAGCCCACCATGAACTTCTTCACGGTCGCCGAGCGCAGAAGCGGCGGGTAGAAGTGCGCGTGCATCTGCCACTCGGCGTGGATCGCCCCGTCGGACGGCTTCTGATGGAAACCCATCGAATACGGAAACGATACGTCGAACAGGCGGTCGTACCGGCGGGTTAGCTCGGAGAGCGCCTCGGCGAGCGACCGCCTTTCAGCTTCCTGCAGTTCATCGAAGCCGCCGATCCGCCGGCGCGGCAGGATCATCGTCTCGAAGGGCCAAATCGCCCAGAAAGGCACGAGGGTGACAAAATCATCGTTCGCAAAGACGATCCGCTCCTCCTTTTTGATTTCCTGATCGAGATAGTCGAGAAGCAACGGCCGGCCGTGCTTCAGCAGGTGCTCAGTCTGCCGGTGGGTTTCTTTCTCGACCTCATTGGGCAGATGGCGCGTCGCCCATATCTGCCCGTGCGGATGTGGATTCGAGCAGCCCATGAGCTCGCCGCGGTTCTCAAAAACCTGCACGTAGGCGATATCGCCGCGCGCGCTCAAATTGATCGTCTCCTCGACCCAAGCGTCGATCACCTTTTCGATGTCGGCCACCGCCATGCCGGCAAGCGTGAGGTCGTGGCGGGGCGAGAAGCAAAGCACACGGCAGACGCCGCCTTCTCCCTCCGCGATCATGAGGCCATGCTCGACGCGTTCCGGCGGAACGTCCGCCTGAAGGGCCGCGAAGTCGTTATCGAAGACGAACGTGTGCTTGTAGTCCGGATTGCGCTTGCCGCCCGCCCGCATGTTTCCGGCGCACAGGTAACAGTTCGGATCATGCGCTAGGCCCGACGTCGCGGGCGCGGCCTCCGTTTTTCCCTGCCACGGGCGCTGGGTGCGCTGAGGCGAGACGAGGATCCATTCGCCAGTGAGCGGGTTGAAGCGGCGATGGGAAGCGTGGCGGAAGTCGAGGGACATTGGCGCTCTCATTCCGCGAAGCCGGCGCCCTCGGTCGGCGAGCAGACGAACACGTCTGTATCGAGCCCGGTCGCGATGCGATAGCCTTCAACGAGGGTGTCTGTGACAGCCTCGACCGCGGTGGCGTCGACAAGGCTCACCGTGCAGCCGCCAAACCCGCCCCCTGTCATGCGCGAGCCATAGACGCCCTTCGTCGTCTGGGCGAGCCCCGCGAGGATGTCGACCTCCTTGCAGGTGATCTCGAAATCGTCGCGCATCGAGTCGTGGGAGGCGTTCATGGCCCGCCCGCAGGCCACCGGGTCCGCGGCGTTCAGCGCCTGCTCGGCTTCGAGCACCCGGGCGTTCTCGGTGACGATGTGGCGGCAGCGACGATAGATGAGGTCGGGCAGCTTCGCCTTGTAGCGTTCGAGTTGAACTGGCGTCACGTCGCGCAACGCTTTGATCGGGCCGAGAAAGGGCGCAAGCCGCCGAACGCCCTCCTCGCAGGCTTCGCGCCTTGCATTATACTCGCCGCCCGCATGCTGGTGCTTCACGTTGGAATTGGCGATCAGCAGCTTCAGATTCGGCGGGATGGGCACGGCGCGGGATTCGAGCGTGCGGCAGTCGATCAGGATCGCGTGGTCCTTGACCCCGCAGGCCGAGGCGTACTGATCCATGATGCCGCACCGCATCCCGACATAGTCGTTCTCGGCCTTCTGACCGATCTTCGCCGCCGCAAGCGGCGCGAAGGGCAGGCCGGAAGCGGCGAGCAGCGCGTGGGCCGCGCCCACTTCGAGCGCTGCTGACGAGCTTAAGCCCGAACCCAGAGGAATATCTGTCCAGAGGACAAGATCGGCTCCCTTGAGCCGCAGCCCCGCTTTCTCCAGCATGACCGCAACACCAAAGACATAATCCGCCCAATCGTGGGCTGCGGCCGTCGGCGCGTCGAGGTCGAAGCTGCGCGTCTCGTCCATCGTCATGGAATAGACCCGGAGGCGTCGGTCGTCCCTCGGCGCGGCTGCGACCAGCGTTGCGAACTCGAGCGCCGCAGGCATGACGAAGCCGTCGTTATAATCCGTGTGCTCGCCGATCACGTTGACGCGGCCGGGGGCGCGACTCACGCGCGGCTGCCGTCCAAAACGGAAACCGAACTCCTGGGCGATGTCGCGCGCAAAGGCGCTCATCGTATCGTCTCCAGCCTTCGGGTATCCGATCAGCCCTTGGCCTTCTGCGTCACATCGACGTAAACCGCGGCCAGCAGCACCAGGCCCTTGACGACCTGCTGCCAGAAGATGCCGAGGCCGATCAGCGACATGCCGTTGTTCATCACGCCCATGAAAAGGGCGCCGATGACGACGTTCATCACCTTGCCGACGCCGCCCGAGGCCGAGACGCCGCCGATGAAGCAGGCGGCTATAACGTCGAGCTCGAAGGAGTTGCCGGCGCTCGGCGTCGCCGAGTTGAGGCGCGCCGCGACAACGAGGCCAGCCAGCCCGGCAAGAGCGCCCATATTGGCGAAGGTCAGGAAGATCAACCGCTCGGTCTTGACGCCCGAGAGTTGCGCTGCGAGCCGGTTGCCGCCAAGCGCATAGATGCGCCGGCCAACCACGGTGCGCGTGGTTACAAAGCCGTAGAGCAGGGTCAGGACCGCCATGATCAGAAGAATGACCGGAAAGCCCTTGTAGAGCGCTAGGTTCCAGGCAATGCCGATGATAATTGCGGCGAAGACGAGGTTTTTACCGAGGAGCAAGGCCAGCGGCTCTACTTCCATCCCCTCCCGACTCGACCGACGCCAGCGCCTCAAACTCATGTAGAACATGAGGACGGCGCCAACGACGCCGATGAGGAATGACACCCAACGGATTTGCGCCCATTCGGGCAGCGAGCTCGCAAGCCCGCTGATCTCCGTGAAATCGGGCAGAAAGCCCGAGGCCATGTTCTGGAAACCCTTGGGAAAAGGGCCCACGAACTGGCCGAGCAGCATATTTCCGGTGAGGCCGCGGAAGATCAGCATGCCGCCCAGCGTCACGATGAAGGAAGGCATGCGCGCATAGGCGACAAGATAGCCCTGCGCGCCGCCGATGACCGCGCCGGCGATGAGGCAGGCCACGATCACGAGCGGATAGGGAATCTTCCAGTAGACGATCATCACGCCGGCGATGGCGCCGATGAAGCCGACTATCGATCCGACCGAAAGATCGATGTTGCCGCCGACAATGATCAGCAGCATCCCCAGCGCCATGATGACGACGTAGGAGTTCTGCATGATCAGGTTCGTCACATTGACCGGCGCGACCGACGCGTGGTCCTGCGTGATGAAGTAAAAGAACCCCACGATGATAAGCAGCGAGCCCAAGAGCCCGTAGTCGCGCAGATTGTCCTTCCAGAGCTCCTTGCGGGATTCGGAAGCGACGGCCGCCGCGTCGACCTGCGTTTGCGCGCTCATTGCAGCGTCCCCGTGGTGTACTGGCGCATGATGGACGCCATGATCTTCTCCTGGGTGGCCCCCTTGGCCGGCATTTCGTCGACGAATCTGCCTTCGTTCATCACATAGATGCGGTCGCACACGCCGAGCAGTTCGGGCATCTCGGAAGAGATCACGATGACGCCCTTCCCCTGCGCGGCGAGGTCATTGATAATCGTGTAGATCTCGTATTTTGCTCCGACGTCGATGCCGCGCGTCGGCTCGTCGAGCATGAGGACTTTCGGCTCTGCAAACAGCCATTTGCTGAGCACGACCTTCTGCTGGTTGCCGCCCGAAAGATTAATCGCGCGCTGATGGATGCTCGAAGAGCGTATCCTGAGCGCGCTTCGATAGCGGGTGGCGACCGCCTCCTCACGCGCGTCATTGATCACGCCCCGCTCCGAGACGCCCTCGAGATTGGAGAGCGTAATGTTTCGCTTGATGTCCTCGGTCAGGATGAGGCCGAGCGTCTTGCGGTCCTCGGTCACGTAGGCGAGCCCGGAAGCGATGGCGTCGTCGATCGTGTCGAGCTTGAGCGGCTTGCCTTCGAGGCGCGCGGTTCCGGTGATGTTGCGGCCATAGGCGCGCCCGAAAATGCTCATGGCGAGTTCCGTACGGCCCGCGCCCATGAGACCGGCGATGCCGACGACCTCGCCGCGGTTCACATGCAGGCTGATGCTCTTCACCACTTCGCGGCCCGCGTGCAGCGGGTGCTCTACGCGCCAGTCGCTGACGGAGAAGAGTTCATCGCCGATCGCCACGCTGCGCGGCGGATAGCGGTCCGCCATCTCGCGGCCCACCATTCCCTTGATGATGCGGTTCTCGCTGATCGATTCGGCGTGGCAGTCAATGGTCTCCACCGTCGCCCCATCGCGAATGATGGTGATCGAGTCGGCGACCTTCGCGATCTCGTTGAGCTTGTGCGAGATGATCACCGACGTCATCCCCTGCTTCTTGAAACCGAGCAGCAGTTCGAGCAGAGCCGCGCTGTCGGCCTCGTTGAGACTGGCGGTGGGTTCGTCGAGGATGAGCAGCTTGACCTTCTTCGAAAGCGCCTTGGCGATCTCGACGAGTTGCTGCTTGCCGACGCCGATGTTGGTGATGAGAGTCGCCGGCGATTCCTTCAGGCCCACCGTCCGCATCAGTTCGCGGGCGCGCCGGAACGTCTCGTTCCAATTCAGGACGCCGTTTTCGGCGACCTCGTTGCCAAGAAAGATGTTCTCGGCGATCGAAAGCTGCGGGGCGAGCGCCAGTTCCTGATGGATGATGACGATGCCCACGTGTTCGCTGTCGGCGATGCGGGAGAATTTCCGCTCCTCGCCCTGATAGACGATCTGGCCATCGTAGGAGCCGTAGGGGTGGACGCCGCTCAAAACCTTCATCAGCGTCGACTTTCCGGCGCCGTTCTCGCCGCAGATGGCGTGGATCTCGCCTTCCTTCACCGAGAGATTGACGTCGCGAAGGGCAATGACGCCCGGGAATTTCTTGGTGATCCCCCTCATTTCCAGGATCGGAGTCATACGCGATCTCGTTGGCTGAAGGGCGCCCTTTCGCCCTCAGAAGGACACACTATGGACGCGTCCGGGCAAGACGAAAAGGGCCTCCGCGCCTTAAATCCCGCGCGAAGGCCCTCCGTCGAACAGAACGCTTACTGCAGCTGGCTGGCTTTGTAGTAGCCGCTGTCAACGAGCTCCTGCTTCCAGTTGCTGGCGTCAACCGGAACGGGCTTCAGGAGGTAGGAGGGAACGATCTTGACCTTATTGTTATAGGTCTTGGTGTCGTTGATCTCCGGGGTTTTGCCCTGCTGAACCGCATCGACCATGTCGGCCGCGACCTTGGCGAGGTTGCGGGTGTCCTTGAAGATCGTCGAATACTGCTCGTGGTTGATGATCGACTTGACCGACGGAATTTCCGCGTCCTGACCGGTAATGATCGGCATCTTCAGGTCGCCGCTGCCGTAACCGACGCCCTTCAACGCAGAGATGATGCCGATGCTGATTCCGTCATAGGGCGAGAGAACGGCGTCGACGTGCTTTTTGGTATAGTACGCCGAGAGTAGGTTCTCCATGCGGGACTGCGCGGTCGCGGCGTCCCAACGAAGAGTCGCCACCTTGTCCATGCCCATCTGGCCCGACGGGATCACGATCACGCCCTTATCGATCAGCGGCTGCAGGACCGACATCGCGCCGTTGTAGAAGAAGAAGGCGTTGTTGTCGTCCGCCGAACCGCCGAACAGCTCGACGTTGAACGGGCCGGTCTTGCCCTGATCGACACCGAGGCCCTTGAGGAGGCTCTTGGCCTGCTCGACGCCGACCTGGAAGTTGTCGAAGGTGGCATAATAGTCGACGTTCGGCGAGCCGACGATCAGGCGATCATAGGAAATCACCTTGATCCCGGCGTCGTGAGCCTGCTGCAGCGCGTCCGACAGCGTCGTGCCGTCGATGGCCGCAATCACCAGGACCTTCTCCTTCTTGGTGATCATGTTCTCGACCTGATTGAGCTGGGTCGGAATGTCGTTGTCGGCGTACTGGAGGTCGGCCTTGTAGCCTTTGGCCTCGAGCGCCTTCACCATGTTGTCGCCGTCGGCGATCCAGCGCGCCGAGGATTTGGTCGGCATCGAGATACCGATCGTGCCTTTGTCTTCGGCGTTAGCCGCGGACGCGACCATAAGCGTCGCGATCGCGGCGGCCGCCGCGAACTTAAGAAATTTCATACGCTCCTCCTTGGGCCTCGTGAGGCCTGCTTCCTACCACCCGCCCTTGGGGCGGAAACCTGCGCCGGAACCTCCCTGCGCAGGAATTGCCGTGTTTTTGTCGCGGCGGAGCCTCTTAAGGCAAGCCTCGCCGTTCGACTACAGAATTTCGCATGAGAATTATTGTAAGGCGGCCTGGAGGGAGGGATCTGTGATCCCCGGGCAAAGCCCGTTTGCGCGCCATCCTACGAGCGAACCTCCTGCCGCCTCCATCCTGCCCGACTTGAAACGCCGCCGACTCCAGGAATGCAGCCGCGATTCGAGCCCGCGCGAGAGACCGCACTCCCAAGACGGCCGCCCATAGTCAATATTCATATGATACGAAGAGTAGGGCGAGTCAACGCGGACGCCGGCCACTCACCTGCGGCGTCCAGCGGCCCTCTTCAGGATGGGCAGCAGGGCGGCTGGCGTCGAGCCGGTGAGGGCGAGACCGGCGCCAAGCGCGGGAAAATAGACGGCAACCCCGATCAATCCAAGGAGCACAAGACGGATCTCGCGTCCCAGCCGGATTCCGGCGAGCGCGTGGATCAAAACGCCGTCGGCGAGGGCGATCGCCAGCGCTAGCGCGCCGGCGGCGAACAGAGTTGCGGCGAACGTCCCGATGAGGCGCGCGTCGGGCGCGGTCCATCCCCGCCTGCGCCCAAGCGCGAAGACGCCGATCACCTTTACCCACAGACCGGCGGCGGTGGCCAACGCCAGCCCAGGCGCGCCGAGCGGCTGGTAGAGCGCGATCTTCAGCGCGACATTGATCGCGACGCCGACGAGCGTCACCTTCATCGGCGTCGCGGTGTCGCCGCGCGACAGAAAGCTCGCCGCCACGATGCGATCGACGAACAGAGCCGGCATGCCGACGGAATAGGCGGCCAGAACAGCCGCCGCCTGACGGGTCGCCTCCGCCTTGAAGGCGCCGTGCTCAAATGCGGCGGCGATGATGAGATCGGGAATCATCAGAAACGCGACGACGAACGGCGCTCCGAGTGCGATCGTCAGGGATGCGGCGCGGTTCTGCGCGTGCAGCGCGTCGGCCTCGTCGCCGCGCGCGATCATCACCGACATCTCGCGCAGAAGCACCGAGCCGGTGGCGATCACGATCACGCCACCGGGCAACTGATAGAGCCGGTCTGCGTAACTGATGGCGGACAGTCCCCCGGTCGGCAGGAGCGAGCCCACGATCTGATCCGCGAGGGCGCCGATCTGGTAGCTCGCGGAAATGCCGATCGCCGGACCGAGCATGACGAAGAAGCGCCGCACCTCCGGCGTCCAGCGCGGCCAGGTGAGCTTTTCGAGGAGGCCGCGCTTGCGCGCATCGATCATGACGAGAACGAGTTGGGTCGCGCCCGAGGCGAGAAAGCCCCAGCTCGCCATTGTGGCTGCCCCGGGCGAAAGCCTCGGAAAATAGGCCGCGAAGGCGAGGAAGGCGATCATGCAGACGTTCGCCGCCGCGGGCGCCGAAGCGGGAACGCTCCACGAATTATTGGCGTTCAGCGTCCCCTGGTGCAACGCAAACAGCGCAATGAAGGCGATGTAGGGAAACATCACCCGCGACATCGAGACGGCAGCCGCGAATTTGTGCGGCTCGTCCAGAAAGCCTGGCGAGGTCAAGCGCACGAGCAGGGGCATGTCGAGATAGACGAGCGCGAGCAGAACGATCTGCGAGAGAATCAGGAGGGTAAAGATCTGACTCGCGAATTGGCCGGCCTCCTCCGAGCCCTTCTGCTCGAGGACGCTCGTATAGGTGGGCAGATAAGCGGCGTTGAACGAACCTTCGCCAAAGATCTGCCGGAACTGATTCGGCAACTTGATCGCGGCGACATAGGCGTCGTTGAGCGCGCCGCCGCCGAGCAGCGCTGCGAGGCCCATGTCGCGAAAGAAGCCGGTCAGCCGCGAGACGACCGTCCAGCCGCCAACCGAAAAGATGTTGCGATACATGCCCGCCATGCCGGCTTCCGTTTAGCGGCATCGGCGTGGCGCGGCAAAATTACGGTTTTGGAAGGATGGCGAGGGGAGGGCCTTGCCCTCCCCTCGCCTTTAGCCATCAACCGGGGTGGTCGCAAAACCCGAGCAATGGCTATTGGGTGGCGCCTGGCTTTAACGCGGGCAGGGCGGTTGGCCGGGAAGTCCGCAATGCGGCGCCCCACCTGGTTTTCCGGGTTCTGGCCGTGGCGGATGCGCCGCCATCGCCGGATTGGGCAGATGCGGCGCCATCGCGGGATTGGGCATCGGCGGGCGCATTTCCATCCGTTGCGTCTGCTCCATACGCTGCATCGGGGCACCCTGCATCGGGGCGGCAGGCGGCGGCCGAATGCCGCCCTCCCTCTGCTGTTCGACGGGAACGCGCGGCAGGCCATTTGGCTCCCTCAGGCCCTGCGGCCCGGGCTCTTTTTGGAGTGGCGGAGGTCTGAGGTTGGCGGGTCCGCCCTTGCCCGGTGCAATCCTCGCGGGATTCTGGAGCGGTTGCGCGGCGGGAGCAGGCGCTTGTTCGCGAATCGGTTGACCGGGCGGCAGCTTGGCTTCCGGAGGGCGCTGCCCTTGCAAGGGGTTCCCCGACGGCGTCTTGTGTGGGACGCCCGGCTGAACGTTGGGAAGGGGCGGCGCGGGCGGCGGGACAATCGCCGGAATCGGCGGCGGGCCTGCTCTCGGGCGGCAGTTTGGCCGTGGGCGGGGGCCCGCCGTTACGCGTGGGTTCAGGCATCGGTCCCCCGACGGCGTGAGCGGGCACGACGCCAGGGCCCTTGAAGTCAGCCGGGCGAGGCGTCGCCGCCACAGGGGGCTTTCCCCGGTTTGCGTCGAGGAACTGCTTCGGATCGACCGCCGCGGCCCTGGCCTGATGACGCTGCTGCGCGGTGGGCGGAATGCGCTGCTCCTGGCCAGCCTGACGCTCCTGCGCCGTCGGCGCCGCCTTCACACCCCCGGGACCGCCAACAAAGCTTGTCCGGTTGACGTTTGGGATGCCATTCAGCGCCGCCACATTGTTGACGATCCTGTTGTCGATCGTAACGGGCGCGCGATAGACATTCGGCGGCGGTTTGGGGCCGAGATTGTTGACGGCGGTATTGTAGTAGAAACGATCCCCGTCCCAACGGCCGCCTTCATAGCCGTGGCCGAAATAGCCGTAGCCGTAGTTCACTCCGCCGTAGAAGCCGACCCGCGGTCCCCAGTAACCGCGGCGGAACAGGTAGACGCCCTCGCTGAACGCCCAGTAACCGGGCGTCCATACGACGCCGGTTTGAGGCGGGGGCACCCAGACTCCCGGGACCCAGTAATAATCCTCGTTGTTCCAGGCCCAATAGCCCGGCGTCCAGTAATAGTCGGGGCCGGGGGGCGGCGGTTGGTTGTACTCGGGAATCGGCGGCGGAGGTTCGTCCGCGACAATGACAGGCCCGGCCTCGCCGTAGGCCGCGGGGCCGGTCGCGCCTTCACCGGCAGGCGGACAGGCGCAGGTCTGAGCAAGCGCGGGCGCCATCAGAAGAGGCGCGTTGGCGCCGACGAAAACGCCGATCAGCAGAGGCCGCAGAAAACGCATGCGAAGTCCTTTCAGAGGAAATTCGGAGGGAGATGAAAGCCCAAGACGAGCAGACAGAACGTGGTTCCCGGCAAAAGGCTCCTCTTCAGCGGGAGATGGCCTCGACCCGGCCCGTCCATGCCAATGAATACAACACGGCGCGCATGAACCGCCTTTGAATGCATTGCGGCGAAGATGGCCGCTTCATGGCGGCCCTCGGGCGGCGGCTCGGCTTACAGCGGCAAGCCGCGCAGAAGCTTGGGCGCTCCCTCGCCCGCCCCGCCGGCCTCGAGCACAAGCCGTTCCTTGAGACGGGGCGCGCGATCGACGAGCCTCAGGCCGAGGTCGCGCGCGAAGCGCAAGGGCGCAAGGTCGTTGGAGAAGAGGCGGTTCATCGCGTCCATTCCGAGGCCGCTCGCAGCGATGTCGAATCGGCGCGCGCGCTGGTAATCGGCGAGTGGCTCGCGGGCGCCCGGATCGAGGCCGAGCCTCATCGCCTCGACGATGGTCTCGGCGAGCGCGGCGACGTCGCGAATGCCCAAGTTGAGCCCCTGCCCCGCGAGCGGGTGCACGACATGCGCGGCGTCCCCGACAAGGGCCAGCCGGTCGGCGATAAAGCGCCGTGCGCTCTGAAAACGGAAAGGGAAAGCTTCGACGCGCGAGGCCAGGCGGATCTCGCCGAGCCTTGCGGTGAAGCGCGGTTCGAGCTTCGGCAGAACCGCCTCCGGCTCGAGCGCCACGATCGCCTTGGCTTCCGCCCGGCTTTCGTTCCAGACGATGCTCGACTGACGACCCTTGAGCGGCAGAATGGCGAAGGGCCCGGCGGGCAGGAAATGCTGGTAGGCGCGGCCTTCGTGATCCCGCTCATGCGCAATCGTCGCGACGAGACCGGCCTGATCGTAGTCCCAGCCAAAGACCTGCGCCCCGGCGAGGCGCGCGAGTTTCGAACGTGCGCCGTCCGCTGCGACCGCGAGCCGCGCGCGCATGGCGGCGCCGTCCGACAGCGCCAGCGCGCCCGTGTACGGACCCGGGCGCCAGCTTTCCAGCGAAGCCGCGAATCGCGTGACCCCCAGCGTCTCGCATACGCCCATGAGCGCGGCCGTCACGTCGGCGTTGAACGCCATATGGGCGAGGGGCTCGCCCTCCCTGGCGTCGAAATGGAGATGCGTGAGGCGTACGGCGTCGTCCACGCGCCCATCCATGATCTCCATGGAGAGGACGGGTTGCGCCTTGGGTTCGATCGCCTCCCAGGCGCCGATCTCTTCAAGGAGCCGCCGCGGCCCTTCGGCGATGGCGACGGTCCTGATCGGCGGCTCGGCTGGCGCGCGTCCGAGAGCCGGATCGATGACAGCAACAGAAACGCCTCCGCCAAGCGCCTGCTTGACCGCAGCCGCGAGCGCCAGGCCAGCGGGACCGGCGCCGGCAATCACAATGTCGAAAACGGGAACTGCAGTCACGCTGGCCCACGGCCTCCTCAAGCCGCCGTTCTCGGACTTTCGACGCCTGCGCGCAACCTCAACGGCGCCAGTCGGCCCCAGCGGCTTGCAAGTCCCGACCCGAGACGCCAGACAGAGCCTGCGACCCCCCGACTCGGCGGCCTCGGACCCAGAGGGTGCAAAGAGGAGACCTTGTGCTTGTGACTACCCGCAAGGGCGCGGTGCGCGCTGCGTCGGCGATGGAAAAAGGCCGCGCCGCGCTTGCCAGCGTGTTCGGCTTCTCCGCTTTCCGTCCGGGCCAGGAGGAGATCCTGTCCGCGGTATTGGCCGGAGAGGACGTGCTGGCGGTCATGCCGACCGGCAGCGGCAAGTCGCTCTGTTTCCAACTTCCGGCGATTGTGCGGGAGGGACTGACGCTTGTCGTCTCGCCCCTGATCGCGCTCATGCGCGATCAGGTCGCGCAATTGCGCGAACTCGGCGTCGAAGCCGCTGCCCTTAACTCCGCGTCCGAACCCGAGGAACGACTGCGCGTGAAGCGCGGGCTCAGCGATGGGTCGCTGCGGCTCCTCTATGTGGCCCCGGAGCGGCTTATGCGCGACGATAGTTTCGCCGCGCTCAAGGCCGCGCGCATCGACACGATCGCCATCGACGAAGCCCATTGCGTCTCGCAATGGGGCCATGACTTCCGGCCCGAATATCTGCGCCTGCGCGAAGCCATCGACGCGCTCGGAAAAATCCAGACCATCGCCGTCACGGCGACCGCCGATGCGCCGACCCGCGCCGAGATCGAAGCGAAGCTCTTCGTGCGGCGCCCGAAAGTCTTCGTCCGCTCCTTCGACCGGCCGAACCTCTTTCTCGCCATGCGGCCCAAGACCGGCGCGACGCGGCAATTATTGGACCGGCTGCAAACGCACAGCGAGGACAGCGGCATCATCTACTGCGCCTCTCGCCGCCGCACAGAGGAGTTGGCCGAGGAATTGCGCCGCGCCGGGCGGAACGCCCTGCCCTATCACGCTGGGCTCGACCATTCCGTCCGCATCAAGAACCATGAGGCATTCCTTCGTGAAGACGGCTGCGTGATCTGCGCGACCGTCGCGTTCGGCATGGGCATCGACAAGCCCGATGTGCGCTTCGTCTTCCATGCCGACATGCCCTCTTCCATCGAGGGCTATTACCAGGAGATCGGCCGAGCCGGACGCGACGGCCTCCCGGCCGACACCTTCACCCTTTACGGCGCGGGGGACATCGAGCTGCGGCGCCGGCAAATCCTCGAAAGCAACGCGCCTGAGGAGCGCAAGCGCATCGAGATGACGAAGCTCGACGATCTCGTCGCCCTTTGCGAGACGCCGCGCTGCCGGCGCCAGACGCTGCTTGCGATGTTCGGCGAGGAATCCGGCCCTTGCGGTCATTGCGACGTCTGCCGAGGCGAGGTTCGCTTGAGGGACGGCGTGCTCGACGCACAGAAGGCGCTGTCGGCGGTGCTGCGCACCTCGGGGCGATTCTTCTTCGGCCATCTCGCCAACATTCTGGCCGGCAAGGAGACTGAGGCGGTGGCGCGCCACGGACACAATCTCCTCAAGACCTTCGGCGTGGGCAAAGACAGAAGCCCGGGCGACTGGCGCGGGGTGCTGAGGCAGCTGCAGTCGTCGCGGCTCATCGAGCGGGATGTTGAGGATCGCGACCGGCTCATCGTCACCGAGGAGGGCCGGCGGGTGTTGAAGGGCGAAGCGCCTTTCACCTTGCGCGAGGATCCGAATCGACCCAACGGGCGGCGGCGAAGACAGCAAGGCGAGGCTCCGCCTGATGACGCCGATGCGGCGCTCCTCGCCGCCCTGAAGGGCCTGAGGCTCGCCATCGCCTCCGCCCAGAAGCAACCGCCCTATGTCATCTTTCCCGACCGAACCCTGATCGAGATGGCGGCGGCGCGGCCTCGCAGCCTCGACGCCCTCTCGGGCGTCCATGGGGTCGGCGCGGTGAAGCTGGTGAAATATGGCGAAGCCTTCCTCTCTGTGATCCGCAAGTACGCCGATGCCTGAACTTCCCGAGGTCGAGACCGTGCGGCGCGGCCTCGCGCCGGCTTTCGTCGGCGCGCGGATCGACAGCGTCGAGACGCGCCGCCCCGACCTGCGCCGACCCTTTCCCCCGCGCTTCCGCGAGCGGCTTGCGGGGAAGCGCGTCGTCAGCCTTAAGCGCCGGGCCAAATACCTGCTGGCCGAACTGGACAGCGGCGAGACCCTGATCGCCCATCTGGGCATGTCCGGGTCGTTCCGGATCGAGGACGCAACTCCGGGCGCCTTCCACCACCCACGCTCGAAGGACCCGAAGCACGACCACGTCGTTTTCCATCTCGATAACGGAAAGACGGTCACCTACAACGACCCGCGCCGCTTCGGCTTCATGGATCTGGCCGACACGGGCGCGCTCGACAAAAGCCCGCACCTCGCCGGGCTTGGGGCCGAGCCGCTCGCGGCCGATTTCGACGCTGCGCTTTTGGCGAAGCTCTTCGCAGGCGTCCGTGCGCCCCTCAAGGCCGCGCTGCTCGATCAGGGAAAGATCGCGGGCCTCGGCAATATCTACGTCTGCGAGGCGTTGTGGCGGGCGAAGCTCCTGCCGTCTCATCCGGCAAGCATTCTGGCCAACGCCACGGCCGGGGCGACCCGTGCGGCAAAAGACCTCGCCAAGGCCATCCGGGACGTGCTCACGGAAGCGATCGAGGCGGGCGGCTCGACGCTGCGCGACCATCGCAAGGCCGACGGCGACCTCGGCTACTTCCAGCATTCCTTCGCGGTCTACGGCCGCGAGGGCCTGCCCTGTCTCCGGCCGCGCTGCCGGGGCGTGATCCGGCGCACGACTCACGCCGGACGTTCGACCTTCTGGTGCCCGGTTTGCCAGAAGTGAGGCCCGAATGGGCCGGCTATTTCGTCGGTTTGCGATAAATCAAAGGGTTGGAGAGCGGTTTATTTCGCTCGACAAATGAAGCCGGCCGAACCGGCTTCGTTTGATCGTCTGATCGTCGCCGCCATCGACCGCGGTGAGCGACCGCGGCGTCCCCGCAAGGCGCTCGGCGGCTTTTTCGTGCAACACTGAATTGTAAGGAATAATCATATTCTGTCAAGATAAATTTCTATTTTTCAAAATATGAAAGGTCGAATCCGGAATCGCCTTTCGCCGCCGTCCGTCGTTGACAAGGCCGGACCTGACTCCTATCTGCACTCGTAACCCTGTTCAGCGGCGCGAAACGGGCGCTTTGCCGTGTTTCGCGCCTTATTGTTGTCGCCGTCGCCGGCGCAGCGTCCGATGTGTTTTCCGCCCTCGAAAAGCGGGCGATCCGGGCGGCATTGGAAAGGTCGATCATGCTCGGCGCGTTGAAGTTCGACTCCGTGATGAAAAAGGTGTTCGGGTCGTCCAACGACCGACGCCTCAAAGGGTATCGTCCGAAGGTCGCGGCGATCAACGCCCTGGAGCCGGAATTCGAGGCGCTCTCCGACGCGCAATTGCGCGCGAAGACCGAAGAACTCCGCGCCGAACTCAAGGCCGGCAAGACGTTCGACGACATTTACGCCCCCGCTTTCGCCGCGGTTCGCGAAGCCGCCAAGCGCACCCTGAAGCAGCGCCATTTCGACGTGCAGCTCATGGGCGGCCTGGTGCTGCACGAGGGCGCCATCGCCGAGATGCGCACCGGCGAAGGCAAGACGCTCGTCGCCACGACCGCCGTCTATCTCAACGCCCTCGCCGGCGAGGGCGTGCATGTCGTGACCGTGAACGACTATCTCGCCAGCCGCGACGCGGACTGGATGGGGCAGATTTACACGTTCCTCGGCATGACGGTCGGCAAGATCGTCCACGGCCTCGACGACGAGGAGCGCCGCGCGGCCTATGCGGCCGACATCACTTACGGGACGAACAACGAATTCGGCTTCGACTATCTGCGCGACAACATGAAATACGACATGTCGCAGATGGTCCAGCGCGGCCACGCCTTCGCCATCGTCGACGAGGTCGACTCCATCCTCGTGGACGAGGCGCGCACGCCGCTCATCATTTCCGGCCCCTCCGAGGACCGCTCGGGTCTTTACGCCGCCGTCGACAAGATCATACCCTCGCTCTTTCCGGAAGATTACGAGAAGGACGAGAAGCAGCGCACCGTGAACCTCACGGAAGCGGGCAACGAGCACGCCGAGGCGCTGCTTCAGGGGGCGGGCGTCATGAAGGAAGGCTCGCTCTACGAAGCCTCCAACGCCACGCTCGTCCATCACGTCAATCAGGCGCTACGCGCCCACAAGCTCTTCCAGCGCGACAAGGATTACATCGTCCGCAACGGCGAAGTGATCATCATCGACGAGTTCACCGGCCGCATGATGCCGGGCCGCCGCTATTCGGAAGGCCTGCATCAGGCGCTCGAGGCCAAGGAGAACGTCACCGTCCAGCCTGAGAACGTGACGCTCGCCTCGATCACCTTCCAGAACTATTTCCGTCTCTACAAGAAGCTCGCCGGCATGACCGGCACGGCCTCCACCGAGGCTGATGAATTCGCGGAAATCTACAGTCTCAGCGTCGTCGAGATCCCGACCAACCGTCCGATCGCGCGCGCCGACGAGGACGACGAGGTCTATCGCACAAACGATGAAAAGATGCGCGCTGTCGTACGAGAGATCGAGGCCGCTAACGCCAAGCTGCAGCCGATGCTGGTCGGCACGACATCGATCGAGAAGTCGGAAGTACTCGGCGAGGTGTTGGAGCGGCACGGCTACAAGAAGATCGACTTCGCCAAGCCTGACGCTCTGAAGGCGCTGTACGACGCGGCGCGCGCCGGCAAGCCTTCAAAGAACTTCGCCATCCTCAATGCGCGCTTTCACGAGCAGGAAGCCGTGATTGTCGCGGAGGCGGGCGTTCCCGGCGCAATCACCATCGCCACCAACATGGCTGGCCGTGGCACCGACATCCAGCTCGGCGGCAATGTCGAGATGCGCGTCAAGCACGAGCTCGATCCGGACGCCTCCCCCGAAGAGCGTGAGGCGCGGGAAGGTGCGATCCGCGCCGAAGTCGCCGACTTCAAGCAGAAGGCGCTGGACGCGGGCGGGCTTTATATCATCGGCACCGAACGGCACGAGAGCCGGCGCATCGACAACCAGCTTCGCGGTCGCGGCGGCCGCCAGGGCGACCCGGGCCGCTCGAAATTCTTCCTGTCGCTGCAGGACGACCTTATGCGCATCTTTGGCGCCGAGCGCATGGACGCAATGCTCAAGCGCCTCGGCCTGAAGGAAGACGAGGCGATCGTCCATCCCTGGATCAACAAGGCGCTGGAGAAGGCGCAGCAGAAGGTCGAAGCGCGCAACTTCGACATGCGCAAGAACATCCTCAAGTTCGACAATGTGATGAACGACCAGCGCAAGGTCATCTTCGAGGACCGGCGCCGCATGATGGCGACCGAATCGCTCGAAGCGCAGATCGAGGAAATGCGCGAGGGGGTCGTCGACGACCTCGTCGCCAAGCATATTCCGCATGACGCCTATCCGGAGGCCTGGGACATCAAGGGCCTCAAGGAAGAAGTGCTCGCCAAGCTCAATCTCGACGTTCCGGTCGACGCCTGGGCGAAGGAAGAGGGCATCGCCGACGAGGAAGTCGGCGCCCGCCTCCAGAAAGCCGCTGCGGACGCGTATCGCGAGCGTGTCGAACGCAACACGCCCGATGCGATGCGCTTCGTCGAGAAGCAGGTCATCTTGCAGACGCTCGATCATCTGTGGCGCGACCACCTCGTCACGCTCGACCATCTGCGGCAGGTCATCGGCTGGCGCGGCATGGCGCAGCGCGATCCGCTGAACGAATACAAGTCTGAAGCTTTCGAGCTCTTCCGCCAGCTCATCGCGCAATGGCACGAGGGGGTCACCGCGCAAATG
This sequence comes from uncultured Alphaproteobacteria bacterium, assembly GCA_963824465.1. GTDB lineage: Bacteria > Pseudomonadota > Alphaproteobacteria > Rhizobiales > Beijerinckiaceae > Roseiarcus. The sequence goes on from CAWGPL010000014.1 coordinate 672,757, forward strand.
TCGCGGGTCGAGGTTCGCTTCCAGGAGCCCGAGCCGCCGCCGCCGATGCAGTTCCAGCATCTCGATCCGAATACCGGCGAGAACGAGTTCCCGTTCGGGGCGGTGAACGAGCCGGTGACGGCAGGCTTGATGAGCGCGCCGGCGGCCGTGGCGGTTGCGGAGCGCGATCCGCAGAATCCCACAAGCTGGGGCCGCGTCGGGCGCAATGAGCCCTGTCCCTGCGGCTCGGGCAAGAAATACAAGCACTGCCACGGCCAGACTGTGTGATTGCGTCGATTGACGCGACGACAAGCCGCGCCGATGCGTTGTCCGCCATCGCGCGAAGCTTTCGCGAGTTCGGCGTCGAGAATCCCGACCGCGAGGCGCGGCTCGCGCTGCTGCGGGCCGGCGATCTGAGGCCCACCGATCTCATCGTCGCGCCCGACGCCCCGTTGGGCTCCGCGTGCGGAAATACTGCGGGAAGTCGCGCGGCGACGCGCCGCCCGCGAGCCGCTTTCCCGCATTTTCGGCGCGCGCGAATTCTGGGGGATGAGCCTGACCCTGTCGCCGGCGGTGCTCGACCCGCGCCCCGACACGGAAACGCTGATCGAGGCGGCGCTCGACTTGTTTCGTGCACGAAGAGGGGACCCGCTCCGCATTCTCGACCTCGGAGCGGGCTCTGGCGCGATTCTCTGCGCGCTGCTCGGCGAATTTCCCGAGGCGTCGGGGGTTGGCGTCGATATGTCTCCGGAAGCCGGCGGAAACGGCGACGCGCAATCTTGCGGCTTGCGGCTTCTCACCGCGGGCAAGGATTATCGTTGGCGATTGGACTCGCGCGCTCAACGGCGAGGGGGCTTTCGACCTCATCGTCTCCAACCCTCCCTACATTCCAAGCGGCGAGATCGAAACGCTTGCCCCCGAAGTGCGGCTTTATGACCCTCGGCTCGCGCTCGACGGCGGCGCGGACGGGCTCGACGCCTATCGGGCGATCCTCCCCGCCGTCCCCGCTCTGCTTGCCGCCCGGGGCGCGTTGCTGCTCGAAGTCGGCGCGGGCCAGGCGGAGGCGGTGCTCAACCTCGCTGGCGGCGAGGGCCTTGCCGACGGCGCGGTGCGGCGCGACCTTGCGGGGATCGAGCGCGTCGTGCAGGCGCGAAAGCGCTTGGGCGTAGACATGGGGGATGCAGGCCTTGAACGAAGCTTCGCCGCGCGATGAAGAGCCGAGGGGCGACCTGACGGTTCGCCTCGTCGCGATGCCTAGCGACACCAACGCCAATGGCGACATTTTTGGCGGCTGGGTCCTGAGCCAAATGGATCAGGCGGGCGGCATCGCAGCGGTGGAAGCCGCGAATGGTCGCGTCGTCACCATCGCCATCGACGCCATGACCTTCATCCGCCCCGTCAAGGTCGGCGACGTGCTCTGTGTCTACACGGCAATAGACAAAATCGGCCGCACCTCGATGAAGATCCATATCGAAGCCTGGGCGCGGCGCTTCCGCAGCCATCTTCGCGAAAAAGTCACCGACGCCACTTTCACCTTCGTGGCCATCGACGATCAGGGCCGGCCGCGGCCCGTCAGGGCTGAAGCCGAAATTTAACATTCGCGGGCCACATTTCGGCTGCGTGAACAAACCGTTTGCTCTTCCTCCCGCAGTCACCGCCTGCGCGCTGCCGGACCTCGCCCGGGTCGAGCCGCAGTGGCGTAGCCTCGCGGCGCGTGCGTCGGACCCGAATCCTTTCGCCGAACCGGCATTTCTCCTGCCGGCGGTGCGCAGCATCGCGCCAAGCCGGCTGACAGCGCTGTGTGTCTGGAGCGGTCAGGATCGGGAGCGCCTGGACGGCCTCGCCATCCTGCGCCGTCCGCTCGCGCCATATCTGATGGCCGATGTCTGGCGTAGCGAACAGGCGGCCCTGCCGGCGCTTATCGCCGACCGAGCCTCCGTGACGACGTCGATCATGGCGATGGCGTCATGGGCGGCCACACATTGGCCGGGCGCGCCCGCGCTTTCGGTTCCCTGGATTGGCGTGGAGAGCGCCCTGGCCGCAGGGCTAAGGGAAGCGGCGGCGATGCAGGGCCGCGCCTTGGGGATTCACGATCCCCGCCAGCGCGCCGCGCTTCGCTGCGGCGCCAGCGCGATCTTCGGGCTCGCGCTGGATGGGAAGCGACGCAAGGAATGGGCGCGGCTCCGACGCCGTCTTGAAGAGAAGGGCCGTCTGGACCTTGTCTGGTCGGACAGCGCGGACGCCATGCGCAGCGTTCCTCGCGCTCGAGGCGGCGGGCTGGAAAGGTCGGCGGGGCACGGCGCTTACCGCCGAGACGAGGCGCGCGGATTTCGCCGAGGCGATGTTGGCGGGATTCGCCGCGCAGGGACGTCTGCGGATCGCGACGCTCACCCTCGACGATCGGCCTATCGCGGCAGGCGCGATGCTGACCTCCCGCGACCGCGCATTCTTCTGGAAGACGGCCTTTGACGAGCGGCTCGCCGCCTTTTCTCCGGGCGTCCAGCTTACGCTCGCGCTATCGGCGGACCTCGCAAACGACCCGACGCTGAAGCTCGCGGACTCCTGCGCCGATCCCGACCACCCGATGATCGACCGCATCTGGAGCGAGCGCATCGCGCTCGCGGATTTCGTGCTTCCGCTTAGCGATCAGGAGAGGGCCGTAAGTTTCGCGCTCGCGGCGCGGAGCGTGAAGGCCGACGTGCGCGCGCGCGCCAAACGCGCGCTCGCAGGGCTCCGCCCCTTCTTTCGGGCTGCCGCCCCCCGCGGAAGAATGTCCGTTGCGAATAAACCTACGACCGTCTCGGCGACGGGCCCTTCATGAATTCGGCGAAGGGGGCTTTCCAGTCCGGATGCCAGCGCGACAACGCCGGCCGGTTTTCGATGATGTCCTGCGCCGCCCACAAAATGCGCCGCTCGTCGATGTCACGCGTCACGTCGTTGTCCGGGCAGAGGATGTAGAAGTCCCCCTTCGCGAGGCCGTCGAGCAGGAAGTCGGCGACCTGATCGGCCGTCCACGCGCCCGGCGGCTTCGGCCTGTCGAGACTGGCCGTGATGCCGGTGAAGGTGAAGCCGGGGATCAGCAGGTGCGCCGTGACCCTGCAGCCCTCGATGTTGCGCAGCTCATGCGCGAGCGCCTCGGTCGCGACCTTCACCCCGGCCTTCGACACGTTGTAGGCCGCATCGCCGGGCGGCGTGGTGATGCCCTGCTTCGAGCCGGTGTTGACGATGGCGCAGGGCGTTCCCTGCCGGATCATCGCCGGGGCGAAAATCTGCATCCCGTTGATCACGCCCCAGAGATTGACGTCCAGCACGCGCCGCCATTTGTCCGGATCGCCAAGCACCGGGCCGCCGTTTCCGACCCCGGCGTTGTTCATGAGCACGCTGACCTCGCCGAAGGCGGCGAAAGCTTCGTCGCGCAGCTTTTCGACATCCGCCGCCTTGCTGACGTCGACGCCAAGCGACCGCACCTCATCCGGACGGTTCGTCGTTGCGGCGACGCGGGCGCGGGCGGTTTCAAGGCCGTCGGCGTTCGCATCGGCAAGCATGACCTTCATGCCGGCCGCGGCGAGTTTCAGGGCCGTCGCCAGGCCAATGCCGCCGGCCGCGCCGGTGATGACCGCGGCGCGGCCCGGGGCGATTGCCGGATGGTTCGCCATCAGGACGCCTTGGGGGTTTCTTCCACTATCGCGGGGATTGGAGCGCCCGCGAGCGCGGCCTTCAGCGCTTCGTCCTTCGCGTGATCGAAGGATGTGCGAATAACCGTGCCGCCGATGCCCTTGAGGTCCTCAAGCACCTTGTCGGTCGTCATCTTGCTGATGAGCAGGAAGAGCCCGGCCTTGCCCGGCGCGAGCGCCGCCTGGGCGTCGCTGCGCATCTGGTCGTCGCTGATGCCGACGTCGGTCAGCGCCCCGCCGAGCGCGCCGCCGGCGGCGCCGAGCGCCGCGCCGACCACCGGCATGAGGAAAATCCAGCCGATAAGCATGCCCCAGAAGGCGCCGCCGAGCGCGCCCTGGGCCGTCGTGTTGTTGAGCTGATGGAGGTTGATCTTGCCGTTTGCGTCGCGTGTCGCGATCACCGCGTCATCGACCTGGATCAGATATTCCTTCTGCATGTCGAGGATTTTCTGGCGAACCTCCTCGGCTTTGGCTTCGTTGTCGAACGCAATGAAAACCAGATCGCTCATTGAAAACTCCTCCGTGTCGCGCGGTCGTATACGCAATCGGTGACGGTCGCGCTACGCAGGTTCGCGAATGAACGCCGAGGTTTGTCAGAAAAGACGATCCAGCCATCGGTGCGGATCGGGAGCGCGGCCGAACTGAATGTCGGTGAGCGCCGCCTTGAGCCGCAAGGTGGTCGGTCCGGCCTCGCCATTTCCGATGGTGAAGGCGTGCCGGCGGCCCTTCACCGCCCCAATTGGCGTGACCACCGCCGCCGTGCCGCAAGCAAAAGCCTCGGTGAGGCGTCCGCTCTGCGCGTCGGCCTGCCACTGGTCGATCGCATAGGGCTCCTCGCGCGCCGTCAGCCCAAAGTCCCTGGCGAGGGTCAGGAGCGAATCGCGGGTGACGCCGGGCAGGATCGTGCCGCCGAGCGGCGGCGTCTGGACCGACCCGTCGGCGAAGACGAAGAAGACATTCATGCCGCCGAGTTCCTCGACCCAGCGGCGCTCGACCGCGTCAAGGAAAACGACCTGATGGCAGCCCTCGCGCTCGCCTTCGATGAGCGCGGAGAAGCTTGCAGCGTAATTGCCGCCGCACTTGGCTTCGCCGGTTCCCCCCGGCGCGGCGCGCGTATAATTGTCGGAGACCCAAAGGGTCACGGCCGAGGCGCCGCCCTTGAAATAGGAGCCGACGGGGGAAGCGATCACGCAATAGAGGAAGTCCGACGAAGGCTTTGCGCCGAGGCCAACGTCAGCGCCGATCATGAAAGGGCGCAGGTAGAGCGAGCCGCCTTCCGTCGTCGGCATCCAGTCTCTGTCCGCGCGCGCAAGGCTGCGACAGGATTCGACAAACAACGACTCGGGCAAGGGCGACATCGCCATCCGGACGGCGGAATTGTAGAAGCGCCGGGCGTTGGCCTCGGGCCGGAACAACGCGCCGCCGCCGTCGGGCAGCCGATAGGCCTTGAGGCCCTCGAAAATCTCGGAAGCGTAGTGGAACACCATGATCGCCGGGTCCGCGGCGAAGCCTTGGCGCGCGCAGATGCGCCCGTCGTGCCAGCCGCGATCCGGCGAAAAGCGAACCGTCGCCATATGGTCGGTGAAAACCTTGCCGAAGCCCGGATCCTCAAGCAGCTGCGCGCGCTCTTCCGACGAAACCGGATTCGGATGCTTCTCGAAGGGAAGCGTATGCTTTTGGATTGTGTTCATGTCCTTGAGCGTCCGGGCGCCGGGCGACGCCGACAGGAGGCCCGCGCCGCATTTTTTTTGGTCATAGACCCAACGTTCGGCGGGGCGCAACCGGTTCCACGAACCCGCCGCTTGACTCCGCATTGTCTAAGTTGTCTATTGCTTTACTGGACTAACGAAGAGCGAACGATGACCGGCCTCGTCGAGATGGTCAATCCGCTGTACTCCCTGTCGGGCCTGGTCGTCGGAATGCTCGTCGGTTTCACAGGCGTTGGCGGCGGATCCCTCATGACTCCGTTGCTCGTGCTTCTTTTCGGCATCCATCCGGCGACAGCGGTTGGAACAGACCTGCTCTACGCCGGCATCACAAAGATCAGTGGGACCGCTGTCCACGGGTTCAACGGCGCAATCGACTGGAAAGTCGTGCGACGGCTCGGCCTGGGCAGCGTGCCGGCGGCTGCCGCAACACTGCTCATACTCGCTCATTCGGGCCTCGATTCGAAAGGCACGACGGTCGCGATCTCGACGACCCTCGGCTTCGCGCTGATCCTGACCGCGATCACGCTCGTCTTCCGCAAACGCCTCCTACGCGGTGGCGGCCGACTTCTTCGAGCGCAGGACCGACCGGGAAATCCATGGTCTGACGACCGCGCTCGGGGCGGTCCTGGGCGTGCTCGTTTCGATTTCGTCGGTCGGCGCGGGCGCGATCGGCGTGACCGTTCTGCTCATGCTTTATCCGAAGATGCCGACCGTCCGCATCGTCGGCTCCGACATTGCCCATGCCGTGCCGCTGACGCTTGTCGCGGGCGCGGGTCACTGGTGGCTCGGTTCCGTCGATTGGGCGCTGCTCGTCTCCCTGCTCCTGGGGTCCATCCCCGGCATCATGATCGGCAGCCATTTTGCCTCGCGCGTGCCGGACCGCGTGCTCCGCCCGTTAATGGCGGGAACGCTCGCGATCATCGGCGGGCGGCTGGTTTTCTGAGCCCTTCTCATGGAAAAGCGCGGGGCGGCTAAATACGGACTTTAGCCCTTAAACCCGCGTCGCGACCAGGAATAGCCTCGGATACGGCAGCAAAACCTTGCCGTCCGACTGCGCCGGATAGGCCGAGGCCAAACCCTCCCGATAGCGAGCGAGGAAAGCGCAGCGCTCGTCGTCGCCGAGTTGTTCGAGAAACGGCTGGAGCGCCGATCCGGCGAACCAGTCCGCGATGCTCTCCGGCCCGGGCAGAACGTGGACGTAGGTTGTCATCCAAACGTCGATCCGCGCCGCGAACGGCCTGAGCCACTCGTAATAGTCCTCGAAGCTCGCAATCAGCGGCTGGGTCTTCGCAATCGGCACCAGACGCGAAGACCATGGCCCCTCGGCCGCGACCATGCGCATCAGCGCGTGCGAGGACTCGCTCGCCGTCGAGGGCATCTGGGCCGCGAGCACCCCGCCGGGGCCGAGCATGCGCGCAAGGCGCGGGAACAGCCTGTGATGATCCGGAAGGAAGTGCAGCGCCGCATTGGCGAAAATGAGGTCCGGCGGCGACTCGGGCGACCAGTCCGCGATATCCTGTCGAAGAAAGCGCGCCCGGGGGACGCGGGCTCTGGCGTGAGCGAGCATGGCCTCCGACGTGTCGAGCCCCGTGATCTCCGCGCGGGCAAACCGCTCGCTTAGAAGTTCGGCGCTGTTGCCGGGCCCGCAGCCCAGGTCATAGACCACACGCGCCTCGTCGATCGGGACACGAGAAAGCAGATCGCGCGCGGCGAGCGTCCGCTCATCCTCGAACTTCATGTAAAGACTGGGATTCCAGTCGCTCGGCACGTTCGCCACGATCGAAACCATGGCCGCGAAGGTAAACGGGATTGGCCCTTTAGTCTACCAATTCGGTCAAGGATTGCTGCGACCGGTCTGTGAGCCGGGTCACAGCGAAAGCCACCCGCCCCATGGTTAAGAGTGTACCCGAGAAGAGCCGGAGACGGCTTCTTATGGAGGCAGGGGAATCGGGAAGGCAAGGTGGGTTATGGAGACTGTAATGCGTGGATTCGAGAAAGACGCGGCGTTCTACCGCGCCTATCTAACTCACGAGCGGAGTCTCGGCCCCCTCACGGTCGTGCTGGCGACTTCCGTGGCCATCTGGATGCTTTTCTATCTGGTTGGTTTAATTGGGCCACAGCCGATCCGAGGCCCGCTCGCGACGCAGATGGACAAGACGCACATCGAACTGGTCCAGGCGTCGGGCCACAGCAGCGGCGCGCTTCCGGCGCGCCGCTGATTATTTGCTTTTGAGCGCCCCGGCGCGATCGAGCGCTGTAATGGACACAAAGCCCCCGATCCAAGAGCCAATCGCCGCGAAAAATACATAGGCCCAGTTGCTGGTATAGCTGATCACGGCGAAGGCCGAGAGCAGGTACCAGACGCTGCTCCACGAAGCCGCCGCCACCCTCCGGCGCGACGAGACCGCAGCATTGAAGAAAACATAGACGGCGTCGGTCAGCCCCGTCGTCACGACGACGCCTGCGGCAATCAAAGGGTCGATAGCCGGTGCGATCATAGATTGCGTCCCCCCATTTGAGCGCGTCAGCCCTGCTCGATCAGCCGCTTTGCTTCATCTCGCAGGGCTTTTCGCGAAATCGTCACGACTGTAGAACATATGGCCGCCCGGATGGACGGCGAGCTTGACTCGATCCGGAGCGCCGTAATCGGGGAGCTGAGCGAGCTCAAGCGCCGTGCCGAAATACGGCGTGGTGACGTCGGTGAGGCCATGGCCGACGACGACCCGAAATTTCGGGTCGAGCGCCAGCATCTGGCGGAGAGCGGTGAGCGCCTCGGCGGGGCTTGGCTTCGACCCCCAGTTCCAGTCGCTGTTGACCTCGTCGTTGAGGAGTTCGTAGCGCTGCTCGAGCTTCCATCCGAACTTGCGCTCGTAAAGGTCGACGATGGCGCTTGTGAAGGCGGGCTCGAAACCGGGGAGCACGGGATCGAGCGCATGTCGGGAAAAGCTGTCGGGAAAGGGATTATAGGCCTCGATCGTCACGTCGTAGAAGGCGCGCACTTTGCCTTCCAATCGCGCGGATTCGTTGAGATAATCCGCTTGGTCGACGACGCCCCCAAGCCGTTTCACAAGCTCGGGATTGAGGCCCGTCAGGGCCGTAACGCGCTCTTCCATCCGCGCAACGGCCCCGAAATCGCGAGGGCCTTTGAACCAGTCGCTGAGATAGTCCCCGAGCGCATAGGCCTCCACGTCGGCAAGATCGGCCCGCGTCACCGGCCCCTTCTTCCCGCGATAGGCTGCGGCGTAGGAAGGCAGGCGCGTGAGTGACGGAAAAGGGCCATTGCCTCCGCCGAAGAAAACGCCGAAATCGAGGACCGGCGAGAGCAGGATGAGGCCGGTCAGGCCGACGCCCGCATCGGTCGCGAGCGTCTTGGCGACGCGCGGCCCGCGAAAACCGCCATAGCTCTCGCCTACGAAGAATTTTGGCGACGGCAAACGGCCATTGGCGATGAGCCAGCGGCGGATCACGCCCGCCACTCCGTCGATATCACCGCCGACCGACAGCAAGGAGCGCTTGACGTCGTCGCCGCCCAGAATGCGGCTGTAGCCGGTGTCTGGCGGATCGATGAAAACCAGATCGGTGAAGTCGAGCCAACATTCGGCGTTGTCGATAAGCGCGGGCGGGGAGGAAGGCGCGAGGCCCCCCATGGGCAGCCGCCACGGGCCAATCGCTCCGAGATGGAGCCAGGCGGAGCTTGCGCCCGGCCCGCCATTGATTGCGAATGTCACCGGCCGCGTCGCCGCGTCGGCGCCGTCGAGAACGTACGCGATCGTACCGATCTCGGCGAGGGCTGTCCCACTCGAATTCGTGAGCTTCAGGGAGCCCGCGGTTCCCTTGATCGGCAGGTTCCGCCCGGCGAGATCGAGCGGGAAGGAAATCGTGGAATCGGCCGGCAGCTTGCCGCCGGACGGCTCCATCTGCTTCGATTTCCTGTCTTCGCCTCCGCGCGTGGAGGCGGGTTCGTCTTCCGCGAAAGCGCGCGGCGGAGCGAGCGCCGCAACGCCGAGAAGGCTCGCGATCTGGAGGGACGAGCGGCGCGTGACCTGCATGGGACGGGAGCTCCGAAGAAGGGAGCTCGCCATCCATCATGCGAGCGCGGCGCGACTGAGGCAGGTGCGTCCGCGAAACTTTCGGGCGCTCGCCTCGCCAGCTTAGGCGGTGGCGATATATTCCCGCAGCGCCTGCCGCTCGCTGTCGAGCGCGGTCACATGACGCTTCACGACGTCGCCGATCGAGATTATTCCGATAAGCTTTCCATTTTCGACAACGGGCAAATGCCGAAAGCGGCCCTCCGTCATGGTCTGCATCACATGATCGATCGTGTCGTCCATAGTCACCGTCGTGACCTTGGGGGTCATGAAATGCGACACCGGTTCCGAGAGCGCCTCTGCCCCTTGCTGAGCGAGAACGCGCACGACGTCGCGTTCGGACAGAATCCCGAGGACGCTCATCTGCGCGTCGGCGACCACGGCCGCGCCCACGCCCTTTGCGGCCAGAAGTTCGATAGCTTCCTTCATCGTGCGATAGGGTTGAATGGTGAAGACGTCCCGCCCCTTTTCGGCGAGAACACGCTGGACAGTCATGGTTCTCTCCCTTGCTCGGCGGCCTTGTCGTCGGCCGTGTGTCTGGACGCAGAGGATGCGCCGATGCCGGCATGGAATCAAGTTTCTGTGAGGGAGGCGCCCAAATTCCCTCAGCGCAAGCCCGCATCGACCAGAAAGCACTGCTTGGTGATCATCTCGCTGTCGTCGGAAGCGAGAAACAAGGCCGCGCGGGCAATATCCTCAGGCTGAATGTTGCGATGGATCAGGCACTGGCGCGAACGGAAATCGACCAGATCCGCATCGGTCATCCACAGGCGCCGCTGACGCTCCGTCACGACTAGCCCGGGCGCAATGGCGTTGACGCGGATGTTCTCGCCGCCGAACTCGCGCGCAAGGCTCATCGTGAGTCCGACGACCGCCGCCTTGGCGGCCGAATAGACGGACAGGTGCGGAATTCCGAGCATGAAGGCGGTCGATGAAAAATTGACGATCGATCCGCCGCCGAGCTCGCGCATGGAGCGTCGCGCAATCTGCGCCGCGAAAAACTGATGTTTGAGATTGAGCGCGATTGCACGGTCCCAGTCCGCCTCGCTGACCTCGTCCGCGCTCTGGCGCTGGTCATTGGCGGCGTTGTTGATGAGCACAGCGATCGGCCCGACCCGCTGCTGCGTCTCCTCCATCGCCGCTTCAAGAGCGGCGATGTCGGTGAGATCGCAATGCAAAAAAGGGGCGCCGGGCCCGTGGCGCCGAGCCTGGCGACCAGCGCCTTTGAGGGTTCGGCGAGGATGTCGACAAAGGCGACATTCGCTTTCTGAGCGACGAAGGCCTCGACGATGGCCGCGCCAATTCCCGATCCGCCGCCCGTCACGAATACGGTCTTGTCGACAAGCGAGGGGTAGCGCGCGTAAGGCATGAGGACTTCAGAGCTTTCCGTTAGAGGGCTTCGACTAGAGGGGCCTCGACGAGGCGAGGAGACGGCTCGGGTCTTCGCCGGCGCCAAAAGAGCCAGCTCACCACGGCGAAATTAACCGCGTTCCATACGACGCCATTGAAGAAGGCCATCCGATAGGAACTCGTGAAGTCGAAGATGACGCCGGCCGCATAGCCTCCGAAAGCCATGCCGAAGATCGTCGCGGAAATCACCACGCCGATTTTCGCGCCCGCCTGCCTGGGCGGCAAGAGCTCGCGGCAAATCAGCGCGTACATCGGGACGATTCCCCCTTGAAACAGTCCGAAGATTCCCGAGACGACGAACAGCGACGTCAGTCCATTGAAAAAGAGATAGAGCAGGAGCGCGACGCCCTGCATGAACGAGCCGATCATCAGCGTCGCGTTGCCGCCTATTTTGTCGGCGACGAAGCCGGAGCCTATCCGGGAGATGATGCCGAGAAAAAGCATCACCGACAGCATCTCCGCCCCGCGCGCCACTCCGTAGCCAAGGTCGCCGCAATAAGCGACGATATGAACTTGCGGCATGGACATGGCGACGCAGCATGAAAAGCCCGCGACGACGAGCAGCGTCAGCAAAAGGCGCGGCGACAGGCCGACGTCGGCGCGTGCAATCTGTGTCGCCGCTTCCGCCTCGGCCATCGTGGCGGCGGAGGGACGGCGACGCATGAAAAACGAGAGCGGCAGCACGGTAACGAGAATGGCGATCCCCATAGCCGCATAGGTCGCGCGCCAGCCGATCGCGGGCATCGCTTCATTCATGACAAGCGGCCAGATCGTGCCCGCAACGTAGTTGCCCGAGGCTGTAATCACGACGGCGAGCCCGCGACGTTTCACGAACCAGTGCGAAACGTCGGCCATCAGCGGACCGAAGCCGACTCCGGTTCCGACGCCGATCAAAAGCGCATGCGCAAGAGAGAAGACCAGAAGGTTGGGCGCATAGCCGGCGACGACGAACCCTGCACACAACAGAACCGCGCCGAGAACGAGCGGAAGAGCGATCCCCAAGCGATCGGCGAGGCGCCCGAACGCAATCGTGCCGGCGGCTAGGCCGAACATCATCAACGTGTACGGCAACGACGCGGCGGCGCGGTCGACGCCGAAATCGACCTGAGCCTGAGGCAGAACGACGATGATCGCCCACATCCCCGCGTTCAGCATGGTCGCCGCGGCGACCGACATGCCAAGCCGGGCCAGGGCGTACGGCCCGTCGGGCGCGTAGCGCGCGGCGTCTTCCTCAAGTCGGGCGGGAAGCACGTTCATGGGCGTTTCCTAATCGCCCGCGCTTTTGAGCGAGGCCGGGGCCGTTGGCAAGCCACTCGCTCCCTGCGCCTGCTTCCCTCGAAGAAATGCGGCCGGGCGCCTTGGTCAGGCGGCTCGCTTCAACAGCGCCAGCAATTCCCGGTGCATCGTCTCGTTGCCGCAGCAGATGGAGCCGGTGCGCAAAAAATCCTCTTCGCCGTCGCAGCCGGTGACATAGCCGCCCGCCTCCCTCACGAGCAGGGAGCCGGCGGCAATATCCCAGGAATTGAGGCCCCGCTCCCAGAAGGCGTCAAAGCGGCCTGCGGCGATGTAAGCGAGATCGAGCGCCGCGCAGCCCATGCGGCGGACGTTGACGACCTTCTTCATCACCTCGGCGAGTTCGGCCTTGAAGCGAGGATGCTGAGCCGCCTTGCCCAGATGGGGGATGCCGCAGCCGAAGATCGCTTGGGACAGTTCGGTCCGCGCCGCGACGCGCAGCCTGCGGTTTTTTCCGAACGCGCCCTGGCCTTTCTCCGAGACATACATATCGTCGTCGGCGGGATTGTAGATGAGTCCCGCGACGATCTGACCCTCCCGCTCAAGGGCGATCGAAATTGCGAAAAGCGGAATCGCGTGCAGGAAGTTGGTCGTCGCATCGAGGGGATCAATGTGCCACGTATGGCTTTTATCTGTCCCCTCGACGCGGCCCGTCTCCTCCAGAACGAAGCCATAACCGGGACGGGCCTTGGACAGTTCTTCATAGAGCGTCTTTTCGGATTTTTGGTCCGCAAGGCTGACGAAATCTCCGGTCCCTTTCTGCGAAACCTGCAGGTTCTCGACCTCGCCGAAGTCACGCTTGAGGCCGCGTCCTGCCTTGATCGCAGCATTGGTCATCACGGTCATGAGGGCGGAGCGGATCATGGGACGTCCGGGGACAGGATGCGGGGAGGCGCGGAGCTTTACGGGAAGGGGCTTTCGCAGGCAACTTTAGCGCGCCTCTCAGTAGAGATAGGGGACGAGCCGCCAGGTCCTCGCGCGCCAAGCGTCATAATCCGCGCCAAAAGTTTCGGCCAAAAGCCGCTCCTCAGCCCGGATGCGCGCAATCGTCACGGCCAACATCGCCGCTGCGATCAGAAGGCCGACCCCGGAGCGGAACGCCAACGCCCAGCCGACCGCATTGACGACGAGGCCAAGATAGCTCGGATGGCGGATCAACCGATAGATACCGTCGGTTTTCAAGGTGTGGCCGGGCTGGATCGCAACGAGACCGCTGAAACGCCGGCCGAGCGCAAAGACAGGAATCATCCGCAGGGCGCCCCCGAGGGCGTAGACCACGACCCCGATCCATCGCACGCCCTCGCCTCCGAAGGTCAGAATATTGTGACGGTCCGCATAGGCCGGCACGAACGCCTCGACGAGACCGAGCCCGCCGAAAGCCGCGATCACCCAGCAATTCGACCTGTCCTCCCGCACGCCGCTTCCCACATGCCCCTGGCTGAATAGGGCGACGATTCCGAACAGGACCGTGACAACCGCGAGCGCCGTCAGCGGCGGATGGGAAAAGAAGCGCGCAGGCCCGCCCGCGCCCGCAATGGCAAGGGCGAGATAGGCCACGAGGCTGACCATCGTGACCAAGGCGAGACGGAACGACATAAGCGGCCACTCCTCGAATGGAACGGCGCTTGCAAAACGCCTCGCGCCGGACGATTGCTCCGGCCGCGCCCCCCTCGCGGGCGGCTCAGTCGAACAGAGGGTCCATGCTATCGGATATCGAAATCGCCCGGGCGGCGCGCCTCAAACCGATTAGAGACGTCGCGGCCGGGATCGGGATTCCGGAAGCCGCGCTCTCGCCTTACGGCCGGTACATCGCAAAACTTGACCCCGCATTTGCCTCGGAAGTCGCCGACCGTCCGGACGGCAAGCTGATCCTCGTCACGGCGATCAACCCGACCCCCGCCGGCGAAGGCAAGACGACGACCACGGTCGGCCTCGGCGACGGACTGAACCGCATCGGACGAAAGGCGATCATCTGCCTGCGTGAGCCCTCGCTCGGCCCCTGCTTCGGGCTCAAGGGGGGCGCTGCGGGCGGCGGTCACGCGCAGGTCGTGCCGATGGAAGCGATCAACCTGCACTTCACCGGCGACTTTCACGCCATCACCTCGGCGCACAATCTGCTCGCCGCGATGATCGATAATCACATTTATTGGGGCAACGCGCTCGGCTTCGATACGCGCCGGATCGCCTGGAAACGCGCGCTCGACATGAACGACCGCGCGCTGCGCGAAATTGTCATCGGCCTCGGCGCCGGGAATGGATTTCCGCGAGAGGACGGGTTTGACATCACGGTTGCTTCCGAGGTCATGGCCTCCTTCTGCCTTGCGACAAACCTCGACGATCTCGAGGCGCGGCTTGGCCGCATGGTCGTCGGCGCCGCGCGAGACCGGACGCCGATTACGGCGCGCGATCTCAAAGCCGAGGGCGCGATGACGGTGCTGCTACGGGACGCGCTCAATCCCAATCTGGTGCAGACGCTGGAAGGCAGCCCTGCTTTCGTGCATGGCGGGCCTTTCGCGAATATCGCGCATGGGTGCAATTCGGTCGCGGCGACTCGCGTCGCGCTGAAGCTCGCCGACTATATCGTCACAGAGGCTGGATTTGGCGCCGATCTCGGAGCGGAGAAATTTTTCGACATCAAGTGCCGCATCGCGGGGCTGAAACCAGCCGCAGCCGTTGTCGTCGCGACGATCCGCGCGCTCAAGATGCACGGCGGAGCGGCGAAGGACGAACTTGCGAACGAGGATCTGCCGCGACTGAAGATGGGCCTGGGCAACCTTGCGCGTCATGTCGTCAACGTCCAGAAATTCGGCGTTCCGGCGGTCGTCGCGATCAATCGCTTCACCGCCGATACGGAAGCCGAACTGGACCTCGTGCAAAAAACCGTCGGCGAGGCGTGCGGCGTCAAGGCGATTGTCTGCGACCACTGGGCGCGCGGCGGCGCCGGAGCAGAAGACCTCGCGCATGCGGTCGCCGCGCTCGCCGACAGGGGCGAGGCGCGGTTTCATCCGCTCTATCCGGATCATATGCCGCTCATTGACAAGACGCGAACGATCGCGCGCGAAATCTACGGCGCCGATGACATTGAAGCCTCGCAGTCGGTGCAGGCGAAGTTTCGCGATCTCGAAGCCGCGGGCTGGGGGGACCTGCCGATCTGCGTCGCGAAGACGCAGTACTCGTTCTCCGACGATCCTACGCTCCTTGGCGCGCCCGCGGGCCACCGGCCGACGATACGCGACGTGCGGCTGCGCGCGGGCGCGGGTTTTGTCGTTGTGCTGATGGGTGACATCCGCACGATGCCGGGACTTCCGCGGCATCCCGCGGCAGAAAG
Source organism: uncultured Alphaproteobacteria bacterium (assembly GCA_963824465.1). Taxonomy (GTDB): domain Bacteria; phylum Pseudomonadota; class Alphaproteobacteria; order Rhizobiales; family Beijerinckiaceae; genus Roseiarcus. Next base: position 688,238 of record CAWGPL010000014.1, read on the forward strand.
GATTCGCGTCGTCGATGGTGTGGTCGAGGGACTGTTCTGAAGCGCTTTAGTGCGGAACCGGCGCGTCGTCGCGCATCAGGCTTTCCGCCTTGAGCGTTCGCCAGAGCGCTGGCGGAATCTTCGCACACGCCATCGCCGCGTTGCGCTGCAACTCGCTCGCGCGCTGCGCGCCCGCGATGACGCTGACGATCGCCGGATGGCCGAGCGGGAATCGCAACGCCGCCTCAGGCAGCTTTACTTTGTAGGACTTGCAGATCTGCTGGATGCGGCGGACCCGTTCTTTGACCGCGTCGGGCGCTGGGCCGTAATTGTAACGTGAGTCGGCCTTAACTCCCGTCGCGAGGATGCCGGAATTGAACGGACCGCCGATGACCACACCGATATTTCGCTCCTGACATAGCGGCAGAAAGCTCGCAACCGCGTCCTGCTCGAGAAGCGTGTAACGGCCGGCGAGGAGGAAAATGTCGAAGTCGCCCGTGCGGGCCAGCTTCTCCGCGTATTCCGACTCATTGACGCCCGCGCCGATCGCCTTTATCGCCCCCGATGAGCGCAATCTTTCGAGCGCGCGATAGCCTCCATTCATGAATTCCTTGATGCGCGCCGCGGCGACCTCGTCGGCGCCATGCGTCCAGCCGTCGAGATCGTGCGCATAGAGGATGTCGATCGAGTCGAGTCCCAACCTCTCGAGTGAAAATTCGAGCGACCGCATCACGCCGTCGTAAGAATAATCAAAACGCTCTCGCCGCGACGGCGTCTCGAAGAAAAAGCCTTGCCGTGAGCGCTCTTCCGGTTTGCAGAGTTCAAGCACCCGCCCGACTTTGGTGGAGATCAAATAGGATTCGCGCGGTTTCGCGCGCAGGAAGCCATTTAGCCGCGTCTCGGACAGTCCGAGGCCATAGAGCGGCGCGGTGTCGAAATAGCGGATGCCGGAAGCCCATACGGAGTCGAGCATCGTGCGCGCCTCCTTTTCCGTCATGGGGCGATAGAGATTTCCCAACGGCGCCGCGCCAAAGCCAAGCTCGGTGAATTCGAGTTGCGCGCCCGATCGGGTCTTCAGCTTTCGCTTGCGCGGAGCACGCCCATTCATCACCGCCGTCATGGGCGCAAGACCTCCCCGTTGCTCTTCACTGCCCCTCCGCCGCGGTCGCCCGAAAGGCTCCGCCCACGACGAATTTCGTCGCTCTCGCGATGGCCTAGAGGATACGACAGCGCCTTTCGCCCATGCGAGTCAAGAGAGGGTTAAAACGAAGAAACGATTCCGAACCGGCGGAGCCAGATCTTGTCAGCCGCGTCGCCGAGCGCCCTTCCCGTCCTGGTCGGGAGAACCCTCGCTCTGGTTGGGGGCGGCAAGCGCCCTCTCCTGCTCACGGATGAAATCGCGCAATTCGGCGACACTTTGGTTTTGCGGTGACTTCGTCTCCAGGTCCAACAGGATTCGAGTGAGAGCCCGCTTCGCGGTCGGCCACCTGTAGGCGCCGTCTCGCGCCATCTCTCGTGCGTGGAGGATAGCGCGGCGCACAATATCTTCTGTCGAAATGCTCATTTGCGGACATACACCTTTTCCTGGCCGCATCCCCTGGCATGACGTGGCAAGACCGGCGCCGGAGCGCACAGCGCAATTTCGTTTCGAATTGGAACAAGCCCGCGGGCTCAAGTCACGAAAGGCGTCTCAACGCGAGGCCACCGCCGCTCAAGGCCGGCCGCGACGTTGTACCGGATCAGGCCGGGACGCGCTGCGCGTAACCCAAGCGCTCGTTGAGCCTCTCGATCAGGCTTTGCGCCGCTTCCGCGATCTGCGTGCCCGGCGGAAATATCGCATCGGCGCCGGCGGCGCGCAGCGGCGTAAAGTCCTGTTCCGGGATGACGCCTCCGACCACGATCATCGTCTCGCCTATGCCCTTCTCGGCAAGCGCCCGCTTCAGCGCCGGAGTGAGCGCAAGATGGCCCGCGGCAAGCGACGAGACGCCGACGATATCGGCGTGGGACTGCTTGGCGAGCCCAGCGACTTCTTCCGGAGTGGCGAATAGTGGCCCGATCGTCACGTCGAAGCCGAGATCTGAAAATGCCGAGGCAATAATCTTCTGGCCACGGTCATGGCCGTCCTGTCCCATTTTCGCAACGAGGATGCGCGGCCGATGGCCGGCGTTCTCCTCAAATGCGCGCGCCATCGCGATCACGCGCTCGTTGGCCTCCGCTTTCGGTCCAGCCTCGGCGAGGTAGACCCCGGAGATGGCGCGAATCTCGGCGACATGGCGGCCAAACGCTTTCTCCATCGCCAGCGAGATTTCTCCCACCGTCGCCTTGGCGCGTGCGGCTTCGATCGAAAGTTGCAGCAGGTTGGCGTTCCCTCTCGCGCCCGCCGTCAGCGCCTCGAGCGCGGTCTGCGTCGCCATTTCGTCGCGCTCGGCGCGAAGCTGCTTCAGCTTGTCGATCTGCATGGCGCGCACCGTTGCCGCGTCAACCTTAAGAACCGAAAGGTCGCGCTCGACATTCGGCGCGAAAGCGTTGACCCCGATGACCGTCTGTCGGCCCGAGTCGATTCGCGCCTGCGTGCGCGCCGCCGCTTCCTCTATGCGCCGTTTTGGCACACCCTGTTCGATGGCGCGCGCCATGCCGCCGAGCGTCTCCACCTCGTCGATATGCGCCCGCGCGCGCGTAATCAGATCCGCTGTCAGACGCTCGACATAATAGGACCCGCCCCAGATATCGATGACGCGCGTCGTGCCGCTTTCCTCGATCAGGAACAGCTGCGTGTTGCGCGCGATGCGCGCCGAAAACGGCGTCGGCAGGGCGAGCGCTTCGTCGAGCGCGTTGGTGTGCAGCGACTGCGTGTGCCCCTGGGTCGCGGCCATCGCCTCGATCTCGGTGCGGATGATATTATTGAACGGATCCTGCGCGGTCAGCGACCAGCCGGAGGTCTGGCAATGGGTGCGCAGCGGCAGCGACTTGTCGGATTTCGGATTGAAGCCCTTGACGATGCCCGCCCAGATCTGACGCGCCGCGCGGAGCTTGGCCACCTCCATGAAGAAGTTCATGCCGATCGCCCAGAAGAACGACAGGCGCGGCGCGAATTGATCGACCGTCATGCCCGCCGCGATTCCGGCACGGATATATTCGAGGCCGTCCGCCAGCGTGTAGGCGAGTTCGAGGTCCTGCGTCGCGCCCGCTTCCTGCATGTGATAGCCGGAGATCGAGATCGAGTTGAACTTCGGCATGTTCGCCGCGCGTGAAGGCGAAGATGTCGGCCACGATCCGCATCGAGGCCGCGGGCGGATAGATATAAGTATTGCGGACCATGAACTCCTTGAGGATGTCGTTCTGAATGGTCCCCGACAGCTTGGCCATCGGAACGCCCTGCTCTTCCGCAGCGACGATGAAGAGCGCAAGCACCGGCAAAACGGCGCCGTTCATCGTCATCGACACGCTCATCGAATCGAGCGGGATGCCCGAGAAGAGCGTGCGCATGTCATAGATCGAATCAATCGCGACGCCCGCCATGCCGACGTCGCCCGCCACGCGCGGGTGATCCGAATCGTAGCCGCGATGGGTCGCCAGATCGAAAGCCACCGACAGACCCTTCTGGCCCGCCGCGAGATTGGCGCGATAGAACGCGTTCGATTCTTCCGCCGTCGAGAAGCCCGCATATTGCCGGACCGTCCACGGCTGGTTGACATACATTGTGGGATAGGGTCCGCGCAGATAGGGCGGCAGGCCGGGGAACGCGTGCGCGAAGTCGAGCCCATCGCGGTCGGCAGGCGTGTAGGAGGATTTGACGTCGATTCCCTCGGGCGTCGTCCAGATGCGCGGCTCGCCGACTGGCGCGGACTGGGGCGGCGCGAAGGCGACTTTGGAAAAGTCCGGGATCGCGCTCATCGACAGGCCTCCCTTCAATCCTCAATTCGCCGATAGAGGCTTTCCAGCCCCGCGACCGCATCTGATCCCGCAAATGCGAAATCGTCGACGCCGGCGGAGCGGAGCGCGGCTTCCGCTTCGCCTGGGCGGCCGGCAAGGATGACGCTCTTTGCCCCTGCGCCTTTGAGGGCGGCCGCGAAGGCTGGGGCGCAAGCGGCGTAGGACTCGTCGTCGCCGCAAAGGCACGCAAGCGCCGCGCCGCTCGCGGCAAACCGCTTCGCGGCGTCGTCGGCCGTTGCGGACGCGCCGTCGTGGACAGGCTCGAAGCCGCCCGCTTCGAGCCATTCCCGTATGAAACCGACGCGCCGGCGATGCGACGGTTCCGCACCGATCGCGACAAGATAGGCCTTCGGCCGGCGGCCGCGTGCGGCAAGTAGAGCGTCTGACCGATCGCGGAGCTTCTCGAATGGCTCGGCGACGCGGATCGGATTGAGCGCGCCCTCGACGACCACGGCCTTCTGAGGCTCGGGCGCGCCGGGCGCCGAACTCACCGGGGCCTCGCCAAGATTTGCGTGCGCGCTGACCCCTGTGATCGGGGCTTTGAGCCGCGCGCCATCGCGCATGAGAGCCGCGGCGCTTGTGGCGACCGCCTTCTGAAAGGAGCCCTCGGAGAGAGCGGCCGGCAGGCCGCCCGCCGCTTCGTTCGCTTGAAACAAAGCCCACGCCTTCTCGCAGAGCGCGCGGGTCATCGCTTCGAAGGCGCCCGAGCCAGCGGCGGGATCGGCGACAAAGCCGAGGTTCGATTCCCGCAGGAGGATCAATTGTCCGTTGCGCGCGAGTCGCCGCGCGAAACTGTCGGGACAGCCGATGGCCGCCGTATGGGGCAGGACGGTCACGCTGTCCGCTCCGCCAAGTCCGGCCGAGAAGGCGGCGAGCGCGGCCCGCATGACATTCACATAAGGGTCGCGGACGGTCATCATCCGCCATGCCGTTTCCGCCTGGACCCGCGCCTTGCGGGGCGGGAGGCCGCACGCCTCCTCGACCCGGGCCCAGAGCAGCCGCAAGGCGCGAAATTTCGCGAGCGACAGCAACTCGTCCGCGTCGGCGGCGAGACGGAAGGCGATGCGGCCCCTCGCCTCGTCGAGGGGGACTTTTGCCGTCTCCAGCGCGCGCAGAAGCGCCACGCCAGCCCCGAGCGCGAAGGCGAGTTCCTGCGCCTGGCTTCCGCCGGCGGCATGGACCGGCCGCGCGTCGGCGATGACAAGCGGGCCGCTGAAATCCTTGGCGCGCAACGCCAGCGCCGCGTCGACGAAAGGGCGCCACGGTCTCAGCCCAATCGGCGGGGAACGGGCCGCGAGCGGCCGCCGCAAAAGGATCAAGCCCGAACGAGACCGACGCATTGACGGGCAAAGCGCCGGACCTCGCAATGAGCGCCGCGAAGGCCAGGGCTTCGCCGGGACCTTCCGGGCCGAGATCGAGTTCGAAAGCAGCGCCCGTGTCGAAACTCACGCCCTCGAAGGCGGCGCTTAGCAGAGTCGGCGGTCGTGGCGCTGGAAGACCGAAACCATACGCGCCGATCGCGCCGGAAAAGACCACTTGCAGGCCGTCCGCGCCCCCTTCCGATATCCTCGCGCGCCAGAGCGTTGGCTTCCGCTGGATCTGGATGATCGAGGCGGCCCATGACGCGCCACGCCCCCTCGCGTCCGAGCGGCCGCGGACCTTCGCCGGCGCCATAGAGCGGCTCGATCCGGATTCCATCCGCGCTGTGCGAGACGAGCCGGTCAAAGCCGATGCCTTTCAGGGTGGCTTCGGCGGCTTTCCGCCAGTCGGCCTCCGTCCAGGCGGGAAAGAGCCCCGCGCTCGCACCCAAATCCGGGGTCTCCTTCAGATAAATTGCGATAAGCCGGGGATCGACGCCGCGATTTCGCCGACCGTCTGGTCGCCCGCGACCTGGCGGGCGTAGCCAAAGACTTCCTTACCGGCAGTCTGGATCTGATCCATGCTGAGGCCGAGCCCCATCAGCTGGCTGCCGAGCGCCATCAGTCCCCCGCCGCCCATAGCCCCCGTGGCGATCCCCATGAGACCCTTCAGGCCGAAGCCCATGCCTTCTCCGCCCGTGTTGGCCTCCGAGGCGATGATCGCCTTCAGCGCCGGGGCCTTGGAGAAGAGGTCGTTGACGGCTTCTTCCGGCGCCTCGCGGGCAATGAAGTCGGCGATCAGCGCCACCGCCTTGCGAGCGACTTCCGGCGACAGATTCGCCGCAGAAGCGACACGGGCGATCAGATTGTCCATGAATCTCTCCCTGGGCGTGTTTCGAGCCCGCGCCCTGACAAGCTCTCCTCGCCGCTCGCGCGCCCAAAATCAAGGTGGAAGAAGCGCCTATCGCCGCTGGAGCGGTCGAACCAAAGCTTTTCGCGGAGCGGCACGCGGCGCGGCCGATGCCGCGCTTCGCCTGGCTTGCGATCGGCGTCGGCTGACAGTCGAAGTCCTCTGCCCAGGCCAGGCGACGCCAGTCGACCTTCGAGGCAGGTGCGATCACCTCTCGATAATTGTTGCGCTGCACACGCTTGAATATGCTCATTATTCATAACTATGGCGAATGTAGCAAATTGAGCAGCAGAAATATGGCGGTGAACTCAACGGATCTCACGTTCAACAAAAGGTGACTTATCCCTGCGTTTTAGGTGTCTCCGCTTGCTCGCAGTGCTATCAGACTGGCCATTTGATACACGGACCGGTAAAAATTTCGTGAATCACGATATGCTTGAAACGCATATCTGGAAGGCAATCACCCTCCTACCTCGTGATGCACCGTCTCCTCTATCTTGCGTTGCAACAGAGATTTCTTCGGCACTGCAAAAAGGAGATATGACCATGGCCGCTACCCCCCTGAAGACCCTTTCCGAGAAATTCACCGCCTGGCGGAAATACCGCGAGGCCGTGAAGGAACTGTCTCAGCTCAATGACCGCGAGCTCAGCGACATCGGCATTCGTCGCGGCGACATCGAAGAGATCGTCCGCCGCTCGGTTGCCGGAGCGCACTAACCGGCTCCCACGGAACGGAAAGAAAGGCCGAGGCGTGTTTCGACCCGCCTCACCTTCGGAAAGCGGCCCTTCGGGGCCGCTTTTCTTTCGCTGAAGGCCAAGGTTGACGGAGACCCGGGACTTTGTGAAGACGTTCGCCCATGCGCCCCATCCACGTCATCGGCGGCGGACTCGCGGGCTCGGAGGCCGCCTGGCAGGCGGCCGAGGCTGGCGCGACGGTCGTGCTGCACGAAATGCGCCCGTTGCGCGGGACGCCGGTCCATCACACCGCCCGGCTCGCCGAACTCGTCTGCTCCAATTCCTTCCGCTCGGACGACGCCGAGACCAACGCCGTTGGCATTCTCCACCGCGAAATGCGCGAGCCTGAATTCGCTGATCATGCGCTGCGCCGACGCCCATCAGGTTCCCGCCGGCGGCGCGCTTGCGGTCGATCGCGACGGCTTTCGCGGAGGCCGTCGAGACAGCCATCCTCGCCCATCCGAACATCACGATCGAGCGTGGCGAAATCGCAGGCTTGCCGCCTGCGGACTGGGACAGCGTCATCATTGCGACCGGGCCCGCTGACGTCGGCGCGCGCTCGCCGAGGCGGTTCAGACTGTCACCGGCGAGGGCTCGCTCGCCTTCTTCGACGCCATCGCGCCCATCGTCCATCGGCATTCCATCGCCATGGACGTCGCGTGGATGCAGTCCCGCTACGACAAGGAGGGTCCGGGCGGCGACGCCGCGGCTTATGTGAACTGTCCGATGAGCCGCGAGCCAGTACGAAGCCTTTATCGATGCGCTGCTCGCCGCCGAGAAGACAGAATTCCGCGAGTTCGAGGGCACGCCTTATTTCGACGGCTGCCTGCCCATCGAAGTTATGGCCGAGCGGGGGCGCGAGACGCTTCGGCACGGCCCAATGAAGCCGTTCGGACTGACCAACGCCCACAATCCGAAGGTGAAGCCTTATGCCGTGGTACAGCTCCGGCAGGATAACGCGATGGGCACCCTCTTCAACATCGTAGGTTTCCAGACGAAGCTGAAATACGGCGAGCAAAGCCGGATCTTCCGGATGATCCCGGGCCTGGAAAACGCGGAATTCGCCCGCCTCGGCGGCATCCATCGCAATACCTATGTCAATTCTCCGCGACTTCTCGACGCAAGCCTACGACTGAAGGCGATGCCGCGCCTGCGCTTCGCGGGCCAGATCACCGGCTGTGAGGGCTATGTCGAGAGCGCCGCGGTCGGCCTGATCGCGGGGCGCCTCGCGGCCGCGGAGCGCATGGGCCACGCTGCTCATGCCGCCTCCGGCGCCTACGGCGATTGGCGCGCTCATCAATCACATCACTGGCGGCCATATCGAGAGCATCGACGCCGGGCCGCGCTCATTCCAGCCGATGAACGTCAACTTCGGCCTCTTTCCGCCGATTGCGGAGCCTCGCGTCGATGCGGACGGACATCGCTTGAAAGGCCCGGAGCGCGGGGTTGCGCGCAAGCGAGCCCTCTCCGCGCGGGCGAAGACGGCCATGGACGCCTGGATTGCGGCTCCCGGGACACGCCCAGCCTCTCTTCCGATACACGACGCGGCGGCGGAATAGCGGCGGAACGTCAGGAGACGCCATCCCTCCTTCTCGGGAAGCGGACGCCAATCTCCTGAAGGCCGCGCCATAAACCCAGGTCTTCTGTCCGATCTGAGGCCCCCATCGCTTTTTCGGGCGCCTGCCGCTTGCGGCAAGCCGGCTGCTGACAGAAACTGGCAGCTTCCCGCGCTAGTGTGCCTCGTCATCGCCAACCAGACGAGGAGCAAGCCCGATGCAGACCTTCGAAACCCAATGCCGTTGCGGCGCTGTCGGACTGACGATCTCGGGTGACCCAGTTGTTCAGCTTTATTGTCACTGCGACGACTGTCAGGCGGCGCACGCGGCGGCCTATGTCCCGGCGGCGATCTATCCAGCCCAAGCGGTGGAAGTCATCCGGGGCGAGCCTGTCGCTGCGGTAGTGAAGACGACGCCCAGGCTGCGCTGCCCGGATTGTGGGACCTATCTCTTTTCCGAGATTGCAAATGTGGGCGTTCGAAGCGTGAGCGCATACCTTTTGCGAAGGGGCGTATTCAAGCCGCAGTTCCACGTCCAATGTCAGCACGCGCTTCTGCCGGTGACCGACGATCTGCCCCACTTCAAGGGTTTTCCGCCTGCTTTTGGCGGCGCAAACGAATTTGTCGCCTGGTGACCGTCTCGACGGTTCAGGGGCTCGCGGCGCCGCTGATCGCCGCCTCCAGCATTCGCTCCAACGTCTCGGGCTCGCGCGGCAACCCCGCCGCAAGCCACGCCTCCTGAAAAGCCTTGAGCGCACGTCCGACCTCAGGACCCGGCGGCACGCCGCGCGCCACGACATCCCGGCCGGCGAAGGGAAGCGCCGGCGCCGGCTCATCACGCAACCTCCTGTGGGACTCGTCGAAGGCGCCCGCTGGCGCGCAAGTGTCCGCCTCGACAAGCCGCAAAGCGTCACCCGCGGCCTCCGTTCCAAATACGACGACAAGCCTGTCGAGATCGGGAGGCGGTGGAGACGCCTCGACACCGTGCAGCGTTTCTAGGGCCTTTGCAGCTTGGATCGCCCGCGCGTGCTCGGCGTTCGTCAGCCGCAGACGCTCGCGCAGGCGGTCCGCGTCTTCGACGATCGCGAGCGCGAGGGCCATTCATACTCAGGGTCGCGTCCACTTCAGCCGAGCGCGAGCGGGTCGCGAGCAGCCGCTCGAAGCGCCCCGGATAGGCCATGCCGGCGAAGATCGCTGCAGAAGGCCGCCGTCGGCCATCACCCTCACGACGTCGGCCGCGCGGGGAGCGACGACAAGCTTGAGCAATTCCGCTCGAATGCGTTCGCGAGACAGCCGTTCGAGCCCGTTGCGATTGCGGATCGGCCGCGCGGAAGCCTCCGACGTCGAGCGCGCCTTCGCCGAACCGGGCCGAGAAGCGAAAAAAACGCAGGATGCGGCAGATAGTCCTCGCGGATGCGCCGGTCAGGATCGCCGATGAAGCGGACCCGGCGCGCGGCCAGATCGGAAAGGCCGCCCGACAGGATCATGGACAAAGCCATCGCGATCGAGGGAGAGCGCGTTGATCGTCAGATCGCGGCGGCGCGCATCGGCGTCGAAGTCGCGACCGAAGACGACCTTCGCATGGCGGCCGTCCGTCTCGACGTCCTCACGCAAAGTCGTCGTTTCGAAAGGGCGTCCGTCGACGATCAGCGTCACCGTTCCGTGCGCGAGGCCCGTTGGAATCGCTTTGAAGCCAAAGCGCCCGGCGCGGCGCATAATTTCGTCGGGAAGCGCCGTCGTCGCGAGATCGAATCTCCCCAGCGGGAAGGCCCAGCGCCAGATCCCGCACGGCGCCGCCAACGATGCGCGTCTCCTCGCCCTCGCCGTTGAGGGCGGTGAGAACGCGGGCGACCGGCCCGTCCGCGAGCCATTCAGAGTGCGGTCAGTTCTTGGCCGTCGAGCCCCGGCAGACCGATCATCTGAAGCGGCCGGGCACAAGCGACGCCATTCTCGACATGCGCGGGGACGTAGAGCTCCCTGGCCGCGCGGCGAGAAGGCCGAAAGGGCGAGGAGGCCAAGCACGGCGGCCGCGAGACCCGCGAGCGTCAGCAGCGAGACGCGCGCGCTCGTCCAATGCTCGATTTCCAGCGGATAGCGCGCGCGCAGGGCAAGATAGATCGCATAGGCCACAAAGGGAGTGAGGAACAGCGCCGAGCGGCTCGAGGATCTCTCGGCTCATGGCGAGAACAGCCGCTCATACAGGTTGCGCAGAATGCCCGCGGTCGCGCCCCAGATGTATCGCCCTTCGTGCGGCATGGCGTAGAAACGCCGGACTTTCCCCTGCCACTCCCTCTGATCGAGCTTGTGGTTTGCAGGGTCCATCAAAAACGCGAAAGGCGTCTCGAAAGCCTCGTCCACCTCGTCCGGGTTGACGACGGGGATAAAGGCCGGATCGACCAGCCCGACCAGCGGCGCGATGCGATAGCCCGTGCCGGTCAGATAGGGGTCGAGCCAGCCGAGCGGTTCGACGATAGGCCGGATCGAGGCCGATTTCCTCCCAGCGCCTCGCGGAGCGCCGCATCGCGCGGCGTTTCTCCCGGATCGATTTTTCCGCCGGGGAACGCGATCTGGCCTGAATGAGCGCGCAGGCCGGCATTGCGCTGGGTGAGCACGACATTGAGGCCGGTGTCCGCTGAGGACGAGCGGCGCGAGCACGGCGGCGGGCTTGGCCTGTGCGATGAAGGCGCTCTCCGGCGGTCCGCCGTTGAGCGCGAAATCGCCGCGGTGCGGCGGCATGGACGGCGGCGAGATCGTCAAGGCTCAGTTCGGGGCGCGAGTTTTGCGCGCGCCAGACTTCGCAGCCAGTCTGCGCCGGAGCCCGGTCTGAGGATCTCGTTCAAAGTCCCTCGATCTCGCTTGCCGGACAGATTGGAAAAAAGACGCCCTGGGAACGCACGCCGAACCAGTCCGCGCCTTCGTGACTCTCGATCACTCCACGATCGACGAGATCGTAGTAGAGAGAGCGCTTGACGAGCGCCCACAGGTCGCCCGCACCCGAACATACGGCTTGACCCCTCCGCCGCGCCCGTCTCGAAACGCATCGGATGCTCCGGCCCCGCCGTCACGACGTCCTCGACATTCGTCCGGAAAGTCAGGGCGGACTCGGACGTCAGCACTCACCCACTGTCATTTCGACCGCGAGGAAGGGAGCGTCGTCAACCCGGATTCCAACTTTTTCAACAGGCGTGACCAGCACGTAGCGGTCGTCGTCCTTGCGCAGGATCGAGGCGAAAAGCTGCACGAGCGGGGGCCCGGCCGATCGGAGAGCCGCAATAAAACCACGTTCCATCGGCAGCGATGCGCATGTCGATGTCCCCACAGTCAGGCGGATTCCACAGGTGGACTGGCGCGCGGACCGCGTTTCCGGAACGCCGACGCCTGCTCCAGCCCCTTGAGCGCCTCGGTCGGCGCGCTTGAAGCAGACGCCTTAATGTCGCGCGCTTTTGGGGGTGATGAGGAGATTGGACATCAGGATGGCACGAGTTTCGCTAGGGGCTTGCCACCTAAATGTAATGGCTTCGGCGGCGGTTACAAAGCGACCGCCGCTTGGCCGCAGGAAAAGCGCAGAAGGACAGCGAATGAGCGCAGCTGACGTTGCGGAGCCCGGCCTTTCCCGCGAAATCGACCAGGCGCTTGAGCGCATCGCCGCCGCGCGGGCGGAGATCGCGGCGAGCATTTTCGGTCAGGAACGAGTTGTCGATCTTGCCTTGTCGGTCCTTCTGGCGGGCGGTCACGGACTTTTGATCGGCGTGCCGGGCCTCGCCAAGACCAAGCTCGTCGAGACGCTTGGCACGGTGGTCGGGCTCGATGCGCTCCGCGTCCAGTTCACGCCCGACCTCATGCCCTCGGACATTCTCGGCGCGGAGGTGATGGAGGAGACGCCGGACGGCAAGCGCGCCTTCCGCTTCATCCGCGGGCCGATTTTCGCGCAATTGCTCATGGCCGACGAGATCAACCGCGCAAGCCCACGCACGCAGTCGGCGCTTTTGCAGGCGATGCAGGAGCGGCACGTCACGGTGGCAGGCGTGCGCCATGACCTGCCGCATCCCTTCCATGTGCTGGCGACGCAAAATCCGCTTGAGCAGGAGGGCGCCTATCCGTTGCCGGAGGCGCAACTCGACCGCTTTCTTCTGCAGATCGACGTCGGCTATCCCGACCGCGTCTCCGAGCGCCGCATCCTTCTGGAGACAACCGGCGAGAGCGAAACGCAGCCCAAGCGCGTGATGACGGCGCCGAGGAACTGATGGCGATCCAGCGCCTGGTGCGCCGCGCGCCGGTCGGCGAACGCATCGTCGAAGCCATTCTCGATCTCGTCCGCGCCGCGCGGCCGGGCGAGGGCGATCCCGAGCTTTCGAAGGGCATCGGCTGGGGCCCGGGACCGCGCGCGGCGCAGGCCCTGATGCTTGTCACCCGCGCCAAGGCGCTGGTCGACGGTCGGCTCGCGCCTTCGCTCGAGGACGTGGCCGACCTCGCCGAGCCGGCGCTCAAGCACCGCATGGCGCTGACATTCGCCGCCCGCGCCGAAGGCGAGACGGTGAACGACGTCATCAAGCGCATCGTCAAAAAGACGGTCGGATGAGGAGCGATCTGAAGCGACGCAATGTCGATAAGCCCCTCAATCCGGCAGGACGCCAAGAGCCTCGCAGACCGCCTCCCGGCTCTCGTCATCGCCGCTCGCACGGTCGCGCAAACGGTTCGGCACGGCGTTCATGGCCGGCGGCGCGCGGGCTCCGGCGAGACGTTTCTGGCAGTTCCGGCCCTTTCGTCTTCGGCGAGCCGGCGTCGCGGGTCGACTGGCGCCGTTCGGCCCGCGAGGGGCGCGCCTTCGTGCGCGAGCGCGAATGGGAAGCCGCCCACACGGTGTGGATCTGGTTCGACCGCTCCGCCTCGATGCGTTCGGGTCGAGCCTCGCCTCCGTCTCGAAGATCGAGCGCGCCGCCGTGCTTGCGCTTGCCTTCGCCGACTTGTGCGTGCGCGGCGGCGAACGTGCGGGTCTCGTCGGGCTCACCCGGCCGCTCGTCGAGCCAGGGGGTGGTCGAGCGCTTCGCGGAGGCCATCGCCGCTGACGAGCGGCTGCACGGCGTTTCGGAAGACGGCATTGCCGCCGCCTGTTCCAGCCGCGGCGCGGTCGATGGTCCTGCTGATCAGCGATTTTCTAAGCGATCCTGCCGAAATCGAGCGGACGATCCGCGCGATCAGCGCGCAAGGGGCGATCGGCGAACTGGTGATGATCGCCGATCCGATCGAGGAGACCTATCCCTTCACCGGCCATACCGAATTTCGTCATCCTGCCGGCGAGCAGAATCGAGACGCCTCGCGCCGAGAATCTACGCGACGCCCTATCTGCGCCGGCTCGCCGAGCATCGCGCCCGGCTGCGCGAAGCCTGCGCGCTCATCGGCTGGGGCATGGCTGTCCATCGTACGGACGCCTCCCCCGCCGAAATTCTGCTTGCGCTGCGCGGGCGCCTCTCAGCGCCCGGAAGCGGGCGCCATGTCGCGGAGCGCCTGACAGATGCTGGGACTCCCGCATCGCCTTCGTCGCCCCCGCCGTTCTCGTCGCCCTCGTCGGGCTCGGGCTGCTTTACTACCTCCTGCGGGTCAGCCCGCCGCCGCCGCGCCGCGTCGTCTTTCCGCCGCTGCAGACTGCTGCTTGGGCTCGATCCGAAAGAGGCGGAGCCGGCGCGCTCGCCCTGGCCGATCACCGTGCTCAGGCTTCTGATCGGCGCGCTGATCATCCTCGCCATGGCGCAGCCCCTGTGGAACAGCCTCGCGGGGCGACCGGGCGGCGGCCCGCTTCTGGTGCTGGTCGACGACGGATGGGCGGCGGCGCCGAACGTTCCAGACGCGGATCGACTATGCGCGCCAGCGGATCGAAGCGGCGGCGCGTTCCGGGCGCGTCGTCGCGCTCCAGCCGCTATCGCCGGGCGGACAGGACATCGCGCCGCTCGATCCGGGCGAGGCCGAAGGACGGCTGCGCGCGCTCGTCCCCAGCCCTACGCGCCGCCGCGCAAGGATGCGCTCGCCGCGATCCAGCGCTTCCTGCAGCGCCAGCCCGCGACCGAGATCCTGTGGATCGCCGACGGCGTCGAACTCGGCGACGCCAAGGGTTTCGCCGAGGGACTGGCCGACGCTCACCCACGCCGTGTCCGTCGTCACCGACGGCAACGGCGCGCTCGCGCTCGCGGGCGTCGAAAATCGAGGCAGGGATCGCTCGACGTCCGTCTGACCCGTTCGGCGACGAAAGCTCCGGCTGGCGGCGCCGTCCGCGCGCTCGACGCGCAGGGCCGCGAAGTCGGCCGGGCTGACTTCGACTTCGGCTCCGGCCTTGCGGCGACGGCGCGTTTCGAGCTGCCGGTCGAACTGCGCAATCAGGTCGACCCGTGTCGCGATCGACGGCGATCGCTCGGCCGGCGCGACCTGGCTCGTGGACGAACGCTCCCGCCGCAAGCGCGTCGCGATCGCGTCGGGCGCCAGCGCCGACGTCGCCCAGCCGCTGCTGGCGCCGAGCTACTACCTTCGCCGCGCCTTGCAGCCCTTCGCGGACATCGCAGAATGCGCACGACTCCACCAAGGATCCCGATCCTCGCGCTGCTCGCGGAAAAGCCGTCCGTGCTCGTGCTTGCCGACATGAGCGTGCGCGCCTGGACCCGTACATGACGCGGTCGCGCGTTTCGTCGAGAACGGCGGCGTGCTGCTGCGCTTCGCAGGTTCGCGGCTCGCCGCCGGCGACGACGATCTCACGCCGACCGACCTCAGGCGCGGCGGACGCCTGCTCGGCGGCGCGCTGTCGTGGGACGCCCCCAAGCATATCGCGCCGTTCGAGCAGTCAAGTCCGTTCTTCGGTCTCGCAGCGCCGCAGGAAGTCACCGTCAACCGGCAGGTTCTGGCCGAGCCGGATGCGGCGCTCGCCGGTAAAACCTGGGCGCGGCTTGCCGACGGCACCCCGCTCGTGACCGCCGATCGGCGCGGCAAGGGGCTGATCGTCCTCTTTCACGTCACCGCCGATACGACCTGGTCGAACCTCCCGCTCTCAGGCCTCTTCGTCGATATGCTCAAGCGCATCGCCGAAAAGGCGCCGACGCCGGGCGCTGTTTCCTCGGAGGCAGGGCAAACGGCGCAGGCGGCCGGGCAGACCGAAAGCCTCGCCCCTTGGCGCACGCTCGACGGGTTTGGCGCGCTCGGAGCTCCCCCGGCCAAAGCCGAACCGATCGCCAGCAACTTCGCGGGCGTCGGCGACGCCCGCCATCCGCCGGGGTTCTATGGACCGCAGGAATCTTTGCGCGCAGTCAATGCGATGGGCGAAGGGCAGGCGCTCAAGAGCGCCGACTATGGCGTGCTGAAGGTCGAGGAGAACGCGCTGCAGGTGTCCCCGCCGATTGATCTGCGTCGCTGGCTCTTGCCCGCCGCCCTCATCGGCCTTCTGATCGATGCGCTCGCTTCGCTCTGGCTGGCGCGGCGGCGCCCCGTTCCGCCGCCCGGCGGTCGCGGGGGCGCTCGTTCTCGCGGCTCTGCTTGCCGGCTTCCCGACGCCGCATTCCGCTCATGGGGCCGAGGCGGTCAGCCAGCGCGACATGAATTCTGCGCTCTCGGCGCGGCTCGCCTACGTGATCACGGGCGATGCGAAGGTTGACGAGACTTCGCGGGAGGGCCTGATCGGCCTCACGCGCGTTCTCGCGGCGCGCACGTCAGCCGAGCTTGCGGAGCCGGTCGGGGTCGATCCCGCGCGCGACGAACTCGCCTTCTATCCGATGCTTTACTGGCCGATCGCCGCAGACCGGCCTCAGCCGAAGCCGGAAGCGCGCGTCCGACTCGCCGCCTTCATGCGCAATGGCGGAACCGTCATCTTCGACACCAGGGATGCGCTTGTGGCGCAGCCGAATGGCTCGCCGACGCCCGAAGCGGTCTGGCTGCGCACGCTGCTGGCAGGCGTCGACGTGCCTGAGCTCGAACCCGTGCCGCGTGACCACGTGTTGACAAAGACCTTCTATCTTCTCGATCGCATTGTCGGGCGCACCGCCGTCGGCCAGACTTGGATCGAGGCGCTTCCGCCCGCCGATCCGAACGACCGCAGGCCAAAGCCGGCGCGGGCAGGCGACGACGTGTCGCCAATCATCATCGTCTCGGATGATCTCGCCGCGGCTTGGGCGAGCGACGATTCGGGCCGGCCGCTCTATCCGCTGATTCCGGGCGGCGCGCGGCAGCGCGAGCTTGCGCTGCGCAGCGGCGTCAACCTCGTCATGTATACGCTGACAGGAAACTACAAGGCGGATCAGGTCCACGCCAAGGACATCATCGAGAGGCTGACCCGGTGAACGTGTGGTCGATCGCCTTCTCGCCCCTCCTGCCGCTCAGCGGCGCTCTATGCGCTTGCCGCGGTCGCGCTCGTCGTCGCCGCGCTTCTCCTTTGGCGCCGTTCGCGCGGGCGCCTGGTTTCGCGTCGCGGCCTTCGCGCTTCTGCTGCTCGGGCTCGCCGACCCGCATTTCGTGCAGGAGAACCGGCAGCCGCTTAAGGACATCGTCGCGCTTGTCGTCGATCGTTCGGGCAGCCAGGATCTCGCGGAGCGTCCACATCAGACCGACAAGGCGCGCGACGAGGTTGAGCGACGGCTTAAGGCGCTCGGAAATGTCGATGTTCGCGTGGTCGAGACGTCGCGCGAAGAATCCGACGAATCCGGCACGAAGCTTTTCGCAGCGCTGCGCCGCGCGCTCGTCGACGCCCCGCCCGAACGCGTCGGCGGGGCCATTTTTATCACCGACGGCGACGTCCACGATATTCCCGCAAACCCGGCGGCGCTTGGCTTCGATGCGCCTTTGCACGCCCTCATCACCGGCCATCCCGGCGAGCGGCAGCGCAGGATCGAACTTGTCGAAGCGCCGCGTTACGGCATTGTCGGCAAGGAGCAGGTGATCGCGGCCCGCATCCGCGACAGCGCCGACGATGGCGAGCCCGTGACCGTGACGGCCCGCCGCGACGGCGAGCCGCTGACGACCGTAACGACGCATGTCGGCGAGCGCTTTGAAGTCCACGTTCCGGTGAGCCATGCCGGACCGAACGTCGTCGAACTGGAGATCGCGCCGGTCGCGAACGAGCTCGCCGCCGAGGGCGATCGCGCGGTCGTCAATATCGAGGGCGTGCGCGACAAGCTGCATGTGCTGCTCGTCTCGGGCCGGCCGCATCCGGGCGAGCGCATGTGGCGCAATCTGTTGAAATCCGATCCGAACGTGGACCTTGTCCATTTCACGATTCTGCGCCCGCCGGAGAAGGGCAACGACGGCACGCCGATCAATGAACTGTCGCTGATCGCCTTTCCGGTCGCCGATCTCTTCGGCCGCCGCATCAAGGATTTCGACCTGATCATTTTCGACCGCTACGCGCAGCAGTCGATCCTGCCTTACGTCTACCTCGACAATATCGTCCAATATGTCCGCAACGGCGGCGCGCTCCTGATGGCGGAGGGGCCGGAGTTTTCGACACCCGACGGCCTGTTCTATTCGCCGCTCGGCGAAATCTCGCCGGCCGAGCCGTCGGGCGACGACATCGAGCGGCCGTTCAAGGCCGCAGGTCTCCGACCTTGGCCTCAAGCACCCGGTGACGCGGGGCCTGAAGGGCCTCACGCCGAACAAGGACGACCCGGCGTGGGGACGCTGGTTCCGCCTCATCTCCGCTCATGCGACAGGCGGCGAGACGGTGATGACCGGGCCGGATGGCAAGCCGCTTGCTCATCCTGTCGCGCGTCGACAAGGGGCGCGTCGGGCTTCTGCTCTCGGACCAGATGTGGCTGTGGGCGCGCGATTACGACGGCGGCGGCCCCTATCTCGATCTGTTACGCCGCACCGCGCATTGGCTGATGAAGGAGCCAGAGCTTGAGGAGGAGGCGCTGCGCGCCAGCGCCAAGGGCCGCGAAGTCACCGTCGAGCGGCAGAGCGTCACGGACGCGCATCCCGAGACGTTTCTCATCGGGCCGAACGGAAGTCGCCGGACGCTGACCATGACAGAGGTCGCGCCGGGTCTCAGCCGCGCGCATGTCACGGTGGACCGCTTCGGGCTCTATCGCGCCGAGGACGGCGCGCATCATGCGCTCGTCAGCGTAGGGCCGGAAAACTCGCTCGAAATGCAGGACGTCGTTTCGACGCCGGACAAGCTGACGCCTATCGTCGAAGCGACCGGCGGCACGGTCCGCCGCATCTCCGCTTCCGGCAACGACGTGGCTATTCCGGCGATCGTGGACCTCAACCCGGCGCCGAGCTATGGCGGGGCGGACTATATCGGCATCAAGCGTACGGGTTCCAGCGAGGCGGTGGGCGCACGCTCGACCACGCTCGCCTCCGGCTTCTTCGGCCTCGCGCTTCTGCTCGGCGCAGTCGTCGCCGCCTGGCTCGCCGAAAGCGGACAGAGGCTGAGACGGAGAGAGCCGAGGCGCTAACATGCCGGCCAGAGCCCCCACGAGGCTAGGCGCTGTCCGTTCGCGGAACGCAGAGGATGCGTCGGGCTGCGACGAGAGCCTTTTCCCACCGGTCGGCCCGTCATTGCGAGGAGCGTCAAGCGACGAAGCAATCCAGTGATCGCTGGGGACCTGGATTGCTTCGCTTTGCTCGCAATGACAGCGCTTCTCACATTGATCGAATAACGCTGTCGAAGATCGACGCCGTCGCCCAAAGCTGCGGTGCGGCCAATCGCCGCGACGCAGATTCAAGGCCTGCTCGAATGGGGTTTGTCGCGACGGACTTCGTCTCGGCGCATATCCGAAGGAGTAGATCGCGAGCCCCTGGCCGCCGTCCAGTCGATTGGCGTCCAGATGCGAGAAATCGATGGGCGGTCATTGGGATGAACAAATGCGCCGCCGCAATCAGCGCAAATCAGAGCGCGAAGACGTCGCCCTCATATCCCGCCTCGGCGGGAATACGCATCCAGTAGCCCGGTCCGTCGTCGCGCTTTGTCGCTTCGGGCAACACCGTTACGATTCTTCGGGCGCGTGCAGCGGCGAGCGCGGAAGACACATCGTTCTGACGGCCGAGCATCTGCATGTTGAGGCGCGTCGGAAACAGCATCGTGTAGCGGCCCGCCGCGGCCTCGCTTATCGCTCGCGCCGGATTGAGCCATGCGGAATCGACCGATTCCGAGCCGTCATGGGCGGCAAGCTGATTTTCGGGCGCGGCGGCGATGAAGAAGTGCGTGTCGAAACGCTTCGGCAGGATCGGCGGCGTGATCCAATGCGCGAAGGGAATGAGCAGGTCGAGCGCCGGCTCGAGGCTTTCCGCCGCCAACAACTCCGAGAAGAGTTTCCCGGCGCCGTTGCGCGCGAGCTCCGCGACTCGTTCGCCCTTAGCCATCGCCCGAGAGCCTCGCGGGCGCGCCAGCAGGACGCCACATTCCTCAAAGGTTTCGCGGACGGCGGCAACCCTCAGCGCGCAGGCATTCTCGTCCTCCCCGAAGGGCAGACCGGAGCGATCGAGGCCGCGCGCGATGAGAAGGTCGTCCGGGTCGACGCTGCCGCCGGGGAAGACCAGCGCGCCGGAGGCGAATTCGATCTGGCGGTGGCGGACGACCATGAAGACTTCGAGTCCCTCGCCGCCGTCGCGCACCAGCAGAACGGTCGCGGCCTGCCGCAGCGGCGCCGAAGCTCCGGCCTTGAAGTCCGGCGTCATGGCCAGCGACGGTGGGGCGGGATTTTCATCGGTCATGACGGATCAGTCCGGATTGGAGGCGTCGCCGGCCGGAGCGGGTTCCGCCGGCTTCGGCTTCTTCTTATGCGCCGTCTTCTTCTTCGACTTGTCGCCCTTGGCCTCTTTGGCGCTGGTGGGCCCGAATGTCGCCAGACGCGCCTCCAACATGGCTGCGCGCGCCTCGCTGAGGCTCGCGGCGCAGAAGCCGAGCGCCTGCTCTTTTTGATAGGCGCGACAAGCGTCGTCCCGCTGGCCGCCGAAAGCCTTCTGGTCTTCCAGAAGCTGCGCCGCGTCCTTGTTGTTCGTGGCGCGCTCGGCGATCGCCTGAAGGGCTTTGCCGATCGTTTTCTCCGCCTCAGCTCGGCGTTTGGCGATCGCGTCGGCCTGCGGTTCGAGCGCCGCGCCGTCCGGCCCCCACAAGCCGCTCGGAACTCGTCTGGCAGTCGGCGGCCTTGAAGACGCAGGCCGTGATCTGTGCGGGCACAAGGACCGCCCCGCTCAAAACGTCGAAGGTGAAGGGGCAGGCTGGGACCTGGGCCACGAACCGCTCAAGTCCGTCCGGGTTGTCGACGCGGGTCGCCTTGATCGGCGTTTCGCCGACGATGTCGACGAGACAATGCTGGGAAGGGTCGGAGACCCCCTCGCCGGCAAGCTGGAGTTTGTCGATCTGGACGGCGTCGCCTGAGCCGGAGATCTGCAATAGACCCGCCTCGCCGTTCTGTTTGAGGGGCTGACCCGCCACGCTGTCCAGGCCGGGCCGAGCGAGCTTGGCTTCCTTGCTTGAGTCCCGCTTCGACGAAGAAGGCTTTTTGTGATCCTTCCTGGTCTTCGGGGCGGAGGCGTGGCTACCTGTCTCGGTCGCGGGCGCGGCTCCCGGGAGCGCAAGCTGGGCCCAAGCCGGACCTGAGAGGAGGAAACTGGAGCAGATGAGGACGGCGAGGCGACAACTCATGGAACAATCTGATAGAAGCGCCGCCCGAAAAGGGAAAGCCGCCCGACGTCCGGATCGCCTGTTCCTCGCTGAAAATTACGCGCTTTCCTTGCCTTGCGTCGCCAAAAACGGGCTCCTATATACGGCCCGACTGGCGAATTCGGCCGCCGAAATGGCGTTCTCCGCGTCCGCCGCCACACTTGAACATGAGGGGATCAGAAGGAGTCTGACGGCCAGGTCTGGCCGGTTTGGAGTCGTTCTCTCAGGTCCGGTCGCTTCGGGACCGGATGATCTCGCAAAGAACAGGGGAACCCTATGGCTAAAGTAATCGGCATCGACCTTGGCACGACGAATTCCTGCGTCGCGGTCATGGAAGGCTCGACGCCCAAGGTCATCGAGAATGCGGAGGGCGCGCGGACGACCCCCTCCATCGTCGCCTTCACCGACGACGGCGAGCGGCTCGTCGGCCAGCCCGCCAAGCGCCAGGCCGTCACCAA
Organism: uncultured Alphaproteobacteria bacterium; assembly: GCA_963824465.1. GTDB lineage: Bacteria > Pseudomonadota > Alphaproteobacteria > Rhizobiales > Beijerinckiaceae > Roseiarcus. Next base: position 709,800 of record CAWGPL010000014.1, read on the forward strand.
TCCCGAGCGGACCTTCTTCGCGATCAAGCGCCTCATCGGCCGGTCGTTCGAAGACCCCATGACCAAGAAGGACATGGGCCTCGTCCCTTACAAGATCATTCGCGCCGCCAATGGCGACGCCTGGGTCGACCGCCGACGGCAAGCAATATTCGCCCTCGCAGATCTCCGCCTTCATCCTGCAGAAGATGAAGGAAACCGCCGAAGCCTATCTCGGCGGCCCGGTCACGCAGGCCGTCATCACGGTGCCTGCCTATTTCAACGACGCCCAGCGTCAGGCGACGAAGGACGCCGGCAAGATCGCCGGGCTCGAAGTCCTGCGCATCATCAACGAGCCGACCGCGGCGGCGCTCGCCTACGGCCTCGACAAGAAGAAGGCCGGCACGATCGCCGTCTATGACCTCGGCGGCGGCACTTTCGACGTCTCGGTGCTCGAAATCGGCGACGGCGTGTTCGAGGTCAAGTCGACCAACGGCGACACGTTCCTCGGCGGCGAGGACTTCGACATGCGCCTCGTCGAATATCTCGCGGGCGAGTTCAAGAAGGAGCAGGGCATCGACCTGACCAAGGACAAGCTCGCGCTTCAGCGCCTCAAGGAGGCCGCTGAAAAGGCGAAGATCGAGCTGTCGTCCGCGACGCAGACCGAGATCAACCTGCCCTACATCACCGCCGACGCGACAGGCCCGAAGCACCTGGCTCTCAAGCTGACGCGCGCCAAGTTCGAAGCGCTGGTCGACGACCTCATCCAGAAGACCGTCGAGCCGTGCAAGAAGGCGCTGAAGGACGCCGGCCTCTCCGCAGGCCGAGATCGACGAGGTGGTTCTCGTCGGCGGCATGACCCGCATGCCGAAGGTGCAGGAAGTCGTGAAGCAGTTCTTCGGCAAGGAGCCGCATAAGGGCGTCAATCCGGACGAGGTCGTGGCCATCGGCGCGGCGATCCAGGCGGGCGTGCTGCAGGGCGACGTCAAGGACGTTCTGCTGCTCGACGTGACGCCGCTGTCGCTTGGCATCGAGACGCTGGGCGGCGTGTTCACCCGGCTCATCGAGCGCAACACGACGATCCCGACGAAGAAGAGCCAGATCTTCTCGACCGCCGAGGATAATCAGACGGCGGTGACGATTCGCGTCTTCCAGGGCGAACGCGAGATGGCCGCCGACAACAAGGCGCTCGGCCAGTTCGACCTCGTCGGCATTCCGGCGCGCTCCGCGCGGCGTGCCGCAGATCGAAGTCACCTTCGACATCGACGCCAACGGCATCGTCAATGTCACGGCGAAGGACAAGGCGACCAACAAGGAGCAGCAGATCCGCATCCAGGCTTCGGGCGGATTGAGCGAGGCCGACATCAACAAGATGGTGAAGGACGCCGAGGCTCACGCCGCCGAGGACAAGAAGCGGCGCGAGACGGTCGACGCCAAGAACCATGGCGAAGTCGCTGGTCCCACGACGCGGAGAAGGCGCTGGCCGAATATGGCGACAAGGTCTCGCAGGCTGACAAGAGCGCCGTCGAGTCCGCGGTCGCGGCGCTTCGCACCGCGCTGCAGGGCGAGGACGTCGAGGGCATCAAGGCCCGCTCCAACGACCTCGCTCAGGCGCAGATGAAGCTCGGCGAGGCCATGTACAAGGCCCAGCAGGCGGGCGCTCCCGGCGGCGACGCCGGCGCGTCGGCCGAAGCTGCGGCGAAGGACGACGTCATCGATGCGGAATTCCGCGAGGTTGACGACGACAAGAAGAAATCCTGAGCATGAACAATCCGGCCGCCTTCTTGAACAGAAGCGGCCGGAACACCTTGGGAAGGAGCCGCTACGACGGCTGAATTGCAAATCTGACAAGGGGACCGGCGCTGCTCGCGCCGGTTTTCGTGTGAGATCAGCCGCCGGAGCACGAGATGGAATGAGGATGCGGCGCCGGACGGGGCCGGCGGCGGCGAGGCGGATCAGAACGATGAACGATGGCCGAGGGGCGCGCTAATATGGCCAAGCGCGATTTCTACGAGGTTCTGGGCGTATCGAAGACGGTTACGGACGTGGAGATGAAGTCCGCCTTCCGTAAGGCCGCGATGCAGTGCCACCCCGATCGCCATCCCGGGGACAAGCAGGCCGAGGCCCGCTTCAAGGAACTCAACGAGGCCTACCAACACCTCTCCGATCCGCAAAAGCGCGCCGCATACGATCGATATGGTCATGCCGCGTTCGAACAGGCGGCGGCATGGGCGACGGCTTCGCCTCATCCATGTCCGACATTTTCGAGGACCTGTTCGGCGAAATGATGGGGGGCCGACGCACGCGCGGCGGCGGCTCGGCCGGGAGCGGGGCGCGGACCTGCGCTACAATCTCGAGATCACGCTCGAGGAAGCCTTTCGCGGCAAGACCGCCGCAATCAAAATGCCGACGTCCGTCACGTGCGAAGCCTGCTCGGGCTCGGGCGCGCGGCCCGGCGTCGAAGCCGACCGTCTGCAAGACCTGCGGCGGGCATGGGCGCGTCCGCCAGCAGCAGGGTTTCTTCGCCATCGAGCGGACCTGCCCCACCTGCCATGGCCGCGGGCAGACGATCGACAACCCTTGCGACAAATGCGCGGGCTCCGGTCGTGTCACGCAGGGAGCGCACGCTCTCCGTCAATGTGCCGGCCGGGCGTCGAGGATGGCACGCGCATCCGGCTCAGCGGCGAGGGCGAGGCGGGAATGCGCGGCGGGCCCGCCGGCGATCTCTATATTTTCCTGTCCGTCAAGCCGCATCCGGTGTTCCAGCGCGACGGCGCCGACCTCTATTGCCGCGTGCCGATCTCGATGGTGCAGGCGGCGCTTGGCGGCGAATTCACGGTGAAGACGCTCGGACGGCGACCGAATCGCGCGTCAGCATTCCCGAAGGCGCGCAGTCCGGCCGGCAGCTCAGGCTGCGCGGCAAAGGCATGCCGATCCTGCGTTCACGCGACTGTCGGCGACCTCTTCGTGCAGCTCAATGTCGAGACGCCGCAGAGCCTGACGCGCCGCCAGCGGGAACTGCTGGCCGAGTTCGATGCAGGAATCGTCGCACAAGACCCATCCCGAAAGCGCCGGCTTCTTCGCCAAGATGAAGGAGTTCTTCGAGGGTCTGAGCTAACAAGTCCGCGGCGTCTCAGGGCCAGGATCGTCCCGCCGCCACAGGGAGCGCTTGACCCTGGTCGGCAATTCACATGGGAAGCGGCGCGTTCCACGCCGCTCTTGCAAGACAGACAAAGGGCCGCCGACGAACATGCAGCGTCATACGCACAAGGAAAGGCGGCCGCTTCATTTCGGCGATCCGGGTCGTTTCCTCAAATCGCTCATCGACAAGCCCCGCTTGACCGGCGCGGTCGCGCCTTCAGGCCGCGCGCTGGCGCGCGCGATGGTCGCCGCCTCCGGGCCGCCGCAGCGCGGTCGGATCGTGGAGCTGGGACCGGGCACGGGACCCGTCACCAGGGCGCTCATCGAGCGAGGGGTTGACGCGCGCCGGCTGACGCTGGTCGAATTCAATCCCGAGTTCTGCCATCTGCTGAAAATCCGTTTCCCGCAGGTCGAGATCATCGAGGGCGACGCTTACGACCTGCCCCGAACTCTCGCTCCTCTCGCGGGGTCCGAGATCAGCGCCTTCGTCTCCAGCCTGCCGCTTCTGAATTCAGCCCTCGCAGAAGCGCGAGAAAATGCTCGATGACGCCTTCGCGCTCATGGCGCCAAATGGGAGCTTCGTGCAATTCACTTACGGACCTGCTTCCCCCATCCCCCTCAAATCGCTGACCGGCCGTTACGGCGCGGAGCGCAGCGCGCCGATCTGGCTCAATATTCCGCCTGCCAGGGTTTGGACCTATCGTCGCCAGGTCGATCCGGACATGCGTCCCCATGCGTGAGAATCTCGCGCCCCGCGACCGGCTGATCGTCGCACTCGACTTGTCGGACGTCGGCGCGGCGGAGAAGCTCGTCGAACGGATCGGCGACGCCGCGAATTTCTATAAGGTCGGGATGGAGCTCGCCTATGGCGGCGGGCTGGCGCTCGTGCCCGATCTCGTCGCCGCGGGAAAACAGGTCTTCGTCGACCTCAAGCTGCACGACATCCCGAACACGGTCGAGCGCGCGACTGCGCAAGTCGCGAAGCTCGGCGCGAGCTTTCTCACCGTCCATGCCTATCCGCAAACCATGAAGGCCGCCGTCGCCGGCGCGAAGGGGACCGGCCTCAAGATCCTCGCGGTTACCGTGTTGACCTCCTATGACGACATGGATCTTCTCGAGGCCGGCTATCGTTTCGGCGTGGTCGAGATGGTCAGGCGGCGCGCCGAACAGGCGCAGGCGCTTGGGGTCGACGGCGTCGTCGCCAGCGCGGCGGAAGCCAAGGACATCCGCGCGGCGGTGGGCAAAGACATGATCCTCGTCACGCCCGGAATCCGTCCCGCTGGCGCTTCGGTCGGCGACCAGAAGCGCGTCGCGACGCCCGCCAGCGCCATTCACGACGGCGCTGACTATCTCGTTGTTGGTCGCCCGGTCACGGAGGCGCAAGATCCACGCGCGGCCGCCACGACGATCGTAGAAGAGATCGCCGCCGCGGCGGCGTAGGGGCGCATGGCAAAAGCGGGAGACTCCGAGAATGAGAAATTATTGTGTATTTCAGAATTATGTGGTATAGAAGTTTATTGAAATAGAAAAATGGTGGGCGTCCGCAAAGGCTTTCTCAACGCGTGCGGAAGCCCCAGGGCGAGACATTGAGAGGGAAGTGGAAAGCGGACGAACGTGACGAACGGACAGTTTTTGGCGCCTAACCCTTTGGATTCGCCCGGTCGGCGCCAAACCTGCTCGACGCGGCGCCCTGGACGCGCCATCTCGGGGGTCCCGGCTCAGTGCAGCTTCACGCGCGGCTCGGCCTGTTTCGATAGGCTGCGGGCGAGCGAGCCAAGCGCCGTCTTCACCGTTCCATGCAGGGCCCGCTCGTGCATCTTGTAGAGCGAGCGGTACATCCAGCGGGCGACCATGCCCTCGATGAAGAGGTTGCCATGCAGCGCCAGGTTCATGAGGTTTCCGACCGCGCCCATGCGCCCAAAAGAAACAAGCGAACCGAAATCGCGATAGACGAAGGGTTCGAGCGGCTTGCCTTCGACGAGGCGGGCGAGTTGCTTCGCCATATGCGAGGCCTGCTGGTGGGCGGCCTGCGCGCGTGGCGGGACAGGCGCCTCGGACCCCGGCTGCGGGACTGCCGCGCAATCGCCTATCGCAAAAATGTCGGGATCCCGCGTGGTCTGAAGCGTCGGCGTCGTGACGAGTTGCCCGAGCCGGTTCGTCTCGAGCCCATCGAGATGCTTCAGGATTTCCGGTCCCTTCACGCCCGCCGCCCAGACCACAAGCTCGGCGGGAATCAATTCGCCGTTCTGAAGTTCTACCCCGTCCGCGCGGACGGCCGCGACCTTCGCGTTGGTTCGCACCTCGACGCCGAGCTTCTTCAATAGCGCCAGGGTCGCGTTCGACACGCGCTCCGGCAACGCCGGAAGAATGCGGGGCGCGCCTTCGACCAGAACGATCCTGATGTCCTTGTCCGGATTGACGCGATCGAGCCCATAGGCGACGACCTCGCGTGCCGTCTGGTAGAGCTCCGCGGCGAGTTCGGTGCCTGTCGCGCCTGCGCCGATGACCGCCACATGCAATTGACCGGTGTGCACCGGATCGCTTTGCGATTGGGCCCGCAAGAACCCGTTGAGCAGCCGGTTGTGGAATTTCTGCGCCTGCTCCGCCGTCTCCAGCGGAATTGCATATTGCGCCGCGCCTGGAGTGCCGAAGTCGTTGGTGACGCTCCCGACCGCGATCACGAGCGTGTCGTACGGGACCTCGCGCGGCATCCCGATCTGCCGGCCGTCTTCGTCGAAGGTTGCTCCGATCTTCACGACTTTGCGCGCCCGGTCGAGCCCGACCATCTCGCCGAAGTGATAGCGGAAGTGATGCCAGTGGCCCTGCGCCAGATAGTTGAGCTGGTGCTCGGAGGGATCCATGCTGCCGGCTGCGACCATATGCAGGAGCGGCTTCCAAAGGTGCGTGCGGCCGCGCTCGACGAGGGAAACGTCCGCCGCCCCGCGCTTGCCGAGCGTGTTTCCGAGATGGGTCGCGAGTTCGAGACCCGCGGCGCCTCCCCCGACGATGACGATCCGTTGTGGGCGGGCCGCGACCTTCGACGCCACGTCTCCAGCGGGGCTCAGACCCGGCGTCTCCTTTGGGACGGCGTTGGGTTCCCTATCGATCGGCGTGTCTCCAAAGCGAACCGCAGCCGTCCTTGGCGGCGGAACAGCGCCGCAAGCCTATCATGGGCGGCGCCGACGGTCATGCGGGCGGCTTGCCCACAGCCGAAGGTTGGGTAGAGTGCCCGTCAAAATCGGGAGCGCAAAAGTAATATGCCCAAGGGTTATGTGATCGCACGGGTGGACATCAAGGACCCGGAGGCCTACGCGCGCTACGCTGCGGCCGCCACCAAGGCGATCGCCGCCCACGGCGGAAAGCCCCTCGTCCGGGGGGGCCGCCATGAGGCGCTGGAAGGCCCGGCGCGCGCTCGCAATGTGGTGCTGGAGTTCGACTCCTTCGACGCGGCCCGCGCCTACTATTATTCCGCCGAGTACCAGGCCGCGAAGGCCCTGCGTGAGGGCGCGGCGGACGCCGAGTTCGTTCTGGTCGAGGGACCTTGAGATGACGAAGGGTTACTGGATCGCGCACGTCGATGTGACGGACCCCGACAATTACGCGAAATACCGGGAGCTGAACGGCGCAGCGTTCGCCAAATATGGCGGCCGGTTTCTCGTCCGCGGCGGCTCTCACATTGTCAGCAGGGGCTCCGCCAAGCCGCGACAGGTGGTGATCGAGTTTCCGGATTACGCGGCGGCGCTCGCGTGCCTCGAGTCCGAGGAATACAAACGCGCCGCCGCTTTTCGCGATAAGGGCACGGCCATCGACCTGGTGGTCGTCGAGGGCTACGACGGACCGCAGCCCGCTTGATCTGAGAGAGACACGCTATGTCCGATCTGCGCGTGATCGTGGCCGGAGCGGCCGGCCGCATGGGCCGGATGGTCCTGCGCGCAATGCGGGAATCGGGCGGTTTCGCGTTGACCGGCGCGCTCGAGCGGGAAAATTCGCCCTGGACCGGCCAGGATCCCGGCCCGCTGTCCGGAGGCCCCGCCTCCGGACTCGTCATCACGACCGATCCGCTGCCGCTGCTCCTCGAAGCGGACGCGATCATCGACTTTTCCTCGCCTGCCGCGACGGTCGAGCTATCGGCGCTCGCCGCCCAGGCGCGGATCGCCCATGTCATCGGCACGACCGGCCTCGCCGAGGAGGACCTCGAAAAGATCGACGCGGCCGCCCGTCACGCTACGATCGTGCGGTCCGGCAATATGAGCCTCGGGGTGAACCTGCTGGCGGCGCTGACCAAGGCCGCCGCGGCGGCGCTTGGCGACGCTTATGACGTCGAAATTGTCGAGATGCACCACCGGATGAAGGTCGACGCCCCCTCCGGCACCGCCCGGATGCTTGGAGAGGCAGCCGCGGCGGGGCACGGCGTCGCCCTGAAGACCCACACCGCCCCGTCTCGGGAGGGAATCACCGGCCCGCGCAAGACGGGCGACATCGGCTTCGCGTCGCTCCGGGGCGGCGCCGTCGTTGGCGACCACAGCGTGATCTTCGCGGGCGAGGGGGAACGGGTGGTGCTTTCCCACCATGCCGAGGACCGCGCCGTCTTCGCCTATGGCGCGCTCAAGGCCGCTGTCTGGGCGCAGAAAAAAAAGCCCGGCCTCTATTCCATGGCCGACGTGCTGGGGCTGTCGGACATCTAAAGGGCAGGCCTATCCAAAGAAAAGCCCCGGACGCTTTCACGCCCGGGGCTTCGATCGCGCTCCTTGGCGCGAAGGATCAGTTGTTCCGCTGCGAGCCGGTCAACATGAGGATCGCCTGGAACATGTTGATGAAGTCCAGGTAGAGCCTGAGCGCGCCGTGGATCGACTTCTTCTGGTCATCTCGTAGGTGTCGCCCGCGTAATACATCGACTTGATCGACTGGGTGTCCCAGGCGGTCAGACCCGCGAACACCAGCACGCAGATGACCGAGAGCGCGAATTGAAGCCCCGTGCTCTGCAAGAACATGTTGATCAAGCTCGCGATGATCAGGCCGATGACGCCCATCATCATGAACGAACCCATCGCAGACAGGTCGCGGCGGGTCGTATAGCCGTAGAGGCTCAGGCTGGCGAAAGCCGCGGCAGTCGCGAAGAACGCCCTGCCGATCGAAGCGCCCGTGTAAATCACGAGCAGCGCCGACAGCGAGAGGCCGATCAGCGCCGCGAAGGCGATGAAAGCGTTCCGCGCGGTCGCCACGGACATCGACTGAAGGCGGGCCGAAATCCAGAACACGAGCGCCAGCGGCGAGAGGACAATTAGCCAGCGCAGCGGCGAGGCATAGATCGCATGGCCGAACTGGGTCAGGCCGAGCCGGCCGTCGCCAAGCGAGACGGTGCCAAGCGTGAACGCGCCATAAGCCACCAGGCCGGTCACGCCGAGGCCTAGAGTCATGTAGTTGTAAACGCCGATCATATAGGCGCGCAGGCCCTGATCGACGACGCCGGCGCCGGACCGTGCGTACCCGGCGCCTGCGCGCGGGCTGGCGTAGCGGTCATAGTCGGACATGGTGACAAACCTCATGGGTCAGAGACGGCGCGCATTCGAGGATCGAACCCGCGCCTTCTCGCATAATATGGCGGAGCGCCCACACCCTGCAAGGGAAACCGGATTACGGTTATGTAATCCGGAAAGATTGCGCGTCGAATTGTTGCGATCCGGCCGGAATCTCGGATTACGCGTGAGGAAAATGGAACGCCAGCCGTTGTTATAAAGCCAAAAAAGCGTCGCAATCCGGCCCCGGAACCCAATGGTTTCCCGTTTTGCCGCGCTCTTATATACAATGTCGGCCGCTTCTTTCGAGAAAGTCTAAACAACGCCGCCCCATCCCGATCCTTTCGCCGCAGAGGCCCGTCCGGAAACCCTGAGGGACGGGACGACGTCCGGCCGCCTTCGCGGCCTACCCTCTGTCGCGACCGTTCTCGACGCTCCCACGGCCAAAGTCCTGCTCTCGCGATTCGGGAGAAAGGCGGCAACGGAGGCCATTCGCCGCGCCCTGCAGGCCGCGCGCGTCGAGCTATCCGGGGGAGCATCCGTCTCGGTCGGCCCGGGAGAGATCGCCGCAACCGCGCTGTCAATCCTCGAAGCAGACGACCGTTCGTCGCTGCGGCCAGTTTTCAACCTCACCGGCACGGTGCTGCACACCAATCTCGGCCGCGCGCTGCTGGCCGAAGCGGCGATCGACGCGGCGGCTATGCCGCAATGCGCGAACGCTGTGGCGCTGGAATTCGATCTCGCGCGGCGGCAAGCGCGGCGAACGCGACGACCATGGTGCGCGGACCTGCTGTGCGAGCTGACCGGCGCGGAGGACGCCACCGTCGTCAACAACAACGCCGCCGCCGTGCTGCTCGTGCTCAATACGCTGGCCGGGGGACGCGAGGCGGTCGTCTCGCGCGGTGAGCTGATCGAGATCGGCGGCGCCTTCCGCATGCCGGAGATCATGGCGCGCGCCGGCGCGCAGCCTCGTCGAGGTCGGCACCACCAACCGCACCCACGCGAAGGACTATCGCGGCGGCGATCGGGCCGACAGACCGGGCGCCATTCTGAAGGTGCACACGTCGAACTACCGCATCCAGGGCTTCACCGCCGAGGTCGGACGCGCGCGAGCTCGCGGCAATCGCGCGCGCGGCCAAAGTTCCGCTGATCCACGATCTCGGCTCCGGCACGCTGGTCGATCTTTCGGCTTATGGGCTCGCGAAGGAGCCGACAGTGCGCGAGGCCGTCGCCGAAGGCGCCGATATCGTCACGTTCTCGGGCGACAAGCTGCTCGGCGGGCCGCAGGCCGGCTTCATCGTCGGCCGCAGGCGACTTGATCGCGGCGCATCAACCGCAATCCGATGAAGCGGGCGCTGCGCGTCGACAAGATCCGGCTGGCGGCGCATCGAGGCGACGCTGCGGCTTTACCGCGACCCGGAGCGGCTCGCCGAGCGCGCTGCCGACCTTGCGCCTGCATGGCGCGGCCGGTGCGACGACATCGCAGCGCACGCGCGCGCGGCTCGCCCCGCGCGCTGCCGCGAGGCGCTGGGCGGGGACTTCGCCGTCGAAGTCTGCGACTTGCGCGAGCCAGGTCGGCTCCGGCGCGCTGCCGCTGGAAACGATTGCCGAGCGCGGGCGATCGCCGATCGCGCCGGCGCAGCGGGGAGCGGGCGCTGCTGAACGGAGCTCGCCGCCGCGCTGCGCGCAGCTGCCGGTCCCGGTGATCGGCCGGATCGACGATGAGCGCGCTGCATGCTCGATCTGCGCTGCCTCGAAGACGAGCACGGCTTTCATCGCCAATCTCGCCGGGCTCGCGGATGCGCAGGAGCCGGCCATGATCGTCGGCACCGCCGGTCACATCGACCACGGCAAGACCGCGCTGGTGCGCGCGCTGACCGGCGTCGACACCGACCGCCTGCAAGGAAGAAAAGGCGCGCGGCATCTCCATCGATCTCGGCTTTGCCTATCTGCCGGCGCCGGACGGCGCGCGTCGCTCGGCTTCGTCGACGTGCCGGGGCACGAGCGCTTCATCCACACCATGCTCGCCGGCGCGACCGGCATCGATTTCGTGCTGCTGGTGGTCGCGGCCGACGACGGGGTGATGCCGCAGACGCTCGAGCATCTGGCGATCGTCGACCTGCTCGGCGTCGAGCCGCGGCGCTGGTCGCGCTCACCAAGGCCGATCTCGTGTCGCCTGAGCGGCTCGCGCGAGGTCAGCGGCGAGATCGGCAGACGCCCTGGCGGCGACCGCGCTTGCGGACGCCGAGATTTTCCGGTCTCCGCGCGTGACCGGCGAGGGCATCGATGCGCTGCGCGAACGCGCTGTTCGACGGCCGCGCAGCGCCTGCGGCCGCGCGCGACGCGGCGGCCGCTTCCGGCTTGCGGTCGACCGCTCGTTCACGCTTTCCGGCACCGGCACCGTCGTCACCGGCACCGTGCTGTCCGGGCGCGGTGCGCGTCGGCGACCAAGTGCTGGTCAGCCCGTCCGGCCTCGAGGCGCGTGTGCGCTCGCATCCACGCGCAGAACCGGCCGAGGCCGAGCGCGGCGAGGCGGGCGACCGCTGCGCGCTCAATCTCGCCGGCGCGGCGTCTGCAAGGAGGCGATCGCGCGCGGCGACATGGTCGCTCGATCCGAGCGCTGCACGCGCCGGCCGACCGCATCGACGCCGAGCTTGCGCGCTGCTGCCGAGCGAGCCGAAGGCGATGCGGCCAATGGACGCCGGTGCGCCTGCATCATGCGGCCGCCGAAGTCGGCGCGCGCATCGTGCTGCTCGGCGACGCGCCGATCGCGCCGGGCAGCGAGGCGCTCGTGCAGCTCGTGCTCGACCGTCCGATCGCCGCGGCGGCGCGGCGACCGCTTCGTGCTGCGCGACACCACCGCCCAGCGCACGATCGGCGGCGGTCGCTTTCTCGACCTGCGCGCGCCCGCGCGCAAGCGCCGCACGCCCGAGCGGCTGGCGCAGCTTGCCGCGCACGCGCTCGCCGACCCGGAAGAGGCGCTTCGCCGCGCTGCTGCGCCGCCGCCTGTCTTCGTCGACCTGCGCGATCTTCGCGCGCGACCGCGCGCTCGCGGCCGCGGCAGACCGAGCGGCTCGCCGAAACGCTTGGCGCGTGCATCTGGAGTCGGCGCCATCGCACGCGCGGCGCTCGCCCGCCGCACGTTGGCGACGGCTGCACCGTCGATCTGCTCGGCGCGCTCGGCGAATTCCACGCCGAGAATCCCGATCGTGCCGGGGCTGGGCGCGAGCAACTTCGCCTCGCGCTCGCAGCCGCGCCTGCCGCGCGGGCCTTCGACGCTGCGCTGCAAAGGCTTGGCGCGCGACGGCGCGAGTCGTCGCTCGACGGCGCCTGGGTCGCGGCCTTGCGCACGCAGGTCGCGGCTTGCGCAAGGCGGACGAGGCCGCTGGGGCGAGATCGCTCCGCTGCTCGGCGGCGAGGTCCGCTTTCGTCCGCCGCGCGTGCGCGACATCGCAGGTCGAAACAGCGGCGCGACGAGCGCGAGGTCAGACGCATCCTGAAACTCGCAAGTCGCGTCGGATGGGTGGACGAGGTCGCCCATGATCACTTCTTTCTGCGCGGGACCGTGCGCGAAATGGCGGTGCTTGCCGCAAACCTGTCCGCCAGCGCGGAGAGGGGCGAGTTCACCGCCGCCGAGTTCCGCGATCGGCTCGACAACGGCCGAAAAGTCGCGATTCAGATTCTTGATTTCTTCGACCGCCACGGAGTTACCCTGCGCCGCGGCGACCTGCGGCGAATCAACCGGCATCGGCTCGACCTGTTCGGGCCGATGGACGGCGTGGGAGGAGAATCGTCCCCGGTGGGGCGTCCGGACTTCAAATCCGGGTGGGGCAGCGAGCCTGTCTCAGGTGGGTTCGACTCCCACGCTCTTCCGCCAAAGGCTTGAATGGCCCGCGCTCTCGGGCGTTGGCTTCACACCATGCGCAGCCAACTCTCCCAGCGCGGGTCGTACATGATATCGCGTGCGCGCATGTATTTCCACACGCCGTATTTTTGATAGTCGAAGTCCCAGTCTTTGAGCTTGCGGTTCACCACCGCCCATGAGGCCCACTTCAAGTCGGCGAGCGCCCGATTGACGACCACCCGCGCGACCATAGAGGGCCGGTGCGCGCCGAGGTAACGCTCGACCAATTGCTCGGTCAGTTGCTCATCGTAGAACATTTCCGCAAAGAGCACCCCAAGCTCGTAGCTGCGCTCGTTGTTGGAGGCGAACTCGTAGTCGATGAGCCGCATCGGCTTCGGAAGCGACGGATCGGCGCTGATGAGGAAGTTTCCCGGCATCGGATCGTTGAAGCACGGAACGATGTCGAGGCCCGAAGCCAGGAAGGCGGCTTTGGCCTGAGCGTACCGATGCTCAAGCCACGGCATGTCGACCGGGAAGGCGGAGCCGAGTTCACGCCCTTGAGCGATGTGCTCGTCGATCATATCGAAGATCGTCTTGGTCTGTTGCAGCCGCGGCCCGGAATGGACTTTGCGATAGAGAGCGAGCGCGTTCGCCTGAATGTCCGGATCGCCGAAATCCGCATTGGTGCAGGCGCGGTAGCCCTCAAGAAACTCGCTGACTTCGAGCCCGTCCGCGGGGTCGAAGAAGACGACCTCGGGCGCTACCCCCATGGCATGGGCGTTGCGCGCCGCCTCGTTGGCCGTGACGCGGTTGATAAAAATCTCCGAGCCCTCGCCCGGAACTTTTACGAAATATCTCCGCGGGTCTCCCTCGATCTCGACGATCCAGTTCTGGTTCATGAGCCCGCCGACCAGCGCCCCATAGAGAGCGGCGCGGCCTTGCCATTGCGGCACGCGGCCGATTGCGGCCTCGACATTCTTCTCATGCACGGTCGCGCCTTCGCCGACGCGGCGCTTGATGCTCATACCATTCTCCGGAGCTGCTCGCCGAAGCGCGGCGTGCGAACCTGCATCCGGCAACGCAGGAACCGCCAGCTCGCAAACTTATAGAATTCATGAGTGTTGCGCGGCGACTTCGCCGCGACGACCGCGCCGATGAGGCCCCAACGCAGATCGTCCGCGACGCCATAAATACGCGCGCGGTTAAAGGCCGCCTCGCCGAGGCCAGGAAAGTTTCGGTCGAAGGCCTCTCGCGCTTCGGGCTCCTGCTCGAAGGCTTCGACCATGAAGGTTCCGGCGTCTTCGAGCGGGTCGGCGGTGGTGGCGCGATCCCAGTCGATCAGCCGGACCTCGCCCTTGTCGCTGATCATCAGGTTCGAGACATTGCCGTCCCCGTGAATGGGCGCGATTGCGATTCCCGCGCCCTTTAGCATCGCGGCTGCGAACCGGAGTTCGTCCACGAGCCAGTCAACGTCAGTGGGAAGCTGTGCTTCCACGGCCTTCGCATCGGCATAGAAGCGCTCGATCTCGTCGAAGACGCCAGCGGTCTTGGGAAGCGGGCCGCTCTCCTGAAAGGCCCGGCGGGCGGCAAAGACCGCGTCCACGATCTTTGGGTCGAGCACACGCTCAAGGCCGCCGACGCGCCAGCCTTCGTTCAGGTCCTCCATCACCAAAACGCCTGCCGCTTCATCGGCGGCGACGACCTTCGGCCCGATCCCGAGATCGGAGGCCCGGCGGGCGGCGAGAAAGGTCGTGGGAATGTCGATGTAAAAGGCCGAGTCCGGGTCCATGACCTTGGCCAGCAGGCTCTCGCCGGTCGCTGTATCCTTGATCCGCCACGGCGTGCCATCGACGCCGCGCCAGCTCGGCGAGGCGAGGATCGGGATGGCAGGTTCGGCGACCGTCTTCCGTCCTTCCCAGCCGGGAACGACAGCCACGCCGGCCAGAGCCTGGCTTCGTTCGTCGTCAAAACTGCTCATGCCTCAACCGGTTCTTTCCCGTTCGTCACGTTAGTTTTGCGAGGAATGCGGCAAAGGGGGATGCCCACCGCTCCACCAATCGTTGCCTGCGCGCCCCGACGCTCTACCCGCGCCGGCTCCAGTGTCGCTAGACCGGCGGCGTCGCGCAAGGTCACGGGAGAAAACGCGGATGTCGATGAAGGATCTCGTCAAGCTCAGCCTCGCGGATCTGGCTGCGGCTTATGCGAGCGGGAGCCTGTCGCCGGTCGAGGTCATGAAGGTTACGATCGCGCACGCCGAGGCCGTCAATCCCAAAATCAATGCGCTTTTCTGCTTCCGCGCCGAGGGCGCGTTGGAGGGCGCTCGGGCTTCCGAGATTCGCTGGAGGGCCGGTCAGCCGATGGGTCTGCTCGACGGCGTGCCGATGACGGTCAAAGACAGCATCGCCATGATCGGCTGGCCCTACAGCCATGGCATCAAGGCCAACGCGAATCTGCCGCCGTCGAACTACAATTCCCCGCCGGCGCTTGCGCTCATGGAGACGGGCGCGCCGATCTTCGCCAAGACCACCATGCCCGACTGCGGACTGATGGCTTCCGGCCTTAGTTCGCTCTACGGCGTCACGCGCAATCCGTGGGGCCTCGCCTGGAACACGGGCGGCTCGTCCGCGGGAGGCGGCGCCTCGATCGCCGCCGGCGTCGGCTTCGTGACGATCGGCACCGACATCGCCGGCTCCGTGCGCCTTCCGTCCTCGCATTGCGGACTCGCCTCGCTGAAGCCGACACACGGCCGCGTGCCGCATCTTCCGGCGGACTTCATGCGCATGGCCGGCCCGATGGGCCGGCGCGTCGAGGATATAGCCCGGCTGCTCACGGTTCTGTGCCGCGCCGACGAGCGCGACACCTGGAGTTTCCCAAATGACGGGACTCTGTATCACGAGCGGCTCGACCGGGACCTCAAGGGCCTCAGGATCGGCGTTTTGAACGACATGGGTTTTGGGCCGAAACCCGAGCCTGTCGTGCGCGAGACTGTAGAGGCGGCGGGACGGCTGTTGGCGAGCGCTGGCGCCAGGGTCGAACCTTTCGTCTCGCCGCTCGATTGGGATTGCTACGCGCCGATGGATTATTTCTTTCAGTCGCGCGGGCTGGTCGAGGTCGAGAACCTTCCGCCTCATGGAGCCGACGGACTGAATCCATATGTGCGCGACTGGGCCATGAAGGCGAAAGCCTATCCCGCGACGGACCTCTATCGTGCGCTTGCCTCAATCACGCGGATGAAGACGCAATTGCTCGCGGCCATGGAGCCCTTCGACTACCTCATCGCCCCGACGCTGCCGATGGTGAACTTCCCTGCCGACGAGCCGGGCCCCGACCGCGCTATGCCGCTCGCCCACACGGTCTTCACCGCGCCTTTCAACCAGACCGGGCAGCCCGCGGGCACGATCAACATGGGCTTCGATGCACGCGGCCTGCCGATCGGCGTCCAGATTATCGGTCACCGCTGCGACGACCTTGGCGTGCTGCAAGTGGCAAAGGCGCTCGAAGACATGCGCGAATTCGAAATGGATTGGCCGCTCGAGCCGCGAGGGTAACCTGCCGCACGCCGAAGCAAGCGAGGAGTATCAGGCGGCGGCGGACTCGACGGGCGCCCGATCCAGGAGATGGCAGGCCGCGAGCCGACCCGGCGAGTGCTCCTGCAGCACGGGCGTTTCGATCCGGCACCGCGCGAAGGCGTGCGGGCAGCGCGACGCGAAAGAGCAGCCGGGCGGAATGTCGATCGGGCTCGGCGGTTCGCCTTCGAGAAGGTAGTCCTTGCGCTTCGAGCGGCTTCTCCTCGAGGGTCGGCGCGGCGGAGAGGAGCGCCTTGGTGTAGGGATGCTGAGGTGCGAAGAACAGCTCGCGATTGTCCGCGATCTCGACCATTTCGCCGAGGTACATGACGGCGATGCGGGTGCAGACCTTTCGCACCATGGCCAAATCGTGCGAGATGAAAACATAGGTGAGATCGTTCTTCTCCTGCAGGCGGGAGAAAAGCTCGATGAGCTTGGCCTGCTCGCGCTGGTCGAGCGCCGTCAAGGTCTCGTCCAGAATCAGGAGCTTCGGATCGAGGATCAGCGCACGCGCGATCGAGATACGCTGGCGCTCGCCCGTGGAGAGCGCGTTTGGAAGCTCGTCGTAGAGATTCGCCGGCAGCCCGACTTCCGCCATGGCCGCCGTCACCCGCGCACGCAATTCCTTCGCCGGCGTCTCGCCACGGATGCGAAGGCTTTCCTCGATCATGCGGCCGACGGTCGTGCGCGGCGGAAGCGCATTGTAGGGGTCTTGCAGCAGAAGCTGGAACTGATTGCGCTTGGCGATCAGCTGTCGCGTTGTGAGGTCGCCGAGCGAAACGCCATTCATGACGATCGCGCCGCGATCCGGCCTCTCAAGCCATGCGAGCAACCGGGTCAGCGTCGACTTCCCGCAGCCGGATTCTCCGACGACGCCAAAGTTCTCGCGCGGCAGGATGTCGAGCGTCACGCCGCGCACGGCCTGAATGTTCGAGAACGTGTTGAACGTGCCGCGCTTACGCGCCTTGTAAGTCCGATGGACGTGATCGACCCGCATCAGCGGCGCCTCGCCTTCGGACGAGCGCCGCACGGCGGGACCTTCGGCCGTCGACCAGATGCGCGGCACGCTCGCGATAGCCTTGCGCGTGTAGTCCGTCTTCGGGTTGGCGATCAGGTCTGGAAATGCTTGCGCCTCGATCAGTCGCCCCCCGTGCAGAACCGCGGTCCAGTTGCCGAACTGACCAAGCGTCGGCAGCGACGAGGACAGATAGATTGTCGCCATCTTCAACCGGACACACAGATCATGCAGCAGCGCGACGATCTGCGCGGCGATCGTGACGTCGAGCGGCTGCGTCACATTGTCGGCGATAAGAACTGCGGGCTCGGCGCAGATCGCGTCGACGATCATCGCGCGCTGCATCATCCCTCCGGAGAACTTTGAGGGATAGTCCCAGTACCGCTCCTTAGGCGAGGGAATGCGGACCTCCGAAAGCAGCTGCATGACCCGCTCACGGCACTCGCGCACAGTCCATTCCGGGCGAACGCTGCGCAGCTTCTCGGCGATCTGGGCGCCGACCGGCACGGTTGGATCGAGCGACGACTGCGGCTTCGATCCGATATACGCGATGTCGCGCCCAACGCGAAACCCGCTCTTGCCGCTCATCCGGAGAATGTCGGTTCCGGCAAAACTCAAAGAGCCGCCGCGATAAGCGAGCGTCTCGGGAAGCCAGTTGGCGAGGGCCCGGCTGAGGATCGTTTTGCCGGCGCCGCTCTCCCCATAGATCCCGAAAATCTCGGAAGCGTGCAGCTGGAACGACACGCCATCCAGGATAGGGGCCGAACCGGCGCCGAGAGGTCCAACCTTGAGGTCCGCGACGTCGACGATCACCGTGCGGTCCATCAAAAGCCCCCGTAGATTCGATTGCGCGCCTTTTCGAGCGACGAACCCATGAGGTTGATCGAGGTCAGAGCGACCGCGAGAAAAAGGCCCGGGCTCGTCGCCACCCACCAGGCATTGATCAGGTACTTTCGCGAATCCGCGATGATGCTGCCGAAGCTTGGGGTCGGCGGCTGGACGCCGAGGCCGAGGAAGCCGAGAACCGCCTCGAAGATCATCATGCGGGCGACGTCCAGCACAGCGACGAAGGCGATGGGCGGCAGAATATTCGGCGCCGCAAAGAGTAGGAGAATGCGCCAGTCGCTAGCGCCCAAGACTCGGAGGCCCCGGACATATTCCTTGCCGCGCTCGGTGACGGCGGCGCTGCGCGCGACACGCGCATAGAGCGGCCAGCCCGAGAGCGCCAGGACGATGATGATGGTGGGCACGCTCGGGCGCGAGACGCCCAGAATGGTGATCGCCAGGATGATCATCGGAATCGAGAGCTGCGCGTCGGTAATGCGCATGATGACCAGGTCCCACCACTTGCCCTTGAAGCCGGCAAAAAGTCCGAGCCCGCAGCCGATGATGAAGATCAGCACGACGGTGATAACGCCGATCATCAGCGAATACTGGAGGCCGATCAGGCAGCGCATCAGCATGTCGCGACCGAGCTGATCGGTTCCCAGCGGGTGGATCCAGGTCCATTTGGGACCGAGGAAGAGGGGAGGGATGAATTGGTCCCGCACCACCATCTTGGTGGCGCTGATCGGCGAGAGCAGCGGCACGACCACGGAAGACACGAGCAGGACGACAAAGATCCAGAAGCCGGTCTTGAAGCTCGCCATTCCCCAGGCTGCGTTGAGGATACGGCGGTTGACCGAGCGTACGTGGATCGGGGCGGCCCCCGATTCGGTCGCGGCGAGCGTGCTGGCCGACATGCTCACAATTCCACCCGCGGGTCGATCAGATAGGCGATGAGGTCCACGACGATGTTGATGAAGACGAACACCGCGCTGGTCGTGATCGCGATCCCTTGGATCACCGGGAAATCGCGCCCCATGACCGACACCACCGTGAGATTGCCGAGCCCCGGGTAGTCGAAGATGTATTCGATGACGAGCACTCCGCCGATCAGGGTCGAGAGCTGGATGCCAAGCAGGTTGATGAGCGGCACCGCGGCGTTGCGGACGGCGTGGGAATAGACGATGCGGCGGCGCGAGAGGCCGCGCACGCTCGCCTCATCGATGAAGTTCGCCTGCATCACTTCAGCCAACGAAGTCGTGAGAGTCCGCACGATGAAGGGCGTGATCTCGACTGCAAGAACGAAGGCGGGAAGAATCGTGAAGGAGAAGCCCTTGTACCCAAGCGCCGGGAGCAGATTCAGCTTCACCGACAGGAAGAGAATCAGGATGATCGCGAGCCAAAAATTGGGAATCGAGACAAAGAGAGACTGCACGCCGAAGGCAAGATGGTTCTGCCATCCGTTTGGATGAAGTCCCCCCGCTATGCCTATGGGAACAGCCATGATCAGCGCAAACACCAGCGCCAGGCCGCCAAGCTGCAGCGTATAGGGCAGGCGCTCGAGGATAAGGTCGGTTACCGGCGCCATGTCCGATTTCGTCGGATCGACATAGACGCCGCCTGTCGCAACCATGCCGCTGCGCGGCCGCAGGTAGGATTGTCCCATGTCGCCATGCAGCACCCGCTCCATGTACCGGCCGTACTGCACGATGATCGGATCGCGAAGCCCCATCCGCGACGCCACCTTCTCGACGACGTCGGGCGGCGCCATGCCCCCGACGATCAGGCGCACCGGATCGCCCGGCACGACGCGCAGCAGCGTGAAGATGATGAGCGATGTGATGAAGACGATGACGACGCCCTGCGCGATGCGCTTGACGAGGAATTCGAGAATCAGCATGCGCGGGCCGCTCCTGTTCCGGCACGGGCGACTCGCACCGCCGGAATCCGAGAAGCCGGGATTGTCCTCATCCCACTTTGGCGAGAGCGAAAGCCGCCTCCTCCCGCCTCAGCGGGAGAAGGGGATATCGCAGCCGTCACGCCAGGGTCGCCTTCGCCATGTCGAGCGTGCCATTCGGATAGATATAAAGACCGTCCAGCTTCTTGTCGTAGGCGTGGATGAAAACCGAGGTGAACAGGGACAGCGCCGGCGCCTTCTTCGCGATGGTCGGCAGCGTCTCGGTCTGCAGGATCTTTTTACGTTCCTCGATCGAGGGGGCATTGCGTTCTTTATCGAGCACCGCGTCGATATCCTTGTCGACGATGCCGCAGATGCGCTTCGAGGACGAGTGGAAGTGAGTGCGGATCACGAGGTCGGGCTCGGGAGAGCCCGTGCACCACCCGCAGTCGATCATATGGCCTTCGCCGCCGCCCGGCTTGTCATAGAGGAGGTTGCCCCAGGCGGCGACTTCGAGCGTCTGCAGATTGATGTTGAAGCCCTGATCCTGCAGCATGCCGGCGATCAGCTCGGAATATTCCTTGGTCTTTGGGTAAAAGCCGACGGAGGTGTAATAGGTCAGTTGCGGCAAGCCCTGACCTTTCGGGAAGCCGGCCTCGGCGAGCAGCGCCTGCGCTTTGTCGGGATCGAACTCGGGATAGTCCGCCACCTCGACATAGCCGAACTTGACCGGCGAGATATGCGCCTTGGAGAAGGTGCCTGAAACGCCCAGCAGGTCGAGCACCTGCTTCCGATCGATCGAATGGCAGGCCGCGAGCCGGATGCGCTCGTCGTCGAAAGGCTTCTTCGAGCAGCGGAAGAAGAGGTATTTATTCTCGACCGAGACCGCCTTGTGGATGTTGAATCGCGGATCCTTCGAGAGGGTCTCAACCTGCTCGCCTTCGAGGCGCTCGATGATGTCAGCCTCGCCGTTGAGCAGCGAAAGCGTCCGGGTCGTGGTGTCTCCGACGAAGTGACGCTCCACGCCGGGAATCTTCGGCTTACCCATGAAGAAGTCCGGGTTGGCCGTCATGATCGTCGTGTCGCCCTTCTGTTCGACGTATTTGAAAGGCCCGGTTCCGTTCATGCGCGCTGAGAGCTGCGCCTTGTTCGCGACGTCCTTCGCCGACAGGATTGGCAGGAACGACGACAGATAATAGTAGAGCGTCGCCGGGTAGCCGTAGTCCTTCGTATTGATGTGGCAGGTATGGTCGTCGATGACGTCGACCTTCACTTGTCCGGGGTACCATTGCGCCGGCCGGTCGGGAAGCGAGCCATATTCGTAGGTGGCCTTCACGTCGGCGGCGGTAAAGGGCTCGCCGTCGTGGAACTTGACGTCCTTGCGGAGCTTCACCTCCATCGTGTGCTCGTCAATAAGGTTCATGGATTCCGCCAGCTCCATGACGAGTTCGTCCGGCTTTTCCGGGCGCATCGGCGCACGGGTCAGGTAACCGAACACAAAGCCCTCGATGATGATCTGCCCGAGATTGGTGTGCGAAGTCGGATCCCAGTTGCCGCTCGCGGATTCGGTGCCCAGGTAGCGGACAGGACGGTTCTCTGCGGCGAAGGCGGAATTGTAGAGGAAATCCGGATCGATCCGACCAAATCCGAAAGCGCCGGCTCCGATGAGCCCGGTGCGCATAAGGTCTCTACGGTTAATCATTGCCTTGGCCACCTTTTCGCTTATGCCTTGCGCTTGTTCGGCGCGTCGCGGCGTTTGCATCGACGACGGAATTGTCCCCCGCCCGGCTCCCAACTCTGCCCCGCGCGACAATCCCGCTCTCCCAAGCGGCTCTTGTTGTCGCGGCTGCGGGACTTGAGCCCTGACAGGAAGCGTAGACCAAATGGGTTGCGCCCCTGATACCCGCTGCTCCACGATTCCGTTGCTGTGCTTCATCCGGCGCCGACGCCAAGGGCGCCCGATAAGGGGCCTTTTGCGCAAACTTGCCGCTTCCGGCGGAGGTGCGGGCCGACTTGCCAGGACACCATGCGGGCTGGCTAATCGCCCATGTCCCAGACTTCCGCACTCGCGCCGGCGAGTTCGCGCACCCGCTGCTCGTCGGCGCCGAATTCTCGCGCGCCGCCCTCGTAGACGATCTTGCCGTCGTCGAGCACATAGGCGCGGTCGGCGATTTCGACCGCGGCGCGGACGTTCTGCTCGACGAGCAGCACAGATACGCCCTCGCGCCGCGCCGCCACCACGAGCCTGAGGACTTCCGCGACGATCAGCGGGGCGAGGCCCTGAGAGGGCTCATCGAGCATGAGGAGCTTCGGGTTGAGAAGCAGGGCGCGCGAAATCGACAGCATCTCCTGCTCGCCGCCTGAGAGCTGCGCGCCCTTGATCGTCCTGCGCTCCGCGAGGCGGGGGAAGACCTCATAGACGCGGGCGATCGACCAGGGCCCTGGCCGCTCGACAGGGACCATCAGGTTCTCCTCGACCGTCAGATTGCCGAAGATACGCCTTCCCTCCGGCACATAGCCGACGCCGGCCTCGGCGATGCGATAGGGCGGGAGCCCCGTCACGTCCGCGCCGAACACCTCGACCCGCCCTTGGCGCGGCGGGGTCAGGCCGATGAGGCTGCGCAGCGTCGTCGTCTTCCCGGCCCCGTTACGCCCGAGAAGCGTGACGATCTCGCCCTCTCGCACTTCGAGACTCACCCCATGAAGGATGTGGCTCTTGCCGTAATAGGTCTCGATCGCTTCGGCGCGAAGCGCAATCATGGCGTCGCCTTGCCGAGGTAGGCGGCCTGGACCTTGTCGCTGTCGGCGATCTCCCGCGGCGTGCCTTCCGCCAGGACTTTTCCCTCGGCGAGGACCATGATGCGGTCGGCGAGGTTGAAGACGACGCGCATGTCGTGCTCGATCAGCATGATGGTCATCCCTCCTTGCCGGTGCAGCCGCCGCACCAGCCGGGCGATGTTGTAGGTCTCCTGGTCGCCCATGCCCGCGGTCGGCTCGTCGAGCATCAGGAGGCGCGGGCGCAAGGCGAGCGCCATCATGACTTCCGCCGCCCGCTGGTCGCCGTGCGACAGCGCGCCGACTCGCATGTCCCTCTTCTCCAGGAGGCCGCCCATGTCGAGGAGCTCCGCGACGCGCTGCGCCACGACGGCGCGCGCGGCGCGGCCGAGCCACGGTCTTAGCCGGTAGTCGGCCGCGATCTCGACGGCGATGCGAATATTGTCGCCGACCGAAAGCTCGGGAAAGATCTCGGTGATCTGGAACGTCCGCGCCATTCCCCGCGCAACTCGCTGTTCGGGCGAGAGCGCGGTGACATCCCGGCCCCCGAACCGGATCGAGCCTGCTGTCGGCGCAAGCATGCCGCTGACCAGATTGAAAAACGTCGTCTTGCCGGCGCCGTTCGGCCCGATGATCGCACGCAATTCGCCCGGCTCGATCGTCAACGACACGTCGTCGATCGCAACCAGATTGCCAAAGCGTTTTGAGGCGCCGTCGACCTGAAGCAGGCTCATGCCTTCGCTCCGGCGCGAAACATGCCGAGAACGCCGCGCGGAAAGAAGCGCACCACCAGCACGAACATGAGCCCGATCACGGACATCCAGTTTTCGGTGTGGCTCGAGACATAGTCTTGAAGCGCGACGAAGATCGCCGCCCCGAGCAGCGGCCCCCAGAACGAGCGCATGCCGCCGAGCACCGCCATGATGACGAGGTTGCCGGAGAGATCGAAACGCAGCGCGCGCGGGTCGGTGAAGTTGTTGAGCAGCGCATAAAGTCCCCCGGCCACGCTCACGAACAGGCACGAGATCACGAAGGACAGCCAGATGTGAAACTCGACCGGAAGCCCGAGAAAGCGGGCGCGCCGCTCGTTCTCCCGGATCGCGATCAGCGTGCGTCCGAAGGGCGAAGCGAGCAAAGTCGCCATCGCGGCGACGCAAATGGCGAAAATCGCCAGCACGAAATAATAGAAGGCCTTGTCACTCTGAAAGATGTCGAGCCTTGCGAAGCCGAAGTCGATCGGCATGCGATGCCAGCCATTGAGTCCATCGTCCCCGCCCGTCACCGAATTCCAGCGGAAGGCGAGAAAATAGAAGACCTGGCCGAAGGCGATCGTCACCATCGCGAAATAGACGCCGCGGCGTTTGACGATCAATGCGCCGATGACCATGGCGGCGAGCGTCGCGACCAGCATGCCGAGCCCCATGGCGGGGAGCGTCCCGGCGCCGAGATATTTTATCGCCATCGCCGCGCCATAGGCGCCGAGCCCGAAATAGGCCGCGTGGCCGAAGGACAGGACGCCTGTGAAGCCGAGCAGGAAGTTGAGCGACATCGCCGCAAGCCCCATCACGACGATGCGGGTGGCGAGTTCGGTGTAGCCGCCGATCGCGCCCATCCAGAACGGCATCAGCAGGAGGAGGACGGCCACTGCGACATCGAGCGCATGGCCGCGCAGGCCGTTCAATGGACTCTCCCCTCTTCGCCGAGGAGGCCCCGCGGGCGGATGAGCAGCACCAGCCCCATCATCACATAGATCACCGCCTCGCTCGCGGAGGGAAAGTAGACCGCCGCCAGCCCGGAGACGACGCCAATCAAGAGGCCCCCGAGCAGAGTGCCGAGCAGGCTGCCGAGGCCGCCGACGATGATGGCGACAAAACTCGGCATGATCAGATTGGCGCCGATCGTCGGCGAAAGGCCGAGCAGCCCTGCCGCCAGCACGCCGGCGAGACCGGCCATATAGATGCCGATGCCGAAATTGAGGCTGCGAAGCACCCGGATGTTGACGCCGAGCGTCGAAACCGTATCGAGATCGCGCGTGCCGGCGCGGATGCGTATGCCCAGACGCGTATAATTGAGCACCGCGAACAGGCCCCCGACTGCTACGATAACGATAATGACCATGAACACGCGATAGCCGGTGACGAAGAAGAACTGGCTCGACAGCGACGTCGTCAGCCAGGCGGGCACCTGGAACGGCAGGCTCTGCGCGCCCCAGATGAAGCGGGTCATGTCCTCGAATATGTAGGCAAGGCCGAAGGTCAGCAGCAGCCCGTACAGCGGATCGGACCCGTAGAGCGGGCGAATCAGCAGGCGCTCGACGACGAGGCCAAGCGCGGCGGTGAGGAGCGGCGCCACGATCAGCGCGCCCCAGAAGCCGATGTACGGGATCAGCGTATAGGCGAGATAGGCGCCCAGCGCCAGAAACCCGCCGTGCGCGAAGTTAATGACGCCGCTGAGGTTGAGGATCAGCGACAGGCCGAGCGCCATCAGCGCGTAGAACGCGCCGACGATCAGTCCATTGAAGACATTGAAGAGGACAACTTGAGTCATGCGATGATCGTCGCTCGCGGGCAGGGCGGCGGCGGGAGCGTCGCGCTCCCGCCTCTTCGCATGAACGTCAGGTCGGCCAGGTCATCTTGCAGCCGCTCTCCTCAACCGTCCCCGCGACATCGGCGCCATTGACGACCTTGAGGACCTTGAAAAGATCGTCCGGCGCCGAGCCCTTGGCTTGCGCCTCGCCGACGAAGAGCGACGCGATCAGCTGGTTCTGGCCGGCGCGGTAGAAGGCCGGATTCGGTCCGAGAGCGATTTCGGGCGGCAGGTGGAAGTCCTGCAGAGCCTTCGCCATGTCGACCGCCTTCAGCGACTTGGCGGCGGCTGGCGGCATGGGCGCAGGTCCAGACCGAGACATAGCCGAACCAGGTGCGCGCCGTCGGCACGCGGCCGGTGCGTTTCTTCGTGGCCTCGACGAAATCCGCGACATGAGGCACGCCCGGCTGGTTCCAATACCATTCCATGACCCAGGTGCCGATGCGCGCCTCGGGCGGCAGGCCCTCGAGAGGCTCCATTTCCTGCTGTGCGCCGGCGAGGTGGACCTTGTTCTGCAACCCGAACTGAACGGCCTGCTT
The DNA here is from genome assembly GCA_963824465.1 of uncultured Alphaproteobacteria bacterium. Lineage (GTDB taxonomy): Bacteria > Pseudomonadota > Alphaproteobacteria > Rhizobiales > Beijerinckiaceae > Roseiarcus. The sequence continues at coordinate 735,480 of CAWGPL010000014.1, forward strand.
CAAGGCGTTCAGCATGTCGTCGCCCTGAGTGAGGAAGATGATGACGTCCGGGTTCGCCGCCTGCGCCTTGATGAGGTAAGAGGAGAAATCGACGCTGCCAAGCGGGACGAGGTCGCCGCCGACCCGTTCGCCTCCGAGAGCCGCAATCGCCTTGACCATTCCGGCCTCGAGCGTGTGGCCGAAGGCATAATCGGGTGTGATGTAATAGAATTTCTTGCCATATTCCTTGACCAGCGCGCTGGCGACCGCGTTCGCCTCCATCTGCGTCGTGTTGCAGACGCGGAAGACGTTCCAGTGGCAGCTCGATCCGGTGATCGCGTCGGTGTGGCCTCCCGGCACAATGTGCAGAACGCCCTTCTCGTTCGAGACCTGGGCCATGGCGAGCGCGAGCGCCGAGTTCACATTGCCGAGCAGAAAGTCGACCTTGTCGCGCTCGATGAGCTTGCGGGCCTTCTGCACCGCAGCGCCGGCGTCGCCGCTGGTCGAATCCTCGACGACGAGTTCAACGGGGCGGCCGAGGATCCCGCCCTTGGCGTTGATCATGTCGAGCGCCATTTGGCAGCCGATCAATTCGTTTTTGCCGGGCGCGGCGTAGGTGCCTGTCAGGGGATTGTCGAGGCCGATCCGGACCGCGTCTGCGGCGCGCGCACGGATGACGAACGGGCTTGCGATCTGGGCGCCGGCGAGCACAAGACCCGATTTAACTAGTCTGCGCCGGTCAATACCGCCGCGCGAAGTGAACCTGGGCACGTTTCCTCTCCTTTTTTGCGATCGTTGCCGTGCGGGCGGAGCCGAGTCTCCGCCGGCCGGTCGATGCTTGTTTCCAAGGAGTGTTCTTTACCCGGCCAGTGTAGTCAAGCGACTCAGAGGATTTGTGAGTTAGCGCGCGTCGCCCTCGTCATAGAAAAGCGATCGCGCCCACGACCGCTTGCGCGGGCTTTGCCGTCCTATTCATTCAATTCACAACAGCAAATCCGCGCTGCGATTTCACGGTATTGTTGGGACTGATCCCGAATGCCTGCGGAAGAATGGTGCCCAGGAAAGGACTCGAACCTTCACGGCTTGCACCGCTGGTACCTGAAACCAGTGCGTCTACCAATTCCGCCACCTGGGCCCGGCGCGCTTCATAGGTAGGGGGCGGGCGGCTGTCAATCGGATGTCCGGGATCAGCACATATGAGACGGCTGGGGTGTCGAGGCTGAGCGAAGGGCGAGATACTGGGCTGGGGTCTTTCCGGCAAGGGCTCCGTGTGGCCGATGGTGGTTGTAGAGGTGCTGGTAGCTGTCGAGGATGGGGTTGAGTTCGTTGACCCCTGAGGGGAGATCGTAGGTCTCGTAGAATTCGTATCGCCAGGCGCCGTTGCAACGTTCGACGGCGCCGTTCAATTGCGGACGTCTCGGCGGCAGGACGTAGAGCGCTACGCCCTTGGCCTCACAGGCGGTCTCGAACTCGGCCATGAACTCGCTGCCGCCGTCGACCTGGATGGCCTTCACCGGGAAGGGCATGTCGGCGATGATCTTATCGAGAAAGCTTGCGGCGGCCTGGGCGGTGGCCCGGTTGAAGGCCTTTGCGACGGTCCATTTGGCGATCGGGTCGTAGGCGGTGAAGTGCTTGATCGCCTTGGTCGGGGTGAGGTTGACGAAGACGGTGTCGAGTTGGACGAGCCCGCCCGGCTCGCGGACGGCGAGATCGCGCGGCAGGCGGCGGGCGAAGCGGCGCTTGGCTGTCCAGCGGCGGGCGTAGGGACGCCGGCGGAGCGTCGGCACGGGCTCGACGACGCCGCGCGCCACGAGATCGGCGAGAATGCGTCCGACGGTCGAATTGGACGCCGTGAACCCTTCGGCGCGCACGAGCGGCCCGAGCTTGGCTCGCCCCCACATCGGAAAGTCCTGGCGCAGCCGCTCGACGGCTTGCCGCAGCGCAGGCGTCCAGCTCTTTGGCCGGATGGCGGGGCCGCCGGCTCTTCGGCGTGGCGTCCTTCTCCCAGCGATAGAGGTTTGAACGCGCGACGCCCACCGCCTTCGCCGCCCGATCGGCCGTCAGGCCGTCCGCCATGGCTCGGCGCCAGCGCGCCACGGCGTCACGCCTTCTCGCCGCTTCGATATCTGGGGTCTTCGCGTCGAGAAGACGCGACGCAGCCCGACGTTCCTGATAATCTGCCGCGGCAGGCCAAAAACCTGCATGGGGGTCTCCTGAGGTTGGTTGATTCGCAACGCTCAGCTTCGGAGACCCCTTCCCCTTTCTCAATCGCCCCGTCTCATATCTGTCTGAACCCGGACATCGGAGCGGCCCGCCGGAAAACGCAAAAGCGCGCAAGAGATCCGCCCGCGCGCTTTGCCGTCTCCGAATCGGGGCCAGCGACCTAGATGTTTCGTCCCGGCCTTTGATGGTGCACTTTTTTCGAGTGATTCGAAGGATGCGCTATGGGCCAGGTTCTTCACGGGTGCGCCACAACGACGGAGGCGGTCCGTCGAGCGATACAACATAGTCAAGAGAGCTTGAGAGCGCTGGCGAAGCGCTACGGCGTCAATGTGAAAACCATCGCCAAATGGAAGTCGAGGACTTCCATTTCCGATCTGCCGACCGGGCCTAAGGCGCCGCGATCGACGGTCCTTTCGGTTGAGGAAGAGGCCGTCGTCGTCGCATTCCGGAGGCATACTCTGTTGCCGCTTGACGACTGCTTGTACGCCTTGCAGCCCACCATCCAGCATCTGACGCGTTCGTCCCTTCATAGGTGTCTGCAACGGCACGGGATGTCCCGATTGCCTGAGGTCGAAGGCGAAACCTCCGCCAAGCAGAAATTCAAGGCCTATCCGATCGGCTATTTTCATGTCGACATTGCCGAAGTCCGAACCGCGCAGGGCAAACTCTATCTCATCGTTGCAATCGACCGAACCTCGAAGTTCGCCTTCGTCGAATTGCATGAGAAAGTGGCTCGCAAGACCGCGGGGGACTTCCTGCGTCGGCTGATCGACGCCGTTCCCTACAAGGTCCACACGGTCCTCACAGACAACGGGACCCACTTCACAACGCCAGGCAATACGAGCTCGGCAGCGCCGGACATCAAGGCGGCCCTCGAGGCCGGCGAACTCGTTTGGGCGCACGCCTTCGAATACGCCTGCGCTCAAAACGATATCGACCACCGGCTGACAAAGCCCAAGCATCCCTGGACCAATGGGCAGGTCGAGAGAATGAACCGCACCATCAAGGACGCAACGGTCAAACGATACTTCTACGAGACCCACGACCAGCTGCGAACGCACCTGCGTGACTTTGTCGACGCCTATAACTTCGCCAGAAGGCTCAAGACCCTCCGAGGTCTCACCCCATACGAGTTCATTTGCAAAGCCTGGACTTCACAGCCACAACGATTCAAAGTCAGTCCGCTCCAGCAAATGCCGGGACTAAACACCTAGAGCGTTCCCTATTTAGTTATGCGCATAGCCTGAGTTCGTGAAGTAGTTTGCGCATTCGGAGTGGGGGACGGCAGCCAAGGCGTTGGCGATGGCGTCGGAGACGGCGTCGAGGGAGCGCGGGGCGGCCTTTCGCACGAGCGCCTTCAGCTTGGAGAAGAGCTGCTCGATCGGATTGAGGTCCGGCGAGTATTTGGGAAGGAACAGAAGGCGCGCGCCGGCGGCTTTGACGGCTGCGCGCACCGCCTTTCCCTTGTGCGACCCGAGATTGTCGAGAATGACGATGTCGTCGCGCTTGAGCGTGGGGACGAGGAACTGCTCGACATAGGCGAGAAAACGCTCGCCATTGATGGGCCCGTCGAACAGGCAGGGCGCTTCGATGCGGTCGTTACGGAGCGCCGCGAGGAAGGTCGCGGTCTTCCAATGGCCGTGCGGAACCTTGTCGATGAGACGTCGGCCTTTCGGCGCCCAGCCGTGGAGGCGGGTCATGTTCGTCTTGGTCCAGGTCTCGTCGATGAAGACCAGGCGCGAAGGATCGACCTGCCTCTGGCGCTGTTTCCAGCGACGGCGATGGCGGCTCACGTCGGGCCGGTCTTGCTCGCGCGCGACGAGCGTCTTTTTTTGAGCGTCACGCCGAGATGGCGCAAAAAGCGGCTCATGACCGACGTGTAGGTCTTCGCCCCGCGTTCCGCCGCGAGCCGATCGCACAGGCCTTGAAGCGTAATGTCGGGCTTGTCACGGCGGACGGCTTCGAGAAACTCCCGATGCGGCGCTAATATCAGCGGCTTGTAACCGCCAAGCTGGGCTGGAGCCCGCGAGCCGGTCTGCTCCACTCGCTTCACCCAATTGATCGCCGCCGTCTCGCTCACCCCAAATCTGACCGCCGCGCCCCGCCGGCTCATTCCCTCAACAAGCACCGCGTCAATCACCCGGTCCCGCAAATCCTGCGAATACGCCATCCCGGCTGGCCTCCGCCCAGCCAGTAGGTTAAATCAGAACGCAAACAATTCGAGAATCCCCCAATTCAAACTGATTAGGGACCGCTCTAGTTGTCCAGGAAGCTCCGGAGCTTGCGCGAGCGGCTCGGGTGCTTGAGCTTACGCAACGCCTTCGCCTCGATCTGGCGGATGCGCTCGCGCGTCACCGAGAACTGCTGGCCGACTTCCTCGAGTGTGTGATCGGTGTTCATGCCGATGCCGAAGCGCATGCGCAGGACGCGCTCCTCGCGCGGCGTGAGCGAGGCCAGCACCCGCGTCGTCGTTTCGCGTAGATTCGACTGGATCGCCGCGTCGATCGGCAGCACGGCGTTCTTGTCCTCGATGAAATCGCCGAGGTGGGAATCCTCTTCGTCGCCGATCGGTGTTTCAAGGCTGATCGGCTCCTTGGCGATCTTCAGGACCTTGCGGACCTTTTCGAGCGGCATGGCGAGCTTCTCGGAGAGCTCCTCGGGCGTCGGCTCGCGGCCGATCTCATGCAGCATCTGGCGCGAGGTGCGCACGATCTTGTTGATCGTCTCGATCATGTGAACGGGAATGCGGATCGTTCTTGCCTGATCCGCGATGCTGCGCGTGATCGCCTGCCGGATCCACCATGTCGCATAGGTCGAAAACTTGTAGCCACGCCGGTACTCGAACTTGTCGACCGCCTTCATGAGCCCGATGTTGCCTTCCTGGATGAGATCAAGGAACTGCAACCCGCGATTCGTGTATTTCTTGGCGATCGAAATCACGAGGCGAAGGTTTGCCTCCACCATCTCCTTCTTCGCCTGCCGCGCCTCGCGCTCGCCCTTCTGCACCATCTGGACGAGCTTGCGGAATTCCTGGATCTCGAGGCCCGTCTCGGTCGCGAGCGACTGGATCTCGGAGCGGATGTCCTTGATCGGGTTCTTGTCCTCGGCGATGAATTCCTTCCACCCGCGGGTCGTGAGCTTGCTCACGCGCAGGAGCCACTTCGGGTCCAGCTCGGAATTCTGGTAGTTGCGCAGAAAATCCTCGCGGTTGACGCGACGCGCTTCCGCCATGCGCATCAGCTTCACGTCGAGGCTGATCAGCCGCTTGTTGATATCGTAAAGCTGCTCGACCAGCGCGTCGATGCGGTTCTGGTTCAGTGACAGCGACTTGACGTCGGCGACGATGTCCTTCTTGAGCGCCTTGTACTTGCGTTCCTGCGCGGGCGAGAGCGACTCGTTGCGCATCTTGCCTTCGACATTCTGGTCCTGAAGGCGCCGGAGTTTCTTGTAGGCGTCGGCGATGCGGTCGAAAGTTTCGAGCACGCGCGGCTTGAGGTCGGCCTCCATCGCGGAGAGCGACACCGAATTTTCGAGGTCGTCGTCGTCGTCGAAGCTTTCCGGCGCGGGAGAGCCCTCGCCGTCAAAGCCGTCCGGCGGAGCGGCGGGCGACGTCGGCGGCGCGAGCCGGTCGCGCACCGGGTTCGGAGCCGGCGGCGCGCCCGGAGCGGTGTAGTCAGTCTTCGGCGGCTTCTTGCCGTCGGGGCCGGTGTAAGACGCTTCGAGGTCGATGATGTCGCGAAGCAGGATCTTGGCCTCGTTCAATTCGTCGCGCCAGATGATGATCGCCTGGAAGGTCAGCGGGCTCTCGCACAGGCCCGCGATCATCGCCTCGCGCCCAGCCTCGATGCGCTTGGCGATGGCGATCTCGCCCTCGCGCGACAGAAGCTCGACCGAACCCATCTCGCGCAAGTACATGCGCACCGGATCGTCGGTGCGCTCGGAGGGCTCGGAGGTGCGCGTTGCGACCGCGGTCGTCGCGGGTCTCCACGACCTCGCCGCCTTCGGCCTCCTCCTCCTCGTCCGCGCCTTCCTTGTCGGCCTCTTCGGCGTCCTCGTTGTCGACGACATTGATGCCCATTTCGCTGAGCATCGCGTTCATGTCTTCGATCTGGTCGGAGGAAATCTCCTCGGACGGGAGAACGGCGTTCAACTCATCCTGCGTCACCCAGCCGCGCTTTTTGGCGACCTTGAGCATCCGCTTGACAGCGGCGTCGGTCAGATCGAGAAGCGGGCTATCGACAGTCTCGACGGCTGCCGTTTCGCCTTCCTTCGCTTCGTCCTTCTTCGCCATTACGCCGTCTCCATCACTCCCGCGGCCGCTCACGCGGGACACTTCTTGCCGCCTGACCGCGCCGAAGCGTGGCCTCACCCATCAGCGCGTCCGGGACGCTCAGCTCCGTCAAGAGACGGACGCCGATGGCCCGACGTTGCTCTCTTCCCAGGCCGTCATTAACCCTAGACTAAATCGCGGACGAAGCCCTGCCGGAAAGCTCGCCGAAACCGTCGATCGCCGCCTCGGCATGCGCAAGGTCGGCGAGATGGGTCTTAATGTCCAGCAATCGGGCGAAATTTTGCTCGTTTGGCTCGGCCGCCAGCGACCGTTCCGCAAGTTTCAGTTCCCTATTTAACGCGCCGGTCTGTCGATGCAAGGCCACGCTTTGGCGCAGGACTTGCTCCACGTCGAAGGAGGCGGCTTCCGGCCGCAGGCACCACCAGTTCGGCATCCTCGCCGCCGCCGCCAGAATGCGTTCACGCTCTTTTCCGTGACCCGCCGCAGCGAGAGCCTCCGCGAGCGCTTCCGCCGTCACGAGCGCCTCCGCCGGAACAGCCATAAGGGCGTCGCGAAACGAGGCCAACCGCTTGCCTTCGAATTCGAGCGCCGCAATCTGCTCCCAGTGGGCGTCGAGAAGCACGGGGTGGTTCAGAAGCACGGCGAGAATCATCATCTCGCGCGCCGGCTCGCCGGCCTTGCGGCCAAGCCGCTCCTGCGGGGGCAAAGGCGCCTCGGCGATACCGAGACGTGGGCCTTGCAGCGCGAAGGGCCTTCGCCCCGCACCCAGGGCCTGCTGGGGGCGGAAGGGACGCGAAGAGGCGGGCCTGCCTTCGCCGAACAGTTCCGCCAGACGGCGGCGCATGTCGGCCTGATAGTGGCGGCGCAGCGTCTCGTCGGCGATGACGGCGACCGAAGCCGAGAGCCGGCGCTCCAGTCCGGCGCGGTGCTCGGGCGTATCGAGAGGCTGGCCCTCCGCCTCGCGCTGGAACAGCATGTCCGCGAAGGGCTTTGCCTGCGCCAGCGCCAATTCGATCGCCGAGGGCCCGCTCGCGCGGATGAGGTCGTCCGGATCCTGCCCCTCCGGAAGGAGCGCGAAGCGCAGACTTTTGCCCGCGCCTATGAGCGGGAGGGCCGTCTCGACGGCGCGGAAGGCCGCCTTTCGGCCGGCGTTGTCGCCGTCGAAACAGAGGATCGGCTCTTCCGCCATGCCCCATAGGAGCGCGCACTGGTCGGCTGTCAGCGCCGTGCCGAGCGGCGCGACGACATTGGCGTAGCCCGCCTCGCTCATGGCGATGGCGTCGACATAGCCCTCGACAACCACGATGCGGCCCGTCTCGTGCGCGGGCTTTCGGGCGCGGTGGTGATTGAAGAGCAATGAGCCCTTGTGAAAGAGCGGCGTCTCCGGCGAATTCAGGTACTTCGCCTTGGCGCCCGACTCCATCGCGCGGCCGCCGAAAGCGATCACCTTGCCGGACCTGTCATGGATCGGGAACATCGCCCGGTCGCGGAAGCGGTCGTAAGGCACGGCGATGTCGTCGCCGTGAACGAGAAGTCCCGCCTCGATCATTTGATCCACGCCGACGCTTTTGGCCGCGAGCGCGTCGCGGAGCGCGAACTTGTCACCCGGAGCGTAGCCAAGGCCGAACCGTTTCTGGGTCGCGGGGCCAAGTCCCCGGTCGGCGAGATAGCCGCGCGCCTTGGCCCCGACGGGTGCGTTGAGGCTCGATTCGAAGAACTTCGCCGCCATGGCCAGGACATCGAGCAAACCGGCGCGCTGCTTCTCCTGGACCTCCTCGCGGGCGTTTCGTTGGGGCATCGCCACGCCCGCCATGCCGGCGAGGCGCTCGACCGTATCGGGAAAACTCAGCCCCTCGGTCTCCATCACGAAGTCGAAGATGTCGCCGTGCTTTCCGGACGAGAAGTCGTGGTAAAAACCCTTCTGGTCGTTGACGAAGAAGGAGGGCGTCTTTTCCGAGTTGAAGGGGGAGAGTCCCGCCCACTCGCGCCCCTGCTTGCGCAGCTTCACCCGCCCTCGAACGACGTCGGAGACCGGAAGCCTCGCACGGACCTCGTCGAGAAATTCGGGCGGAAACTTCATGAGACTGAGATTGGCCCTGGCGTGCGGTTTGACAAGCGGGCGAGCGGGTTGTCCACCCCAATTCACAAGCCCCTTCGAGCCGCTCAAGCCGGCACGGCGCCCATGAGCTTGCGGGCGGCGGACGCGTTCATCGGCTGGCCGAAGGCCGCCCCTTGTGCAAACTGGCAGCCGATCTGGGCGAGTTCGACCGCGTCCAACTCCGTCTCCGCGCCCTCCGAAATCACGTCCATCCCCATCTCCTGCGCCATGGCGACAATCGAGCGCAGGATCGGCGAGCGTTGACCGACGGCGTTGGGGCGGACAAGCGAGGCGTCGATCCGCATGGCGTCGAAGCGGTATTGCGGCAGGTGGCCGAGAGAGGTGTAGCCGGCGCCGAACCGGTCGATCATCAGGGCCGCGCCGACCTCGCGCACCCGCTGCAGCAGGACAGCGGTATATTCCGGGTTTTCCATCACGAGATTTTCCGCGATCGCGATCTTCAGCGAGCCGCGTTGCACCGGATGACGCGAAAGCGCGCCGCGCGTCTCGGCGAGCAGGTCGTGGCTCAACATTTGCTGCGAGCCGATCGAGACAGTGGCGAAGATCGGCGGCGTGACTTCCAGCGCCTTCTGCCAGGCGGCAAGCTCGCGCGCCGCCGTTTCGATCATGAAGGCGCCGATATCCGCCATGGCGCCGCTCAATTCGGCGACGGAGGCGAATTCGTCCTCTTCGAGCACGCCGAGCTTGGGATGGCGCCAGCGGGGCAGCGTCTGGAATCCCGCAACGGTGCGGTCCTCGAGCCGGACGATGGGCCGAAAGAGCGCCATGATCTCTTTGCGGGCGAGCGCGTGGCGCATGTCGTTTTCGAGCATCTGTCGATTGGTGCGCTGCGAGCGCATGACCGGCGAAAAGATCTCGAAACGGTCGCCGCCGGCCTTCTTGGCGTTGGCGAGCGCAAGCTGGGCGTCCGCGAGCAGGTCCCCGCCTTTTAGGTGCAGGGCGGAGTCGTACACGGCCGCGCCAATCGAGACGGTGACGGAAATCTCCCGTTCGCCGAAACTGATCGGCGCGCCGAGCGCCGTACGCAGGGCGTCGATACGCTGTGAAAGCTTCTCGGACGGGTTGTCGCCGAGAATGATTGCTCCGAACTGATCGCCCCACAGGCGCGCGAGCGTGTCGCCCGGCTTCAGGTCCCGCGACAGCCGCCGCGCCACCGCGAGCAGCGCTGAATCGCCCATCGACAGCCCGTGGGAATCGTTGATCGCCTTGAACTGATCGATATCGATAACCACCACGACCGGAGCGGCGCCGGGCTTCTGCGCGAGATAGAGCGTGGTATTCAAACGGTCGTAGAAAAGCTCACGGTTCGGAAGGCCCGTCAGATTGTCGTGAATCGCGTCGTGGAGCATCCGCTCCTCGGCCGACTTGATCTCCGTCACGTCGGAAAGCGAACCGATCACCCGGACGACCTCGCCGTCGGGCCCGATGACGGGCCGGGCCTTGAGCACATACCAGAAGTAATGGCCGTCCGCGCCGCGCAGCCTGAGGTCGTGATTGATCCGCCCCGAGCGCTGATGCAAAAGGCCGTCGAGGGCGAGCGTGTACCGGTCGCGATCGAGCGGATGCAAAACGTCGAGCCATGTGGCCGCCGGACCCTCGAGCGAACCGCGCTTCAGGCCGAGCTGGCTCTCGATCGCATCGCTCCCCGTCACTTCATCGTTCAAGACGTTCCAGTCGAAGATCGCCTCACCCGAACCCGTCATCGCAAGCGAACGGCGTTGCGCGTCCGCGCCTGTGTCGCCGCCCTCGTTGCCGCCCGCGAAGGCGAATTGCATCACCGTGAAGCCGATGAGCATCACGATCAGAACAAGGCCCCCGATGAGCCCGGGCGCCGCAAGGTCGTTGGTGAGGTAGCCGAGCGCCGCCGCGCCCGCGGCCACAACCCAGACGGCGAGCAGGTACCAGGTCGGGATCAGCATGACCGCTCGGTCCGACCCCCGCGCCGCCAGCGTCAGGATCAGGAGAAGGCCGACGCCCGCGATTGTCGCGAGCGAAATGCGCGCAATTCCCGCCGCGACGGGCGCGTTGAAGACGGAGAGCCCGACCACCGCGGCCATCAGCACGAGCCACGCCAACGCAAAATGCGTGTAGCGCATGTGCCAGCGGCGCAGATTGAGATAGGCGAACAGGAAAACGACCATCGTGGCGGCGATCGTCGCCTCGGTTCCGGCGCGCCAGATGCGCTCCGAACTGTCCTCGAGGGCGAACATTTTTTGCCAGAAGCCGAAGTCGATACAGACGTACGCGAAGACGGCCCACGCCAACGCGGCGGCTGCAGGAAAGATCAGCGCGCCGCGCACCACGAAGACGATCGTCAGGAAGAGCGCGAGCAATCCCGCGATGCCGATGAGGATGCCCTCATAGAGCGTGAGGCTGGCGGACTTGTCTTTGAAGGCGTCCGGCTCCCACAGATAAAGCTGCGGGAGATTCGCCGTCTTGAGCTCCGCCACATAGGTGACCGTCGTACCCGGATCGAGAGTGAGGCGAAAAACGTCGGCTTCCGCATTGTCTTCACGCTCGGGCGCCATGCCCTGACTCGCCGTGATCGTCGTGATGCGAGTCGAGCCGAGGTCAGGCCAGACGACGCCGGAGCCAACGAGCCGGAAATGCGGCGCGACGATGAGGCGGGTGAGCTGTTCGTCGGAATCATTGGTGAGCGCGAAGACGATCCACGACGGCTGCGCCCCAGCTTCGAGCGCGCTGACCTCGATGCGCCTCACGATGCCGTCGGCGCCTGGCGCGGTCGAGACCTGAATGCGGTCGCCTTGGGCGCTGTAGTGCTCGACGGCGTGGGTGAGGTCGATCGCATTCGAATCGGCCGAAACCCGCACCGACTGCACCGCGAAGGCAGGGCTCGCCAAAAAGACGAGGAGGCAGAGGAGGGCCGGCGCGGTCGCCTTGCGCAACCAAGTCGCTATGCGCCAAAGCGCTTGGCGGATGACCTCCAACCCCCTAGACACCGACCGCTCAGCCACGTTTTGGGGCCGCGAAGCTCGGGCGCGGATCGGAGTCGATCAGCGCAAAAAGGATGTGATCGCGCCAAGCGCCGTCAATCTTGAGATAGCTTCGGGCAAGTCCCTCGCGCAGGAAACCATTGCGCTCAAGAAGCGCGATCGAAGGGGTATTGTGAGGGATGCAGGCCGCCTCGACGCGATGCAGCCTCAGCTTGCCAAAGGCGAATTCGACCGTCGCGGAAACGGCCCGGGTCATCCGTCCCTTGCCCGCGTGCTGAACGCCCATCCAGTAGCCAAGCGTTCCCGTCTGCGAGACGCCGCGGCGAACGCCGCCAAGGGTCAGCCCCCCGAGCAGTTCGTCCGAGGTCTGGTCGAAGATGAGGAAGGCGTAAGCTTCGTCGCGCGTGATGTCCTCTTCCTGCCTTCTCAGGCGCCGCCTGAAGGCGGCCTGCGTCAGGTCGTCGTCCGGCCAGGTTGGCTCCCAAGGCTCAAGATAGGAGCGGCTCGTCGAACGCAGCCGCGCCCAGGCGGGAAAGTCGGACGCCATCGCGGGCCGCATGTATAGGCTGTCCCCGCGCACCATGGGCTCGGGAGTGACGGGCCGGGTGAGGCCGAACAGCGCCATTCAAACGCCCCTCAGCGCTTCGGCGATTTTGGCCTGGCCGGGAACCTTGCTCGCCGCGCCGATGACGGCGACCGTCGGGGCGGACTTCAGAACGCTTGCGCCAGCCGCGCGAACCTCTTCCACAGTGATGCGCTCAACCCGGGCGGTCATCTCGTCGAGCGTGAGGGGTCGGCCATACACCTGCATCTGGCGCCCAAGCTGATGGGCGCGTGCGCCCGGCGACTCGAGCGCCGCGGCAAGCGAGACCTTCATCTGGGCCTTGGCGCGACGCACCTCCGCTTCGCTCACCCCCTGGGCGGCCTCGGCGAGGCAATCGAGCGAGGCCTGCACGACCTCCGCCGCATCCTTGTCGGCCGAAGCCGCGTAGAAGCCGAACAGGCCAGTGTCCGAATAGGCCCAGTGGAAGGAATGGATCGCGTAGGCGAGACCTCGCTTCTCGCGCACCTCCTGGAACAGCCGCGAGGACATGCCGCCGCCAACGGCGGCCGAAAAAACCTGGATCGCGTCATGCTCGGCCGCGCTCACCGCGCAGCCCTCGAAGCCGACGACCAGATGGGTCTGTTCGAGACGTTTCTTGAGTCGGCTCTCGCCGCCGCAATAACGCGCCGCTGCGCTCGCCGGCGGAGCCTCGCGCGCGACGGCGCCCAACCGCTCACTGGCAAGCGCGACGATCGCCTCGTGCTCGACGGCGCCGGACGCAGCCACGACCATCGCCGAGGCGGAATAGTGGGCGCGCAAGTAGCGGTCGATCGCCTGGCGGTCGAAGGAGCCAACGCCCTCGCGCGTGCCCAGAATTGGCCGGCCGATCGCCTGGTTGGGCCAGGCGGCGGCGGTGAGGAGGTCGAAAACATAGTCGTCAGGGGTGTCCTCGACCGCCCCGATCTCCTGCACGACAACGTTCTTCTCCCGTTCGAGTTCAGCCGGGTCGAACTGACTGTCGGTGAGAATATCGCCGAGGATGTCGAGCGCGAGTGGGACGTCCTCGCCCATCACCCGCGCGAAGTAGCCGGTGCCTTCGACCCCGGTCTCGGCGTTGAGGTCGCCGCCGACATTCTCTATCGTTTCCGCGATGTCGCGCGCGCTGCGCCGGCGGGTGCCCTTGAAAGCCATGTGCTCAAGAAGATGCGACAACCCATGCTCGGCCGACTGCTCATGACGCGAACCGACGTGCACCATTACGCCGAGCGAGGCGGTTTTCAGATGCGGCGCGTCGTCCGTAACAACGGCGAGACCGGACCGCAGAGTGGTGACTTTGACGCTCACGCGGATGCTCTTGCGCTCTCAGCGCGCGCAGTCAGACGCACGAAGTCCGCGACCGCGGCGGCGCTGTTCGGCAGCGCGACGATCTTTTCCTCGCGATTCATCAGATCCGCAAGATGAGGCGGCAGCGCTGGCCTCACGCCGGTCGCACGCTCCACAGCCTCCGGGAATTTCGCAGGATGGGCGGTGCCAAGGGCGACCACCGGGGTCGCCGGATTGCGGGCGAGCGCCCGGCGCGCGGCCGCAATGCCCACCGCGCTGTGGGGATCGATGATGACGCCGCTTTCCCGGAAGACGCGGGTCATTTCCGCCGAACATTCCGCCTCGTCCACGCGCTCGGCGTCGAAGTCGGCGCGGATGCGCGTCAGAGCTTCTTGCGGAATGACGAAGCCGCTGTCTCGGGCGAAATCCTCCATGAGCTTGCCGAGCGCAGTCGCGTCCCGATCCAGAACCTCGAAGAGAAGACGCTCGAAATTGGAGGAGACCTGAATATCCATGGAAGGGGACTGTGTGGCCTTCACGCCGCGCGGCTCGTAGCGCCCGGCCGCGAGCGCCCGCGCCAAGATGTCGTTCTCGTTGGTGGCGACGATGAGGCGCTCCACGGGCAGGCCCATGCGTTTCGCGTAATAGCCGGCCAGCACGTCGCCGAAATTGCCGGTCGGCACCGCAAAGGACACCGCGCGTTCGGGCCCGCCGAGCGTGATCGCCGCCCAGAAATAATAGACGATCTGCGCCTGGATTCGGGCCCAGTTGATCGAGTTGACCCCGGAGAGGTTCATCGCGTCGCGGAAGGCAAGATCGCCGAAGAGCGCTTTCACGATGCTCTGGCAATCGTCGAACGTGCCGTCGATCGCGAGCGCGTGGACGTTTGGTCGCCTGACCGTCGTCATCTGGCGTCGCTGCACGTCCGACACCCGGCCGCGCGGATAGAGAATGTAGATGTCCGTCTGTTCCTGACCAGCGAAAGCCTCGATGGCGGCGGCGCCGGTGTCGCCGGACGTGGCGCCCAGGATGGTTGCGCGGGCGCCGCGGTCGGTCAACACGCGGTTCATGGCGCGCCCGAGCCATTGCATCGCGAAGTCCTTGAAGGCCAATGTGGGACCGTGGAACAATTCAAGGGCAAACAGGTTGACGTCGAGTTGGACAAGGGGGGCGGTGGCGGCATGGCGGAAGCCGGAATATGCTTCAATAGTCATCGCCTTGAACGCCGATTCGCCGAAGGCGTCGCCGGCAAAGGCGGTCATCAAGCGGATCGCGGTCTTGGGGTAAGGGAGGCCTCGCAGTTCACGGATCGCGGCGGGGCGCCAAGCCGGCAGCGAGTCGGGCGCATAAAGGCCACCGTCGCGAGCGAGCCCTGTCAGCAAGGCGTCCGCAAAGCCGAGCGCGGGCGCGGAGCCGCGCGTCGAAATGTAATGCAAAACCGGAAGTCCCTCGCCTTACGACCGTCGTCTAACCCAAAACCCGGAAAAGGAAAATGGCGGCCGGACAACGGCCCAAGAATGGGGCCAAACCAAGACCGCCAGCCAAGTCGCGAGATCGTGAACTTGAAATCCCTAGTGAGTTTCCCATAACGTAATGTTTTCCGGAGCATCCGCGTCATGGGCGGAACTCGCGGGAAGCGAAAAGCAAGGATCGAGCGGAGCGTGCGGTGAAGATTGCGGCGCTTTTAGGAAAATTGGTCCACCACGGCAACGTCGTGGTCGAGACCGCGGACGGTATCATCCTTAAGTTGGGAGACGGCTCCGGACCCCTCTTAGGCGTGAAGTTAACCGACAAGGCCGCTGAGCGAGAGTTGCTCATAAATCCGGCCCTCACCTTCGGCGAGCTTTTTATGGACGGCCGCCTCATCGTTACTCGCGGGACGCTTTACGATCTGATCGCCTGCGGCGCGAGAAATCTGGCGGAGATGAAGGACTTGTCGTGGGTGAAGGCGATCGACCAGTTGCGCGTCGCTTTCCGCGGCGTTCATCAGCGCAACGACCGCCGCCGCGCGAGGAAGAACATCTCGCATCATTACGACCTCGATGCGAACTTCTACCGCCTGTTCCTCGACGCGGACATGCAATATTCCTGCGCCTATTTCGAGCATGAAGGCGCGAGCTTGGAAGCGGCGCAACTCGCAAAGAAGCGGCATATCGTTTCCAAGATGCTGCTCGAACCGGGCCACTCCGTCCTGGACATTGGCTGCGGCTTTGGCGGCATGGCGCTCTATTGCGCCGGCGTAGCGGGCGCCCGGATGACGGGCGTCACGCTCTCGGAGGAACAGGTGGAGGTGGCCAAGCAGCGGGCCGCGGCTTCGAATTACGGCGAACGGATCGACTTCCGCCTGCAGGACTATCGCGATGTCAAAGAAACGTTCGATCGCATCGTCTCGGTGGGCATGTTCGAGCACGTCGGCGTCGCGCGATACGACGAATATTTCCAAGGCGTGAAACGGCTGCTCAAGGACGACGGGGTGGCGCTGATCCATTCCATCGGCCGAAATTCAATGCCAGGCGCGACTAATCCCTGGATTCGCAAATACATTTTCCCCGGCGGATATATTCCATCTCTATCGGAGGTGCTGCCGGCTATCGAGCGGGCAGGGCTTTACGTAACGGATGTCGAAGTGCTTCGGCTCCACTATGCGGACACTTTGCGCGAATGGCGCCGGCGGTTCTTGGCGCATCGCGACGAGGTCAAAGGGATTTACGGCGAGCGCTTCTGCAGAATGTGGGAATTCTATCTCGCCGGTTCAGAGAGCGCGTTCCGCGTCGACGGACACATGGTCTTCCAAATCCAGCTCGCGAAGCGCCAGGAGAGCGTGCCGCTGACCCGAGATTATATCCACGATCGCGAGGAGGAGCTTCGGCAACGGGAAGGGGCGCTCCATCCACAGCGGCACGCGGCGGAGTAGGGGTCCGAGGGATTAATTCCCATATTCAGGGCGTGGATCGCCGGTTGCCAGGTGTGGCCGGCCAGACCCTCGACCTACGCGCAAGCTTCGTCCTGTTTCTTCCGCAGCGGAAGAAGAAGGGTTTTACGCCGCCCTTGCGAAGCGAACCGCGATGCCGGTGGCGGTGACGCGGTGGAGCGCGACGCCCTCGATGTCGTGGCCCTTCACGTCGTCGACCGCGAAATGCACGTCGATGACGGCGTCAGCGCCATATTCGGCGGCTTCGCGCATAAGCGCGTCAATCGCCGCCTTGCGTTCGGCCTCGGAGCCGAGACTGCCCGACGCCGCGCGCCAGCGCGAAGTCGCCGTCACCTGACCAATGACCGTCTTGGCGCGGCCATCCTCCAGATCGCTAGTAAAGCTCATTTCCATGACGTCCAGTCCCCGTTTAACAAGGTCCCCTGATCCTAACCCCAGCAGCGTTGCCGGTCCGTTAAGGCGGGGTTACGAAATTGCATCCGATTCGAAAGGTTAACCAAAGGAAAACGGCGCCCTTGCGGGGCGCCGTTTCCGTTATGCGACGCTGTTGTGACTATTCTGCGGCAGGCGCCGGCTGCTCCGCCTGGGTCTTTTCGAGGTCGGCGCCAGTCTGCTGATCCACCGCCTTCATCGAAAGCTTGACCTTGCCGCGGTCGTCGAAGCCCAGAAGCTTGACCTTGACCTTATCCCCTTCCTTGACGACGTCGGTCGTCTTGGCGACACGGGCTTTGGCGAGTTGCGATATGTGGACAAGGCCGTCTTTCGAGCCGAAGAAATTGACGAAGGCGCCGAACTCGACCGTCTTGACGACGGTGCCGTCGTAGATAAGACCGACCTCCGGCTCCGAGGCGATTCCCTTGATCCAGTCGATCGCGGCCTTGATCTTCGCCCCGTCGCTGGAGGCGATCTTCACCGTGCCGTCGTCCTCGATGTTGATCTTGGCGCCGGTCTTCTCGACAATCTCGCGGATCACCTTGCCGCCAGACCCGATCACTTCGCGGATCTTATCAGTCGGGATCTTCATCGTCTCAATCCGGGGGGCAAATTCGCCAAGCTCGGCGCGCGCTCCGGTCAGGGCCTTCGCCATCTCGCCAAGAATATGCATGCGGCCGTCGCGCGCCTGGGCGAGCGCGACCTTCATGATCTCCTCGGTGATGCCGGCGATCTTGATATCCATCTGCAGCGACGTCACACCCTCGGACGTGCCGGCGACCTTGAAGTCCATGTCGCCAAGATGGTCCTCGTCGCCAAGAATGTCGGAGAGCACAGCGTAGCGATCGCCCTCAAGGATAAGGCCCATCGCGATGCCGGCGGTCGGACGCTTGAGCGGCACGCCCGCGTCCATGAGCGCGAGGGAGGAGCCGCAGACCGTCGCCATCGAAGACGAGCCGTTCGAACTCGGTGATCTCCGAGACGACGCGGATCGTGTAGGGAAACTCGGCCTGGGTCGGCAGCATCGGATGGATCGCGCGCCACGCAAGCTTGCCGTGTCCGATTTCGCGCCGGCCGGGCGTGCCCATGCGGCCCGTCTCGCCGACCGAATAGGGCGGGAAGTTGTAGTGGAGCAGGAAGCGCTCCTTATACGTCCCGTCGAGCGAATCGACATATTGCTCGTCCTCGCCGGTGCCAAGCGTGGCGACGACGAGCGCCTGCGTCTCGCCGCGGGTGAAGAGCGCCGAGCCGTGAGCGCGCGGCAGGATGCCAGCCTGCGCCAGGATCGGGCGGACGGTGGTGAGATCGCGGCCGTCGATGCGGGTCTTGTGGTCGAGGATGTTCCAGCGCACCACCTTGGCCTGCGCGGCGTGGAACGCCTCGGCGATTTCGGAGGCGGGGAACGCGGCGTCGCCGCCCTCGGGCGCGAGAGCGGCGATCGCCTTGGCTTTGGCGGCGTCAATCGCTGCGTAGCGCTCCTGCTTCTCGCGAATCGCGTAGGCTGCGCGCAGATCCGCTTCGACTGCGTCGAGCACGGCTTTTTCCGCCGTCTTCATGTCGCCCGACGGCAAGTCGCGCGGCTCCTTGGCGGCCTTCTCGGCCAGACGGATAATAGCCTGAATGACCGGCTGGAAGGCCGCATGGCCCGCCATGACCGCCTTCAGCATCGTCTCTTCCGAAAGCTCCTGCGCCTCCGATTCGACCATGAGCACCGCGTCAGCCGTGCCGGCGACGACGAGTTCGAGCTTCGAACCCTTCATCTCCTCGACCGTCGGATTGACCTTGACCTCGCCATCGATGACGCCGACGCGCGCGGCGCCGATCGGGCCCATGAAGGGCACGCCCGAGAGGGTCAGCGCGGCGGAGGCGGCGACCATCGCCAACACGTCGGAATCATTCTCAAGATCATAGGAGAACACCGTCGCGATGATCTGCGTGTCGCACCGGAATTCGTCCGGGAACAGCGGCCGGATCGGACGGTCGATCAGGCGGGACGTCAGCGTCTCGCGGTCGGACGGGCGCCCCTCGCGCTTAAGATAGCCGCCTGGAATGCGGCCGGCGGCAAAAGCCTTTTCCTGATAGTGGACGGTCAGGGGGAAGAAGTCCTGGCCGGGCTTGGGCTCCTTGGCCGCGACCACGGTCGCGAGCACGGTAGTCTCGCCCCAGGTGGCGAGCACGGCGCCGTCGGCCTGACGGGCGATGCGCCCGGTCTCCAGCACGAGCGTGCGCCCGCACCAGTCGAGTTCTTCGCGTTGTATGTCGAACATAGTTATCTCATCCTTTGTGTGTTCAAAGGATGCGAAAGCCTCAGGTTGCATGCCGCCCGGCTCGGTGGCCGGGCTCGTCATCGGCAAGACGGCGAGGGGTTGGGAAGTATTTCGCCAGCCCCTGGCTATCCTGCCATGACGGGAGGCTCCCGCATGCTTTTCAAGGATCGGGCGCCGGGCGGTATTACCCGCCGCCCGATAGGCAAAGGGCGCCCCCGCGATGGGAAGCGCCCAAAGATCGTATCAGCGGCGAATGCCCAGACGCTCGATCAGCGTCTTGTAGCGCGCTTCGTCCTGCTTCTTGACGTAATCGAGAAGCGTCCGGCGCTGCGAGACCATCTTGAGCAGGCCGCGTCGGGAATGGTTGTCCTTCGTATGGGTCTTGAAGTGGCCGGTCAGATTGGCGATCCGCTCCGTGAGGATCGCGACCTGCACCTCGGGCGAACCTGTGTCGCCGACCTTGAGGGCATATTGGTGGATGAGCGCCGATTTGCGCTCCGCCGTGATCGACATCGAATCTATCCTTGATGCTGCGCCGGCGCGCATCGCGGCCGGCTCAATGAAAAAAGCGGCCGAACCGGGATGTCGTCCAGGTCGGTCGCGGCGATGATCCGCCCCATATAGGCAGGATCGCGCGCTTATACAGATTTGGGAAGGGAGCGCCAGCGTTTTGATCGCCCGGCGGCCAAAGGGGCGGGCGGCCGGATCAGTGACCCGGCGCGACAGGGCCAGCCCGGATCCCTTAGAGACGGCGAGCCTTGCCGAAGACGGGATCGGACGCCGGAAAAGGCAGGCTTGCGATACGCGCCAGCATTTCGGGCGTTGCGGCTTTGCGGCAGAGGTCCCAATCCTGGCCGGGCGGGTAGGCGCCTACGACGAGAAAGTCGCCGCTTGCGGTGAGCCGGCAATGTCCCGTGCCGGCGGGCAGAAGAACCGCGTCGCCGGCATGGACCTCCACCTCCCGGCCTTCGGGCCCTCCGAGCATCAGCCGCGCCGCGCCGCGCGCAAAGCCCAGAACCTCGTGCGCGGTCGAATGGTAATGATGGAAAGGATAGACGCCGTCGCGCCACGCAGGAGGCCAGCCATTGCGGGCGAAAAGCGCCTCGAACGCCGATGCCCGATCCTCGCCTGCCACCGAGACCGCCCCACGATAAAGCAGGACCGGCAGCCGGGGATTGTTGGGCACGTAGCCACTCGGACTGAGGAGAAGGCTTTCCGGCTCGTGCATGACGCCCATTCGCATCCCCGTTGCCCTTCGTTCTTCGTTCTTACGGCTCGGGACCGAAGGCAAAAACCCAAGGCAAGCATGTGACCTGCATCACGGATCGGATCTAGAGATTATGCTCATGTAGCCGCGCCGTTCTCTAGAAGCATCTTGAAAATCACAGTTATTATCAGAAAAATTATGACATAGCGCTCGACCCCTCGCGAGGCGAGACAGCCTTTCGAGGAGCAGCGACCGGCAAGTCGCTTCAATTGGACCGATCATATTACAGTTTATGGAGGTAAAAATGGCAGACCGCGATCATATCCAATCCGCCTTTTCGATGCCAAAAAACTTCAAAATTCATCAGGTTCACCCGATGGGACGGGCGCAACTCGAGCAAATCGCTCCCGAGGCTGCGCCAGCGCCCCCTCCCTTGGGGCCGCTCGCGGCCTTCGTAGGGACCTGGAGCGGCATCGGCTTCAACACAATCTTCCGACCGCAAAACCAGACATTCCCACTCCCGACTCCTGCGCCGGGCGACAACCTCCTGGAACTGAACCTCACCTCGGAGACGCTTTCGTTTCAGGCCAGTCTCGGCTCGATCCCCAACCGCGGCATGGTCCAGGACGATCTCTTCATGAATGGCGTTCCCTACGTCCAGTCGATCAACGACGTGACGAACCCGGCGCCGCCGGTCGGCATTCATTTCGAGCCAGGGATCTGGCTGAGCGTCCCGGCCACCACAAACCCCGCAGCGCCGATGTCCGTTGCGCGCATGGCGTCTATTCCCCATGGCGTCACCGTCGTCGCGCAGGGGCTGGTTCTCCCCGCCAAGGATGGGCCGCCCACCATCGCCCCTGTCGACATCACCCCGTTCCCGATCGGCGGCGGCCCCAAGATCCGCTTTCCTAGCCAGACCGCGGCGGCGCAGGGCACTGCGCGCATTCCGCAGGATCTGACGCCCTGGATGAACGCCGGCACGATCACACAGGGAGTCCTGGACGACCCGAATGCGATGCTCAGGAAAGCCATCTCGGTGCAACAGATTTTGTCCACGACCACAATGATCGTGAGCACCAATCCGAACTCGCCGCTATTCGGCGGGGGAACCGATAATATTGCCTTCCTGCTCGGCAATCCGGGCGCGACCGCTCCGAATGCAAACGCGGTCACGATGGAGGCGATCTTCTGGATCGAGACCGTGGTGCATCAACTCCACGTCGACTTTCCCAACGGCAGCGCGCCGACGACCATCCAGCCCCGGGGAGCCCCGTTTGGACTTCCGGTGCCCACGTTCCTGCTCGATCCGCCCATTCAGTTGACGGGTCCCCGGATCATCAGAGTGACATCGACGCAAATCCAGTACAGCCAGACCGTCATCCTGAATTTCAACGGTCTCTCCTGGCCGCACGTTTCCGTGGCGACGCTGGTTCCGACCGATCCGCTGCCCATTCCGGATGCGGCATGGCAGTGATCTAAAACGGCAACGGGAGGGGACAGCCTCTCCCGTTGCGTTCTGATCAATACGCGGGGGTTGTGGGACGGCGAACCCAGTCGATTTACGCCGCCTTCTGCGTCGCCATCGCCTTCTTGAGATTCTCGTCCACCTTGTCGAGGAAGCCGGTGGTCGAGAGCCACTTCTGGTCGGGGCCGACGAGAAGGGCGAGGTCCTTGGTCATGTAACCAGCCTCGACCGTCGCGACGCAGACCTTCTCGAGCGTCGAGGCGAACTTCGCGAGTTCTTCGTTGCCGTCGAGCTTGGCGCGATGCGAGAGGCCGCGCGTCCAGGCGAAGATCGAGGCGATCGAGTTGGTCGAGGTGTCGCGGCCCTTCTGGTGCTCGCGATAATGGCGGGTCACCGTGCCATGCGCGGCTTCCGCCTCCACGGTCTGCCCGTCCGGAGTCATGAGCACGGAGGTCATGAGGCCGAGCGAGCCATACCCCTGCGCAACGGTGTCGGACTGCACGTCGCCGTCGTAGTTTTTGCACGCCCAGACGTAGCCGCCGGACCACTTCAGCGCCGACGCCACCATGTCGTCAATCAGGCGATGCTCGTAAGTGATGCCGAGCGTCTGGAATTTCGACTTGAACTCGCTCTCGAAAACCTCCTGGAACAGGTCCTTGAAGCGCCCGTCGTAGGCCTTCAAAATCGTGTTCTTGGTCGAGAGATAGACGGGATATTTCCGCATGATCCCGTAGTTGAGCGAAGCGCGGGCAAAGTCGCGGATGAAATCGTCGAGGTTATACATCGCCATGGCCACGCCCGAGCCCGGGAACTTGAAGACCTCCTTCTCGATCACCGCGCCGTCGTCGCCTTCGAACTTGATCGTCAGGCGGCCCTTGCCGGGCACTTTGAAGTCGGTGGCGCGATACTGGTCGCCGTAGGCGTGGCGGCCGACGACGATCGGCAGCGTCCAGCCGGGAACGAGGCGCGGCACGTTCTGGCAGATGATCGGCTCGCGAAAAATGACGCCGCCGAGAATATTGCGGATCGTGCCGTTTGGGCTCTTCCACATTTCCTTGAGATTGAACTCTTTCACGCGCGCTTCGTCGGGCGTGATCGTGGCGCACTTGACCCCGACGCCGGCCGCCTTGATGGCGTGGGCTGCGTCGATGGTGATCTGGTCGCCCGTTTCGTCGCGCTTCTCGACCGACAGGTCGTAGTACTGCAACTCGACGTCAAGATAGGGGTGGATAAGCTTCTCGCGAATAAGCTGCCAGATGATTCGCGTCATCTCGTCGCCGTCGAGCTCGACAACCGGATTCTTGACCTTGATCTTGGGCATGGGAGGACCGTTTCCTGACGGGTTCAGCGACGGGCGCTTTCGGAAATGACGGGCGCCCCTATAGCATCGGGTCCGGCGCCCTCAAAGTCGTGCTTTTGGGCAATATGAGCAGGTTTTGCGCGGCGCCAGACAGTTTGGGGAAGGCAAGAACTTCGTGGGGGCCGAGAGCGCGGCGCGCCCGCCAGAAGGGAGCGGCGCTTCTGGTCGTCCTCAGCGTGGCGGTTGCCGGCGCGCCGGCGGCCGCCGAGCCGCATGTTTCCGCCAAGGACGAGGAATTGCCGGCCGTCACCGACCACGCGCTCATCACGCTGTGCGGCATTGTCGAGGCGTCCGCCAAGACAGAAGGGCTGCCGGTCAATTTCTTTACCCGGCTCATCTGGCGCGAGAGTTCGTTCCGTTCGAACGCCGTGAGCCCGGCGGGCGCCCAGGGCGTCGCCCAGTTCATGCCGGGCACCGCAAGCGAGCGAGGGCTTGCCGATCCCTTCGATCCCGCCGCCGCGATTCCGGCTTCCGCAAAGCTCATCGCCGATCTCAGCCGCCAGTTCGGCAATCTCGGCCTTGCGGCCGCCGCCTATAACGCCGGCCCAAACGCGCTTGCCGGCTGGCTCGCGGGAACCCGGCCCTACCTGCCGATCGAGACACAGGATTACGTACGCGCCATTACCGGCCACGACGTCGAGGAATGGAAGGCCGCAAAGCCTCCCGCCGTCGCGGCGCCGGATCCCAATCAGCCTTGTCTCGTCGCGATCGCGAAATTGCGCATCACCCGCGGCTATGCCGGCGAGCCGGCCATCATCTCGGGCCTGTTCGCGCCTTGGGGGGTGCAGGTTTCCGGGAGTTTCTCCAAATCGGGCGCGATCAATTCTTTCCGGCGGGCCGAACAGCGGTACGCGAGTGTGATCGGCGGCATTCAGCCGTTTGTCCTGGGCTCGGCCTGGCGAACGCGCGGCTTCCGCCCTTTCTATCGGGTGCGGCTGCCCGCGCAGTCCCGCGGCGAGGCCAACGCGCTCTGCGCGAGGCTCAGGAAGGTCGGCGGCGCCTGTGTGGTGCTCCGGAGTTGATCAGGGGCGGCGGTGGGTCGTTGCGAAAAAACGGAAATTGTCGTATCCTGGCGGTGTGACAACCGGAAAAGACGCTCTCGGCTTGTGCGCTCGTCAAGGCCTTTCGAACGATCGCGTCGAGCCACGGGACCTGAGGAAAAAACATTTCTCGATGTTCCGCCGTAACCCATTGAAAAGGTTCAATACCGCCGAGAGAATCCAAGACTTTCCAAGCGTTTCCAATGCGCGTTCGACGCGGAAATCTCAGCGGATTCGCGTCTTCCAAGCGCCTCCAAATAGACCAGCGGGGTCGCGCGCTATCGTGTCCTGCGCCCAATCCTGTCCAGCGCCGTGAATTCCTCGTCGGAAAGCTTGATCTCCGCCGCCCCCACATTCTCCTCCAGATGGGTGACCTTTCCCGTGCCGGGGATCGGCAGCATCACCGGGCTGCGCTTGAGCAACCAAGCCAGCGCGATCTGCCCTGGCGTCGCCTTGTGCTTGCGGGCGATGGCGTCAAGCGGCGAGCCCTCGCGGGAGAGCTCGCCCGCATTCAGCGGATACCAGGGGATGAAGCCGATCTGGTTCTTTTCGCAGAAGTCCAGAACCGCTTCGCTCTCACGATCGCCAAGGTTGTAGCGGTTCTGCACGGTGGCGACCGGGAAGTATTTCTGCGCCGCCTCGATGTCTTTCACCGAGACTTCCGATAGGCCGGCGCAGCGGATGACGCCGTCCTTGAGCAAGCTCTTGATGGCGTCGAACTGTTCGTTGGCGGGCACCTTCGAATCGATGCGATGCAACTGCCAGAGCGAGATCGACTCGACACCGAGCCGCCACCGGCTCTTGTGAGCCTGCTGGATCAGGTATTCCGGCCGTCCCAAGGGGACCCAGACGTTCGGACCCGTGCGGGCGAGCCCCGCCTTCGTGGCGATGTGAATTGTCCCGTAGGGGTGGAGCGCTTCGTGGATCAGCGCTTCCGAGAAATCAGGACCGTAGGAATCGGCCGTGTCGATAAAATCGACGCCGAGGTCGGGCAGGCGTTTCAGGGCGCGCAGACATTCCGCCCGATCTTCGGGAGGTCCCCATATCCCCTTGCCGACTATTCGCATCGCGCCAAAGCCCAGCCGGTTCACCTCAAAGGCTCCGCCGATGCGGAAGCGTCCGGACTCGTGTGCGTTTGCCATCGGCGTCTCCTCGATCTTGGGCAATGCCTGCGCGTTACGGCCAGCGCGCGGTCGGCGGCATCGAAGACAAGATCGCCGCGATGTTGCCGCCTGTCTTCAGCCCGAAAATAGTGCCGCGATCGTACAGCAGATTGAACTCAACGTAACGGCCACGCCGGACGAGCTGTTCCTCGCGTTCCGCATGGCTCCAGGGCGCCTCGGCGTTGCGCCGGACGATTTTGGAATAGATGCCGATGAAGCTTTCGCCCAGATCACGCACGAAGGCGAAATCGTCTTCGAAAGCGGAATTGGCGTCGTCGCCTGCGCTGTTCAATCCGTCGAAGAATATACCGCCGATTCCGCGCGGCTCGTTACGATGTTTCAGGAAAAAGTACTCGTCGCACCACGCTCGAAAGCGCTCCGCATCCGCGACTTTGGGGTGGCGCTCGCAGATTTTTCGCATTTCCGCGTGGAAGGCGAGGGCGTCGGGGTCGTCCTTGGAACGGCGGACATCGAGGGTAGGGGTAAGATCGGCGCCGCCGCCAAACCATTGCCGCGTCGTGCGCACCAATCGCACATTCATGTGAACTGTCGGGACATGAGGGCTCCACGGATGCGCGATCACCGAAACGCCCGCCGCCCAGAAGCGCGGGTCGTCGTCGGCGCCCGGGATCTGGCCGGCGAATTCGGCCGGGAAGGCGCCATGAACGGTGGAGAAATGCGCCCCCATCTTCTCGAAGAGGCGTCCGCGCAACACGGCCATACGCCCGCCGCCGCCCGGAGCGCCGCTGGCGTCGGTCCTCGCCCATGGCTCAAAGAGGAACCGGCCAGGCTCCTGCGCCGGGTCTGCGCCGGGGAGTTCCTGCTCCAGCTCCTCCATAGCGGCTACGATTTTCTGCTGAAGCGAGCCAAACCATTCGCTCGCCCGAACAAGGCGCGGATCGGTGAGTTCACAATCGGTCATGGCGACGCCCCTTGTAGTGCGCGTGACTTTTGGATGGAAGCGGAAGCTCCGATCGCGATCCGGGGGCGCCGCCCGGCGGCGGGGGCAACCTCCCGGCAATTGTGAGCAGAGCGCTTCGCATACCTTGCGGGCTCCGGGGCAATCCCGACGTTGAGGGCCATTCGCTTCGGAGCGCAAGCCCCTCAATGCAAATTCTTTCCGATAATCAGAAGTTGTGCTATGGTTTTCTCTTCAGTGGGAAAGACGATGACGCCGCGATCCAGCGCCAAAAGCTATCCGCTGACCGGACACGCCAGCCGTCCACGATTCATTGTCGGTGTTCGGCCCACAGCGACGGCGCGCTTGATTCCAAGGCGCGAAAGATCGGCGAAAGTTGCACTTTTTGACACTCAAGTTTCTGAAAACGTTCGATCCATCACGAAACGGAGATTCACCGACTCTGAATGAGGCGTATCAAAGCAACATTGTCGAGAGCCGCTCAGGCTGCGGCGATGCGGGGAGCCGGGCCGGCGGTGCGGACGGTCTCGTCCGTCTCGTTCTCGAACTTGCGGAAGTTTTCGCGGAACATCTGCA
This sequence comes from uncultured Alphaproteobacteria bacterium, assembly GCA_963824465.1. Taxonomy (GTDB): domain Bacteria; phylum Pseudomonadota; class Alphaproteobacteria; order Rhizobiales; family Beijerinckiaceae; genus Roseiarcus. The sequence continues at coordinate 762,274 of CAWGPL010000014.1, forward strand.
CGAGCTTGCCGGCCGTTTCGGCGAATTCGCCCTTATGCCGCCAGGTCTTTATCGGGTCGAGGATGTGCGGCTCGACGCCGGGCACCTCCTGGGGCACCGCGAGGCCGAAATGCGGGTCCGTCCGGAAGCGGGCGCGATGGAGCGAGCCGTCGAGGGCGGCTGCGAGCAGGCGGCGCGTCACGCGGATCGGCATGCGACGGCCGACGCCGTATTTGCCGCCGGTCCAGCCGGTGTTGACGAGCCAGCAATCGACGTGATGGCGCCCGATGTAATCGCGAAGGAGATCGCCGTAGACGGTTGGATGGAGCGACATGAAAGGCGCGCCGAAGCAGGTCGAGAAGGTCGCCTGAGGCTCCGTCACCCCCTTCTCGGTGCCCGCGACCTTGGCGGTGTAGCCGGAAAGGAAGTGATACATGGCCTGCGCCGAATCGAGCTTGGCGATCGGCGGCAGCACCCCGAAAGCGTCGCAGGTCAGCATGATGATGTTCTTTGGCTGTCCCGCGCGGCCGGTCGCCGACGCGTTGGCGATGAAATCCAGCGGATAGGCGATGCGGGTGTTTTCGGTCTTCGAATCGTCGTCGAAGTCGGGAAGGCGGGTGTCGGGGTCGAGCGTGACGTTCTCCATCACCGTGCCGAAGCGCTCGGTTGTCGCAAAAATTTCAGGCTCCGCCTCGCGCGAAAGCTTGATCGCCTTGGCGTAACAGCCGCCCTCGAAATTGAACACGCCCGAGCGGCTCCAGCCATGCTCGTCGTCGCCGATCAGGGTGCGCGACGGGTCGGCGGAGAGCGTCGTCTTGCCGGTGCCCGACAGCCCGAAGAAAATGGCGGAGTCGCCATCCCTGCCGACATTGGCCGAGCAATGCATCGGCATGACCTTCTGCGCCGGCAGGACGAAGTTGAGGTAGGTGAAGACTGCCTTCTTCATTTCGCCGGCGTAGCTCGTGCCGCCGATCAGGATGATCTTGCGGGTGAAGTCGCAGGCGATCACCGTCTCGCTGCGGCAGCCATGGCGTTTCGGATCGGCGCGGAACGAGGGCAAGTCCACGATCGTCAGGTCGGGAACAAAAGAGGCAAGCTCGGCGGCCTCTGGGCGGATCAGCAGGTTGCGGATGAAAAGCGAGTGCCAGGCGTATTCGGTGAAGACGCGGGTCCGCACCCGATAGGTCGGATCGGCGCCGCCGATGAGATCCTGCGCGAAAAGCGTCCTGCCTTGGGCATGGCTGAGGAAATCGGCGAGCAGGACGTCGAAGTCTTCGGCCCGCATCGGATTGTTGTTGTCCCACCAGACCATTGCGTCGGTCTTGGCGTCACGGACGATGTGCTTGTCCTTGGGGCTGCGGCCGGTATGCACGCCGGTGTCGGCGACGATGGGCCCCTGCGCGGCAAGGATCGCCTCCCCGTTCTGCAACGCCCGCTCGTAGAGCTGGGGAGCGCCAAAATTCCAGGAGAGGGACTCAAGGTTCCGAAAGCCGAAGCGATCGGCGCCAAAATCGGGGTTGCGCAAACCAGTCTCGATCATCTTTCTCCCTTCCCTCCGCTGGGCGCGGCGCGACCCGGAATCTGTCGCGCTTGTTCATGCAAATTGCAGTCCGCGTGGTCAATTTGGCCAAACGACGCATCCGCGTATCCGGCGCCGCCGAGCCGAGCCGCAAGTCGAGGTCCTACCCTCGGCATGTCAGCTCACGCGGTTGTGCGCGCAAGGCGCTTGCGCGCCGCCGGCCCCGTGCTACACTTCCCGAAGGCTGACCGAGAACGGAGACTTTCCATGCGTTCCATGCTTATCGGCCTTTTGACACTATGCGGCCTCGCCGCGTTTGTGGCGCCGGCTCTCGCCTGCTCGTACAACCAGTCGGCGCAATCGTCGTCCCAGACAGAGACCGCTCAGAACCAGACATCGCCTTCGTCGCAAGGGTCGAACTGACCCCGCGGCATTTGTAAGGTCCGCCTCGCGGACTCCAGTTGACTGCCTGGCGCGGCGCGAGCCGCGCTTTTCTTTTGCGGGCTGAGCTTATCCCCTCGCGGGTTTCCCAAAAACCGCCTGTCGCTTCTCGAGAAAAGCCTGGACGCCTTCCCTGTACTCGTCCTTCGCGCCCGCCTCGCGCTGGAGGTCGCGCTCGAGGTCGAGCTGCGCGTCGAGGGTGTTGGTCTCCGAGGCGACGAAGGCGCGCTTCATGAGGCCGTAAGCATGCGTCGGGCCCGCCGCGAGTTTCTGGGCGATCGTATGCGCTTCCCCCATGAGATCGGCGTCGTCGACCGCGCGCCAGATGAGACCCCAGGTGGCGGCGTCCTCGGCGCCGACCGGTTCGGCTAGAAGCATCATGGCGCGGGCGCGCGCCTCGCCGACGAGGCGCGGCAAAAAGTAAGTGCCTCCGGAATCCGGAACGAGCCCAATGCGGGCGAAGGCTTGTATGAATCGCGCCGAGCGCGCCGCAAGGACGATGTCAGAGGCGAGCGCGATACTCGCGCCCGCTCCCGCCGCCACGCCGTTGACGGCCGCGATCACCGGTTTCGGCAGCCCGCGCAATGTTCGGACAAGCGGATTGTAGTGCTTGTCGATCGTCGCGCCGAGGTCCAGGCGCTCTCCCTGCTGGATCGCCATGATGCGCTCGGAGAGATCCTGCCCGGCGCAGAAACCCGACCCTGAGCCCGTAATCAGCACGACGCGGCATTCGTCGCTCGTCTTTGCCCGCTGAAGCGCCGCGGCCAGCGCCTCATGCAACGGGACGTTGAAGGCGTTCATCCGCTGCGGACGGTTGAGCGTCAGGGTCATGACGCCGTTTGCAAGCTCTTCGATGAGAACAGGCGCAGCCTCTGCAGTCGCCGCCATCCCGCTTCCTCCCCTTTGTTCGCGCACGCACGAGGTCGCCGCGCCATTGACGGGACGCGCTCAGAACCGTAGCCACGAGCCCCGAAACGGTCAACGGATTGGGTCAATGACGGAAGCCTACCTTTGCGCTTATGTGCGCACGCCGATCGGCCGCTATGGCGGCGGGCTCGCGCCGGTGCGGGCGGACGATCTCGCGGCGACGCCGATCCGCGAGCTTCTGCGCCGCCATCCGAATCTGAGCGAGGCGGTGGAAGAGGTCTATCTCGGAAACACCAATCAGGCGGGCGAAGACAACCGCAATCTCGCCCGGATGTCCGCGCTGCTCGCGGGCCTGCCCGATGCGGTCCCGGGCGTAACGGTCAACCGCCTCTGCGCCTCGGGCATGGACGCCGTGGCGGCCGCGGCGAGGGCGGTGAAGGCGGGCGAAATCGGGCTTGCGATCGCAGGCGGGGCGGAGTCGATGACTCGCGCGCCTTTCGTCATGGGCAAAGCGGACGCGCCGTTCTCGCGCTCGGCCGAGGTCTACGACACGACGATCGGCTGGCGATTTGTCAATCCGGAGATGAAGAAGCTCTACGGCGTCGATTCGATGCCCGAGACAGCCCAGAACGTGGCCGACGCCTATCAGGTGTCGCGGGAGGATCAGGACGCCTTCGCGCTGCGCTCGCAGCAGCGTGCGGCGGCGGCGAGAGAGCGGCTTGCCGAGGAAATCGTCGCGGTCGAGATCAGGGACCGCAAAGGCGGGATCACGACGGTCGCGCGTGACGAGCACCCGCGCGAAACGAGCGCGGAGGCGCTGGCGAAGCTCAAGGGCATTGTGCGGCCCGAGGGAAGCGTGACGGCGGGCAACGCCTCCGGCGTCAATGACGGAGCGGCGGCGCTCGTCGTAGCGTCGGAAGAGGCGGCGAAGGCCCATGGGCTCACGCCGTTTGCGCGCGTCCTCGGCTACGCGAGCGCGGGCGTCGCGCCGCGCGTGATGGGAGTGGGTCCGATCCCCGCGGTGAAGAAGCTCTGCGAGCGGCTCGGACTGAAGCCCCAGGATTTTGACGTCATCGAGTTGAACGAGGCTTTCGCCTCCCAGGCGCTAGCCTGTCTGCGCGGGTTCGGGCTCGCGGACGACAGTCCGCACGTCAATCCGAATGGCGGCGCCATCGCGCTCGGCCATCCGCTCGGCATGTCCGGCGCCCGCATCGCCGGTTCGGCCGCGCTCGAACTCCAGAAGAGAGGCGGACGCTACGCTCTCGCCACCATGTGCGTGGGAGTCGGACAGGGCGTGGCGATGGCGCTCGAGCGCGTTTGACTCTCTTGGCCGTCAATGCGCGTGGAGATGTTCGCCTCGGCGCTCCGGGCTGAAGCGAATCGCCACGACAATGGCGACGGCGACGACGCCCGCGACAAGAGCGAGCGCGAAGCCATAATTGCCGCCATTGGCCTCCGCAATCTTGGCCTGGAAGGGTCCGTTGTAGGAGGCGAGGAAATTGCCCGCCTGATAGACGAAGGCAGGGATCGTCGCCCGGGCGGCGCCGGGCGAAAGCTCGTTAAGATGCGCCGGGATCACCCCCCAGGCGCCCTGCACGGCGATCTGCATGATGAAGGCGCCGACCGCGAGCATGACAGGCGTCGTGGAAAAGGCCCATAGCGGCAGGGCCGGCAAAGCGATCAGCGCCGCGATGGTGATCGCGTTGACCCGGCCGATCTTCTCCGAGAAGGACCCGAAAGCGAGCCCGCCGACGATCGCGCCGATATTGGCGACGATGGCGATCCAACTCACGGTGGCGGAATCGAAGTGATGCTGCTTCTGCAGGAAGGTCGGATACAGATCCTGTGTGCCGTGGCTGAACAGGTTGAAGCACATCATTAGGATGACCATGTAAATCACAAGGCCCTTGTGCTCCACGATGGTCGCCCAAAGGCGCGGCTTTACCCGGCCGCGCGACGCCTCGAAGGCCGGGGATTCGGGCACGGCGCTCCGGATGAAGAGCACGACGAAGGCCGGCAGGACGCTAAGCAAGAACATCGTCCGCCAGCCGACGGTGTAATCGCCAAAGGTCCGTCCCGTAGAGTAGGCCATAGACAATCGCCGCGAGCAGGAACCCGGTCGGATAGCCGCATTGCAATATGCCCGACACGAAGCCGCGCGACTGCGGCGGGATCGATTCCATCGCGAGCGAACTGCCAAGGCCCCATTCGCCGCCCATGGCGATTCCAAAAAGCGTCCTGAGGATCAGGAAAACGATGAGATTGGGCGAAAAGGCCGCGAGCGCTCCGAGGATCGAGTAGCAAAGAATATCGAGCATCAAGGCCGGCTTTCTTCCCCAATGGTCGCCAATGCGGCCGAAGATGAAGGCGCCGACGAAGCGCATCGCGAGCGTCAGAAAAGAGCGCATAGGCGACCGACGAAACCTCGACGCCGAATTCCTTGGCGATATCCTTGAGGACGAAGGTGAGGATGAAGAAGTCGAAGGCGTCGAGCATCCAACCGAGAAAAGCAGCGATCACCGTCCGCTTCTGGTCGCCCGTCAGCCCCATGCGCGTTCTCCCTGGTTCACCGCCTATTTGCGGAGAAACCGTAGACCATGAGGGAGCCGTGCGCCAGCGGCGAAATCCTGTCCCAAAGCGGCCGCGCGCTCACGAATTCGAGAGCGAACGCGCGGACTTCGTTTCCGATGTGGCTCTCTTTTCTCGACAGGCGGGCTTAGTCGCCATAAAGAGCCCCGCATGGGCTTTCCGGCTCGAGGGGATTTGCGCGCTCGGCATGATCATCGCGATTGATGGGCCGGCGGCTTCGGGCAAGGGCACGATCGCCCGCCGTCTCGCCGTACGCTACGGCTTGCCGCATCTGGACACGGGATTGCTCTACCGGGCGACGGCGGCCGCGCTGATCGCCGCCGACCGCGATCTCTATGACGAAGGCGCGGCGGTGGCGGCGGCGCGCGGCCTTGGTCTCATGGACTTCGACGAGACCGTGCTCCGGACCCGGCAGATGGGGGAGGCGGCGTCAGTGGTCGCCGCGATGCCAGGCGTCCGCGCCGCGCTCATCGAGACACAGCGCGCCTTCGCGACCCGCCCGGAAGGCGCGGTGCTAGACGGTCGCGACATCGGCACGATTGATATGTCCGCAGGCGACCGTAAAGATTTATGTCACTGCGAGCGCCGCAGCACGCGCCCAGCGGAGGGCGCTCGAACTCGCACAGCACGGCGAGCGGGCGGACTATCCATCCATACTTGCCGATATTCTCAAGCGGGACGCCCGCGATTCAAACCGGTCGGCGGCGCCACTGAAACCGGCGCCCGATGCAAAGCAACTCGATACAACTCATCTTGGGATCGAGGCCGCCGTCGCCAAAGCGGAGCGCATCGTTGAGGCCGCGCGGGCGAGCGCGTAGCCGGGGCGTCTCAGGCGCAAGGGCGGCGGCGGCGCGTCCGGCTCAGGCGGCCTGTCCGGATAAACGGCCCTGGGTTGCACGCAACCGAGCAATCGCGCTTTCGATCTCGTCACGCTGGCGTTCGAGATGGCCGATCTGGTTCAGGATCTGTTGGGGCTGAAGTTGTTCCTCAAGATCAGGAGTTTCTGTCGCACCTTTGCTACCGATAAGCTCCCCGATTTCCGTTAGTGTGAAACCGAGCTTCTTGCCGCGTAAAATCATTTCCAGACGAATGCGGTCAGCCGGACGGTAAAAGCGTGCATTGCCCTCCCGGCGAGGCTTCAAGAGCCCGCGGTCCTCGTAGAAGCGCAGCGTCCGAAGACTTACTCCGTAGAGACGGGACATTTGGCTGATTGACATTTCGGGGCTGGGCTCAGTCTCGACGGCCGTAGGCAGAGCGGCCGCACTCTGGCCCGCGTTGGTAAGAGAATTCAGGGACGACATCCGGCTCATGGGCTCTCCTTTCGTCGGCGCCGTTGGGTTCGCGCCTTGCGTGAGTCGCGCGCCGCTGCGCGATTCGCTGGCACTATGACGCAGAAATTGCGGAATGCAACCGAAAGTTGCTTTCAATTCTTTTTGCAACTTTCGGGAGGGCCGGGTGTCCACCGGAAGAAGGTCGGCTTAACCGTTTCTTCACCACGAAAGGCGAAAGATTTGTCCCAGTCGCCGCCTTCACAGGCCGGCGTTGCGCCGCTGCTTCTGGTTGAGGGCATGAGCAAATCCCTGGCATGGACTCTTGCAGACCTCGACCTTGGGGCGCGCCGCGCCGCCGAGGAGGCGGCTCGGCGAGAGGGTGTGAGCGTTGAAGAATGGCTGAAGGAAGCCATAGCCGAGCAGGCGACTGCGCATGGGCAGCGCCATCCCGCTCGCGAAACCGGTTACCGCAGGGGGCGTTCAGGGCGCCGTCGGCGCGACGAGGCTTTCCTCCTGGAGACTACGCGGGCCGACTTCGAGTCCGAGGGCGACTGGGTTGCGGCCTTCGAAAGCCTCTCGCGTCGTCTTGCGCTCAGCGAGCGGCGCGCAGAGCGCGCTTTCGAATCGATCGCGATCGCGCTCGAACGAGCCCAGATCGGGAGCTCACAGGCGTCGACGGTTGCTATGGCGCGCGCGGCGCGGCGGCAACCGCAAAAGAGCGCTGGTGAAAGCGTCGCGTCTCCTTTCCCCGAAGCTGCGATGGCGCCGGCCGCGGCAGCGGCGATGCAACCCGTCGGACCAGCGAGATCTTCGATCGTCGATGAGGGGGCGACCGCTTCCGCGGAAACGGCCCCCTTCTCGGACGCCGCGCGGGCGCAATCAGGAAGCAGCGCCGCCACCTCGCCGTCGCCGCCGGGGAGGCGCCAGCAAGACCTTAGCGCTGCGGTCTCTGCGATAACGACGCGCCGACGCCAACTCGACGCGCGGGCCGCCGCACTCGCAGCGGAGCCGAGGTCAGAGTCAGCCGTCAAGTTCGGGGCCCGACAGGAGCCGCTGAGTGCGCCAGTCGCAGCGCGGTCCGACGATATTCAGGCGCTGATTTCCCGCATCGAGGAGCTTGGCCGCGTAGAGGGCGAGGGCCGCATCGCACCGGCCGAGATCGCAGCCATGCGCGCCGAAATTGCCGGCATGACGAAAAGCCTGGCGGATCTCGCGCCGAGAAACGCCGTCGTCGCCCTGGAAGGGCGCCGTGCGCGATCTATCTGAGCGCGTCGGCTCTTTTGCGGGAGAGTGGCCATGCCGATCAGCTTCTGAGACCGCTCGAATCTATGGCCTCTGAGTTGCGATCGGCGATCCGCGCGCACGATCCTCAGACGGCGGCCGCCGAACTCGAACGCGAAATCCGCGCCATCGGCGGGAAAATCGATGGCCTTGCGGAGACCGCGATCAATCCCGAGACGTTCGAGCGCATACTCCGCCAGACTGAGGAGGTGCGCGAATCTGCTCGCGGCCGCAGCGACCCGCAGCCTACCCCTCGAGCAGTTGGAACAGCGGATCGGCTCGCTTGCTGACCGAATCGAGGCCCTAGGCGTAAGTCCCGCGCCGCAAATCGAATGCGCGCAAATGGCGGCTTCGCTTGGGGAACTACGGCGCGAGATTGAGCGGTCGACTCCCGTCACTGCACTCTCGGTCATCGAGAGCCGGCTCGAGCAGATCGCAAACCGGCTCGACGAAGAAATTCATCCTCCGTCAACCGCGCCGGACACCGCCCCTTTTGAGGACCTTGCCCGCCGCATCGAAGATGTGCGCCAGTCAATCCAGGCAAGGCCGTCGACCGGCCTCGACACAAGTCGCCTCGAAGCCTCGCTCCAGGCTCTGAACGAAAAGCTCGATCGCCCCACCGACGCCCCGACTGAGACGTCGCCGGTCGTCGATCTCGCTCCGGTCGAGGATGCTCTGCGTTCGCTGAACGCGCGGCTCGAGCGCGGCGGCGAAAGCGCGTTCGACACGCAGATCGTCGAAAGGGTCGCAGACGAAGTCGTACGGCGAATCGAGACACGGCCAGGCGCCAACCCCGACCTCGTAGCGAGGCAGATCGGCGAGATCCATGTCTATCTAGAAGCCCTGGCGACGCGCACCGCGCAGCCGCCCGAAGGCACCGTTCGCGCCATGATCGAGCGACTCGAGGAAAGCCTGGCGACGCCCGGGTGGCCGCGCGAGGACGACGCTCGGGTGGCCGCCGAACTTGCGCAGATGCGTGCCGAGCACGCGGATGCAGAGCGCCAGACCCTAAATCGGTTGGGCAGGCTTCAGGATGGATTTGAGAAGCTGCTCGAACGGTTCACGAACATCGAAACAGAGCTTATCGGCGAGACCGCTGAGCGTGAACCCTCGCAACGCGGCGAACATGCCCGAGTGGGCCGGCGCTACAGTTGGCGTAGTCGAGGCCAACGTGGAGAGAACGCCCCCGGTCCCTGGGGCGACGGGAAGAGTTCCAGCGGGTGTCTCCGAGGCCGAATCGTCAACGGAAGAGTTCCTGTTGGAACCCGGCGCCGGCCATCCCGAGCTTCAGCGCGAGGCGCGCGATCTTGCGCAGGCCATCGGTTCGCGAACGAGCCCGTCCGTTTCTCACCACATCGCAGCAGCGCGGCGCGCCGCCCAGGCGGCGTCGGAGGTCGGCGAAGGAAAGCTTCGCCAAGCTCGGCGCCACGGAAGCCTCGTAGAGCGCGGCGCGGCGCTCTACGCAACTCATCGACGCTCAGTGTTGCTTGCCGTCGCGCTGGCGATTCTGGCAACCGTTGCCGTCCGGCTCAGCGGCTCGCATGCGCCGGTGCAAAAATCGGAGACGAATGCCCCCGCCAAAGCCGCGATGTCGCCACCTCCCATACATCCAAACTCCATCGCGACTCAGACGCAGCCTGCGCCCGACGCTCCGAAGCCTGTGGGCGCCGTCCCCTATCCGGTCGACCCGACCCCAACAGGATCGATCGGTCCCTCGCCCGATACCAGCAGCGCTGCCTCGCCGCCGACCCATTTACCCTCGCCTGATCTTCTCGCGACGCTGCCCGTCGGCTTGCCTGAGCCGCTGCGCGAGGGCGTTCTATCGGGAGCGGCCGCAGCCCAGTACGAGCTTGCGCAACGGCTCATGGAAGGGCGCGGAGTTCCTCAGAATCAGCAAGCCGCTGCGCGTTGGTTCGAGCAAGCTGCATCAATGGGCTTCGCCCCGGCGCAGTACAGGATTGCCGCGATCTATGAGAAAGGCGTTGGCGCGCCGAAGGACTTGGCTCTTGCGCGACGCTGGTATCTGAGCGCGGCCAAAGCGGGCAACGCGCGGGCCGCGCATAATCTTGGCGTTATGGCCGCCGAACCTCCTGCCGGACAGACTCCCGATTATAACGAAGCGGCGAGGTGGTTCCGGGCGGCTGCTGAACTCGGCGTACGGGACAGCCAGTACAATCTCGCGGTGCTCTATGCCCGCGGACTCGGGGTCGATTCGGACCTGCGCCAATCATGGATGTGGTTTTCCCTCGCCGCGGCGCAAGGCGATGCGGACGCCGCGAAGAAGCGGGACGAGGTCGCCGCGAAGCTGGACTCGGCCGGGCTCGCGGCGGCGAGCGATCTTTTGAGCAAATTCCGCGTGCAGCGGCCCGTCCCCGCCGCCAACGACGTGACCGCCCCCCCCGGCGGCTGGGACGGCAAGGCGGCCCTGCAATCGGGCCAATCCTCGCTCGCGCGGGGAGTCGGCCAGCGCGTGAAGACGGCGCTTTAGCTTTGAACGGCCGGCCTCGATGACGGGGCCTGCGCCTAGTTGCTCGACGGGTTGATCGGCTGCAGCGCCGCCGAATCTTTCGTCGTATCCACCGACTTCTCCTGTCGGGTCGGATCCGTCAGCACGGTCGGGGCGGAGATGGCCTCGGTCGCGACGCCGGCGGCGAGCCCGATGGTGCCGCCAGCCAGGGCGCCGATCGAACTCGACGACGCCGCCGCCACCCTCGTTGAGTCGCTGGCCAGAGGCCAGGCGCGCGCCGATCGCCCCCACAACCTCGCCGCTCGCGAACTTGTCATGATTGGTGAAGTCGGACGAGGACATCGAGGTGAGGTCGATAACCTTCACGCGCGAATCCGCCAGCATCGCGGCGTACGGCTCCTTGGTGGGATCGAGGGCGCCGAGGCGGGTGAAATCGCGGGCGATGAAGCTCGACAGGCTTAGCGCCCGGTCGTCGCGGGAGACGAACAAAGTGAATTGCGTCGTTCGCGGCGCAGCGTCGATCGTCGCGATCTGACGCCGGAAAACGTCGACGTCGATGTCCGGCGAGGCGAGCATGACGTCGCTGATCTTGGAGGGCAGTCCACGATCGCGAATCGACATCTGGCGGAGCGCTTCGACGGTGACGTAGTTGCCCATGGAATGGGCGAGGATCGACACCGACCCGACATTCGGATCGTCCGCGAGGAACTGCAGGAGTTTCTCCAGCCCGTCACGCGAGAAGAGGGCGCTGTCGCGGTCGTAGACATAATCGGTGACATTGCCGCCCGAGGGCCAGGTGAACAGAACCGGCGCGACCTTGACGTTGAAATCATAGACGATCTGAGCGAATCGGTAGACTGCTTCTTCGAAGCGGGTGTTGAAGCCGTGGACGAAAACGAGGACGCGGCGGCCAGGCACCTTTCTTACGCGCTGGTCGAAGTTCGCCTTGGCCTGAGCCAAAGTCAGGCGGTCGGCGCGCAGGACGGCAAAATTGCGTGAGGGGTCTGCCGGCCCCGAAGAGGGCCAGGCGATCTCGCCCGGCCGGTGGGTCGGTGGGATCGATACGACGATATCGGCGAAGTCATAACCGATACCGCGGGCCCCGCCGAACATGACGCCAGGAGGCGAGACGACGGGCGCCCGGGTCGTGGCCACCATAAGGTCGACCGTGCCAGCCGCCGGGTCGGGCGCCGTGGCGATGAGCGTGCCGTAGGGCCTTCCGCCGCACCCGGCAACGAGCGTACCGACAAGAGCCAACGCCATGGCGGCGCGCATCCGCGCCGCCATTCTACCACCCAAACCCCCACCCCGCATGCCCAGCCCTTCCGTAGCCGCTCAGACCCGAAGCGAAAGCTGAGGCAGCGCAGCCAGTTCGACGCCCGGCGCGATCATCCCTTGCTTCTGCGGCTCGGGCGCCGGCGCTTCATCATGACGCCGCGACATGAACCACCAGATGGCGAGCAGCACAACAATGATCAGAACAACAATCGCCCACATCGGGAAGCGGCTGCCTGCGGAGGCGGCGGTGGTCGCCGCGGAATTCGCTGCGCTCGCGGCGGCCGACTGCGCGCGACTTGCCGCCGCGCTCGCTTCGCGCGCCGCCGAAGACGTGGCGGCGGAAGCCGTCTGAGCCGCGCCGGTCGCCGATTGGGCAGCCGCCGCACCGATGCCGCCGAGCCCTGCAAGCAGGCCGGTGGCCCCAAGCGCCTTGGAGATCTCGGGGGGCAGCGCGGCGGAAATCGCGTCCTTTTGGCTGCTGAAGAAGCTGGAGATCGAGGAAGCGTCGGACCAGGTCGACGGATCCTGCTGACCGATCGTCCCAATTGTCGCGCCGGTCACCGCGCCGACAAGCGGTTGCGCGGCGGCAGGCGGCGCCCCGGCGAACTGGCTCAACGTCGCGGCGATGCTCGACAGGCCGGAACCGCCGATAAGCGCGCTCAACGCCGTGGCGCCTTCGCTCAACGCGCCGACATTGCCGCCTTGAATTGCCGCGGAAAGTTTGGAGAGCATGTCGGGGTCGGAGTTCGACACTGCATCCGCGATCTTTTGCGCGCCGCCCGGCGCGGCGGCAGCGGTTCCGAGCGCCGCGAGAATGGTAGGAATGGCCGCTGCGGCGAGGCGCTGCGCGATCGCTTCGTTGATCCCCGCCGCGCGCGCGAGACTGCCGATGAGTTGAGGCGTGAGAAACTGGGAGACGAGGCTGACAAGATTGATGGCCATGGAGTTCCCCTTCCGCGTGCGGTCTAGAGCCCGGCGCTTCGCCTCAAAATATTCCGCAAGGGACGCTGCGCCTCGACAAGTGAAACCAAATCAAGATGTTGGTCCAAGACCGAACCCTATCCGGTCCCTGTGACGAATACTAGACGTAGGCCATCATTCTCCCGGGCTTTCGGCTGCTCTGCGGAAGACCAGGGCGAGGCTTGAAAACGCGAGAACCTCTTCTCCGCGTTCGTTGATTCCCCGGAACGCATGTCCGACCAGGCCAAACCGGGGCTTCGAAGTCTCTCGCATTGAGATCGTGCGCATCGTGTACGTCACGATGTCGCCAGGCCGCACGGGATTCGGAAAGACGAGATCGCGGAACTCCCGGCGAGACGCCGAGCGTCGGTTGTGGGTCGCCGCTCGCCGCCGCCTCTGCACGAAAGGCGGCGTGCCAATCGACGAAGCGACGCATTCCCTCGCTGGCGACATGCAGGCCGGAGGCCGCCAGGCCACGGCCTTCACGCTCGGCGACCAGGACGCGCGGATCGTACGCCTCGGCGTAAACCAGGATCGATTCACGGGTGAAGAGGGCTGTCCCGGTTTGCCGGACGCGGCCGATCTGAAAGTCCTCGTAATACATTAGCCGCCCGCCGCCTCGCGCTTGCGCAGCATGAGCGCCCCCTGCTGGCTTGTGGCCGCAACTCCGTCCTGGTTCATGAGTTCGAACAGGAACTCGATCTCGCCCGTCCGCTTCGACGCGCGTGCGGCGAGGACCGTGCGGCGCACATGCAGACGGTCGCCCGGGCGGATGGGACGCATCCACTTGATCTCCGCAATGCTGAGAGCATCGACGCCGGCGTCGGCGGCCGTCGCTGCGCGCAGAAGAAAGGTATCGCAGTTCATCCGCAAGATAAGCGCGGCCCCATGCCAGCCCGACGCGATGAGGCCCCCCGAGACCGGCTTTGCCGCCTCGTCGTCGAGGTGGAACGCTTGCGGGTCGAATTTTTGCGCGAAGCCAACGATGTCCTCCGCGGAAATCGCGACGTCGCCATATTCGGCTACGTCGCCCTCGCGAAAGTCCTCAAAGAAGAGCAGGTCAGGCATGTGTCGCGGCTCAGGTCGCGAAGCGGAAGTGCAAGACGTCGCCGTCCTGAACCAGATAATCCTTGCCTTCGAGGCGGAATTTTCCGGCTTCCCGCGCGCCGGCTTCCCCCTTGCCCGCGACATAATCCTCGTAAGCAATCGTCTCGGCGCGGATAAAGCCCTTCTCGAAATCGGTGTGGATAACGCCTGCCGCCTGCGGAGCCTTCGCGCCTTTCTCGACCGTCCAGGCCCGCGCCTCTTTGGGGCCGACCGTGAAGAAGGTCACGAGGTGCAAGAGATCGTAGCCAGCGCGGATAACGCGGTTCAGACCGGGCTCCGTTAGACCAACCGCCTCCAGATAGTCCTTCTGCTCGTCCTGGGGCAGGACAGCGATCTCGCTCTCGATCTTGGCGGACACGACGACCGCCGCCGCGCCCTCTTTCGCCGCCTGGACCTTGACGGTTTCGGAAAGCGCGTTGCCGTCGGCGGCTGCGCCCTCCTCGACATTGCAGACGTAAAGAACGGGTTTTGACGACAGGAGTCCGAGCGACTGGAAGAGGTCGTGTTCCTCGCGCCCGACGCCGGCCGCGCGGGCCGGCCGGCCTTCCTGAAGCTCGGCTAGCGCCCGCTCGGCGAGCGCGAGCAAGTCCTTGGCCTCCTTGTCGCCGCCCTTGGCTTTCTTCTGCATGGCCGGAACGCGTCGCTCGAGGCTCTCGAGGTCGGCAAGCATCAATTCCGTCTCAATGGTCGCGATGTCGGAGAGCGGGTCGATGCGGTTCTCGACATGGGTGACGTCGCCGTCCTCGAAGCAGCGCACGACGTGGGCGATGGCGTCGCATTCGCGGATGTTGGCGAGAAACTGGTTCCCAAGCCCCTCGCCCTTCGAGGCTCCGCGCACGAGACCGGCAATGTCCACAAAGGTAAGGCGAGTCGGAATGATCTCCTTCGACCCGGCGATGGCGGCCAGTACCTCCAGCCGGGGATCTGGAACCGCCACGTCGCCGACATTCGGCTCGATCGTGCAGAACGGGTAATTGGCTGCCTGCGCAGCCGCGGTCTGCGTCAGGGCGTTGAAAAGCGTGGACTTGCCGACGTTCGGCAGCCCCACGATGCCGCATTTGAAACCCATGGGGTGACGGAACCTTCAGTCTTCGGGGATTGAGGCGGGGCTATGGGCGGCGGCGCGGCAAAAGGCAAGGGCGGTCGCGGACCCGCGAGGCGGGCCGTCAGGAATTTGGATTTCCGTGGTTGAATGAACGATTAGCCCCCCGAGGCCGCGCTTTCGGCGGTTGGAGCCACTTGGAAATGTTTGGATTTTTTGGATTCTCTCTTGCTAATCTAGTCTTTTCAATGACTTATGGCGGAAGTCGACCGAAAGTTTTTTTCTTGGCCCCCTGGGAAGCGGGAGAGCGGGACGAGGGACGCGTCCTCTCGCCTGACTTCTCGTATTCTTGAAATCCCACCGGTCCATCGCCGGAACCTAGCACGTATTTCCGTTTTTCGCAAAGACTCACCGCGCCATACGGCTTCTTTCAGGAGATAATCTCAGAACGCCGTTCGCTGCCGCATGGCTGCCGCCAGCGTCCCGTCGTCGAGATAGTCGAGCTCGCCGCCGACCGGCACGCCGTGCGCGAGCCGGGTAATCTTCACGTCGTAGGCGGAAAGAAGGTCGGTCACGTAATGCGCTGTCGTTTGGCCATCGACGGTGGCGTTTACGGCAAGGATCACCTCGCCGACCTCGCCTTCGGCCACCCGCGCGATAAGCCTGTCGATATTCAAGTCCGAAGGGCCAATGCCGTCGAGCGGCGAGAGCACGCCGCCGAGGACATGATAGCGAGCCCGGATCGCCCCGGCCCGTTCCAGCGCCCATAGATCGCCAACCAATTCGACAACGACGATCGTAAGCGGGTCGCGGCTCGGCTCGGCGCAAAGGGTGCAGGGATCGCAGGTATCGATGTTGCCGCAAATGGAGCAGGTCACGACCCGCTCCTCCGCGACACGCATCGCCTCGGCAAGCGGCCCCAGCAGCGTTTCGCGTTTGCGGATGAGATGGAGCGCAACCCGGCGCGCCGAGCGAGGCCCAAGGCCGGGCAGGCGCGCCAGCAGCTGGATAAGCCGCTCGATCTCGGGACCCGCGATGCTAGCGGCCATATCGGCGCGTCAGAACGGCAGTTTCATGCCGGGCGGCAAGGGCAAACCCGCGGTCAGGGTCTGCATCTTCTCGGACGCAGCCCGGTCAGCCTTGCCTTTGGCGTCGTTGAAGGCGGCGATCAGCAGGTCTTCCAGCATCTCCTTGTCGGAGGGGACGAGGAGCGTCGGGTCGATGGCGACCCCGCGCATTTCCCCTTTCGCCGTGAGCGTCACGCGCACCATGCCGCCGCCCGAAACCCCTTCGACCTCGATGCGGCCAAGTTCTTCCTGCGCCTCCTGAAGCTTGGCCTGCATGGCCTGCGCCTTCTTCATCATGCCCATGATGTCCATGGCGAATTTCCTTTACAGATCGTCGTCTGAAATCGGATCGGCGTCGCTGTAGCCGTAGTCGTCCTCGTCGGAGAGCGGCGGCGCCTCGGGCGCGGCCTCGCCCGGACGCCGCACCTCGATAATCTTCGCGCCTCGAAAACGCTCCAGCACTTCGCGCACGACCGGATGCGCCGCAGCGCCACTCGTGCGCTCGGCGTCGCGCGCGTCCTGACTTCTCCCGCAGGGTAGGGGCCGCCGCCCCTTGCGTGAGCGCGACCATCCAGCGTTGCCCGGTCCACTCCTGCAGGCGCCGCGAAAGCGTCTGAGCCAGCGTGGGCGACGCGCCATCCACGAGCGAGACCGCGATGCTGCCCTCCTCGAATCGGTCGAGTCGCACCTCGTTTTCCAGCGCGTGAGCTAGCATGATGTCGCGTTTCGATCGCGCTAGCGCGACGACGTCCTCGAAGCGGGCCAGCCGAATCGAGGGCGCCGAAGCTGCAGCTTTTGGAGAAGCGGAAGCGGGCGCGGCCTGCGGCGCCGCCGCTATGGGCGCGGCGACGGCTCCGCTCGGACCCGCGCGGGGGGTGGGCGGACGCGAAGCGGGCGCGAGGGGCGCACGCCTCGGTTCTGAATCGGTCATTCCTGCGATCTTGCGCAGCGCATCCTCTGGGGTCGGAAGATCGGACGCATAGGCAAGGCGGATCAGCGTCATCTCTGCGGAAGCAAGGGGACGCGGTGAGTCCTTCACGTCGTCGTAGCCCTTGAGGATGATCTGCCAGGCGCGGGTTAGCGCGCCCAGGCTCAGCCGTCCTGCGAATTCGCGCGCGCGTTCGCGCTCCATCTCGCCTATGGACGTGTCGTCCGGTGCGTTGGGAGCGATCTTGTAATCCGTGACGAGGTGGCAGAATTCGGCGAGCTCAACGACGATGTCCAAGGGATCGGCGCCAGCCTGGTGCAGGGCGCGCATGACCGCGACGGCCTCCCCCGGTTCGCCGCTCATCGCGCGCTCGAAGAGCGCGACGATCTCACCTCGATCAGAAAGGCCAAGCATCTCGCGGACGGTCAGCGCCCTCACGCCATCCGCGCCGCCATGCGCGATCGCCTGGTCGAGAAGCGACAGCGCGTCGCGCACCGAACCCTCCGCGACCCGGGCGATAATGGTCAGGGCTTCACGCTCGGCGGCCACACTTTCCAACCCACAGATTTTCTCGAGATGCGCGACCATGGCGGCGGCGTCAATTCGCTTCAGATCGAAGCGGATGCAGCGCGACCGCACCGTGATCGGAACCTTCTCGATCTCGGTGGTCGCGAACAGGAACTTGACGTGCTCGGGGGGTTCCTCCAGCGTCTTCAGAAGACCGTTGAAGGCCTGCTTCGAGAGCATGTGCACTTCGTCGATAATATAGACCTTGGTTCGCGCCGAGACCGGCCGGTAGCGGGCGTTCTCGATAATCTCGCGCACGTCGTCGATACCGGTGTGCGAGGCCGCGTCCATCTCGATTACGTCGACGTGACGGGAATCCATAATCGCCTGGCAGTGGACGCCAAGCACCGGCATATCCAGGGTCGGCTCGTCGATCCCGCCCGGCACGGAATAGTTGAAGGCGCGAGCCAGGATGCGGGCGGTGGTTGTCTTGCCCGTTCCCCGGACGCCGGTGAAGATATAGGCTTGATGGATGCGCTTCAGGCGAAAAGCGTTGGCGAATGTGCGGACGATTGGCTCCTGGCCGATTAGGTCCTCGAAGCGCTGAGGGCGGTATTTGCGGGCGAGCACCCGATAAGGCGAGGCCGGCGAAACAGGCGCGGGGGCCGGGTTCTCGGCCGGAAAGAGGGCGTCGCTCAATGCGGTCCGTGGTCCGGTGCAAAACAGGGCTTAAGGCGGGAGGTTGGACAAAGACCCGCCCTGTCTCGTTAGGGCTGCTTCCTTCCGGACCTGACCCGGTTGGCGAGCGGTACGTCCTTCGCCAACCTCCCGGCCCTCATGTGGACCATCGGGGCCGGGCGCGCAAGGGGACGCCGCAGGGACGCCGTTATGCAGTGGAGGCTGGATAGGAACGCTTTCCCCCGTTCTCCAATTTTCGTGCTCCGGTCGTTCAGAGGTTTAAGGGCCAATCATTTCCACCCTGCTTTCTGGCGCCGAATGGAGTCGTCCACCCCGCGCCACCCAAATTCAACAATTTCCTGTCGAATATGCGGGAGTGAGGGCTTATCTTTGATCTCTCAGACAGATGGATGCGCGAACATATGCGCCGCATCCGGATTTTCGACGGGAGACCGACGCATGACCCTCTCACAAATGTTTACGGCGGCATCAAATGGCGTCGCCCGAGGCGCGGGATCGCCAATCACCTTCGCCGCCAGTTGCGCGATCGTGATTGTATGGGCCGTAACGGGACCGATGTTTGGTTACTCCGATACTTGGCAGCTCGTCATCAACACCGGCACGACGATTGTGACATTTCTGATGGTGTTCCTCATCCAGAACACTCAGAATCGAGACGGGGCAGCCATTCAGGCGAAGCTTGACGAATTGATTCGTGCAAGCGGCGCACAGAACGCATTCATTGGCATCGAGCATCTCACTCAAAAGGAGGTCGACGATTTCCGGGATCTGTGCGCGCGTCGGGCAGCAGCCGCGGATGCTGGCGACCAGGCGGTCGTCGAAGCCGACCGGAAAGCCAGAGAGGCCGCCGATGCGGCAATTCCCTATCGGCAGTCGCCCTGAACAGGGGCTCAGTGTAAACCGCGTCACATCCGTTGATAAGGTCAGCTCACGCGGCGGGTTCGATACGTCCATCGCCCGGAGGCGCTGACAGCGCGCTTGCGACAACCTGCCCGGATTTGACGCCTGCTCGCCAAGGGGCCATGTCAGGGCCGCCATGACGGACGTCTCCATTCCCGCGGCCTTCGGCGCCGGTCTCCTCTCCTTCGTCAGTCCCTGCGTGCTGCCGCTCGCAGCGCCCTACCTCTGCTATCTCGCCGGGGCGAGCGTCGAGGCGCTTGTCGACGAGGGCGAGACGAAGGCGCGGCGCGACATCATGGTCACCGCGCTCCTATTCGTGGCGGGCTTCACGACAGTCTTCGTCGCCTTCGGCGCGACCGCCTCGGTCTTTGGCGCGGTGTTTCGTCAGTGGAGCCATGTCCTGTCGATCGCGGCGGGCGTCGGCGTCATCCTGATGGGACTCCATTTCATCGGGGTCTTTCGCATTTCCGCGATGCTGCGCGAAGCCCGGCTCGAAATCGAACGGCCGCCCGGAGTGTGGAGCGCCTATCTCATGGGGATGGCCTTCGCCCTGGGGTGGACGCCCTGCATCGGCCCGATCCTGGCCACCATCCTCGCGGTCGCCAGCAGCGAACATACCGTGCGCGCGGGCGCTCTCCTGCTCGCCGTCTACAGTTTAGGCCTTGGCGTCCCTTTCCTAATCGCCGCCGCCGCGATGGGCCCGTTCATGCGCGCTTCCGGCGCGATCAAGAAGCGGTTCGGCGCCATCGAGAAGACGGTCGGCGTGCTGCTCGTCCTGACCGGGGTCGCCTTTCTGACGGGCGGATTTCAGACCGCCTCGCTCTGGCTGATCGAGACCTTTCCGCAGTTCGGGCAGATCGGCTAACGCGGCCTATCCTCTTCGCGGCTTTCGCGTCTCGCGCGGCCGTTCCGGCGCGCCGGCGGCGACCAGAAGCTTGCGGTATTCGTCGCGCTTCTCGTGGATCGAGGCGATGACAAGGCCCATCGGCACGCCAATATCGACCAGAACCGCTTCCGACAATTGCAGGCTCGCCTCGATCGTCTCGGGCACGGCGTCGGTGACGCCGAGTTCATAGAGTGTGCTGGCGTGCCCGGCGTCGCGGGCGCGGGCGACGAGCGTCAGGTCCTGCCGCATTTTTCGCGCCGTCTCGACGACCGCCTCGTTCGACTGCGGTTTGTCCATCGTCACGACGAGAGCGCGGGCGGTGTCGATGCCACAGCGGCGCAGGTAGTCCGGCCTGGAAGCGTCACCGTAGTAGACCGGCTTTCCCTCGCTGCGTGCCCGCGCGACGAGGCGGGCGTTGGCGTCGACCGCAATATAGGGAATGCGGTGCATCTCCAGCATGTCGCCGACCAGGTTGCCGACCCGGCCATAGCCGACGATCACGACACGACCCTCCTCGCCCTCCGGCGGCAGGTCCTTGGGAAGCGCATCGTCCTTTGGCTTCGGCGCCGAGCCGAAGGAGGCGCCGATGCGCGCGAGGAAGGGGATGGCGACCATCGACAGCGTCACGGCGCTGATGAGGATCGTGGAAAGCTCGCGGTTGATCAGTTCACCTGTGAAAGCCGCGCCGATCATCACGAAGCCGAATTCGCCGCCCGGCCCCAGCAGGAGCGCCAGTTCCCCAGCCATGCGCGGGGGCGCCTTGAACCCCCGGGCGAGCCCGAACAGGATCGCGGCCTTGACCGCGATCAACGTTGCCGCAATGCCGAAGATGAGGACCGGCCGCTCGAAGACGAGCGCCGGGTCGATGCTGGCGCCGACCGAGACGAAGTAGAGACCCAGCAGCAATCCCTTGAACGGCTCGATCGTCACCTCGATCTCGCGCCGATATTCTGTCTCGGCCAGAAGCAGGCCCGCGACGAAAGCGCCGAGCGCCATCGAGAGATGACTCGCCGCCGCCGCAAGTCCATCGCCGAGCACGACGAGCAGGCACGCCGCCATGAAGAATTCTGGGCTGTTCGTTTCGGCGACGAAATGGAAGAACGGCCGCAGCAAGAACCGGCCGACCAGGATCAGCGCCGCAAGGCCGAGGGCCGCCGGGCCAAGGGCGCTGAGGAGCGTCCAGCCGAGGCCGCCCTCCCCGGCGCCCCTTGAAAAGGTCTCCGCCATCACGAGCAACGGCGCAACAGCAAGGTCCTGGAACAGAAGCACCGCGAGCGAAGCGCGACCCACCGCGGCGCCGACGCGCTTGCTCTCGATCAAGACTGGAATGACGACGGCGGTGGACGACATCGCCAGCGCCCCCCCGAGCGTCAGCGCCGCGCCCGCCTTGAGCCCCATCGCAAGCGCGACGCCGGTGAAGGCGAGCATCGTCACCACGACCTGCGCGAGGCCAAGCCCGAATACGAGCCGCCGCATCCGGCGCAGGCGTTCGAACGACAGCTCGAGTCCCATGGTGAAGAGCAGAAAGACCACGCCGAAAGCGGCGATCCGGTCGATCGTCTCGACATTGCTGATCGCAAAGGCGCTGAGCCATCGGGTATCGCCAGTCAGCCGGCCAAGGCCGTAAGGGCCTAGCGCCACGCCCGCCAGCAGATAGCCGAGCACGGGGCTCACGCGCAGGCGGAAGAAAAGAGGCGCGACGACGCCGGCCGTCACCAGAAAAAGCAACGCCTCCTTGTAGAAGGAAAGATCGACCGCGTCGTGCAAAGGCTCCCCGCTGTCCGGTCTGAAAGAAGACCTTAGTCGATTCGGCCGTGAGCGCGAGCCTCGCCCGGGCGCGTGACATCGTGCTAAAGCTTTCCGCGGTTTCCCCCGATATCGGCTGGAGCGAAGAAAAGATGGCGCAATATTCCCGCGACGCAGAGTCCGTTGCGATCATGAAGCTTGCGCCTGTGATCCCGGTATTGACAGTGCGTAGCGTCGAGGACGGCGTCGCGCAGGCGAAGGCGCTGGTCGCGGGCGGCCTCCCCGCCATCGAGGTGACGCTGCGGACCCCAAGCGCCATCGCCGCGATCAAGGCGATCGCCGCTCAGGTTCCCGGCGCCGTTCCGGGCGCGGGCACCATCGTCGAGGCGTCGCAGATCGCGGAAGCCGTCGCGGCGGGGGCTCGTTTTCTTGTCAGCCCCGGCGCGAGCCCGGCGCTGGCGGAGGCGGCCGCGCAATCGCCCGTGCCGTTCCTACCCGGGTGCGCCACCGCTTCGGAAGCGATGGCCTTACGCGACCGGGGCTTTCGCTCGCTGAAGTTTTTCCCGGCCGAGGCGGCGGGCGGTGCGAGACTGCTCGCCTCGCTTGCAGCGCCCCTGCCCGACCTGCGCTTCTGTCCGACTGGCGGCATCGATCTCAGGAAGGCGCCGGACTATCTCAAACTGCCAAATGTCGCCTGTGTCGGCGGCTCTTGGATGCTCCCAAAGGATGCGCTCGCCGCGGGCGACTACGGGACGGTCGAGACGCTGGCGCGTGAAGCGTCTGGGCTCGCGCGGAGCTGATCGAAGGAGACGGGATTTACGCGGGGCGGCCGCATCAAGGCTCGCTCGAGAGCCCTCATCCGGCTGTCCCCTTCACCTTCTGCCGAAAGGGGAGAAAGATTTTTAGCGAGCCGCTTCGTCGTTCATCCCAACAAGCTCCAAACTTAGCGCCCGCAGGCGCCGACGAGCGTCTGCATCGTAAGCCTGCGGGTCGGCGCGGGATTCGCGCAGTCCGTTGAAGAAAAGCCCGGTCTTTCCTTCGACCGCAGAGGATTCGACGAGCTGCAGGATCGCCGCGCCGCCTTCCTCCACCGTGCTCATCGGCGAGGCGCCCGCCTGCCGCACCATGGTCGTCGCCATATAGGTCGCCGGATGCAGGCAGGTCGCGGTCACGCCTCGCCCCTTCAATTCGTCCGCGAGATCGAAGGTGAAAAGGATCTGCGCCAACTTGCTCTGCCGATAGGCGCGCGTCCCGCTGTAACCGCGCGTGAGCATCACGTCGCCGAAATCGATCGCCTGCTGGCCGAGCGAGGCGACATTGACGATGCGGGCGGGCGCGCTTGTTTCGAGGAGCGGCAGGAGAAGGCGGGTCAGCAGGAAGCCCGCGAGATAATTGACGGCGAAGATGAGCTCGTGGCCATCCGCGCTCGTTTGACGTCCATGACCCGCGCCGGAACCGAGACCGGCGTTGTTCACCAACACGTCGAGCCGATCGGTCGCGCCACGCACCGCCTCCGCGAGCCTGTGGACCTCCGCGAGCGAAGCGAGATCGGCCTGTAGAAAATCCGCCCAGCCGCCTGCTTTTGCGATGTCCGCGACAACCTTTTCGCCCCGCGCGCGGTCTCGCCCGTGGACGAGAACGCGCACGCCCTCGGCCCCGAGCTTTTCAGCAATATATCGCCCGACCCCGTCGGTCGATCCGGTGATGAGCGCTGTCTTGCCGGAGATCGACATGCGTCATTCCTTGCTTTTGTCACTCAGCGCTTCGGCATAGACGCGCAATGTGTCGCCCGTCATGCGCGAGAGCGCATGACTCTCTGCCACGCGCGCACGGGCGCGCAGGCGCACACCCTGACGCGCGGAGGCGCCGAGACTGAGGGCAGCGGCGATCGCCTCGCCAAGCGCCTCAGCATCGCCCGGCGGCACAAGCCAGCCCGACCGCTCCTCGGCGGAAAAATCGGGCGGCGCGGCGATGGTCTCCCGCGCCGCGCCGATACTGGAGGCAATCGTCAGCGCGCCGATGGCCGCAGCCTCGACAGGCGTGCGCGCGACGCCTTCGGCGTCCAGCGCGGGAAAGACGACGGCCGCCGCCGCGAGCAGCGCCGCGGCGCGATCGGTCTGGGGGCCGACGCGGGTGATAAGCGATTTCACGCCACGCTCGTTGGCAAGCGCGTCCAGCTCGCGAAGATAGGACTGCCGCACAGGTTCGCCGGCGATGACGAAGCGCAGGTCGTCGAAACCAAGGGCTTTGACGCGCGCCGCCGCCTCGATCGCCACCTTCTGCCCGCGAGCGGCGACAAGTCGCGCGGGCGCGCAGCACGACGCGCTCATGCGGCGCGACGCCCCAGCCCTCGCGCACCGCCGCCACGCGCTCCCGGCTTACCAACTCCGGAGCGAGCTTCGCCAGATCGAGCCCAAGCCGGACGATACGCAGGCGCCCTTCCGCGCCCGGAAAGAGGGCGAGCGCCCGCTCGGCGGCGTATTGCGAGGCGGCGATCACGCGATCGCCTTCGCCCGGCGCCCGCTCGAAGCTCGTGCGCGCGGAACCCTTGCCCTCGCCCGTGAAGGTCGTGACGATGGCGCGCTTCAGACTGCGGCAAGCGCGCAACGCGATCCACGCCGCGCCGCGCGAGCGGGCGTGGACGAGATCGACGCCTTCAGTCTGCAAAAGCCTGGCGAGCCGCCGGGCGTTGAGGGTGAGCGCCAGCGGGCTTCTCGCCCCGGTCGGAAAAGGGACGTGCAACCCGCCCACCGCTTGCAGTTCGGCGGCGAATTCCCGCGAACTCGGAGGCGACAAGAGCGCGCGCGCCCGCCTCGACCAGAGCGGCGGCGACTGCGAGCGTCGCCCGTTCGTCGCCGCCGGCGGCGCCCGGCGGCACGATCTGCAGGATGGTGCGGCCGGCGAGCGGCGCAGCGCTCGCGCGTCCAAAAGGAAGCAGCGCGTCGCTCACGAGAGCGCCCGGTTCCGCGCCCGGTTGACTGGCGCAGGCTGGCGGGCCAATTCGCGCGATGAGGCGCGGGCCCAAATCCTCGCGCGCAGCGCGAAGGACAAGCCGATCTTGACGGAGCCAGCGTTTCTCACCGTCGGGAATCCCCCTTTCCCGCGACGTATCGCCTTTCGCCGCCGCGCGCCAGCGCGAAGGGGGCTTCCCGGCCTTGTGTGGCTCTGCGGTTACCGCTCGGAGATGGATTCGACCAAGGCGACGGCGCTCGACGCCGAGGCCGAACGGCTCGGCCTGAGCCTGCTGCGTTTCGACTATTCCGGCCACGGCCGCTCAGAGGGGAAGCTGGAAGGGGGCACAATCTCGCGCTGGCTCGAAGAGGCGCTCGCCGTGATTCGCGCCGAAAGCAAAGGCCCGCAAATCCTCGTAGGCTCCTCGATGGGCGGCTATATCGCTCTGCTCGCCGCGCGCGCGCTGAACAAGGGGAAAGGAGGCCGGGTCGCGGGCCTCGTGCTCATCGCGCCCGCAGTCGACATGACCGAAGCCCTGTTGTGGGAGGAGATGGGCGCGGAAGGCCGCAGGGCGATCCTGGAGGAAGGCGTCTGGCGGCGTCCATCCCCCTATTCCGACGACCCCGACATTTTCACCCGCGCCATGATCGAGGACGGGCGGAAGCATCTCCTCATGACCGGCATGATCCGCACAGGCTGCCCGGTCACCGTCCTGCAGGGCATGAAGGACGACGCCGTGCCTTACGCCCATGCGCTGAAACTCATGGAGCGGCTCGGCGGCGACCCCGCGACGTTGACTCTGGTGAAGGACGGCGACCATCGCCTGTCCCGGCCGGAGGACCTTGCCCTGCTGTTCGGCGCCGTCGAGCGGATAGTGGAGGCCGCGAAGGGATAGCTCTCACGGCCCCTCGGCCTCCGGAACCGACTTCAGGCGCGTCGCGGCTGCAAGGCCCAACGCGACGAAGAGACCGGCCAGCGCCGCGATGGCCCCGATGAGGAAGA
Source organism: uncultured Alphaproteobacteria bacterium (assembly GCA_963824465.1). GTDB lineage: Bacteria > Pseudomonadota > Alphaproteobacteria > Rhizobiales > Beijerinckiaceae > Roseiarcus. Next base: position 787,762 of record CAWGPL010000014.1, read on the forward strand.
CGCTGCGGTATCCCGCCCGGTCCGCCACGATGCCGGTGAGAGGGCCGGTCAGGGCGTAGGCGACATCCTGAAAAGCGGCAAAGCCGCCGAACGCCGTGCCGCGCAGATGCGGCTCCACGAGGCGCACGACCTCGCGCCCCATGGACGGAAAGACCATCGAGCAGCCGAGCCCGGTCAGGAACGCGCCGACGAGCGCCAGAGCCGGTCCGCCCGCGCTCCAAATCAGAATTTGCCCCACCGCCTCGATGGCCAGCGACCCGATCGCCACCGGCAGGCCGCCGATGCGATCCGGGAGATGGCCGAAGAGCACGCGCATCAGAACGAACCCGCCGCCGAAGGCGGTGAGGCCAAGTCCGGCGTTGGGCCAGTTCTGCTTCAGGAAGTAGAGTGCGAAAAAGGCGCCGAGGACGGCGAATCCGATCCCCTGAAGGCAGACGATGGAGCCGTGAACCCAGATGCGGCTCATGACGCTCAGGAACGAAGGCCGCTCGGCGGCGGGATGGGGCGCGACGCCCACCACGCGCCAGACGGCCAGAAGCCCGAGGCACGGAAGGATCGTGCTGACCGCCATCGCGCCGACGAAGCCGAACCGGTCGAGCAGCGCCAGCCCGACCGGGCCGCCGACGGCGAGCGCGCCATAGATCGCCGCCCCCACGAAAGCCATCACCTGTCCGGAGCGGGCCGGCCCGATGAGGCCGATGCCCCAGGCGATGACGCCGACGGCGGCAAAGCTCTCGCCCAGTCCGAGAAGCAGGCGCCCCGCGAGCAGAACGAGAAAGGCTGCGAGCGGGGTCACGGACAAAAGCCCGGCAACCCCCGAGAGCAGCGCGCCGCCCCCGTAGCAGACGAGCCCGCGCCTCACCGCGAGCTTCGGCCCCAGCCGGTCCGAAACGCCGCCGGCGTAGCCTCGGCTGGCGAGGGTCGCCAGAAATCCGATGCCGACGGCAAGTCCCGCCCAGACATTGTTGAGACCCAGCTGCTGAGTCACATAGACTGGCACGATGGGCAGGGGAATCGCGACGCAGATGTAGGATATGAAAAGGATCGCGGTCAGAAGCAGCAAACGCGCCTGCCCCGGATCCCGCATCGACCGGAAGGCCATGGGCTCTCTTCAAGGCTAGTCTTCGCTGGCGGGAGCGCAAAAGAAAACGCACTCCGACCGGCGAGGATCGTTGAGTGCGTTGCTTGACGTTAGACGCTTACGGCCAGCGCTTAGCTGACGGGAGGCGCGTTTATAGGGGTTGGACGGGGAGGTCAAGGAAGTGTTCGGGATCAGCCCATATGAGACGGCGGGGTCGCTTGGCTGAGGGTTCTCGATCCTGGCGGGCATGGCGGACCGGGTCGAGGTCCATCAGAAACGCTCAAGCCAAGCTTCGCGATCCCGTGAGCTGGGTGCTAGCTAGGTCCAGTTCTCGAACATGCCGGCGCAGGTTGGCTTCCTCGAAGCGGACGCGGTTCTACGTCGCTACGCCGATCGAAATCTCCGCAATTTAATCGCCAGACATCTTAGAGGTCGGTTTTGGCAATTGAAGTATGATGGATTTGCTGTCCTTCTTTACGACAACCGACCGTCGGTTGATCTCCTGCACCTGCCATCCCGAACTTTCCTCACCCGTACGAACCCGCAAAATCGTTTGCGAGTTTGAATCCTTCAGAAGCGCGAGACTGGAACCTGACCCAATTATCGTTCCCACCAGCGACAGGCTGGGTCGTTCGGGCGCCTGCGGAGCCGGGGGCGCCGGCGCCGCTTCTGGCGCTGAGGCCATTGGCGGCGGGGCGGCCGGGAGACGTGATGCCGAAAACAGCGGGCGGTCCCGTGTGGCGTTGAGGGTGCTGAGGGGAATTCGCCAAAGCGGGTTGCCAGGCGTACCGGGATCGGGTTGGGAACGGATGGCGTCGCTCGCTTCGATCTGAGCGCGGTCACCCTGGCGGCGCAGCCGCTCCCCTGTCATCGCCGGCCGATGCGTTCGTTGCCGACAAAAGGCCAAGCATCGCTGCGAGGCCGAGCGACCAGTTCCTCACTCCGACGTGCGCCATTGCCCCGCCACGCCCATCGTTATTCGCATCTTTCCGCTCTCCGGTTCGCCAAACGCTCTTGGCGACTGGATCGAGAGTTTGTCGACGAACAAATACGGCATTCCGGCCTCGAGGTCATACAGGATCCCCTGAATCGCGGTCTGCGGCGCCTCAATCGTCGCCGCCAGACGCACGGTTCCCTTGGTCCCCTCGGGTCCGAAGTCGACTTGCGACGAGGACAGAACGCCGCCGCCTTTGATGATCGCCTCCTGAACGCGCTGCTGCAAGGCCGCCCCTGCGATCGTGATCGTCGCGCCATCGAGGAAAGCCGACCCATTCGCTTGTGCGTCCGGGTTGCCTGGATATGTAGGCCCGCGAAGCAGAACGTTGCGCCAGCCCATTGAGCCGGATCTGAGCGGCGTTGACCTCTTCGAAATCACCCCACAGATCGCTGATGAGCCACGCGGATCCAAGTATGAGTAGCGCGAGGACGCCAGCATAGGTCGCGGCCGCGAAAGCCTGGGTGTTGAGGCCGGAGCGAAGGAGAACCGCCGGTTTCACTTCATAACCGCAAAGGAAGGTTCGATATGGCCTTCCACATGGAAGCTCTCGCCGCCGTCCGAATTCCTGACGGTCGGCGCGTAGAAGGTGGCGTGTGTGAACTCATGGGATTGCTCCAGGAGCGGGATCAACGCCGCGGCGTCTTTTGCCGCGCCTGAAATCTGGACGCGGCCGTTCTCGATCCGCAGTTCAGTGAGATACACGTCGTCGGGAAGTATCCTCGACAATTCTTCGATCGTCATCACCGCAGAGGGGGACGCGGCTTTCTTCGCGTTGAGCGCCTCAATCGCCGCAACCGCGCCGCCGCTTTTCCCTTTTAACTCAGCGCGGCGTTCAGCGCTCTGATGATTAAGTCTGACAAGCTCGTCCGAAAACCGGCCGCCGAGGATAATCCAGGCCGCAAAGGAGACAACCAGCGCGAAGGCCGCGGTCGCCAGCGCCCCGGTGAGCTTCCGCTGGAGCCAGCGATCTCCGACCTTCGCGGCAGCGCCCTGATCCAGAAGCGGAACAAGCGCGCTCTCCTGGTCGGAGCGCGTCGAAAGCAGCACATGAGCGGCCCCTGCCGCGAGGAAAGCGTTGACGACCGGCTTCAACCGTTCTCGGGACGTGGCGGCGACGGTCACGGAAATGCGCTCCGTCCCCTGACGCACGGGTGCGCTCCAACCGAATGCCGCGTCGTTTCCATTCCACGGCGTCAGCCGATCGATCTGGGAGCGCACGACGCCGCCAAGGAAAGCATCGGCGCCAGCCGGCAGTTCCAGCGGACGAAAGACGAATCGAGAAGGCGCCAACACGATGGAGACCACGCTTCGCGCAAGGAGCGACCGCATACCTGTCGGTCCGACAATCGCGCCATCCTCAAGGCGAAGGGCGGGCTCGTCGGGTTGCCGCGCCCGATCGCTCGGGAGGAAAGAGCCGTCGGGCTGCTCGGTCAACTCGATTTTGCGACGACGTTGGATCGACTCGCCAAGCTGAATGAAACCGCCGGCCGCGGCGGCGATCCAGGAGCCAAAGTGGTCCAGCGCCTGCGACGCGACGCTCATGCGTTGCACCTACGCGGAGGAGGCCGGACCATCAAAATCGTCTCTCCAATACAGGATTTCGTAGGGTTCCTTGTCGTCCTCGGAAGGGCGGAAAACGACCTCGGCATGAACTTGCCTGCCGTTGTCGAAGTCAACAGCGATCTTCGCACGCGTGGCTTCCGACGCGTTGCTGCTGACGTATTCCTTTGTAGCGCCAAAAAGGGCGAGAATATCTTCGGGGGAAGCGCCTTTCGCGCGCGCCTTCATAACTGCCGCAAAAATCGCAGGCGTCATCCCTGGCAATGCAGACAGGACGTCGGCGTCCGCGCTCGCCGCATCAATCTTGGAGTGACCGCTAAACACCGTCACCATAGGCAGGAGACGTTCGACCAGTTGGGGCGAGAACTCGGGTAAGAGCGCAAGCTCCAGAACATTTTCGAAAGGCGCCTGGCGTGGAGCGTAGGCTAGGCGCCGACTGGCGTAGAATTGAGCCTCGGCGCTATGGCCGCCTTCAGCCTTGGTTCGCCAGCCGAGCACGCGATCCGTCAAGAACTGCGCGCGCGCCGGCGCCTCGCCGGCCGCCGAAAAAAGTCCGACCAGCAGCGCTTCTGGAGCAGCATTCAGGTCTATCCTTGCTGTTTCCGGAATGAGGCGGACCGAGATCGCTGTTCGACCCAATCGGATGTTGAAATGGTCATCTGGAGCCGATCCGGCTGCGGCAAGTTGACGAAAAACGGCGAATTCGACTGCGGAGCGGATTGAGGCCTCGGCCTGAACGCGATCATCGCCGAGGTGCGAGGCTGACGCGGTGTTGATCGTATAGGCTGAATAGATCGAAACCAGCGCTGCCAGCGCCGCGAGCATCCAAAGCACGGCGACAAGAACGAAACCTTCGCTGGCGAAATTTTGCTGCGGCGGGCGGGAGGTCATTCCGTCACTCATAGCCGCTGCTGATCGGGTGTCGTCTGAGCGCCGCTTGGCTGCTGTTCCACCGGCGGCGCACTCGTCGGGTTGGCGCCTCCCTTTCGGTCGAGTGGCGCTCGCGGAAGACCGGCCATGACTCGGATTTGCACCGCGGTCGAGGCGGCAAGAGCGCGGCCCGTCTCGTCACGAACGGTTATCCGCACCGCATTCGGCAGTTTTTCCTGCGCCGTCCATTGACTGAGCCAAACCCGGTCGTCTCCGTTTGCGTAGGAGAAGGTGAGCCGGTACGGAGCCCTGGACGAGGACGACCGGGTCTTTGAAGACGACAGCAGGCGCTGACCCATCTGGCGCGGCAGGAGAAAAAGGCGCCCGTGTGCGCACGACCGAAAAGCTCCCGTTGTCCAACACCTCGGCCACGCGAATGAACTCGAGATGGGGATAGGCGTTCGGCCCAGTCGCCGATCGGACGAAAGTCACGGAGGCCTCGCCTCCCTTAAACGAAGGGAACTGAGCTCCGCCGGCCTGGGAGACGTATTCTGCAGCCGAGATGTCTGTCGCGATACGATCCACGCCCGCTGCAAGCAAATCGGCTTCCTGCAGTCGGGCGAAACCCCGCCCCCAATTCGGCAACCATTGCGCCGCGACCGCGCCGAGCGACGTTATGATCACCGCAGTCAGCGCGAGCGCCGCCATCGCCTCGATCAGCGAAAACCCGGCGATTGCGGATTCGTCCCCCCTGCTCATTTTGAGGTCAGCTTCCTCAGTCGAATCATGTCGACTTCCACCATGGCGCCGGACCGAGATCGCACTGAAAGCGCAATCTGCTGGGGAACCCAGGCGGCAGCCGCCGGACTTGCGCCATCGACGGGAATCGTTTCCACGCGCCACGCATAAGAATCGAGAACGCCGTTCAGATTGCCAAAGGGAAGCGCCTCGCGCGCGGGCAGGCCCGCCATGACCTTACGCAGGGCCGCGACAGCCGTGAGATGCTGTTCCGTGTGGAGACCGGCGCGCAGGTTCGAACCGGAAAGCTGGCCAATCGCCCCAAGCCCTGCGGCGAGAACGGCAAGCGCGGCGAGCGCCTCGATGAGCGTAAAGCCAGCGTTGATCGGATCAGCTTGTGTGGATCGGAACAACCTCTATGCCCCCAGTCAGCCAGTTCACTCGGATCTGGAAGCCGACCCCCTGGCGAGAAATATCGATGACGCCGCCGCAGGAAACGCCGCTCGGAAAGAAATCGATAGTGGAACCGACTTTCCGCCCGTCGCAACGCTCGGCGAGGAGCGCGTTGAAGGACACGTCGGATGGAATGTCGACAGCGGACGCGTCCGCGCCGGACCGCACAACGCCTCGTTCGGAGTCCAGCGTTGTGGCGACCCGCAAATGGCTTCTTAAAGCGACGTTGCGGTCGTGTTTCAGAAGAGCCGCGATATCGGTGGCGTAGGCCGCAAGACGAGCTGACGAGGTGCCGCGGGGGATCGCGGGCAAGGCGAGCGCCGCGAGGAGCCCGACCATGGCGAGAACGCAAACCATTTCGAGCAGCGTGAAGCCAGCCTGCGCATTCTTCGCGCTCATTATCGCGACGCGCTCCGAATGACCGACTGCGAATTGCCCGCGCCATCCGCTCCATTGGAATCGATCTCATAGGGAGCATGATCGCCAGGAACCTTATAGAGATAGGGACGTCCCCAAGGGTCGAGCGGGACAGAAGCGGACTTGATGTAGGGACCGTTCCACGCCGACGCCGAGGCCGGCCGCTGAACGAGAGCCGCCAAGCCTTCATTTCCAGACGGATATGAGCCATTGTCCAGATAATAGAGATCAAGCGCCGCCGAGAAGCTCTCGATCTGAATCTTGGCGGCCTTGATCTTCGATTCGCCGAGATAGTTCAGCACGCGCGGGCCGACGAGCCCCACGATAAGACCGATAATTGCAATGACGACGAGCATCTCCACGAGCGTAAAACCCGCTTCACCGAGATGCGTCTTACGCTCCAACGACAGCAAACGACGGATCCTGCTCACGAACCGAGCTCCTAGTTGACGACCTGATAAACGGACAGCAAAGCGGTCATGACCGAGATGATTAACCCTCCGACAATGACGCTGATGACGATGATCGCAGCCGGTCCGACGATTCCGATGACGCGGTCGAGGCTTCGCTCGAGTTTGGCTTCGTAAAAATCAGCGATACGCGCCGCCAGCATCGGCAACTGCCCCGAATCCTCGCCAAGGCGGAGCGTCCGGACGGCTGTCTGAGGAAGGGCGCTTGTTACGGTCAGCGCGTCGGACAGCCTGCCGCCGTGGCGCACCTTGTCGACAATAGTCAACCACGGGATATATGCGCCTGTAACCTCCATGGTGTCTGCGAGAATGCGTAGCGCCAGCGGAAGCGCAACTCCGCTGGACAGCATCAAGCTGAGATTGCGGCAGAAGAGGCTTGTGCGCTGATATTCCATGATGGAGCGGATAACAGGCAGCCGCGCGAGGTTACCCACGATCTGCGCGCGCAGAGATGGTCTCCGCAATGCGAACCAGCTTGCCGTAAGGAGGACAAGCACAGTGGCCGCAATGGTCCCGCCATTCGACCGCAGGAAGTCCGACACCGCCAGGAACTGCGCAAGCATCCAGTCCGGCTTGGCGTTGAAGTCGTGAAACAGATTGGCGAATTGTGGGAGGACGAAGGTAAGGAAAAAGATCAGCACGGCGCCCGCCGCGAACAATAGAAAGGCGGGATAGCGCAGCGCGTCAGTCAGACGACGCGTTAGGGCCTCGTTTCGCTGCCGTTCCGCCACAAGCGCTTCAAGGATCGTCACGAGCGCGCCTGATGTCTCCCCGACCCGAATCAGCGCGACGTAGATCGGAGGGAAGACGCGGGGGTGCTGACTGACCGCTTCGCCGAAACTCTGGCCTGACAGAACCGACCCGGCGAGGGCCCGAACTGTCGGACGCATGCGACCCAAATCATTGTCGGCCGCTAAGAGTTCCAGTGCATCGTTGATGCGCTGCCCTGCGCGGAGCAGCAGAGCTATATCGCCGGTAAAGGTGGTCACGTCTCCAGGGACTGGCCGCGACAGCGAAAACCCTGCGCCGGAGTTCTTTGCCTCGTTTCGCGCGGTGGTTGCTTCAATCGGGATGAGGCCGAGATATTCAATGCGCCGATTGACCTCGGCCGGACTCGCCGCTTCGAGCGAGCCGCTGACCGCTTCGCCGCCTTGGGTCAGAGCGCGATATTGGAAGGTCGTCATCGATCAGCGCGGCGCCGTCACGCGAAGGACCTCGGCGACCGAGGTCATGCCTTCCCGGCATTTCGTGATGGCGTCCTGCATCATCGGAGTGAAACCGGCGCCACGGGCTGCTTCGTCAAGCTCATTGGCGTCCGACCCTCGGCCAATATGATTGCGAAGCTTCCCTTCGATTGCGAGAACCTCGAACACCCCGATACGGCCCCGATAGCCGGTTCCGCCACAGCGCTCGCAGCCCTTCGGTTCCCAAATCGTCTCTCCTACCGCAAGGCCGCAAGCCTCGTAACGGGGATCGGCGGCGAAACCTTCTTCGGAAACATGCGCGCGCGTCTTACAGCGGTCGCATAAGAGGCGAACGAGCCGCTGTCCGACAACTCCCCGTAGCGTCGATCGCAGCAGGAAATCTTCGACGCCGAGGTCGAGCAGTCGCGGGACCGCGGCGGCGGCCGTTTCCGTATGCAGAGTCGTCAGGACGAGATGTCCCGTCAGCGCGGCGTGTATCGCGATGGCGGCGGTTTCCGCATTGCGGATTTCGCCGACCATGATGACGTCTGGATCATGGCGTAGAAAGGCTTGCAAGGCGGCCGCGAACGTAAAGCCGATCGACGGTTTGATCTGCGACTGGTTGACGCCTGCGATCTCATATTCGACCGGATCCTCGACCGTAAGGATCTTGCGCGACGGCGTGTTGAGATTGGACAGCATTGTTGCCAGGGTCGTCGTCTTGCCGCTGCCCGTGGGACCCGTGACGACGATTAGGCCGTGCGGCAAATCGAGCAGTCGGCGAACGACCCGTTCCTCTCGCGCGCCGAGACCGAGCTTGGCGACTTCCAAGAGGCCCTTGTCTCGGGGCAGAAGTCGGATGACTGCGGATTCGCCGTGATGGGTCGGCATCGTCGCGACGCGAATATCCAGCTCGCGGCGCGCCACTTCCAGCCTCGCCGCGCCATCCTGTGGCAGACGGCGCTCAGCAATATTGAGACCTGCAAGGATCTTGACGCGTGAAATCAGCGCCTGCGGCAACGCGTGCGCCGGGGCTGGCACGGCGCGCAAGAGACCATCGATCCGCATGCGCACGGTCAGCCCGTTGCGGATAGGCTCTATGTGAATGTCGCTTGCGCGAAGCTCGACCGCTTTCTCCAGCAGGTCGTTGACGGCGCGTACGACAGGCGCTCCGCTCGCCAAGTCGCGAAGGCTGTCGATGCTCTCTTCTGCGGCGGCGGAAACTGTGGGCGCGACGGTTATCTCGTCTTCACCACCCAGGCGTTCGGTAAGCGCCGCGGCTACGTCCTCAAACGACGCAACGGCTAGCGTGACCGGGCCGCCGAGCACGAGCTCGGCTCCGCGCAGAGCCGCGAGATCGGTTGGATCAGCCGCAGCCAGCCCAAAACGCCCCTCGCCGGCATCAAACGGAAAGATCGCCGCTTCGCGCAGGAAACGCCGAGAGAAACGCATTGCAACCGATGAAGCAGCCAGAAGCTCGGCCAGGTTCATCCGCGGGCGCCCATAGTAGGCGGCGACCTGATCCGCAAACTCGGCGGCAGAAAGGTCGGACGCCTCCCAAAGCGACCGGATGGATCGATTGCCGCCGCTTGGCTGCGGTGGTCTCAGGGCAACGCTGTCGTGAAATCCGCTCGCGCTCAAATAGTTAATGAAGCCGACAATCGGATCCGATGCGTTTGGCTCAGCTGAATTGTCGCCCAGAAAACTCATTTCGCCGCAATCCACAATGTGTGGACGCTAGGATGCGCGGGGGCGATAAACGAGACGTCCTACATACACCAACGTCCCTCCTCGTTCGGCCTCAATGCTGAGGTTCGGCGCTCTGGAGAAGTCCCCGCCGAACCTCTTTCGTCCGACCGTAATTATGACACTAGTGCCCAAAATATGTTGCGATTGTGGCAATCTCTCCTCTTTCTTGACACATCCCGAATTTTGAGGGCTTCTGACGTAACGTCGCATGAAGTTCAGGACTGGGGGCAATCGCACAGTGGAGGAAAGTCGGCGTTCCGATATCTTTGGCGTTGTCGGCCTGATTGGTCGACGTATTCTAGCCGCCTCGACTGTGCTTACGCTCAGCGCGTGCAATACCACCTATCTGGAAGAGCGGACCGATCAACCACAAAACGCGGCCGACATTGTTCGGGCGACGGATCTTCGCCCGCAAGAGTCTCGACCGACCGGTGGGACCGTATCGAGCATCGGTAGTCCGCCGAAAGCGTTTTCATTCTTCGGTTCAACCAGTTCAGAGACGGAAGCGCCGGTCAGTCCGCCGCCTCCAGGCATCCAGCCTGTCGAAGGAGGCTACACCCTGAACTTCGACAACGCGCCGATCGCGCAGGTCGCAAAATCGGTGCTTGGCGACGTACTGGGCGTCGGCTACGTCATCGATCCTCGCGCCCAAGGGACAATCACATTGTCTACGGGACGGCCGATCGACAAGCGTGACATGCTGTTCGTTCTCGAGAACGCGCTGCATGCCAACAATCTCGAGATGGTGCGGGGGGCATCGGGCTACCAGATCTCGCCGGCCGGCGATGGCGCGATTGGCGCGACCGACACTGCCAGCGCCGAACCCGGATATGGCATGACCGTAATTCCCTTGCGGTATGTCAGCGGTAGTACGTTGTCGAAACTGCTTGAGGGTTTCGCGGCGCGGCCCGGCGCGATCCGAACCGATCCGACCGGCCGGCTCCTGATCGTCACCGGAATAGGCAGTGAGCGTCAGTCCGCTGTTGAGACGGTTCGCAGCTTCGACGTCGATTGGCTGCAAGGCCAGTCGGTTGGCATGTATCCCGTGCAGAACAGCACGCCCGAACCCATCGTAGGCGAACTTGAGAAGATCATGGACTCGGGCGAATCCGGCCTCGGGCACGGTCTCGTGAAACTCCAACCGGTCAGCCGCCTCAATTCCATCCTGGTCGTGGCCACGAAGCCCGAACTGCTTCGGGTCGCGTCGCGCTGGATCTCGCGGCTTGACGAGCCCTCCTTCGGGACTGCAAGCGTCAAGGTCTACAAGGTTCGTTACGGGGATGCGAAACAGATTGCGGTGCTGTTGCAGCAGATCTTTGTTTCCGGCGGAGGAGCGTCGCTGGAATCCCCAACCAACGAGATTGCTCCGGGATCGGGGGCAAAGCCTCTTTCGACGATAGACAGGTTAACCGGAGGAAGGCCCCCTCCGAGCGGGGGGCAGGCATCCTCAGGCGAAAGCGCGATTCCGAACGCCGCCAACTCGGAAGCTCGGTTTGGAGCGATTCCGGTCGCCGCGCTCAATAGCCAGATCGCCGCCCTCGGCTCGGGAGGCGCGGGCTCCTCGCAGATGTCCGATGTGCGGGTTACCGCAGATACGGTCAACAACTCGGTGCTCGTTTATGCGCGACCCGACGAATACAAGCTCATCGAACGAACGCTGATCCAACTTGACCGACCGAAGCTCCAGGTTGCCATCGAAGTCACCATCGCCGAGGTGACGCTCAACGACCAGCTCAATTATGGCGTGCAGTTCTACCTAAATGGGGGCGCCGTCGCGAATACGACGACAGGCATGATTCCGAGCGCGCTGAACAACATCGCCAGCGCGGCCGGCGCCACGGCGACGGGAGCAGCGCTCACGGGGGGCCTGAACATCATCGCCGGCAACGTCGCTTATCCTCGCGTCGTCATCAACGCCCTGCAGCAGCTTACCCAAGTGCGCATCCTGTCGAATCCATCCCTGGTTGTGGTCGATAACGGAGAGGCGTCGTTGGAAGTCGGCGACCAGGTTCCGGTCACGACCGGAAGCGCGACTGTGCTCAGCGCCAACAACGCGCTCGTCAATACGGTCGACTACAAGAACACCGGCATTATCCTTCATGTGCAGCCACATATCGCTTCCGACGGTTCGGTTCTGCTCGGCATCGATCAGGAGATAAGCAGCGTCCCGCAAGGCACCACCACCCTCACGCCCACAATCTCGACGCGCAAAGTCGAGAGCTCGATTTCGGTGCTGAGCGGGCAGACCGTTCTTCTCGCAGGCCTGATCAATGACCAGGAGCAGAGTTCGCGGCAGGGCATTCCGGTGCTCAATCAGCTCCCCTATGTTGGAGCGGCATTCGGCACGACGGGCAAGACGGACGTGCGCACCGAACTGATCATGTTCATCCGGCCGCAGATCATTCGCAACGGAGCCGATGCGGCGGAGGTCGCCGAACAGTTGCGCAGTAAGATGCGGGGCGGGAGGACGCAGGCCCTGACTCTTCCCGCGATGCTCAACATCAACGCGCGCCCCGCGCAGTGAAGGCCGCGACCGGATGCGGACGCCCGAGGCCGGCCTGATCGGCGCCCTCGGGTTGAGCGTCGTGGCGCTCAGCTTTGCGGTTGCGCCGGGCTGGAGTGGCGCCGCCGGAGCCGCGCTCGGACTTATCATGCTGGCCATCGCCGCGATCGACCGCCGGCGCCAGATTATTCCCGATCCCCTGAACGGGCTGGCCTTCGCCGGCGGGCTTGCGGCGGCTTTTCTTCGGACGCCCCCGCTGGAATCTGCGCTCGACGCCCTGATCAGGGCGGGCGTGATGGCGGGCCTGTTCTTCGCGTTCCGCGAGGCGTACCGAAGGATCCGCGGGGTCGAGGGAATGGGGCTTGGAGACGTCAAATTGGCAGGCGTGGCGGGAGCGTGGCTTGACTGGGCGCTGTTGCCTCTCGTCGTCGAGATCGCTGCGCTAGGGGCCCTGGGAATCGTCCTCGTGAGCCAGCTCCGGGGCCGTCCGGTCGACGCGATGACCCGCCTGCCGTTCGGAGCCTTCTTTGCACCTGCGATCTGGATCTGCTGGGCGATCGGAATCTGGCGCGGGGATTGGCCCGCGCTTTGACCGAACTCGTCGCGTCAGTACCGCGCGGTCACCGTCGAAGGGGCATAGAAAAGGGGCGACCAGGCGGATGCGCGTCGCTGGGCCTCGGCGAGTTGATCGAGTGTGAGCTTCTGCGCCACCGCGTTGCGGACACGGATCCAATATTCGCGTTGTCTGGGACCCGCGCCGGCCGCGGCTAGGTTCAACCAGACCTCCGCCTCCACCCAATCCTTGGGGACGCCGAAGCCCTTGTCGAATAGAAGCCCGAGCAGGAATTGCGCTGTCGGCTCGCCCTGGATCGCCGCCTGGTGGAGCCAGTCGGCGGCGATCGCATAGTCCTGCGGAACGCCAAGACCGTATTGGCGCATGTAACCGAGATAGGTTTGCGCGGTCGGCGAACCCTGCTCCGCGGCGACGAGCAGAAGGGGGGCAGCGCGCACGTAGTCCTTGCGCGCAAAAGCCTGCTTTCCCGCGCTCAGCGCGTCAGCATAGGCGCTGGACGCGAGGCACAGGCATGCGAGCGCCAGCCCGTGGACAAACCAGAGCCCCAGCCGCCGTTGCGGCGCGACGCCTTTATTCGGGTGCGCGGGCATTCAGGATCCTACCTTCCGCCCGATGTCGGAAGCTTGGAAAGCGACGCCCCGAGGGCGCATCTTTTTGGCATCCATCGAGCCTGTTCAATGTCTTAGGCGCCGAAAACTGTCCGTTTGCATCCCCAAAATTTCGCCTGTTTCCGACTTGCTTGGCCTCCGGTCCGCCCATCCAAGGGAGAACAGCGGAGTAGAACTGCGAACGGTCCGAAACGAAGGGGAGCTTGAGAGACACTTCACTTTGTCACCTTGCGAACCGTAGGCGCATTGACTTCCCCCAAACCTGTCGCCTTTCCTGACGTCAACGGGGAAGCAGTCTAACAGGCTTCTGATTTTCGGCAAGGATTTGTAGCCCCTTCGTAGGTGGCCAGCCGAACCTCCGAAGGGGCTTACAGTCCTGGGGCCGGAGCAACCGCTCCAGCCCCCTCATCCTATGCACTTTCCAACTTGGTCCGAGCTTCGACGATCAGCAATTGTTGGCGCCGCAAGCTGGGCGCGTCACCATGAAGTTCTGGTTGGTCGCTGCGCCGCCATTGCCTTTTTGCGTATAGACAAAGACGCCGTAAGCAACCGGCTGCTGGGGCGCAGGCGGGGTCCTGCACCATTGAGCCTGAAAACTCCCGGGCGTGTTGCCGCTGCAATCGATATAGGTGGGGTAGTAGGTGCTCGGGACCACCACGCCCCCAGGAGGCGGCCCGATTGGGAAAGGCGGCTCCTGCTTGATGGTGACCTTATAAAGTCGGTTCTGACTGTCGATGAAGCTCAGCGGGCAATTTTGAGGACGCGTCGAGCTGATCGCAAAGCTTGCGAATGTCGGGTTGACAGCCTTATTCGGTGTATTGGAGCAGACGCCGTATTTGACGAAGTTTATGGCGCCGGCGGTCTTCGTATAGCCGAATTGTATATTGATCGGCGGGGTCGCGGGATCCGGATTCGGCAAGCCGCCCGTGCCTCCGACCGCGATGATCAACCCGTCGCCCGCCACTTGCATGTTGCCTAAAGCGTCGTCGACCGAATAGGCGTACGCCCGGTCGGTGTTGATATAGGCTGCGCCATGGATAAGCAGAAGATACGGATCGAACATTCCGTTTGGATTGTTTTGGGCGGGCCAATACTGCAGGGCGTCAAATTCGTCCTTGACCTGCTGATACTTGGCGTAATTTTTTGAGTTGTCTCTGTTTAAGGTCCAGTATCCCGGCGTATCTTCAAGCAGGTGCGAGGCCGAGGGATCTTTCACGCAGTTTACGGGAGGCGAGGTGCCGGGTTGTTTGTTGTAAGGCGTCCAACCGTATGCGTGAGACCGGATGTCAGCCTCAAAGGCGGCCGGCGGGGCTTGGCCCGTACACCACGTATAGTTCGCGACAATGAGGGTGCGAACGTTTCGCATGTTGGGGCAGATAGCGGCAGACCCATTCTGAAGCGTGCACGTATTCCATTGGTTGATCAGAGTGGTGAACGGAGCCCAGGGCGGCTTTGTCGCCAGGTCCGTGCGCGGAGTTGGATTCGTCAGCCCTGCGAAAATATTGATCGGCGAAGGCACCTTCACAATTTTCAGATTTTGATCATCCAGGAATTGCGGCCAGCCGTTGAAGGTCGTGAGGAATTTCTGGACGGCGGTTCTGAAGGGATTGATCTGCTGAATCGTACCGATATAGCCGACCTGATCGTTGTTGTAAGGCTCCATCGCGGCTGGGAGGTAAGTCGCATCTACGTAGGAGACGTCGTAGTCGACGTTATGAAAATCCAGTCCGTATGGCTGATCCGGCGTTACGTTGAAGTTCAGCGCTCCCAACGTATATTCTGTTAACTGGGTTGGCTCATTGTTGGTCAGGCCAGCGGGATCTTTGAAAATCTGTAAAGCCTGGCAAGGACCTGGCGTGCAAGACGTCAGGGCAGGAAGGGTCGTGCCCGAAACCCAACTCGTAACCTTGACCTGTTTCGCCCGCGCCGGGTTGGTTCCCGTAAAGTCGGCGGTCAGCGCAGCCGGAGGTTGACCTGTCGTAGCATCGCCGTCAAAGAGTTCGATCCGACCGCCGCCCCACCAGTCGATAAACTGATCCGGCGCGTTGGGATTAATCTGACCCGTCGGAACCAACTGCGTATAGAATGGCAGGGTCATCGTGAGAGAACCACCAGGCGGTATTCCAGCGCCCATCGGATTGATGTATAGTCGGTACTGGTTAGTCTTGGGGTAAGGATAATTGGCGACCTTGCTGCTGGGCACCCCGAGAACGGCCTGCATATACTTGTCGGGCGTGCTGGTTCCGGTCGATAAAACAGGGTAAATGTTATAGGGAGTTTGACCGGCCGGACATGCTCCGACCTTGCAAGAATTGTTGAAGATCTGAATTGTCATAGGGGTCGGCGGAGTTGCCGGCGGAGTTTGGGCCGCCGCCATCCCGACGCAGGTGAATGCAGTTGCAAACGAAAGCGATCCCCACGCAACTCTTCGCGCGGAACTTTCACTTGATGTTTCTTTTGTCATTTCATGCATCCTCCCAAAGGATTGATTGCGTTCACCTATTGTCAATTTCTGGTTTACTTCGGGCGGACTTCGCCGCGTCAAAATTTCCCTCATCTTGCCCGCCTTACTGCCCCGGCTCTTTGGCTGTTTCTGTTTCCCTGTGCTTAGCGGGCGCCGATTCCTTCGCCTTGCCCGAAGTCCTCGTCCTCTTCCCGGCTGGCGCTTGGGGCGCTGCAGTCGCCGGCGCCGCGGCTTGTGGAGCGGTCGGGCCGCTTTGGGCGAGTGCGACAGAGAGCCCATAAAGTCGCCACTGTCCGGCGACCGGCGCATAAAGAAGCTCGAATTTGACCTGCGCCGGCACGGACGGAAAAAACCCCACCATGCGGAGCATGCCATTTGGCTCAATCTCCGGCAGGACCGTCAGTTGCGGGTCCAGAGCCGCCACCCCCGAGAGATCGAGTTTGTCCCGCCGTTGAGCCGCAAAGATTTCGCCGAGCTGAGCGGCGGTGTTGTTCTGAAACGCCGGGCTGCCGAGGTCGCGCAAAACCGTATAATTGCCCGTCTTGTTCGCCTGATCGAGCGCGATCAGCGTCGAACGGATCAAAATAAGCACGCCGTTGCGGTCGATCTGCGCGGGCTTGGCTTCCTGCCCGAGCGCTCCGGGTGACGACATCGCGACCAGAGCCGCCGCAAACGTTCGGGCCAACAGCCTCATCACCGTCCTACCAGGCGAATGTCATGCCCACGCGCCCGCCGAGGTCGCCCTTGCTGAGGCCGGCGCCGATTCCAGCGTTGAAAACAAAATTGTCCGTGAGCCTGACCAATGCGGTTGCGCCAAAGGCGCTGGTGCCATGATAGCCGCCCCAGTTCGCCGAGATCGCGTATTTCTTGTTATCCGGCAGCGTCCCCCCGCCGAGCGCGATGGCGATCGCGGTTCCCTCATAGGCGCGCTCGAGGCCATTGTTCAGCGCGGCCACGCTCGCATTCAAACTCGCATTGGACGCATAGAGCGCCGCATTGGACGCGTAGAGAGAAGCGATGTCCTGTGGGCCGTAGTTGGAACCCGCCAAATGGCCGGCCGCGTCAGTGGTCGTGAAATAAGTCGGGCCGCTCTGAGCCGCGAGACTCGCTGCGGACATCATGCCCGGAGCCAGATAAGTCGTCCCGGCCGTTCCGAGCGCAACCTGGTTCGGCGCCGTGCTTATCGCGCCGGCGCCGACGGCGGTCGATCCGGAATAACCGCCGGTCGAAGCGCCCGCGCCGACCGCCGTCGCATTTGCGCCGATCGCGCTGGAGCCGGCGCCAAACGACGCGGAGCCCGCGCCGCTCGCTGTCGCTGGCGCGCCAATCGCAATCGCGCCGTTCCCACCGGCCGAGGCTCCGACGCCCAACGCCTGAGCGCCGGCGCCGTTCGCCGTTGTGCCGAAGCCTATCGCCTGAGCGCCCGCGCCACTCGCAGAGGCGCTCTCGCCCACAGCGAACGCGCTTTCGCCGATGGCGCTGGAGCCAGCGCCCAACGCCACCGCTCCTGTGCCAGCCGCTGTGTTCATATAGCCCATGGCGACCGCGCCGGTGGCGGCCGATAGGCCGCCTGAATTGCCCGCCGCGACATTGTTCGCGCCGATACCGACGGCGCCCGTCCCGTTGACGATGTTGGGATCGCCGATGGCCACGGCGCCGTCGCCTGACGCGTTTTGTCCGAGGCCGATCGCAACCGCGCCATTGCCGATCGCCGCGAGGTTTCCGCCCCCGTTGGCGCCGATGGCGACGGCGCCTGCGCCGACCGCTTGCCCGTTGCCGCCCGCGAAAGCGGAATTGTTGACGCCCTCGCCGGCCGCAAACGCCCCCTGACCAATGGCGACATCGCCGGTCTGATACGCAGCGGAGCCTGAGCCGACTGCGACAGCCAGATCGGAGCCTGCAAAGGCGCCTGCGTAGTTGACGCCGCCGCTGACTGCGCCGCCGCCGATCGCCACAGCGCCGACGCCGCCCGCATCTGCGCCGGGACTTGCGCCCGTCGCAGAGGCGCCGCCGATCGCGATCGAGGAGTCGGCCCCTGCAAACGCACCGATGCCGTTGGCCGCGCCGCCGCCGATCGCGACGGCATTCACGCCGTCCGCGGTGGCGCCGTAGCCGCTCGATCCATCCCCGCCGCCGATCGCGACCGACTGGGCGCCATTTGCGAAGGCTCCATCCAGCCCCGTTCCGGACCCGCCCGCGGCGAACGAATTGTCACCGGCGGCCGCCGTATTCGCCCCAATCGCGGTGGAGTTGGCTCCCCCGGCGTAAGCATTAAAACCTCCCGCAAAGGAGTTCCCGTTGAGGGCCGCCGAATGCGAACCAAGCGCGATGTCGTTGGGATCGCCGGCGATCGCGCTATCCCCGAAGGCCAACGCTCCCGCATCCGCGGCGAGGCTGTTGTAGCCGAGCGCAACCGCCCCCTGTCCGATCGCTGAATTGCCGGCGCCGATTGCGACCGCTCCCGCAGCCGGGGTGGCGCCAGTGAAATCGCCCGCCGCCATGTTGTTCGCGCCAATGCCGACGGCGCCCATTCCGTTGACGATATTGGGATCGCCGATAGCCACGGCGCCGTCGCCGATCGCGCTTTGGCCAAGGCCGATCGCCACCGCGCCGTTTCCGGTCGCCGCGATAGCGCCGCCACCGGAGGCGCCGATCGCGACCGCGCCCGATCCGCTCGCCTGGCCATTGCCGCCCGCGAAAGCCGGGTTGTTCAAGCCGCCGCCCGTCGCAGTCGCCCCCTCGCCGATGGCGACGTCGCTCACCTGATTGGCGACAGAGCCGGAGCCGACGGAAACCGCGAGATCGGCGTTGGAAGTCGCTCCGGCATAATTGATGCCGCCGACAGCAGCGCCCCCGCCGAGCGCCACGGCCCCTATGCCGGACGCATTCGCCCCGCTGCTTCCTCCAGTCGCCGAGGCGCCGCCGATGGCGACTGACGAGTCGAAATGAGCGAAGGCTCCGATTCCGTCGTCTGCGCCGCCGCCAAGCGCCACAGAATTCACGCCATCCGCGGTGGCGCCGTAGCCACTCGATCCGTCGCCGCCGCCGATGGCCACGGACTGCGCTCCGGACGCGAAAGCGGCGTTGAGTGACTGCGAAGATCCGCCCGCCGCAAAGGAATTGTCGCCGGAGGCCGAGGCGTTGACGCCCACAGCGGTGGAATTCGCGCCGCCC
This sequence comes from uncultured Alphaproteobacteria bacterium, assembly GCA_963824465.1. Taxonomy (GTDB): domain Bacteria; phylum Pseudomonadota; class Alphaproteobacteria; order Rhizobiales; family Beijerinckiaceae; genus Roseiarcus. The sequence continues at coordinate 806,604 of CAWGPL010000014.1, forward strand.
GCGAATGCGCCGGCGCCGCCAGCGAAAGAATTGCCGTTCAACGCCGTCGCCTGCGAGCCGATCGCAATATCGTTCGGATCCCCTGCCGTCGCCGTGTCGCCGAAAGCCATGCTGCCGGCGTCCGCCGCAAGGCTGTTGTTGCCAACGGCAATCGCGCCCTGTCCGCTGGCGGTATTGTTGTTGCCAATGGCGACCGCGCCCGCGGCGGAGGATAGGCCGAAATCGCCCGCGGCGAGATTGTTCGCGCCGATAGCCGTCGCCCCCGCGCCGTTCGCCGTAGTGGCGCCGCCGACGGCGACGGCGCCGTTACTGGCGTTAGCGCCGCCGCCGCACGCCGTGCTGGCGGCGTCGCCATTGTCGGTCCCGGCCGGATTGGGGCCCGCGCCGCCATTCGAACAGATCACCGCTCCGGCGCCGCTGGGCGCCAACATAACGATTATCGCCGCGGCAGCGGCTGCGCCGAGCATCCGGGCGCGAAGGCCGCGTGAATTTTGGTAAGCAGATTTCCCGTCCATGCCACGGCCCCAGCCCATGGTCGCCCGCTCTGTCGCAGACTTGACCGTACGGTAGGGCTCTTGGCGGCGGCTGCGAAGGGCCACAACCGGCCAAATGGCGAAGTTGTGTCCAAAATTGGGCAGATATTTGCGCCCCGTTGCAAAAATATAACAGCGTTCCGGACCGAGGTCGTTCGGCCTCGTCTTTCACGCAGACCATGTGGATGATCTATTGCGGCAGCGTCGACGCTTGCGACGGCTCGCTCAATCTTCTTCCGGACGCCGCTCAAAACGATTAAGCACAGTTTTTTCGCGACGATATCTCGAACACCTCGACCGTATCATCGAAGCCTCGCGTTTCGACCTCGAAGACCGACGGATGGCGCTCCAGGAAGACCGACAGGGCATGGGTCTGTCCCGGCGGCAGATGGACGCGAGTTGAGCTTGCCTTCGATCTGCAGGGGCGGCTTCGAAATCGAAGAACGCTGATGGGATCGCCGTAAGGTTAGCTTTAGAAACAGCGTTCCCAGGTTAGGCGGAGGGGGGGAGGGCAAATGCGCGAGAGGAACGGCGAACACAAGCCTGCGACGAAAGTCGTTGTGCCTCATGCCGAGTACCAATCCGCAGACGAGCGGCGAGCGATGGGGAAGACGCTACGCGAGGCCACTTCGCGCGCTGCGCATGGCGGCTGGAAGGCGCCTAAGGATCGGCGCGATCCTATCGAGATTCTGCATGAGTCCAACGAGGACCGCATACCGGAGCTGATTCCTGTCCGCTTCGGGCGCATGGCGCAATCTCCCTTCGCCTTCTATCGCGGCTCGGCCGCGGTCATGGCGGCTGACCTGGCGTCGACCCCGACCTCCGGTCTTCGCGTGCAGGCGTGCGGCGACGCTCACCTCCTGAATTTCGGTGGCTTCGCAACGCCCGAGCGCAATATCTTTTTTGACATCAACGATTTCGACGAGACCCTGCCAGGCCCGTGGGAGTGGGACGTCAAGCGATTGGCGGCCAGCATCGTCATCGCGGCCTCTCATATCAATCTGCCCGGCAGCGAAGCGGCCAAAGCGGCAAGGGGCGCAGTGCGCTCCTACCGCGAACGAATGACCGACTACGCATCGATGCGGGCCATGGACGTCTGGTACGACCGTATCGATCTTGATCGCGCCCTCAAGGTTCTACCGACGGAAGAGCACGTCCAGCGGGTCAAACAACGAGTCGAGCAGGCGCGCCGAAAAAGCCTGCCCGAAAGCCTGTTCCCAAAGCTCGTCGAGCACTTGGGCGCTGCGCCAAGGATCAAGGACGAGCCGCCGCTGATCTTCCACCCAACCGAGGCGCAGGCCCCAGGCGCCCAGTCGGGTTACGCCGAGGCGCTCAAGGGTTATCGGAAGTCCCTGCCCGAGCACGTCCGAACGCTATTTGACCGCTTCCATCTGTTCGACCTGGCGATCAAGGTTGTTGGCGTTGGTAGTGTCGGCACCTATTGCGCCTTCGGTCTGTTCATGGCCGCTGACGACGACCCGATTTTCCTCCAAGTCAAGGAAGCGCGGAAGTCGGTGCTCGAGCCCTATGCCGGCAAGCCTTTGCACAAAAACCATGGCGAACGGGTGGTAACGGGCCAGAGGCTCATGCAGTCGGCAAGCGACATTTTCCTCGGTTGGACGCGCGGAGCGAACGGTCGCGACTACTACTTCCGCCAGCTGCGTGACGCCAAGATCTCCGCCGTCCCAGAGGACTGGGACGTGACGATATTACGGGAATACGGCAAGCTTTGCGCCTGGGCGCTGGCGCGAGCCCATGCGCGATCCGGCGATCCCGCAATGATTGCGGGCTACATGGGCTCCAATACGACATTTGATGACGCTGTGTGCGAGTTCGCCGTCGAATATTCTGACCAGAACCTTCGCGACTACCGCGCCTTCGTCAAGGCGATCAGGGAAGGACGAGTCCCAATCGCTGCGGAGGACTGACACGGAACGCATCCGCCCCAATCCGATGAGGGCGCGGCGAAATCCACGGTTGCAGGGATCGGCCGGATTTTTGGGAAAGGACCAGGCGAGCGCCACTGGAGCGCCGAGGGATTTGAAGGCGTTGGCCAGGTGTCGGGAAGCTGAGGTCGGTCAACGATTTTTCTGGCGCACCGGCCGAGCCGCATCCAGGTCTCCAGCAGCACGATCGGCAAGTGTCGGACCGCAAGCCGCGGCCGATCTTGACTTCGAGCCAGCCGGTGCAACTCTCAGCTTCGGAGACCCCTCGCTCTTACTCAATCGCCCCGTCTCATATCTGTTCGAACCGGACGGCAAGGGAAAGGGGGCGGGAGAGACCGGCGCGCACTTTCGCGCGTCAGGATCATCCGCGCCATCGCCTGCGGGGCGAACCAGGATGCCGCAAAGAGACGTTTGGCGGGCTTTCATCCTCCCAATTCGGACAACCGCATTGAAGGTCGGATAGCCATGGATCCGATTACGAGGCCGCCAGCCAGCCCTAATCCACCCCGTACCTGTGCAAGCTCGATCCATGCGCCTTGAGCCACGCCTCGGCGCGGTCGGTCTCGGGACAGATTTTTCTGAGCAGGGTCCAGAATTTCGGGGAATGGTTGAGGTGGACCATGTGGGTCGCTTCGTGCGCGGCAAGATAGTCGAGCACGTGGGGGGGCGCGAGGATCAGGCGCCAGGAGAAGCTGAGCCGCCCTTCCGACGAGCAGGAGCCCCAGCGGCTCACTGTGTCCCTCACGGCGACCCCTTTCGGCCGGACGTTGAGCGCACGGGCGTAGCGTGTCACCGCCGCCTCGATGTCCTTGCGCGCCTCGCGCTTCAAAAAGTCCGTAACGCGACGCGAGACATGCGGCGCCTCGCCCGCGACGCAGAGGATCGGCCCGCGCTCGCCCTGTCCCACCCACACGACGCCTCGCGCGCGGGACACGTGCACGATCAGGTGATCGACGCCCCTCAGCGGAGCATGTGCGCCCGGAACGAACGCGACGGGCCGGGGCAGGCGCGCGAGGCGGACGCCGATCCAGGCGGCGTGGCGCTCGGCGAACTCCCGCGCCGCTTTCATCGAGCGCCCGCTGCGGCATGGTGAGCAGCGCGTCGCGGGTCGCGGCGCGGATGCGCAGGGTGAAGCGGCGGGACTGAGGGGAACGGCGGACGGCGATCCGAAAAACTTCGCCGCTATGGGCGACGTCAAGATGCGCCGGCTCGGGGGCGCGCTCGAACAGCCTCAGCACGGACGCTATCGTCATCGCGAACGCCATCTAACCCGCAAGGCGGGTGAGTCGCCAGTCCTTCAAGCGAGCCGAAGCGCGGGCGCCGCTCCGGGCTTGAGCAGAGTGGGAAATCCCGCGGCGACGAAGCACCACCGCCTCGCAGGCCTCGGCGACCCGCCGGTTGGCGCGGCCCTGAACGTCGCGGAATTTTCGCGCAAGCGCATTCTCGGGCACGATCCCGAGCCCGACCTCGTTCGACACGAAGATTGCCGGGCCCGCGAGCGTGGGGAGCGCGGCGGCGAGGCGCTCGGCTTCGGCCTCGGCGTCGCGGCCGGAGAGCATCAGATTCGAGAGCCACAGCGTCAGGCAATCGACCAGCACGACCCGGCCGGGGCGGGCTTCTTCGCCGAGCGCCTCGATCAGCGCCAGCGGCGCCTCCCGCGTCCTCCACCCGGCGCCGCGCTCCGCCTGGTGGCGGGCGATGCGCTCGGCCATCTCCGCATCATGGGCCTCGGCCGGTCGCGAGATAGACGCCGCTGTCCGGCAGCCGCCTCCGCAAGCCCCTGCGCATAGGCGCTCTTGCCCGAGCGCGCGCCGCCGAGGACAAGGACGCTGCGGGCGACGGGGTTTTCGCTCACGGCGCCTTCGGGAAATTCTGTGGAGTCACGCCGGCGCCGCAAATCAGGAAGCGCTCGTTCGGCATCCACCAGACTTCGTCGGGATGGAAGCGGTCGATGGCGGCCCAGTCGAAGCCGCAATGCTGATGATCGAGCCAGATCACTTTCGAAGCATGGCCCGCGAGCAGCGGCGTGAAATGCCCGGCGGTGAAGGAATCGCCGATCACCAGGATCGTCGGACCGGTTCCGCCAAAAGTCTCAACGTAATCGCCATAGGGGTTGGCGGTCAGAAGCTCTTTCGAGGGCGGCGGCGCCCTGAAGTTTTCGATTCGTCTCGCTGACGCCGTCCTGCTGGCCCAGAAGCCGGGCGAGGTCGCCGCCCTTCTTCGTCTCGGGCGGGGTCAATGCGTCCTTCGGATCGACGCGCCAATCGGGATGGCCATCGGCGGCGATGATCGCGTCATAGGCGGCAAGCGCGCCGCGCGGCGCCCAATGGGTGTCGTGGCGGTAATAGGCGGCGCCATCCTTGCGCGCCTCGGTCATCGCCGGCCTCAGATCGACCACACGAACGCCGTGCGCGCGCAGGCCTTGAAGATAGGCGTCGTATTCGGTGCGCCGGCCGTTGTTCTGCGCCCAGTACGGCAGGTCGTCCTGATAGACGGTCGATGAGTTGGGCGGCGCGGCGACGACAAAGCGGATGTGCCGCTTCTCGAGTTCGGCGTTCATCGCCGCAAGCAGCGAAACCGTCGCCGCGATTCGCTCGTCGCGCATGATGAGGCCCGCGCTTTGGCGCACCGCCTCCTCGCCGAGATAGAACATACGCCCGTCGCGGCCGACCAGCACATCGCCGTCCCCCGCGCCAAGCATGGGCTTCGTCAGGTCCTTGTGCGCGCGGATCATCGCGCTGCGCATGCCGAAATGATCCCGGAGATAGGCGTCGAGGCGGCCCGGAAGCTTCAGCCAGTCCGCGCCATCCTGAGGCAGGTCGGGCCAGGGCGCGAGCCAGCGGCCCTCGTGCAGAACCTCCGCCGCGCTGTCGGGATGGATGAAGCCCACGACCATCGGCGCCGCGACGAGCACGAAGACGGCAAGCGCGAGATAACGCCGCGCGCCGCTGAGAAGGCCGCGGCGGCGGGCCCGCTCAGGCGCGCGCCTCGCGAATCTCAGCCCGGGAAAGTTGAGGGGGCGGACATGAGGATCACAGATGAGGAAACGTTCGGTCGGCGCCCACCAGACTTCATCGGGGTGGAACCTGTCGATGGCGGACCAGTCGAAGCCGCATTCGTGGTGGTGGATCCAGATCGCGCGTCCGACATGGGGGGCGAGCATGATCGGAAAATAGCTGGCGGTGAAGGAATCGCCGATGATGAGAATGGTCGGGCCGGGCTTGCCGTCGCTGACGATATGGTCCGGCATCGGGCCTTTGACCAAGGGCTCGTCCGACGCCGGCGAGGGCAGCGACAGGGGCCGGATCGTCTCCGTGGTCTCGTCCTGAATGCCGAGGATGCGCGCGATGTCGCCGCCCCTCCGCTGCTGCGGCGGCCCGAGCGAGGTCTCGGGATCGACCCGCCAGTCGGGATGGCCATCCGCCTCGACAACGGCGTTGAAGCCGGTGATCGCCCCGCGCGCGGTCCAGTGGGCGTCGTTCATGAGGTACATTTCGCCGTGCTTGCGGCCTTCCGTGAGCGCGGGCCTGAGATCGACCGCCTTCACACCGCGCGCCTTGAGATCGGCGAGCATCAGATCGTATTCCGTCGTGCGCCCGTTGCGCTGCGCCCAGTAGGGCAGATCGTCCTGGTAGATCGTCGAGGTATTGGGCGGAATGGCGACCGAGGAAGCGGATCCCGCGCGCCTTGAGCTCCCTGTTCATCTGGGCGAGCAGGTCGGCGGTCTCGGCGACGCGCGCGTCGCGGTAGACGAGGCCCGAGCTCTGCTGCAGCATCTCGTTGCCCCGGTAGAAAAGGCGCCCGCTCGCGCCAATGAGGCCCGCCGTATTGACCTTCATGATCAGGGGGTGGCTCAGGTCCCTGTGCAGCTTGATCATGGCGTGGCGGAGGCCAAAGCGATCCGCGAGATAGAGGTCGACGGCCCGGGGAAGCGCGACCAGGTCGGCGAGGCTCGTCGGGAAGGCGGGCGGGGGCTGAAGGCGGCGTCCTTCCTCGTAGACATATTCCGGATCGTCCGGCCTCAAAATTCCGAAGACGAGCGGCAGGCACAAGAGAATGAAGACGATGACCCCGTAGAAGCGGCGCGGATGCGGCAGGCGCGCGGGGGCGCGGACGGGAGCCGAAGCCTCCGTTTCTCCGCCGAAGCGGCCAGCATTGTGGGGCGCCGTCTCGGTCATCGACCCTAGAACTTGAAGTAGAGGAACGGGCTGTAAGCGCCCGCCGCAATCGTCACCATCGAGAAGATCAACAGCGCAAAAGTCCAGGCGAAGTCGCCGGCGACCCGCACGACGAAGGGCGAAGGCAAGCGCGGCAGCCAGCGCGGCAGCACCGCAAAGCCGCAACCGATGATGAGGGTCGCGATCGCCCGCTCGTTCAGGGCGTCATGCATGTCGAAGCTTAAATCGAGCGCGCCATTCGCCCCGACGAGGCTCGCGAAATAGGAGCCCGCGATCGAAAGATCGGGCGAGCGGAACAGGACCCAGCCGCCCATGACCGCAAGGAGCGCATAGAGCCAGCTCACCGGCTGGGGCGCACGCTTCAGCGCGGGGCCAAGCCCGAGCCGCTCGATGACCAGAAAGGCGCCGTGCCAGACGCCCCAGAGCACGAACGTCCAGTTCGCGCCGTGCCAGACGCCGCACAGAACGAAGACGGTCACGAGATTGCGATAGGTCTGCAAATTCGTGCCGCGGTTGCCGCCGAGCGGAATGTAAAGATAGTCGCGCAGCCACGACGACAGCGACATGTGCCAGCGCCGCCAGAATTCGGTGATCGAGAGCGACGTGTAGGGCAGGTTGAAGTTGCGCGGGAAGGTGAAGCCGAGCACGACGCCTAGCCCGATCGCCATGTTGGAATAGCCGGCGAAGTCGAAATAGATCTGCACCGTGTAGGCGAAAAGCCCGATCCACGCCTCCGCCATGGAAGGGTTGTGCGCATGATCGAAGGCGACCTGCGCGACGGGCGCGACCACATCTGCGATTAGCACCTTCTGCGCAAGCCCGATGATGAAGATGCGCGCCCCGACCGAAGCGCGTCCAAGCGTTGAGCGGCGCTTGTCGAGCTGCCGGGCGACCGTCTTGTAGCGGACAATCGGCCCTGCAACGAGCTGCGGAAACAGCGAGATGTAAAGCGCGACATCGACCGGATTGCGGTTCGCTGGAAAGCGGCGGCGGTAAACGTCGATTACGTAGGAGAGGCAATGGAAGGTGAAAAAGGAAATGCCGAGCGGCAGCTCGATATTGGTCGCGCTGACCCGCCAGCCGAGCGGCGCCAGAACCGCCGCCAGATTGCCCGTGAGGAAGTTGGCGTATTTGAACACGCCCAGCACCGCGAGATTGACGACGACCGCAAGCGCCAGCGCCCATTTGCGCTCGACCCCCTGGCGCCCGTCGATCAGGACCGCCACGCCATAGTTGAATACGATCGAAAACAGGAGGATGAGCAGGAAGCGCGGTCCGCCCCAAGCGTAGAAGACCAGCGAGAACAGAAGCGTGACGACATTTTTGGCGCCGACGGTCGGCGTCAGGAAATAACACGCAATGAAGATCGGTAAAAAGTAGAAGAGGAACGTGATCGAGGAAAACACCATTTCAGGGTCGCTTTCCCTCCTTGCTCGATGGCGGATAGAATCAGGCTGGGCCGCGCGGGGATCGCGACGGCGGGCGCGAGGCTATAACGCGTTCGGCTGCCGACGGCAAAACCGGAGCGATGGAAGTTTTCGCGATGGGTCGTGCGCGGCCGCAGACAAGATCGGCTGGACCCCGAAAAGGAGACCATAACAGCGATGCAGACGGTTTCGGCGAGCAAAGCGTTTGGCGGCGTCCAATCGGTGCATAGGCATGCCTCGGCGGCGTGCGGATGCGACATGACTTTCGCGCTCTACCTGCCGCCCCAGGCGGAGACGCAGCCGGTCCCGCTGCTATGGTATTTGTCGGGCCTGACCTGCACGCACCAGAATGTGATGGACAAGGGCGAGTATCGGCGCGCGGCTTCGGAGCTTGGCGTCGCGATAGTCTGCCCCGATACGAGTCCGCGCGGCGAGGGCGTGCCGGACGAGGAAGGGAATTGGCAATTCGGCAAGGGCGCGGGTTTTTACCTCGACGCCACGCAGCCGCCGTTCGATCGGCATTACAACATGCAGCGCTACGTTCTATCCGAGCTTCCGGCGCTACTCGCCGGCCAGTCTTCTCTCGATCTCACGCGCCAAAGCATTTTCGGCCATTCCATGGGCGGCCACGGCGCGATCACCCTTGCCCTCAAGAATCCGGGACGATTCCGCTCGATCTCGGCCTTCGCGCCGATCGTCCATCCCTCGGTCGCCGACTGGTCGCGGCCCGCCTTCGAGAAATACCTGGGGACGGACGAGAAAGCATGGCGCGCGTACGATTCCGTGAGCCTGATCGAGGATGGGTTCCGGGTGAAGGGGCTTCTCGTCGATCAGGGGACGGCGGATTCCTTTCTGGAGAAGGGGCTCATGCCGTGGCTGCTCGAAGAGGCGTGCCGGAAGGCCGAAATCCCGCTCACCCTCAACATGCGCGAAGGCTACGACCACTCCTATAATTTCATCTCGACTTTCATGGCCGACCACATCGCCTGGCACGCGAAGCGGCTTTCGACGTGAGCCAGTCCCCCGAGCGAGGCTCCGCTCGCCGGTGTCACGCCGGCGACGGTTCAGGCCGCGGCGTTCGCCGAGTAATCCATCGCCGCAAGATCAGCCAACAGACCGGGACCAGTCGGACTCCATTTCAGCCATTCGCGCGTCTTGGCGCTTGAGGCGGGCATGTCGAGGCCGGCGAAGGCCGCGAGCCAGCCGTAATACTCGCCCGCCTGCTCCGCCGGGATGGACGTCACCGGCACGCCAAAGCCGCGACCCAACGCCGTCACGATATCCTTCGCCGCCACGCCTTCCTCGGCGACCGCGTGATAGCGCGCTCCCGGCTGGTTGCGCTCCAAGGCCAGCCGATAGAGGCGCGCCACGTCGAGCACGTGGGCGGCCGGCCACCGGTTGAGACCCTCCCCCACATAGGCCGCGAGCCGCTTTTTCCGAACGATGTCCGCCAGCGGGCTGACGAAACCCTGCTTCACCGGGTCATGAACCTGCGGCAGCCGCACGATGGAGACGTTTACGCCGGCGTCCGACAAGGCGGCGCCCGCCATTTCCGAAGCGACACGTGGGTTGGGGTGTTCGAAGTTGGCGACGTCCTCGTCGGCCGGCTGGCCCGGCTTTGCAATGCCGACCCCTGTGCCGGAGGTGATGAGAATGGGCTTGTTCGATCCCTTGAGCGCCTCGCCCATCGCCATGATCGCGCGTCTGTCCTTCTCGCAATTCGCGACGAAATTCGAGAAGTCGTGGTCGAAGGCCAGGTGGATGACGGCATCGGCTTTTGCTGCGCCCTCCCGCAGGCTGTCCGGGTCTTCGAGCGTGCCCCGATACGCTTCGGCCCCTGCCGCCCGGAGGGCCTTTTCGCCCGCATCCGACCGCGTGAGCCCAAGAACCTCATGTCCGGAGCCGATGAGTTCCGCGACAACTCTCCATCCGATAAAGCCGGTAGCCCCAGTAACGAATACGCGCATGATCAAGTCTCCAATGCTTGCTGCAGGGGCCGTACCACCTTGGAATGATCCTATTAAAGATGTGAGCTTATAGGGGTATAGGTGCTAACAGGTTGGGGCGCGCGACGCGTCAGGGGGCGAGACCATCCGATCATTCCATCCGTAGCACACAGGGGAGCACTGGGTCGCCGCACCACGGCGCCGAACCGCGGAAGGCCCTCAGTCAGTGTGCAGCCGTTTGCTTGCTGAAAATCAGAATTTTGATACAATGGCCTGGATGAAAGAGGTCTCTCGAAATCCACTGCGATTGGAAGCTAAATCCAGAAAGTATTCCGCGGCTCGCGACGTGGGTTGCTTCGTTGTTCACGCTCCTCGCAATGACCGATTTGCCTCACAAATTTCTTTTTCGCTGGAATCCCCGCAACCCATTGAAAACGCACGATTCCAACGAGAGAAGTCCAAGGAAATCCAAGACAATCCAATACCCAATAACAGCCAATTTCGCGAGCGAACCCCGGCCGGCCAAGGGATTCCAAAGTCCGCGCTAACGCCAACTGACGTTCAGCGCCTCCAACCCGTGAAAGTGAAAGCGGTCGCGATAGCGCGGCTCCTCGGCAAGCCGCAGTTTTGGGAGGCGCTGGAACAGGATCGGCAGGGCGACCGACAATTCAAGCCGGGCAAGCGGCGCGCCAACGCAAAAATGGATGCCCGCTCCGAAGGCGACATGCGGATTGGGCGAGCGGCTGGCATCGAAAGCGTCGGGATCGGGAAAGCGTTCGGGGTCGCGGTTGGCGGCGCCGAGCAGAAGGCCGACCTTGTCGCCCTGCTTCAGCCGCACGCCCGCGACCTCGATGTCTTCGAGCGCATAGCGCGTGAAGAGATGAAGCGGGGCGTCGTAGCGCAATAACTCCTCGACCGTCGCCTCTGTACTGGCCTGGGTCGCAAACACTTCGCTCGGGTCGATGCGCTCAGCAAGCAGCGTCCTCGCGCCATTGCCGATCGCGTGAACCGTCGCCTCATGGCCGGCATTGAGCAACAGGATCGAGGTCGCCACCAATTCGTCCTCGCTGAGCTTGCCGCCTTTGCTCTCTGCCATCAGAAGCTGGCTGATGAGATCGTCGCGAAGGTCGGCGCGGCGGGCGCGGGCATAGGCGCGCATGAAGTCCGCGAATTCCTGCGCCGCCGCTGCGGCGCTATCCTCGACCGCGCGCGTGACCCCGAACTGGTACATGGCCACCATGCGATGCGACCAGTCCAGCAACTGCTCGCCGATCTCGCTTGGGACGCCGAGCAGGTCGGCAATCACCGCGACGGGAATAGGCGTCGCGAATTCACCGAGAAGGTCGACCTCGCGCTTGTGCGCGAACGCGTCGATTCGCTCATGCGCAGCGCGCGCAATCTGCGGCGCGAGCTTTTCGACTTGACGCGACACGAACGCGCGATTGACCAGCGTGCGAAGCCTCGTGTGTTCGGGCGGTTCGAGTTCGAGCAGCGAATGGCGCTCCAGCGCGTCGAATGGCGCAAGACGAGCATTTGGCTCTGGCCAGCCCAGCGCCTTGCGATCCATGATGTGCAAAATCTGCCGGCCAAAGCGCCGGTCGCGTAGAAGCGCCGAAACGTCCTGATGCCGCGCAAAGCACCAGAAGCCGTAGTCTTCCCAGAAGAATATGGGCGCGGCCGCGCGAATCGCGCGATACACGGGATAAGGATCGCCGAAAAATTCGGGATCGCGCGGGTCGAGCCGGACGCGCGCGGACCCGGCGTCGAGCGAAAGCTTCATGGCCTTTAGCCCAAGGGAAATCCCGCCTCGACGACGTAGGGGCCGCCGCCGACGCTGGCGCGCGACGAATAGAGCACGAAGCGATCCGGCGTGAAGGGCTCGACCGCAAGGACGCCGCGAATTGCCAGATAGTCGGCGACGGCGCGCGAGTCCGGTCCGCGCAGCCGCGCCAGGGTCACGTGGGGCAGATATTTGCGCGTCTCGGGCACAAGCCCGATCCGTCGCAGCCGGCGCTCCTGCTCAGCCTGCAGGTCGATGAGCTCACGCTCCGCCTTCACGCGCAGGATGAGCGCGCGCGGGCGGCCGCCCCCGAACGAATCGAACCCGTCGAACTGAATGCGCGGCGCAGCGGGGCGGCAAATCTCCGACAGGATCTCGAACGCGTCACGCGCAAGGTGGCTGTCGATGTCGCCGAGGAAGCGCAGTGTGATGTGGTAGTCGGAAGGCTCGATCCAACGCGCGCCGACGATACCGCCGCGCGCCGATGCGATCTGGTGCGTGACGCGCTGCGGCAACTCCAACCCCGTGAACAGACGCGGCATAACGCTCCCCGAAGCCTCGAACCCGCCACGATAGTCGGCAAATCGCGAAGAGGCACTGGCCTTCACCGGGAAGGGCATGTCGGCGATGATCTTATTGAGAAAGCTTGCGGCGGCCTGGGCGGTGGCCCGGTTGAAGGCCTTTGCGACGGTCCATTTGGCGATCGGGTCGTAGGCGGTGAAGTGCTTGATCGCCTTGGTCGGGGTGAGGTTGACGAAGACGGTGTCGAGTTGGACGAGCCCGCCCGGCTCGCGGACGGCGAGATCGCGCGGCAGGCGGCGGGCGAAGCGGCGCTTGGCTGTCCAGCGGCGGGCGTAGGGACGCCGGCGGAGCGTCGGCACGGGCTCGACGACGCCGCGCGCCACGAGATCGGCGAGAATGCGTCCGACGGTCGAATTGGACGCCGTGAACCCTTCGGCGCGCACGAGCGGCCCGAGCTTGGCTCGCCCCCACATCGGAAAGTCCTGGCGCAGCCGCTCGACGGCTTGCCGCAGCGCAGGCGTCCAGCTCTTTGGCCGGCATGGCGGGGCCGCCGGCTCTTCGGCGTGGCGTCCTTCTCCCAGCGATAGAGGTTTGAACGCGCGACGCCCACCGCCTTCGCCGCCCGATCGGCCGTCAGGCCGTCCGCCATGGCTCGGCGCCAGCGCGCCACGGCGTCACGCCTTCTCGCCGCTTCGATATCTGGGGTCTTCGCGTCGAGAAGACGCGACGCAGCCCGACGTTCCTGATAATCTGCCGCGGCAGGCCAAAAACCTGCATGGGGGTCTCCTGAGGTTGGTTAATTCGCAACGCTCAGCTTCGGAGACCCCTTCCCCTTTCTCAATCGCCCCGTCTCATATCTGTCTGAACCCGGACAGGGGGCCGGCAATCGTTTGCCCTCAGCGCCCGGCGCGGTCCTCACCCTGGCTTGCCTCGAACAGGAACCACGCGCGCCGCTCGGTCTCGTCGATCCACACTTCGAGCAGGCTCGCCGTCGCAACGTCGTCATTGTCGTCGCAAAGCTCGTGCGCATGGCGCATCGCATGCGCCATGGCGCGATTGTCGGACTCCAGTTCCTTCAGCATGGCGGCCGGCGGGACAAAAGCCTCGTCGTTGTCCTCGATCGTCTTAAGGCTTGCGATATTGCCGATCGACCGAAGCGTCGTCTGACCAAGCTTGCGCACCCGCTCGGCCAAAGGATCGATCGTCGCCTCGATCTGATCGGCCTGCTGATCGAGGAGGAGATGATAGTCGCGGAAATGCGGGCCGCTCATGTGCCAGTGGAAGTTCTTCGTCTTCAAGTAAAGCGCGAACGCGTCGGCGCAGAGCGTGTTCAGCGCGGAGGCGATGGCCTTCACGCCGTTTTCCGAGAGATCAGTCGGCGTCGCGAGGGGAGCGATCTCGACGCTTTTCGTCTTCTGGGCTGTCTTGTCTATCTTGTTCATGCGTAGGGGTCCTGCAATGCGAAAAAGCCGGCGTCAACGCGCAGGCCCGCACCGAGGTTCCAGCTAACGCCTGCCGTCGGTGACGACGATCTCGCTGCGCCGGACGCCGAGCGATGATGCGAGAAGGGCCAGCCGGTCGTTGACGACCTCGCTGTCGGGCGCCCGCGCGAGCGAGGCCACTTCGAGCTTCACGCAATCCGGCTCGATGGCGAGTGATGCGCTTGCGAGCACCGCGCGCGCTCCGCCCGAAAAGCGATAGGCAAGGCGCAGCGCGCGGCCGAGAATGAGCGCCCGGGTTCGAAGGCCGGGCGCGAGAAGGCCGATCGCCGGCTGAAGCCATGGATCGTCGGGCTTCCCGCCGTAGCGGGCGTGAATGGCCGCAGCGATGAATACCCGTTCGGCGTGATCAATTCCGATGAAGGGAAACTGCAGCAAGCGACGGAAGTTCTCTTCGGCGCGGAAATCCGTCGGATCGCGCCACGCGATGTCGGAGAGCGCGCAAGCAGCGACCCTGAGCCGCTTTTCCCCGGGCGCCTCGCCCGGAAATAGTCCGTCCGTCCAGGCGGAGAGCTCCGGGGCGAAGTCGGGCGAACGAGCGGCGGGAAGACCGATCAATTGGGCCGCTTCCACCAGCGGATCGAGATAACGCTCCTCCTGCGACAGCTCCGAGTAGAGCAGGCCCTCGCGTAAGCCCAGCGCGGAGAACACCACGCGCTCCGGAGCAAGCCGCTTTAGCACCCGGTCGAGCAGCAGCGCCGCGCCCGGCAGGGTGCGCGCGCGCCGCTCCGGGACGCCCGGCATTTCGGCGAGCTTTGCAGGGGCGAGGCGCGAGAGCGTTTTGGCGAACTCGCGTGCGGTCTCAGTGGCGATCGAATAGCCGTGCACGACCCGCACCGGCCACCCGACCGCCGCCATATGGGCCTTGGCGAGCGCCCGCCAGCCTCCGCCGACCGGATAGAACGCCTTGTGGCCAAGCGCGGGCGGCAAGCTTTCGCGCAGTCTTTCGTCGATCGCCTTCTTGGCCGAGGACAGGCCATCGGCCAGAAGCGCCTCGACTGGAAGGGCGCCGAGCGGCAGGCTCACCCAACGCTCGCCGACGTTGTCATCGAGGGCTTCGCTCACCTCGAGGCTGCCCCCGCCCATGTCGCCGACCGAGCCGACCGGGCGAAAGAAGCCGGATACGACGCCGAGCGCCCCATACCGCGCCTCCTCCGCGCCCGAGAGGATACGAACTTTCAGTCCGAACTCCTCCAGGATGGTTTTCGCAAGCTGCGGTCCGTTGGACGCGCGCCGGATGGCCTCGGTGCCGGTCGCGACGATCCTGGTCACGCCCATTGCATCGGCGATGGCGCGAAAACGGCGGGCGGCTTCGACCGCGCGACGGAAATTGTCCGGCTGGATCTCTCCGGTCTCGGCCAGCTTCTCTCCAAGCCGGCAGAGCGACTTCTCGTTGAAGCGCGGGATCGGCGCGCGCCCGAGTTGGTCGTAGACCACGAGCCGCACGGAATTCGAGCCGATGTCCACGATCGCATAGGGCGGACGGCCGACACGCTTCGCTCGCTCAGGGTTGAGGTCGAGCGGGCGCGCCGGTTCGCTCAGGCGATGGTTCAATTCGCTCTGCGGGCGCTTGTCCCGGCGAGCGGGCGGGTCCTTTGCCATGGGAGCTTCCCTCCGCGCGCGATCATGAGCGAGGCGTCCGCTTTTGACCAGCCTTGCCGGCCTACACTTTTGCGCTGCGGCGCGAGGTCACGTTGCCAGGATCCTGCGCGCCCTCTAGATGGGACTCCAAAAACGCCAGGAGAGACCAAGGTGTTGCATATCGATCTGCCGACCCGCGCCGAGATCGACCGGCTTGCCCGCTATCGTGGCCAGCCCGCGGTCTCCATCTTCATGAGGACGACGCCGCTCACCCAGGACGCGCAGGCCGACCGGATCACGCTCAAGAATCTCCTTAAGGATGCCGAAGGGCAGATGCGCGCTGCCAACGTCGGCAAGCGCGAGGTCGCGGATGTCGAAGAGCATATCGCTGCGTTGATCGACGACGACGAATTCTGGATGACGCAGGCGCACAGCCTTGCCATCTTCGCGACGTCCGGAAGCATCCAGACTTTTCGGCTTCCGAACCGGCTGGCTAACCTCGTCGAAGTTTCGGACCGCTTTCATCTCAGCCCGCTAATCCGGTCGGTGACCTTCCCACACGAGGCCTACGTGCTGGCCATCGGCATCGGTTCGGTCCGCCTCATCGACGTCACGGCCGACTTGCCGCCAGCAACCGTCTCGATCTCGGGACTTCCAAAAGACTTCAACCACGCGCTCGGGAAGCGCAGCCACCTCGAGCGGCCGGGCGGCATGGCGGGCCCAGAAGCTTCGAGCGAAGCGGCGCTCCTGACACGCTACGCGCGCACCGTGGACCAAGCCCTGCGCCATACGCTCGCCGGGCACGAAGCGCCGCTGATCGTCGCTGCCGCGGAGCCGATGGCGTCGATTTACCGGCGGGTCAGCACCTATCCGCATACCGCACACGAAGTTATCCCTGGCAGCGCCGACGATACGCCCGACCACGTTTTGGCGACCGAGGCGCGCAAGATCCTCGACAAGATTTATGCGGAGCAAATTCAGGACTTCAAGGCGCTTTACGAGACCCGGGCGGCGCAAGGGCGAGCAACTGCCGATGTCGCACAGGCGGCGCGGGCGGCGACTTATGGCGCTGTAGACACCCTCATCGTCGACATGGACGCCACCCTCTCCGGCCAAGTCGCGGATGACGACGGTGCGGTGACCTTCGACGCTAAGCCCGATGGCGTGAACTACAGCGTCCTCGACGAGGTCGCGCGCCGCGCGCTCGGCACGGGCGCTCGCGTTATCGCTGTCCGCAGCGCGGACCTGCCGGCGGGAGAGCATCTCGCTGCAATTCTGCGCTATCCGATGTGAGGGCGGCGGAGCGGGGCTCCGCACCGCTCATCGCGCTCACGGGCGGGTGGTCGCGCCTTTTCCGAGGCTAAGGGTCCGCGCCAGAGAGAGATCGCGGGCCGGCAGCATGGCGAGCGCGCCGAGCAAGGGGCCGACGGCGAGGATCGCAAAGGCCACCTTGTAAGATTGGCTCGCCTGAAACCCGACGCCGACCGCCAACGGCACGATCGTCGTTCCAATCGAACCGATGGCGTTCGAAAGGCCGGCGGCAGAGCCCGCCGCGGTGCCCGCAGCTTCCGCCACCATAGTATTCTGAAGCGGGCTATAGGCGAAGGCCGCCGCGCCAAGCAGCGGCGCGACGACCCAAAGCTCGGCTTTGGTCGTCAGAAAGCCGGTCGTCAGGAGCAGGAGCGCGAAAGCAAAGAGATCGACCATCACGAGAATCCGCTTCCGCCCGCCCGTAAGGTCGGATAGCGCTCCCACGAGAGGTTTGCATACGACCGCAACCACGCCGAAGGTCGCCACGATGCTTCCCGCCAGGATCGGCGCGAAATGCAATCCGCGAAATCATGAGCGCGTTCGCCCAGATAGCGAAGCCCCACGTACCCCAAACGCCGCCAAGGCCCGCCGCGACCGCATAGAGAAACTGCCTGTTGTGCGCGAGCGCGCGAATCTGATCCCAGGAGGTAGGCGCACCCCGCTCTCCGCCCGGCTGATCGCGCAGGACGATCCAGCAGAGAACGCCAAAGGCGCCTGTAACGGCGCCCGCCCCACGATAGATTTCCGGCCAACTCACCACCTGCATTAGGCGTGGACCGAGCGCATTGGTCACGACGACCCCCATCGACGTCGCGGTCATGAAGACGCCCATCGCCCGGCCGCGATCGCGCCGCCCGAACCACGCCATGATGAGCTTCACGCCCGCAGCAAAGTCCGCACCCCCCGCAAACCCCATCAGCGCCTGCAGGATCACGCCCGCCGCCACAGTCTTCGCGGAGCCGAAACCGAATGTGGCCGCGCCAAGCAGAACGAGGGCCACCGCGATCGTCAATCGCGGCCCGATGCGGTCGCTTGCGAGGCCGCTGATTGCAGAGGAGACGACATAGCCAAGGTAGAAGGCGGTGACGAAGAGGCCGAGGGCCGCCAGGCTCAATCCGAACGAGGCGGAAGCCGAAGCGCCCACCGAAGTCCAGATCAGCCGATCGACGAAAGAAAGCAGAAACGCAAACCAGACCATCGCCAGAACGATCCAGCGAAAAGCCGAAGCGGTCGAAGAAACAGGCCGTCGCTCTCCCATATCGTAAGTCGACGTTCCGGCCTGCGGAGAGGACTCCATGCCGTTTGCGTCCCTTCCTGTTTCGTTCTTGTCGCTATCCGGCCGAAACGACCAAGCCCTGAAAGAGGCGGCTAGTCCCGCTCTTTCGAGATGAACTGGCGGAAGCGTTCTGAGGACGCGCCGGAAAAAAGTTCGTCTGGCGGGCCCTCGGCCTCGACGAGCCCCTTATGCAGAAACATCACATGGCTCGACACGTCGCGCGCGAAATTCATCTCGTGCGTAACGACGAGCATGGTGCGCCCTTCTTCCGCGAGTGCGCGCATCACCCGCAGCACCTCGCCGACAAGCTCGGGATCGAGCGCAGAGGTCGGCTCGTCGAACAGCATCACCTTCGGGCGCATGGCAAGCGCACGCGCGATGGCCGCACGCTGCTGTTGGCCACCCGAAAGATGCGCGGGGTAGTAGTTCCCCCGATCGGACATCCCGACGCGCGCCAGCAGCGCTTTCGCCTCCTCGATGCATTCCTTGCGCGGGCGCTTCTGCACGTGGACGGGCGCCTCGATCAGGTTTTCGAGCACCGTTAGGTGCGACCACAGATTGAAGCTCTGAAACACCATGCCGAGTTCGGAGCGGATCCGGTCGACCTGCCTGCGGTCGGCAGGCTCGGCGGTCCCGTCGCGGCGCTGGCGCATCTTGATCGTCTCGCCCGCGACGGTGACCACGCCTGAATCCGGCGTCTCGAGAAGATTGATGCAGCGCAGGAAGGTGCTCTTGCCAGAGCCGGAGGAACCGAGGATCGAGATGACATCGCCGTCACGGGCGGTCAGCGAAATGCCTTTCAGCACTTCGAACTGGCCGAAACGCTTCTTGAGCGCATCGACGGTGAGAGCAGGCGTCTCGGCGGGCATGGGCTCGGTCTCCTGGCTCCTGTTCATTCCCGAGCGGCCATCGCTTCCCGAGCGGAGTCGTGATGGCGGATGACTTCCTTGATGATGAAGGCGAGGAACGTTTCGGCAAAATCCGGATCGAGATCGGCGGATTGCGCGAGCGTTCGCAAGCGCTCGATCTGCTTCCGTTCTCGGGCCGGATCACTCGCGGGCAGGCCCAGCGTGGACTTTAGCTGACCGACCTTCTGAGTGCATTTGAACCGCTCGGCCAGAATGTGAACGAGGGCGGCGTCGAGATTGTCGATGCTCGCCCGAAGCGCCAGGAGTTCCGCAGGCGTTTTCACGTTTTCTCCTTCAACCCGGCCTCGGCCGCAAGTGCGGCGAGACATAGCGTTCGAGCGCCAGGAAGGCGGCGCCGAGGATGTAGTTGACCACGAAATAGATCGCGCCGGCGATCAGGAGCGGCGTATAGGTGACGAGCGTGTCGTTCCGGATTTTCAAGGCGACGCTCATGACGTCCCAGAGCGTGACGAGCGAGACCAGCGCCGTCGCCTTCACCATCGAGATCATTTCGGTCGAATAGGCCGGCAGCGCATGCCTGAGCGCGATCGGGAAGATCACGCGACGGAAGATAAGCAGCCCCGACATGCCACAGGCGCGCGCCGCCTCGACCTGTCCGGACGGCACGGCGAGCAGCGCGCCGCGAAAGATTTCCGCCTGATAAGCGGCCGTGCACAAGGCGAGCGCGAGGACGGCGCAATTGAACGCATCGCGCAGGAAGGCCCACGCGAAGCTCGCGCGCACCGCCGGGAGCGAGGCGAGACCGTAATAGACGATGAAGAGCTGGATGAGCAGCGGCGTGCCCCGGAAAACCGCGACATAAGCGCGCGCGAACCATTCGAGCGTCTTCACGCCGCTGACCCGCATCCAGGTCACGCCCGCAGCAACAAGGCCGCCGAGCACGACCGAGAAGAACCAGACCGACAGAGTCAGCGGCAGCGCGCTGATGAGCCTGACGAAGCTTCTGCCGATGAAATCTAGGTCCATTGCGCCCTCACCCAGCCGCGCGGCGCATGCCGCGGGTAGCGCGCGCTTCAGCGATGTCGAAGACGCGTGTGGTGACAAGAGTCATGACGAGGTAGAGCACGGCGCCCCCGAGATAGAAGGCGAAGGGGCGATGCGTCGAACCCGCGCCGACCTGGCTCACGCGCATGAGTTCGGTGAGACCCGTCACCGAGATCAGCGAGGAATCCTTGAGCGCCACCTGCCAGAGATTTCCGAGACCGGGCAGAGCGAAACGCATGATCTGCGGGAAGATGATGCGACGGAACATGAGCGAGCGGCGCATGCCGACGCTGACCGCCGCCTCAAGTTCGCCTCTGGCAATAGCGAGATAGGCGGCGCGATAGACTTCCGCCTGATAGGAACCCGAAATGACCCCGACCGCAAGTGCGCCAGCCGCGAAGGAAGGCACTCCGACAAAGCCTTCGTGGCCGAGAAGATGGGCAAGATCTGTGAGTAGAGTCGAAGTGCCAAAATAGACCAAATAGACGATGAGCAGTTCGGGCAGGCCGCGAAACAGCGCCGCATAGGATCGTCCGGCGGCGCCGGCCCACCGGGAGCCCGAAAGCCGGGACCAGGCAACCAGACCTCCGATGATTCCCCCGACGATCAGGCCGACGGCGGAGACCAGGAGCGTCATCGCCGCGCCCTGAAGAAGCGCGAGGCCCCAGCCGCCCTCGCCAAAACCGAAGATTGCGAGATTACCCACCGAGCCGGCCCCCGAAAGCGCGCCGTCTCACGCGTAAGACGGCGCGCGTCAAAAGCGTCAGCGCGGGGTCATGTCGACCTTGAACCACTTCTCCGAAAGTGTCTTCACCGTGCCGTCGGCGATCGCTTCCGCGAGCGCCTTGTCGAATTTGGCGGTCAGGTCGGCGTCGCTCTTGCGGATGCCCATGCCTTCGCCCACGCCGAACACGCCGCCGATAAGCATCGGGCCGACGATAGCGAAATCCTTGGCGTCCGGCTTGGAGGCCGTCGCCATGTTGGTCGGAAGGTCGTCGAGAGAAGCGTCGATACGACCGGACTTGAGGTCGAGGTCGCGGTCGTCGGTGGTCTTGTATTCCTTAACCGTCGCCACATCCTTGAGATACTTGCTGGCGAAGTTGGCATGCGTAGTCGAAACCTGAACGCCGAGCGTTTTGCCTTTCAGCGCATCCTGGACGCCCTTGATCGCGACCTCGCCTTCCTTCGGGTCTTTGTCGAGATTGACGAGCTTGCCGGCATCGGGCGCCTTGGCAAGCGCGCTGTCCTTGGGCGCTAGGAAGGAGCCGGGCGAAGCGGCGTAGGGGGCGGAGAAGTCGATCTCCTTCTTACGGTCATCGGTGATCGACATGCCGTCCATGATGACATCGAACTTGCCCGCCTTGAGGCCCGGGATCATGCCATCCCAGTCCTGGGCGATGATCTTGCATTCGAGGCCCGCCCGCTTGCACAAGTCCATCGCCAGATCCGGCTCAAAACCAACGATCTTGCCGCTCGAGTCGGTGAGGTTCCAGGGCTCGTAAGCGCCCTCCATGCCGATGACGACCGTCTTCCAGTCCTTTGCGAAGGACGCCGGCGCGAGCGCCAGAACGGCGGCGACGACTGCGCCCAATCCGCAGGCCTTCATGAACCTCGATGCCATCAGCAAACTCCCACGACTTGCAACTCGACCCGCCTCATCAAGGGCGTCGTCAGGCAATTCATGCATATCCGGAGGGAAATGGAAACGGCAGGGGGGCCAAATTGAAAGCCTGCCTTCGGGCGGCGCATCCTGCAGCGTCAAGCAGGGCGCCGGAATCCGCTATTCCGGCGCTTCATTGGCGCCGGAGGCCCTTCCGGCCCGCCGTCGACAGCCCGGCCTTCCCCTCGGCCCCGCTAGGCCTGTCTTCGAGGGCCTTCTTCCCCCGCACTGTGATAGACGAGCGCTTCCATGTTCCGCGTACACCGTTTGGCGCATCTGGCGCCAGCGTCCGACGCCCACGGAAACGCGAAAGAGGCGCCGCCAAGACTATGCCTCCCGAAGAAGACGCAGCGAGGTCAATTCCCGAGTTGCGGCGTTCGGGCGCCGGGCACCCCCTCGACTGGCCACACAAAACGAAAAGGCGACCCGCAGGCCGCCTTCTCTCGGAGCGCCTGGGCTTTTTATTGCCTTTACGCCACCGCCTTGATCGTCGTGCCGATTTTCTCCATCAGTTCGTCGATCTGATTCTCGCTGATGATAAGCGGCGGAGTGAGTTCGATCGTGTCGCCCGCGATGCGCACCATCACGCCTTCCTCGAAGAACCCGTGATCGACCGCCTTGTAACCGCGCAGACCCGGGCTGCCGGCGATCGGCGCAAGATCGATGGCGCCGGTGAGGCCGACGCATCGGATGTCGAGCACGTTCGGCAGACCTTTAAGCGACATGATCGCGTCGCACCACTTCGGCTCGAGCTTGAGCGCCCGCTCGAACAGCTTCTCGTCGCGATAGACGTCGAGCGCGGCGAGCGCCGCCGCGCAGCCGAGGGGATGCCCCGAATAGGTGTAGCCGTGAAAGAGCTCGATCGCATGCTCCGGCCCCTGCATGAAGGCGTCGTGGATCCCCTTGCGCACGATCACGCCGCCCAATGGCACTGCGCCCGACGTCACGCCCTTGGCGAAAGTGATCATGTCGGGGATGACGCCATAGCGCTCGGCGGCGAAGGGGAAACCCAAGCGGCCGAAGCCGGTGATGACCTCGTCGAAGATTAGCAGGATGCCGTATTTGTCGCAGATCTCGCGCAGGCGCTTGAGATAGCCCTTGGGGGCGGGCAGCACGCCCGTCGAGCCCGCCATCGGCTCGACGATCACCGCGGCGATGGTCGAGGCGTCGTGCAAACCGACAATTCGCTCGAGCTCGTCGGCAAAATGCGCGCCCCACTCCGGCTCGCCCTTGGTAAAGGCCTGGCGCTCGCGATCATAGGTCGCAGGCAGATGGTCCGCCCCGGCCAGCAGCGTGCCGAAAAACTTGCGGTTGTTGACGATGCCCCCGACCGTGATCCCGCCGAAACCGACGCCATGATAGGCGCGCTCGCGGCCGATGAGGCGCACCCGTGAGCCCTGCCCGCGCACATTGTGGTAGGCGAGCGCGATTTTCAGTGCGGTATCGCCCGCCTCCGAGCCGGAATTGCAAAAGAAGACATGGTCGAGGTCACCAGGCGCGAGCTCGGCAAGGCGCGACGAAAGCTGAAAGGCCTGCGAATGAGCGAACTGGAAGGTCGGGGAGAAGTCAAGTTCGGCCGCCTGTTTCTGGATTGCCGAGACGATCTGGGGCCGGTTATGGCCGGCGTTGCAGCACCAGAGCCCCGCGGCACCATCAAGAATCGCACGGCCCTCGGGCGTGTAGTAGTGCATGTCCTTAGAGCGGGCGATGAGGCGGGGCCGCTTCTTGAAGGCGCGGTTCGGCGTGAACGGCAGCCAAAAGGCCGCAAGATCGTTCGGAATGTCGGCGCGGGCAGCGGGGGCGGTCTTGGCGGCGGTTGTCATGCGGAATCCTTCGGTCGGGCGTCGTTGGCTCTGCGGTCTTGTTCGTGGCCAGACGATGCCAGCGGCGCCGTTTCTTGTCCAGTTGGTCAGACGACGCAATGCTTGCCGGGCAAAATGCACGCACCCCAAAGGACCACCACCCCCAAGGACCTGGGCGCGCCTATCGCGCGGCGGCTTCCACGCAGGTTCCCCTCCAGGCGCAAAGGATGTCGTCCGGAATCGCGATCCGGCCTTCGCCATAGTTGAGATAGGGCAGGTTGTCCGAGCCGATTTCCCGGAGCCTCTCGATGTCGGCGGGCTTGTAGGATCGTAGGGTGTTCTCGGGCAGCGCGGGCTGAACGCGCCAGAAGCGCAGGGTCCCGTCAGCTGAGCCAGAGGCAATCGTCCCGTCTTTGGCGACGTCGACCGCGAAGACGGCGCGCTTATGTCCGCGTAGCTCGTAAGGAGTAGACGACTTTCCGTCTTGGAGCGGGTAAATGCGGACGCTTCCATCGTTCGACGCGGTCACGAAGAACTTGCCGTTCGGGTCGAAAGCCGCCTGCATCACCATGCTGTCGCCGTTGGTCAGCGACTGGTGCGTGGGAAGCTTGGCGTTCGTTCGCCACAGTACAGAGTGCGTCTGATAGAGCGCCAGCAACTGCCCATCATTCGCAGGGTTGAAGAGGAGCTGCCTCGGGCCTGCGCGTAGCGAGCCTGGCGGCAGAGATTCCTCGCCCTCTTTCGACGCGACATGGACCAGCGTGATCACGCCCTTTGAATCTCCTTCGGCGATCAGATCGCCGGACGCATTGATCGCGAGGCTGGTAAGCTGCTTGCCCGGTGTCTCGGCGGCGGCGACAGTGGCGGCGTACGCGTCGTCGAGCTTGCCGGTCTCCGTGTTCCAGATGTGCGGGCGCCCCTGGAAACTGGTCGTGACGATATCCTTGCCGTTGGCGCTCCATGTCCCGAAGCCCACATCCGGAGATCCGGAGAGTTCGACCCGCTCATCCTTTGTCTTGCCCGCGCAGCGCGTGAAATACGCGCGAAGAGGCTGACTGGAGCAGGGCGTTATGATCACGCCACTGGTCCCGGCGCCGACGTAAATCCGTTCGCCATCGGGACTCCATCGCGCCTGGGCCCAGCCTTGGGCCGCGAAGTCCACGGGAATGTCGTCCACCCAGGATACCTTTCGGCCGCCGTTCTCATATTTGAGAAAATGGAGCGTCGGAGGGCTGGAGGTCATGGCGGCGAGCAGTGGCTTCCCGGGATTGAAGCTCACGCTATTGACCGGCTCGTCGTGTCCCCCATCCGCGGCGCCGAGATATTTCATGCGGCGAACTTCGCGGAGGGACGCGAGACCCTCGTACATGACCGTGAAGTAGCTGCGGTCCCAGTTGTCGCCGGGGAACGACACGAGCAAATCGACGGCGTCGGCCGCTCCGACGAGGCGCGGTTCGGTCAGAACGCCCCACGCGGCCTGCGTCACCAGGTAGACCTGCCGCCGCGCCTGCTCGGCGACTTCCTTCCGATATGTGTAGCCCTTGAACCCTAGCAGGCCCACGACAATCGCGGCCAGAACGCCGCCAAAAATCATATACTGGATCGTTCGAATATTGTGCCGATGCATGGCGGTTTCGGCCGCGGCGACCTTGGCGGCCTGCTCAGCGGCGGTCGCGCGCGCCGCAGCGGCGTCGGCGGTCGCGCGTGCGGCTTCGGCCTCCAGCCGAGCCTTCGCGGCTCCTTCGGCGCGGGTCCTCAACTGCTCGGCCTCGTCGTATTCCTTGCGGCTGCGTGTGAGCGCCTCGGCTACCTCGGAGAGATAGTCCTTGTCGCTCTTCGCGAATCGGCTCGCCCATGCGGCGGTCGGCTTTCTCGAGGCCCACCAGTCTTCGTAGGCTTTGAGCTCCCGGCCTCCAATCACGCCGCCGCTGCAGGCGCGACGGACGAGGTCGCGATACTTGTCGCCCGCATCCTGCTCCTCGCGTATCCAGTCCGTCTCGCCTCCGCCCTTGAGGTTGCTCCAGCGGCGAATGAGAGCCTCATGTCCGACGTCGACAATCGCGGCGTCGTCGACCGGTTCGTCCGAGGCGAAACGGAGAAAGCTGCAGTCTGGCTTCGCGAGACGTCGCACCACGAACAGAGTCGCGGCGCGAACCTCGCTCGCGGGCCAGTCGGATGACGACACATAGGCCGCGAGATCGCCGAACCGCATCGGCCGCCGTGTGACTCGTCCGTTCGAGTCAACGTCGGTCAGGGCCTGGATGACCCGCTTCGCAACGAGCGCGCGCGAGACTTCCCCCCGGCGCCGCGCATCGTCGCCGGTGAATTCGCTGAAGATTTCGTCTGCATGTCGCGAAAGCGCATCCGTCGTGCCGCCGACCTTCAGATAGTCGTCGGTCTCGATATGCACCGACCCGCCGGCCGCCCGCGCGGACGCGCGCTGCCAGCAGCGCATCATCGCATGCTGGATGACAGGAAGCTGATCGGCGTCGTCGTTGGTGTCATTGAGGACCCGCTGCACCAGTTCCGCGTCGGCCTCAGAATTCGCCTTCGCCACCGGTCCTGTGATCGCCATCGCCCGCTGATCGCGGGTTAGCCCGGGGGTCAGGTACTGGCGCCTGGTCACGGCTTCCGGCAGGTCGTGGAAATGCGCGCAGTCGCCGACAAAGTCCGAACGCATCGTGATGACGATATGCACGCGAACCGAGTTCATGCTGCTGGCGGCGAGCAGAAGCCGGACGAAAGCCGTGGCTTCGTCGCGGTTCCGCGAGGCGGCAGCCGATATCGCCTGGGCGTCGGCGCGCAGATTTGCGAAGCGGAAAAGCTCCTCGAACTGGTCAACGATGATGACGAAGCTTCGGTCTCTCTCATTCTGGGGGAACAGCGATATCGCCTCAGGAATCCCGAACTGCGATCGTCTCAGGCAGGCCGTGATTCGCTCTTCCCAGGCTTCGGACAGGTCATCGCTCGAGTCGCCGCCGTCGCGCAGCGCAGAGATCGTCCTGGCGAGCCGCTCGATCGGAGCCTCGCCGGGCTCCATCGTCTTGAACCGCCAGAATTCTCCTTTTCGCTCCTCAAGCCGCGGGAGCAGACCAGCTCGAACGAGCGACGACTTTCCGGCCCCAGAGCTCCCCACGATCGCCGCAAAACCGCTCGCCGCCACGAGTTTCTCGATCGCGCGGACCGATTCGTTGCGGCCAAAAAAGAAGTCCCTGTCCTTGTAGTCGAACGGCCTCAGTCCGATGAACGGCCACTCGGCGCTAGCAACGCCACACGCCATAGACATGTTCGCCTTCCTTAAAGGAGGAGGCTGGGGTCGATGTCGGACAACGCGGTCATGTCGATGACCCGGTCGATGGTCCCGCCGAGGCCGATATCGATTGCCTCACTCTTTGAACGCGAGACCGGCGGCCCGGCGAGCAGAGTGATTGATCGAACGTTCCGCTCCTCGTTCCGCCACCTGGTGAGCAATGATTCCGTGACTTCCTTCAAAATAGCGCCCTTGCTCGCATTGGCCCAGCAAAGGACGGCGCGCCGGGCGTCGCCAGCCTGCTTCAGAAAGATGTCTTCAGGCGTCTCGTCCTCGGGCGGATCGGGAATAAGCGGAGAGAAGCCGCTGACCTTCAGGGCCTTGCACACCTTCAACGCATAATCTCGATCGCCGTCCGCGCAATGCACGTAGATCGTCTTCGAGGCTTCGGCCGCGGGCTGCTCCGTCTTGGCCAAAAGCCGCTGCAAAACGAACTGCGTGAAACGCGCCGGCGTGTCGCCGTCGACCTCATCAGAGGTTGCGCCCTCGCCGAACCTACGCAGCACTTCGAAGGGTTCGCGGGGCGGAGGATTCTCCGCCGCCCTGGACGGCATGACCTTCGGCGCCGAGATCAGCCGGTAGAAGGACGGGCGCCTCCCGACCTCCTCGGCGGCCGCGCGGAACTGCAGAGGAACGATGCCGACGTCGAGTCCGTCGGGCCGGAAGCCGGACATCTCCCCGAGAATGTGAATCGAGATCTCTGCCTGGGCAAGGCCATCAAGGATGGCCGCCTGCGCCTCCTCGGCTGCAAGCGGCAAGTCTATCTTCGGATCGGGAAGCAGCCGATATCCGGCCCGCGTCAATTCGGACGTCAGCGTCTCATACTCGCTTTTCATGTCCCGCGCCGGCTTCGCAACAAAGACCACACGGCCGTTGCAAGGCTTTTCGACCGCAGGCGGGAGCGACTGCGGCCCCATCTCGACCCCGAGCCTTTCGAGGCGATTATAGACCGCGACGGCCAACTCATGAATCGCATCGAAATATTTCGTCTCGTGAACGACGCGGCCGCGATAGTAGAATTCCTCCTCGCTGTCGGTCTCCAAATCCTCTTCATAGAAGCGGACGGCCTGAATGTTCTTCAGCACGTCGTGGATCTTGGTCTCCGGTACGCGATGCTTGTCGACCCGAAAGATCCGCTGCCTTTGCAGATCCGGCTCACAGTGGCTGATTTGTTGCGCCATTGCGCCGAGCTCCTTCTCGCACCAGCGGCTCGTGATGTAGTTCCGCGACAGAAGCGCAATGAAAAGATCAGACTTCTCTAGCCCCTCGCGGAGAGCCTCCGGCCAGATGTCGCCAGTTTCGATCTCGTAGCGATCCATCCAGAGAACGGTTTTTGGGACGCCCAGCTGTCGCAGTTCCCAGAGAAGCTGTTTCCTCAGGTGTTCGACATACTTTCCGTTAGGGTTCTCCGGCGGAGGCTCGTCGTCAACACGGCGATAGCTGAGGAAGATCGTGCGGAGGGGAGCATTGCTTGGATAGTCCGCGGCTTCGTCTGTCATGCCGGCCTCCGCGTTTCGCGTTACGGGCACGTCATCGTGCCTCGAAGCATACGGACCTCCTGCCGAAGCTCCGCTCCAAAACTAGCCGCAGGGTTCGAATTTATCAGTGACGACCGTCACAATGGCGAAAGGTTTCGCGACGACGCGCCCTGCCTCAAAGCGGGACGGACCTCGCTCACGTTCGGTAACCCGTCCGCAACCTTAAACGGAGATAAACGGAACCCTTCGCATTGCGCGCTTGTCTATGTCGGGCGCGCCAGAGTCAGGAACAGCGCGCGTGGAAAGCGTATGGGTCGCTCGCGTCTAGGCTGGGCCGCATGGTCCGTCGCCCCTTGGGCGCTGGCGGCCGGGGTGCTCGTCTCGGTCACCGCCGACGCCGGGCAGGAACCGACACGCTACACGAGCGTCTTCGACCGCGCCTCCGTTCTGAACCAGATCGACCCCGTGCGCCGCGCCATCGCGCTCGCGCAGAGACAGAGCGCCGTCGACGAGACCGGCCAGCCCTTGCCGCTCGCGCAGGCGCGCTACGTCGTCGGCGATCCCGGAGATTTCATCGATTCGGGCGAGATCGAGCCGGACGCAGCGCTTAAGACCCCAAGCCGCCCATTCCCGAAGGTCGAACGCTCCGGCAAGGGCGACCCTTTCATTCTCCTCCGCCCCGGATTCGACGCCAAACGCCACAGCGGGCGGGATATCGCGAGCGGCATGACGCAGGAGGATCTCGAATTCGATCCGCGCCACAGCATGAGCCCGCTGCTGCCCGTCACCCCGGACGCGCCCCCGAACGCCCCGCCGGTCGCCTTCACCGACGGCGCAACGCCGGCCCTTCCGCTCGAATTCGCCTTCAATTCCTCGAGCCCGACCTCCAGCGACGGCATCATCGTTCCGGTCGAACTGGACCCCAACGCCTCCGGGACGACCATCGCAGCCCAATCCGTCTTTCCCGACGGCAAGCCGAATTACGCGGCCCTGGTCGACCCGAAGGACAACCAGCGACAGATGCGCTGCCTCGCCGAGGCGATCTATTTCGAATCGCGCAGCGAGCCGGAGGCCGGGCAGGCCGCCGTGGCCGAGGTGGTGCTTAACCGCGTGCGAAGCGGGATCTATCCGACCACAGTCTGCGGAGTCGTCTATCAGGACCGCAACCGGCCCTTCGCCTGCCAGTTCTCCTTCGCCTGCGAGGGCAAATCGCTCCGCATCGAGGAGCCCGGCGCCTGGGCGGTCGCCACCCGTATCGCCGACGAGGTGGTCAACGGCAAAACTTACATTCCAGAGGTCGCGCAAGCCGTGAATTATCACGCGACCTATGTCGCGCCGTTCTGGCGCGGCTATCTGAAGCGCGTCGACAAGATCGGCATGCACATTTTTTACGCTATGCGCGACGGCACGGACTGGGCGCCGGGAGCGCTCAACGGGCACGGCGACCGGCCCTGACCTAGGCTTCAGGAGTTCTTCTCAGATCGGCGGCGTCCTCGCCCAAGTCGTCGATGCGAGCGATTGATGAAGACCTCCAGCAATTCGGCCAGAGGTTCTCGACGGCGCTGATCGACGGCCCGCACCACTCGCGGCCGTCGGGCCGTCTCGCCGCGGCTCAACCCACGATTGACGCAATAGCCTTCTTCGGCGGCAAGGTTCGCCTCGTCGCGCTCAGGACATTCAGGAAGAGGCACGGCGAATCGCGCAGAAATCCACTGGCTTGACCCGCGCCCCTGTCGCGAGCGGCTCGACCGCTTCGGCCGCGCCTGAGGCCTTTTGGCCTGCGGCCAACTCTGGTACGAAGCCGCTCAAGCCCGCGAGGGGCGGGTGAAATGGCGGGGACAGGAATGACGACCATGGTTCGGCGCGCGGCGTTCGCCACGCTACTCATCGCGGCCTTCGCGGCGCCCGCCGGCGCCCAGACGATCGAGCGGCTGAAGCAGGACAAGACGATCCGTCTCGCCGTCCGCGACGACGCCCCGCCCTTCTCCTACAAGGGCGCCGATGGCAAACCGGCGGGCTTCATCGTCGATCTCTGCGAGGCGGTCGTCGGGCGGCTCAGCAACCAGCTTCACATTCCCGATCTCAAGATCGACTTCGTCACGGTCACCGCCGCGGACCGGTTCGACGCCATCGCCAAAGGAAAGGCGGACCTTCTCTGCGAGCCGACGTCGGAAACGCTGTCGCGACGCGCCGAGGTCGACTTCTCCCAGCCGACTTTCGTCGACGGGGCGAGCCTTCTCATCAAGGGGAATGGACCGGCCGATTTCGCCGCCCTCGCCGGTAAGAAAGTCGGCGTGCTCGCCGGCACCACAACCGAGCAGAGCCTGCGCGAAACGCTCAAGAGCGCCAATATCAACGCCGACGTCGTCGCGGTCCCAACGCATGAAGAGGGCCTGAAACAGCTCCAGAGCGGGGCCATCTCGGCTTATTTCGGCGATCGCGCGATCCTCGCGTGGCTCTCCTCGCGCGCTCCCGCGAGCAGCGACCTCAAGGTCGCCGCGCAATATTTCTCGCTCGAACCCTATGCGCTCGCGCTCAAGCGCGGCGACAGCGACTTTCGCCTCGCGGTCGACCGGGCGCTGAGCGACATCTACCGCAGCGGAGGGATCGTTGCGATCTGGCGGGAAAGCTTCCCACAGATCCAGCCGAGCGACACACTGAAGACCCTCTACCTCATTTCCGCCCTGCCCGAATGAGAGGGAGCGCCGGCGAACCGGAGACCAGAAGCGTGCCCGAAGCCAAGCCCGACGTCGCGACAATGGCCTTCGAAAAGGCGCTGGAAGAGCTCGAAGGCATCGTCGACCAGTTGGAGAAAGGCGCGGTGTCGCTCGACGAGTCGATCACCCTCTACGAGCGCGGCGAACTATTGAAGAAGCGCTGCGACGATCTTTTGAAGAACGCGGAAATGCGGATCGAAAAAATCACGCTTTCCGCCGACGGCAAAGCCAAGGGCGTCGCGCCGCTGGGCGGCTGACGCCTCAAGCACCGCGAGGTCCCTATGACGCCTGAGGACAGCCCCTCAAGACAGGCGCGGCCAATGCGTCCGCCGCAAGGCACGCGCGCCAAGGCCCAAGCACGAATCGCATGAGACGGGATCTACGCATCAGCGGCGAGTCCGTTTGTGGTAGGCAACGGCATCATCTACGCGGCGGCGACTTCCTCTACATCGCCGCCAACGTTCCGCATCTCCCCTATAACCTCAGCGCGACAGAACCCGCCGTCGCGATCGTGGCGCGCACCGATCCGAACGAGCAGGAAAGCGTCGTCATGCTGCCGGAGCTGGACGCAATCCATCCGTGAGCGGGGGCCCGCGCCGCGTTCTCACGGCGTGGCCTTGAAGTGATACTCGATCCGCCGGTCGCGGAATCGCCCTTCCGGCGTGTCGTTGCTGGCCACCGGATCCGCCGATCCATAACCCTTCGCGACCAGCATGGCGGCGGGGGCCCCATCCCTGACAAGGATGTCGCGGACGGTTTCCGCCCGCTTTTGCGACAGCACGACATTCGCAGCGGTGTCGCCGGTGTTGTCCGTGTAGCCCGCGATTTCGATCACCGAACCGGCTGGAAGTTGCTTGAGGTCCCCAGCGGCCGCTTTGAGGAAGTCGAGCACGTCGGGCGGCGCCTCGGCCGAGCCGGTCGCGAAATTGATCACCGACAAATTCATCGCCCTTGCGAGGTCGGCTCCTGAAAAGCCGCTCTTCAACGAGCCAAGCGCCGCGTTCGCCTTGGTGTTGGCGCCGGCGACGATGTCCGTCGTCGTGCTGACCTCGACTGCGCCGCCGAACAGCGTCTTCATCGCGTCTTCGGCATTGCCGAGGTCGGCCTCGGAAACCGAGCCGCCGAGGTCGAGCTTTCCGCCCTCGAAAGAGGCCGTAAGACCTGGAATCTTGAGCGCATCGAGCGCGGCGCGCAGGTTCGTGAGCCATGGCGCCGACCCATCGCGCGTCGCATCGACCGAAACCTCGCCGACAACCTTGTCCGCCCCAAAAGCGGCCTTCAGCGCATCCAGAATCGAGCCGCGCGCGTGATCGTCGTGGACGGCGCCCGAGGCATGAACGACGCCGCCCTGATCATCCAACGCTAGCATGGCCGGCTTTTCCGGCGCCGCGGCCGCAGGAGCTGCCGTTGCGGGAGCCGCAGGCGCGGATGCAGCGGGTGCGGCGGCTGGAGCGGCGGGGGCGGGAGCCGACGTTGCGGCCTCTACCGCTACGCCTGTACCGAACAGCGCTTTCAACAAATCCGCAACCTTGGAAAGGTCCGTCTGCGGAACGGCGCCCGAAAGGTCGACTTTCGCGCCCTCGAATGCAGCCTTGATGCCCGGAACCTTCAAAAGATCGAGCGCCGCGCGGAGGTTCGCCAGCCATGGCGCGCCCGCGCGTTTCGCGTCGACCGTGATGTCGCCGCTCACCTTGTCGGCCCCGAAGACCCCTTTCAGAGCGTCGAGCATGGAGGCGCGCGTCTCATCATCGTGGACGGCGCCGGAGGCATGGACCATCCCGTCATGGTCGTCGAGCGCCAGAGTGGCCGGCTCGGAGGGCGCGGCGGCCGCCGGCGCGGGGGCGACCGCCGGGACGGCGGGCTCGTCAGCCATCGCCTCCACCGTCACGCTTGCTCCGAAAAGCGCTTTCAGCGAATCGGCGATCTTACCCATGTCTGCCTCGGAAAGCGGACCGCGAATTCTTAACGCGCCGCCATCGAATGCAGCCTGAAGGCCGTTCGCCTTGAGAAGCGCGAAAGCCGCGCCGGCTTTCGCAAGCCACGGCGGCGCCGCCCGGTTCGCATCGACCGCAATGCCGCCGCTGACCTTGTCCGCGCCGAACGCGCCTTTCAGCGCGTCAAGGAGCGAGGCGCGCGTCTGGTCGTCATGGACGGCGCCCGCCACATGCACGCTTCCGTCCTCATCCTGAAAGGTCAGCGTCGCCGGCGCGAAGGGAGCGGCAACAGGGGCCGGAGCAGCGGCGGGAGTTGACGCCGCAGGGGCGGGAGTCGAAGCGGGAGTGGGCTTCGCCTCAGCCTTGGCGGCGGGCGCGGCGGTCCCAGCAACCACAGGTCCAGTCGCCGTGGCGACCGGCGTTCCGGCAACGTGGGGCCCGAAGAGCCAGATCAGCCAGGCCAGCGCCGCCACGACCGCTACGGCGCCCAGCAGCCGCAATGGCAGGCTCCCGCCTGCCGGAGCCGCGCCGGAGATCGCCGCGGGACCGGATGCCTGCAAAGGCGGGGCCGCCGGGACGATGCGCCCCGGCGTCAAAAGGCCGACGATCCTCGGCACGGCATAGGCCAGCGCGGCGACGGCCGCCGGTCGTTCCACGCCGGCGCGGGCCGCGACGTCCGAGATCGCCTCGTCGCCGACCGCCCGCTCCAGGTCCGGCGGGTAAAGCCCCTTTGCGTTCGGATCGCCAAGCCACATGGAGACAGTTGCGGAAAGGCCGGCTCGCCGCAGCGATTCCAGGAAGCCTTCGACGCCGCCCGGCCCGCTTGAGACGAGTCCGACGGCCTCCCGAACCAGCGGCTCCGCCTTGGCGCCAAGAGCGAATCGGGCCGCAACATCGTCGATCAGCGCGTCGAACAAGGCCATGTCCGCCTAAGCCCCTCATCTTGCTTTGGCCGGGGACCCCATGTGGGAGCACCCTCGGCCCTCCCCTTATCGCGCGCGATGGGTCAAGTCGATGACAGCATCCGCAAGGCGAGCGGCTGAAAGCAGGGAGCGCCGGCCGTCGTCAACTGCCCTTGAAGCTCGTCATCTGGTCGCCGGCGAACCGGCACTCGACGTTCCAGAAGCCGTAGGCCGGCCCGGGCTTCACGACCCGAAAGGAGAGAGTGACCCGCTTCTCGCGGCCGGGCGCGACGAACTTCGCCGCGAGCTGGTCGATCGGAAACGGCGCTCCGTAGCGGGCGCGCCGCTCGCACTGAGCAATCGCGTCGCCATCCGAAATGCCTGCGGCCGGCCGAGTCGCCGGGCCGAGCGGCGGAGCTCCGTAACCGTCTCGATACGGACCGCCATAGGGCGCGGGAGGCGGCGCGCCGTAGGCGTTGGAATCTTCGTGCTCGCGCCAGCGCTCGTGGCGGCGGCGGTCCAGCGTCGCGCGGCAATCATAATAGGCCTGCGTTCCACGCTCTGCACCCCAGTCCCGGCAACGGGCATCGTCGCGAACCGACGCCGGCTGGGCATGGGCGGCGCCGGAGACCGCCGCAACGGCCAGCGCAAGGATGGCGCCTCGGGTTAACACGCGCATGATGCGGACCCTCCCACGGCGACAATCAACCGCGTTCCCGACCTCTCCTTAACCGACCCGGCTTCGCAAACCTAGCCGACGGCTTTGCGATTGCCCCCGCAGGCGGCGACTTGACGGGGTCATGTCCGTCGCGGAAGCTCATCGAAACGGGCCGCCGAGAGGGCGGGACCGCATTTGTGGGGAGGTGTGGATGGCTCTCACCAGGCAGCAGCATCTTGACCCCGCGACCGGGCCCAAGCGCATCCTCTCGCTGGACGGGGGCGGCATAAGAGGAATCCTCACGCTTCAGTTCCTCGACGCGATCGAGGCGATGCTTCGGCGGCGAACGGGAGAGCCCGACCTCGTCCTCTCCGATTATTTCGACCTGATCGGGGGTACATCCACCGGCTCGATCATCGCGGCTGGTCTCGCCCGCGGCATGACGGTCGCGCAGCTGAAGCAGCTTTATCAGACGATGGGCGCGAGCGTCTTTCAGTCCGGCGGCTTCAAGATCCTCGACAAGTTCCGCGGCTATCTTGGGCCGAAATTCCCGTCCGACCCGCTGCAGCGCCAGCTAGATCAGCAATTGGGCGCGGACACGACGCTCGACAGCGACACCATCCGCACCGGCCTGATGATCATGACCAAGCGGCTGGACACCGGAAGTCCCTGGCCGCTGCACAACAGCCCCAATGCGCGATACGCCAAACAGGACGGCGCGCTTCGCCTGGCCCAGATCGTGCGCGCGAGCACTGCGGCGCCGACCTATTTCGATCCGGAGAAAATTACGATTTCCGCCCGCGACGGTTCAACCCAAACCGGCGCATTCGTCGACGGCGGCGTCTCGCCGTTCAACGATCCGGCGCTCCAGCTTCTCATGCTTGCGGCGCTCCAAGGCCACGGCTTTGGCTGGAACACGGGCAAGGACCGCCTGCTGATCATTTCCGTCGGCACCGGATCTTACAGGTCGCTGAAGAGCGCCGACGAGATCGTCAATTCCCCGGCCGCGCTGGAAGGGATCGCCGCCCTGTCCTCGCTCATGGACGATTGCGACCGGGTAAATCGCGCCATGCTGCAATGGCTCTCCTGCTGCTTGACGCCCTGGACGATCGACCGTGCGGTCGGCGACTTGAAAATCGACAGCCAGAAAGGTCCCAACCTCGCGACCTATGTCCGCTACAACACGGTTCTCGACGCGAAATGGCTAAAGGATCAACTCCAGGTCGATTATGCGCCGGGCAAGGTCGATCAGATCGCCCAGATGGACAATCCCGCCAATATGGGCGAACTCGCCGCGCTCGGGCAAAAGACGGCGCAAATTCAAGTGAAGGACGAGCATCTGCCGGCCGCGTTCAACCTGGCGTGACGCTTCGGGCTGCAACTGTGAACCTTCGACTTGCCAAACCGGCTGATGCTGGCGTCGCCCCAGTTCTTCAGCGCGGCCAGGATCGGGCTCCTACTGTGACCATCGTGTCAAGTTGCAACTCTCAGCTTCGGAGACGCCTCCGCCCTTTCCAATCGCCTTTGTCCAAACGACGTGCAAACCTCTTGGAGCCGCCGCCGCCATATTGCTGCCCCGTTCGGCATTACAAGCATGTGGCTTGCCGGGAACGGCGAGAGTACCGGCTTGCATTTCGGCGCGTTGGGTGTCCGATTCTGGCGGCGCGAAAGTGACACGTCTCGCTTTTATTCGAGGTTTGCCTCGACCCATCGGGTGGTAATCGATGCCAGCGTATCGTTCCCGTACAACGACCCATGGCCGAAACATGGCTGGCGCACGCGGACTCTGGCGCGCGACTGGAATGCGGGATGGAGACTTTGGCAAACCCATCATCGCAGTGGCGAATTCCTTCACGCAGTTCGTACCCGGACATGTGCACTTGAAGGATCTCGGGCAGCTCGTCGCCCGTGAGATCGAATCCGCCGGCGGGGTGGCGAAGGAATTCAACACCATCGCCGTCGACGACGGGATCGCGATGGGACACGACGGTATGCTGTATTCTTTGCCGTCTCGGGAGATTATTGCCGACAGTGTCGAGTATATGGCCAACGCGCATTGTGCAGACGCGTTGGTTTGCATTTCGAACTGTGACAAAATCACCCCAGGGATGCTGATGGCGGCGCTACGCCTCAATATTCCTGCCGTCTTTGTTTCTGGCGGTCCTATGGAGGCGGGGAAGGTAAAGTTGTCGAGTGGGGCCAAAAAGATCGATCTCATCGACGCGATGGTCGCGGCCGCTGATTCGAAGGTCAGTGAGGCTGACCTCCAGGTGATTGAGCGGTCAGCCTGTCCGACATGTGGCTCTTGCTCAGGTATGTTTACAGCGAATTCAATGAATTGCCTGACAGAAGCGCTGGGGCTGTCGTTGCCGGGTAACGGCACTGTTCTAGCGACCCACGCGGACCGGCGCCGGCTCTTCGTAGAAGCCGGCCACCTCATCGTCGATCTGGCCAGACGTTATTACGAGGAAGACGACGAGAGCGTGCTGCCCCGCTCGATCGCCAATTTCAAGGCCTTCGAGAATGCGATGACGCTCGATATTTCGATGGGCGGATCGACCAATACGGTCCTCCATCTCCTAGCGGCCGCGCACGAGGCCCAGATCGACTTCACCATGACGGACATCGACCGGCTATCGCGACACGTCCCTGTGTTGTGCAAGGTGGCGCCAGCCGTTGCGGACGTGCATATCGAAGATGTTCATCGGGCGGGCGGCATCATGGGAATCCTGGGTGAGTTGGACCGGGCTGGCCTGTTGAACCGGGACGTACAAATGGTGCATGCGGAATCCCTCGATCATGCGCTGGCTCGGAACGACATTAAGCGCACCACGAGCAACGCGACGCGAGATTTCTTCTCAGCCGCACCAGGCGGGGTCCCGACCCAGGTCGCGTTCAGCCAGTCGGAACGCTATGCCTCACTCGACGATGACCGAGAAAAAGGCGTCATTCGGGACGCGAAACATGCCTTCCTTAAAGATGGGGGACTGGCGGTTCTGTCAGGCAACATCGCTCTCGACGGCTGCATCGTAAAGACCGCAGGGGTGGACGAAAGCATTCTGAAGTTCAAGGGTCCTGCTCGGATCTTCGAGAGTCAGGATGACGCCGTGCAAGGCATCCTCGGCGGCAAAATCGTTGCCGGCGACGTGGTTGTCATCCGCTATGAAGGACCGCGCGGGGGACCGGGCATGCAGGAGATGCTCTATCCAACGAGCTACCTGAAATCACGGGGCTTGGGCAAGGCGTGCGCTCTCATCACCGATGGGCGATTCTCTGGAGGAACCTCCGGCCTCTCAATTGGCCATGCATCCCCAGAAGCGGCCGAAGGCGGCGCGATCGGGCTCGTCGAAGAAGGCGATATGATTGAGATCGATATTCCCGGCCGTAAGATCAACGTGCTGGTGGACGATCTGACGTTATCGCACCGGAGATCAGCGATGGACGCCAAGGGAAAGGACGCCTGGAAACCGGCGAAGCCTCGTTCGCGGAAGGTTTCCCAGGCTCTTCGCGCATATGCGGCTTTTGCCACGAGCGCAGCGCGCGGCGCCGTTCGCGAGGTGCCATAGACCATTGACGCGAAGAGCGATTGGCAATCGGTCGATCGCATGGCGCCTCTTCCTTTCCGCGGCGTTCTGGAGCACGGCTATCCTCTTGATCGCAGGGCTGAGTTTAAGCGCGGTCAACGCTCGCTGGACGGAGGGGAATTTTGACAACGAGTTGGGCGTTTATCTGAAGGCTCTTGCGGCGAATGTAGCCGTTCCCGGTGACGAAACGAAAATATCGTCGCCGCTGACTGTCGCGCCGGAGTTCGAACTCGCGTTCTCCGGTTGGTATTGGCAGATTACGCGGCTCGATTCTCAACCGCCGGAAATCCGCGCGTCGAAGTCTTTATTCGCGACCCAGCTTCCGCGTTTGGCTCAGCCCAGCGATCGACATGCCGAAATTCTGAGCGGCTACGTTATCGGTCCCGGCGGACGCCAATTGCGTGTGGTTCAGCGTCAAATCGACGCTGGCGATGAGGGGCGGTATCTTATTCAGGTTGCCGCAAGCGCGGACGTAATCAATGAACAAGTGCGAGGCTTTCAGTGGGGCCTTGCAATAACGTTCCTGGCCCTCGCTTTCGCGCTGATGGGTTCGACCGCACTCGCGGTCCGGTTCGGGCTGCGGCCTCTCCGGGTGCTTCAGGAGGGCGTGGCCTCTATTCGGAGGGGAGAGGCCGAACGGGTGGCCGGCGTCTTTCCAGATGATGTGGCGCCGCTTGCAGCCGAGGTTAACCAGCTGCTTGACGCCAACCGCGAAATTCTGGAGCGCGCCCGCACCCAGGTCGGCAATCTAGCGCACGCGCTCAAAACCCCCCTTAGCGTGCTGGTCAATGAGGCGGAAACGCCAACTCCCGATCTACCGGAAAAAGTGCGCGAGCAAGCGGAAGTCATGCGCAGTCAGGTCGGATTCTATCTAGAGCGGGCCCGCGCCGCCGCGCGAGCCCATGCTACTGGGGCCGTCACAGATGTGAAGCCTGTCCTTGAAGGACTGGTTCGGACTTTCGAACGGCTTTACGCGGAACGCGGACTCTTGTTTGTCGACGAGATCGAAGACGAATTACGCTTTCGGGGCGAATTGCAGGATCTGACCGATCTAATTGGAAATCTGCTCGACAACGCGGGCAAATGGGCTCGAGAAAGCGTCGCGCTCCGGGCCTGGCGCGAGAGCAGCCCGAACGACGAGCCCGCCTTTGTGGTGGTCGAAGTCGATGATGACGGACCGGGTCTCGATCCGAGAGTCAGAGCGGAAGCCGTGGAACGCGGCAAGCGGCTCGATGAATCCCGGCCGGGGTCGGGGCTGGGCCTGTCTATTGTGCTGGATCTTGTCGGCATTTACAGCGGTTCTCTCGAGTTGGATCAAAGCCCTCTGGGAGGCTTGAGAGCGCGGGTTCGATTGCCTTCTCTTTAATCGCGCGTCTGGGAACTCGGCGACCGCCTATGGCGGCCATTTGGAAGGAAGGTCAGATGGCGAAATTTGCACCGCTGGGGATCGTTGCGGTTGCCTCTATTACGGTCTCCGGCTGCGGCGCGGAGCGAACCCAACCTCCGGTGGTCGCGGCTACGACGGCGGCGTCGCCCGAGTCCGCCACCGCGACAGGCGCCGGCCTCGGGGGCTTGTTGGGAGGGCCCCTCGGGGCGGCCCTTAGCGAGGCCGACCGCGCTGCGGCGTGGAAAGCGCAAGTCGCCGCACTCAACTCGGGTCAGCACCAATCCTGGCGCGGTGCTCACGGAGTTTTTGGTTTCGTCGAAGTTGGGAACGACACCGGCGGGGGGTGTCGAGCTTACAACCAGACCATCTATCTGGCCGGCCGGCCGCACCGTGGGCACGGAATAGCCTGCCAACAGCCTGACGGTTCTTGGCGTATGTCCAGTTAATGCCTTTTTGAGAGACCTTAAGAAGGTTCTGGGCTATCGGGACGCGGGCTCGCGCAGAGCCGATTGAGGCTATGGCCAATGGTTTGGTTCGTGATGGCGGGAATGGCTGCTCTCGCAGCGCTCGCTGTAATATGGCCGTTGGTGCGCACGCCGTCACGGCGTGGGGAACGCGATCACGCCGCGGACGAAACAAGCTTTTACAGGGCGCAACTCGAAGAAATTCAGCGAGATGTCGCGCGCGGCCTATTGCCGCAGACCGAGGCCGCCAGCGCACGCGCGGAGGTCGCCCGACGACTGTTATCCGCCAGTACGGAAATGCGGCAGTCCGCTTATTCCCGGTCCGGCCTGCGGCTCTCTGTGGCCGTTGGCTTTGCTGTCGTCGTCCCAGCGATCGCTTTTTTGCTCTACGCACATCTGGGCCAGCCGGCCATGCCGGACGAGCCGCTTGCGAGCCGTCCGGCCGCTACGGCGGACAAGGACATAGCGGCCGCCATAGCGGCGGTCGAAGCCCACCTGTTAGCGAAACCCGAAGACGGGAACGGGTGGGCAGTGCTCGCGCCCATTTACATGCGCCTTGGGCGATACGATGATGCGGCGCACGCTTATTCTGAGGCTTTGCGGATTCTTGGCGAAGACCCGTCCCGACGCGCGGCCTATGGCGAAGCCTTGGTTGCGAAGGCGGACGGCGTCGTCACCGACAACGCGAGAAATGCTTTTGCAAAGGCGATCGCCGAGAAACCCGGCCTGCCGGAGGCGCGCTTTTATCTTGCGCTTGCCGCCGAGCAGGACGGTAAAAAGGAGGAAGCGATTCACGCCTATGAAGGCTTGGCGGCAGAAGCGCCGCCGGACGCTCCCTGGCTTGCCGCGGTCCGAGCCCGGATGGCGATCCTGGAGGGAGAGCCGCCGCCATCCGTTGCCTTCAGGCCGCAATCCGCGGATCAGATGGCGATGATCCAAGGCATGGTAAGCAAGCTCGCGACCCGGCTGGCGGACAAGGGCGGCAACGTCGATGATTGGGCTCGCCTCATTCGCGCCTACACAGTCTTGCATGAGAAAGATAAGGCCAAGGCGGCCCTTGCAGACGCACGCAAGGCTCTCGGTCAAGATGCGGCATCCGTTGCGCGTCTCGATCAGATCGCGCGCGATCTAGGCGTGGGAGAAACGAATTGAAACGACGGAGGCGCCGGCTGACGCTTATTGCGGGCGCACTCGCCGTAGGCGCCGTCGCCGCAGGGGTGGCGCTCTATGCGCTGAGAGACAGCATTGTGTTCTTCTACAGTCCGACCGAAGTCGTCGAGAAGCCCGCCGCGGTCGGCGCCCGGCTCAGGATCGGCGGACTCGTCAAGCCGGACACGGTAATCAAGTCTCCGGGCGAACGTGTGCGATTCGTTGTGACCGACGGGTCGCACGATCTCAATGTTGTCTATCAGGGTTTGCTGCCGGACCTTTTCCGCGAGGGACAGGGTGTGGTCGCGGAGGGAGTGCTTGACGCCCCCAACGAACTGAAGGCGGAGACAATCCTCGCCAAGCACGACGAGCGTTACATGCCCCGTGAAGTCGTCGATACGCTAAAGAGGGAGGGGCGCTGGCAGGAAGGCGAGACCGCAGCAAAATGATAGTCGAAATTGGCCATTTCGCTCTTGTTCTTGCGCTTTCAATGGCGCTGGTCCAAACGGTCGGCTCGGCTCTTGGAGCCCGCCTACGTGATCCTCGGCTGATGTCGGCGGGCGCAACCGCTGCGCTCGCGCAGTTTGTTCTTATTTCGGCTGCTTTCGCGGCGCTCGTCAACGCCCACATCACCTCGGACTTCTCCGTTCTCAATGTAGCGGAGAATTCACACAGCGCCGTACCGCTCATATACAAGATTTCCGGAGTCTGGGGAAATCACGAAGGTTCGATGCTCCTGTGGGTGTTGATCCTCGCGGCCTTTGGCGTCCTGCCTGTGGCGTCCGGCGCGTCCCTTCCCCCGACGCTGCGCTCGAACGCCATTGCGGTGCAGGGCCTGATCGGCACGTCGTTTCTCCTGTTTATTCTCCTCACGTCCAACCCATTCGAGCGTCTTTTTCCCGCGCCCTTCGAGGGCCGCGACCTGAATCCGATTTTGCAGGATCCGGGGCTCGCT
This sequence comes from uncultured Alphaproteobacteria bacterium, assembly GCA_963824465.1. Classification (GTDB taxonomy): domain Bacteria; phylum Pseudomonadota; class Alphaproteobacteria; order Rhizobiales; family Beijerinckiaceae; genus Roseiarcus. The sequence goes on from CAWGPL010000014.1 coordinate 848,516, forward strand.
ATCCACCCCCCGCTTCTGTATCTCGGCTACGTCGGCTTTTCGGTTGTCTTCTCCTTCGCCGCAGCGGCGCTCATCGAGGGGCGGATCGACGCAGCATGGGCTCGCTACGTGCGGCCTTTCGCATTAACCGCATGGAGCTTCCTGACCCTGGGCATCGCAGCCGGCTCTTTCTGGGCCTATTACACGCTGGGCTGGGGCGGATTCTGGTTCTGGGACCCGGTCGAGAACGCCTCGCTCATGCCGTGGCTTGCGGGAACGGCCTTCATCCATTCCGTCGCAGTTATGGAGAAGCGGGATGCGCTGAAGATCTGGACGATCTTCCTCGCGATCCTTGCCTTTTCGTTCTCGTTGCTCGGCACCTTCCTTGTTCGGTCGGGAGCGCTGACCTCGGTGCATGCCTTCGCGAGCGATCCTCGGCGAGGGGTGTTCATTCTGGTAATCCTGGCTTTGTTCATCGCTGGATCTTTCGCTCTTTTTGCTTGGCGAGCGCCGATGCTGAGGCAGGGCGGACTGTTCGCGCCCATCTCGCGCGAGGGCGCGCTTGTGCTCAATAATCTCCTGTTGACGACAGCCTGTGCGACTGTTCTCTTAGGCACGCTCTACCCGCTCGCGCTCGAACAGTTGACCGGCGAAAAAATCACGGTAGGGGCGCCTTTCTTCAACATGACCTGCGGCGTCCTCCTTTTATCGGCTTGCGCGGTTGCGCCGATTGGCTTTTCGCTAGCCTGGAAACGCGGCGATCTTTTAGGCGCGGTTCAGAGGCTTGGGGTCGCTTTTGGAATTGGAGCGATCACGGCGCTCGTCACTGCGGCGCTATCGCGCGGACAGTCTCTCCTGGCCTTGTTTGCTACCGGACTTGCCGTCTTCGTAATCGCGGGCACGCTCACGGAAATCGGTGTTCGCGGCTGGCGGCCCGGGCTCGGGTTCGTGGTCGCCCTGCGCCGAGCGAGGGGCCTTCCGCTGTCATTTTGGGGCGCGGCCCTCGCTCACATCGGCGTCGGGGTTACGCTTCTAGGGCTCTCGGGCGCCGGGTTCGGCGCCGAAGCAATCGCGAACCTGAAGAAAAACGTTCCTCAACAGGTTGGCCCTTATGAGATCACCCTCGACGCGCTAGGCGAGCGCGCCGGTGAGAACTACACCGATACCTTTGCGACAATGACCGTCCGCTCAGGAGGCGTCGTGGTTGCGACACTTGAACCCTCGCGGCGCCGCTTTGCCGCCCGGCAGATGACGACAACCCAGGCTGGCCTCGCGACGCTTAACTTAGGACAGATCTACGTAGCGATTGCGGACCCTGCCACGAATGGCGAAGTTCCGGCCCGGCTTTACTGGAAGCCTCTCGTCACCTTGATCTGGCTCGGTGGTCTTGCGATGGCGCTGGGCGGAAGTCTTTCTCTCGCCGACCGTCGGTTGCGGTTCGGCGTCGCGGCAAGAGCGCGCGCGATCCCGGTGGGGGCGACAGCACGTTGAAGGGATATCTCGTTCGAACGGCCTTCCTGCTCTCGCTTCTCACAACTCTGGCTGCGCCATCCTTCGCGGTTGAGCCGGACGAGGTCATGAAAGATCCTGTGCTTGAGGCGCGGGCTAGAACGTTATCGGCCCAATTGCGCTGCATGGTGTGTCAGAATCAGTCAATCGACAATTCAGATGCTCCGCTTGCAAGGGACATCCGCATCCTCATACGACAGAGGATTGGACGCGGCGAAAGCAACGACGCAATCCGCAACTATCTCGTCTCGCGATATGGCGACTTCATCCTCCTGAGACCCCGGCTTAAGCCAGAAACGTTTCTACTATGGCTTGGTCCTCCGCTTTTCCTCGGTGTCGGATTGGCAGCGGCAGTTCGCGCAGCCTCGCGCTCCTCCCTCAAAACAAGACCCTTAAGCAGCGAAGAGGAAATGAGACTTAGAGTATTATTGATGAGAGACGACCCACCCACGGGAATCTGAGAACGCATGTTTCGACGGATTTTATGCATTTGCTCCGCATTGACCGACCCTCGCGCTCCGCGAGCGGATGCGGCGACGCCTGGAGACCGGTCGAGAGGGCCTCGCAGCGAGGCGCACAGTTCAGCGTGAGGGGCGGGGCTTTTACAGATCTTGGGATTTCCGCAACGTTTTCGGCACGGTGACTTCAGGTTCAATTAAGCAAGAGGCTACAATGATTGTGAAGGGCGTTTTCGGCGGTTTAGAGACATGTTGTGATGTGGATCGGAAGTTCAAATAGCTCCGCGCGTAACGACACGCTCAACTATTTTGGAGGCGCGTAGCTTGTCTCAAGCGCTCGCCAGGGGCAGAAAGGAAGGTCTCATCGGCAGGCCCGAGACGAGGAGCTTTCGTCGGTCTTACCTGAGGTCTGCGGTCTCGACTTTGACCTCTCTTCCGGCTTTGGCCTATCTCGGGCTATTCGTGGGCGCATTGATCGGCGGCATTGTGTTCAACGCCCTCGTCCTTCAACGCGCTCGTCATCCCATGCCTCTGTTTAGCGGTGCGCATGCCGCGCCTGGGGTCAAGCCGACCGACGGCAAAATTACGCGATATCAAACGGTAGAGGGCCCGCACGCTATTTCGCGGACGCTCGAAGCAAAGGCTCAGCCGACAATCCATTCGCCATCCGCGAGCAGTGCTCTGTCAATGTCGAGTTCGGCAGAAAGTGACGGGATGAGCACCGTTCACCCCAATTTGGATGATCCGATCGGGGAGCTTCTGAGACGGGAGAAAGCGGATGAAGCGGCTCAGCTCTTGAAGACTGCCCGTGAGGCCCTTGTGAAATTAGGATATCCCCTCGCGTCTACCAGCAGTGAGCGCGCGATCCGCGACGCAATCTACGAATTTGAACGCAACCACGGCCGGCCCGAAGGGGCTCTCACCCCCGGAATTGCGAAACTCCTTCGCGCTGCCGCGCGTAGCGCCAATCATTGACGAAAAGATGCGACTGCGCTCGGACATTTGGGTATCGGCCTATCTTCGTCGGTGCGATTCAAGAGGCGTTCCAGCGGTCTTGCTGCGAAGGGGCGCGGCAGCGGCGGGCGCGATTTTCATTCGAATAGACACGCCAAATGGCTCGGCCGCGCTTTATGGTCCGGCCCCGCAATATCAGGCGATGGACCTCCCCGATGGCGTCGATCGCCTGTTTAGTCGGCTACACAAAGCGGAATGGGTCGACGCGAACGAAGTCGATCGCCGGCTTGTGCGAGAAATCAATTTCGATCCGGATCTCTGGATCGTGGAGGTCGACGACCCGCTCGGGCGATGCTGGCTCGATTCCGAAGAGCTACGTTGAATTTTATAGTGGCGCGAAGCGATACCGCCGCCAAGCAACCACTTAAACGTTTAACCGCATCGTTGGAAGAAACATTAAACGTACTCCACAATACTTATGGCGTTAACGTGCGCGAAAGTGGACCGAGATAATCTATACCTGCTGTTATGCCGCGAGGAGAGGCCTTAGCCGAAACGTGGCACAAGAGGAGAATGATCGATGCGAAAGCTTGTTGAGCGATACATGACGGACACGTCTGGAGCGACTGCGATTGAATACGCTCTTATTGCATCTCTGATAGCGGTTTTCATTATCACAGCTGTGGGAGGCGTCGGAACACGGATCAGCGGTGTCTTCAATCAAATCAGCAGTAGCCTTTCTCCGGCGGGCGGTTAATTCGCGTAGCCTATACAACGTCTTGGACGCCGACGCGTAGGTGTCGGCGTCCGACATCTACTCTGGATCACTATGATAATCACTACGATGTATTTTATTTTTCCTGTTCTTATGGCCATACCGTTGGCGTCAGATCTAATAACGTTGCGTATCCCCAATTGGATTCCACTGACTTTAGTTGCAGGATATGTAGTTACTTCTATTAGTGAAGGCGCCCCGATTCGGGTAATTACAGGTGATTTCAGTTGTGGTATCGGCGTGTTTTTTCTAACACTTCCTCTATTTGCAAAGAGATGGATAGGAGGCGGAGACGCGAAGCTGGCCACCTCCACGGCCATTTGGCTCGGCTGGGGATCAATTCTCAACTACGCGGTCATCGCGTCGATCACGGGCGGGTTACTGGCATGCGCTCTCGTTTGCGCCCGCGCCCGTCCCATCCCATCTATGCTTGCAAACGAACGTTGGGCCGTCCGTCTCCACGATGGTAACCAGGGTGTACCCTACGGGATTGCACTGGCTATCGCGGGCCTTTTGCAATATCCACATTCTGCAATGTGGTCGGCGATAGTCTGAAGGTCCGACGGTACTTGCCGCCTCTCACATTTCGTCCGACGTCTCTTCTTTTATTTCATAGCGCAGTATCAAAGGCGCTTGCGCCAGTGCAAATAGAAGAGTGAGTGGTAAGAAGCCAAACGTTTTGCACTTTACCCAGAAATCAGTCGACTGCGTCCGCCAAATACACTCGTTCAGTACAGCGAGCGCAAAGAAAAACAATGCCCACCTCACTGTGAGCTTTCGCCATCCTTCATCGGTGACATGAAGCGCCCCATCAAACAAGATACTGAGCAACGGTTTACGTAGCGCGAGACCCACAAAAAGGGTAATGCCAAACAACGTGTAGAGAGCGGTTGGTTTGATCTTAATGAGGGTCTCATCGTGAAAAAAAAGTGTCAAAGATCCGAAGATCATTACTATAATTGCAGTAACGAGCGGCATAATCGGAATTCGCTGAAGCATCACGTATGATACGCCAAGAGTTACGAGGACCCCAGCCATCAGAATACCGGTCGCAGCGAATATGCCCATTTTTGCATAGGCGAGAAAAAATACTGCAAGCGGACCGAGTTCAAGTAATAACTTGATGATCGGATTCAGGGCTTTGCGGGGTGCTATTTCCTCGGCTTTCGTCTCAGTCATTGCGGAGCCCCCGGGACTTCAATTCCTGCGATTGCCTCTGCAAAGTCGCGAGGTTGGAATGGCTCTAAGTCTTCAACGCCTTCGCCGACGCCAATGAAGTGAACCGGGATCGCGAACTTGTCCGCAAGGGCGACCAAAATTCCGCCTCGAGCTGTCCCATCAATTTTGGTCATCACGAGTCCGGTCACACCGACCTTGCGTCCAAAAATTTCCACTTGATTGATGGCGTTTTGTCCGACTGTAGCATCTAGCACGAGCAAGACTGCGTGGGGCGCCGAGGCATCAACTTTCTTCAGGACACGGACGATCTTCTCAAGCTCGCTCATCAGTTCGTCCCTGTTCTGCAATCGGCCAGCCGTATCCACCAGGACGACGTCAGCTTTCAGCTCCTTCGCCCGCGCGAGCGCCTCGAAAGCCAACCCAGCGGCATCCGCCCCGTGCGCGCCTTCCACAAGGTCCGACGCGGTACGTCTGGCCCACACCCGCAATTGCTCGATGGCTGCAGCTCGAAAGGTATCGCCCGCTGCCAGAACGACTGTCTTACCTTCCGATCGCAATTTTGCGGCGAGCTTTCCCACAGTCGTCGTCTTTCCTGAACCATTGACCCCCACGACGAGGATGACGAAAGGCTCCCGCCCGCAGTCAATCTCAAGGGGACGCGCGACAGGATTCAAGCTGCGCTCAATTTCGTCGGCGAGGACGGCCCTTACAGCGTCAGCGCTAATGCCCTTATCGTATCGTCCGCGCGCAATGGCGTCCCGGATTCGAGTCGAGGCTGGCAATCCGAGGTCCGCTTGGATCAGTACCTCTTCGAGCTCATCTAGCGAACTCGCATCCAGCCTGCGCTTTGTAAAGATGTCCGCAACGCCCCGGCCAATATTGGTCGAAGATCGCGATAAACCGGCTCGCAATCGCAAGAGCCAGCGTTGCCGCGGTGAGGTCCCAGATTCAGCCGGCACGGGGACCAACCCCTGGGCCGCCTCCGCCACCAGAGGGGGGTCGATCTCGGGACGCAAAGGCGCAGCTTCACCACGGAGCCATCGCATCAAGCCGGATTTCTTGTCGGCCTCTTGGCTCAATCCACTATCCTTTCGATCTGTCCCGGCGACCTCTTATCCGCTACCTATGTCTTCATGACGCCTGAAGAAACAAGGGCACGCCTTCTTTATCGAGACGGGATAATGCTCGTCCTGAACAAGCCGGCCGGGCTTCCTGTTCACCGCGGCCCAGGGGGCGGCGTCGGTTTAGATGGGACTTTTGACGCGCTGCGGTTCGGCTTGCCACGACCTCCTAGCCTCGCGCACAGACTTGATCGTGACACGGCCGGATGCTTGATCCTAGGAAGGCACAGGAAGGCCCTTGCGAAACTTGCGCTGCTCTTCCAGCAAGGACGAATCCATAAGACTTATTGGGCGGTTGTATCTGGATCGCCTCGAGAAGACGAGGGTCAGATCGACCTGCCGCTGGGCCGTCTTGATGACGGTCGAGGATGGTGGATGAAAGTTGACGCGCACGGAAAACCGGCACGCACGGTTTGGCGCATACTCGGTAGGGGCCGGCGACGAGATCAAGACATTGCGTGGCTTCAACTTCAGCCACACACGGGACGCACCCATCAGTTGCGAGTTCACTGTGCCGCGATGGCGGCTCCTATTCTTGGAGATAGGGTTTATGGAAGGCCGTCGGATCTGTCATTACAGCTGCTAGCCCGCAAAGTTGTCGTCCCTCTGATCAAGAACGACAAACCGGTCACGGTCGTAGCGCCGGTGCCGCCACATATGTTCGAGATGCTGAGCTTGTGTGGCTGGGCCCCCGAGGAGGCCGATCATGCTCATGAATAATATGGCAGATAATTCTCTGCGTGAGCCGGATGTGTTTTGGTTGGGATCGGGGAGGTGGGGATGGATCGGGGTTCCGGAATTCAATCAAACGGAAGCAGGATCCGAAATAGCTAAGCGTTTGCGCGGACAAGAGTTATTGTGCGGCGCAATAAATTGTGACAGGGATGGTTATCATCCCCCAAAGCTGGCGCATTCCATTCATGTCCATTCGAGCCGCCATCCATCACGTCACTCACTACAAATACGACCGCCTAGTCACTCTCGGCCCCCAGATTATTCGCCTCAGGCCAGCTCCACACAGTCGCACGCGGATTATTTCACACTCGCTGAAAGTCAGTCCGGCTGAGCATTTTGTTAATACTCAACAGGATCCTTACGGTAATTGGTTGTCACGCTACGTCTTTCCGGCCGCGGTAGCGGAACTCCGAATTGACGTTGACGTCGTCGCCGATATGACAGTGTACAATCCTTTCGACTTCTTTCTGGAAGAAAGCGCAGAAAATTGGCCTTTTAAGTACGGCGACGATCTGCAGCCCGACCTCGCAATTTATCGAACGCCAGAGCTGGTGGGACCCCGATTGCAGTCGTTCCTCGCGGGAGTTGATCGCACACCGCGCCGCACCGTGGATTTCCTTGTCGACCTGAACCGGCAACTTTCACAACAGACGAAATACCTCATTCGTATGGAGCCGGGGTCCAAACCCCGGAGGAGACTCTCGAGCTCGCTTCTGGATCGTGCCGCAACTCGAGTTGGCTTCTTGTGCAGATCCTTCGGAACCTGGGTTTCGCAGCGCGCTTCGTCTCCGGCTATTTAATCCAGTTAAAACCAGATCTTGTAGCGCTCGACGGCCCCGCTGGCACTGACCACGATTTCACTGATCTTCATGCTTGGGCTGAAGCGTATCTTCCGGGCGCCGGCTGGATCGGGCTCGATCCGACTTCTGGTCTTCTTACCGGGGAAAGCCATATTCCCCTCGCCGCAGCGCCCCACTACCGCAACGCTGCGCCGATTTCGGGCCTCGCGAGCTTCGCGAATGTTGATTTTGCATTCGACATGAGCGTTGAGCGGGTTACGGAACATCCCCGCATAACAAAGCCCTTCTCCGAAGAGGCTTGGAGAGCATTGGACGCACTCGGAGAAAAGGTTGACGAGGTTCTGAAGGCAGAGGACGTGCGCCTCACAATGGGGGGTGAACCAACCTTCGTATCAATTGACGATTTCGAAATCGCCGGAATGGAACACCGCGGCGGTTGGCCCGACCAAACGTGCGCTCGCGGACGTCTTGATCCGGCGTCTCAGAGATCGTTTTGCGCACGGAGGCTTTCTGCACTTTGGCCAGGGCAAGTGGTATCCAGGAGAATCTTTGCCGCGCTGGACGTTCTCTTTGTATTGGCGTCGGGACGGTAAGCCGATTTGGTACGATGAGAGCAGGATCGCCAAGGAGGGCATCAACTATAGCGACCAACTCAAGGGAAATCCTGCGCGATCGTTACTTGATGAGATCGCATCGGAGCTCGGTCTATCGGAGAATTTTGTGTCCCCGACTTATGAGGACCCTGCAGAATGGATCGTAAAAGAAGGTAATTTGCCAGACAATGTGACACCCGACAATTCGAAACTAAAGGACCCCGAAGAGAGAACGAGGCTCGCTCGGGTCTTTTCTCGGGGGCTCACAGAGCCTGCCGGATATGTTCTGCCAATCCAAAGGTGGCAAGCGAGAGCAGACGATGGGCGATGGCGGAGCGAGAAATGGCGGACCCGCAGAGGAACGATCTATCTTGTGCCGGGAGACAGTCCGGTGGGCTACCGAACTCCCGCTCGGGTCCTTGCCTTATGTGCCTCCAGCTTCTTTTCCGTACGTCTTCAATGCGGATCCGACAGTTCCCCGCGAGCCGCTTCCGGAACCAGAGGCGCATCGAGGCCAATCTCAGCACATCGCTGCCTTTGCGGCGACCGAAACTAATAAATCGGCTCAGCAGAGAGTTGAGCAAACATTCAGCGATATTGACGGAGCCGTGCGCACTGCAATTTCCACTGAACTGCGGGATGGACGTCTTTGTGTCTTTATGCCGCCGGTCCAACGACTAGAAGACTATTTGGAACTTATCAACGCAGTTGAAGAGGCAGCGAGGAACATTGATGTTCCTGTGCAAATTGAAGGCTATGCGCCGCCTGTTGATCCGCGGCTTAACGTTATCCGAGTCGCGCCCGACCCTGGTGTTATTGAAGTCAACATACATCCGTCGTTAAATTGGCGTGAATGTGTCGCGACAACTGAAGCCGTTTATGAGGAGGCGCGAGGCGCGCGGCTGGGTGCCGACAAATTTATGATTGACGGAAAGCACGCCGGCACAGGCGGTGGCAATCACGTGGTCGTCGGAGGCGCCACGCCGCTCGACAGTCCGTTTCTTAGGCGTCCCGATCTTTTGAAGAGCTTGGTCACATATTGGCTCAGGCGTCCGAGTCTTTCCTACCTCTTCTCAGGGCTATTTATAGGACCGACTAGCCAAGCGCCTCGAATGGACGAGGCGCGTCATGACAGTCTCTACGAACTGGAGATCGCTTTAGCACATATTCCGGAGCCGGGAGACGCTAACGCGCCTCCGCCATGGCTCCTCGATCGCCTAATGCGGAATCTCCTCACCGACGTCACCGGAAACACCCATCGTGCAGAAATATGCATCGACAAGCTGTATTCGCCCGAAGGCCCTACCGGACGCTTAGGCCTCGTCGAGTTCCGCGGCTTCGAAATGCCCCCCGACCCCCGGATGAGCCTGGCACAGCAACTCTTGATTCGCGCTATAATTGCTTGGCTTTGGCAGCGACCGTTGGATGGGGGCCTTCCGAGGTGGGGTTCCTCTCTACATGATCGTTTCATGCTTCCTCATTATATTTGGGAAGACTTTTTGGACGTTCTCGCGGATTTGCGATCGTATGGGTTCCCCTTTCAGTCGGCTTGGTATGAAGCGCAAGCCGAGTTTCGTTTTCCATTCTGCGGTGAGGTCGAATTTGAGGGTATAAAGCTCGAGCTGCGTCAGGCCCTCGAGCCCTGGCATGTGCTTGGCGAAACCGGGGCAGTTGGAGGAACAGCCCGCTACACGGATAGCTCGACCGAGCGGTTGCAGGTAAAATTGGGAGCGGCGGATCCCGACCGTTACGTAGTCACATGCAATCAGCGCCGGATCCCGCTCAGGCGGGCGGCCGTTGAAGGAAACGCTATCGGAGCGGTACGCTTCAAAGCTTGGAAACCGGCAATGGCGATGCATCCCAGAGTGGCAGTTCACGCACCCTTGACATTCGATATCTTCGACCTGTGGAATGGGCGAGCCATCGGCGGTTGCGTGTATCATGTCGCTCATCCGGGAGGACGGAATTACGATACGTTTCCGGTTAATTCCAATGAGGCGGAAGCCAGGCGCTTGGCTCGCTTTGAGGCGCACGGGCACAGCCCGGGGCGCTACGTCCCTCCTGCCGAGCGTCTACATCCTGAATTCCCATTAACGTTGGACTTGAGGCGTCCGGCTGGGACGTGATCATCCCTAACTATGCGTTAGCTTTTGTGGAACACACTAAGACATCGCGAGATACTTAGCGACGATTGCGTTGCCCATCTCGTTTGTCGAGACCCGTCTCGACTCTGGACCAGCAATGTCGGGGGTCCGAAGCCCATCTGTGAGAGTCGCCTCAATAGCCGCATCGACGCGATCCGCTACGTCCACCAAACCAAATGAGTAGCGTAGAGCCATCGCCAATGACGCGATCATTGCAATTGGATTTGCAATCCCTTTGCCCGCAATGTCCGGGGCGGAACCGTGCACCGGCTCGTACATTGCCTTGCGTTTGCCGGACCGGAGGTCGATGTCCCCGAGCGATGCCGATGGTAACATTCCTAACGAACCAGTAAGCATCGCGGCGACATCGGATAGCATATCTCCGAAGAGATTGTCGGTGACGATTACATCAAACTGCTTGGGCCAGCGTACTAGTTGCATTCCAAGAGCATCCGCAAGACAATGCTCAAGCGTAACGTCTTGGTATTCTTGACGGTGCAAAGCGCTGATGACTTCGTGCCACAGTACTCCACTTTTCATGACGTTTCGCTTATCCGCGGACGTAACTTTGCGGTTCCTCTTCCGAGCCAAGTCGAACGCCACGCGCCCGATCCGCTCTATCTCGTACGTGTCATAAACCTGAGTGTCGATGCCGCGGCGTTGCCCATTCCCGAGGTCGATGATTTGCTTGGGCTCCCCAAAGTAGACGCCCCCCGTCAGCTCCCTTACAATCATGATGTCGAGACCGTCTACCACCTCTGGTTTCAATGAGGATGAAGAGGTTAGCGCGGGATAGCAGATTGCGGGTCGGAGGTTGGCGTACAGGCCGAGTTCTTTACGAAGACGCAGCAGACCCGCTTCAGGGCGAACATCATACGGAATGTCCTGCCACTTTGGGCCGCCTACCGCCGCTAGCAATATCGCGTCAGCTTTATGCGCGCGCGACAAGTCTTCATGGCTAATGGCCTTTCCATGCGTATCATAGGCACTCCCTCCGACAAGGCCGTGTTCAACTTCGAAACTTAGACCATTAGAGTTAAGTACTCGAACCAGCTTCTCGACTTCGGACATCACCTCCGGGCCAATTCCGTCACCTCTAAAGAGAAGTAATTTATGTGTGGTCATTTGCCTCTTACCCTGTACTCTCTCGCGATCGTGTGGGAAACGTTGCTAGACGATTTTGGTTTTCCGCGAAAGGGTCGCCACGTCGGGCAACGCCCTCGTCGGAGACAGCGGGCCGGGGATCATGCCCTAGGCCCGCGAGCATTCCCTTCCAGGGCATTCCAATGACAGTTGTCTCAAACCTTAGGGCGGACGCGTTCGTGCTCCGCCCGCCCAAGGAGTTCCGTTTGTTTCTCGTCCACGGACCCGACGAGGGACTTGTTCGCGAAAGGGTCGCAGCGATCTTGCTCTCGATCGACGCTGAAACTCCCGACGCAATCGGCGTAAAGCGATTAGACGGGGATGAGGTCGCCCGGGAACCGAGCCTACTCCTAGACGAGGCCTACGCGTTGTCTTTGTTTGGCGGCGTTCGTTCGATTTGTGTTGACGCCCGGAGTCGAGACCTGACGGACGCGCTCGCGCCTTTACTTCAGCGGCCACCGGAGAAATCATTGATCGTCGTTCGGGCGGGCGCTTTGAGCCGGGGAACGTCGCTTAGAAGCTCTTTTGAGCGGGCGGGGAATGCAGCCGCGGTAGAATGTTGTCCAGATTCCACCGAGAGGCTCATCGGTTTAATGGATCAAGAGTTCCAGAGTTCCGGTTTTTCGATATCACGCGTCGCGCGCGATGCATTGATGAATATACTTGGAGATGATCGCCAAGTGAACCGAGGCGAGATCGCTAAATTAAAATTGTACGCAGCCGGCAAGTCCACAATTGAATTTGAAGACGTCCTTGCGGTTGTTGGGGGCGACGTGTCGTCGGGAATTGATGAACTTATCGAGCAGACGTTGGGTGGCGACCGCGATGCTGTTTCGGTAACGCTGCGACAGTTTCCCTGGGCGAACACGGAAAATGATGTCATAGTCGCACGACTGACGGCGCAGGTTGTTCACTCATACAGAGCACGGCAGGATATGGGTAACGGGCGTGACGGCGATTTCGTTTCGGAAAGGGCTAGCGTGAACCATCAGAGCTCTAAATTCGCGTTGGAACGGTTAAACGATCTGCGCTCTTTGCACGTGAAAGTTCGTGCCGAACCAGCGATGGCGCGAGCTCTTTCGACGCGGGCGCTGTGGGTCCTAGCATCACGTATCCGTCACCGCCAACCCCATTAGTCTAAGGCGGTTCCCGAGGTCGCAAGCATCCTACGACAGATCTCGTCCAGTTGTTCTAAATTCAAGAAGGAAATGCGAATTTCGCCACCGGTACCCAGTACACGAACGGTAACTCTTGTCCCGACTGCAAGGCTCAGACGATCTTCCAAGGCAATAGTGTCGACGCGTTGATTTGACGAGCGCCTTCGGGGGCTGCTTGGACGCCCGGCTAGCTGCTCGACAGCTCGAACCGTCAGACCTTCCTTCACAATCCGATCAGCAACTCCATCCGGTTCGGGTAAGGACAAAAGCGCCCTCGCATGTCCTGCTGTGAGCTTGCCCTGGGCGAGCAATGCTCGCGCGTGGTCCGGGAGCTGGGTGAGGCGCAAGGTATTGGCTATGTGGCTCCGACTTCGACCGACAACGCGCGCAATGTCCCCATGGGAGTAACTGTATGTCTCGATCAGCTGAGCATACCCTCCGGCTTCTTCCAGCGGATTGAGGTCAGCCCGTTGCACATTTTCAATAATGGCGATTTCGATCGCTTCACGATCATCGGCTTCGATTGCGAGCACGGGGATCACATGGAGTTGCGCACGCTGAGCCGCACGCCATCGCCTCTCCCCGGCGATTATTTCATACGACTCAGCTGCGTTGGTAATCGCCCGGACAAGAATTGGTTGAAGAATGCCGTGCTCGCGTATCGAAGCCGCAAGTTCTTCAAGTTCGTCTTCGTCAAACGCCTTCCGCGGATTGCGGGGATTGGGACGCAGGAGCTCGATAGGTATCCGGATGATGCCTTTCTGTAGGTCTTGCATCACGCCGATATCGTCCGGCGTGTTAAGCAAAGCTGCCAATCCCCGGCCAAGGCGAGAACGTTGATCAGCGCTCACGGCCTTTTTTCCACTCTGTTCCACCGCTCCTCTCGTTGTATGATCTCCGACGCCAGCTTAAGATACGCTTGGCTCCCGGCGCACTTAAGATCATACAGAAGCGCCGGTTTTCCGTGTGAAGGCGCCTCGGAAACGCGGACATTTCTCGGTATTACCGTTTCGTAGACCTTCTCACCCATGTGCGTACGTACGTCAGCGACAACTTGACCCGCAAAGCTATTCCTCGGGTCATACATCGTGAGAACAACTCCATGTATCGACAGTTCGGGGTTTAAGGTTTGACGAATGTGTTCAACGGTCGCCAAGAGTTGTGAAAGGCCCTCCAACGCAAAAAACTCACACTGTAATGGAACGACAACCGCATGCGCCGCGACCAAAGCGTTCACTGTTAGCAAATTCAACGATGGCGGGCAGTCGATTAAAACATACGAGACCTCTTCGGAAATTTTTTGCCCGTGGGAAAATTGGAAAAGTGCATTGCGGAGTTTCTGCGCCCGGTCAGGATGCGACGCGATCTCCAATTCCGCTCCCAAGAGATCTAATGTCGAAGGGACTACGGATAGTCTGGGGACAGCGGTTGCGACCACTGCTTCGCTCAAGGGATGGCCCCGTGCGATCACGTCATATGTCGACGCCAAACGCCTCTTACGATTTATACCAAGTCCGGTTGAAGCATTGCCCTGGGGGTCTAGATCCAGGATTACTATGCGTTCTCCAATGGCGGCGAGAGCGGTTCCCAGGTTGATAGCGGTGGTTGTCTTTCCGACGCCGCCCTTTTGATTTGCCATGACGAGGACTCGCGGCCGCAGAGGTAAGCGATTTCGGAGAGCGACACTCAGATCGTAGGCGTCCATCTTTTTTAGGCTTGGTGTCCAGAGGTCAGAAAACGCACGACTATAATCGATGATTCTCTGGTTTATTATGCTTTGCTTTAGCTCGAATCCATAAGACGAGACAGCTTCCAATCCCCTTATTTCGCAGAGCCCTGACTTTCCGCGTGGAAAGATTCCGAGCGCCCCTTCGTCAATCCATTTTCTTCCAAGTTGGAGGTTCACAGCGAGAGGAGCAAAAGCTCGAGAGGTTACAACTCCGACGTCACCGATGTCGCCGTGTAGAACGTCCTCGATCCGTGCAGTATGGACTTGAACCGACGCTTCGGTCGCTCGACCAACCTCGCGCAGAAACGCACACTTTCGACGATCGCTCTCAATGCAATGGACCATCGCCCCAGGAACTTTGGCAAGGACTATAGCGAGGACCATTCCCGGGAAACCGGCACCCGATCCCATATCGATCCAGCGCAGTTCTCGAGACGCGAGGTTGAAGATTTGGATCGAGTCAGCGACGTGCCTTGTCCAAACTGAATCTAACGTCCTAGGCGATATCAGATTTGTCGTCATTTGCCATCTTGTAAGCAGATCGACGTAGAGCTGGAGCCGCTCTTCTGTTTCACGTGAAACAGGCGTTAGGGTTCGAAATTTAGCGATGTCGAAAAGCTGAGCGCGACCCATCCCCAGCTAAGTCCCGCCCTCATCCATCATCATATCTGGTCGCCCCGCGCTTCGAATCGCTCTCGCAATCACCACGGCCAAAGCTGCCGGAGTCACTCCCTCAATTCGTCGGGCCTGGTCGATGTTGCGGGGACGGACGATCTCGAATTTCTCCCTCATCTCGGCAGACAGACCTGGCAGCTTTGCATAATCCAGGTGCGAGGGGATCAGACTCGCAAATGAGCGCCGATGACGAGCAACTTCGTCGGCTTGCCTGTCGAGATAAACCGAATACTTAGCGTCGGCTTCAAGCCGACCCCGTATACAAACAGGAATCTCCCGCAATTCCGGCCACACTCGAGACAGAAACTCGATCGAGTGCCCTTGCGAAGCAACATCAAAGGCCGACCGCATGACCCCATCCTTGCTGACGACAATTCCATGCGGTTCAAGAGTCACTGCATGCGCTGCTAAACCTCGCAAAAGCACGCGTCCCTTCTCGAGCTCGGCTGAAACCCTTCGATACAATTCCCGGCGATCGAGGGAGACGCATCCGACTTGGATTCCCCTCTCGGTCAGTCGCTCATCTGCATTGTCTGATCGCAAACGAAGGCGATACTCGGATCGAGACGTGAACATCCTGTAGGGTTCAGTGACACCATTTGTGGTGAGATCGTCTACCAGCACCCCAATATAGGAATCTGTGCGGTCGAAGGTAATCAGCGGCAGCCCACCGGCACATCGCGCGGCATTAATGCCTGCCAATATACCTTGGGCTGCGGCCTCTTCATAGCCAGTCGTTCCATTGATTTGACCGGCGAGAAACAATCGGGGTAGGCGGCGAGCCTGCAGAGTCGCATCAAGGCCTCTCGGATCAAAATAATCATATTCTATAGCGTAGCCAGGCCGCACAATCTGAGCTTGCTCCAACCCCGGTATCGAGTTGACCACCTGGCGTTGCACTTCTTCGGGTAGACGATGTCGAAATGCCATTCGGATATATCCGGTTGTCCCCAAGGCCTTCCGGCTCCAAGAATATCTGGTGACTTTCTCGTTCTGGGAACCGAGAAACTTTATCCTCCAAAGACGGACAATACCTCGGCCCACGGCCCGAGATCGCACCGGAATAAACTGCCGACCGCCGCAAATTCGACATAACGATCGCGTGTGTCGCCTCGCTCGTTCGTGTGATGTGGCAAGGGACTTGGCGCGCGGCAGGAAATTTCGTCTTATAGGAAAAGAATGTCGGCTCATCGTCCCCGTACTGTGGTTCCAACTGGCTCCAATCGATTAGAATCTCGATCTAGGCGTGGAGGCGTTCCTGTCTTTAGTCGCAGCGTCCTAAACCCCGCTAGTTCGAGACTTCGCGCAAGAGAGACCGAGGGCGCCTCGCCGAACCTGCCGGCAGGCGAGCGAGCCTCTCCCAAATGGATCACGCCGCGCAAAAAAGTTCCAACTGAGAGAACCGCGGCTTCACAGATGATTTCCCGACCATCGGCGAGGCGGATCCCACGGACCCCGCCCGGGCCAGAAAGAACCGCCGCCGCTTCCCCCGCGACCACGATTAGATTGGGGATCGCCCGAAGCAGATTTTGGACCGCCTCCTTATAAAGACGTCGATCAGTCTGTACCCTTGGGCCTTGTACCGCCGGTCCCTTGCTTCGATTGAGAACTCGGAACTGGATCCCCGCGAGGTCAGCAGCTCTTGGGCATGATGCCGTCAAGCGCATCTATTTCACGGACGAGATGCCCCTTCCCAATTCCTCCAATCGCTGGATTGCAGGACATCTCGCCGATTGTGTCCTTGCGTTGGGTCAGCAGGAGCGTACTCGCACCGCATCTGGCCGCGGCTGCGGCCGCCTCACAGCCCGCATGGCCTCCTCCAATGACGAGGACATCGACCCTGTTTCACGTGAAACATCTTTTTTACTTTCCGACACAGAGCCGAGAAAAAATTTGACCCAACACTTCATCCACCCCGACCCGTCCTATAACGCGTTCCAGAGCCGACGAGGCGCTCCTGATGTGCTCCGCTATCAACTCCAGGTCGAGCATTCGATCCGGTCGGACTGGCTCGAGAGCAGAGAGCGCTGCCTCGAAAGCCAGCCTATGTCTCTCCAACGGAAGCACCGCAAACTCAAAATTGGACATGCGATCCTCTGCCAAATCTCCAATCGACGTGAGCAGTTCCTTTATCCCGGCTCCCGTCTTCGCCGACACCGAAAACTGTCCATCAACGTTCATGCCCCCTTTGCCGTTGGCACAAAGATCGACTTTCGTGTGAACCTGATATACAGCCTTCCCACGGTGGAACTCGCGAGGGAGCACTCGCTCGTCCTGCAGCCATAGAACCAAATCAGCCGTCTCCGCTCGGCGTTTAGCCCGCTCGACACCTTCGCGTTCGACCGGATCGGCCGTCGGACGGATGCCAGCAGTATCGACGAATACAACGGGGTATCCGCGCAGTTCCATAAACACCTCGATCACATCGCGGGTTGTCCCGGCCACCGGCGATGTGATCGCCACGTCTCGCCCCGCAAGAGTGTTTATTAAAGTTGATTTCCCAACATTCGGCGGCCCGACGATGGCGACCGAAAATCCCTCGCGAAGGCAACTCGCCCTAGGCGAATCGGATACCGCACCTGCAATACGCAGCCTTGCCGCCTCGACGGCCCGTAGCGAACTCTGAATTGCGCTGTCATCGACTCCCCTCTACATCGGAAAAGTCGAGACACATCTCAACCGTCGCAAGAGCATCCAGCAGCAGTGAGCGGACCGCTTCACATTCTCGCCGCAAAATGCCCCCGGCCATGCGGAGCGCTTGTTCGCGCTGCGCCTCGGTCTCCGCATCCACAAGGTCTGCGAGGCCCTCAACCTCTGAGAGGTCCATCTTACCATTGGCGAATGCGCGCCACGAAAACTCCCCTGGTTCGGCGATACGAAGACCCTCAATTCGCCCCAACGCAGCCACCATCGCATTAACCACCGCGCGCCCGCCAGTAACTCCAATTTCGACCAAATCTTCGCCCGTAAAACTTGCCGGACCTTCGAACCGGGTAACTAGGCACAAGTCTATGGGCCGCCCAGACATCGGATCGCGCAGTGTCCTCAAGACAGCTCGCCGGAGCGGGAACGCGGCTGAAGGCGCAAGCTCCGCCAAAGCATTTGCAGATTGCGGTCCAGAAATTCGAAAGACCGCGATGGCGGCTTTTTTAGCGCCGGTCGCGAGAGCGAAAATCGTATCTTGCTCTGTAGTAAACACAAGCCCGTCACTTTACGATAATAGACGTCGTCTACTTTGACTCCGGAGTGCAAACGACATACTGATCTGTCACAGCTTCGTGATCTCCTTGTTTTTCTCTCTGAAAATAAAGATAACAGATACTCATACCACCTGTGCGGTAGTTCACGCGGAATACGCCCCCCTCCTGCTCGTGTCGTGTTGCAACGAGCCCGTATTCCCCAGGTTCTTGCCGTGTAGCTCCTTCGCCTGAGCGATAACACGCCGTTACCCCAAATGCACCTGGACCCACATCGTTTCTATTCGGATTATGAGCAAACTGACACGCGGTAACTTCCCCTGTGACTTTATCCACTCGATATACCAGAGACAAATTGATTTGAGGTGCAGCGAGGAACTCATATTGAGATGCAATGCTTGGACTCACCGTACCGATCAAGCATCCGAGCGCCGCAATGGCTCGCGATCGAGTCACTCTCCCATTCCTGCCGTCGAGCCACCCCACCTATAGATCTCCGCCCTCAAGCACTTCTTTTGAGTTCACAGTCGAGTCCGCGTTAAGAACATAGACCAGAGGAAGGCCCGTTGCTAACTCAAGCGTTGGAATTGTCTCGGCCGTCAATCCGTCCAGCACCATTATCAAAGCGCGGAGACTGTTCCCATGAGCGGCTATAATGACCGAATTTCCTCGAAGAA
Source organism: uncultured Alphaproteobacteria bacterium (assembly GCA_963824465.1). Taxonomy (GTDB): domain Bacteria; phylum Pseudomonadota; class Alphaproteobacteria; order Rhizobiales; family Beijerinckiaceae; genus Roseiarcus. The sequence goes on from CAWGPL010000014.1 coordinate 867,341, forward strand.
CTTCTGGCAAAATTGTCCGACAATAATATGGCAGAACACGTGCCACCGTATCGCGTAGGCTCTCCCCGTTCGGGGGCTGTACATCATAGCTGCGACGCCATAAATGTACCTGTTCGTCACCCCACCTCTTTCTTGCATCATCTTTGTTTAGCCCAGCCAAATCGCCGTAGTTGCGCTCGTTTAGCGCAGCGTCGCGAATCTCGGGAGTACTTGACTGCCCCATTACTGCGAGCGTAAGCTCCAACGTGTGCTGAGCCCGCCTTAGCGCCGAGGTGAACGCGCAGTCAAATCGAAGTCCGCGAGCCTTGAGGCGTCGCCCAGCTTCCTTGGCTTCCTCGATTCCTGACACCGTCAGATCCGGGTCCCGCCAACCCGTGAAAAGGTTTTTCAGGTTCCACTCACTTTGACCATGTCGGAGCAACACGAGACAGCGCATAGTCCCAGCCATACGATTTTCACCATCTCAGAACCTAAAAAGCGGTTCTTCACATACACGTGGTTTGGCTTGGTCGTCGAGATCGTAAATTCGAGATATCGATCGAATGAAGGCCCCCCGCAATCAATGAGAGGCATTGTCGCCCACAGTCAACCTGGATATGCTCACCAAGAAGTTCTAACAAACTCATTGGCTTCGTAGGTCATCTATGGATCAAAATGGGGTCACTCCGAACCCAACAAAAGTTCAGGACATTTTCCTATCTCGCAACACCCCAGCGGCGGGTTCCCTAGCCGAAAGTTCTCCCCCGACGCGGCCGTGCCCGCTGGAGCAAATACGGGCTTTCAATGTTCAACCGCGAGGCGAGCCAGCTTGGTAGAAGCAATTCTTAAGGATGACGCAGCTCATGTATTAGTTGTCGACGATGATCGTCGTCTTCGCGAATTGCTCTCGTCGTATCTTCTAAAAAACGGTTATCGAGTCACCGTCTCTGGCACGGCGGCAGAGGCTGCCGGTTTCATGGTCAGTCTTACATTCGACATTGTGATCCTCGACGTTATGATGCCGGGAGACAACGGGTTTGTGTTCGCGAGATCTATACGCCATGTATCTAATATACCAATCCTGATGCTTACTGCTTTGGGAGAACCTCAAAGCAGGGTCCGAGGCCTTGAGCATGGCGTGGACGACTACCTCGCTAAGCCCTTCGAGCCGAGAGAGTTGTTGCTAAGAATCGCGTCTGTCCTGCGACGGACGAAAACTGCAGCAGTTACTGGAACCGACAGTGAATGTGTTCACTTTGGGCCCTTTTCCTTTTCCCTAGAGCGAGGGGAATTGCGTTCGGGAGAAGAAATGATCAGAATTACCGAGCGCGAACGCGAGATACTACGCATGCTGTCCGCCAAAGCTGGCGAGAGCGTGTCACGGGAGCTTTTGTCGGGCAGAGGGGGAGCAGCGCAGGAGCGCACGGTCGACGTCCTAGTCAACAGGTTACGGCGCAAGATCGAATCCGATCCAGGGAATCCAACTTACCTCCAAACGGCCCGCGGTACGGGGTACCGCCTCGTCACGGATTGATGCTTCCACATCCGTCATTTGGTCTTCGCCGTGTTTTGGCACGCGTTCGCACGGCTTGGCGTCACGCGACCCGGAAACTAGCGGACATTCTTCCCAAGGGTCTCTACAGGAGATCCCTTCTAATCGTCATCCTGCCCATGGTCCTCCTGCAGACCGCGGTCACGTTCGTATTTATGCAGCATCATTGGGAACTCGTGACGCGACGCCTATCCGAGGCGGTCGCTCGCGATATAGGGGCTCTAACTGACCTTTATCGGAAGCTGCCTCCGGGGGAATATGATGAATTTCTAGCCAACTTGGCGTCGGATCGTTTCCGCATGACAGCAACGCTGCTGCCCTCAGGTCCTTTGCCCCCCGCGATGCCTCGATCGTTTTTCAGCGCGCTTGATCCGCTAACCCGAACCCTCCCCAGAGAGATCAAAGATCAAATCCGAGAACCGTTTTGGCTCGACACGGTCGGTCGGTCTGGCCTCATGGAAATTCGAATTGATCTCGGCAATCGCGTGCTGCGGCTGGTAACGCGACGATCTCTCGCTTATGAAGCAAATGCGCATATATTTGTCCTTTGGATGCTTGCTGCGATGCTCCTTCTACTAGTCGTAGCGATCATTTTCCTTCGCAATCAGATTCGCCCCATCCTGCGGTTGGCTCGCGCCGCAGAGGATTTTGGGAAGGGGCGCGAACTCGGATTTTAGCCCACACGGAGCGCGCGAGGTACGCCAAGCTGGCGAAGCCTTCATCGAAATGAAGCGCCGAATCGAACGAACGACCGAGCAACGAACCGCAATGCTTAACGGGGTTAGCCATGATCTGCGGACTATTCTTACCCGCTTCAAACTGTCCCTTGCACTACTAGATAATTCCGGTGATAACGTTTACCTGCAAAACGATGTTGATGAGATGGGACGAATACTTGAAAGCTACCTCGCCTTCGCACGCGGAGACGCCACCGAATCGATCGCCAGAACGGATATTGGTCTCCTGCTCGAAGAGCTCCGAGTCGCGGCAATACGGGATAATGCCAATGTAACTCTCGATGCCCATATCTCTCTTGATATTCCTGTTCGGCCTATGGCGATCAAACGTTGCATTGGCAACTTGGTGTCCAACGCCAAGCGCCACGCTGACCACATCCATATCTCGGCCAACCGCCAGGGCCGGTACGTCGCCGTCTTCATCGACGACGACGGGATCGGTATACCTGCCGAATTACGCGAAGACGTGTTCCGACCATTTTATCGATTGGACCAAGCGCGTAATCAAGACCACGGAGGATCCGGACTCGGCCTCGCCATCGCCCGTGATATTGTTCGCGCACACGGCGGAGACATTACCCTAGCTGACAGTCCCCTTGGAGGGCTACGTGCAATTGTGCGTCTACCCGTCTAAACCCCAGATTTGATTTACGCCGACGCGTCGATCCATCTCGTCAATTCACTTTTAGGGCCGGCCCCAGTCCTCGTGGCAATATGCTTCCCGTCCTTAAAAACCATGAGAGTAGGTATGGATCGGATCCCATATTTGCTAGCAACCGCAGGGTTTTCGTCGACGTTCAACTTAGCGACTTTCACTTTTCCCTTTTTCTCAATCGCGATTTCCTCGAGGGCAGGCGCGATCATCCGGCACGGTCCACACCATTCCGCCCAGAAATCGACGACAACCATTCCATCAGACATGATCACCTCCGCGTCGAAATTTGTATCGGTGACCTTGAGCGTTGCAGCATCGGCAACCTTCGTGGATGCGGACATGAGAGCCTCGGTTTACGCCTGAAATGCAAGCGGGACGGCGACCTGACTTAGGAAGTGATTCTTTCGGCGTCAAGACAGTGTCCGGGTTCAGCACCAATGAGAGGGCTGGGTCTGCGGGCGGAGGGTGTTGAGATACTCGGCTGGGGTGAGATCGCCAAGGGCCTGGTGGGGTCCGCGATGGTTGTATCGGTAGGCGAAGGCTTCAACGAGGGGCTCGGAGGTTGTCGATTGCGGTGGGGGCAGGTCGTAGGAGGCGTAGAACTCGTACCTCCAGGTGGATTGGGCGCGCTCGACGCGGCCCTTGAGATCGGGTTCGCTTGGGCGGGCAGGACAACGAGTTTGACGTCCTCGTCGCGGCAACGGCCCTCGAAGACGGGCATGAATTCGGACCCGCCATCGACCTGGACGCCTCTGAGCTTGAAGCGCGGGCACGCGATGAGCTTGTCGAGCAGGTTCCTTGCGGCGTTGCCGGGTACGGCGTTGGCAACAAGTTCGATGGTCCACTTGGCGACCGGATCGTAGGTGCTGTGACCCTGACGGTCATCCATTGTCCGCAACCAGAAACGCCGCCTCTGCCCTGCTTGAGAATGAACGCCTACCGCGCATCCGAGAACTCTGACGCCTTCAAATCAAAGCGCGTAGCGTTCGCGATTGCGAAACAGCGGCCTCGCCCTAGATGAAGGGGCCCGTCTCCGACCTATTTCCCGCTATGCTCGGGGCGGAAAGCGCGATAGGGCAGAGCGCCATGTACACGCTCGACGATCTTGCCGAAACGATCGCCCAACGCGCCGGCGCGTCTGCGGAGAAGTCCTACACGAAGAGCTTGCTCGACAAGGGCGCCGCCCATTGCGCGCGGAAATTCGGCGAGGAGGCGATCGAGCTTACGGTGGCCGGGGCCGCGCTCAGGACGAAAGCGCGGTGCGCACAGAGGCCGCCGACGTGCTCTACCATATGCTCGTGCTCCTCGAGAGCGCGCGGCGTGCCTTTCGCCTCCGTCATGGCCGAGCTCGAAAGCCGCACGCGTCAGAGCGGTCACCAGGAAAAGGCGTCACGCAGGAACTGATCCGTCGCAATCGGATCCGAACAGGGCCCGCCCCCATGGATGCTGTCGTCAATCATCCGTCGCTTGAATCTCCGTTCCGCCGCTTCACGCGGGACGAATGGGCGCAACTGCGCGCCGATACGCAGCTGACGCTCACCATCGACGATCTGCGCAAGCTGCAATCGACGCACGACCCGATCTCGCTCGACGAGGTCGTGGCGATCTACCTGCCGCTCTCGCGCCTGCTCGCCCTCTATGTCGCAGCGACGCAGGGCCTCTTCAAGGCGACCCAGCGCTTCCTCGGCGCGACCGACGGCAAGGTGCCCTACATCATCGGCGTCGCGGGCTCGGTCTCGGTGGGCAAGTCCACGACCGCCCGCGTGCTGCAGGCGCTGCTGACGCGCTGGCCGAACACGCCGAAAGTGCAGCTCATCACCACCGACGGCTTTCTGCATCCAAACGCGGAACTCATCCGTCAGGGCATCATGGACCGCAAGGGCTTTCCGGAAAGCTACGACGGGACGGCGCTGATCCGCTTCCTGTCGGCGGTGAAGGCGGGGCGCCATAATGTCGCGGCGCCCGTCTATTCGCACATCACCTACGACATCGTGCCGGAGGAGACGATCACCGTCGAGCGGCCCGACATCCTGATCGTCGAGGGCATCAACGTGCTTTTGCCGAACCGGCTGCCGCGCGACGGCAAGGAGATCCCCTTCGTCTCGGACTTCTTCGACTTCTCGGTTTTCCTCGACGCCGACGAGCAGCTTCTTGAGCAATGGTACATCAAGCGCTTCATGGATTTGCGCGGCACGGCGTTCCGCGACCCGCGCAGCTACTTCAAGGCTTACGCCGACCTCAACGACGAAGAAGCCGAGGCGACTGCGCGCTCGATCTGGCGGCGCATCAACCTTGTGAACCTGCACGAGAACATCCTGCCGACCCGGCCGCGCGCCGACCTTCTCTTGACCAAGGGCGCGAGCCACCGGATCGAGGAAGTCGCGCTGAGGAAGTTGTGAGGCGCCGGATCCGGTTCGTCGAGAGACGCGTGCGCTTTCGTCGCCGCCGCCGCTGGGATTCTTTTTGCCGCGCCCCTCGCGGCGAAGGATGTTCCCGCCTGCGCCGGCAAGGACCTCAGCGACGTCTCCGGCCTCGCAGCGGCCAAGGCGAAGCGCGCCGGCGACCTCGTCAACGACGAGGGGCTTTTCTGGCGGATCGAGAAGCCGGACGAGCCGGTCTCCTGGCTTTTCGGCACGATGCACTCGACCGATGAGCAGGCGCTCGCGCTTGCCCGCCGCGCGGCGACGAAAATTCCCTCGGTCAAGGTCGTGGCGACCGAGCTGCTCCCATGGACGCGACGGAAAAGGCCAATGTGTCGGCCGCCTTCCTCGCGAAGGCTTCGGAGCGCGACCACGACACCTTCGACGCCGTGCCGGAGAAAGACCGTCCCGCCGTCGAGAAGATGCTGACGGATGTCGGCTATCCCAGCGCCTTCGCGCATCATCTCAAGCTTTGGTTCCTCGCGGTGGTCGACCGCCACCCCGACCTGCGAAACGAAACGCGTCGCGGCGGGCATGCCCGAGATGGACGAGTTCCTGATGCGAGAGGCGAAGGACGACGGCGTGCGCGTCGTCGGCCTCGAGACCGCGCAGGAGCAAATGGACGCGGTCGCCGCGGTCGATCCGAAGGTCGCCGGTCTTCTTCTTGCGACCGCGCGCGCGACGAAACCCTCAACGACGACTTCTACGCAACGACGCTGAAGCTCTACCTTGCTGAGCGGCCCGCGGACGTGCTTGCGGTCGGCGACATTGTGGGCGACATGAGCGCGGAAGAGCGCGATGCGCAGGATGTCTTCACGCGCCTTCTGCTGGTGCGCCGCAACGCCACTATGGTCGAGCGCATGGAACCGCTGTTGAAGGAAGGCGCCTTGGTCGCGGTCGGCGCGCTGCACCTCGCCGGCAGGGACGGACTGATCGCGCGCCTGCGCGAAGCCGGTTACACGGTCACGAAGGAATGGTGAGGCTCACGCCGCGCCGCCGACCGCATAGGCGGCTCCCGGCGCTCCGCGCCGATAGAGCGCCAGCGTCGCGACAAGTCCGCAGACGGCCGCAAAGCTCATCCAGTAGCCGGGCGAGGCCTTGTCGCCGGTATGCTGGATGAGCCAGGTCGAAACCATGAGCGACGAACCCCCGAGCGTCGTCGCCAGACTGTAGGCGAGCGAAAATCCCGCCGTCCGCACGGTCGCCGGGAATGACCTCCGTCAGCGCCACGGTCATGGCTCCGTTGTACCAGCCGAAGATCACGGAGAGCCATAGCTCCACCGTCAGCATTCGCCCGAAGCTCGGCTCGCGCACCAGCCAGGACAACGCCGGATAGGCGGTCAGGATGGCCAGGATCGTGAAGGTGATCAGGATGGGCTTGCGTCCGATGCGATCGGAAACCGCGCCCGAGATCGGGAGCCAGACGAAATTGGACGCCGCGATCGCCATTGTGACGAGCAGCGATTGCGACTGAGTGAGGCCGATCACCCGCCGGCCGAAAGTCGGCGTGTAGACGGTGATGAGGTAAAAGGAGACAGTGGTCATGATGACCATGGCCACGCCGCCGAGCACGATTGCCCAGTTGGCGGCGAGCGTTTCGTAAATCTGCGCGAAAGTCGGATGGACCTTGCGGGCCGCGAAGACCTTCGTCTCCTCGAGTGAGCGGCGGATCCAGTAGAGGAACGGAACGATCGCGCAACCGATGAAGAACGGAACGCGCCAGCCCCATGAATCCGCGGTCTCGTGCGGCATGAGGTTCGCGATGCCGAAACCGAGAAGCGCCGCGAACATCACGGCGACCTGTTGGCTCGCGGACTGCCAGGCGACATAAAAACCCTTGTTCCCAGTCGTCGCCATTTCAGAGAGATAGACGGAGACGCCGCCAAGCTCGACGCCGGCCGAAAAGCCTTGCAGAAGCCGGCCCAGCACGACAAGCACGGGCGCGAGCACGCCAATCGTCGCATAGGACGGAACAAAAGCAATGAGCACCGTGCCGCAGGCCATGATTAATAACGTAACGATGAGGCCCTGCCGGCGCCCCATGCGATCGACATAGGGCCCGAGGACGAGCGCGCCGATCGGCCGCATCGCGAAGCCGGCCGCAAAGCTGAGGAACGTCGCCATGAGGGAGGCGTAGGGGTCGTCGCTCGGAAAGAAGGCGCGCGAAATCTGCTGGGCGTAAATGCCGAACAGGAAGAAGTCGTACATCTCGAGGAAATTGCCGCTCGTGACGCGGACGACGGTTCTTGCCCTGTCGAACCCGGTTTCCGCCATGGGTCTGCCTCCCACGCATTTTGGGCGTCTCTTCCGGGCTCACAATTCCAGAGTCCGCAACGCCTAGTTCGTCACCTTAAGCGCCGATCCGCTCAAAGCCACAATGCACAAAATTGTGTCGCCGCTCCATAGGGTGGTCCAGGAAACTTTGATGCTGATAGAGAGAGCGTCCGAAGGAGCCCTCGCATGCCCGCCTATGTCGCTTTGCTGAGGGCCATGAATGTCGGGGAACCGGTAAGCTGCCGATGGCGACGCTGATAGCGATGTGCGAGGCGGCTGGATTGCGCTCGGCGCGCACCTTTATCGCCAGCGGCAACGTGGTCTTTGCGAGCGACGACAATGAGGACGCCGTGCGCAAGGCGCTTGAAGAGCGGCTAGCCCCGGGCAAGCCGGTCGGCGTGCGCGTCAGGACCGAGCAGGACGTCGCCGACCTGCTCGCCGGCAATCCCTTTCCGGATGCGGCCGGAAACCGGGCCGTCATCCTGTTCGTGGACGATCCGCTTCCGCCCGACGCGCTCGAACGTGCGACTGGCGTCCGCGACGAGCGGATGAGCCTCGGGCGCCGGGCGATCTATATCGACTATTGTTCCGGGATGGCGGATTCGCGCCTACGCATCCCAGCCGCGCGAAACGGAACAGCTCGAAACCTGAATACGGTCGCCAAGCTCGCCGAGATGGCGGCGGCGCTCGGCTAGACCCTTGCCAGAAACGCCCGGAACGGGCGAAAAGCCGCCCCATGCTGCATGTGAACGGCCTGACTTACCGGCTCGGCGAGCGCCTGCTCATCGACAACGCGACCGTCGCGCTGCCGACGGGCTCGCGCGTCGGGCTCGTCGGGCGCAACGGCGCGGGCAAGACGACGCTCTTCCGCCTCATCCGCGGCGAGCTTTCGCCGGAGGGCGGCTCCGTCTTTACGCCGAAGGACGCTCGGCTTGGCAGCGTCGAACAGGAGGCACCGGGCGGCGCGCAGGCGCTGATCGACTTCGTGCTCGAAGCCGACGTCGAGCGGGCGAGCCTCTTCGTCGAGGCCGAGACAGCGGCCGATCCGCAGCGCATCGCCGAGATCCAGACGCGGCTTGCCGACATCGACGCCCATTCCGCCCCGGCGCGGGTCGCGCGCATTCTCTCCGGTCTCGGCTTCGACGAGGCGGCGCAAAGCCGCGCGCTCTCCGAATTCTCGGGCGGCTGGCGAATGCGCGTGGCGCTTGCGGCGGTCCTCTTTTCCGCGCCCGACATTCTGCTGCTCGACGAGCCGACCAACTATCTCGACCTCGAAGGCGTGCTCTGGCTCACCGATTATCTCAAGCGCCAGTCCTCGACGCTTCTCGTCATCAGCCACGACCGGGATCTGCTCGACGACGTCGCGGATCACATCCTGCATCTCGAACGCGGCAAGCTCACGCTTTGGACGGGCGGCTACACGAGTTTCGAGCGCCAGCGGCGCGAGCAGCAGATCCTTCAGGGCAAGGCCGCCAAGAAGCAGGAGGAGAAGCGCGCCCATTTGCAGGCCTTCGTCGACCGCTTCCGCGCCAAGGCGAGCAAGGCCGTGCAGGCCCAGTCGCGCCTCAAGATGCTAGCGAGAATGGAGCCGGTTGCAGCGATCGTCGACGAGCATGTGACGCCCTTCAAGTGGCCGCCGATCGCGAAGCCACTCAGTCCTCCGATCGTCACCATGGAGAAGGTCAGCGCTGGCTACGACGGGCGAACAGTCCTGTCGCGCCTCGACCTGACCCTCTCCAACGATGACCGCATTGGCCTGCTGGGGGCAAACGGCAACGGCAAGTCCACCTTCGCCAAGCTCATCGGCGGCCGCCTTCCGTCGATGTCGGGCAAAATGGTGCGCGCCAACAAGCTGGACGTCGGCTTCTTCGCGCAGCATCAGGTCGACGACCTCGAGCCCGGCGGCACGCCTTACAGCCACGTCGCGGAGCGAATGCGCGGCGAGACGGAGACGAAAATTCGCGGCCGCGTCGCGATGATCGGCTTCTCCGGCGGGCGAGCGGACACGAAGATCGAGGCTCTGTCCGGCGGCGAGAAAGCGCGGCTCCTCATGGGCCTCGCCACCTTCGACGGGCCGCAACTGCTCATCCTCGACGAGCCGACAAACCACCTCGATATCGACAGCCGCGCGGAGTTGATCGAGGCGATCAACGACTACGAAGGCGCCTGCATACTCGTCTCGCACGATCGGCGCCTGCTGGAAGCCTGTGTCGATCGCTTGTGGCTGGTCGCGAACGGGACGGTGACATCCTTCGACGGCGACCTCGCCGACTACACCCGTTTCGTCCTCGGCCAGGGCGGGGGCGACTCTGCGAAAACTCAGGCCGCCAAGTCGAAGCGCGGCGCGGCGCCGCAAAGCCCGCCGGCTCCGCGCAAACGCGCGGGCCAGGTAGAGAGAGACCTTGCCGCGCTTGAAGGCCGGATGAGCCGCTACCAGGACCTTATCCGCAGGATTGACGCGGCGCTGGCCGAGGCCGGCGTAAAGGGGGGCGATGCGAAGAAAATGGCGGATCTCGCCAGCCAGCGGGGCGAACTGGAGCGCGCGCTCATCTCCGCCGAGGAGACGTGGCTGGCGACGTCCGAGCAGGCGGAAGCGGGATAGCTTCTTTCCGCGCGCGCCTGGAATGAGAAGAAGCGTGCACTTTTGACTGACGGGCGCCTGACGATATGGGGTGCCGTCGTGGCGTCGGATGGATGCAGCCGAAGTCGAGGGCCTCGCCTTTGCGCGCCCTCGCGCAAGCCCCGAGGCCGAAAAAAGTACGGGTCCATAAGGTTCGCCAGGCTGACACCACCCCTATCCGCTCGAGGCGTAGCAAAAGTTTCTTCGACGCTTGCGCGGCCAGCACCCGCTCGGGCACCGAACGCGTTTATAGGCCATGCAGCGCTGATATGCTGCGTCCGACATCCCGGGCCCGCCCGCAACGCCCATCAACGCCGATTCATCGCCCCGGCCACGATCATGAAGCGGGCGCATCTTGATGGGCAAGACGCAAGCTCTAAGCCCACGGTGTGGGCGCGTTCAAAACCAGCGCAAAGCGACCAAACTAGGACGTGCAGTTATGCGAGCCTTTCTATGTTATTGTCCGCTGCGGACATTATTATATTTCGTTCACGTTGATAGAAATGGAGCGGCCGCGCAACGAGCGGCGGCCGATGCCTAGTTTTCCTTGGCGAGCCGCTCCCACTGCGCCCGATAGCCATCAAGACCGGGGATATCCCACGCCTGCGCTCTCGAAAGGCGCGGCCGTTCGTGCTCGTCGTTCCAGTGCGCGAGCATGGCGGCTCCCGCGGCGGCCCCGGCCGTTGGCGCGACGACGACATTCCGACCGGGCATGAGCCCGGCGAGCGTTGCGGCCAAAGCGGGCGAGCGGTTGAACCCACCCTCGACGATGAGGTCGCCTGGGGCCTGCAGAAGATCGAGAACATGCGCGCTCATGAGCGCCGTATAGAGGGTCGCGAGCGCCACGCGGCCTTCCGGCGTCTCGGGCGCCGCCCCGACGATGCGGCCCTTTTTCCGCATGAATGGCCCGCCCTGTCCTACGAAGTCGGGCAGCGCCATGACGCCCGACGCGACAAGCGCCGAAAGGTCGGCGGCGGCCGGCTCAGCCCATGCGTCGCCGGAGAGGATCGCGAATTCCCGGCCGCCCATGAATCGGCCGGTTGGAACAGGCTCGCCGCGCACGTCGACATTGGCGAGCATGTCGAGTTCGGGATCAAGCGGTCCCGTTCCACCCACCGCCATGATGATGACCCAGGTGCCGGTCGAGATCACTGTGAAAGGCTCGCGCCGCGCGACGAGATGGGGCACGAGCGAAGCGTTGGAATCATCGGGCGCCGCAGACCACGCGCACCGACGCGCGCAATCCCGTCGCCTTCGCGACCTCGGGGCGGATCGTCCCCAGAGTCTCCCAGGCGCGGCGCAAGGGCGGCATGAGCGGCGTCCAGCCGAGCTTTTCGACCATGCTGGAAAGTCGCCCCTCGCGCGGCGCCCAGAGGTCGGCGTGGGCGCCGATCGAGGTGACCTCGATCGCCTTCACGCCGCTAAGCCTCCAGGCCCAGTATTGCGGATAGGTGAGGAAAGCTGTCGCGCGGGCGAAAGCCTTCGGGATCATTCGCTGCGCGAAAAAGACCATGCGTCCGGCGTTCAGGCCCCGCGGCATTTTTGGCGACAGCGTTTCCTCGAAAGGCGGCCGCAAGGCGTTGTATTCGGCGTCCACCGGCGCAAAACCATCGAACTCGTAGTCCATCGGCGGAAGCGCGAGGCCCTCGTCCGTCACGAGGGCACAGGACGCGCCGTGCGTCGCGATCGAGATGGCTTCGATGGGAAATCCCGGCGCGACGCTTTTGAGGGCGCCGATCAGGAAGGACCAGGCGCCTTCCGTGTCGAGCCGCAGGTAGGGCCATTCGGAATCGGGGAGGAGCGGCGCGTTCGGCTCGAATTTTTCTGCCAGAACGTTGCCCGCGCGGTCGAAAACGACAAGCTTGCGGTTGGTCTTGCCGAGGTCGAAGACGGCGACGCAGCCACTCATGGGCGCGCCGCTTTCTCGGCGCGGAAAGTCTCAAGCGCGCAACGTCCCAATCCCTTGCTCCCCGTCGCGCACTCCTGGCGGCCGGTCGCCCAGCGACGCTTATGACATGACCGCCGTCAGGACGGGAAGGCGCAAAGGGCGAGGCGACCCCGCGGGCCCTACCGAGGCGCGAGCATGCCCTCGACCGCTGCGCGAAAAGTATCGAATTCGAAGGGCTTTGCGAGCGTCTCGCAATGGCGCCAATGAGGTTCGAGCCCCCCCTTGCCGTAGCCGGTGGCGAAAACGAAGGGAACGCCGCGCGCTTCCAGCGCCTCGGCGAGCGGATAACCGCTTTCCCGTCCCAAACTCACGTCGATCACCGCCGCGTCGACGCCGCCCGCTTCGGCAAAGCGCATCGCGGAGGGAAGGTCGAGCGCAGGCCCGACGACGTCGTGCCCGAGGTCGAGGAGCCATTCTTCCGTGATCGCGCTGATCAGCGGTTCGTCGTCGACAAGGAGGATTCGCGCCATCGTCTTTCTTGGAGTGGAGGGCGGTGCGCCCGGACGGCGCTACAAATAGGCGCGGCGCGCCCATGCGCCAAGCCCTTTACCGCGCTCGGCCTTGGCCTTTCGGCGGCGAGCGGATAACAACCCTGGGAACCCACTCCCACAGGCGAGAATGACGACCAAGCCGGACGATTTTCTGCCATTGCCCGAGAGTACGGACGCGCAGGACGAGGATTTCGGCGCGCCTTTCGGACTTTTCGACCGCCGCCGCATCCGGGCCATGGCGCGGCGGAAGCTGATCATAACCGCCAAACCCCTCGATGAGTTTCAGTTCCAGCCCGCAAGCCTCGATCTGAGGCTAGGCAAGGAGGCCTATCGCGTTCGTGCGAGTTTCCTTCCGGGCAAAGGGCGAACCGTGAAGGAGCATCTGGGCACGCTCGACCCGGAGCCGATCTCCCTCGCCGGCGACGGCGCGGTGCTGGAGAAGGGCATCGTTTACATTGCGCGGCTCGAGGAGCATCTGGCCCTTCTGCCGAGTATTTCCGGGGCGGCCAATCCCAAAAGCTCGACCGGCCGCCTCGATATCTTCACACGCCTTATCGTGAACGGCGCCGAGGCTTTCGACGTCGCCCCGCTCAACTATAGAGGCGAGCTTTGGCTGGAAATCTCGCCGCGCAGCTTTTCGGTCAGGGTGCGTGAAGGGTCGAAGCTGAACCAGATCCGGTTTCGCAACCGGAATTCCCAGCAGATGGGCAGGCACGATTTCACGCTATCCGACGACGATTTGTTGCGCGTCCATCGCAGAACGCCGCTCGTGGACCGGGATCTCGAAACCCGCGAAGGACTGGTGTTGCGCGTGGCGCTGAGCGAACTCGCCGAGAGCGCGGCGGGTTATCGGGCGGTCAAGAACAGCAGCGTGATCGATGTCGATCGCGTCGCGGGCTATCGAACCGACGATTTCTGGGAGCCGATCCCTGTGCGGCTGGACCGGCGACTCGTGCTCGACCCGGAGGAGTTCTACATTCTGGCCTCACGCGAAAGAATGCAGATCCCGTCCGCGCTTGCGGCCGAAATGGCGCCGATCGACCCGGCGATCGGCGAGTTCCGCGTCCATTATGCGGGCTTCTTCGATCCGGGCTTCGGGCAAGGGCCCGGACGGACTTCCCGCGGCCCGCGCGGTGCTCGAAGTCCGCAGCCGCGACGTGCCGTTCCTGCTGGAGGACGGCCAGCCGGTCGGGCGGCTGGTGTTCGAGCGGCTTGCGGACGCGCCGGACGCCCTTTACGGCGCCGATGCGACCTCGAACTACCAGCATCAGGGCCTACGCCTGTCGAAGCATTTTCGCGCCTGAGGCGCGCCCTCAGTCCGCGACCGCGATTGTCGCGCTCAGGAAGCCGGCCGGATCGGCGCTTTGACCGACGTGGATCTCGAATTCGCCGGGCTCCAGAACCTTTTCGAGAGATAGGCCCACGAAGGCGAGGGTGGCGGTGGACAGAAGCCACGACGCCCGCCCGCTCGCGTGCGGGGCGAGACGCAGCTTGCCGATTTCCTTGAGCTCCAAAACGGGCCGGGCGACACTCGCCACCTTGTCGCGCACGAACAGGAACAGCGTCGCCTCGCCCGCCGTCTCGCTGTCGTTCCGGACCGCGACGGACACTTGAATCGTCTCGCCCTTTCGCACGACGGGCGGAGCGCACTTCAAGTCGGAAAGGACAAAGCGGCTATAGGATAGGCCATGGCCGAACGGGAATTGCGGCGTCGCCGGCGAATTGATGTAGGAGCTCGAATAATGTACGCCCGCCTCGGTGGGACGGCCGGTCGGACGCTCGCCGTAGTAGATCGGCGCCTGCCCGACGGAACGGAGCCAGCTGACGGGCAGCCTGCCGGACGGGTTGAACCGGCCCGTGAGGACGTCGGCAACGGCTGGACCTGCCTCCGCGCCCAGGAACCAGGTCGCAAGCACTGCATCGGCGCGATCGAAGAGCCACGGCAAGGCGAGCGGCCGGCCGGAAGACAGGAGAACGATCACCGGCTTGCCCAGCGCGAGCACCGCTTCCGCGAGCGCCTGCTGACGCCCCGGCAGGCTCAGATGCACGCGGCTCGCCGCCTCCCCGCTCATCGCGGCGGCTTCGCCAAGGCAGAGGATAACCGTCTCCGCCTGCATGGCGCATTCCACGGCGGCGGCGATTCCGCTCTCGTCTTCACTGTCGATCGCCACGCCCTGCGCGTGGTCGATGCGGCAATCGGGTAGCGCAGCCCTGAGTCCGGACAGGATCGACACAGCGTCGGAAGGGCGCCCGGCCGAGGCCCACGACCCCAGCATCTCGCCCTGCGCCGTCGGCGAGCGGCCCCAAGACGGCGAGTCGGGACGGCGCCCGCAAGGGCAGGACGGAGCCGCGGCAGGTCAGAAGGACGATGGCGCGGCGCGCCGCTTGGCGCGCCAGCCGCCGCCGCGCCTCGCTTTCGCCCGTCCGCGCCGGGGCTGAGCCGCGACGATAAGGGTCGTCGAAGAGGCCGAGCCGTTCCTTCAGCCTCAGCACTCTGCGGACGGCGGCGTCTATGTCGGCTATAGCGACCAATCCGCGGTTCAGCGCCTCCGGCAGGCCCTGCGAAAAGAACCCGCTGGTCATGTCGATGTCCACGCCCGCGTTCAGCGCCAGCGCCGCCGCCTCGATCGCGTTCGCCGCCACGCCGTGCTTGAGGAGTTCGGCGACGGCGCTGTAATCGCTGATGATCACGCCCTCGAAACCGAGTTCCGCGCGAAGGGCAGCCCTTCAGGAGCGCGCCGTTGGCGGTCATCGGGACTCCGGCGATGTCCATGAAGGCCGGCATGACGGCCGCGCTTCCGGTGGCGATCGCGGCGGCGAAAGGGGGGAAGTAGATCTCGCGCAACATTCGGTCGGACACGTCGACGGATGCGTATTCCCGGCCTGCATTGACCGCGCCGTAAGCGCAAAAATGCTTGGCGGTGGCGGCGACGCTGTCCGCAGCCGCCAGATCGCGGCCCTGGAAGCCGCGCGTCTTGGCCGCTGGCGAAGACGGAGGCCACCCATGGGTCTTCGCCGGGGCTTTCCACGATCCGGCCCCAGCGAGGATCGCGCGCGACGTCGATCATCGGCGCGAAGGTCAGGGCGACTCCGTCGGCGGCGGCTTCCTCCGCCGCCGCCCGGGCGGTCCGCTCCCACAAGTCCGGGTCGAAGGCGCAGGCTTCCGCCAGCGGAACCGGGAAGATCGTGTGATGCCCGTGGATGACGTCGAGCCCCATCAACAGCGGAATTTTGAGCCGCGACTCCTCGACGGCGATCTGCTGGACGGCCTGGACCTCGTCGGCGCCCCATAGATTAATCAGGGCGCCGATCGCCCCGGAGCGGATGCCCTCCCCGGTCGCTCGCGAAGCGTCAGGCCCGGTGACGACGCCGGACGAAGCGACCATGTTGAGTTGGCCGACCTTTTCCGCGATGGTCATTTCCGCAAGCAACGCCTCGATTCGATCCATGTCTTTCGCCTCGCCCCGGACCCGACCCGATTTCCCGGACTGTTATTCGTCTTAAATCAGAAATAGGCTTCATGGCGCAAAGCTGCGCCCGAGGGGACGGAAACGCATTATATGGCGGGACATTCCAGCAAACTCGCAAGCGGGTTCGGCGCCGTGGCGACCGACCTCATCGATGGCGTCTACGAGCAGGTCACCGACATGGTCGCCGCGCTGTGGACTTCCCGCGAGCGCAACAGGATTTTTCTGCTCGCCGCCGGCCTGGTCTCGGTGGTGGGAGCGACAGCTTACTCCCAGGTGCGCCTGAACGCCTGGAATCGGCCCTTCTATGACGCGCTTTCGCACAAGAACATCCCCGAGTTCCTCCAACAGATCGTCGTATTCGGCATCCTCGCGGGAATTCTGCTCGGGCTGAACGTCGCGCAAATGTGGCTCAACCTGATGACGAAGGTCGTCTTGCGTCAGGGCCTCGTCGATGACCTGATGAATGAGTGGATGGCGCCCGCACCGGGCGTTTCGCATGACGAACGCGGGCGAAATCGGCGCCAACCCCGACCAGCGCATCCAGCAGGACGCCGGCCACCTGACGGACCTGACGACCGACCTCGGCATCGGGCTTTTGCAGTCGACCCTGCTCCTCCTGAGCTTCATCGGGGTGCTGTGGCTCCTCTCCGCCTCCATGTCCTTCTGGCTTTTCGGGTATCATTTCGCCGTGCCCGGATACATGGTGTGGTGCGCCCTGCTTTACGCCGCCATCGCTTCGCTGGTCAGCGGCTGGGTCGGCCGCCCGCTGATCAACCTCAACGCCGATCACTACGCGCGGGAGGCCGAGTTCCGCTTCGCGATCGTGAGGGTGAACGAGGCGATCGACGCCATCACCCTTTATCGCGGCGAGCAGGACGAACGGCAGCGGCTAAGCGTGGTGTTCGATACGGTTCTCGACGTCTCCCGGCGGCTCGTCTGGGCGACCACGCGCCTGACCTGGGTGACGGCCGGCTATGGCTGGTTCACGATCATCGCGCCCATTCTCGTGGCCGCGCCGGCTTACTTCCAGAGCAAGATGAGCTTCGGCGAACTGATGATGATCGTCGGCGCCTTCAATCAGGTGCAGCAGGCGCTGCGGTGGTTCGTCGACAACTTTTCGAACATCGCCGACTGGCGGGCGACGCTCCTGCGCGTGGCGAGCTTTCGCAAGGCGATGCTCGGCATGGACACCTGGGCGACGCCGCGAGCCGCATCGACTTCGAGGAAGGCGACACCGAGTCGATCCTGCTCGACCAACTTCGCATCTCCGCTCCCGACGTCTGCATCAAGGTGGACGAACGGCGAATCGGAGCTGAAGCCGCCGGAGCGCGTGCTCGTGGCGGGCCCGACGGGCGAGGCGCGGGCGCTATTCTTCCGGGCGGTGGGCGGCCTTTGGCCGTGGGGCAGCGGGCGGATTGTCCATCCGCGCGCGAGGGCACATCATGTTCGTCCCGGTGCAGCGCCTATGTTCCGCCCGGGCCATTGCGCGATGCGGTCGCCTATCCGCATGCCTGCGACAAATTCGAGGACGAGGCGATCGACAAGGCGATCGCCATCATGGGGCTCGACCATCTAAAGCCCCCGTCGGCCGGGCCCGAGCGATGGGACCGCTGGCTCAGCGACGAGGAGAAACAGCGGGTGGCTTTCGCCCGCGTCGTTTTGCACAGGCCGCGCTGGGTCGTGGTCAACGACGCCATGGACGTGCTCGATCCCGAGTGGCGCGAACGGATCGCAGCGATGCTGGCGACCGAATTACCCCAACATCGGCATCGATCAACATCGGCCGCGAACGGGTCGACCACGGGCTCTTCACGCGCAACCTGAGCCTCGTCGTCGATCCGGACGGGCCGACCCTCGCGCGCGCCCGGACGCACCGATGCTCCTGACAATTCCGAGCCTTCGCCCGAAACCCTCTCCGCCAAATGATGGATGCCTCGATGTCCGCGACAACCAAAACCAAAGACGCATCGCAAAACCACACGCGAACGCCTGTCGGACGATGCGCTGCTCGATCTCGTGCAGCGCCAGACGTTCCTCTACTTCTGGGAGGGCGCCCATCAGGGAAGCGGGCTGGCCCGCGACCGCTCGGGGCGACTGGAAGACCCGAAGGATGACGGCGTCGCGATCGGCGGCTCCGGATTCGGAGTGATGGCGATTATCGTTGCCTGCGAGCGCGGCTGGATCACGCGCGCGGAAGCGATCGACGCGCATCTCGCTCATGCTCGACCGCTTCGACAGGGCGACCTGCTATCACGGACTCTATCCGCATTTCATGCACGGCGACACGGGCGCGACCTTGCCTTTCAGTCGCAAGGACGACGGCGCCGATCTGGTCGAATCCGCCTTCCTATTCCAGGGCCTCCTGTGCGCTCGCGCCTATTTCTCAGGCGAGCCACCGAAGGAGAAGCGCGTGCATGACCGCATCACCTGGCTGTGGCAGGACGCGGAATGGGACTGGTTCACACAGGGCGGCCGGACCGCGCTGACCTGGCACTGGAGTCCCAACAACGGCTTTGCGCTCAATCATCCGGTGCGTGGCTGGAACGAATGCCTCGTCGCCTACATCCTGGCGGCTTCCCACCCCGCTATTCCATTCCGGCGGAGGTCTACCATGAGGGCTGGGCGCAAGGGCCGCTACTTCGTCAATGGCCGGACTTTCGAAGGCGTCGAGCTTCCCCTCGGGCCCGACTGGGGCGGCCCGCTTTTCTTCACGCATTATTCCTTCTGCGGAATCGATCCGCGTGGGCTGACCGACGCCTATGCCGACTACTGGCGTCCAGAACGTCAATCATACCCGCATCAATTACGCCTGGTGCGTGCGCAACCCGCGGCAACTACAAGGGCTATGGTCCGAATTGCTGGGGCCTGACCGCGGGCGATTCGATCCGCGGTTACGCCGGTCATGCGCCCGACCACGATTTCGGCGTCATCACGCCGAGCGCCGCCCTCTCGAGCTTCCCCTACACGCCCGAAGCGGCGATGGCGGCGCTACGCCATTTCTACGAGGACCTCGGCGACTGGATCTGGGGCCGTTACGGCTTCGTCGACGGCTTCAGCGAACAATTCGATTGGCGCGCCGACAGCTATTTGTCGATCAGCCAGGGCCCAATCGTCATGATGATCGAGAATATCCGCAGCGGACTCATCTGGAAGCTTGTTCATGAGCATTCCCGAGATCCAGGCAGGCATGAAGAAACTCGGCTTCAAGAGCCCGCATTTCGACCCGCGACGGCATCGTGACCGCTCGACGAACTGGATCGAGCGGCAAGCGCGCTTCATCGGCGCGCGACATGGCGCGCGCGATCTCGGCGACGGCATCGTCAAGGAGCGGCCGGGCTTCGGCCAGCGCGTGGTTCCGGCGCCGGGTTCGGTGCTGGCCTCCCCGGTCCCCGCCGCTTACGATCCCGACCCCGACTATTTCTTCCACTGGTTCCGCGACGCCGCGGTCGTCGATCGACGCGCTGCGCGTCGCCTATGCGGAGGGGTGGTTGGAGACGAGGCGGTGTCGCGAGCTTTCGCGACTTCGTGCGCTTCAACCAGTCTTTGCGCAGGGCGAACGGCCAGACGTTTCTCGCCGAGGGCGATTTCCGCGCGCGGGCCCAGCCCACCTTCTGCAATATCTGCGCACGGACGCGGAGATCGCCGCAGTCAAAGGCGAAGACGTTTTTGCCGATGTGCGCGTCAATCCGGATGGCGCGCTCGATTTCACGCGCTGGTCGCGCCCGCAGCATGACGGACCGCCGTTGCGCGCGCTCGCGCTTTTGCGATGGCGGACCTGCCGCAGCCTGACGGAGACCTGCGACAGGACCTGTGGGCTGCTCGCCGACGCGACCTCGCGTTCACGCTGGCGCGCGCCGACAGCCCTGGCTTCGACATCTGGGAGGAGGAGAGCGGCTTTCACTATTTCACGCAACTCATTCAGGCCGAGGCGTTGTCGCGCGGCGCCAAGGGCCTTGCGAACGCGCGGCGACGAAGGCTGCCGCGCGTTTGCGCGACCGCGGCGCAACTCCTCGCAACCCGGCTCGACGCGCTCTGGGACGCCGGCGGCGGTTACTACGCCTCCCGTGCCGGGCGTCGAGAACGGGCGACCCCCGCAAGAAACTGCGACATTTCGGTTGTGCTCGGCGTGATTCTGCCGCCGACCGGCAGGTCCGGGCCGCACAGCGTGCTCGACCCCAAGGCCAGGCGACGCTGCTCGCGCTGGAAGAGCTGTTCGAGCCGAGAATCCGCGATCAATCGAGGCGCGGGAGTGCGCGGAATTGCGATGGGCCGCTATGCCGGGCGATGCGTACTACGGCGGCGGCGCCTGGTATGTCTCGACGCTGGCGGCGGCGGAGTTTTATTTCCGTCTCGCGGCGGCGCTGGCCGTCCGGCGCCGACATGCCCGAGATCGAGGAGAACGCGCGCTTCCGCGAACGGCTCGGGACGGAAAGTCCGTGTCGCGGACGGATGGGCGAACGCCGCACTTCGCGCGCGGGGACGCATTCATGGCGACGGTTCGCGCCTTCACACCCGAGAGCGGCGAGCTTTCGGAGCAGTTCGACCGGGCGACCGGCGCGCAGACCTCGGCCAAGCGACTGACCTGGAGCTACGCCGCATTCATTACCGCCGCCGCAAGCCGGGGGCGGGCTTGCGCTTCCATATCGAGCTTGACCGCCCTTGTGCGAGGGCGCGAGGCACGGCTCGGCCACACGTTTGCCGAAACGCGCCGAATGACCAAAGATGTGGCGGATCAGGATATTGGTGTAGAGGCCGGGCCCGCTCGAATAGACGCGCCAGCCGCCATCGACCGCGATGCGATTCCGCCCTGACGCGCGCCCAGTCGTCGCTGGCGTGATAGCGGTCCGCGAAGGCGGCGTCGCTGCTGCTGAAATAGGCGTTGCGTTGCCGCAGGGACGCATGCGCCAGTCGGTCCGTGACCGCGATGGGGTTGGCGACCATCAGCGCGTCCCACAGGGCCTCGGCCTCGCCGAGATCGCTCATCGCCTCGCCGTAGCGAAGATGCGAGTGGGTATACATGAGCCCGATCTCGCGCCCGAAGAACGCGGCCGAATTCGGCCCGGCGGAAAATCTTCTCGGGCCCGCCATGATAGGCGATCGGCTTCTCCATGAGACGCGCGCCGTCGGAGAACAGAAGATGCTTGCGGATGAGCCCGAGGCTGCGTCGCGCTTCCGCTTTGGTGAATATTCCGCCGATGATCCCTTGCGTCATTGGAAGCAGCGAGAAGTGAAGCCCGGTCTGCGTCGTCGCTCGGATGCAGAAGCAGTTCCGGCGCGCCGCCTTCGGGAGAGAACACGCCATAGCCCGCCACGATGCCGTCACGGACGAGAAGCGCGGTTGAAGTCCTTGCGCATGCCGCGGCCGCCGCGGAGTCGTAGACCTTCGCGCTGCTTGGCGTGACCGGCGCGGCGGAGGATCTCGGCGTAGCGGCGCAGCTGCTCGTAGAGCAGCGCCACCGTCCAACTGCTGACCATCCAGTCGCGCTTCGCCAGATCGACAGGCTGCAGCGAATCGTTCCAGTCGCCGTTGCCGTAGCGAATGAGGTTGGTGCCGTGAACGTAGCGCGCCTCGACGGTGGCGAAGAGTTTTTCGACATGCGCGGCGATCGGATCGGCGTGATCTGTCCGCTTGAAATCGTCCTCCCGCCGCCAGGCGATGGGTTCGTCGAGGAAAGCGAGATCGCCGGTCGCCTCGATATAGTCGCAGAGCGCCTTCAGCGGCCAGACGATGATGTCGCCATGCGACTCCCGGTCCTGCACGTCCGAATAGGGCTCCAGCATGAACCATTGCGGCCAGTCGCCCCGCTTCTCGTATTGCTGCGCGAAGAGAATGCGCAGGATCGCCTTCACGGCTTCGTCATGTTCGAGCGTCGAGCAGGAACTCGACCGGACCCTGACATACGTCGCGCGATGCCCCAGGCGCCGCCGGTATATTGTTCGAGCCCGTGCGGGACCGTGAGGTGGATCAGCATGTCGTGCGCGAGCCACGGAAAGATCGTGTCGAGCGCCTGCGCGTCCTTGTCCTCGCGCTCGTCTCGAATTCGGATTCCGCGCGTGAGCTTGCTCCAGAAGCGATCCGCCGGGCGCAGCATCGCCGCCTCCGTCGACAGGCTTGCGTATTTCGCCGCGAGCGCTTTCGCGCGCTTGGAATCCGTCATCGAGCCGACGACAGCGAAGGCAAATGCGTTCACAGGTTTCGTGCGTATCGCGGCATAGCCGCCGCTTCGCCGCATCGCCGTCGCGATAGAGCAATTCGTCGCAGCCGATGCGCTTCGACACGGCGCGGCGTGCTGGTCACAAGATGATAGGCCGCGTCGGGATATTGCTTCGCCCCACCTGTCGCCCGGATCGGGGCGGAACGTGAAGCGCTTGCGCTGCGCGTCGATTTCGACGCGTCCGGCGCTCGCCAGTTCGCGTTCGCCGAGAACAAGCTGGCCGAAGATCAGGAGCCTGCACGGCTTGCCTTCGACGCTGACCCGCCATTGCATCGCCGGTTCGTCGCCGGCCGCCGTCGCGGTGACCGCGATCGTGCGCTTGCCGATCCGGTAGAGCCAGCGGCAATCGCTCAAGCCCATCTCGAAGGCGGAGGGCACGGTGAGCAGACCGCCAGCCCCTCTTCGAGTTCCGCAAGCATCCTCAGACCGCTGGCGCGCGTAATGTTGTAGGGATCGCGCGAGACGGAAAAGAGCTTGTGGAAGGACGTGTTGCCGATGGTGAGCTGAGCGCCGAACACCCCGTGCATCCAGGCTGTGGCGCAGAGGAGGTCTTCGTCGAGCATCATCGAATCGCCGCTGCGCAGAGCGCGCCGTGGCGGCGCGCGACGATCCGCTCCTTGTCGCGCGTGACGATATGCCGGCTGTGCGTGCGGCCCGGCGTGAAGAACGAAAGAAGGTCGCCCTCGGCCCGCTCGACATGCGTGCGGCGGCGGTAACGCGCCGGCGATGGCCTTGTCGTCCAGCGGGATCGGCGACGGCGGCAGGGAGCGCTCGTGAAGCAGGGAGCGGACCGGATCGGCTCAGAGCTGACCGCCGTCGGCGCGAAATCGCGCGCGGCCCGTTCGACCGCGTCCACGATGGCGAGGTCGGCGTCCGACGACGCCGCGGGATGAGTCGGGCTGATAGGCGCCGAAGAAGGTCCAGGTCGCCGACGCCCCCGGCGCAAGCGTCTCCGGCGGGCGACTGCAGCGCCGCGCAGGCCGTTTCGTACTGGAGCCGCTCCGACGGCAGGCTTTCGCCGAACGGCAGGCTGCGGGCCGTCGCGGTCGCGCCCGCCCGGCCCCATGACCTGACGAAAGTCCGTGGCGAAACCGGCCTCCCCGTCCAGGCAGCCGTGGGCGGCCCAGGGATAGGCGCCGCCCTGCGACAGATTCTGGCGGCTCATCAGCACGGTCCCAAGCCGGGGATGGCGGGCGATATGATGGTCCATGTACTGGCTGGCATAGGCTTCGTTGTTCATCAGGAAGCCCGGTCGCCGAGGCCGAGGTCCTGGACGAGGATTGCGTCGCAGGGCAGGTCCTCGTCGCGCTGGTTGGCGACCTCGACGCGCCAGAGCCAGACGTCCGCCTGCGGGTGCAGCCAGAGCGTCACCTTATGCCGGACGCCGTCGCTCTCTCCTTCCCACACGATGCGGTCCGTCCCCGCGCCGACCCGCAACCCCGGACCGGCGCCGATGATCGAGCGCACCGTGGGCCGGGCGCCCCGACCCGCAGAAAGAGTCGCGCCATGCCGTCGCCAACCGGGGAGGCCACCGTCTGGTTGATCATCACCCTGCGAGGGCCGTCGACACGCTCCACCGCAAAGATGGCGCCGCTTGGAAGCAGGGCGACCGTCAGCCCGGCAGGGTCGCCGACATCCGTCACGCCAAGATCGCCTCTGCGCGGCGTAACCAGGGTTTCCATTGAAGAACGCGGCATGAGATTTCCGGCGCCGGGGGTGGGACGGCCCACACGGGCCGCGGACGCTATGTAATCAGATTTGCGAAGACGCGGAACGCGAGCTTCCCGCTGCCGCTCCCGTTGCCCTCGCTTGTTGACAAGAAAGCGACGCGGGACATTATTTCATGTGTGTACTAATGAATTGGCGCGGCTGATCGGAAAAGCCGCGCCTGAGGAAGTTTCGGACTTCTGCGCTAAGGGTGCGGGTTTGCGGTTCATCGTTAACAATCATGAGGTTCTGACCCCGGCGCCGCCGGCGACGCCCCTTCTTTCGTTTCTGCGCAACGACCTTGCCTTGAACGGACCGAAGTTCGGCTGTGGATTGGGAGAATGCGGCGCCTGCAGCGTCCTCATCGACGGCAAGCTCGCGCGGGCTTGCGTGCTTGCTCTGGGCGACGTCGAAGAGCGCGCGGTAACGACTCTGGAGGGCCTGCCCGAGGACGGGCGGCTCGATCCGGTGCAGGAGGCTTTCATCGCCTGCGGGGCCGCGCAATGCGGCTATTGCCTCAATGGAATGATCATGACGGCGCGGGCGCTGATCGACGAGAGACCGAACCCCTCCGACGCGGAAATCCGCGAGGCGTTGCGCTTCAACCTGTGCCGGTGCGGCGCGCATGTCGAGATTCTCGCCGCCGTGCGGCTGGCCGCGACGCCCGCGCGCTCATGAACCCGCTTCAGCCGCAGGGCCTTCGTCGCGCGGACTATCTGGAACGGCCGGGAACGCTCGCCGTCGTGCGGCCGACAGCGCCGAAGGCCGACCTTTCCTCGGCGCCCGCGAATTTGCTCGAGCCTTACATCCTTGTCGCCGCGACCGGCGAGGTGACGGCCTTCAACGGGCATGTCGATCTCGGCACGGGAATCCGCACCGCGCTCGCGCAGATCGTCGCGGAAGAGCTGGACGTGGCCTTCGAGCGAATTGTCATGCTGCTCGGCGACACGGATGTCGCACCCGACCAAGGGCCGACGATCGCGAGCGAGACGATCCAGCTCAGCGCCATTCCGCTGCGCCGCGCCGCCGCCCAGGCGCGTCAATTTCTCGTGGCTCGCGCGGCTGAGACGCTGGCCATGTCCGCCTCCGATCTCATCGTCGAAGACGGCGTCGTCCGCTCGCGCTTCGAGGACAACCGCCGCATCGCCTACGGCGCCTTGATCGGCGCAGAGCGCATCCGCCTCGCTCTCGCCGACGACGTTCCGGTCAAGACCGTATCCGAGCATCGGATCGTTGGCTCCTCGCGGCCGC
This sequence comes from uncultured Alphaproteobacteria bacterium, assembly GCA_963824465.1. GTDB lineage: Bacteria > Pseudomonadota > Alphaproteobacteria > Rhizobiales > Beijerinckiaceae > Roseiarcus. Next base: position 892,660 of record CAWGPL010000014.1, read on the forward strand.
GCGTGGATCTCCCCGCCAAGGCGACCGGCGCGCTCGTCTTCGTCCACGACATGCGCGTCGAGGGCATGTTGCATGGCCGCGTCGTGCGTCCGCCTTACGCCGGCTTCGATTCCGGAGAGCATGTCGGGCGGTCGCTCATCCGTGTCGATGAGACTTCGATCGCGCATCTGCCGGGCGTTGTCTCGACGGTCGTCGAGGGCGACTTCGTCGGCATTGTCGCGGAGCGCGAGGAGCAGGCCGAGGCCGCGATGCGGGCTCTCAAGGTGGAGTGGCGCGAGACGCCAAAGCCTCCAAGCCTCGACGACATCGCCGCGGCGCTCACGAGCAACCCGTCGCGTCCTCGCGTGCTGCTCGACAAGGGCGACGTGGACGGCGCGATTGCGGCGGCGGCGAAGCGGCTCACGCGCGCCTACGTCTGGCCGTTTCAGTTGCACGGCTCCATAGGCCCCTCGGCGGCGCTTGCCGATGTCGGACCGCACGGCGCTCGCATCTGGTCGGGAACGCAGAATCCGTTGTGGATGCGGCGCGATCTCGCGCTGCTTCTCGATCTGCCGGAAAACGCCATCGACGTGATCCGGATGGAGGCGGCGGGCTGTTACGGCCGCAACGGCGCGGACGACGCGACCGCCGACGCCGCGCTGCTCTCGCGCGCTGTCGGGCGTCCCGTCCGCGTGCAGCTCACGCGCGATCAGGAGCACCAATGGGAGCCGAAAGGCGCCGGGCAACTGATGAATGTCGATGGCGGCCTCGATTCGGAAGGCGGCGTCGCGGCCTATGATTTTGCGACGCGCTATCCTTCCAACGCCGCGCCAACTCTGGCTTTGCTGCTGACCGGCAGGATCGCGCCAATTCCCGCCGTCACCGACATGGGCGACCGCACGGCCATCGGTCCCTACGACTTCGCCAATCATCGCGTGACCGTCCACGACATGGCGCCGATCGCGCGCGCCGCCTGGCTCCGGGGCGTCTCGGCGCTCCCGAACACCTTCGCCCATGAATCCTATATCGACGAACTCGCCTCCGAAGCGGGCGTCGATCCCGTCGCCTACCGGCTGCGTTATCTCCGAGATCCGCGCGGCGTCGATCTCATCAAACAGGTCGCCGCAAAAGTCGGATGGGAGCCGCGCACGGGCGCGCGCAAGCGGCGCGACGAGGGAGGCAATCTCATCGGCCAGGGTTTCGCCTACGCCGTCTATGTCCATTCGAAATTCCCTGGACTGGCCTCGGCGTGGTCCGCCTGGGCCGCGGACGTCGCGGTCAATCCCGGCACTGGCGAAGTCTCGCTGACCCGCGTGACGGTCGGACAGGATTCCGGCTTGATGATCAACCCGGAAGGGGTTCGCCACCAGATCCACGGCAACGTCATCCAGTCGACGAGCCGCGTCCTGAAAGAAGAGGTCACCTTCTCCGATATCGCCGTGACGACGCGCGACTGGGGAACGTATCCGCTGCTGACGTTTCCCGAGCTTCCGTCGATCGACGTGCTCATGGCTTCGAGGCCGAACGACGAACCGCTTGGCGTCGGCGAATCCGCGTCCGTTCCGAGCGCCGCGGCGATCGCCAACGCTATCTTCGACGCGACGGGCGTAAGATTTCGCGAGCCGCCTTTCACGCCCGACCGCATTCTCGCAGGCCTGCGCGAAGCCGGGCTCGCGACGGAAGCGCCAACAGCGCCGCAGAGGCTTGCCGCGCCGCTCGCGAGAGCCGCGCCCGAAGCGGCGCGCGTGGTTCGCGCCGTTGCTTGCGACTATGGCGGGCGCCGTCGGCGCGCTTGGCGTCGCGAGCCTGCCCCTTCGCGGCGCGATCGCGCCGATCGCCCGCCCGGACGGCGCCGCTTATTCGGCCGAGACGATCGCGCGCGGACGCGTGCTCGCGAATGTCGGCGGCTGCATCGTCTGCCACACCAGGACGGGTGGGGAAGCGCTCGCCGGGGGGCGCCCGTTCCATACGCCTTTCGGAACGGTCTATGCGACCAACATCACCCCCGACGCGGCCACGGGAATCGGCGCATGGTCCTACGAAGCCTTCGCGCGCGCCATGCGCGAAGGGGTGGCGCGCGATGGGCGGCATCTGTTTCCGGCCTTTCCTTACACGTCGTTCGCAAAGGTCGCCGAAGCCGACCTTCAGGCGCTCTATGCCTTCCTTATGGCCGCGCCCGCCGTGTCGGCAGCGAACGCGCCCGCGGACTTGCGAGCGCCCTTCTCGTGGCGCCCGCTGATGGCGGCATGGAATACGATGTTCCATCGGCCGGAGCCCTTCCAGCCGCAGCCCGATCGCGGCGCCGTCTGGAATCGCGGCGCCTATCTCGTGGAAGGCCTTGGCCATTGCTCGGCCTGCCATTCGCCCCGCAACGCGCTCGGCGCGGAAATGAAGGGGGCCGATCATCTCGCGGGCGGCGAGGTCGACGGCTGGTTCGCCCCGCCTCTGAACGGCACGTCCCCGGCGCCGATCGCCTGGAGCGAGCAGGCTTTCTTCGACTATCTCCGAACCGGCCATTCCGCCGAGCATGGGGCGGCGGGCGGCCCGATGGCGGCGGTGGCGGCGGAACTTAAGAGCCTTCCGGATTCGGATATTCGCGCTATGGCCCATTATCTCGCCTCGCTCGCTCCGGCTGCCCCGCATGTCGACCCGGATCTCAAACCGCAGTTGGAACAGGCTTCGCGCGCGCGCGCCTCGGACCCGGCTTATCTTGGCGGCTCGCGAATCTATTCGGGCGCTTGCGCGGTCTGCCACGAACCGGGACAGGGCCTCACGATGTTTGGCGTCAAGCCGTCGCTTGCCCTGAACACCGCTATTCATTCGCAGAACCCCGACACGGTTCTGAGAGTGATCCTCGAAGGCGCGCGTCCGCCCGCCCGCGCTTGGTCTCGGCGCGATGCCGGCTTTCGCTTATCACCTCGACGATGCGCAAATCGCCGAACTCGCGGCCTATCTGCGCGCCCGCTTCGCGCCGGACAAAGCTGCCTGGGACGGTCTGGCGGAGACGACGTCGCGACTCCGCAAGGAGGTCTTGACAGCGGACGAGGCGCGGACCCATCATTAGTGTGCTAACGATCACACCGGGCCGCAACAGGAGCATCCCGGAGATCCCGGCGCCGGACGGCCCAGGCCCTCGCGGCGACAAGGTGGCGCTCATGAACGAAAAATCCGCCGAGTTCCGAATCTGACGACAAGGTGCGATGCGACGCGTGCCCGGTCACCTGCTACATCCGTCGCGGCATGGCCGGCGCGTGCGACCGCTACGCCAATCGTGACGGCGAACTGGTGCGCGTCGATCCGCATATCCTGCTCGAACGCACGGTGGAGCGCGGCGGCTCGATCGTTCCCTTCTCCCGAAGCGGCAGCGAATGGTCGGGCGCGGTTCTGCCTGACGATTCCGTATTCGTGACGGCGGTAGGCGCCGGCACGACCTATCCGGACTACAAGCCCGCGCCCTTCATCGTCTCCTCGGAAGTCGATGGCGTCGACATGGTCACCGTCGTGACGGAGGGCATCTTCAGCTATTGCGGAGTCAAGGTGAAGGTCGACACCGACCGTTATCTCGGCCCCGAGCAGGCGACGGTGCGCTGCGAAGGCGAGGCGGTGGGGCATGTCACGACGGGCGAATACGGCTCGCAGATGCTGTCGCTCGGCGGGGTGCATCACCTGACCGGCGGCTCGAAGAAGGAAGGGCGCGTCACTTGCGAGGCGTTGCTCAATCTTTCCAACGGCAAGCCTGTCGAACTGACCGTCGATGGCGGCGTGACAATCCTCGTCGAAGCGGGCAAGGCGCCGATCATCAACGGCCAGCCCGAGGAGCGGATGCGCGTCGGCTGCGGCTCGGCCACGATTGGCATGTTCGCCAAGCAATGGCTTGGCCATGTCGACGAAGTGGTGGTCGTCGACGATCACATCACCGGCGTTCTCTCTGAACATCAGGCCGGAAAAGTGCTCGACATCCCGCCGACCGGCGTCAAGATGAAGGGCCGGCGCTCGACCCCGGGCCGTTACTTTCAGGTCGCCGAGCCCGGCACCGGATGGGGCGGCACGAATATATCCGATCCGCTTTCGATTCTCGGCCCGTTCAACCCAAAGGAAGCGCGACCGGGCCTCACCATGCTCATGGTTTCGACGACGGGCGAGCATTTTGGCTTCTATCGCCTCGACGAGGCGCTGCGGCCTGTGGCGGCCGAGCTTCCGGAGGCGCTGCGTTTTTCCGTCGAGCGTATCCAGGAGAACTGCGAACCGGCGCTCTGCACCGTGCTTTTCATGGGCGGCGCCGGCGGCTCGCTGCGCGCGGGCGTCACGGAGAACCCCGTGCGCCTCACGCGCTCGGTCAAGGATGCGCTGACGCGGGTGACCTGCGGCGGCGCGCCGGCCTATGTCTGGCCCGGCGGCGGCATCACCTTCATGGTCGATGTGACCCGCCTGCCGGCGAATTCGTTCGGATACGTTCCGACGCCCGCGCTCGTGGCCCCGATCGAATTCACAATGCGGCTCTCCGATTATGCCGCGCTTGGCGGTCATATGGACCATGTGCGTCCCCTGAGTTCGCTAAGGCCCGCAGATACCTCGCGAGTGCAGCAGATCGACGGCAATCCGTGGCCGGTGCAGCCCCCCGAGCGCCGGAAGGCCTGAGGCATGAACGGCGCGGAGCGCATGCAGGCGCGGCTTCTTTCGGACGGTCGTCGCCTGCATCTGCAAGACGGCCCGATCGACCTGATCATCGACGCGGTTGGACCGCGCGTGGCGGTCGCCGCGGCCTATCGCGCCGCGGCCTCCCGTTTCCGCTTCGTGCTCGACGAATTATGCGCGGAATTACCGAAGCTGCGCGCGCCAGCCCGCCCCACGCCGCGCTCTTTCTTGAGCCCGGTCGCGCAACGCATGGAGCAGGCGGTCGCGCCGCACTCCACCGAGTTCATCACCCCGATGGCGGCGGTTGCGGGAAGCGTGGCGGATGAAATCCTGTCGGTCATGCGAGCCGAGGCTGCGGGCGATCTCGCGCGGATCTCCGTCAACAACGGCGGCGACATCGCGCTTTTTCTCGCGCCGGATCAGACGACGACGCTGGGTCTCGTCAGCCGTCCCGACCGCCCGGCGCTCTTTGCGCGGGCGAGCCTCGCTGCAAGCGACGGAATTGGGGGAATTGCGACCTCGGGCGCGCCCGGACGCAGCTTCTCGCTCGGCGTAGCCGACGCCGTCACCATTCTTGCCCGCACGGCCGCCGAGGCCGATGCGGCGGCGACAATCGTCGCCAATGCGGTCGATCTGCCGGGCGACCCTCGAGTTCGAGCGAACGCCCGCGCGCAGCCTGCAACCGGAGAGCGATCTTGGCGACCGGCTCGTCACGCGAAGCGTGGCTGCCCTCGACGCTGTGTCGATTGCGGACGCCCTGGAGCGCGGGCTTGAGCGGACGCGTGCGCTGATTGAGCGGGGCCTCATCCGCGCAGCCGCGCTTCACTTGCAGGGACGGACCCTCGTCCTGAACGCCCCGAACTGTCTTTCGGCGCTTGCGGCCACAGAAGTCGCCAACACCCCTGGAGAGCCTGTCGATGCCTGATGTCGAGGTGCGCAAGCGCGTCACCATTGTCGAAGAGATCTTTCACGAGGGCGGGCCGGCAGCGGCAAAGCCGCACAAGCGCGGCGCGGCCCTCGCGGTGGTCAAAAATCCTTTCTCGGGACGCTATGTGGAGGAGATCACGCCCTTCATGAAAGACCTCGAGCCGCTTGGCCTTGCCATGGCGCGCGATCTTGTGGCCGCGCTTGGCGGCGACCCGAAGGCCATCGAGGGCTACGGCAAGGGCGCCATCGTGGGCAGCGCCGGCGAGCTTGAACATGGGGCGCTGTGGCACGCGCCGGGCGGATACTCGATGCGCGCGGTTCTGGGCGATGCGAAGGCGATCGTTCCCTCGACCAAGAAGGTTGGCGGTCCCGGAACGCGACTCGATGTTCCAATCACGCACATCAATGCGTCCTACGTGCGCAGCCATTTCGACGCCTTTGAGATCGGCGTCGCCGACGCGCCACGCGCGGACGAGATTTTGTTCGCGCTCGTCATGACGACGGGCCCTCGCGTGCATGCGCGCGCCGGCGGCCTCAAGGCTTCTGAAATCAAGGGGGAGGACGGACTGCGATGAGCCTCGAGATCCGCAAGATCGTGACGGTCGTGGACGAGACCCTGACCGAAATGGGCCGCGAGGTATCGCCGCCTGTACGCCGCGCGGCGGCCATAGCCGTCATCGCCAATCCGTTCGCCGGCCGTTATGTCGAGGATCTGACGCCCCTCATCGAAGCAGGCGAGCAGCTCGGCAAAATCTTGAGCGAACGCGCGGTGGCGGCGCTCGGAATCGCGGGCGCCGACGCGCAAGGCTACGGCAAGGCGGCGCTCGTCGGCGAGAATGGCGAGATGGAGCATGCGGCGGCGCTCCTGCACCCGAAAATGGGCGCGCCCGTTCGCAAAACCCTGGGAAAGGGCGCCGCGCTGATCCCCTCGTCGAAGAAGCGCGGGGGGCCCGGCGCCGAACTCGACATTCCGCTCGGCCACAAGGATGCGGCCTTTGTGCGCTCGCACTTCGACGGCATGCAGGTCAGCGTCAACGACGCCCCGCGCGCCAACGAGATCATGGTGGCGGTGGCGGTGACGGCGGGCGGGCGGCCCCTGCCGCGAGTCGGCGGCCTCGCCGCAAAGGACATCAAGGGCGAGGACGGGTTGCGCTAGGCCGTGCCTCCGCTCAACTCGATAAAGCCTCTCCGCGACACGGCGACGCCGGAACCGGCGGCTTATGTGCTCGATCTGCAGGTCGGGTTCATCCTTCGACAGGCGAGCCAGCGCCACGCGGCCCTGTTCATGGCCCGCATGGGCGAGGACATCACGCCGACCCAATGGGCCGCGCTCGCGAAACTCCACGAACTGGGGCCGACTTCGCAAAACCTCCTCGGCCGCATGACGGCAATGGATGTGGCGACCGTCAAAGGCGTCGTGGATCGGTTGATGAAGCGCGGCTTCGTCAATTCCACGGCCGACGACGCCGACGCACGGCGCAGATTGCTGGCCCTGACCGAGGCGGGTCGCGCTTTCGTCGAGACGAAAGCCTCCGTCGCGCATGCGATCACCCGCGAGACGCTGGCGCCGCTGGCCGAGCACGAACGGGAGATTTTCGTCTCGCTGCTCGCAAAGCTGAGGTAGCGGCCGCGCCATGCGTCTGCTTTGCATGTATCGATGCAAGAGGGGCCTCTGCTGGCCGAGGCGCTAGAAATCCGCCCCGCTGCCTATCCATCAGGCCGCAGGTTTGCCGCAAATTGCGGCTTGCCAAGGCGTACGGAGCCGCTATCATTCGTACACAAATGATCTCGCAAATTTGCTTGGCGCTTCCCGAAATAAGCGTCAAGGAAAGGTCCGCCCCTCCCTTCGAAAAAGGCGCCTGACATGACGATAAGCACCGCACTGAAGACCTTGATCGCCGCCGCCGCGACGGGTCTCGCGCTGCTTCAGCCCGTAAGAGCAGCCGACGAGATCAAGATCGGCGAGATCAACAGCTATTCCGGCCTGCCGGCTTTCACGGAGCCTTATCGAAAGGGATGGCAGCTTGCGCTCGACGAAATCAACGCCAAGGGCGGAGTCGACGGCAAGAAACTGGTCGTCATCTCCAAGGACGACGGCGGCAAACCGGCGGAAGCGGTGACGGCGGCCAACGAACTTGTATCGGACGAAGGCGTCGCCATGCTGATGGGGACCTTCTTCTCCAATGTCGGCCTGGCGGTGTCGGACTTTGCGAAGCAGAAGAAGGTTCTCTTTCTTGCCGCCGAGCCGCTGACCGACGCGATCACATGGTCGAAGGGCAATCGCTACACGTTCCGCCTGCGGCCCTCCAACTACATGCAGGCCGCGATGCTGGCGGAGGAGGCCGCGAAGCTTCCCGCCAAGAAGTGGGCGACGATCGCGCCGAACTACGAGTATGGCCAGTCGGCTGTCGCCGCCTTCAAGGAACTGCTGTCGAAGAAGCGGCCCGACATCCAGTGGGTCGCCGAACAATGGCCGCCCATGGGCAAGATCGACGCCGGCGCGGTGCTCGAAGCGATCGACGCGGCAAAGCCGGACGCGATCCTCAACGTCGAGTTCGGCCCCGATCTCGTGAAACTCGTGCGCGAGGGCAATACGCGCGGCACATTCCAGAACCGTTCGGTCGTGAGCTTCCTGACCGGCGAGCCGGAATATCTCGATCCCCTGAAAAGCGAGACCCCGACCGGATGGATCGTCACCGGCTATCCCTGGTACGACATCAAGACGCCCGAGCACGAAGCCTTCCTGAAGGCGTACCAGGACAAGTATCACGATTACCCGCGGCTCGGCTCCGTCGTCGGCTATTCGGTCATGAAGGCCGCGGCGGCGATTCTCGCCAAGGCGGACTCGACCGACACGGACAAGCTCATCGCCGCGGCCGAAGGCCTTACGGTCGACACGCCCTTCGGGCCGGTAACCTTCCGCAAGATCGACCATCAATCCACGATGGGCGCTTATGTCGGCAAGACGGCGCTCAAAGACGGCAAAGGCGTGATGGTCGATTCCGTCTATCGCAAGGGCGCGGATTATCTGCCCCCGGACGACGAAGTAAAGAAGCTTCGGCCGCAGGATTGATGCGCCAGGCGGAGGCCGCAACGCCTCCGCCGCCCCGAAGGCGCAGCGATCAAGAGAATGCAGCTTCTCGTCATTCAGCTTCTGTCCGGGCTCGCCAGCGCAGCGTCGCTCTTTCTGGTGGCGTCCGGCCTGTCGCTGATCTTTGGCGTCACCCGCATCGTGAATTTCGCGCATGGCGCGTTCTTCATGATTGGCGCCTACATCGCCTTCACTTTGACGGACACGTTCTCGGGCCCCTTCGGCTTCTGGGGGGGCATGCTGGCCGCGGCGGTCGCGGTCGGCCTTCTCGGCGCGGCGTTCGAAATGCTGCTCTTGCGCCGTATCTATCACGCGCCCGAACTGTTCCAGCTTCTGGCCACCTTTGGCGCGACGCTCGTCGTGGAGGATCTGGTGGTCCTCATCTGGGGGCCGGAGGATCTGCTGGCCCCTCGCGCGCCGGGGCTCGCCGGAGCCGTGGTCATCGTCGGCAAGCGGGTTCCCTCTTACGATCTTTTCCTGATCGCGCTCGGCCCCATCGTGCTCGGCGCTCTTTGGCTCGCCATGCACCGCACGCGATGGGGCGTGCTGGTCCGGGCCGCCACGCAGGATCGCGATATGGTGGCCGCGCTCGGCGTCAACCAGAAATGGCTTTTTACGGGCGTCTTCGCGCTCGGCGCCTTTCTCGCCGGGTTAGGCGGCGCCCTGGAGGCGCCGCGTGACGCCGTGAACCATACGATGGACCTGCGCATCATCGTCGAGATCTTCGTCGTCGTAGTCATCGGCGGCCTCGGGTCGATCGAAGGCGCTTTCGTCGCGGCGATCCTCGTCTCGCTGCTCAACGCCTTCGGCATTCTGGTCCTGCCCAAGATCTCGCTGGTGCTCGTCTTTCTCTTGATGGCGGTCGTGCTTGTCATCCGGCCGCTGGGTCTCTTCGGGAAGAAGGAAGCGGTCGCCCGCCTCTCGGGCGCCGCGATCGTCAGGCCGTGGAGGCCGCTCGACCGCGAGGGCTGGCTGGTCGCTGGCGGACTTCTCGTCGCCGCCGCGCTGCTGCCGCTCGTGCTCGGCCCCTACGGCCTCTCGGTCGCGAGCGAGATCGCCATCTTCATCCTCTTCGCCGCGAGCCTGCATCTTCTCGTTTCGGTCGGCGGCCTCGTATCCTTCGGCCATGCGGCCTATCTGGGGCTGGGCTGCTACGGCGCCGCGCTGGCGACGAAGACGCTCGGCCTCTCCATGGGCCCGGCGATCCTGGCCGGGCCGATCCTGGCGGCGGTCGGCGCGGCGGTCGTCGGATGGTTCGCGGTGCGGCTGTCGGGCGTCTATTTCGCGATGCTGACTCTGGCCTTCGCGCAGATCCTGTGGTCCATCGCCTTCGAGTGGGTTTCCGTCACTGGCGGCGACAACGGCATGCTGGGCGTGTGGCCCGCACACTGGGCCGCGAGCGCGTCGCATTTCTACTGGCTGACGCTTGCGATCGTCGCGCTCGCCGTCTTCGGCCTGCGCATGATCATCTTCTCGCCGTTCGGCTACGCTTTGCGGGCGGCGCGGGATTCGGATCTTAGAAGCGAGGCTATCGGCGTCAATCGCCGCCGCGTGCAGTGGCAGGCCTTCGTCATCGCCGGCGCGGCGGCGGGGATGGCGGGCAGCCTGTTCGCCTTCCTGAAAGGGAGCGTCTTTCCGGAGACGATGGGGGTCTCCACCTCCATCGACGGCCTGGTCATGGTGCTGCTCGGCGGCGTCGAGACCGTCTCCGGCCCGATCGTCGGCGCGATCTTCTACAAGCTCCTCTCGATCTGGCTCATAAGCAACACCGACTATTCCAAGCTCGTGCTCGGGCTCGTCATCATCGGCCTCGTCCTCGTGTTTCCCAAAGGCATCGCTGGCTCGTTCCGGCTGCCGAGACTGCGCGCCTTTGCGCGGGCGCGCGCCAAGGCCGCAATATGAGCGGCCTGCTTGAAGTTCGCGATCTCGCCAAGTCCTATGGCGGCGTGAACGCCGTGGCCGGCGTGTCTCTCGGCGTCTCGGAGGGCGAGATCGTCGCCTTCATCGGACCGAATGGCGCGGGCAAGAGCACCTGCTTCAACATGCTGAACGGCCAGATCAAGCCGGACCGTGGGACGATCGTCCTCGAGGGGCGAAACATCACCGGGTGGCGGCCGCGCGACGTCGGGCGCCTTGGCGTCGGGCGCACCTTTCAGATCACCGCGACCTTCGCCTCGATGACCGTCATCGAGAACGTGCAGGTCGTGCTCCTGTCCCATGCGCGCCGTCTCGGCCGGACGTGGGGGCTCGCGCCTCATGAGCAACGTGGGCGGGCTGAAGACCTGCTAGCGCTCGTCGGCATGGCCGCGCAGGCTGAGCGCCCATCCGCCGAACTCGCATACGGCGATCTCAAACGGCTCGAACTCGCCATGGCGCTCGCCAACGAGCCTCGGCTCCTGCTCATGGACGAGCCGACCGCGGGCATGTCGCCCCGCGACCGGATCGAGCTGATGGCCCTCATGGTCGAGATCGCGAAGGCGAAGAATCTGGGCGTCCTCTTTACGGAACACGACATGGACGTCGTCTTCCGCCACGCCGACCGCATTCTGGTTTTGAGTCGCGGACGGCTCATCGCCGAGGGTAAGCCCGACGAGGTCCGGCGCAACGAGGAAGTGCAGGCTGTCTATCTCGGCGAGGGCCTGACCTATCACGGCGGCCCGCCATCATGATCGAGATGCTGGCGGTTGAGGGGTTGAGGGCCGGTTATGGCGCGGCGCAGATTCTCGACGGAGTCTCCTTCTCCGTGCGCAAAGGCGCGGTGACGGCTTTGCTCGGCCGAAACGGCGCGGGAAAGTCGACAACCTTCAAGGCCATCGTCGGCCTTGTCCGGCGCGAGGGCTCCGTGCGCTATCTCGGCCGCGAGATCGTGAGGGAGGAGACGTTTCGGATCGCCCGCTCCGGCCTCGGCTACGTCCCCGAGGACAGGCGGATCTTCACCGAGCTTACGGTCGAGGAGAACCTGATGGTCGGGCTCCAGCCGCCGCGGCCCGACGCGCCGCGCTGGACCCCGGAGAAGATCTATGCGCTCTTCCCCAATCTGGCCGAGATGCGCGGGCGTGCCGGCGGCGCGATGAGCGGCGGCGAGCAGCAGATGCTGACGATCGGCAGAACGCTCATGGGCAATCCGCAGCTCCTTATGCTGGACGAGCCTTCCGAAGGGATCGCCCCGCGCATCGTCGAGCAGATGGCCAAGGCGATCCTCGATTTGAAGCAGGAAGGTCTGAGTCTGCTCGTTTCCGAACAGAACCTGCATTTCGCGCGGCTGATCGCGGACGACGCAGTGATCCTCGAACGCGGCGAAGTCCGCTACGCGGGCGCGTTCGCGGACCTCGAAATCTCGCCCCGACATCCGCGACGCCTATCTGGCCGTCTGATCCGCGGCCCAACGAAGGAGACCTGCCCCATGGCCCACGACGCGTCGGCCGCCCGAAGTTCCGGCAAGACCGTTATCCGCAACATCGGCCTTCTTTTGTCGGGCGTCCTCGAGAACCCGATTTTGGACGCGGACACGATCGTCGCCATCGACGGGCGGATTTCGGCTATAGGCCGCGCCAGCGACGTGGACGCGGACGGCGCCACAACGGTGATCGACGCAAAGGGAACGGTGGTGGCTCCGGGCCTCATCGACAGCCATGTCCACCCGGTCTCCGGCGACTGGACGCCGCGCCAGAGCCAGCTCAACTGGATCGACTCGACCCTGCACGGCGGGGTCACCACGATGATCTCGGCGGGCGAAGTGCACCAGCCCGGTCGCCCGCGCGACATCGTCGGCCTGAAGGCCCATGCGATCTTCGCCCAGCGCGCGTTCAGCAATTTCCGCGTCAATGGAGTGAAGCTTCACGCCGGGGCACCGGTGATCGAGCCTGGCATGACCGAACAGGATTTTAAGGATCTCGCCGATGCGGGCGTGAAGCTGCTCGGCGAGGTGGGCCTTGGCGGCGTCAAGGACGGCGCGGGGGCGAAGCAGATGGTGGCCTGGGCGCGCAAATACGGCATTCAGTCCACGATCCATACCGGCGGCCCTTCGATTCCCGGCTCCGGGCTCATCGGGGCCGACGTCGTGATCGAAGCCGACACCGACGTCGTCGGCCATGTCAACGGCGGCCACACCGCCCTTCCGGACGCCGAGATCCGTTGCATCTGCGAGGGCTGCAAGCGCGGCCTCGAACTCGTCCATAATGGCAACGAGCGTGCGGCGCTATTCACGCTGCGCACCGCCAAGGACCGCGGCGAACTCAACCGCGTGATCCTCGGCACCGACGGACCCGCAGGGTCCGGCGTGCAGCCGCTCGGCATCGTGCGGATGGTGGCGATGCTGTCGAGCCTTGGCGACGTGCCCCCGGAGATCGCTTTCTGCTTCGCCACCGGCAATACCGCGCGCATGCGGGCGCTCGATTGCGGCCTGATCGAAGTCGGCCGCGCGGCGGACTTCGTGTTCATGGACAGGGCGCAGCATTCCGGCGGCAAGAACTTCCTCGACTCCATCCGCCTCGGCGACTTGCCGGGCGTCGGCATGACCATGATCGACGGGATCGTGCGGACCGGCCGCAGCCGCAACACGCCGCCGGCGGAGAAGGTCCCCGAGCTAGCCAGACAGTGACGGGTATGGCGGATCCCCCGCGTGTCGATCGGCCCCTTTGGACCGCGGCTTATGGCAGGGTCTCAGGAGGATGCGCACGTTTGTGCGCGAACTCTATGCTTCAGTGGCTTGGGTGCCAAAATATGCAATTTTGTAGCTCCTATGATGATGCTGTCTGAGACGGATGGGTCACAGGTTTTGGGGAAAGCTTGAGCGGCGTGCGGATCGTTTAAGGCGGGCGGTTTGCGTCTGAGTCAAGGCACGGAAGCCTCCCCATTCCGGGTTGAGATCGTCACACTTAAGGCCGATGTCGGGGAGTTGAAACGGCGTTAGGCCAGGAACTACCTTCGGGCGTGTGCTATTGAAAAAGCTTCGGGCCACGGGATACTCAGTGGGGGGTTGCTGAAAAATAGAACGACAAAAGAGAGAATTTGTCCTGGTGGTCCACGGTTTTCGGGCCGCCTTGTTTCACGAGAAACTGCGTGCTAGGCGACCGCCCAATGATTTCCGGCCCCGCGCGCGCGTGGGCCTGAGCGAACGTGATTTGGAGCGATTCGACCATGGCTGATCAACCGGGCAACGGCGCTGGCGCCCCGCAGGAGGCCGCACCTCCGCAGGGCGCGCCGAAATTCTCGATCCTCGCCCAGTACACGAAGGACATGTCGTTCGAGAACCCGAACGCGCCGCGCACGCTCGGACCGCAACAGACCGCGCCGAACATCAATATCCAGATCAACGTCAATGCCCGCCAGCTGGCGCCGACCGATTACGAGGTCACCCTTATGCTCGAGGGGGGCGCCGGTCAGGGCGGCGACACAATGTTCAAATTCGAGCTGAGCTACGCAGGCGTATTCCGGGTCGAGAACTTTCCGGCCGATCAGGTCCAGCCCGTCGTGATGATCGAAGGGCCCCGGTTGCTTTTCCCCTTCGCGCGGCAGATCGTGGCAGACGCCGTCCGGGGCGGCTCATATCCGCCCCTCTACATCGATCCGATCGACTTCCACGCCCTCTACCTGCAGCGACTCCAACAGGCAAACGCCCAGCAGCAGCCTCAGACGGCCTGACCATACATCAGGCTGCCACGAGGCTGTAGCGCAACCAGATCGCCGCTTCGCCGAGTGTCTTGACATGCTCGGCATGGGCGGCAGCTTCTTCGGGCCGAATTGATGGCGCGCGAGCAACTCTTGGGACGCCGACCTTTATGGTCGACGTGACAATGGGTCCCGCTGCGACGAACGCGTCATCGAGAGACAAGGAGCGCTGACGCCCGCCGGTCAGTTCGCAGTAGACCTCCACCAGGATTTCTGCATCCAGAAGCGCGCCGTGCTTCACTCGACGGCTTCGGTCGATCCGATAGCGGTCGCAAAGCGCGTCCAAACTGTTTGTCTGTCCGGGATGACGCTTTCGCGCGAGCGCTAGGGTGTCGACGACCCGCGAAGCGTCGATCGGATCCCGCCCAAGACGCCCAAGTTCACTATTGAGAAACCGGACGTCGAATTCCGCATTGTGGATGACAATCTGGGCGCCCTCCAGGAACGCTACAAACGCGTCCGCGACGCTGGCGAAAACGGGCTTGTCCTGTAACACCGCCGTGCTGTGCCCATGGACACGGAATGCATCCTCTGGCACGTCGCGTTCGGGATTGATGAGGACGTGAAATGTCTTACCCGTCGGAGCCTGATTGAGAAGTTCGACAGCCCCGATCTCCACAATCCGATGCCCGTTTGTCGGGTCGAGCCCGGTGGTCTCGGTGTCGAGCACGATTTCACGCATGGCCGGCCCTTCCTGCCGCGGCTGCAGCAATGGCGCGCAGGAATTGCCTAACCTGCTCGCGGGTCTCCTCATGGCTGCAGTCAGTGTCGATAACAACATGTGCACGACGCCGCTTTTCAGCGTCGTGCATCTGGTGGGACAGAATCTGCCTGAACTTCTCGCGCGTCATTCCTGGCCGGCTTAAGGCCCGAGCCTGCTGGGCTCTCTCCCCCGCGCTGACGACCGCAACCAGGTCCACCGAAGCATGTCCACCTGTCTCAAAAAGCAGAGGCACATCCACCACGACGAGCCGGCATCCGACCCCTTTCGCCGTGGCAAAAAAGTCAAGCCGCGCCTTTGCCACCTCCGGATGGACCAACGCCTCAAGACGTCTCAATGCATCTTTGTCACCGAGCACGTGTTTAGCGAGCTTATCCCGGTCGACGCCTGCTTCGCCGAGCACGCCGGGAAACAACGCCTCCACTGCACGAGCTTGGGGGCCCGCGTAAATGTCTCGCACGGCGATATCCGCATCGAAAACAGGCGCACCAAGCGAGGCGAACATGCGCGCAACCGCGCTTTTCCCCATCGCGATCGATCCCGTCAGACCTACAACCAACATTTGGCTTCCAGAGGAACTCCGATGATTCGGATCTCGTCTGTATAGGTTAGCCGCTTCAGCGCGCAGAAGCGAAGTGGAATGCAGGTTATCCAACGCCGCTGCGAATCACCGGAGCACGAGCAGCCCCTCTCTGCGGAACCAGGCCAGAAGCTTCAACATTGGAAGGCCAAGAACCGTCGAATGGTCGCCGTCAACCCTCTCAAACAAATGAATCCCGATCCCTTCGATCTGATAGGCACCGAGGCTGGAAATGATATCGGGACCCGCGAAGGCGAGGTAGCCACTGATCTGATCAGCCGCAAGAGGCCGCATTTTAAGAAGCGCGCGATCCGCGCCGCCGCCAAGGATACGACCCCCGCGCGCAACACAATAGGCGGACGTTAAGATATGGGTCCGCCCCTCCAGCATAGCGAGCGTCTCGGCGGCTTCGACAAGGTCTGCGGCCTTGTGCAGAAGCCGTCCCTCGCAAGCAAGGGTCTGATCGGCCCCTAGGACGTAGGCCTCGGGACTTAGCACGCTAACCGCGAGCGCCTTTGCCTCCGCGAGCGCCCCAGCCAGACCCTCAGCAGGCCGATCATTCGCAACATAGTCAGCTTCGACCGCACGCTCGTCTACATCCGCGGGAAGAACCTCGACGTCAAAACCTGCTGCCGTTAACAGAGCCCGCCGGCTAGTGCTTTTCGATGCGAGCACCAGCGGGGCTCCGACCGCCCAGAGCTGTTGTTTGGACCTCATGGCTTATACCTGTGCAATAAACTTCAAACGATGCGCGCGATAGAGGTCCAGGATCGCTGCCGCTGTCTCCTCGATGGACCGCCGGCTGACGTCGATCATCGGCCAGTTCTTCTCGGCGAAAAGCCTCCGGGATGCGGCAATCTCCTCGGCAACCGCCGCCCGGTCGACATAGTCAGTTTGCGAATCGGCATTTAGAGACAACAACCGATTCTGCCGGATCTGGACAATTCGATCGGCTGAGGCGACCAATCCCACAACGAGCGGGTGCCGCAAGTCGGTCAGGCCCATCGGCAAGGGCACATTGGGGACCATAGGGACATTCGCGGTCTTGAAGCCCCGATTTGCGAGATAGATGCTCGTAGGCGTCTTCGAGGTCCGGCTCACCCCAAGGAGGACAATGTCCGCCTGCTCGAGCATTTCTGGCAATTGCCCGTCATCCGCCATCATCGTGAAATTGAGAGCGTCTATGCGCTTGAAATAGTCGGCATTGAGCATGTGTTGGGCGCCGGCGCGCGCAGTCGAGTTTTGCCCTAGATAGGATTGGAAGAGGTTAAGGATGGGGCCCAGCACAGACAGGCAGGGCGACCCCAGCATTTCGCATGCTTCTTCGAGGCGGCGCGACAGCACCGAGTCGACCAGTGTAAATAGAACGATCCCGGGGGCGTTCTCGATATCTGAGATTACCCGTTCGATATGTTCTGCGGTTCGCACAAGCGGATAGACATGTTCGATTGAGGCGACGCCTTGGTACTGCGCTGAGGCTGCCCGCGAAGCGGCGATCAGCGTTTCACCGGTCGAGTCGGACACAAGGTGAAGATGGAAATAGCTTCGTCCCAAGAGGCCTCGCGTGGCTGAGGAGTCGTCGCTCTTCACTATACCGCCAACGGGAGTGTCTGTGGACTGGCGTGGAGATCTCGATCGCGTCGCGGACCCGATGGATCGTTGGGGATTTTCCCCGCGCGCTCCCCACAGGCGTTTGGGTGGGGACAAACCGCAAGCGAAATCGTACGCAGCGGTGAATTCTGAGGATAAGTCTGCGTCTCCGCCGCGTCTCCCCGGAGGCGCCAACAAATGCTTAACAAATCGTTAACGACTGAGCCCCGCGCCAAACGTCCCGAGGTGAGCCGATGCGGGGCATCCCCGGCCAAGCTCTGAATCTCTCGGCGTTGGACTTTTGCGCCCCAAAAAGACTCAAGAGAACTCTTTTCAAAAACTCTTTTCTCAATTTTTCGCTACGGGATAAGTTGTGCGTCTCAATCCGGCCCCACACTCCAAACGCGCCCGCGGATGGGCGCCATGAACCTCACGAATCACATCATGTATCTTTGGATAAAGGCCCTCCATGTCATCGCAGTAATAGCCTGGATGGCAGGAATGCTATATCTGCCGAGGCTCTTCGTTTATCACGCGAACACGCCGATAGGCTCAGAGCAATCCGAGACTTTCAAGGTCATGGAACAGCGGCTGCTTAAGGCCATCCTCAACCCGTCGATGGTTGTCGTTTTTCTGACCGGCTCCTTGCTTGCCTATCTGAGCGGCTATTGGCAGTCGCCTTGGCTCGAAATAAAGTTTGCACTAGTCGTTGGGCTTGCTGTGCTGCACGGGCTTTTCGCGCGCTGGGTGAGATTCTTCGCCGCGGACAAGAATGTTCATACAGCCCGATTCTTCCGAATCCTGAACGAGGCCCCTACTGTCCTGATGATCCTGGTCGTGATCCTCGTGGTGGTTAAGCCCCTCTAAGGCCCTTCCGCCGCTCGTTTCGCCTCTCGGTGATTTCCCTTTCGAAACGGCATTGAAAAAGTTGGAAAAGCCGACTAAGGAGAAATCCCACCCAGAGTTCAGCGATCGAAGATCGACTGATCCGGCGCATTTGCGCAGGCCTTGGAGCCGCGCGAAATGGCCGGTTTCCCTTCAACCAGAGAAACGACCGGATTGCCCCTCGGTCCGTAGCGAAGGTCCGCCCATGCGGGAATTGAAACTTAAGGATTTGAAGCAGAAGTCTCCGACTGAGCTGCTTGCATTCGCAGAGGAAAACGAGGTCGAAAACGCCTCAACGATGCGTAAGCAGGAACTCATGTTTGCGATACTGAAACAGCTCGCGGCGATGGACGTCCAGATCATCGGCGAAGGCGTCGTGGAGATTCTTCAGGACGGTTTCGCTTTCCTGCGTTCAGCAGACGCAAACTACCTTCCGGGCCCTGATGATATCTATGTGTCACCCTCTCAGATCCGCCGCCTTGGTTTGCGCACCGGAGACACCGTCGAAGGCGTGATTCGGAGCCCGAAGGAGGGCGAGCGATATTTTGCCTTGCTAAAGTGCAATGGCATAAATTTCGAGGATCCGGAAAAAACGAGACATAAGGTTCATTTCGACAATCTTACGCCCTTATACCCAAATGAGCGTTTGAAGCTCGAAGTCGAGGACCCGACTCGGAAGGACTTTTCCTCTAGAGTCATCGATATCGTCGCCCCGATCGGCAAGGGCCAGCGCGCGCTCATCGTCGCCCCGCCTCGAACGGGCAAGACGGTGCTTCTCCAGAACATCGCCCAGTCGATTACGGCGAACCATCCGGAATGCTACCTCATTGTGCTTCTGATTGATGAGCGGCCGGAGGAGGTCACCGACATGCAACGCTCAGTAAAGGGCGAGGTTGTCTCCTCGACCTTCGACGAACCCGCCGTGCGACACGTACAGGTAGCCGAGATGGTGATCGAAAAGGCGAAACGTCTGGTCGAACACGGTCGCGACGTTCTGATCTTACTCGATTCCATTACCCGGTTGGGCCGTGCCTACAACACCGTCGTTCCATCGTCCGGCAAGGTGTTGACTGGCGGCGTAGACGCAAACGCCCTACAAAGGCCAAAGCGATTCTTCGGCGCCGCCCGCAATATCGAGGAAGGTGGCTCGCTCACCATCATCGCGACTGCTCTCATCGATACAGGCTCGCGAATGGATGAAGTTATCTTCGAAGAGTTCAAAGGTACCGGCAACTCCGAAATCATCCTCGACCGCAAGGTCGCGGACAAACGCACTTTTCCGGCGATGGACATCACGCGCTCCGGCACTCGCAAGGAAGAGCTGCTCGTGCCGCCTGATATCCTCAAGAAAATGTACGTGCTGCGCCGTATCCTGAATCCGATGGGAACCGTCGACGCCATCGAGTTCCTGCTGGGTAAACTGCGGGACACCAAGAATAACGCCGGCTTCTTCGAATCCATGAATACCTGATGCTCAGTGCTCAGCTCGATTGAGCTCCTGATTGTCTAGGTGGAGGATATCGCGGTGACCGAGCTGCCGATTTCGTCGCTCGCCGAGCTTCGGCTGGAAATCGACCGGATCGATGCGGGTATGCATGCGCTTCTGATGGAACGCGGCGAGATCATTCGTACGTTGATTGCCATCAAGGCCGGTCAGGGTGGAGGCTCCGCCTTTCGTCCGGCCCGCGAGGCCGCGATGATGCGAGACCTTGTAGAGCGTCATCGCGGCGTACTGCCGCTTGATACGGTCGAGAGCATTTGGCGGGTGATCATCTCGACCTTCACCTTCGTCCAGGCCCCCTATTCGGTCCACGTAGACGTGTCTCGAGGGGACGCCGCGATCCGCGATTCGGCGCGATTCCATTTCGGTTTCACCGTTCCCTGCGTAGCGCACAGGTGCGCGCAAGAAGTTATCCGTGCGGTCGCTGCCTCGACCGGCGACCTTGGCATGTTCGCCTTTGAGGGGAGGGCCGGAGGAGATGCTTGGTGGAAGCAACTGGAGTCCGCCGAAGCGCCGAAGGTCATTGCACGTCTGCCCTTCGTTGAGCGTCCGGACCACCCGGCGGGAATGCCGGTCTTCGTCATCTCGAAGCCATTGGTCGACGGGCTCGCTCGCGAGGTCGTGACAGAATCGATATTGGTGGATCGCTGGCGGCCGGAATTCGTGGCCGCGCTCAAAGCGATCGGGGCGGAAATTGTGTCTTCCGCCGGAGATGATCGCGGGCTTGCGCTTCTCGTCGCTCGCCCTGGACACCTGGGGTCAGAGGCGACGGCGGAGACGCTTCGCGTGGCGGGCGCCGGTGAGGTCCGGAGCGTCGAAGTTGGGGCCCATGCGAGCCGATTCTCGCCGAGAGTCGTTGCGTCCTCGCGCGATTTAGGGCTAATCGGAGCCACCATGACCTCCGTCAGTCCAGTTCGCCCCCAGCCTCGCCCGGAAATTCTCGAAATCGACGCCTACGTACCCGGCAAGAGCCACATCGCCGGCGTGACCAAGCCACACAAACTCTCCTCGAATGAGACGCCGCTTGGTCCTTCGGCCAATGCAGTGAGGGCTTTTCGCAACAGTGCCGAGCGTCTCGAACTCTACCCGGATGGGTCCGCTGCGCCGCTACGTGAAGCCATCGCTCACAAATACGGTCTGGACGCAACTCGTATCATTTGTGGTAACGGCTCAGACGAACTCCTGTCTCTACTGGCGATGGTCTATCTGCATCCGGGCGACGAGGGCCTTTACAGCGAGTACGGTTTCTTGACCTATCCGATCTGCATTCGTGCAGCGGGGGCGGTTCCCGTGGTGGCTAAGGAGACTTCGCGAACCGCTGATGTTGACGCTGTACTTGCGCAGGTCTCTCAGCGCACGAAGATCGTCTTTATCGCCAATCCGAACAATCCTACGGGAACATACCTCAGCTTTTCGGAAATAAAGCGCCTTCATGCAGGACTTCCGCCGCATTGCTTACTGGTGATTGACGCGGCGTATGCCGAATATGTCACGCGCAACGACTATTCCGCAGGGATCGAACTCGTCTCGACCTGTGAGAATGTCGTAATGACTCGGACTTTCTCGAAGATTCATGGGCTTGCGGGGCTGCGGATCGGATGGGCCTATGCGCCGTCTCATGTCATCGACGCCCTCAATCGCGTCAGGGGACCCTTTAACGTCAATGGGCCCGCCATAGAGGCTGGAATCGCCAGCCTCGCCGACGCGGCGCATATCGAGAAGGCGATCGCACATAATACCGAATGGCTGCCGTGGTTAGTCCAACAAATCTCGGCCCATGGGATCGAGGTTACGCCGAGTGTCGGCAATTTCCTTCTTCTCGACTTCCCGAAAGAACCCGGGCGCACTGCAAAGGACGCGGACGCGTATTTGAGCCAGCGGGGATTCATCCTTCGGGCCGTTGCGGCCTATGGTCTGCCGAACTGTCTTCGGATGACGGTCGGCACGGAAGAAGCCAATCGAGGCGTCGTCGCGGCTCTTTCCGATTTTATGCGTGGCGGTCATGGTTGACCGGCTTGGGCCGCGCCTCGACGAACCGCTGTTCGACGAGTTGGCCGTTATCGGCGTGGGTCTTATCGGCTCATCGATAGCGCGAGCAGCGAGGCTTCAGGGAAGCGCGAAGCGCGTCGTATTGGCCGATGCTTCAGCCGAAGTTGTGGCGCGGGCTAAGGCGCTGGGTCTTGCCGATATGGTCACGACCGATACGGCAAGCGCGGTAAGAAACGCCGATTGCGTAATTCTTTGTGCTCCCGTCGGTTCGAGTGAAGCGATTGGGCGCGCCATCGCTCCGACGCTGAGACGCGGAGCCATTGTAACGGATGTTGGATCGGTGAAGACGGCGGTCGTTTCCGCGCTGGCGCAGGTGTTGCCGTCGCACGCGCGACTGGTGCCTGCTCATCCTGTCGCGGGCACCGAATATTCGGGTCCGGACGCAGGCTTCGCAACCCTCTTCGTAAATCGCTGGTGCATCGTCACCCCTCCCGAGAATGCTGACCCCGACGCAGTCGCAATCGTTCGAGCGTTCTGGGAATCGCTCGGGGCGCATGTCGAGGCCATGAGTTCCTGAGCACCACGACCTTGTGCTGGCGATCACGAGTCACGTCCCGCATCTGATCGCCTATAACATTGTTGGAACTGCCGCCGAGCTAGAGGACACATTGCGTTCCGAGGTCATTAAGTTCTCGGCGGGGGGCTTTCGTGATTTCACTCGGATTGCTGCTTCGGACCCGACGATGTGGCGCGACGTCTTCCTGAACAACCGTGACGCAGTGCTGGAAATGCTCGGACGCTTCAATGAGGATTTGAGTGCGCTCCAGCGGATGATCAGGCGTGGCGACGGCGAAGGTCTTTTCGACTTGTTCACCCGCACGCGCGCCATTCGGCTCGGCATTGTTGCAATGGGACAGGAAACCTCGGCGCCCGACTTTGGACGACGCGCCACGGACGAGGTTCTCAACGAAGCGCCGTCGCCGCAACCCACCACTGCGGCTGTTCCGCAAGTATCGTGATCGCACCGTTGGCCGCTGCATGAGGCTCATCGAAAAGCGCGAAACAGGTCGCGCCCGAGCCTGACATTCTCACCAGGCGTACGTTCGGTAGGCGAGCGAGCGCCGTTAGTGCGTCTCCGATCGCAGGTACGACTTTACACGCCGCCACTTCGAGGTCGTTGCCGGAAGCGTCGACAACGTCGAGCGGGACGAGTGTACTCGGGTCAAGTCCCTTGCCGGCTTTTGAGAACTGAGGCGGATCCGCATCGTAGGCCGCGAACACGTTTCCGGTTGGCGCGCCCACTCGAGGGTTGGCCAGAACAGCGAAGACGGGCGGTAGTCGAAGGGCGGGGCCCAAAGAATGGCCGACGCCCGACATTTCTCGTGCCCGCGAATCTAGACACACCGGCACATCTGCGCCTGTCTCCGCCGCCGCCTCCATGATTCGCGGATCGGAAAGTGCAAGGCCGTTCACCTCCGCGATCGATCTCAGCGCCGCTGCCGCGTCGGCCGATCCGCCGCCAAGCCCCGCAGCGGCTGGCAGCCGCTTCACGAGGTGAAATCGCCCCAATACGAGATCAGATTTTTTCGAATTCAATGCACGGGTGGCGCGCAAAACGAGATTTTCAACTACCGGACCCGTGTCGCTCGCGTTCATTCCTTCGACTGTCAGCTCGAACGGAGCGCCCGGCTCGAAACCCAGCCAGTCGCATGAATCGGCGAAAGCGACGAGACTTTCGATTTCATGGTACCCGTCGGGCCGGACGCCGAGAACCCGAAGCGTCAGATTAATCTTGGCCGGCGCTCGCCACCAGCGCACGCTTTATCCGCCCTTGTTTTTCTCCGGCGGCGCATCTGCCGCATGGGAGGGCTGCTGACCGGGAGGAAGACCGTGTTCGATCTTCTTGATGATCGCGGGCAGGTCCTCAGGATCGGGATTGCTGTCGCGCGCGTGATTCCACTGGAATCGTGCGTCGGTGTGCCGGTCGATCCGCCAGTAGGCGTCGCCCAAATGGTCGTTGAGCACAGGATCGGATGGTTTGAGGTTTACCGCCCTCTCAAGGGTATCGGCCGCCTGCTGATACTGGCCAAGTTTATAATGCGCCCAGCCCAGGCTGTCGACGATATATCCATCGTTCGGGCGGAGATCAACAGCGCGTTGGAGCATCTTAAACGCCTCCTCCAGGTTGACGCCCTTGTCAACCCAAGAATAGCCGAGATAGTTTAGGACCTGAGGCTGGTCTGGACGAAGCTCAAGCGCCTTCTTAAAGTCTGCCTCCGCCTTCGGCCATTGCTTGTCGCGCTCATAGCAAATGCCGCGGAAATAGAAGAGCGGCCAATTGTCTGATTGCGGAATACCAACTGCGGCAATCGCCTTGTCGTACAGCGCCGCGGCGTCGGCGTATTTCTTGTCCATACGGAGAAGACCGGCATATGCGCTCAACGCGTCGACGTCGTGCGGCCGCTCTGCGACCATCTGCGCCAAGCGTGATCGCGCTTCCGAGCCCTTTCCGATCGCGTCGAGTTCCAGCGCGATCTGAATGTCGGCATCCGGCTTTAAGGGCGACCCTGCGGGAACGCTTTCATAGGCTGCAATGGCCGCGTCGCCCTGCTTAAGCCGGTCGAGGAGATTCGCGAGTGTGATCGCTGTCAGATCGTCGTTTGGGCGAAGAAATTGCGAAAGGCGCAAATAAATCAGCGACGGAAGTTCCTCGCCCCCTTGCCGCGTTCCCTCTCCGCCGAGCCCGTATAGGACTTCGGCGGTCCCGTCCTTCGCGTTGTGAATGAAAGCTTCGGGCGTGCGCCCCGCGTCCAGGTCGGAAATAGCTCGTTCGATTGAAGGGTGATTTGGAACAACTCGCGAAAAATCCGCATAGACCTGCCGGGCGCCGGTGACGTCGCCGTGAACGGCAAGGAAACGTCCGTAGGCCTCAGCAAAACGCAACGTTGCCTTGTTGCCTTCGAACGCGGCCTTGAGGCGTCGTTTCGCTTCGGTCTGCGCCCCAAGTTGATCAGCGATTAGCCCCGCATGATAGTCGCGGAAAGGACCCAATGCCGGATCACGGACTTGGTCCAGCGTTGTCAGCGCGTGTTTGAGATCGTTCTGTCCCGCGTAAGTCCAGGCGGCGACGAATATAGTCGTCAAGTCCCGAGGCCGAACGTTCGGCGCAAGACGCACGCGGGCCGCGCCGTATTGCGCTTCAGAAATGAAGTGAACTGCTGTCGCAAGTCTCACGACCTTGTTATTCGGATCGCGCGCAAACAAGCGTTCACCCAAAGGATCGGCTGTCGCCTGGTCGCCATTCGAGAGCGCTGCGACAAAGGCCCGTTGTAGTAGGTCAAGATTGTTTGGGTCCGCCTCGAGGGCCTTTCGATAATAGGTCTCAGCGGAGTCCGTGTCATTTTCTGCGCTGGCGACCAGAGCCGCGAGATAGTTACCAGGCTGGGTGCCGAGATCTTTGGGTGGCTCCGGCTTCGGGGCGACGGCTGAGAAGGCGGGCATCGAAAGAGAGACTGCCGAAGCCAACAGGGCCGTCAGCATTCCCCTCTTTATAGAACCTATCACCGTCGTATCCCTCTGGCTGCCGGCTCAAGCTTCCGCTCTGCGGCTTGTCCACACGCTTTGTCTGCTCGCAACAGAAAAGGGCAAAATTGCAGTCTGCGCATCGCAAAAACGACGAAAAGTCGTAACGACACTCCGGGACGCTTCTTTTGGGTCGGCGACCGGATGTCTTCCCGCGTGAAAGCCGAAGCGTGCGACAGGATGGGACGCGAAGGTTGAAGAATACTCCGCACAGGGCTATCGAATTGGCTGAAGCAATTGCCGTTCTCAGGTGGTGGAAGGACGCGGGCGTCGATCTTGCGATCGAGGACGCGCCGCGGCGGCGGTTTGCGCTCTTCCGCGAACAACCGTACGAGGCCGGCATTGTTGCCGCGACACCGCGGGTGGAACGCCCTTCCGCGCCTACTGTGGCTTCATTTGAGGGGAGCTCTACGGTGACTGCTGCCTCGAGGGAACTCGCCGTGGCTTCGGCAGATCTTGGATCCTTGCGTGAAACCATGGAGACTTTCGGCGGGTGCGCTCTGAAAAGAACAGCGACCCAACTGGTTTTTGCGGACGGCGTTCCAGGGTCCCGAGTGATGCTGGTCGGCGAGGCGCCTGGCGGCGAAGAGGACCGGATTGGACGGCCTTTCGTCGGGCGGGCCGGGCAACTACTGGATCGCATGTTGGCGTCTATCGGGCTCGACCGCTCCACTGTCTACATCGCTAACATCGTTCCCTGGAGACCGCCGGGAAACCGGACGCCGACGCCGCAGGAGACAGAGATATGCCTGCCGTTTATCCGTCGACAGATACAGTTGGCGGCTCCCGATATCCTAGTCTGTCTTGGGGGGTCAGCGGCGCGAACGCTTTTGGGAATCCGCGAAGGGATAACTCGCGCCCGTGGCCGGTGGTCCTCATTCCAGTGTGAAGATGGCCGGACGTTGCGCGCGTTAGCGATGCTTCATCCGGCCTATCTTTTGCGGCAGCCTGGCCATAAGCGCTATGCTTGGCTGGACCTGCGCGCTCTGTCCCAAAGTCTGCATATGGGGTCCGAACAGAAGCTGGGATCGCCGTAATAGACAGACGCGTCTCAAATCGAGCCGCCCAGTTGCAAGGACCTCCTCATGGACACATCGAGGCGTCGGTTTTTGACCGTTGCGGGCCTATCGGGAGCAGGGGCGTTCGCCGCGCACACAGCGCGCGCGGCTTCGACGCCTGAAATCCGGTGGAAGATGACTTCGGCGTTTCAGCCGCGGCTGGATCTGATCGTTGGCGGATCACAATCTTTCGCGCAGGCCCTCTCCGAGATGACGGATCAGGCCTTCCAGATCACGATCTCGCCGCCCGGCGAGATCGCGTCCGCCATCGACTCTTTGTACGCGGTGGCTGATGGCAAAGCGGACTGCGCCCACACCGCGCTCTCCTATTCCTGGAGCACGAATCCGGCCTGGTCCTTTGGAACTGGCGCGCCTTTCGGGATGAACGCACGCCAACATTCTGCCTGGCTAACGCAGGGCGGCGGGACCAACCTGATCGACGGTTTGCTCGCGTCTCGCAATCTGGTCGCAATTCCGCTCGGGGAAACGGGCGGGCAAATGGGAGGGTGGTTCCGCAAGGAAATCCAGCGCTCCTCGGACATCTCCGGCCTTAGGGTGCGGATCGGGGGCTTCGCAGGAAAAGTGTTCGAGACGCTCGGAGCGATCCCAGTGAGTTTGCGGAAAGAAGAGATTCTCCCAGCGCTCGCGAAGGGAACGCTTGACGGTTTCGAATGGATTGGACCTTACGACGACGAGCGGTTTAGCGAGACCCGCGAGCCCATCTCGCGGGTGGCGCCCTATTACTACTACCCAGGATGGTGGAAGGGTGGAATGCAGCTCCACCTCGTCGTTGCCAAACCGAAACTTGAGGCGCTCCCCGCCGCCTATCGGGCGGCGCTTCGCGCTGCCGCCGCCGAAGCCAATGCGAACGTTCTAGCCAAGTATGACTCCGCCAATCCGGGGGCGCTGAAGCGTCTCGTCGTCGGGGGTGCGGAACTGAGGCTTTTTCCGCAGGAGACACTGGAGGTCTTTTATAAGGCATCGAACGATCTGCTTGCGCAGCTCAGCGCCACGGACCCGAATTTCAATCGGCTCGCCGAGTCCTATAGCGCTTTTCGGGCGGACGAATATCTTTGGTGGCAGGTCCAGGAATATTCGTTCGACAATTTTATGATCCGTGAGAGACGGTCGAGCAGAAGCTGAGGCGTTTTGCGTTTGGCTTGATTTGCAGCTTGAGATCTGTGGGCGCAATCCGCCGAATCGGACCGTCGGGCAAATGACCCCAGTCAGCCGGAATCAGAATTCAGATGCGATCTTCCCCGAAGGGAAGAGACAACGTCAGGCTTACGGGACACCAGCGAACGACCTCATTCCCACTTAAAGGACACGGCTGCTTCTCAATCCCTCACGCTCTCGAGGGATCGAGCACATCTTCGTAATCGGCCGCCGACGTTTCGTCTGGAGCGTCCGACCGCACCGCGAGCGAAATGAGCCCCGCAACGACAATGTTCGCGACGACAGCCGTGAGCCCATTATAGACGCTCATGTTCAGGCCCGTATCGATTGGTCCAATTAAGGGAATGTCCCATTTCAACGCATGGACCGGGACCCAAGCGGTAGACCCCCAAGCGAGAGCAGTTCCCGTAGCCATGCCGACGGCCCATCCGGAGAGGAGCGCGGCGCCCCCGAACCAGCGAGTATAGAGGCCGAAGATCATCGCCGGGAAGATTTGGATCATCCACACGCCGCCGAGCAACTGCAAATCGAGCGCGAATTTCGTCGGCATGAAGAAGATCACGAGAAGCGCGCCGACCTTTACGACCAACGAGACCAATTTGGCAAGGATCGCTTCCTCTTGTGGCGACATCTCCGGATGGATAAAGGGCTTCCAGACGTTTCGTGTGAAGGTATTGGCCGCGCCGATCGACATGACTGCAGCGGGGACCAGCGCGCCAAGCGCGATCGCAGCGAAGCAGAATCCCGCGAACCAGTCCGGAAAGGCCCAGAGCACAAGCTGCGGCACCGCGTCGGTTGGATTGGCCACGTGAATGCCTGCCGCAAGCGCCATCATGCCGAGGAGTGCAATCAAGCCTAGCACGAAAGAATAGGCCGGCAGCGTCATCGTATTCAGCCGGATGGCTTTGGCGCTCGAAGCCGAAAGCGTTCCGGTCAACGCATGTGGGTACATGAAGAGCGCCATCGCCGAGCCGAGCGCCAGCGTGATGTAAGGCGCGATCTGTTGCGGCATGAGCGTAACGCCGGCCGCGGGTACAGCCTTGGCGGCAAGCTTAGCGTCGAAAGCGGCGCGTGCGGCGTCGAAAATCTTTGCAAAGCCGCCGAGCTGATGAGGGATAACGACGATCGCTGCTATCACGAAGATGTAGATCATCGTGTCCTTCACAAAAGCGATCATCGCCGGGGCTCGCAAGCCGCTCTTGTAGGTGTAGAGCGCAAGGATCACGAAAGCGATCGTGATCGGTGCGTGCTTCATATAGCCTTCGCTTGTGACTCCGAGCGCTCCAATCACCTTCTCAAGGCCAACGAGCTGGAGCGCAATATATGGCATGGTAGCGAGGATGCCTGTTATCGCGACGGCGAGTTCCAACCTCCGGCTTCCGTAGCGGCCCAACACGAAATCGGCTGCCGTGATATAGCCGTGCTTGTGAGCGACTGACCAAAGCCTCGGCATGGTGAGATAGAGGAACGGATATATAACGATTGTATAAGGTACGGCGAAGAAGCCGTAGGCCCCGATCGCGTAGACTACGGCGGGGATCGCAATGACGGTGTAGGCGGTATAGAGATCTCCGCCCAGCAGAAACCACGTAATCCAAGGCCCAAACCGGCGACCCCCCAATCCCCATTCATGGATGTTGCCAAGATCCGCCGCCCGCCACCGCGAGGCCACGAAGCCGAGAATGGTCACGAGCGCGAAAAAGAAGATGAAAACGCTCGCGGCGACAACGTTGAGATGCTCAAACACTGCGGCGCTTTCCAAGCCAGTCAGCGGCCACAATGCCGAGCGCAGAAATCGGAATCAGCAAAAGCTGGAACCAGTAAAAGAACGGCAGGCCGAAGAGGGACGGCTCATCCACGTTATAAAGCGGAACCCAGAGAGCGAGCACGCAGGGAACAACCAATAGCAGCAGCTTCAAGCGTCCCCCCTGCAAAAATCCCGGCTGTCCGGGCCGGAAGCATTGTCGGCGAAACGCTTAGCCAAAGACCGAAGCGTGGTCGAGCGACTTTTTGAGTGCTCGCGGAGAGGCATTTTCCGCCGAGGGTTCCCGTGCTATTGGCCAGCGATGACCTCACGTATTGTTCGCTGCTTTGAGCGCGCCGCCGCAGAAAATCGGGCCGCACTTGTCACCTTCACGATGTCGGGCGACCCAGACGCTGCAACGTCCGCCACGATCATCAAGGCTTTACCCTCTGCAGGCGCAGATCTCATTGAGATCGGGATGCCGTTTAGCGATCCGATGGCGGACGGCCCGGCGATCCAGGCTGCTGGACTAAGGGCGCTACATGCCGGCCAGACCCTCGGCAAGACGCTCGCGATCGTTAAGGATTTCCGAGACGGAGACACGGAAACCCCGATTGTGCTCATGGGCTATTACAATCCGATCTATGTATACGGCGTAGAAAGATTTCTTGCGGATGCGCGGCGCGTGGGAGTTGACGGACTGATCGTCGTCGACTGCCCCCCCGAGGAGGATGACGAGCTATGCCTTCCGACCGAAAAGGCGGGCCTGTCTTTCATTCGCCTCACGACGCCGACGACGGACGACGCGCGGCTTGGACGGATCCTAAACACTTCGGGCTTCATCTACTATGTTTCGATCACCGGCGTGACCGGGGCAGCCCGTCCCGATCCTGCAAAGGTCAGCAGAGCCGTTCAGCGCATCAAAGGCCGAACAAGTCTTCCGGTCGCAGTCGGCTTCGGAGTGAGAGATCCGGATTCCGCAAAGATTATCGGCGAATCTGCGGATGGCGTTGTCGTTGGGACGGCGCTTGTGGAGACGGTGCGACATGCAATCGATGAGGGGCAGTCGGCGGACCAGATGGCTTCGTCCGTTGCAAGTTTCGTCGGTGCGCTCGCGCGAGCCTGCGTGCGTGGCGTCCCCGAGGGGAAAGGGGCCAGCCCGCAATGAACTGGCTTGACAATGTTATGCCGCCAAAGATCCGGTCGCTCCTGCGACGGGATACCCCTGAGAACTTGTGGGTGAAATGTCCCGAAAGTGGACAGCTTGTTTTCCATAAGGATCTCGAAGCTAATCTTATGGTGGTGCCGGGCTCGGGGTATCACATGCCGATCGGCGCCAGGGCCCGCTTCGGATTCCTTTTCGATAACGGCGAATATGAGCAGCTGCCAACCCCGGATGCGCTATCGGACCCGCTAAAGTTTCGTGACGTGAAGCGTTACGGCGACCGGCTCAAGGAGAACCGGGCGAAAACGGGAGTCAACGACGCCATTGCGCTCGCAGAGGGCCAACTCCAGGGCCTGTCCGTCACGGTGGCGGTGCAGGACTTCGCCTTTCAGGGGGGGACGCTCGGCCTCGCCGCGGGCGAGGCGATTATCGCCGGAATAACTCGCGCGCTCGAGAAGCAGACACCCTTCATCATCTTCACTGCATCCGGGGGCGCGCGGATGCAGGAGGGTATGTTTGCGCTCATGCAAATGCCCCGCACAACGGTCGCGGTGCAACGGCTGAAACGAGCTAAACTACCGTATATTGTTGTTCTTACCAATCCGACGACCGGTGGCGTAACCGCTTCCTACGCCATGCTCGGGGACATTCATATCGCAGAACCCGGCGCCGTAATCGGTTTCGCGGGCGCGCGCGTGATCGAGCAGACCATTCGCGAACGATTGCCGGAGGGCTTCCAGCGGTCGGAATATCTGCGCGCTCATGGGATGATTGACCTCGTCGTGCCTCGAAATGAGCAACGCGAAGTTCTGGCGCGACTCTGCAAGGTTATGACCAGGATCTCTCTCTCGACCACGGAGCCCAGCACAGACGTCACGCCCGCGGCGATCGCGCCGGCAGCTTGAGGGGGAGCTGTCGAGAGTGCGCGAGCGACGCAGAGCGCTCGGTTTGATCAGAAGTCCACACATCACTTGTCCCGCCCGCGCGCCGTCTATCGGACCTGCGCCGTCTTGAACACTCCTGTCCCGCGGGCGATGAGCTCGCCTTCTTCGTTGCGGATGTCAGCGTCGCCGAAGATGATCGAACGACCCATTCGCGAAACGCGGCCTTCCGCCAAGAGCGGCCCTCGACCCGTCGAAAGAAACGCAACCTGCAAGTCGATTGTCGTCACCGGCCGCTCGGCCTTGAGCCGCGCCGCGCTCCCCATTGCGATGTCCAGCAGCGTGCAGATTGCTCCCCCGTGAATAATGCCGAGATTATTCATATGGTTGGGACCGGGAACCATGCGGAGCCGAACCGATTGAGGCGTTGCTTCGATCCCCTCGACCCCGCAGAGGTTCGCGAATGGTACCTCAGCCCCAAAGATACTCACGGTCGGCGCCCGCGCGCCAAAGTGGGCTGCCGTTTGTAAGACGCGACCACACCCTGCCGGGCGAGGAGCGGATTCGCGAGCATCGAATACGGCCTCTCCCCCCCGGTCGGCTCAAAATGAGCGACGACCATCTGTAGCGTGCCGCCGCAGGCGATGCGCAGGTCTGTGATCGGTTCAATGTTTTCAAAGACTTGAGTGTCGAAAAGTGCAACTTTCACCGTTTTGCGCTCCCGTCGCCGTGGTCTTGGATGAAAAGACCAACAGAACAGATAATGTGACAACGGCGCGTACCTTTCACAGCACGATATTCCCACCCGAAGAAATCACCGTACCACAGATTCCGATTATCAGGAACGATTTGTCTGCCTCTGCGCTTGCAGGGCGTGTCACACCTTTTTGTCTGCCGCGCACTAGAGGGACAGCTTAACCTTCGCCGCAATCTCGCCGACGATCCCGCGGCGGAAGGCGAGCACGCAGGCGACGAAGACGACGCCCTGGATGACCGTGACCCATTCGCCAAATTGGGCGAGATAATTCTGCATGGTGGTCACGATGACTGCGCCGACAACCGGGCCGTAGAATGTCCCCATTCCCCCGAGCAGCGTCATGAGCACGACTTCGCCCGACATCGAGAAGGACACATCCGTCAGCGAGGCGTTCTGCGTTACGATCGCCTTGGTCGCGCCCGCCAAGCCAGCGAAGGCGGCCGACAGGGTGAAGGCCGCAAGTTTGTACTGCATGGCGCGGTAGCCGAGCGAAATGACCCGAGGCTCATTCTCCCTGATCGCCTTCAAAACTTCGCCGAACGGCGAATTTACGATGCGCTGCACCGCGAGAAAGCCAAATACGAAGACGACGGCCACAAAGGCGTAGAGAACCCCAGGCTTCGAAAGATCGATAAACCCGAGCGCTTTGCCCTGAGGCACACCCTGGATGCCATCCTCGCCATGGGTGAAGGGAAGCTCGACGGCGAGGAAATAGACCATCTGGGAGAAGGCGACCGTGATCATCGCAAAGTAGATGCCGCTCGACCGGATCGCAAGCGCGCCCGTCAGGAGCCCGAGCGCGGCGGAGGCGCAAACGCCAAGCAGAATAGCGGTGACCGGCTCCAGCCCCCACACCTTGGCCGCATGCGCGCAGACGTAGCTTGCGAGCCCTAGGAACATCGCGTGGCCAAGCGACAGAAGGTTCACGTAGCCGATAAGCAAATTGAAGGCGCATGCGAAGAGAGCGAAGCACAGCGCCTGCATGACGAAAAATGGATAAGCGACGAAGGGCGCAATGACGATCAACGCCGCCATGATGAAGAAGGCGATGAAATTGGCGCGGCGATTGCGCTCGGTCGCGTCGGCTTCGAGCGCGGACCCTTCAGGACTTTGGATCATGCTGACTGTCCGAATAGGCCTGAGGGGCGCCAAAGCAGCACGATCGCCATGATGACGAAGACGACCGTGTTCGACGCTTCCGGATAGAACACCTTGGTCAGGCCTTCGATCACACCGAGCACAAAGCCGGTGACGATCGATCCGAAGATCGAACCCATTCCGCCGATTACCACGACGGCGAAGACGACGGCGATAATGTCCGCGCCCATTCCCGGACGCACCTGATTGATAGGCGCCGCAAGCACCCCGGCAAAGGCTGCGAGGGCGACACCGAAGCCGTATGTGAGCGTGACCATGCGCGGGACGTTGACGCCGAAG
Source organism: uncultured Alphaproteobacteria bacterium (assembly GCA_963824465.1). GTDB lineage: Bacteria > Pseudomonadota > Alphaproteobacteria > Rhizobiales > Beijerinckiaceae > Roseiarcus. The sequence goes on from CAWGPL010000014.1 coordinate 926,028, forward strand.
GCGCGCACCATCGTCGGATTTTCGGTCGCAGCGCGCAGATATGCGCCAAGTTTCGTCTTCTCGATGACGAGCCATGTGCCGAAGCAGACGATGGCCGAAGCGATAATGACCCAGCCGCGGTAAACCGGCAGGAACATGAAGCCAAGATTATAGGCGCCCGACAATTCCGTTGGGATCGCGTAGGGCATGCCTGAGGCGCCGAAATAGTTTTGGAATAGGCCCTGGAAGATCAACGCCAGACCGAAAGTGAGCAGAAGGCTGTAGAGTGGGTCGAAGCCCTGGAGGCGCTTCAGGAATAGCTTTTCGACCACCGCGCCGATCGCACCGATGACAATCGGCGAGAGGATTAGCGCCCACCAATAGTTGATGCCGGCGTATTGGAGCAGGAAATAGGCCGCGAAAGCGCCCATCATATAAAAGGCGCCATGTGCAAAATTTACGATGTGCAGCATGCCGAAAATAACGGCCAGCCCAAGGCTGAGCAGGGCATAGAATGAGCCGTTGATAAGCCCAATTAGAAGCTGTCCGAAAAGTGCAGGCAGCGTGATCATATGGCCGAACAGCGTCATGTCACACCCCCAACGCCTCGTGCAGCGAGTCCATTTTTGCGGCAAGCTCGTTGGCCGGGAAGGCTTCGATGATCCGTCCATGCTCCATGACGAAAAAGCGATCCGCGAGAGTCGAGGCAAAACGGAAGTTTTGCTCGACGAGCAGGATTGTGAACCCCTCGCGCTTCAACTCGGCGATCGTTCGGCCGATCTGCTGGATGATGACAGGCGCAAGACCCTCCGTCGGCTCGTCCAACATCAGGAATCGTGCGCCCGTGCGCAAAATTCGAGCGATCGCCAACATCTGTTGCTCGCCGCCGGAAAGCTTACCGCCCCCACTCGCGAAGCGCTCTTTCAAATTGGGAAAGAGCGAATAGATCTGGTCGACGCTCATGCCTCCCGATTTGGCGATAACAGGCGGCAGAAACAGATTTTCGCGCACGCTGAGACTGGCGAAGATTGCCCGCTCCTCGGGGCAAAGGGCGACGCCAAGCCGCGCGATGCGTTCGATGGGTAATCCTATGAGCTCCTGGCCTTCGAAGATGACCGAGCCGCGGCGTTTACCCACGATACCCATAATCGACTTCAGCGTCGTGGTCTTGCCCGCGCCGTTGCGCCCGAGCAAAGTCACGACCTCGCCTTTCCGCACATCGAACTCGACGCCGTGCAGGACGTGCAATTCCCCATACCAGGCTTCGAGCCCCTTCACCTGCAGAAGAGTGGTGGGGGCCAAGGTGGGAGCGACGGCGCGGGCAGCCTCAGTCATGCCCGGCTCCCATATAGGCTTCCCTTACCTCTGGATTCTGTGACACGGTTGGATAGTCGCCCTCGGCGAGGACACGTCCGCGGGTCAGCACTGTGATGCGGTCCGACAAGTTGGCGACGACCTGAAGGTTGTGTTCGACCATGAGAATGGTGCGGTTGGCGGAGACGCGTTTGATGAGCGCGGCGACCCGGTCGATGTCCTCGTGGCCCATCCCGGCCATTGGTTCGTCCAATAACAGCATCTCCGGATCGAGAGCGAGAGTCGTCGCCAGTTCCAACGCGCGTTTCCGCCCATAAGAGATTTCGCCCGCCTTCGAGTGGGCGAAGGATGTCAGCCCCACGCTCTCGAGGAGTTCGAGCGCCGGGCCATTCAAGTGCTCCAGATTTGATTTCGAACGCCAAAAATCGAAGGAATCGCCGCGCTTGCGTTGAAGCGCGACACGAACGTTCTCAAGCGCGGTCAGATTCGCAAAGACCGCCGATATCTGGAACGATCGCACGAGCCCGAGCCGCGCCACGTCGGCTGGCCGTGTTCCGGTAATGTCGCGGCCGTTGAAAGTGATCCTGCCCGCTGACGGGACGATGAACTTGGTCAGCATATTGAAGCAGGTCGTCTTTCCTGCGCCATTCGGACCGATGAGCGCGTGGATCGTCCCGCGCTTCACGCGGAGCGAAACGTCGCTGACAGCGCTGAAGTCGCCGAAACTCTTGGTCAGGCCCTCGGTGACAAGGATATTGTCCGCGGTCATCCCTTCAGACCGTCCAGCCCATGCGTTTCCTCCCACTCGCCCTTGGCCAATCAAACTTCTGAGAGCCGGCTTGTAAAGCGCAAAAGCGCCTGAGTTTGTCCGCCTCTCGTCTAAGGCTTCATGCCTGGTCCCCGATTGTGCAATCGTCGTTCCCAGTCGAGCGCCTGGCGGACAATGTCGTCGAGGTTGTTGCGCTTGGGCGTCCACCCGAGAAGGGTGTGCGCCCGATCCGCCCGCGCCACCAGCGTGGCAGGGTCGCCGGGACGGCGTGGAGACTGGACGACCGCGAAATCGACGCCCGAGACACGTTTCACAACGTCGATGACCTCCTTCACGGTCTCCCCATGTCCGTAGCCGCAGTTGCAAGCGACGCTACTCCCCCCGCCACGAAGATAGGCAAGCGCGTCCAGATGCGCGTCGATGAGGTCGGTGACCTGGATGTAGTCGCGCAAGCATGTTCCGTCTCGGGTCGGATAGTCGTCCCCGAAGATTTGCATGTTCGGATAGACGCCGAGCGCGGTCTGCACGCCGCGCTTGATGAGGTGGGTCGCTAGGGGGCCAGACTGGCCGAGACGACCCTTCGGGTCCGCTCCCGCAACATTGAAATAGCGAAGCGCGACATAGCGGAAATCATATGCGCGCGAGGCGTCTTCGAGCATCCATTCGACCATCAGCTTCGATCGGCCATAGGGAGAGATTGGCTCGAGCGGCATCGTTTCTGAGATCGGCTCGGACGAGGCTTCGCCATAGACGGCGGCTGTAGAGGAGAAGATGAAAGTCTTTACGCCGCTTTGTATCGCTGTCTCGATGAGAGTGCGGGCCTTTGAGGTATTATTGAGATAATAACTTAGCGGGTCCGTGACCGATTCCGGCACGACGATTTTCGCTGCGAAATGGGCGATCGCATCGATCTTGTGTTCCTCGATGAGCCTGGCGACAAGGTCCGCGTCGCCGATGTCGCCGACCGCGAAGGGTACGCCCTGGGGAACAGCCCAGTCGAAGCCCGTGGAGAGATTGTCGAGCACAACCGGATGCTCGGCCGCGTCGAGTAGACCGAGCACCATGTGGCCGCCAATATATCCTGCGCCCCCCGTCACCAGCACACTCATGATCGCCTCACTTGTCTCCCGCCTGCCCTTAAGCGATAGCAGATTCGTCGGAAGACGTTTCAGCCATATCCTTGGAGGCTTGCATGACGATGAAGAAGCCGATTCGCAAAGCTGTTCTTCCCGTCGCGGGCCTCGGCACGCGTTTTCTACCCGCGACCAAGGCGGTTCCCAAGGAAATGTTAACAGTGGTTGATCGGCCAATTCTCCAGCATGTGGTGGACGAAGCGCGCGAGGCCGGGATCGAGCATTTCATCTTTGTCACCGGACGCAACAAGGGCGTGATCGAGGACCATTTCGATTCGTCCTATGAACTTGAGGACACGCTCAAAAAGCGGGGCAAGGCCAAGGAATACGATGCGCTGATGGCCGATTTGCCCGCTGCTGGAGCGACAAGCTTCACCCGCCAGCAGGCGCCGCTCGGCCTCGGCCATGCTGTTTGGTGCGCCCGTGAAATTGTTGGCGACGAGCCTTTCGCCGTATTGCTGCCGGACATGGTGACCAAGGGCGGCCGGAGCGGAGGGCGTTGCCTCTCGCAATGCGTCGAGGCCTACGACCGATACGGCGGCAACATCATCGCGGTCGAGGAAGTTGCGCCGGAGGAGACGCATCAATACGGGATCGTGGCCGTCGGGAAGCAGGATGGGCGCGCCTTCGAGATCACGGGCATGGTCGAGAAGCCGAAGCAAGGAACCGCGCCTTCCAATTTCATCATCTCCGGCCGCTACATCTTGCAGCCCGAGATTTTCGAGATTCTTGAAAAAGGACAGAAAGGGGCGGGCGGCGAGATCCAGCTCACAGACGGCATGATCGCGCTCGCCGACGATCAGGCGTTTCACGGCGTGCGATTCGACGGCAAGACGTACGACTGCGGCTCCAAGCTTGGTTTCCTCGCCGCCAATCTGGCCTTCGGGCTTGACCGCGCAGACATTGCGCCGGGAACTCAAAGAGGAATTGCGCAGGCTCGGTTTTACCGCTGAAGCCTGACGCCGACCGAGACGATTGTCGCGCAATAGTTCGTTCCGGCCTCGCTCGATCTGTAGAACTCGCGGCTTAGACCGGCCTTCATCACGACGTCGCGGCTGAGGCTGTATCTGGCTGTTATTCCGACCGTTGTCGTCGAATCGCGAAGGGGGACGCCGGTATAGAGGTCGTTCGCCTGGGTCAGAGCCGCCGTTAGCGTCAGATAGCGTCTGAGCGCGTGGGCGATTTCGAGCGTGGAGGCGAACTCGGCCGCGCCGGAAGCGCCTCGAATGGTTGTTTCCGCCAACGCGGTTGTGGATTTCAGGGTGACCGTCGTGAGCCCGCTCGCATTCCAGACGAGCGAGGCCCCGACCAGCGGGCTTGCGAGATGGGGCAGGCGCGGATCCTCGTAGAAGCGCTCGCCGTAGCCCAGGCTCGCGCTGCCTGTCAGCCGCTCCGCCAGATCGACCTCCGCCCCGAGCCGCGCTTCAAAGCCGTTCGAAGTCGCGTTCATAGCCATATTGATCGAGGCCGTCGGCGTATCGCCGCGTATCCACCCCAATCTCTGCGAAGGGGCGTAGTGAGCCGCCCGACCGGTAGGTAATCCGGCCACGCAGCGCCCAGTCATCGAAGTCGTTTAGGGAAAGTTTTTGCGTTTCGCCGTCGTCATAGGTGACATTCTCGTAGACCGTGCGGTCGAGCGCGCCGTGCAAGGCGAGGTCGAAATTCCCGATGCTCCGGTCGCCGCCGATGGATCCGCCGAAAGTTGCGGCTAGAGGCGCCCCGCCAGGCCCGAAGGCGACGTAAGGCCCTAAACCCAATGAACCGGCGGTCAGTTGCGCGGCCGTGAAATGCGCCTCCGCATCGATTTTCGAATCCTGGCCTATGTCCCAGCGTCCATCGAGCACGCCGTTTCCGGAGGGGGAATTTGCGGAAGGTCTCGCGAAATAGTCTGTCCATGCGCCGTTGAGGGCGGCGTGAAGCGAGCCCACAGACCAATCCAGAGTCCAGGGCAGCCCCCGCTTGGGTTTGAAGGAATGGCGAGCTCTTTTGTGGGCCCGGCAGCAGCAAGGGATTTGACGACCAGCCAACGTCTTCCTCGAAATAGGGCTTGAGGTTGAAGCTGCCGACGAGGAGGCCCAGCGGCTCGAATGGTTTGTCGTCCCGCGGCTTTTTCTTCGCTGATTGCACCGGAAGAGCAGAAACCGTCGGCCCTGGGGCTTCGGTTCCAGTGGGTTCCTCCGGCCCGCCCCTTAGCTCGAACCGACTTGCGCCAGGGTATGGTCTGAGCGCCGGCAACTTCGCTTTCTGCCCGTTCGTTTTGAACGGCTTGTGCTCCACTGTTTGGTCCGCTCCATTGAACGGGACAGTGAGGATCGGCTCATCGTTGAAGATGGCTCCGCGCAGGCCGCCTCCATCCCCGTTCTGTGCGAAGGCCCTGCTACTCGCCAAAGAGATGACGATTACCACCCCAGCGCTGGCGAGACGCGCGCGCCGCGTGAGGCGGTGAATTCGCGAGGCCACCAACGCTCCCGAGAAGAACGCGTCGTCCGACCGGAACGCGTCAACACCCTGGCTATGCCGCTATGGTTAACTGGCTGTTAAACCGCCCAGCGAGGGCTCCGCCAGCCGCGTTTCCTATCGGCTGCCGGGGCGGGAACTCATGGCGTCCACGGCCATCAAATTTGCCGCATCAGCCGTCCGCCCAATGTGGCCGGTAGCCAACTCTGAGGGCGGCGACAATCGCTCGGGGGGTTAGCACGTCAACCTCTGTCTCGGACGCCAGCGTAACCGGCAGCCCATAGCCCGCAAAGCTCCAGGGCAGTCCTGCGCCTCCGCGCATGACGTGGGCTCGGTTTTCCAACGCGAACATTGCGCCATCGGGAAGTTCACGGATTGAAGCGCGCCATTGTTTTTGGCGACGACCAGCTCAGCCGCTCGGTATGGAGAATGGCGTCCATCGCGTCTGCGCTGCGTGGCGAGCCCCGGGAAAGCGCTCTGAAACGCTCTGGCCTTCTCGCGTTGGCACTCGAAACAGGGTCGATGCCCGGCGGCAAGCGCCGTCGGCTCGTCGAGGAAGAAGAGTTCCGTATAGCCGTCGCCCCAGACCACCCGATGGCGATCCTTGAAGTCGCAAACGCAAATAATCCAACGCCGGCTGGTCCAGCGACGCGAGGTGAGCGTACGATCGGGGCGATGAATTTTTCCGCCTCGATTGCCCATGAACATCCCGCGCTCGATGACCGCGTGCAGGGCTCCGAAAGGGTCAACTCGATTTTGAAGCGGGCGAGCGAGCAGAGCAGGAACAGCCATTTAGAAATGTCTCCCAAAGCTGCGGTCGGCCGCTAAACTCGGAATGTCGCCGCTTGACAGCGCGCTGCCGTGACAAGAATGTTGAATTCGCGGGCGAAGCCAGCTAGCTCGACGGCGGCCGTCATAGAGGATGCGCGGACAGATAACGTCCGATCGAGCGGATGAACAAAAGCGCCCCCGACCCCTCCCAACCCTACCGTAGCCTGATCGCAGGCTATACCGACGCCATTCGCGCAAGCGACTTCAAGGCGAACATCGCGATCTTGTTTGTGGCCTTCATGATGGGCCCGATTTTGGGTAATTACACCCGCTTTCCGAGCTTTCTGCCGATCCATATCGTGATGGTTCCTTTTTTGATCGTTTATATCTGCCTTTTCCTGGTGCTCATCCCCAGGTATCCGAAGCGCGGCGCCAAGAACTTCCTTGTTTCCCGTACCGCGATGCCGTCGGATTTCGAGAACGTCTCCGAAACGGAGGACGAGATCGAGCAACTGAAGCTGCGCTGCGCCGTGCTGTCAGAGCTTTTGTGGTGGAAGACTCTGTACATCCGCATCAGTTTCATAGTGGCGATAGTCTCAATATTTGTAGCGATCGGTTTGCTGATTTATGTGTGGCTACATCCGTGATCGGCGTTCCTTTGATGTGCGCGCCCTTACGCCTCTTTTCCTGGCGGCGTCGGGCGATCTGCGAAGCTGCTGGGTGGACGGGTCGGCGCAATAGGGGATCCTGGCGCAACGCGCGCCCGGCAAAGCCTATTTCGCAAGCGGCCAGGGCCGCGCGTCGCCGATGAGCAAAGATCGAGACGCGCAATTGCGCAATCTCATTGGCGGCTACGCTGATTCCATCCGGCTCAGCGATATCAAGGCGAATATCGCAGTGCTGTTCGTCGCCATTCAGATGGGCACAACGCTGCAATTCCGAGACTTCTATCCCTGGTACCTTTCCACGCCGGTTGTTCTCGCGCCCTTCATGCTGATCTTTCTCAACCTGCTGGTGTCCGTCTATCCGAGATATCCGCATGTCGGGCGGCGCAGATTCCCAATTCTGCGCAACATGAGTCCCGATGCCTTCGACTTCATCGGAGACACGCAGGCAGATTCGGAGGCGCTGCCTGCTCGCTGCGCACTGCTGTCGCGCATACTTTGGTGGAAGACCATCACGCTCCAGGCCGCTTATATCCTTTCGACCATCTCGCTTGGCGCCGCGGCGGTTCTCTTATTTGTCGCGCACCTATGAGGCGCGCGCCGGCTGCTTTGCCCTATCGAACCTCTGCTCGATCTCGGCGACAATCTCGGCGAGCATTGTGTTGATTTCGTAATTTTTTGGCGTGTACACGGCGGCAACCCCCGCCGCGCGAAGCCTGTCAGCATCGGCCGGAGGAATGATCCCGCCGACCACGACGGGAACGTCGCCAAGGCCCGCCGCGCGGAGAGCTTCCAGCACTTCTTCTGTCAGCGCGACGTGCGAACCCGAGAGAATCGAAAGGCCGATGCAATCTGCCCCAGAGCGCGCGCGCTCGACGATTTCCGTCGGCGTGAAGCGAATGCCGTCATAGACGACATCCATGCCCGCGTCGGTCGCCCTCGCCGCGATTTGTTCGGCGCCATTGGAATGACCATCGAGCCCAGGCTTGGCGATGACAAAGCGAATGCGCTTTCCGAGCTTCATCGACACGCGCTCGACTTCGCTGCGCAGGTCGTCGAGGCCTGCCGCCGCCTGCCGCGCCCGCGGAGAAACGCCGGTGGGCGCGCGGTACTCGCCGAATTCGGCTCGTAGCGCATCGCCCCATTCGCCGGTCGTCACGCCGGCTTTTGCCGCTTCGATGGAGGCAGGCATGATGCTCGTCCCGCTCGCCGCAGCCGTCCGCAAGGCGCGGATGGCCTCGCGGACGCGCGTCTCATCGCGCTGGGCTCGCCACGCTTTCAGGCGCTCGACCTGCTCCGCCTCTGCCTCCTTCGACGGAATCATGATCGTGTTTTCGCCTGCCGTGAGGGGCGACGGCTCGGTGTTCGTGAAAGCGTTGACGCCAACGACGATTTGCTCACACCGCTCGATCGCCTCAAGACGGCGCATGTTGGATTCGACCAGCTTCGCCTTGAGTGCGCCGGTTTCGATGGCCCTAACCGCGCCCCCCATGGCGTCAATGGCGTCGAGCTCGGTTCGCGCCTCGACCTTCAATTTCTCGACCAGCGCTTCGACTTCCTTCGAGCCGTCGAAGATGTCACCGAATTCAAGTAGGTCGGTTTCGAATGCCATGATCTGCTGGAGGCGCAGCGACCACTGCTGGTCGAAAGGGCGCGGCAGGCCAAGAGCCTCATTCCAGGCCGGAAGCTGCACCGCGCGGGCGCGGGCGTCCTTGGACAGGACGACAGGAGAGCATTTCGATGAGGATGCGATAGGCGTTGTTCTCTGGCTGCTGCTCGGTGAGGCCGAGCGAATTGACCTGCACGCCGTAGCGAAAGCGCCGCTTGGCGGGGTCTTTCACACCAAACCGCTCTCGGGTGATCTCGTCCCAAAGCCCCACGAAGGCTCTCATCTTGGCGAGTTCGGTGACGAAACGCATCCCCGCGTTCACGAAAAACGAGATGCGAGAGACGACGTCCGCAAATCCTGCCTCGTCCACCTCCCCTGAGGACCTCACCCGGTCCAGCACAGCGATGCCGGTGGCAAGCGCATAGGAAAGTTCCTGCACAGGCGTCGCCCCCGCTTCCTGCAGGTGGTAGGAGCAGACGTTCATCGGATTCCATTTCGGCGTTTCGCGCGCGCAGAAAAGGATGAGGTCTTTCGTCAATCTCAACGACGGGTCGGGTGGAAAGACATAAGAGCCGCGAGCGAGATATTCTTTGATAATGTCATTTTGGGTCGTGCCTTGGAGCGTCGCGCGCGGCGCGCCTTGCTCGTCGGCCGCGGCGACGTAGAGGGCCATTAGCCAAGGGGCGGTGGCGTTAATGGTCATCGACGTATTCATTGCCGCGATTGGGATGTCCTCAAACAGCGTTCGCATGTCGCCGAGATGAGAGACGGCGACGCCGACCTTGCCGACTTCGCCCTTTGCAAGGGGATGGTCGCTGTCTAAGCCGGTCTGGGTTGGAAGGTCGAAGGCGATCGAAAGGCCGGTCTGACCCTTGGCAAGGTTTTGGCGGTACAGCCTATTCGAACTCGCGCGCTGTCGAATGGCCCGCGTATGTGCGGAAAATCCAGGGTTTGTCTCGTTTGACAGTCTCTACCCGACCGTTTTGCGACATTCCCGCCTCTCGCTCAATCCTGCCCCGCTCGGCTTATTGTGCGCGGCACAAAAGCAGAAAAATCTCGGAGGCGCCACCGGCCCAACTGACTAGAGGTCCGCCCAGGCCATAGGTCTAAGGCTGGTGCAGATGAGAAAGAGACGTCCGCAAACGCGGGGCAATAGGCGTTGCAACGCCGCGCAGCCCGAGGAAAACGGGAATAGTCCTCCCGGCCAAGCGGTCCGGCGCCGGCGTTGCGGAGCGCCGGCTGCAGCGCTAGTCGTTCCGCCAGACGAAAGCTGGATTGATTTTCCCGCCCGAAAGCGCAATGTCTAATAAGTGTGCAATGCAACATGCGATTTACGCGGGGCAGCGCAGTTTTGAGGGAGTAGGCCCATGAACACCCGCCCCGTCGTCAGCGACGCCGCCGTTCCGGGACCGATCAAAGATCTCTACGAGATCGGCGAGATTCCGCCGCTCGGGCATGTGCCGAAAAATATGTACGCCTGGGCCGTTCGGAAGGACCGGCACGGCCCACCCGAAAAAGCCATGCAAATTGAGGTTGTGCCAACGTGGGAGCTCGATAGCCACGACGTGCTGGTGCTCGTGATGGCCGCGGGCGTCAACTATAACGGGGTCTGGGCGGCGCTCGGCGAGCCGGTTTCCACGCTCGACGTGCACAAGCTCCCCTACCACATCGCGGGCTCGGATGCGTCCGGTCTCGTCTGGGCGGTCGGCTCCAAGGTCAAGCGCTGGAAGGTTGGCGACGAGGTCGTTGTTCACTGCAACCAAGACGACGGCGACGACGAGGAGTGCAACGGCGGCGATCCGATGTTCTCTTCTTCGCAGCGAATCTGGGGCTATGAAACCCCGGACGGCTCCTTCGCTCAATTCTGCCGCGTGCAGGACCGGCAATTGATGGCGCGCCCGAAGCACCTCACGTGGGAGGAAAGCGCGTCTTACACACTCACCCTCGCCACGGCCTATCGCATGCTTTTCGGCCACGAACCTCACCGGCTCAAGCCCGGCGATAATGTGTTGGTGTGGGGCGCCTCCGGCGGCCTCGGCGTTTTTGGCGTTCAGCTTTGCGCGGCAGCGGGTGCAAACGCTATTGGCGTTATTTCGGATGAGACCAAACGCGACTACGTGATGTCGCTCGGCGCCAAAGGGGTCTTAAACCGCAAAGACTTCAATTGTTGGGGACAATTGCCGAAGGTAAATTCGCCGGAATACAACGCTTACATGGCGGAGGCGCGCAAGTTCGGGAAAGCGATTTGGAACATCACGGGCAAGCAGGATGTTGACACCGTGTTCGAGCACCCGGGCGAACAGACGTTTCCGGTCTCCTGTTTTGTGGTTAAGCGCGGCGGAATGGTCGTCTTCTGCGCGGGCACGACAGGCTTCAACCTTACCTTTGACGCGCGTTTTGTCTGGATGCGCCAGAAAAGGATCCAGGGATCACATTTTGCGCATCTGAAACAGGCGTCGGCCGCAAATAAGTTCGTCCTCGATCGGCGCATCGATCCTTGTATGTCCGAGGTGTTTTCGTGGGATCAGATACCAGCGGCGCATACCAAAATGTGGAAAAACCAGCACAAGCCCGGCAACATGGCCGTGCTTGTGAATGCGCCGACGACAGGCCTGCGCACCTTCGAGGACGCTATGGCGGCGGCGAAGAAATAGCCGCTTCCCCGCGGCCGATTTCGCGTTTGCCATCCACTGCGCGAGCCGCTAAAGCGGCTCCGCCTCGGCCGGACCGGGCGTCCTTTGGCCCGAGGCTTCGAACGCCTCATGGGGCAGCACAGACATGACGGCGGATGACAACAGAGATCAGCTAAAGATCGCGGCGGCCAAGCGTGCGGCGGAACTCCTCGAACCCGGTATGCGGCTTGGACTTGGGACCGGATCGACCGCTAAGCACTTTGTCGATTGTGTGGGCGAAAGAGTGGCCGCCGGGCTGAGGATCCGCTGCGTTACGACCTCCGAACGAACTGAAGCGCAGGCGAAAAACCTGGGCATCGCCGTTACTACGCTGGATGAGATGCCAGAGCTTGACCTTACCGTTGACGGCGCCGACGAAATCGATCCGAAGCTCCAACTCATCAAAGGCGGCGGCGGAGCCCTCCTCCGGGAGAAAATTGTCGCCTCCGCTTCGCGGAGGATGGTTGTCATCGCAGATTCGAGTAAGGCTGTTCCCGTGCTCGGCGCGTTTCCCCTGCCGGTGGAAGTCGTACCCTTTGGTCTGGCCGCCACGAGGCGCCATATCGAAAAAGCGCTCTCCGATCTCGGTCTCCGAGGTGAGATCGGTTTGCGCGGCGGCCAAAAGCCGTTCATCACCGACGGCGGCCATTTCATCCTCGACTGCGCCCTTGGCGCGATTCCGGATCCGGAGCGGCTCGCTGCGAGATTGGCTTCTATCCCCGGAGTCGTTGAGCACGGATTGTTCATCGGGCTCGCCGATGCCGCTTTCGTGGCCGGAGCCGCCGAGGTCGAGACCCTCGGCCATGTTTGATCCCTGACCAGGAGTCACCAATGTTCGCGAGGCGAACCGTTTCGACCGTATTCCTTGGAGTAGCCTTACTCGCATCGCCTTGCGTCTTGGCGGCCGACACGACTGCCCCGTCAGCGACATCCCCCGCTGGTCTGCCTCCGCCGCCTTCGCCTGCTGCTGTCGTCGCGGCCGACCAACTGCTCATCGCGATGGGCGTCAAGCAGACAATCGCGACCACCGTGCCGACGATGCTTGCCGAGCTGGAGCAAAATGTCACCAAAACCCAACCGGACCTTCGTGATCCTTTGCGACAAACCTTGAAAGCTATCCAGCCTCAGTTCGACGCCAGCGCCAAAGACATGTACGAGAAGGCCGAGGCGCTCTTGACTGTCGACATGACGGACAAGGAACTGCAGGATACGGCAAGCTTCTTCGGGAGCCCGACCGGAAAGAAGTTTCTCGCTACCCAGCCCATCTTCTTCCAGCAGCTTGGAAACCTTCTCGATCCCTGGCGCCAGAAGATGTCGACCGATATCGTGGCCAAGGCTCGGGACGAGCTTAAGAAGAAGGGCATTGACTTCTGAGAGATTGGGCGACGAGGGGCCCTCTTTCGAAGATCTGCGGCCGCCAGTAAGGCGGCCGTCGTCAAAGCGGACCGGGGTGTGGGTGTCTAGGGTTAACTCTCGAGGCCCTTCTGAGACTGAGATGCCTGATGGCCTATGATGCTGACTTCTTCGTCATAGGAGCTGGATCGGGCGGAGTCCGGGCTGCCCGCATCGCGGCGATGAACGGAGCTCGCACCCTCGTCGCCGAGGAAGACCGCATCGGCGGCACCTGCGTCATTCGTGGCTGCGTGCCAAAGAAACTCTATGTCTATGCGAGCCGCTTCGCCGACGATTTCGAGGATGCGGCCGGCTTCGGTTGGACAGTCGGCACGAGCACTTTCGATTGGCCGAGACTTGTCGCTGCGAAAGAGAAAGAAGTAACTCGACTTTCGGCAGCTTACCGGCGCAACCTGGCGGCTTCCGGCGCAAAGCTTATCGAGGAGCGGGCAAGGATAGTCGGGCCGCATGAGGTCGAGCTTGCGGGCGGTCGGAGGCTCTCGGCAAAGCATATTCTTATCGCTGTCGGGTCACGTCCTGTCGTTCCCGAGGGGATTGAGGGAACTCGAACACACGATCACGTCCAACGAACTTTTCGACCTGCCAATGTTTCCGCGTCGTCTTCTCGTGGTGGGCGGCGGCTATATTGCGGTGGAGTTCGCAGCGCTGTTTCAGCGGCTCGGGGCAGACGTGACATTGATCATGCGCGCCCCCAATGTGCTGCGGGGCTTTGACGACGATCTGCGCACGGGTGTGGCGGACGCTCTAACCCGCGCTGGAGTTGTGATCCGGGCCGGTGTCATGCCGCAGCGGTTCAGCCGTAACCCGGAAGGCACGTTGACGGTTACGTTGACAGACGGCACGACAGTCCAGGTCGATCAAGCGCTGATGGCGACGGGCCGCATGCCCTACACCCAGGGACTCGGCGTCGAAAATGCCGGTGTGGCCTGCAGTGAGCATGGCGCAGTCAAAACCGACGACAACTACACGACGTCCGTGCCTTCGATCCATGCGATTGGCGACGTCACGCATCGGGTCAATCTGACGCCGGTCGCGATCCGCGAGGGCCATGCTTTGGCGGATCGATTGTTCGGGGAAGGCAAACGCACGATGCGTTATGACGCCGTAGCGCATGTCGTGTTCTGCACACCAGAGCTTGGCGCCGTGGGGTTGACGGAAACGAAGGCGCTCGAAGGTTATCCTGACATCGACATATACAAAGCTGACTTTCGACCTATGAAAGCGACGCTGTCTGACAGCGCCGAGCGCGCGATCATGAAGATCATAGTGGACGCGAAGACCCAAAGGGTTCTTGGCGTCCACATCCTCGCGCATGACGCGGGCGAAATGATCCAGCTTACCGCACTTGCGATGACGATGGGGGCGACCAAGGCCGACTTCGACGCGACGGTCGCTGTGCATCCGACTGCCGCGGAGGAACTTGTGACGATGCTCTCGCCGACGGCGAGATATCGGGCCGGCCAGCGGGTTGGCTGAGCCCATTGCGCTTGTGATGGAACGCTAGAATGTGTGATCGCGTGCGGTAGACCGTGGGAGGGTCGAACGAGGCGTGTCGATCGCCCGGAAAAGGTTAAGTCTCCGTCAATGAAATCGCGATAGGTCGAGACAAGCTCACTCTGATCAGGGCCTTCCTTGCGTGACCTGACCCTGTCCGATCTGCCGTACCTATCCTCCCTCTCAGCGAGCAAAAACGCTCGAGATCGGCAGGTCTGGCTTCGTGTTGTCGCGGACTATTTCGCAGCCATGCGGCCCAACGATCGGGAAGGCAACGATCGCTTCGCAGAGATACTTATCGCTCGACTGGAAGCGAGTGAGCCCGTGACGCAATTGGACATAGCACGAAGGCTAGCGACGTGCCCCGAAACACCACGTACATTGCTCGAATGGTTCACCCGCGAGGAATCGCTAGCCTGTGACTTCCTCCTTGAACACGGCGTAGGCCTGACCGAGGCGGACCTTGGACGTGCGGTAACACGCAGCATGCGGCGTGCCGCGAGGGTGGCGAAGCGGCGCTTTTTGTCGGGGGCTTTGGTGGAAGCACTGTCTCTTTGCCAGAGCTACGATGTCCAATTGAATCTGGCCCGCAACACACAGGCGGCGCTCGAGGGAGGTCCACTCGTTCGCCTTCTTCGAGCAGCAAGGGCGCGTTGGACCCAGGATGACGACGGTCAACTTGCCGAGGCTCTTTTGCGTCGTCGCCCTCTTCGACCTGAGCATGCCGTTCTCTTCCTCTATGCCAACCCTGGCCAGCGTCTTGAGATCCTCCTAGCCGCGCAGCGCGCGGAACTGGGCCGCCGCTTCGAAATTCCCAGAAGCGCGGACGCCGTCGGGAGGTTGGAAGCCGCTGCGATCATTGGGGATGGCGCTAAGCTTGTGACCGAGCTCGCCGCGGCGCTCGAGTGCAGCCTCGAACTCGCCAAACAGATCGCACATGACGCTTCCGGCGAGCCTCTGGCCATAGCGCTGGCGGCTCTTGGAACGCCAAACGACGTTTTGATCCGAGTGCTTGTGTCTACGGATCTCGGCTCCGGCGATTATCCTCGCATCCGGACGCTGGCGCGATTGAGCAGCGCGCTCAGCGTGAACGCAGCGGCTTCCGTCTTGGCGGGGATTGTCGACGACCACACGCACTCGGTACGGAATTGGCCGCGAACTGACCATGAGTCGCGTCGAGTCGTCCCAGGGTCGGAAGGGCGAAGGTCTCGAAGTTCACTCGTCCGCGAACCGAGGTCGCCCACATCCTTCGTTGCTCTAGTCGAAGAAAGCTGCCGGGACATGCCAAGCCCTGATTGCCCCATTGACGGCTATTGGAGACCATTGACGTCGATTAGATGAGCCGGGCGGCGCGCTTCCTCTTCGTCTCGCGACGCATTGCGTTCTACATAGGCCCGTCCTATGCAGCGGCCGAATGTCCGGAGAGAGGTTCGCAGCGTGTCATCGTTGTCCCTTCCGCTGACGAAGGCCTGCAGGGAAGCTATCTGGTCCGCGAGTTGCTCGCCACATTGGTAGGTCGCTCGGTCGGTTTGGGGGAGGCTTAGCTCCCGTCCAGTCACGAGTGAGCGGTAGGGACTCCTTGGCTGTCCGGGCGCTCAGGTGAGGTTCGAGTTCGCGGACATGGGCTTCTGCTTTCGTCGACGCGTCCGCCTTCGGCGGAAACGCGCCGAGTTCGCTCGCGCTGTTGTGAGCAGGCGTCTCCTCGCCGTCCAAGCTGGCCCAATGCGAGAAGATGCTCAAGATCGCGAATCCTCAACCGATGCTGCGCGTCAGCCTGGTCGGCGCGCACAAAATCCCGCGTGATTTTATCGTTGCGTTCGGTCTCGGCGCGAAGACGCGTTTCGATATTGGCCGCTTTCGTCCGCTCAGCCGCAAGGGCTGCATTGAGTTCCGCTGTATTTCGGATCTGCGCCGCTCTGTCGCGTTCGATCGTTTGGGCGAGATCAGCGACTCGGCTATCGTTGTGTTCACTTTGCGCCGTCAGAATCGCGATCTTGGCGCGATCCCAATTCGCTTGCGCCTCGAGTTCGGCAATCTGTTCGGATGCGATCCGCTCCGCGTCAATCGCCTCAGTGCGTCTCGTGGCTAGATCGGAAAGCGCGTGCTCCTTTTCCGTCAAAAGTGCTTCGAGATCCCGAATCCGGGAGGCGAGCCGCTCGACCTGCGCGGTCCGCTCGGCGAGGGTCGCGTCAATCTCCTTCGTTTCAATTTGAGCCGTGACGAGCCTCACGGAGCATTGGCCAAGCTCTGCGCGGAGGGCTGCGGACTGCTCCTGCGCAACGTACAATTGGCGCTTGAGGCGCACCACCTCGACAGCCTGCGCCGCTCTCAACGCATCCCGCTGCGCCACCACGTTGCCGCTCAGGGCGGATGACTCGGTCGGGGAGCGCCTGTTTAAATGGAGCGCGCGGCGCGAGACCGCGGGCAAGAGCGCGATTGCCGCAAGGGATGCGAGAAGGAAGCCGATCGCGAAATATAGCGCCTGATCGATCAAGCCCGTCCAACCAATAATGGGAAGCTCTACCTATAGGGTCGCACAAACTCACAGGGAAGCCTAGGGGCTCTCGAGGCGCACTTCGCATGGGTCCCGGTTGGCGCGTTTCCTTCCCAAGCGGTCCGCGCTAAGCATGATCCATGACTGCGCCCGTTACCCGTCTTGTCATTGCTCTTGCCCAGATCTCCGCGATTGTCGGGGATATTGCTGGCAATGCCGACAAGCTTAGAGAGGCTCGGGCGGAGGCGGCTGCGTTTGGCGCCGATATCATGCTTGCGCCTGAGCTTTTTCTTTCCGGCTATCCGCCTGAGGATCTCGTTCTGAAGTCCTCGTTTCAAGAGGCTTGCCGCACGGCTTGCGAAGAGCTTGCCCGCGACACCGCGGACGAAGGTCCCGCGATGCTTGTCGGTCTTCCGTGGCGCCAGGGGGACGCCCTACACAACGCGATGGCTCTTCTGAACGGCGGGCGGATCGAGACAGTGCGCTTTAAGGTCGATCTGCCTAACTACGGGGTTTTCGATGAGAAGCGCGTTTTCACCCCCGGGCCCTCGCCCGGCCCGGTCGTGTTTCGCGGCGCGCGCATGGGAATTCCGATATGTGAGGATATATGGGGGCCAGATCCGGTCGAATGTATCCTGGAGACGGGCGGCGAATTTCTTCTGACACCGAATGCTTCGCCATATGAGCGTGATAAGCTTGCGATCCGGCAGTCGATCGCGGCCTCGCGCGTAGTCGAGAGCGGCCTGCCGCTTATCTACCTCAATATGGTTGGCGGACAGGATGAACTGGTCTTCGACGGCGGTTCGTTCGTGCTCAACTCGGATCGTAGCGTCGCTGCGCAGCTTCCCGTGTTCCGGGAGATGGTGGCTAAGACCGTTTGGGAGAGAGCCGAGAAAGGGTGGCGGTGTACTGACGGCCCCCTTGAAGCGGTCGCGGAAGGGGACGAGGCGGACTACGCCGCTTGCGTGCTGGGCCTGCGCGACTATGTCGAAAACAATGGCTTTCCGGGCGTCGTTCTCGGCCTTTCAGGGGGAATCGATTCTCGCGCTTTGCGCAACGATGGCTGTGGACGCGCTTGGCAAAGATCGGGTCCAGGCCGTCATGCTTCCTTACAAGTATACCTCAAACCAGTCGCTCGCCGATGCGGCCGCTTGCGCCAAGGCGCTCGAGTTGCGCTACGATATCGTGCCGATCACGAATTCCGTCGAGGGGGCCGAGAAGGCCCTCGCGAAAATGTTTGAGGGACGCGAACGCGACATCACCGAAGAAAACATCCAAAGTCGGTCGCGCGGGCTGATCCTTATGGCGATCTCAAACAAAACGGGCGCGATGCTGGTCACGACCGGCAACAAGTCGGAAATGTCCGTCGGCTACGCCACTCTCTACGGCGACATGAACGGTGGCTTCAATCCAATCAAAGACCTCTATAAGATGGAAGTGTTTCGTCTCGCGCGACTTCGCAATCGCTGGAAGCCTGAGGGCGCTTTGGGTCCGGATCACGAGGTGATCCCCGAGAACATCATCACCAAGGCGCCGAGTGCAGAGCTACGCGAAAACCAGACGGATCAGGATTCGCTCCCGCCCTATCCGATCCTCGATGGCGTCTTGCATGGCCTCGTCGAAAAGGAGATGGGAGTCGCCGACCTCGTCGCCGCGGGTTTCGAGGAAGAAATTGTGCGTAAAGTCGAGCGCTTGCTCTACCTTGCCGAATACAAGCGCCGTCAATCGGCGCCGGGGGTAAAGGTCGGATCGAAGAATTTTGGCCGGGACCGACGCTATCCTATCGTAAACCGGTTCCGCGATCCCGGCCTTCCTCGACGGGCGAATAATGGCTTAGGGCAATGAGCTCAAAGCGTTAGTCTGTCGTTCGGCGGTCATCCGGCTCCTGTATTCGACGGACGTGGAGGCCCCGATGACGGACGTTGACCAAGTCCAGCTCGATCAACTCCAAAGAGCCTACAAGATGGCTGTGGACGCGTGGGTCGCCGCCATTCGCGAGGAGGAGGCGCTGGCCTCTGTCGATCATTCGATCGCCGAGATCGACAAGTGGGAAGATGCCCATTTTCGCGAGGAGGAGAAGCGCAACGTCGTGTTGGCGGCCAAGAGCGCCTATGAAGACGCGCTGCGGGAGAAAATTTTCGGGTTTTGACCCCGGTTCTTTCTCGGTAGGCGGGATGGCCTTCGGGGCTAGGGCGGGACCTTGCGCGGTTCCCCGGCCACATACGTCTGCCGGACCGCCCGGTCGTCTCCCATCGTTATGAGTATGAAGATTTCATCTGCGAGGTTATCTCCCGTCGCGCCCATTCGGTGCGCCATCGAAGGAGTGCAACGCGGGTCCAACACGACGAGATCGGCTTCCTTCCCGGTCTCGATGGAGCCGATATTGGCGTCCAAACTCAACGCCCGAGCATTGCCGAGCGTCATGCGGTATAAAGCATTCAATCCTGGCCAAGACTGTCGATTTAATTGGAGCACCTTGTACCCCTCGGCCGCGGTGCGAAGCATCGAATAGCTCGTCCCGCCGCCGACATCTGTTGCGAGCGCAATCCGAACCCCGGCTTCGACGAGGCGGACCTGATCGAACAATCCCGATCCCAAGAAAAGGTTCGATGTCGGACAAAAAGCGGCGACCGACCGAGTCGCCGCCATTCTGGCGACCTCGTCATCCTGCAAGTGAACGCAATGCCCGAAGATTGAGCGAGGGCCAAGCAGCCCGGCGCGGTCGTATACATCGAGATAATTCTTAGCTTCCGGAAAGCGCTCCGCGACGACGGCGATCTCCGCTTTGTTTTCGTCGAGATGTGTTTGCACGTAAGCGTCACGGAATTCCCTTGCGAGCGCTCCAGCCGCCTCAAGCTGCGCCTGGGTCGATGTAACGGCGAATCGCGGGGTGATGGCGTAGCTCAATCGGCCCATTCCATGCCAACGCAAGATCAGGGCGCGACTATCTTCGTAACCCTTCTCTGCGGTGTCCAAGAGACCCTCGGGGGCATCGCGGTCCATCATCGTCTTGCCTGCAATCATGCGGGCGCCCCGGCGCATCGCCTCTTGAAAGAACGCGTCGACCGACTGTGGATGCACGGTGCAGTACACGAGCGCTGTGGTCGTTCCACATCGGAACAATTCGTCCAGAAAGAAGGACGCGACCGCAGCGCAATGTTCGGGATCCGCGAATTTCTGCTCCTCGACAAAAGTGTAGTTGTGCAGCCAGTCCAGAAGTTGCGCTCCATAGGAGCCGATAACCTGCGTCTGCGGGTAGTGGATGTGCGCATCGATAAAACCAGGCAGGACGAGACAGTCTGAATGGTCGTCAACCTGAGCGCCGGCCGGCACACGGGCCAATACTTCGCCGGCCCGTCCAACCGCCGCGATCCGGCCATCACTCACAGCAATGGCGCCATCCTCGATGAATGTAATCGCGGCGTTTCCTGCTTCGGCGGGATCGTCTCTGAACGAGAGAACACGACCGCGGATGACCCGGGCGACGGGGCTCATCCGAAGATGCCCTTTATCCGAAGGGCTGCGATACGGTCGATTTCGCCGAGAGCCGTCTTCGTCTCTGTGTCGGCGTCGTTGCGGAGCCTGGTTTCAAAAGCGGTGAGGATATCGATCTTCTTCTTCTCCTTGATGGCCATGATGAAGGGAAAACCGAACTTTGCGCGGTACGCGTTGTTCAGGAAGGTAAACTTTTCGAGTTCATCTGGACTCAGTTGATCCAGGCCGGCGCTCATCTGTTCGCTCGTCGACTCGGGGGTCAGGCGGCTCTCAAGCGCCAGCTTGCCCGCGAGGTCGGGATGGGCTTCGATAAGCGCGCGCCGTTGGGCGTCTGTTCCCCTCATGACCGCAGCGGACATGGCCATCGCAAGGCCGTCGGCCGAGTTGTGTTTTTCGGTAAGGCGCGCGTCGTACGCGTTTTCCGCGACCCATGGCGAATGCTCGTAGACGTCGCCGAAGCGTTCCACGAAGAGTGTGCGTGTGAGACGCGAGGGTTGCCACCCTCCCGTTGGCGGATGCTTTCGAATCCAGTGGCGCGCGATATCGAGTTGTGTCGGCAACCAAACACGATCGTGTCTAAGAACATATTCGATAAAGCGGATCAGAGAGGCGGCTCGTCCCGGTCGTCCGACCAATCGGCAGTGCAATCCCACTGACAGCATTTTCGGCGCTGTGTCGCCCTCTTTGTAGAGTGTGTCGAATGAATCCCTTAGATACGCGTAGAACTGGTCACCCGAATTGAACCCTTGCGCGGTCGCGAAGCGCATATCGTTGGAATCGAGCGTGTAGGGCGTGAGGAGCTGTGGCCCGCGGGGTCCGTCCACCCAGTAGGGGAGATCGTCGGCATAGACGTCGGCACAGTAAAGGAAGCCGCCTTCCTCCATGCCTAGGCGGATCGTGTTGACCGACGACCGCCCCTGATAGAACCCGAGTGGCCGCGCACCCGCGATTTCGGTGTGGATGCGGACCGCCTCCGCGATGTGCTTCGCCTCGATCTCAGGCGGTGTGTCGCGATAGTCGACCCACTTGTAGCCGTGGGTGGCGATCTCCCATCCGGCCTCGTTCATGGCGGCGACCGCTTCTGGATTGCGGGCCATGGCCGTGGCGACGGCATAGACGGTCACCGGCACGCCGCGCTCGGTGAATATTCTGTGGAGACGCCAAAAGCCGGCGCGAGAGCCATATTCGTAGATAGAACTCCATATTCATATGCCGCATCCCGGGCCAGGGCGCCGCGCCCACGATCTCGGAAAGAAACGCCTCCGACGCGGCGTCCCCGTGGAGGATGTTGTTCTCCCCTCCCTCCTCGTAATTGATGACGAACTGTACTGCGACGCGCGCATTCTTCGGCCAGTCCGCGTAAGGCGGTGTGCGGCCGTAGCCGACCATGTCGCGCGGATAGGGTTCTCCACTCGGCATTCTGATGGATCCTCCTCGTCGGTAGCCAGAGAGGGGTGAACGGTACGACACGAGCATCGTTTGCTCCAGCGCCGTCATTGCTTAAGAGGAGGGAATGACCAAAGCCAACTTTCGCCGATGACCGATCTTGACCTCTGCCTTGAGCCGCCCTTTGGCCGCATCATCCTAAATCGGCCCGATCGCAGGAATGCAGTATCGCGCGCGATGTGGCGAGCGCTTCCGGCAATCCGAGCCGCGATCGAGGCCCGTGACGATATCCTGGTCGTTCTTCTCGAGGGGGCCGGCGCGCATTTTAGTGCGGGCGCCGACATCTCAGAGTTCGATCATGTCTATAGAGATGCGGCCGCGACGCGGGACTATTCCGACTCCATTCAAGATGGGATCAGGGCGTTGGTCGAACTCGACCGACCGACCATTGCCGTTATGCGCGGTAATGCGGTGGGGGGTGGACTCGGCTTGGCGCTTGCGTGCGATCTCAGGTTTTGCGCAGCTGACGCCTACTTAGCCGTCACGCCAGCGAAGCTCGGTCTCATTTATGGCCACGCAGAGACCCGGCGACTCGTCGAACTCGTTGGGCCCTCGCGCGCAAAGGATATACTGTTTACGGGTCGGCGAATCGAGACGGATGAGGCTCTCGCGATCGGCCTCATCGATCGGCGTGTGGAGACCGCGCTCGAGGAGACTGCGGTCGGCTATGCGCGGGGCCTTGCCGTACTGAGTCAGACCTCGATCCGCGGCGGAAAGCGCGCCGTCGATGCGATCGCGGGAGGGGCGCTAATCGAGACGCCAGCCTTTCGGGCCCGTACCGAAAGCGCAGCGCTCGGACCCGATTTTGTCGAAGGGCGCGCCGCTTTCAAGGAGAAGCGCAGTCCTAGGTTCCCGTCCCGCTGATCACCGGTCGACCGGCTTCGGATATCCTGACGTGTCCGCCTCCCTAACGGCGTGGGCTTTTGTGACCGCAATCGCAGCCGGGGGCGAACGGGCTCACAAGCACGTTGGGGTCCAATTTGGCGAATATCTCGTTAGGATGTCGAAATTCACGCGTCATATCCGCCCGGCGAACGTCGCCTACGCCTTTGTCGGACGGAGCTTGTCCTTTCGCTTCGGCGCACTGCGCCGCACTATTGACGCGGAGGCGAGAACCTCTATAACACCTGTCGCCGAGGCTGGGCCGAAACCCGGCCCATTTTAGTTTGTCGCTGTGAGCGGCCGCAGAATTGGGAACTTGTCCATGGCCAATACGAAGTCAGCGCAGAAGGCCGTTCGCCAAACAATTCGGCGCACTGCGCTCAACAAGTCGCGGCGCACCGAGATGCGCAGCTATGTTCGCAAAGTAGAGGAAGCGATCGCTTCCAAGAACGCTGAAGTCGCTGCTCAGGCGCTTCGTGAAGCGGAGCCGCGTCTGGCCCGCGCCGCGCAAAAAGGAATCATCCACAAGAACGCCGCGTCTAGAAAGGTCTCGCGCCTGAACAAGCATGTGAAGGCGCTCGGGGTCTGAAGTTCAGTCGTCCGAGCGGTTCGGATGACGACGGGAAGCTTAGACGCACAGTCTGGCGACCGAATCCGGCGAGCGGGTTTTGGGACAGGGCTGCCCGGGATCCGCCCTTTTGGCGCTTTGGCTTTGATATCGCTACCCCGCCCGCGGGAACCCGTTCGCCGGCGTTGCGGTTCAGAGCCCTTCAAACAATGCGGTTGACAAATAGCGTTCCGCGAAGGACGGGATAATTGTGACGATCAGCTTTCCGTCACTTTCCCGTCGCCGTCCTACATCGATGGCGGCGGCAATAGCGGCTCCGGACGAGATGCCCACTGGAATTCCCTCAAGCCGAGCAACGAGCCTCGCGGTGTCGAACGCGGTCTGATTGCCGATCGTCACAACTTCATCGATAACTTCGCGGTCCAGGATTGTCGGCACGAAGCCCGCGCCTATTCCTTGAATCTTGTGAGGACCGGGGGCTCCGCCTGAAAGCACGGGCGAATCTTCCGGTTCAACCGCGATCATCTGTATGCCGGGCTTTCGCTTCTTGAGAACTTCGCCGACCCCGGTGATCGTGCCGCCTGTTCCGACCCCACAAACAACAATATCCACCTCGCCCTTAGTGTCGTTCCATATCTCCTCCGCCGTCGTTTGCCGGTGGATCTCGGGATTGGCGGGATTCTCAAACTGCTGCGGCATAACCGCGCCAGGAGTCGTAGCCACGATCTCGTTGGCCTTCGCGATTGCGCCTTTCATTCCCTGAGCGGCAGGCGTGAGGACGAGTTCCGCTCCGAGGAGCGCAAGCATCTTACGACGCTCGATTGACATCAATTCGGGCATTACCAGCACCAGCTTATATCCGCGCGCGGCCGCGACG
This sequence comes from uncultured Alphaproteobacteria bacterium, assembly GCA_963824465.1. Lineage (GTDB taxonomy): Bacteria > Pseudomonadota > Alphaproteobacteria > Rhizobiales > Beijerinckiaceae > Roseiarcus. The sequence continues at coordinate 950,066 of CAWGPL010000014.1, forward strand.
AAAGCGAGGGCGATCCCAGTATTCCCCGAAGTTGGTTCGACCAAAAGCCCGCGGCCAGGAGGCGAAATCTTTCCTTGCGCCTCGAGCGCATCGATCATTGCGACGCCGATCCGATCCTTTACGCTCGAAAGAGGGTTGAAAAACTCCAGCTTACCGGTCAGCCGCGCGACGACGTGCTTTTCTTTCGCGATCCGGTCAAGGGCCACCAGCGGAGTATTTCCAACCGTCTCGGTGATTGAGGAATATATTCTTCCTCTTCCAACCGTCTGCTGACCGCCTTCCGCTGACATGAGGTTTGCCTCCAGAGAATAAATGATAAACGTCGAGCCGATGCATTTAGCGCGGCTCGACGTCTAGCACTTACCTCGGTGCAAATCTATGCAACGCGGTTTATATCAAGATCAAATTGCGAAATCTCCGGTCACTTTCTCTTCTTCAAGAATATGAGCCTTCTCGGCGGACACGCACATGTCGTCTACCGTAATCGCGTCGAGATTGGCGAGAAAGGTTTCGCCCGCCTTACGGACCACTGGGTCGATCACCCTGTCCAGCAGCAGAGAATTTGCACCGAGGTCCTCAGGGTCCGCGGTGCTGAGCGACATAGCGGTCCGCACGATTTCGCTGACCGTGACCCGGCGACGCTCTCTTGCAAGTTCGTACCCCCCGCGAGGTCCTCGAACGCCTTTCAGAATTTTGGCATGAACGAGGCCCTGGAGTAAGGTCTCTAGATGACGGGGGGGAAGTTTGTGACGCGCCGCCAGGGCCTTCGCCGCAACCGGCGCCGACCGAGAATGCAAGGCGACATCGACAACGGCGGCGATGGCGAGAACGCTCCGTCGCGATAGCAGGTTCATTTTCTATCTCCTTTCATGAGCGTCCGGTGGATCCAAATCCATTGATTCCCCGGGCGCTTGAAGTGAGCCGCTCGCTCGCAATAAGGGCGAAGCGTTCCACAGGACAAACGACGAGTTGCGCTATCCGCGCTCCGCGCCGAACCGCAAAGGGTTTGGGTCCGAAATTTATAAGAATAACGCCAATCTCTCCTCGATAATCGGCGTCGACTGTCCCCGGACTATTAAGGACAGTCACTCCATCGCGCAGGGCCAGACCTGAGCGGGGACGGATCTGCGCTTCGAAACCCTTGGGCAGCTCTATTGCAAGCCCTGTGGGAATAAGCGCCCGCTCTCCGGGCTGCAGAACCACCTCGTCATCAGCTGGCAATGCGGCGACAAGATCCATTCCGGCCGCATCTTCACTCTGATACAATGGCAATTGCAAGCCCTCAGCGTGCGGAAACTGCTTACAAATGACGTTGATCATTGTCGTCTCGTCAGGGCCTGCCCCATGAGGCGCACGATTCCGGCGGCGACTTCTTCCTTGCTCATTGACGGCCACAATTCTGCCCTGTTCCCGTCGATCACCTCCACTTGATTGCGATCGCCACCGAAAGTGGAGGTCCCCGGCGCCACGCTATTGGCAATAATGAAGTCGCAGCCCTTTCGCTTGAGCTTGGCAAGTGCGTTGGGGACAACATTCTCGGTTTCCGCGGCAAATCCGATCACAACTTTGGGCCGGAGCGTCGGATGCTGTGATATTTCCGCGAGGATATCAGGGTTCTCTACGAGATTAAGGACAGGTGGAGTCCCAATCCCTTTTTTAAGCTTATGGTTTGAGGTTGAATCGACCCGCCAATCCGAGACGGCCGCTGCGGACACGAACACATCCGCGGGAAGGGCCGCCTCAACCGCCTCCCGCATGTCATGCGCCGATTCGACGTGAATTGTTGTCACGCCTGGGGGATCAGGTAAAACTACAGGTCCGGTCACTAAAGTCACTATTGCACCCGCGCCAGCTGCTGATTGCGCTATTGCATGGCCTTGACGTCCCGATGACCGGTTCCCCAAGAAGCGCACAGGATCGATCGGTTCATAAGTCGGACCAGAGGTCACCAGGACGTGACGGCCCGCAAGGAGAGGGCTTGCGCTGGGTTCGGTGTCACTTGATCCCAACGCGTGCTCAATGGCCTGGACGATTGCAAGCGGCTCCGCCATTCGGCCCGGGCCAAATTCGTTGCAAGCCATCGACCCATTCTCTGGTCCGACGAACAATACGCCGTCGTTTCGAAGCTGTTCGACATTGCGGCGAGTCGCGGGGTGGAGCCACATTCGTACGTTCATGGCTGGGGCAACCAGTACGCGCTTGTCTGTAGCGAGTAGCAGTGTCGTCGCCAGATCGTCAGCCAAACCGCTGACCATCCGAGCCAGGATGTTCGCCGTGGCGGGAGCAACCACGATCAGATCCGCCGCTCGCGACAGTTCGATATGGCCGATTAGGCTCTCGTCGGTGAGGCGGAACAGGTCATGCAGTGTCGCCTCACCGCTCAGGGTTTCAGCAGAAAGCGGCGTTATGAACTCACGCGCGCTCGACGTCATGACGACGCGCACCGTTGCCCCTTGGGCTTTCAGCTGTCGGATGAGATCCAGAGACTTGTAGGCGGAGATCCCCCCGCCGATCACAAGAAGAATGCGCGCAGCAGAAACGGCGATTTTGGACATTGGGATTTCGGGCTAGGGCGATTTCGAGAGACTAGCAGGCAATTACGGGATTGTCTCGCTGCGGGGACCGACAGAGCCCAGGCAGCCCGGTTATCGAAGCCAGTTGAAGAGCCCACCGATCGCGAGCGCCAGAACAAAGCCGGCGGTTATGTAAACTAAGGCCGGGTGGGCCGGTGGATTGGCAGTCTTAGGCGCGGCCGCCGCCTCGAATACGGCTGTAAGGTCGCCGATGCGGCGCTGCGCGTCCGCTACAAAGGTAAGGACGGATAACAACGACTTTCCGATGTCTTCAATTCGTCCCACGGGGCCCAGATTTTCGGCGATCCAACTGGAAACGACCGGCTCGGAAGTCAGCCACATGTTCAACTGAGGATCGAGCTTTCGCGCGACTCCCTCGACCACGACCATCGTCTTTTGCAGCATGACCAGTTCGACCCGCGTCTGCATGTCGAAAAGCGCCGTTATATCGAAGAGCAGCGTCAGAAGCTTCGCCATCGAAATCTGGTCGGCTGTGCGGGAATGGATAGGCTCGCCGATCGCCCGAATCGCCTGGGCAAAATCCTCGACGCGGTGAATGTGCGGAACATACCCCGCCTCGAAATGCACTTCGGCGACGCGGCGATAATCCCGTCGTATGAATCCGAACAGAATTTCCGCAAGGAACCGGCGCTCCTTTCGGCCAAGCCGACCCATAATGCCGAAATCGACCGCAACAATGCGGCCGGAACTATCGACGAACAGATTTCCTGGATGCATGTCAGCGTGGAAGAAGCCGTCCCGCAATGCGTTGCGTAGGAAGGTCTGGATCAGCCGCTTCGCGAGCGCCGGGGTGTCAAAGCCCAATTCCGCGAGGCGCTGTGGATCGCCGAGGGAGGTCCCATCAATCCACTCCATGGTCATTATTTCCCGCGTAGTCCGGTCCCAGTCGATGGAAGGGGCGCGAATGTCGGCGTCGTCCTTGCAGTTTTCAGCGAATTCGGAGGCGGCGGACGCTTCCAGTCGGAAGTCCATTTCCATGCGGACCGACCTGGCCAAAGTCTCGACAACCTGAACAGGCCGGAGCCTGCGCATATCCGGCGCAAAACGCTCGGCAAGTCGCGCGGCAAAGAACATATCCGCCAGATCACGAGAGAAGCGGTGTTCGACACCGGCGCGCAAAACTTTGACAGCGACCGGCTTCAGCCCTTCTGGGGTCCGTACGACGGCCGGATGCACCTGAGCAATCGACGCTGCGGCGATCGGTTCGCCGAACGACTCATAAATTGAGTCGAATTCTCGTCCCAAACGCAGCTTCGATGATCCGGATCGCCGCTTGCCGCGGCATCGGCGTCATCCGGTCCTGGAGGCTTTCGAGTTCGCGAGCGACTGCGGGTCCCACAATGTCGGGCCGCGTCGCTAGGAACTGCCCCATTTTAACGTAGGATGGGCCGAGCCGGTCGATCGCTCGCGAAAGCCCAGTCAATCCATCGACGTTTCGCTTAGCCAGAAGGTTGGCGATGGCGAGCGGCAGCCGCGCGAAAGGCGGAAGCATAAGCGGATCGACGCCGACGAAAGCACCCTCGCGGGCAAAGACGTAGCCTGCGTGAACCAGTCGGGGGCCGTGGCCAAACGCGCTTAGGATCGACACGGAGTTCAGAGCTTCCAGCCTGAATGTATGGCGACCGTTCCTCCGCTCAGCACCGTGTGCCGAACGCGTGAGAAGCCCGCTTGGGCTATCATGTCGGCAAAAACCTCGATCGGGGGAAACTGGCGGATAGATTCAACGAGGTACCGATATGGCGCCGCATCGCCTGCCACGATCTTGCCCATCGCGGGAATGATGGCGTCGGAATAGGCCGCATAAAGGCCGTCCAGAATCGGCACGTCGACGCGAGAGAACTCGAGACAAACGAACTGACCACCGGATCTGAGCACTCTAAAGCCTTCAGTGAGCGCCTTCTCAATGCGCGGCACGTTTCGGATGCCGAAGGCGATCGTGTAGGCGTCAAATGTGGAGTCAGAGAACGGCAGCGTCTCAGCATTGGCCTCAACGAATGCGACGCGATCATCCAGGCCTAATTTTCGTGCGCGTTCGGCCCCCACGCGTAGCATGTCTGGATTGATGTCCGCCACTGTAACGCGGGTCAGCGGGCCGCCTGCCCGGGCGATACGAAACGCGACGTCTCCCGTTCCACCGGCTACATCGAGATGGGTGAAAGGCCGCCGTTTTGAGGGATGCACGCGGGCAACAAGGTTGTCTTTCCACGCCCGGTGCAGGCCGAAAGACATAAGGTCGTTCATCAAGTCGTAGCGATCCGCAACCTTACGAAAGACGTCATCGACTAGGTCCTGCTTGTCCGCGAGCGGAACGGTGCGCCGGCCGAAATGCGCCTGCTGAGATGCGGAAGACATTAGCCTCTCCTCAAAGGAGGAAACCCCTGCTCAACCGTTCGCATGTAGCGACCAGTTAGCCCATCCGCATGGGTATGCCAGCTTTCGCCATATAGGCTTTTGCCTCGCGGATTGAAAACTCGCCGAAGTGGAAGATGGACGCCGCTAATACGGCGCTCGCGTGACCTTCCTGGATGCCCGCCACCAGATGATCGAGCTGTCCGACTCCGCCCGAAGCGATGACGGGAATGGAGACGGCGTCCGAAACCGCGCGGGTCAGTTCAAGGTCGAAGCCTCGTTTCGATCCGTCCCGGTCCATTGAGGTAAGCAGAATTTCGCCCGCACCCAGATCGGCGACTTCTCGCGCGTAGTCCACGGCGTCGATGCCCGTTGGCCTGCGGCCGCCGTGGGTAAAGATTTCCCAGCGCGGGCCTTCGCCTCGACCGGACACGCGCTTCGCATCGATCGCGACAACGATGCACTGGCTTCCGAATTTTTCTGCCGCACGACCGACAAGTGTGCGCTCCGCTACGGCGGCTGAATTGATCGAGGTTTTGTCTGCGCCGGCCAGCAACAAGTTGCGGATATCTTCGATGGTGCGCACCCCTCCACCGACAGTGAGAGGCATGAAGCAGGCCTCCGCTGTGCGTTGGACGATGTCGAGCAGAATGCCCCGCTTTTCGTGGCTAGCGGCAATGTCGAGAAAGCAGAGTTCGTCCGCGCCCGCGCGGTCGTAAGCTATCGCGCTCTCGACCGGATCGCCCGCGTCGCGCAGGTTGACGAAATTAACGCCTTTAACGACGCGTCCGTCCTTGACATCTAGACAAGGTATGACGCGGATCTTGAGGGTCACGATATGGCTCTCATCGCGAGACGAGCCTGGCCTCGGATGAGCGCCAGGGCCTCGCGAGCTTCGACGCGCCCGTCGTAGAGCGCGCGGCCCATGATCGCTCCAGCGATACGAGAGCATTCTGGAGACGCGAGGCGCCGCACATCCTCGATCGACGCAAGCCCCCTGAGGCGATGACAGGAATGGACAAAGCCTCCGCGAGCGCGACCGTGCTCTCGATATTCAGGCCGAGGAGTGCCCCGTCCCGCGATATATCCGTGTAGATGATGGCCGCGACACCCGCGTCCTCGAACCGAAGGCCAAGTTCGAGCGCAGAGAGGTCGGAGGTCTTTGCCCAGCCTTCGATCGCGACGCGACCGTCTCGCGCATCGATGCCGACCGCGATCCTACCTGGATGAAGCAAGGACGCTTCGCGTACGAAGTCTGGGTTGCGCACCGCAGCGGTGCCAATGACGACGCGCGCCACGCCGCTTTCAAGCCAGCCCTCAACAGTGCGCAGTTCACGGATGCCGCCGCCGAGTTGTACCTTGAGCGCCGTCGTCGTCAGGATGCGCCTTACCGCTTCGACGTTGATCGGCCGTCCCGCAAAGGCGCCGTCAAGGTCGACGACATGCAAATGATCAAAACCTTGATCCGCAAATGTTTTCGCCTGTCCCGCCGGGTCCCCGTTGAACACGGTCGCTCGCCCCATGTCCCCTCTTAGGAGTCGAACGCATTCGCCGTTCTTAATGTCGATCGCAGGGAACAGAATCATGGCCGCCACCGCAGGAAATTCGCGATTAGCGACAGGCCTAAAGTCTGGCTTTTCTCGGGGTGGAATTGTACGCCGACGATGGAGTCTCGAGCGACGACTGCGGTGATCAGGCCACCATAATCGGTGGTCGCGACAAGATCGGCGCGGTTGGAAGGATAGATCTGATACGAGTGTACGAAATAAGCGTGTAGCCCCGCGGGTCCGGTCTTGACACCCTCAAGCACAGGATGCCCGCGGCTCACGTCCAAGGTATTCCAGCCCATATGCGGGATCTTGAGATCCGGATCGTTTGGTCGGATCGCTGCGACTTCGCCCTCGATCCAGTCGAGGCCCGCCACGACCTCATGCTCAAGCCCGCGACTCGCTAGCAATTGAGCTCCGACGCAGATGCCGAGAAAAGGCCGGCCCCGCTTCCTTACGGCCTCGTCGAGAGCGTCGGTCATACCAGCGACATTGTCGAGGCCGCGGCGACAGTCGGCGAAGGCGCCGACGCCCGGCAGTACGATGTGATCGGCGGCTAGCACGTCCTCCGGCCGCGATGTTACCAAAAGCCGAACAGGGAGATCCGCCTCCTGCGCGGCGCGCTCGAAGGCCTTACGCGCTGAGTGCAGATTTCCGGAGCCGTAGTCGATGATTGCGACTGTCATGGCGATTAGAGGACGCCCTTCGTTGAGGCCACCCGGTTGGCTTGGCCGGGGTCAATCGCTACTGCCATCTTGAGAGCCCGCGCGACCCCCTTGAAGCACGACTCTGCAATATGGTGACTGTTGAGACCGTAGAGCGTCTCAATATGCAGCGTTATTCCGGAATTTCCAGCTAGCGACTGAAAAAACTCCCGTACGAGGTGTGTGTCAAAGGCGCCAATCTTCTCCGTCGGAAATTCCGTGCGGAAAACCAGAAAGGGTCGGCCCGAGATATCGATGGCGACCCGGGTTAGCGCCTCGTCCATCGGCAGTAAGCTGTCAGCGTATCGCGTCAGGCCGCGCTTGTCGCCGAGCGCCTTCGACAAAGCCTGCCCCAGGGCAATGCCGACATCTTCCACCGTGTGGTGGTCATCTATGTGCCGGTCACCCTCGGCGCGCACACGGATGTCCACCAGCGAATGGCGCGCAAGCTGGTCGAGCATGTGATCGAGGAAACCAATGCCGGTCGCAATATCGGACGCGCCAGTTCCGTCGAGGTTGATGCTAACTTCGATCGACGTCTCCTTCGTCTTTCGCGCGATCTCACCCTTGCGCATGATCCTCAAGCTCCAGCAAAATGCGAACCGCGTGATAGCAAGCCATACCCTGCTTGGCAACTCGCGAAACTTCCTCAGTTCATGCCGAGAGCCGCAAGGTAGAGATCCAAAATCGTATCCTCCTCGATCCGTTTGTCGCGGTCCTGCTTCCGGATCGAAACAATCTTACGCATGATCTTAACGTCGAATCCGTTGGCCTTTGCTTCGCCGTAGATATCTTTGATGTCGTCAGCGAGCGCCTTCTTCTCTTCCTCGAGCCGTTCGATGCGTTCAATGAAAGCGCGAAGGTGACCTGCGTTGACCTCGTCAACGCCGGTGGAGGAATCCTCGGAGTTTGCAGGTTTGAGCATTCGAATCGATTTTCCTAGACTTGATGAGAGAGGTTCTACAAGGAAACGCGCTGCAGGATGTCCCAGGCTCGCCGTTTATCGCGTTGCATTTCCGCAGTTAGAGCCGCGAGGGACTCGAATTTCCGTTCCTCACGGATGCGCTCGACTAGCTCCACCTCAAGCTGCTGGCCGTAAAGGTCGTCAGAAAAGTCAAAGAGATGGACTTCCAGTAGCGGGGGTCCGTTATCTACGGCCGGACGAACGCCAAAGCTAGCGACGCCAGGTAGCTTGCGGCGGTGTAGGCGGGTCCAAACGGCGTAGACGCCGTGTGCGAGACGGTTAGTCGGTTCAAGCGCAATATTGGCGGTAGGCACGCCGAGTTTGCGTCCGAGTTGCCGCCCGGGGATCACGATTCCGCTGACCGAATAGCGCCGACCCAGTGCGCGAGCCGCGGCCGCGAGGTCGCCTTGTTCGAGAGCGCGACGGACAGCCGTCGAAGAAATGACCGCGACAGCGTTGTCGTCACGCTCTTCGACCTTTGGGACGACGTCTACCGCGAAATCCATGTCTTGCGCCCGCTTCCGCGAGGAAGACCGGATCGCCGGATCGTCCTCGCCCGAAATGGAAGTCCCACCCGACAACGACCGCCGAGGCCTCCAGCCGACGCACAAGAACGTCCGCGACGAATTCTTCGGCGGTAAGGGCGGCGACTTTAGCGTCGAAGGTCATTGCGACTGCGCCGTCAAGGCCAAGCTTTTCAAACATTTCGAGTTTCGCCCCGAGCGGGGTCAATCGGAATACGACCTTCCGATCCGCGAAATGATCGGCCGGATGCGGTTCAAAGGTCAGGACCGCACTGGCTGCGCGCCTGGCTTTCGCAAACATCACGGTGCGCTCAATCACCGCCTGATGTCCCAGATGGACGCCATCGAAGTTGCCGATCGCGTAAACTGCGGACCCGAGCCCGGGCGGCGGCCGTTCGGGATCGCTCGCAAAGATAAAAGCGCTCATTGTAACAGACCGCCCAGTCCCGGAACCTCGGAATTCCGAGCGTCAGGCTGGCCGCACATGGCGCGCCTGTTGCGAGGAAGGAACGCTCAGTACCGCTTCACCGGTCAGAACGAGTTCGTCTTCGACACGGCATTCGCATTGGAGCCGTACGCGCCGGCCTTTGGGCGCCAATTCTACAATCTCGACGCTCACGTCCACAGTGTCGCCGATTTTGACGGGACCGACAAAATTCAAGGTCTGCGACACGTAAATGGCGCCGGGGCCCGGTAGACGCATCCCGATCACGCCGGAGATGAGGCTCGCCGTGTAGAGCCCATGGACAATCCTTTGGCCGAACCGGGTTTTGCGCGCGAAGTGTTCGGAAAGATGGATCGGATTATGGTCGCCGGAAAGTTCTGCGAAACCTAATACGTCCTCGTTTTCGACTGTTTTGCTCATCGCCTCCCGCATGCCGATCACGAGTTCCTCGAAATAGAGGGTATGATAGGTGGCCATTGATGCTCGCCCCACGGGATCGTTTGTTCTCTTTTTGGAAATCGTGTGTCGTGAAGAAAGGCGACCGTCCAGAAGGCCTATCGTTAGTTTCGAAGCGCGCTCATCGCTGCGACCGGCCGAAGTTTGTATTCGGCGCATAGCCTTTCCAACTGATCGGGGTCAATCTCCGCGCGAGACGTGGTCCCGTGGATAGCCACGGTATGAACGCCGCGAGTTATGAACAATGCATCCAGTTTAGAGGCGGCGGCGCCCGCGATATCGGTCTTCATGCCGTCGCCAATCGTAAGCACGCGCCTGCGATCAATCGGTCCTCCGAAAGATCGTTCCGCGAGTTGGAGCGCTCTAGCGTAAATTGGTCGATGGGGCTTGCCCGCGTAGATTAGGCGGCCGCCGAGATCCTGATAGCGCTGAGCCAGGGCGCCGGCGCAGTAAATTGCCTTGTCGCCCCGGTGTATGATCATATCTGGATTTGCGCATATCATCAGCAATCCGCGAGATGCAAGGGCACTAAGTTCCCCATCGTAGCTTTCCGGCGTCTCCACTTCATCGTCACGCAGCCCCGTGCAGAGCACGTATCGCGCCTCTTCGAGAAGAACCTGTCTTGGCTGGATACCCGCCTCTTTGGCCGCCGCCTCAAGGAGACTGAGGTCCCGCGTGGGCCCAATGTGGAGGACCGGCTCAAGAATGCGCTCGGCGATGAGCCCGACAGTGACGTCACCAGATGTTACGATCTCATCGAATGCCTCCGACGCGACTCCGAACGCCAGAAGCTGAGCATGGATGGGGGCGGACGGACGCGGTGCGTTCGTGATCAGGATCACTCGACCGCCCTGCTTTCGAAATGCGGAGAGTGCATCCACCGCCTCCGGAAAGGCTTTTAGGCCGTTATGAATGACACCCCAGATATCGCACAGGATGACGTCATACCGATCGGATATTTCGCTGAGCTTGGAGATGCAAAGGGTTGCCTGCGGCGTTTCGACATCGGTCATGCTGTTTCGGCTAAAGAAGATGCGAGTTGCCTGTCAAGGTCGCTGGTCGCAAGCCAGGGGTGTTGAGGCCCAAAAAACCCCGATATCCGTCCGTGGTTTAGACAAATTTGAGCCGGCGATTGAGAAGGACAACGCGGCCTCCGCAGTTGAGAGTTGTGGACCCAACTAGCTCAGGATACCCCTGCTGCGAGTTTTTGACTTAGCGCAGTCAGGTTATCAGGAACGGCGCCGCCGCCTCGAACCCGTCGTCCTGCCGCCCAAGCGACCCGATCTCAAGGGCGGCGTCGAGCGCGCCCAATCTACCTGGAGATACGAGTTCTGCGCCTCCTACGATCTGCCCCGCCGCATCGCTCAGCTCCAGCCCCTCGTCGACGCCTTTGCCTACCGATAAAACCATCGCAGGCCCTACCAGGTTCTTGGCGATCTCACCCCAGCCGAGCATCCCAACACCCTCAGCCCGCAGCCCAGCCCTCTCATAGATACTGAACCCGGACAGACGATTGTCCTAAAGCCCAGAAAATACTATGTTTCGCCGGGAGGTTGCAGGCATATGGCATTGTCGCCGATGGCGCTTTGGGCCGGAGCGGCGGCTGCGACGCTGGGCGTTGCGGGCGCCGGCGCGGCCTATTGGGTGCATGAGAACCGGGGGGCGCCGACGTTCCTGGGACTTGAGGCCGCCCAGACCGGCGCTATTGATCATGGCCTTGACGCCGCGAATTCCTTTGCATCTCAGCCTGCCGTTCCCGCGAAACCCGCGGCGGAAGCGAAGGTAGCGGTGAAAGAGGCGGCTCCCGTCGCTGAGCCGGCGCCTATGAAGCCGTCGTTCGATGTCGTCAACGTTAGTCCCGCCGGGGAGGTCGTTGTGGCCGGAAGGGCGGCGCCGAACGCCAAAGTGGAGCTGCGCGACGCCGGCCGGACGCTGGCCGTGGCGACCGCCGACGCCCTCGGTCAATTCGTCATCATTCCCGATCAGCTCGCGCCGGGACAACACCAACTAACGCTGGCGACCGGGATAGGCGCGGCGACCGAAGCCTCGAATCCGATCGCAGTCGCGGTGGCTGAGCCGCCAAAGGCGGCCACCACGCCTTCCGTCGCCGCGCCGTCTGCGGTCCCGAGCGGCCTCCCGCCTGCGGTCGCCGTGAAGTCCGTTGAAGTCGGGCCCGGAGGCCGGTTTGTCGCCACGGGCGCGGCTTCACCGAATATGACCGTGCGCCTCTATCTCAGCGGCGCCTATGTCGGCGACGCGCGCACCAAAGACGATGGGCGCTGGTCCCTCACCATCGAGAACGGCATGACGCCGGGGGCGTACACGTTGCGCGCCGACGAATTGCGTCCGGATGGGAGCGTGCTCGCCCGGGCCGAGGCGCCGTTCGATTTCCCCAAATCGAGTCCGGGCGAAAAGAGGCCGCCTAACAACGTGGTCGCCAGCGCCGCCCCGTCGAGCGCCGCCGATGTCGTTCTAAGTTCGGTGCAGACCGCGCATGTCGAGCCCGGCAACACCCTCTGGCCCCCCGCACCGGACCAGAATCAGGCTTCGGAGC
>CAWGPL010000015.1:0-137536 GCA_963824465.1 uncultured Alphaproteobacteria bacterium
ACTTACGAGCAGCCTCACCATCACTATCGCGGTGCGAGCCGCCGGCGCCGCGCGCGGAGCGCTCACGGCGTGGCTGCTCGCCGCAACCGCTTTGCTTGGCGTCGCCTTCCTCGTCATCAAGGGATTCGAATATCGCGACGATCTTCGCCATCACCTGTTCCCCGGTCATGATTTCGCCCTCGGACAGGACGCGACGCAGATCTTCTGGGCTTTCTACTGGGCGATGACCGGCATCCATGCGCTCCACCTGACGGCCGGCATAGCCCTCGTTCTGCGGCTTTTCTGGCTCGTGCGCAGGCGGCGCATCAGTCTCGCCTCGCCGCAACTCGAGGTGACGTCGCTATATTGGCACCGGTCGACGGGTTCTGGATCGTGCTGTTTCCAGTCCTCTATGTGGCGACGCGATCATGACGGCGAAGGCGCCTCCCATCGCGTGGTTCTGGCCGACCTTCGCGTGGGTTGTTCTCGTGTGCGCGACCGCAGCGGTGACCTGGCTCGGATTTGCGGCCTCAGGAGAAATTCGCTTCGGCGGCGCGCTCGGCCTCGCGGCGCTCATGCTCGGGACGCTGGCCTTCGGGCTTGTCGGCGTCGGGCGCAATCCGGCGCTCTTAAGGCTGGTGGCTGGTGCGGCCTTCCTGTTCCTGGGCTTGATGTTCTTCCTGAGCTTCGCCGATCTGATGACCCGTCTGCGATGAGGCCGTTGAGGCGTGGCGTTATCCTATGGGCCCGTGTGCGCGCGGTCGCAAACGCGTGGGCCGGTCGATTGCGGTTAGGCAACTCGTCGGCCTTCCATCGCGATTGACGCCGGATCGAAGATCGGCGTCTCGATCACATCGTAGCCGATCGCCGCCGCCGACCGGATCGCCTTCTCGGCCCCTGCTTCGTCCCAATCGCTAATGAGAACCAGGGCGTGCAGGCCAAATGCGTTTATGACGATCTCCAGAAGTTCAGGCGAATTGAGCGGTCAATGGCGTTCAGATGTCGAGAGCGTGGGGTAGGATCACGATGTCGCGGATCGTGATGTTCCTCGGTCGGGAGAGCATGAACAGGACCGCGTGCGCGACTTCCTTGGCCTCCATGAGACTGCCCGCCGCAAGCGCCTCGTCGAGCTTCGCCTTCGGCCAGTCCTTGATGAGCGCGGTCACGACGGGGCCCGGGGCGACCTCGCCGACCCGGATTCCGTGTTTGATGACCTGGCGCCGGAGCGTATGGACGAACGCGGTGACCGCGAATTTCGAGGCCGTGTAGACTGGCTCCCAGACGACCGGCACGAAACCCGCGACGGAGCCGGTGACCACTATGTCCCCGGTCTTGCGCTCGACCATATGGGGCAGAACCGCGTGAATTGTGCGGAAGACCGCGTTGATGTTGAGATTGAGCATTCGGTCCCACGCGTCGGGATCGCCCTCGACAATTTCGCCCCCGACATAAGCGCCCGCATTGGCGTGGAAAATGTCGAGCTGTCCGGTCTTTTCGAGGATCGAGGGCAGCATGCGCTTGACGCTCGAGGGATCCAGAAGGTTGGCGACGACCGGAATGGCGTCCTTGCCGAGTTCGGCGCACAGAGGATGCAGCTGGTCTTCGGCCAGATCGACCAGCGCCACGCGCGCGCCCGCCTCGAGCATGGCGCGCGAGCACGCCAAGCCGATGCCGGACGCGGCGCCCGTAACCGCGGCAACCTTACCGGAGAGACTGTCAGGCATTATCAACCCTCTTGGATCAGCCGCTCAGGCGCGGCCATGGGAGACGCGCGAGCGGCGGGCGAGAGAGTCGACGATGACTGCGACCGCGAGCACGCAGCCGGTGATCATGTACCGGAGCGACGACGACAGATCGAGCAGCGTCAGGCCGCTGGCGATGGACTGGATGACGATGATGCCGAGCAGGGCAGAATAGGCGCTGCCTCGGCCGCCGAACAAGCTGGTGCCCCCGATCACGGCCGAGGCGATGGCGTTGAGGTTGACGTCGCCGGTGCCCGCCTGCTGGCTCGAACTCGCAAGCCGGGCCGCGGCCAGGATGCCGCCTGCCGCCGCGAAGGTCGCGCACAGGGCGAAAGCGCTGGTGTAGATCAGGGGAACGTTGATGCCCGCTCGGCGCGCCGCTTCCCGGTTGCCCCCGACGGCCGTCATCGAGCGCCCCCACTGGGTGCGCTTGAACGCATAGTTCATGGCGATGACAAGCCCCACAAACAGGCCGAACATCCACGGCACGCCTCGGGAGGTGTTCAGGTAAGACGTTATCGCCTCGAGAACCGCGATCGTAACGATCGCCTGAATGGCCAACCCGCTGAGCGACCGCGAGGAAAGACCAGCCGCTTTGCGCCGCTGCGCGCTGCGATAGCCAAAAAACAGGATCAGGAGGCCCGGCAGGGCGGCGAGCGCATGCGAAACCCAGGAAGGCATCACCAGCGTCTGGCCGAAATTCACCAGCGCCGAGCCATAGGGCAGGTTGATCGAGCCGGTCGGCCCGAGGATGTAGAGCTGGAGGCCCAGAAACGCGAGCAGACCCGAGAGCGTCGAGACGAAGCTTGGCATGCCCAACCGGTTGAAGAGAAGCGCATACATGCACCCGATCAGACAGCCGACGACCAGCGCGGCGAGGATCGCGACTGCGACCGGCCAGCCCAGCTGCACCCAGAGAACGCCCAGTATTGCCGAGGAAAGCCCGCTCACCGAGCCGACGGAGAGATCGATTTCGCCGACCAGCAGCACGCAGACGATGCCGAGCGAGATGACGCCGGTTGTCGAACAATCGAACAGCATGTTCACGAGATTGTTCGGCGACAGGAAGACCGGATTGAGCGTCTCGAAGATCGTCCAAATGAGGATGAGGCCCACCACGACGGGCAGCGAGCCAAGGTCGCCGGCGCGGACGCGGTCGAAGAACGCCTTGACGGACCCCAGAAAGCCGCTCTGATCCTTGAGCCGCTCGTCGCCCCGATCGAGCAGCGTCGGGTCCCGGCTCCGTGGTCCTGCTCACGACAGCCCTCCGGGAGCGTGGCCCCTTGCTTCGGTTATTCGCTGCGATCGGCGCGAAACCGCGTTGTCGTCGCCCCCGGTGATCGCGGTGACAAGCTCATGATTGGATGCCGATGGCAGGAAGACGCCATTGTTGCGGCCGAGGCGCAGCACCACAATCCGGTCGGCCACCGCCCGCACGTCCTCCATGTTGTGGCTGATCATCACCACGCCCAGGCCGCGGTCGCGAACGCGCTCGATGAGGTTGAGCACTTCCGCGGTCTGCGCGACGCCGAGCGCCGCGGTCGGCTCATCGAGCAGGATGACGCGCGGCTCCATCAACAGCGAACGTGCGATCGCCACCGTCTGGCGCTGACCGCCCGAAAGCGAGGCCACCGGCTCGCGCACGCTCGGAATGCGGGCCGAGAGTTCGCTGAGCAGGGTCCAGGCGCGAACCTCCATGGCGACTTCATCAAGCCGATAGGGTTCGAGTTCACGGCCGAGAAAGATGTTGGCGACTACATCGAGGTTCTCGCACAGCGCGAGATCCTGGAACACGGTCGCGATGCCGAGCCGCAAGGCGTCGACCGGGCTCGCCAGCGTGACCGGCTTGCCCTCGAACGCGATCGAGCCGGAGCTGGGGGAAAGCGCGCCGGCGAGGATCTTGACCAGCGTCGATTTGCCGGCGCCGTTGTCGCCGACAAGGGCGACAATCTCTCCGGCGCGAATGTCCAGGTCGAC
The DNA here is from genome assembly GCA_963824465.1 of uncultured Alphaproteobacteria bacterium. Classification (GTDB taxonomy): domain Bacteria; phylum Pseudomonadota; class Alphaproteobacteria; order Rhizobiales; family Beijerinckiaceae; genus Roseiarcus. The sequence continues at coordinate 3,699 of CAWGPL010000015.1, forward strand.
GTTTGTCAGAGCCGAAACGGCGCCGAAATTCTTCGAGACGGCCCGAAGGCTCAGCACCGCTGTGGGGTCCGGCGCCGATATCGCAGCAGGTTCGGCCATGCCTAGGTTCCGCGCATGCAAGGTTCAGGCGGGACGTCCGGCAGCCGGGCGGGGGAGCCGACGGCCGGACGGGTTCAGTCCGATCCTATGAGGTTGGATCGGAGCGGTTTGGTCGTCGGCGCCCCGCGCCGTTCACTCGATGCCAAGCTGCTTGCAGCCCTCCGCGTATCGGCCGGTGCAGAGCTCGGCGGCGGTCTGGATCTTCTTGTCGATGATCTCCGCCTTCAGGTTCTTCCGAGTGACAACAGCCGGCGTGAACAGCTTGGACGGCGTGTTGTAGAGGGTCGTCTCCGCCTTCGGCGTCTCGCCTTTGAGGAGTTCCACGGCGACGTCTGCGGCGGCGCCAGCGACGATCTCGCTCGGCTTCGAGATCGTGTTGTACTGATCGCCCGCGATGATGAGCTGAAGCGCCGCGATCGTGGCGTCATTGCCGGTCACGGGGGGCACCGGATTGACGCCCGCCGCCTTGAACGCTGCGATGGCGCCGCCCCCGGTCCCGTCATTCGCTGCGACGACGCCGACGATCTTCGCGCCGAAGCGAGCGATCTGTCCGGCCGCCCATTGCTGGGCATTGGTCGGCAGCCAGTTCGGCGTGTCGTATTCGGCGAGCGTCTTGTAGGGGCCGGTGGCTAGTCCTTCGTGGATTCCTTTCTTGATCAGTCCAGCGGCCGCGTCGGTCGGCGAGCCGTTGATCTGGAGGACGCCCACGCCGCCGTCGGCGGACACGCCCTTCGACTTCAGATGCTCGACGAGAGACGAGGCGATCGCCTTGCCGATCGCCTCATTGTTGAACGAGACATAGTAGTCGGCCTTGGCGTCGGGTATGGGGCGATCGTAGGCGATCACCTTCACGCCCTGGCTCTGGGCGTTGTGCACGAGCGACGCGGCGGCCGCTGAAATCGACCGGATCGAGCACGATGACCTTTGCCCCCTGGGCGATCACCGAATTGAACTGCTGCTGCTGCTTTGCCGCGTCGGTGTCGGCGTTGAGATAGATCACCTTGCAGCTCTCGCAGTCCTTCTTCATTTCGGCGACGAAGCCCGGATGATCGTGCTCCTCGTAGCGCGTCGAGCCCTGATCGGGCATCAGGAACCCCACTGTCGATCCCGAGATGTCGCCAGCGCGTGCGATCGTCCCGCTGGACGTCGCAAAAGCGATAGCCAGGACGGCTGCGCCCGTCAGTCTTGATGAATATTGGAACATTTGCGTTTCCTCCATGCGGGTTGATTGCCCTAGCAGAATTGTCTCGGACCGGTTTTGCAGTCGCGCGTGCCGGCATGGCTTCATGTTTCGATCGACGGTCCTCTCTCGTTAAGCGGCGTGCGCTAGCGAGAAGTTGTTCGTGACAAGCCGCCGGAACTGCGACGGCGGCATGCTTTTCTCCGCCAGGAACTGGCGGTTGAAGTTCGACAGATTGTTGAAACCGACCTCGAAGCAGATGTCGGAAATCTGCGCACGCTCGTCGCTCATGAGCATCTGGCAGGCTAAGTTGATGCGCAGCCGCCGGATGTACTGGAGTAGCGACATGCCGGTATGCCGGCGGAACGAGCGCGAGAAAGCGCTCGGAGTCTGGCGAGCGATGGCGGCCAGATCGCTTTCACAGAACGGCTGCGTCAGATTTTCCCGGATGTAGGCGAGCGCCCGGTTCATGCCGGTCGACAGATAGCCCGATGGATCTGGCAGGTAGCTTTCACTGGCGAGAAGTTGGGGTTGGGTTTCCCGGCTCAAGGCGTCCATGATCGCCATGAAGAGCGCAGCCCGTCGAACACCATGGCTTTGCGTGATCTCGGCAAGGAGCGGAAAGATTTCCCGGCGTGTGCTCTGGCTGAAGAGCACGCCGCGCCGCGAAAGCTTGAGAAGGGTCGAGATCGCGGCCATCTCGGGGAAGGTTTGGACAGCGCGTCCGATGAACGCTTCATCGAACTGGATGAATCGGCACCGCAGCGGCACGCTCTCGCCGTCCGGAACGTCGCTGACCCAGTTGTGCGGCAAGTTGGGGCCGGTGAGGACAAGGTTGCCGGGCTCGAACTCGCCGATGAAGTCGCCGACGAAATACCGCCCCTTCGTCTCAACGATCTGGTGAAGCTCGAACTCGGGGTGAAAATGCCAGCGGACCGTGCGGAAAGGATACCCGTGCGCCATCACGGCGAAGGATTCGCCTGGCCGAATCTGAACAAGTTCCAGATCGGGTCCCATGTTTTCCTCCCAAGCCCTGTCATTTGAGATGACTAGGTCAGGTTTTCTACGGGCATATCCGACTTAACGCCAATTGATGGCTCCTGCTACTACCCCACACGTCCTCAGCCGATACGATTTTGACCCGACTTGGGGAGCGGAAAAATTCTGGTGAGGCCGCGAGAGGGAGGTGGGGTCCAGTCTTGAACCTTCCGTCCACGACTGCCGCGTGAACCGTCGCGACGCAATGCGCTGCCCGAAGGGAGCATCGCATGCGCTGCTTCTTGGCCATGCGCGCGTTGGCATTTCATCCATGCAGCCTTCCGCACGCGATTTCGAGATTGGAAGCCTGGAACGGTACCGCGCCCCGTAGTTGATCAGCGCGTCGACGGCGCCATAGATCATCGCAGTTCCACAAGAGGGTACCGTTATGGGGTGTTAGGCCATCTTGAGCAACGGCGGTGTCGGTTCGAATATCCAGGCGATCCTCGATCGATGGGCTGGTTTCGGCGGCTCGTACGTGAGCCGCTCGCGAAGATCGCCGTTGAGAACGGCGCCCGAACCTGGAGCAGAAGATGGGCGCCCCGCTTTGACCATTACATCTGCTGCTTTTTGACCATCCTCGGGCGACAAGGGAATTCACGCCGGACTCGGCTAAGGCCGTCGCGATGCGCCGGCCTGATCGATATCGGGCTCCGTAGTTGATAATCGCGCTTTTATTGGAGCGGACATAGGTCAACAAGGGATGCGCCAGATGCAGCAGGCGTGCAGCTGAAAGCTCGCCTCTTTCTCGCAGCTTGGCGAAATCGCTCGTCATCGTTTCGAGTTGATCGAGCGCCTGATCGATCTGTCCATGCCAGAGCCTCCACTTCAAAGATCGGACGTCGGCGTCGACATGGGCCATTTCGCTGGACCCAACCTCACGCCAACGCACGACATGATCGGCGATCTGCTGCAGCGGCTGGATCTTCATGGCGATGTGAAACCATTCAATGATATGCGCCGTCGGCTGCGGTAGCGCCTTCGGCAGCCTCTTCATGATCTCGGCGCCATCGGAAAGGACCGTCACCTCGCCGCGGCCCGCATAGCCCTCGCTCTGCAGGGCCTGTAACGTTCGGGACGGGAGCTCGCGCTTCGATGTGTCAGCGGTAGTGAAATAGCGGCCTGGGCGCGAGCCGCGCCCGCCGCGGCTGCATCGCGCAACAGCGATCTCGAAGCTTCTGCCAGCTTCGGCCTGGCTTGCGCGAACATGAGCAGTGTCGATACTCACGACGAATTCGCGTTCTGGGTCATTCCGCAGATTCAACTCCATCCGGCGGCGCTCAGCGGTTGACGGCGGCTCGAACCATGCGCGTTCACGAGCTTTCTCGTCGAGGCGCTCACCCACCTTCAGCGTGCGATGGCGTACGGTCACAAAGGACTCGGTTGATTGGATCGGCAGGAACTCGGCCATTACCTCCGCCGCTTTGCGATAGGGCAATAGGCTGCCGAGTCGCGCGGAACGCTCCATCAATTCCGGCGTCGCCTGATCCGGGCAGATATCGCGCAGGACCGTCCAGGCGGCGTAAAAATGAGGCAGACAACCCTGGCAGTTCATGATCCGCGGATTTCTAACCTCAACGCAGCCGAACACCGTCCGGATCTTGCGCTTGCTGTAATCCTTGATCCGCCGGAACCTCTCGCATTCTACACAGAACCAGCTCGTTAGAACGTAAGCCTCGCATTGCTGGGTGACCGCCACTTGCTAGAGATGAGCCATGATGGCCTTGCCGTCCTCGACCGAGAAGCCGATCTCGCCGGCAGATAGGCGCTCCAAATCTTTGTCGATCGCCAATTCCGAACGATGGGCCGATCCGAACTCGTCCGTGCCCTCCAGCACTATTTTCCACCGCATCGACGCTCTCCATGACGAGAGCGCCTCGTGCTGCGAAACTCCTCAACAACCCGCTTGCACCCCAGCTAATTAAACGGTCCCGGGCGGGACGAACTGATTCTTCGTGACGGCGAATTCTCCTTCTCCCACCAGCCGACACGATCGCGGAGATCAAGGCGCTCGACGGCGCGTCGGTCGGCGTGGTGCGCATGCCGCAGGGTAGGACCGATTTCTCGTCCGCGCTTGTGCAGGCGCCGAGTTCGGCGCGAAGGTCGTGCGACTGAGCTGACGGGAAACGACATGGTCAACCCGGTCCGCGGGGTGCACGAGTTCGGCCTCGCGCAAAGCGGGCAGAGAATGGAGGCGATGGTGATCTTTTTCACCTCGCGGTCGGGCGACCCTTGCCTTCCGGGCGCCGAACCTTCACCCTGACGGTCATTCGCGGCGCTCGGGAATCTGAGGGAAAACAGGATGGCGGCGCATCAAAGGAAGAAAATGCGCGGGCTCGTGATGGCCGCCCTGGCGGTCGGCTCCCTTGCAATGACGCTCGAAGCCGCAAACCGCCCGGCGAGGGCAGGGGCCATCAACCGGAGCGCACTCGACGCCATCCCGCGAAACCTCACGGAGATCGGCTGGGACACCGACGTCCCCGCCCTTTTCGTGGTCCGTTTCGAGCCGGGAAAGCTCAGTACGGATGCGAGCTGGTCCAGTTGGGCGATGGCGACGATGCTCCAGAGATCCGGAGCCGCGGGCGCCGAGGTCTTCAAGCGCGGTCCCTGGCCTTCGATTTTCCTGCCCGGCTCGCCCATCTCCACCGAGTTGTCGGCGACGGACATGCAACTGTTCCAGGCATGGTGTCTCCGCCGGTCGCAAGTGATCCCGCCCGTTCTGGTCCATTCCGTCCCCTATGTCGCGCCGATGGACGCTAGCGGACCGGTCGTCGTCAGGCCGTTCGGACTTCCCGCCGGGCAGCCCAAAGCCAGCCAAGTCGCCATCCAGATGGGTTTCGCCGACATGGTCGGCCTCGCCCTCGCCAAGGACGCGGGCAATTACGAAGCGACCGTCCCGCCGGAGGTCATCGCCGCGCTGCCGATTGCCGGGGTCACACTGGAAAGCCGGGTCCGGTGGCTGACCCCCTATCCGAACAGCGACCTGATGAGCGTGCAGGCCGGTCTCATCGTTCCCGCCGAGCCAGTGTCACTCAGGCTCGTCGACCCCCATCGCCGAATCCTGTGGGAGCATCGTTTCGAGGCTGATGATCCGGCGCCGCCTGAGCCGAAGGCCGCCGAGGCGCCCTCGCCGGTCCGGTCCGCGTCCCCCGCAGCGTCGTCGGGCGGCGCGGCCCCCGACATCCGGTTCTGATCCGGCGGGCCGCTCCGATGTCCGGGTTCAGACAGATATGAGACGGGGCGATTGAGAAAGGGGAAGGGGTCTCCGAAGCTGAGCGTTGCAAATCAACCAACCTCAGGAGACCCCCATGCAGGTTTTTGGCCTGCCGCGGCAGATTATCAGGAACGGTCGGGCTGCGTCGCGTCTTCTCGACGCGAAGACCCCAGATATCGAAGCGGCGAGAAGGCGTGACGCCGTGGCGCGCTGGCGCCGAGCCATGGCGGACGGCCTGACGGCCGATCGGGCGGCGAAGGCGGTGGGCGTCGCGCGTTCAAACCTCTATCGCTGGGAGAAGGACGCCACGCCGAAGAGCCGGCGGCCCCGCCATGTCCGGCCAAAGAGCTGGACGCCTGCGCTGCGGCAAGCCGTCGAGCGGCTGCGCCAGGACTTTCCGATGTGGGGGCGAGCCAAGCTCGGGCCGCTCGTGCGCGCCGAAGGGTTCACGGCGTCCAATTCGACCGTCGGACGCATTCTCGCCGATCTCGTGGCGCGCGGCGTCGTCGAGCCCGTGCCGACGCTCCGCCGGCGTCCCTACGCCCGCCGCTGGACAGCCAAGCGCCGCTTCGCCCGCCGCCTGCCGCGCGATCTCGCCGTCCGCGAGCCGGGCGGGCTCGTCCAACTCGACACCGTCTTCGTCAACCTCACCCCGACCAAGGCGATCAAGCACTTCACCGCCTACGACCCGATCGCCAAATGGACCGTCGCAAAGGCCTTCAACCGGGCCACCGCCCAGGCCGCCGCAAGCTTCCTCGACAAGATCATCGCCGACATGCCCTTCCCGGTGAAGGCCATCCAGGTCGACGGCGGCAGCGAGTTCATGGCCGAGTTCGAGACCGCCTGTGAGGCCAAGGGCGTAGCGCTCTACGTCCTGCCGCCGAGACGTCCGCAATTGAACGGCGCCGTCGAACGTTGCAACGGCGCCTGGCGATACGAATTCTACGAGACCTACGATCTCCCCTCAGGGGTCAACGAACTCAACCCCATCCTCGACAGCTACCAGCACATCTACAACCACCATCGGCCACACGGAGCCCTTGCCGGAAAGACCCCAGCCCAGTATCTCGCCCTTTGCTCAGCCTCGACACCCCAGCCGTCTCATATGTGCTGATCCCGGACATCGTCTTGCATCAGGCCGCAGGCGAGTGGAAAATGCCGCCAAGGGAATGGAGCCAGGCGAAAACGCAGTTCGCAATCATGTTCGAGGACAGGTTCCTCGTATGAACCACCAACCGGCCTCGACACAGGATTCCGGATAGTCCCGGTGAGCTTTTCGCGGAACAGCCAGATCGTGCGGGCGTCGGGAACCCGGTCGGACAGGCTCAACCCGAGAAAGCGCATGAACGACAGGCGGTCGTTGATCAGAAACTCGGCGCGCTCGTCGGAGAGGGCGTTCGCCGCCTGAATCACCAGGATCTTGAACATCATCACAGGATCGAACGGCGGCCGGCCGCCCTGCGAACCGTCCGAGTAGGCCAGCGCCCGCGTCAGCTCAGGCCGGAACATCTCGAAATCCACCGCCGCCGTGAAGGCTAGCAACTGATCGCCCAGATCGCTCAGCCGCTTCAGGCGCTCGTCGACGTCGAAGAACCCAGGCTCACCTCGCATCAACTCACCCCCGCCCCATCATCAGCGAGGGAATCAGAAACCGCGCCCCATGGCGAGGTTCTTAGAACCGTCCAGCTTGCTGACGAAATCTGGGTCGTTGGAACTGCTGTGACCCCCGAGAATTTCCTCCAGTTGAAGCTAGAGTCCGGTCCGAAGGAAGGACCGGACGATGAAGCGATCGAGGTTTACGGAAGAGCAGATCATTGCGGATTTTGCGGGAGCAGGAGGCAGGCCTTTCGACCGCCGAGGTCTGCCGCAAGCACGGGATCAGCAGCGCGACGTTTTACGCGTGGAAGGCGAAGTTCGGTGGGATGGATGTCTCGGAGGCCAAGCGGCTGAAGGAGCTCGAGGACGAGAACGCCAAGCTGAAGCGGCTGCTGGCCGACGCGATGCTCGACAACGCCGCGCTGAAGGATCTGCTGGAAAAAAATTGTGACGCCCGCCGCCAAGCGCGAGGCTGTCGCTCATCTCGTGGGGGCCTATGAGATGAGCGAGCGCCGGGCGTGTCGCCTGATAAAGGCCGATCGAAAGACCGTTCGCTATCGCTCCCGCCGGCCGCCAGACGAGGATCTGCGCGGCGGCTGCAAGAGCTGGCGGCCGAGCAGCGCCGGTTCGGCTATCGCCGGCTGCATGTTCTGCTGCGCGCCGAGGGCCATGCCGTGAACCGCAAGAAGACGCAACGGCTTTATCGCGAGGAAGGCCTGACGGTGCGAAAGCGCAAGGGCCGAAAGCGCGCTGCGGGGTCGCGGGCGCCGATCCTGACCGAGGCAAGGCCGAACGCGCGCTGGTCGGTCGACTTCGTCCAGGACCAGCTCTCGGACGGGCGGCGCTTCCGGATCCTCAACGTGATCGACGACGTCACGAAGGAATGCCTGGCGGCGATCGCCGACACTTCGATCTCTGGGCGGCGGGTCGCCCGCGAACTTGACGCCGTCATCGCCTGGCGCGGCAGGCCGGACCTGATCGTCTCCGACCACGGGACCGAGTTCACCTCCAACGCCATGCTCGCGTGGGCGCAGGCGCAGCCGGATCGACTGGCATTTCATCGCGCCGGGCAAGCCGATGCAGAACGGGATCTGCGAGGCATTCAACGGCCGTATGCGCGACGAACTGCTCAACGAGACGATCTTCTACGATCTCGACCACGCCCGCTCGGCGCTGGCGCGTTGGACCGCCGGCTACAACCAGCAGCGCCCGCATTCGGCGCTCGGCTATCTGACCCCAGCGGCTTTCGCGCGAACCTTCACCGCAACGGGCGATCGGCTGCGCAACCCCGACCAGCTGCGCCGATCGCCCGTTGCTCCGCCGGCGCTCCTGCGCCAATCTCAGCCCGAGACTCTGGCCCAGCCTGGATGAACGTCGGGGGTCACAGCAGACGCTGCCATTCGTCCAGGGATGCTTGGGCTTTGTCAGCCGGTGGTCGTATCGTTTTGAGCGCGGCGTATTCGAAGGCATCGCCGAACAGGTTGCCGCCGGCGTCGAGGGCCGCCTGATGTCCGGCGCTGCCGAGCTCGTATTGCCTGGCGTTGTGAAGTGGTCCGTTTCTGTGGGGCCGGTGTTGGTTCCTCGAGGGGACGGCGTCGATCAGCCGACGCAGGAAGTCCCCCGCGGTCTTGCGAGCCACTTTCTCATGCAATTCGACGAAGGCGAACTTCGAGGTTCAGTCAGTGCAACGATGAGATAGAGTTTGCCCTGCGCGGTTCGGACTTCGGCAATGTCGACATGAAAATAGCCGATCGGATAGGCCTTGAATTTCTGCTTGGCGGAGGTTTCGCCTTCGACCTCAGGCAATCGGGACATCCCGTGCCGTTGCAGACACCTATGAAGGGACGAACGCGTCAGATGCTGGATGGTGGGCTGCAAGAGCGACCAAGCAGTCGTCAAGCGGCAACAGAGTATGCCTCCGGAATGCGACGACGACGGCCTCTTCCTCAACCGAAAGGACCGTCGATCGCGGCGGCCTTAGGCCCAGTAGGCCGATCGGAAATGGAAGTCCTCGGACTTCCACTTGGCGATGGTTTTCACATTGACGCCGTAGCCTTTCGCCAGCGCTCTTCAAGCTCTCTTGACTATGCTCTATAGCTGCGGGACCACCTCGTCGTGGTGGCGCACCCGTGAAGAACCTGGCCCATAGCGCATCCTTCGAATCACTCGAAAAAAGTGCACCGTCAAAGGCCGGGACGAAACACCAGGAGCGGAGCGAGAGACGACGGTTGATCAGGCTCTTATCCGGACGGGCGTCGGGCGTGCTGATTCTTGAGGAAGCCGCCCCAATTCCGGGATGATGCCGCCCCTCGCGGCGTATCGACGCACGAGATCGCGCGGCGGCTTGGCATGGCGCGCTCGACGGTGCGGGAAACGCTGAAGCGGGCTCAGACCGCGGGCCTCTTCTGGCCGTTGCCGGAAGCCATGAACGACGGGGCGCTCGAGGCGGCGCTCTATGCCAGCCGGCGCAGCAAGCGCGGCCATCGGCGGATCGAGGAACCAGACTGGGCCGGCGTGCATCGCGAACTGAAGCGCAAGCACGTCACCCTGTTGATCCTGTGGGACGAATACATCGCCGAGAACCCGGGCGGCTATAGCTACTCCCGGTTCTGCGAGCTGTACCGATCCTTCGAGAAGACGCTGTCGGTGATAATGCGCCAGACGCACGCCGCCGGCGAGCGGCTGTTCGTCGATTACGCCGGCGACGGCGTTCCGGTCGTCGTCGACCGGCTCACTGGCGAAATCCGGATGGCGCAGATTTTCGTCGCCGTGCTGGGCGCCTCGAGCTTCACCTTCGCCAAGGCGACCTGGACGCAGGCGCTGCCCGACTGGATCGACGCCCATGTGCGCGCCTTCGAGGCGATCGGCGGCGTGCCCGAACTCGTCGTGCCCGACAACGCCAAGACCGCCATCGTCAAGGCCAGCTTCTACGATCCCGAGGTCAACCGATCTTATGCCGAGATGGCGGCCCATTACCGAACCGCCGTCCTCCCGGCGAGGCCGAGGAAGCCGCGCGACAAGGCGAAAGTCGAGCAGGCCGTCCTGATCGTCGAGCGATGGCTGCTCGGCAGGCTCAGGCGCCGGATCTTCCATAGCCTCGCTGACGTCGACGCCGCCCTCAGCGAACTCATGGCGCAACTCAACGAACGGCAGGCCCTGCGCAGGCTCGGCGTCACCCGCCTCCAGTTACTCGAGGAGGTCGACCGTCCGGCGCTCAGGGCGTTGCCGGATGAGCCCTATGAATACAGCGAGTGGCGCCTGCGCCGGGTCGGCGTCGACTATCACGTCGACATCGATGCCCACTATTATTCCGTCCCCTACCGCTTCGCCCGCGCCGAGGTCGAGGCGCGGCTGACCGCCCGCGGCGTCGAGATTTTCCACAAAGGCGAGCGCATCGCCGTCCACATCAGGGCGAGCGGGAACAGGAAGCACACGACCGTTCCTGAGCACATGCCCTCGAGCCATCGGCGCTATGCCGGCTGGACGATCGAGCGCATCCGGGACGACGCCCGCAAGATCGGCCCGGCCACGGCGGCGCTCTGCGAGCAGATCCTCGAGAGCAGGCCCATCCCGAGCAGGGCTATCGCGCCTGTCTCGGCATTGTTCGCCTCGCCGGCTCCTTCGGCGCCGGGCGCCTCGAAGCCGCCGCCGAGCGGGCCATCGAGATCGGCGCCAGGACCTACGGCTCCGTCAAATCCATCCTCGACAACAAGCTCGATCGGAGGCCGGCGCCCAGGCGCCCCGCGGACACCGCTCCGATCCTTCACCCCAACATCCGCGGGCCGCGCTACTACCATTAGGGAGAAGACAACTTGCTCAAACATCCAAGGCTCGATCAGCTTCACACGCTCGGCCTCTATGGAATGGCCAAGGCTTTCGCCGATCTCGCCGACGCCGGCCAGGCGAAGGACCTGGCCCACGCAGACTGGCTCGCTCTGCTCCTCGACAGGGAGGGGTCATGGCGGAGGGACAAACGCCTGACGGCCCGGCTGCGCGCCGCCAAACTGCGCCAGCAGGCGAGCGTCGAAGACGTCGACAATCGCGCCACCCGTGGGCTCGATCGCGCCCTGTTCCAAAAGCTCTCCGAGGGCGATTGGATCGACGCCCACGACAATCTCGCCCTGGTCGGTCCGTCCGGCGTCGGCAAGAGCTGGCTCGCCTGCGCCATCGGCCAGAAGGCCTGTCGCGACAATCGATCCGTCCTCTATCATCGCTGGCCGAAGCTGTGCGAAGACCTGGCGCTCGCCCGAGGCGACGGCCGCCATCCGCGCCTCATCAAATCCCTCGGCCGCGCCGATCTCCTCATTCTCGACGACTTCGGCCTCGAACCTCTCGACGCCGGCGCCCGTCACGATCTGCTCGAAATCCTCGAGGAGCGATACGGCCGCCGATCGACGATCGTCACCTCCCAACTCCCTCTGTCCGCCTGGCATGAGGTCATTGGCGACCCCACTTATGCCGACGCCATTCTGGACCGCCTCGTGCACAATGCACATCGCATCGAGCTGACCGGCGAGAGCCTGCGCCGCACCCGAGGCAAACAGCTCAAAACGGCTTGACCCGAAACCCGGTAAGGGGAGAAGAACTTCCTTAAGCCAACAAGCGCGGCGCCCCGGGCGGGATCATCTCGTTACAGGGGGGCGGCATCATCCAGGAATCCCTGGGCGCAATCATCCCGTTAAAGACGGGCGGCTTCGTCGGAATCGGCATCGGGCGCGAGCCCGGCCACTGAGGACCCCGTTTTTGGGACCGGGGGTAACGACGGCGATCCGTGGAAGATCAATTCCACCTATCTCAATGCGCGCAACATCGCGAAGGCTTACGGGGATGGTGAACTTGCTCGCAAACTTGGAGAGATCTTTCGGCGACCCCAATCCGTGAGGACGACAGGCGCCGGGCGACGCGATCTCGACCTGACGAAAAATCCCGGCGGTCCAGGCCGTTTTCGGATGCAACCAATTGGCCTCCGGCGAATTGATCAGCCGGGCTTTTCCCCCGGAGGGTCGCATGGCGAAACCACTCAAGCGGGGCGACCGGGCCGCCTGGCGATCGAGCGGGGGCTCAAGTGTTGGGCGGCTCGAGCGGAAGCTGACGTCGCCGGGGAAAATCAAGGACCACAAGATCGCGGCGTCGGAAGGCAACCCCGAATACCTCGTGCGCTCGGCAAAATCGGGAGAACTGGCCGTCCACAAACCCTCCGCGTTGAGGAGGGTCAAATCAATCCCCGCCTTATCCCACCCGCCGAAGTCGCCGCCGCGGCAAGGAAGGGTTTGGAGCTGAGGGAGAAGTTTCGTCGCGGCGGAACGTCGGTCCGGGCCCATCGCGCGAAGGAACTCGCCGGACGCAGGCCGCTTTCGCTACGCGATGTCGTGGCGATGAGCGCCTATTTTGCTCGCCACAACGTCGACAAGGCGTCCAACGGCCATGTCTGGGGAGACGAGGCTAATAATCCCTCCGCGGGTTATATCGCGTGGCTTCTCTGGGGCGGCGAACCCGGCCGCCGATGGGCGGACGCCATGAAATCCCGGTTGAAGAGTACGGCGGCGAGCTAACCACGTTCGTTTCCCGCGCGCTGTCGGGCGTCGGGCATGGCTCCTGGGTATCCAAAGGCGCCCCAATCGCTCCCGCAAATATGTTGCTGAAAATCAGAATAGCCTTTAGACTGTCCAAAGTGACGACCGCCTGCAAAAACCGCTGTGGATTGGTATTAGCCGAGTTGAGGCCCGGGCGGCGCGGCGACGGGGATCTCAGGCGAGAGAAAGTTTCTTTTTCCGCCAGATCCGCGCAACCTGTTGAAAAGTCACGATTCCGGCGAAGGAATCCAAGGAAATCCAAGCTTTTCCAAACTTTGCCGCCATTGATCCGACAGCGAATTTTCTGCGGTGAAAAAGCGATCCCAAGAAAATCCGAGTCCCCGCTGTCGACGCGCCGCCTGTCCGCAGCTGCGTCGATGCGAGGGCGTTCGGGCTGCTCAGTAGCGATAATGCTCCGGCTTGAACGGACCGGCCTGCGGCACGCCGAGATATTTCGACTGCTCGTCGGTCATCTTGGTGAGCTTCACGCCGATCTTGGCGAGGTGGAGCGAGGCGACCTTCTCGTCGAGGTGCTTCGGCAGCGTGTAGACCTGCCTCTGATACTGGCCGGGCTTGGTGAAAAGCTCGATCTGCGCCAGCGTCTGGTTGGTGAACGAGGCCGACATCACGAAGGACGGGTGGCCGGTGGCGTTGCCGAGGTTGACGAGACGCCCCTCCGACAACAGGAGGATCTTCTTGCCGTCGGGGAATTCGATCTCGTCCACCTGCGGCTTGACGTTGTTCCACTTGTAATTGCGCAGCGACCCGACCTGGATCTCCGAGTCGAAGTGGCCGATGTTGCAGACGATGGCCCGGTCGTGCATCGCGCGCATGTGGTCGATGGTGATGACGTCGACGTTGCCGGTGGCGGTGACGAAAATGTCGGCGCGCGGAGCGGCGTCGTCCATCGTCGTCACCTCGTAGCCTTCCATCGCCGCCTGCAGCGCGCAGATCGGGTCGACTTCGGAGACCATCACGCGGCAGCCCGCGTTGCGCAGAGACGCCGCCGACCCCTTGCCGACGTCGCCGAACCCAGCGACCATCGCCACTTTGCCCGCCATCATCACGTCGGTGCCGCGGCGGATGCCGTCGACCAGCGACTCGCGGCAGCCGTAGAGGTTGTCGAACTTGGATTTGGTGACGCTGTCGTTGACGTTGATGGCGGGCCAGAGCAGCTTGCCTTCCTTCGCCATCACGTAGAGGCGATGCACGCCTGTCGTCGTCTCTTCGGTTACGCCGCGGATCGACTCGGCGTTTTTGGCGTACCAGCCGGGCTTGTCCTTCAGACGCTGCTTGATGGCTGCGTAGAGCACTTCCTCTTCCTCATTCGAGGCGGTGTCGAGGAATTTGGTGTCGCCCTTTTCGGCGCGCAGGCCGAGATGGATGAGCAGCGTCGCGTCGCCGCCGTCGTCAAGGATCATGTTGGGGACGCCGCCGTCCGCCCATTCGAAGATCTTGTGCGTGTAGTCCCAGTAATCCTTGAGGCTCTCGCCCTTGATGGCGAAGACCGGCGTGCCCGTCGCGGCGATCGCGGCGGCGGCGTGGTCCTGCGTCGAATAGATGTTGCAGGAGGCCCAGCGGACGTCGGCGCCGAGCGACTTCAGCGTCTCGATCAAGACCGCTGTCTGGATCGTCATATGCAGGGAGCCGGCGATCCGCGCGCCCTTCAGCGGCTGGATTTTGGCATATTCGGCGCGGGTCGCCATCAGGCCCGGCATTTCGGTTTCCGCAATCGCGATCTCCTTGCGGCCGTAGTCTGCAAGCTTGATGTCGGCGATGGCGTAGTCGGGGGTCTTGGTCATGGGGCGCGTCCGGCTCGAAAGTTGAAATCGGGCCGGGTTCTATCAGCGGCGAGGAGATAAGGCAATCAACATATAAGCATCTCTTTATATCAAGATGAAGCGCCGTCCCGGCGTCAACCTTGCGCGCCCCGCTCCAAAAATCGCTTTCGCCCCGTTCTAGTCCGAATGGGGCGCCGTTGGATTTTTCGGAGCGTAGGATTCTGGACGACGGGCAGGGACTTCTTGCCTCTCGTTCACGGGTACAAAGGCGGCTGGGGCGCCTGTCCGCGGAAGTACTCCCACATCTGCGAGGTTATAGAATACCGCGGCACGCCGTAGTGGTCCGATCCGAGGGGAACCGGATCGTCGTTGTCGATCCTCCAGTTATAAAAGCCGGCGAACTCGTTCTTGTAATATTGCATCGCCGCTTTCCAGGGCCCGATATCGCCAACGACCCCGTTCGGCCACCATTGCGATGTCGGGTTCAGAGCATATTCCGCAGCAAAACTTCGAGAGATCGATATTAATCGCTCCCAGAAAACTGTATGTCTCTCGAGCACATTGCTGGAATTGTACGATTGCAAGATCACCGTATCGAATATTCTGTTGACAACAGCGCTATCCAATGAGTCGGTGCTGTTCGGGGGTAATGCTTAGGATGCCGTCATCTCCGAGATACCTTTTCGTTTGATTGAAAAGAAACGTGGCAAGCTCTGTTGTCATCTCGCCCGGCACGCTTTCCCAATCGAAATCAACTCCCTTTAGACCGTAGCGATCGAGGAAGGGCGGGATCGATTTCGCGAAGGATGCGAGTCGGGCGGGCGCCTTCGAGGCGTCTTTCACAAACGGCTCAAGACCGCTCGCCCAACCCATTTGAGCGATGATTTGGATGTTTGGGTTTTGTCTGTGCGCCTCCTTTACGGTCGCTGCAACCCTCTCCCTTTGGAGGCCAACCTCGTAATCGAGATGCCCATTATCCGGGTCGGTCGCAATGATATTGGCGAACGCGATTTCCAGGCGGTCGATATATTTGAAAGGTTGTTTGCCCTTGCCAATCGTCTCCCACATTTTGCTCCAACATTCGTCGCCAACATATATCGTCTGAATGATCATCTTATTGGCGGCCAACGTATCCTCCTCTGATTAGATTGTCGCTTGCGCGGGAAGACCAAAGCAATCCTACGATTTAAAATGCACGAAGTCTTCGATTCAAGAAATTGGAAGAAATATGCAACCTGGCGAGGAAGAGATTGCATTGATAATATTGTAATAATCGCCAAGATGAGGGAAATTCTCACGGAGTGACTTGTCTGGCAAGTCAAAACGCCAGCATCCTGTCGCGTAGCCTCCCTGTGGCATTCCTGCCGATCACTCGACGCAGGCGACCGATTCCGGACTTGCGCGGGCGCGAGCGAGGATGGCTGCCGCCAGGCGGCGGTGGAAGGATCTTGGGCGCACCGGATTGCGCTTGATCGGGTTGGGCAGCGCCACGGCCAGCAGCGCGCCCTCCTCGGGGGTGAGCGCGCTTGCGCTCTTCTTGAAATAGTGGCGAGCCGCCGCCTCGATCCCAAAAATCCCGTCGCCCCATTCGGCGATATTGAGATAGACCTCCAGCGTCCGTTTCTTGGACCACGCCTTGCCAAGGGTGAGCGCCATGGGAATTTCGATTCCCTTGCGGATCGCCGAGCGGCCGGGCCACAGGAAGAGGTTCTTGGCCGTCTGCATGGTGATCGTGGAGGCGCCCGGTTGGGTCCGTCCTCGCGCTTCAGGACGCTCATGAGCGAACCCCAGTCGACCCCGTCGTTGGCGCAGAAAGTCGCGTCCTCCGAATTGACGACCGCCGCCGTGGCGGAGGGCGAGATCTTGGCGAGCGGCGTATAGACGCGTTCGTAGGATCGACCCGTGGCAAGACGCGCCAGCATCAGCGTCGAGACCGGAGGCGCAAAGGCATAGAGGGCCACGAGCCCCCCAAAAACGGCTAGAACCGCGAGCCCCGTCCACAGGACGCCGCGCAGGAGCTTGCGGGAAAGGGATCGCCGGGCCACGAATCGCAATGCGTCATGCCGAGGGCCCCGCCGTCAAGCAAGGCGGCGTGGCGGGGCGGCGCTAGCGAACAGAAATCGGGCCCGCGCGCGCTTCAGTGGTATCCCACCTCGGCCTTCACCTTGCCGCGGAAGACCCAGTACGACCAGCCGCTGTACATCAGGATCACCGGCAGCAGGAACAGCGTGCCGACCAGCATGAAAGCCTGCGTGCGCGGCGAGGAGGCGGCTTCCCACAAAGTAAAGTGGAAGGGCACGATCATCGGGAAAAGACTGATCGCAATGCCGAGGTAGGACATGACGAAAAGCGCGATCCCCCAAAGGAAAGGCGCGGCCTCGGACGTCTCGTTGTTCAGGGACGACCAAGCCAGCCAAGCGATCAGCGCCGTCACCACCGGCACCGGCGCGAGGAAGACGATATTCGGCCACGCGAACCAGCGATCATGGATTTGCGGCTGGACGAACGGAGTCCAGACGCTGACGATTGCAACGCAGATCAAGACGCCGATGAGCGCAATTCGCCCCCAGCGGCGGGCCCAAGCCTGAAGCGACCCCTCCGTCTTGAGCACCAGCCAGCCCGCGCCCAGCAACGCATAGCCGAAGACCAGCGCAACGCCCGTCAGGATGGAGAAAGGCGTGAAGCAGTCGAGCGAGGTTCCCGCGAACTGGCGCCCCTCGACGTGGAAGCCCTGGATGAAGGCGCCGAGCACCACGCCCTGCGCGAAGGCGCCGACCGCCGAGCCATAGCTGAAACCGTGGTCCCAGAAGGTGCGGTGCTCCGAGTCGCGATACCGGAACTCGAAAGCCACGCCCCGGAAGACGAGGGCGAGCAGCATCACGATGATCGGGAAATAGACCGCCGGCACGATGATGGCGAAGGCGAGCGGAAAGGCTGCGAGCAGCGCGACCCCGCCGAGCACCAGCCACGTCTCGTTGCCGTCCCAGATCGGGGCGATCGAGTTCATGACGAGGTTGCGCGAGTCGCGATCGGGCGCGAGGCCGTAGAGCATGCCCACGCCAAGATCGAACCCGTCGAGCAACACATAGGCGAAGACCCCGACGCCGAGGATCAGCGTCCAGATCGGAACGAAGTCGAGAACCTCGCTCATGCCCGGCCCCCCTCGCTGTGAGGCATCGCGGTTGCGGGTTGGCGCGGCCGTCCGGCCTCGATCTCCTCGTCCCCGCGCTCCGCCTCCACAGGGCCCTTCCGCACGATCCTGAGGATAAGCGTAATGCCTGCCGCGAACATCAGGACATAGACGATGCTGTAGCCGATGAGGGACAGGAGCACGTCGAAACCGGTGATCGAGGGGGTCACCGAATCGGCCGTTCGCAACTGGCCGTAGACGGTCCAGGGCTGGCGACCAACCTCCGTCGTCGCCCAGCCGGCGATCACCGCGACGAAACCGATCGGCGAGATGATTGTGCAGAAGCGCAGATACCAGGATTCGTCAAACAGCCGACCCCGGTATCTCAGCCACCAGCTCGTGACGACGGCGAGCGCCATGAGCCCCCAGCAGGCGAGCATGATCCGGAAGCCGAAGAAGGGGATGGCGACTGGCGGCCGGTCCTGCGGCGGGAAGTCCTTGAGACCCTTGACCGTGCCGTTGATGTCGTGAGTGAGAATGAGGCTGCCGACATCCGGAATCGCGATCTCGGCGAGATTCTTCTGAGCCTTGTCGTCGGGGATCGCGAAGAGGACCCAAGGAAGGCGCTTGCCCGTATCCCAGATCGCCTCGATCGCCGCGATCTTCGCAGGCTGGTGCTCCAGCGTGTTGATCCCATGCTGGTCCCCGATGAACAGTTGCAGGGGCACTAGGACGCTCAACACCCAGAGCGTCATCGACAGCATCAGCCGCGCCTCTTCGACGAAGCGGTTGCGCAGGAGATAGAAGGCGGCGACGCCGACCACGACGAAGGCGGTCGTGATGTAGACCGCCGTCACCGTATGCGCGAACCGATAGGGAAACGACGGGTTGAAGATGATCGCGATCCAGTCGGCCGGCTGAAAGCGCCCATCGACGACGGAGTAGCCGGCGGGCGTCTGCATCCAGCTGTTGACCGCGAGAATCCAGAACGTCGAGAAAAGCGTGCCGAGCGCGACCATCAGCGCTGCAAAGAAATGCGCCCAGCGCGGCACGAGATTGCGCCCGAACAAGAGGACGCCGAGGAAGGCCGCTTCGAGGAAGAACGCCGTCAGCCCCTCATAGGCCAGCAGCGGCGAGAGAACGTCGGCGATCTTGTCCGAGTAGCGGCTCCAGTTCGTGCCGAACTGGAAAGGCATGGTTATGCCCGAGACGACGCCCATGCCGAACGAGACCGCGAAAATCTTGATCCAGAAGGTCGAGATCCGGAAGTAGATGTCCCGCCCCGTAATCAGGTGCATCCCCTCGAGCACCGCGATGTAGGAGGCGAGCCCGACCGTGAAGGCAGGCAAAAGAAAGTGCCACGCCACGACCCATGCGAACTGGAGACGCGAAAGGAAGAGGGGGTCGAGGTGCATGGGGGGACGTCCCGTTCATTAGGGGTCGCTAATGTCGTTCGCACTCGTAGCCCGCGAATGCGACGTCTTTGTTGCGCGGTCTGCGGCTTATCGCCGCTGCGAACCCATCTTCGCCGCGAGGTTTTACCCATGCGCCGGCGGCGCCACTTTCCTCCCGGCACCCGAGCGCCGTCAAGGTCATGGAAAACATGGACGGGACTCATCGGTCCGATCCCGTCGGCAAGTTCTGCGTGATTTCGCTCTTTCGAACGTATTGCGTCTATTGGACGGATGCGCGGCGCGAGGCCCGCCAAGCCAGAAGACCCAGCCCAGCGAAGCCGGCCGCGAGCATCGCCCAGGTCGAGGCCTCCGGGGCCGGGTAGGCTAAGGGTTTTACTGCTGTCGCATAATTGCCCGTCGCAAACGAAAGGCCTGAGTTCGCGCCGCCGAGGTTGGTTGCCAACAGGGCGTCGGACCCTGACTGCAAGCTGCCTGAGGCAAAGCCCGAGGCGGCTGCAGGCCCTCCACCTGTGAGGGCGTCCCATGGAGCACCTCTGAAGCCTCTTGCGAGGGCGGCAAAGAACATCGGGAACTCGCCGCCGTGCCAGAAGGCATTGGCGCCATTGGCGCCCGCAGGGCCGTCAGCCACTACATCGAACTGATACCCGGCCGTGAACTGGGCGGTGACCTGGATGTGAGCTGGCGGATAGCCGTCGGACGCCCCGTCGTTGTATCCGGCAGGCGCATAAGGCTCCGTGAGCGGATAAGGCGACCAAACACCGCTGAGGACGATGGTCCCGGCGTTCGCGCTCGATATGAGCCCCGCGCCGAGGATGGCCAACGCCGCTGCCAGCCCCGCAGAGGGCTTCATGATGATTTCGTTCCCCGCAACCTTCATACAACCCCAAGTACGATCTTACGTCTTTCACAGTCAATCCCTGCGATGTTCTCACAGAAAACTCTGCGGATCGACGTCGATCTGCACTTTCACTCCGCCGCGCGGCTGCGGCGCCGTCGCGAGCAGCGCGCGCAGGAAGGCTTGCAGGTCGGACGATCTGGGCGCCTTGACCGCCAGACGGAAGCGATGGCGCTTGCGCAAGACCGCGATTGGCGCTTCCGCTGGGCCAAGCAGCGTGATTTCGTCTTCGGCTCGGATGCCGCCGATCGGCGCGACCCGCCATCGCTCGCCCGCGGGCATGGCGTGGGCCGTACGAGCGAGCGCTCTCGCGTGGGCTTCCGCTGCGCCTTTGTCTTCGGCCGAGACGATGATCGCCGCGAGCCGCCCGAAGGGCGGCAATCCGCCGATCCGCCTCTGCTCGGTCTCCTGAGCGTAGAAGCGCTCCGCATCGCCAGACACGAGCGCCTGGATCACGGGGTGATCCGGCTGCCAGGTTTGCAGCAGGGCATGGCCGGGACGTTCGCCGCGCCCCGCGCGCCCGGTCGCCTGCCTAAGCAACTGAAAGGTGCGCTCGGCGGCGCGCGGATCGGCATTGGCGAGGCCGACGTCGGCGTCGACGATGCAGACGAAGGTCAGCAGCGGGAAATTATGGCCCTTGGCGACGAGTTGCGTGCCGATGATGATGTCGTAGTCGCCGCGCGCCGCCGCATCGAGCTGCCGACGCAGCGTCTCGATCCCGCCGGGAAAATCGGAGGAGAGCACGAGCGTGCGCGCTTCGGGAAAGAGCGAGCGCCGCCTCCTCCGCGAGCCGTTCGACGCCGGGGCCGCACGCCGTCAGGCTGTCCGCCTCGTGACAGGCGGGGCAGATTTTTGGCCGATGCTCCGCGTGCCCGCAATGATGGCAAACGAGTTCGGCGCGAAAGCGATGCTCGACCAGCCATGACGAGCAGTTCGGGCATTCGAAGCGATGGCCGCAGGCGCGGCAGAGAGTCAGCGGCGCGTAGCCGCGCCTGTTGAGAAAAAGCAGCGCCTGCTCGCCTCGCGCGAGCGCTTCCTCGACGCTCGCGACCGCCCTCGGCGACAGCCAGCGCCCGCGCGCGGGGCCTTCGCGACGCAGGTCCACGGTGGCGATGTCGGGCAGAGTCGCCGGGCCGAAGCGCGAGGGAAGCCGCAGCCAGCGGTAGCGCCCGGTCTCGGCGTTCACGCGCGTCTCGAGCGCCGGCGTTGCGGAGGCGAGCACGACCGGCGTCTTTTCGATCCGCGCGCGCACCACCGCCATGTCGCGCGCGTTGTAGACGACCCCGTCCTCCTGTTTGTAGGCGCCCTCATGCTCCTCATCGACCACGATGAGGCCGAGATCGGCGAAGGGCAGGAAGAGCGCGGAGCGCGCCCCGACCACGACACGCGCCTCGCCGCTGGTGACCGCGCCCCAGATGCGTTCGCGCTGGCGCTCGGTCAGTCCGGAATGCCACTCGGCGGGCCGCGCACCGAAGCGCTGGGCGAAGCGATCCAGGAACTGGGCGGTGAGAGCAATCTCGGGCAGGAGCACGAGCGCCTGGCGCCCCGCCCATAAAGCCTCGGCGATCGCCTCGAAATAGACCTCCGTCTTGCCCGAGCCAGTCACCCCTTCGAGGAGGGTCGCGGAAAAAGCGCGCTCCGCGACGCGCGCCTTGAGATCGTCCGCGGCAGCGCGCTGGTCGGCGTCGAGCGCGCGGTGGAGGAAATTCGGGTCGAGCGCCGCTGCGGCCGGTTCGGGCGGCAACGCCACTCGTGCGAGCGCGCCTTCGGCGACGAGCCCGTCGATGACGCCGGCGGAGCATTGGGCCCGCGCCGCGAGATCGGATTTCGGGAGGGGCGCCGCGGCGTCCGAGCATCGCCGCAAGCACACGCGCGCGCGCTTCCGTCATGCGGGGGGGCGTTACGCCTGTGGCGACGACGCCGAATTTCGGCGGCGGGGGCAGGGCGACCTCGTTGGCGCGGATCGCCATGCGCAGGACCATGCCGCGCGGGGCGAGCGTCCAGCGCGCGGTCCAGTCGATGAAGTCGCGCAGCGCGGCTTTGAGCGGCGGCCAGTCGCGGATCTCCGCAATGTTCTTCAGGTTGCCGCCGCCGGCTTTGCGGGTCGCCCAGACGACCCCGGTCGCCTGTCGCGTGCCGAGCGGGACGCGCACGACCGTCCCCGGCTCGACCGCCATTCCCGGCGGGACGCGGTAGCTGTAGGCGGTGTCGATCGCGACAGGGATCAGGACGTCGGCGACCGAATTTTGCGGCGACTCGCCGAAAGCGTCCAGGGGCAGGGGCGGCATCGAGCGGCGTTTAGCACGCGCCGCGCGTCGAGGCGCGGGGAGGCGAATCTTCGGGCGTTGTCATCTCCGGTCGAACGTGGTCCAACTGTTCGGGGAAACGCCAGATTGCGCCTGTGCTCCGGCCGGGCGTCATCAGAAGAGGCGTCATGAGAAGGCGCGAGGAGACAGGATGAATGACGCGGCGGACCCGTGGCCGCAGGACCGGCGCGACGCTGAGTTCGACGTCGCGATCGTCGGGGCGGGGATCTCCGGGATCGGAGCCGCCTATCACCTTAGCAAACAATGCCCGGGAATGAGCTTTATCGTTCTCGATGCGCAGGAAAGCTTCGGCGGGACCTGGATCACGCACCGCTATCCCGGCGTCCGGTCGGACAGCGATCTTTTCACCTTTGGCTATCGCTTCAAGCCGTGGACCGGAAATCCGATCGCCACAGCCGAGGAGATTCTCGCCTACCTCCGGGAGGTGATCGAGGAGAACGGCCTGGCTCGGCATATCCGGTATGCCCACCGTGTCGAAAGGGCGTCCTGGTCGAGCGCCGACAGCCTCTGGACGCTGGAGGGCGTCCGGTCGGACACGGGCGAAAGGGTCGGCGTAGCGGCCAAATTCTTGTGGATGTGCCAGGGCTACTATCGCCACGACAAAGGCTACACGCCCTCCTGGGAAGGGATGGAGAGCTTCGAGGGCCGGATCGTTCATCCGCAAACCTGGCCGGACGATCTCGAACTCGGCGGCAAGGCCGTCGTCGTCATCGGTTCGGGCGCGACCGCCGCGACGCTCGTGCCCGCCGTCGCGGATCGCTGCCGAAGCGTCACGATGCTGCAGCGATCGCCGACCTGGTACATCCCCGCGCGCAACGCCAACGACCTCGCGGACACGTTGCGAACGCTCGAAGTGGACGAAACGTGGATCCATGAGATCACGCGCCGAAAGATCCTCTACGATCAGGCGGCGTTCACCCGCCGCTGCTTCGAGGAGCCAGAGGCCGTCAAGACAGAACTGCTCACGGCGGTGCGCGCCTATCTTGGCGACGACTATGACGTCGAAACCCACTTCACGCCTAAATACCGTCCATGGCGCCAGCGTATCGCCTTCATTCCAGACGGCGACCTTTTCCGAGCGATCCGCGCGGGCAAAGCGTCGGTCGTCACCGACGAGATCGAGCGATTCACGCCTTCGGCGATTGTTACGAAGTCAGGCCGGACGCTCGAGGCCGATATCGTCGTGACAGCCACGGGCTTCGATCTCAGCACGCTCGGCGACATCGCCTTCACGGTTGACGGCGAACCCTTACGTTTCGGGGACACGGTGACTTACCGCGGCATGATGTTCACCGGCGTTCCGAACATGGCGTGGGTGTTCGGCTATTTCCGTTCGAGCTGGACGTTGCGGGTGGATCTGGTCGCGGACTTCGTCTGCCGGCTTCTCAACCACATGAAGGCGAAGGGCGTGAAAGCCGTCGTTCCGCGCCTGCCTCTCGACGAGAGCGGCGCACCCCCCGCGCCTCTGATCGACACGGACGACTTCAATCCTGGATATGTCCTGCGCGGCCTTCATCGAATGCCCAAGCGTGGCGTCGGCGCCGAATGGCGCCACTCGCAGGACTACTGGGCGGACAAAGACGTGTTTCCGGCCATCAATCTCGACGACGGGGCGCTCGCCTACCAATAGGGGCGTCGGCAGGGGCGAAAACGCAAAACAGGGGCGAAAACGCAAAACGCGCCCGAACTCTTCCCACGGGCGCGTCGGATGGGTTGGCGCCGCGGGCCTCATGGCCCGCGACCCTCTCATGCGTCTTCGGATTCGCCGGCCTTGGCGGCTTCCATCGCCGCTTCCTTGGCGGCCGTGTTGTCGGTGCGCTCTGCGATGCGGGCGGACTTGCCGCGGCGGTCGCGCAGATAATAGAGCTTGGCGCGGCGAACCTTGCCGCGGCGCACCACCTTCACCGAGTTGATCAGGGGCGAATAAATCGGGAAGACGCGCTCGACGCCCTCGCCGTAGGAGATCTTGCGGACCGTGAAGCTCTCGTTGAGGCCCCCGCCGCTGCGGGCGATGCAGACGCCCTCGTAGGCCTGGATGCGGGTGCGTTCGCCTTCGGCGACCTTGACGTTGACGATGACCGTGTCGCCGGGGCTGAAAATCGGCATTTTCGAGCCGGGCAATTTCGCAGCCTGCTCGGCTTCGAGCTTGGCGATGATATCCATGGATTAAACTCCTGCCGTGACGCCTGAGCCTTGCGGCCCCGGGCGAGCGCTTCGGCGCGCTGTTATGAGTTGAGGTGGCGCTCATACATGAGGCGCCGCGCAAAGTCGAGGGCTTTCTCGGCGCGACTGCACCGCTTAGACTTAGGCCTAATCGCCAGGAAACCAAGAGATGGCCGGACCCGCCCACCCTTCGCAAGCGCCGCGTTACGAGGAGACGTTCCCGACGCTGACGCATGACGAGATCGCGCGCCTGAGCCGCTACGGCGTCGCGCGAAAATTCGCGGACGGGGACAAGCTCGTCAGCATCGGCGAGGTCGGGTCTGGAATGTTCGTCGTCCTCTCCGGGACGGTCGCCGTCAGCGAGCGTGATGGCCTTGGCCACCTAGCGCCGGTGGCCGAGCAGGGTCCCGGCCAGTTCGTGGGCGAATCCGGGCAGCTCGCGCGGCGGGCGGCGCTCGTCGACGTAACGGCCGAGGGAGACGTGGAGGCCCTGCAGATCGGGGCCGAACAGATCCACACCCTGCTGGTGGGCGAGGCCGAGCTTGGCGAAAGAATTATGCGCGCGTTGATCCTGAGGAGGGTTGCGCTCATCGAGGCCGGCGTCGGGCCGATCCTGATCGGCCCGGCCAGCTCTCCCGACGTCATCCGGTTGCAGAACTTTCTCGCGCGAAACGGCTATCCCTATCGGCTCATCGATCCGGCCGCAGATATGGAGGCGAAGGACGCGATCCGCCGCTACGCCGACATCAAGGGCGGTCTGCCGCTCGTCATCTGCCCGGACGGCTCGGTTCTGGGAAATCCGGCGGAATCCGCGATGGCGCGCCAGATCGGCATGACCCTCGCTCCCCGTTCCAACTTCATCTACGACGTGGCGGTCGTCGGCGCCGGACCGGCGGGACTCTCGACCGCGGTCTACGCGGCCTCGGAGGGCCTCAGCGTCGCAGTGCTCGATGCGCGCGCCTATGGCGGCCAGGCGGGAGCGAGCGCGCGCATCGAGAATTATTTCGGCTTTCCAACCGGCATCACGGGAC
Source organism: uncultured Alphaproteobacteria bacterium (assembly GCA_963824465.1). Taxonomy (GTDB): domain Bacteria; phylum Pseudomonadota; class Alphaproteobacteria; order Rhizobiales; family Beijerinckiaceae; genus Roseiarcus. Next base: position 29,141 of record CAWGPL010000015.1, read on the forward strand.
AGGCGCTGACCGCGCGGGCTTTCGTCCAGGCGCAGAAATTCGGCGCCGACATTTCATTCCGGCCGTTGTCTCCGCGCTCGACTGCACGCGCGCCGACGGCGCCTTTTCGCTCGAACTCGACGACGGCGCGCGGCTGAAGGCCCGGACGATCGTTGTCGCCAGTGGCGCTCGCTATCGCAGGCCTAGCATTCCGGAGATCGCCCGCTTCGAGGGCCGGGGCGTGTGGTACTGGGCGTCGCGTATCGAAGCGGGACTATGCGCGGGCTCGGAGGTCGTGCTCGTCGGAGGCGGAAACTCAGCCGGACAGGGCGCGGTCTATCTTTCCGCCCATGCCGCGAAGGTTCGCATGATGGTGCGCGGGTCCGGGCTCGCCGCCAGTATGTCGCGCTATCTCATCGACCGGATCGAGGGAACGCCGAACATCGAGCTCATGACCGAGACCGAGGTGATCGGGCTCCACGGCGCGCCGGGCGGGGCGCTGGAGGGCGTGCGCTGGCGCAGGTCCGGCGCGGAGACGGAAGCGCCGATCCGCAACATGTTTCTTGTTCATCGGCGCCGATCCTGCGACCGAGTGGCTCGGAAGCTGCGGCGTCGTCCTCGACAAGGGCGGCTTCGTCGTGACCGGCCTTCCGAACAAGACGGGGACGGCGACGCTGCCGCCGCCTCTTGAATCGAGCATCCCCGGCATTTTTGCGATCGGCGACGTCCGTTCCGGATCGACCAAGCGGGTCGGCGCGGCGATCGGCGAAGGCGCGCAGGTCGTGGCGGCGATCCACGGCTATCTCTCGACCCTGCAACCCGCGCGGGCGGCCGCGGCCTCGTAACGGAGACTGGCTAGATGAGCAAAGGCTGCAAACATCTGGCGGGCGTTCGCGACGTGACGCCGAGCGCGCTCGGCTGCGAGGAATGCCTGAAGATCGGCTCGGCGTGGGTGCATCTGCGCCTCTGCCGGACCTGCGGCCATGTCGGCTGCTGCGATTCCTCGCCGGACAAGCACGCGACCAAGCATTTCCACGCGACCGGCCATCCGATCATGGAAGGCTACGATCCGCCGGAAGGCTGGGGCTGGTGCTATGTCGACGAGGTGATGCTCGACCTCACCGACCGGATGACGCCGCATAACGGCCCGATCCCGCGCTACTACTGAAGCGTCGAGGCGCCGCCGTGCTCCGCTACTGGCCGCGCTTGCCGCGCGACGCGAAACGCACCGCCTCTTCCGCCGCGCGGAAAAGGGCGCGGGCCTTGTTGACGCATTCGGCCTGCTCGGAGGCGGGCGAGGAATCGTAGACGATGCCGGCGCCCGCCTGCACATGCATCTTCCCGTCCTTCACGACGGAGGCGCGCAGCACGATGCAGGTGTCCATCTCGCCGCCCGCGCCGAAATAGCCGATGCAGCCGGCATAGATTCCGCGCTTGTCCTTCTCGAGTTCGTCGATGATCTGCATCGCGCGGACTTTCGGCGCGCCCGAGACGGTGCCGGCCGGGAAGCCCGCCGGCGAGCGCCGTGACAGGATCGAGCATCGTCGCGCAACTCGCCCTCGACATTCGAGACGATGTGCATGACGTGGCTGTAGCGTTCGATGAAGAAGCTGTCGGTGACGCGCACCGTCCCGATCTTCGCCACGCGGCCGACATCGTTGCGGCCGAGGTCGAGCAGCATCAGGTGTTCGGCGCGCTCCTTCGGATCGGCGAGCAGTTCGGCGGCGAGCGCGGCGTCCTCGCCTGGGCTCTTACCCCGCGGCCGCGTGCCGGCGATCGGGCGGATCACGACCTTTCCGTCGCGCACGCGCACGAGGATCTCCGGGCTCGACACGACGATCTGGAAGCCGCCGAAATCGAGGAAGCAGAGATAGGGCGACGGGTTGACCCGCCTCAGCGCCCGGTAAAGCGAGAAGGCAGGCAGATCGAAGCGGCTCGTGAAGCGCTGCGACAGCACGATCTGGAAGGCGTCGCCCGCGGCGATATAGTCCTTCGCCTTCCGACCATCGCCATGTACTCGGCGTCGGTCGTATTGGAGACCGGCGGCTCGGCGGTGAGCAGCGGATCGGCCTCCATGGCGGAATGGTCGAGCGGCGCTTCGAGCGCGGCGACCACCGCGTCGAGCCGCGCGCATCGCGGCCTCATGGGCAGCGCGCGCGGAGACGCCGGGCGCGGGACGAATCGGGCGTGACGATCGACCATCTCGTCGCGCGCCGCGTCGAACACGACCATCACCGTCGGGCGAATGAGCAGCGCGTCGGGCACGCCGATCGGATCGGGCTTGGGCGCGGCGAGCTTTTCCATCCGCCGCACCATGTCGTAACCGAGATAGCCGAAGACCCCCGCCGACATCGGCGGAAGGCCCGGGGGCAATGCGATTTCGGATTCCTTCAGCAGCGCGCGCAAGCGCCTTCAGCGGGTCGCCCTCGCAAGGCTGAAAGGCGTCGCGGGTCGGTCAGCGCCTTGCGGTTGATCTCGGCCTTGCTCGCCGGTCGAGCGAAAGATCAGGTCCGGGTCGAGTCCGATCATCGAGTAGCGGCCGCGCTGGGCGCCGCCCTCGACCGACTCGAGCAGGAACATGTTGTCCCGCGCGATCGCGCGCAAGCTTGAGATAGGCGGAGACCGGCGTCTCCAGATCGGCGACGAGCGTCGTCACGGCCACCGTCGCGCCGCCAGCCTGATAGGCGCGGGCGAAAGCTCTCGTATTCGGGGACTGCGTTCATCAGCCGCCCTCGGCGGATTGCATGACGTTGGCGTGAACGACGACGCCGAGCGAACGGCGCAGGGCCTCGACATATTGGTCGAGGATCGAGTCGCGGGTCGAAGCGTCGAGCCGCTCGGCCATCTGCTTTACTCGGAGATCGGCGAAATCGACGTTCGGCGTCCTGTCCGCTGTGACCTTGAAGACCGCCCGTCCGTCGGGAACCGTGGCCGAGCCGACGCCGTCCGCCGGTTCGCGGAAGATGGCGGCGACGAGCGACTCCGGCGCGCCCTTGTCGTCGCGGTGAATATCGGTCAGCGTCTGCGCGCTCGGCGCCCGCGCCCTTCGCAACGTCCGCGAGGGCTCCTCCGGCCCTGATCTGCTTGACGAGATCGTCTGCTTTGGCGGCGAGCGCCTTGTCGACCTGCTCAGCCCGCCACTGCTTCTCGACGTCCGGGCGTCGCTTCCTCGAACGTGCGATCGTGCGCCGGGTCGATCTTGGTCACCGCGAACCATACGAATCCGCCTTCCCTCGTCTGGAGCGGGGCTTCGTCGAGGCCGACGTCGGAAGCGAAGATTGCCCTTAGAAGCTCGTCCTTGTCGGGAAGGTTGATCGGATTGCCGGCCGCGTCGAAGCCTTTCGCATCGACGGCTGGAATGGATTGCGTCTTCGAGGCCGACTTCTTTGGCGGCGTCGGGCAACGATTTCCCGGAGACGCGCAGGTCCTCGATCTTGTCGTGGAGCGCCTGAATCTTGTCGCCGGCGCGGGATGCCGAAACCTGGCGCTTGATGTCCTCGGCGACCTCCGCATAGGGCTTCACGGTCGAGCCGGTGATGGCTTTGACGCGAAGGATCGCGGGTCCGAACGGCGTCTTGAGGACGCCGCTGATCGCCCCTTGCGGCAGGGCGAAGACCGCGTCCGCCTCTGCTTTGTCGGGCATTCCGTCCTTCGATCGTCTCGCCGATGTCGGCGTCCTCCGGCTTCATATTGCGCTCCTTGAGGATGTCCTCAAAGGTCGCGCCGGCTTTGAGCTTCGCCTCGGCCGCCTCGGCGTCCGCTTCGTTCGGAAACAGGATCTGCTGAAGCGTGCGCTTCTCCGGTTCGCCGTAGCGCGGGTCCTTGCCCGCGAGCTTGGCGTAAGCCGTCTGAGCGTCGGCGTCCGACACTTCGGCAGGATTGGCGAGGTCTTCGGGCGAAAGCGAGACCACTTGCACCGAACGGAATTCCGGCGCGCGATAAGCGCCCTTGCGGTCGTTGAAGAAAGCTCTTCAGGGCCGCCTCGGTCGGCGGCTGGATGTCGCCCGCGGCGCTGGCCGGCAGAACGAAATAAGCCGCTGAGCGGATCTGCCCGTCATAATTGGCTTCCGCCGCGACCTCGGCCTTCGGCGCGACGACGCCCGCTGTCAGCGCCGCGACGATAAACTGCCTGAGCGCTGTTTTGCGCAGGTCGTCGACGAACATGCGCTCGTTGAGGTCGTTGTCGCGGAGCACGCTCGCGAACATCTGCGGATCGAACTGGCCATCCTTGTTACGGAACGCGGGATTGCTGGTGATCATCGACCGGATGGCGCTGTCCGAAATTCCGAGGCCGAGCTTATGGGTGGTGTTGTCGAGCGCGGCCTGGCTCAAAAGCCTCTGCAGCACCTCGCGGTCCAGGCCCACCGCGCGCGCCTGCTCGTTGGTGAAGGGCTGGCGCAGCCGGCGCTGGTACTGCTGCAACGTGCGCTGATAGGAGTCGCGGAACTCCTGCTGGGTAATCTTTGTGCTGCCGACGGAAGCAACCGTCGTCGAGGTGAAGCCGCGCAGCATGTCGCCAACGCCCCAGATCACGAAGCTCACGATGATGAGGCCCATGACCACGGTCATGATAATCCGGCCGACAAACCCCTGAGCCGCGTTGCGCATGGATTCGAGCATGCAATACGATCCTAAAGTCCCTTGTGAACCGCGCCTTCTAGCCCCGCAGCGCCGCTTTGCATAGGCATGGCCCATTTGATAACAGGCGCGGCAACCCAATCGGAGAAACGCTCAAATGACCCCTGGCGTGCGCCCGCTCGTCGCCGGCAACTGGAAGATGAACGGCCTGACCGCCTCACTTGGCGAAATCGTGACCATGCGCAAGGCGGCGGATGCGGGTAGGCGGGACCGGCGGAACTTTTGGTCTGCCCGCCCGCAACGCTCCTGTCCCACGCCTTCGCGCTAGTCAGGGGCGGCAAGCTCGCGCTGGGCGGCCAGGACTGCCATGCGGAGCCGGAGGGCGCGTACACGGGCGACATTTCCGCCGAAATGCTGAAAGACGCGGGCGCGACCTACGTGATTGTCGGCCATTCCGAGCGGCGCGCCTACCACCATGAGACGAGCGCCATGGTGCAGATGAAGGCCGAAGCAGCGGTCCGGGCGGGGCTTGCATCGATCATATGCGTGGGGGAGACCCATGAACAGCATACCGAGAACGAGGCCTTCGCAATCGTCAGCCGGGAGTTGCGTGGCTCCCTGCCACCCTCCGGTGAGCCGGAGACGCTCGTTGTCGCCTATGAGCCGATCTGGGCGATCGGCACCGGGCTAACCCCGACGCCCCTCGTCGTGACCCAAATGCACGCCCACATCCGAAAGGTGCTCGAGGACGTCTACAGGGACGCTGGCGCGAAGATGCGCATACTCTACGGGGGATCGGTGAAACCGAATAACGCTCGGGAGCTATTGACGCTCGACAACGTGGACGGGGCGCTGGTCGGCGGCGCCAGCCTGAAGGCCGATGATTTTCTGGGGATTGCGGCTGTATACAATTGACGGCCTGCAGTTTGAGTGTTGGGGGCGGACTCGGCAGGCTTTGCCAATTTTCGCCAGTTATTCCTGCGACAGAGTTTTCTTGGGCCCGGTGGACGCGCGCTATGGCGCCATGATAGGAGCGCCCCCAATTCCGGACGCGTCCCCGCCTTGGCGGGGCGCGAGCGTTCGTCTGTTCGAGATCCCCCATGCAATCCGTATTGATCGTCATCCACATCCTGATCGTCGTCGCGCTCGTCGGCGTCGTGCTGCTCCAGCGTTCCGAAGGCGGCGCGCTCGGAACCGGGGGAAACACCAGCAATTTCATGACCGGGCGCGGGCAGGCCAATGCGCTTTCGCGCGCGACCGCGATCCTGGGCACGCTCTATTTCGTCAGCCCATCGCGATGTCCATATCTGGCGGTTGGGGTCATGCCCCGCACTCGATCCTTGGCAAAACACCCGCTTCTCCGACGGCGCCCGCGCCGATCACCCCCACCGGCAACATTCTCGACCAGCTGAAGCAGCTCCAGGGCGGCGCGCCCGCCGGATCGCAGCCGGCTGCGCCGGCGGCTCCGGGCGCGCCCGAGCACAAATAGGCCCGCGTTCCACAGCCGCCGAAAGGGGTCGGCCGTGCCGTCTTTCCGCAATGAGCGCAACGTACGCCACAGGGCCGAACAAATGTTCGATCTCGTGGCGGACGTCGAGCGATATCCGGAATTCGTGCCGCTCTGCACTTCGCTCAAAGTCCGAAGCCGCCAGTCGACTGACGAAGGGCGGGAGACGATGATTGCGGACATGGGCGTCGGCTACAAAATGATCCGTGAGCGCTTTACAAGCCGGGTCACGCTCGACAAGCCGAAATTACGGGTGCTGGTGGAATATATCGACGGCCCCTTCAGCCGGATGGAAAATGTATGGACGTTTCGCGACGAACCGGATGGCTCGGGTTCGCGCGTGGCGTTCTTCATCGACTACGAATTCCGCAGCCGCACCCTCGGTGTCTTGATGGGCGCGATGTTCGACGCTGCCTTCCGCAAATTCTCTCAGGCTTTCGAGGAACGGGCGAACAGGCTCTACCCGAGGACCTGAGGGCTTCGTTCCGTTTCTCACAGGAAACTGGGCAACCGGGGTTGATTGCGCCGCTCCATTGTGGAGCTAGTCCCTATATGGCTTGAGAATCAAGCGCATGGGGCCGCGCGCTCCGGCCAAGGGAAAGCGATATGAAGTTTCAGCGCTTGCGCCTGACCGGGTTCAAGAGCTTCTGCGACGCTTCCGAGTTCCGCATCGAGCAGGGGCTGACGGGAATCGTCGGACCCAATGGCTGCGGCAAGTCCAATCTCGTCGAGGCTTTGCGCTGGGTAATGGGCGAAAGCTCTTACAAGAACATGCGCGCCTCAGGAATGGACGACGTAATCTTTTCGGGGTCCGGCAAGCGCCCGATGCGCAACAACGCCGAAGTGGCGCTGCTGCTCGACAATTCCGACCGCAAGGCGCCTGCCGCGTTCAATGAATTCGAATCGATCGAGGTGACCCGCCGCATCGAGCGCGAGCAAGGCTCGGTCTACCGGGTCAACGGCAAGGAGGTCCGCGCCCGCGACGTGCAACTGCTCTTCGCCGACGCCTCGACCGGCGCCCGCTCCCCGCGCTCGTGCGGCAGGGACAGATCGGCGAGATCATCGGCGCAAAGCCCCAGGCGCGCCGGCTCATCCTCGAAGAGGCGGCCGGCATATCGGGCCTCCATTCCCGCCGTCACGAGGCGGAGTTGCGCCTCAAGGGAGCCGAGGACAATCTGCTGCGCGTCGAGGACGTGCTCAAACAGATCGACGGCCAGGTCGAGAGCCTGAGGCGCCAGGCCCGCCAGTCGAGCCGCTACAAGGCCCTCGCCACTGAAATCCGCAAGCACACCGCGCTCGCCCACCTCATCGCCTGGCGGGCGCACGAGACGCATTTCGCCGACGCGCGCAGAAAACTCGACGCTGACGGTTTGGAAGTCGCCGAGCGGACTCGCGCGCAAGGCGAGGCTGCTCGCCTGCAGGCGATTGCCGCCGCCAACCTACCCGGCCTGCGCGACGCGGAGGCTCACGCCGGCGCGGCGCTCCATCGCATCACGCTCGCCCGCGAGGCGCTGGCTGCGGAAGAGAAACGCGCAGAAGCCCGCAAGAGCGAGCTTGAGCGCCGCCTCGCCCAATTTGCCCGCGACCTCGAACACGAGGAGGCGCTGATCGCCGACGCCGCCGGGGTTGGCGATCGTCTGGCCACCGAGGATGCGGCGCTGGGCGAATCCTCGGCGGACGAGGTCGAGGCGGCCGCCCTGGCGCACAAACGGGAGGAGGAGGCGCAGCGGCGTCTTGTCGCTGTCGAGGCCGAATTGACCGAGGCCCAGACCGCATCCTCCGAACTCAACGCCCGCCGCAACGCGCTTGGCGTCGCGGCGGTGGAGGAGGGCAGGCGACTCGCTCGGCTCGAAGCCGATCTCGCCAGTGTCGTGCGCGAATTCGAAGCGCTCAGCGCCTCGGGCTTCGCGGACGACGAGCACGCGCTACGCGGCGAAGCCGCCGCCGAACTGGCCTTCGCGCTCGAAGAGGCCGAGAGCGCGACCATCGAAGCCGAGGCGGTCCACGCCGAGGCCCGGCAGGCGGAGACGCGCTCGCGCGGGCCGCTCGCGGAGGCCGAGCGCGCCGCGCAAAGGCTCGAAACCGAGGTCCGCACCCTCGTCAAGCTTCTGGGCTCGGGCGGCGACCAGCGCTTTCCCCCTGTCGTGGATACGCTGACCGTCGCGCGCGGGCTCGAAGCCGCGCTCGGCGCCGCGCTCGGCGACGATCTCGACGCGCCGGTGGACGAGGCCGCCCCCGCCCATTGGTCCGTGCTCGCGTCCATGGGCGATGACCCGGCGCTTCCCAATGGCGTCGAGCCGCTCGCCGCGCATGTGAGCGCGCCGCCCGCGCTCGCCCGGCGCCTTGCGCAGATCGGCGTCGTCCCCCGCGAGGACGGCAAGCGCCTCGCCGCGTTGCTCCTGCCCGGCCAGCGGCTTGTCTCCCGCGAGGGCGACCTGTGGCGTTGGGATGGCTTCGTCGCGGCCGCTGACGCCCCGACGCCCGCCGCGCGCCGCCTTGCAGAAAAGAACCGCCTCGCCGATCTCGAACGCGAGGCGGAGGAGGCGCGTCGCCGTGCGGAGAGGCGCGCGGCGAGGCCGCGCAAGCGGCCGTCCGCGTCGCGGAAGCCGCCGCCGCCGAGGCGCAGGCTCGCCAGCACGTCCGCGCCGCCCGCGCCGCTTCCGACAGCGCACGTGATGCGCTCGCGGATTTCGAGCGCAAGCGCGCCCAGACGATGAGCCGCCTCTCGGCGGTGCAGGAAGCCGCCGCCCGCGCCAGGGCGGCGCGCGACGAATCGGCTGAACGCAAGAGCGGCGCCGAGGCCGCGATGGCCGAACTTCAGCCAAGCGACGAACTGCGGCTCGCGCTGGAAACGGCGCGCCTCGCCGCGGCGGAGGCCCGGGCCGAACATGCCGAGGCCCGCGCCGCCGCGCAGTCTCTCAAGCGCGACATCGAGTCCCGAGGGGCGCGCCGCGCCGCGATCGCCGCCGAACTTCGATCATGGACGGAGCGGCGCGCACGGGCCGACGCGCAAATTGCGGAGATTTTCGAGCGCCGCGAGGCTGCCGAGACAGAGCTCGCGGCGCTTGACGACGCTCCGCATGAATTCGGCCGCCGGCGACGGGCTTTGGCTGACGAGTTCGACAAGGCCGAGCAGCTTCGCAAGGACGCCGCCGACGCCCGCGCGGGAGGGGAGACGGCGCTTGCGGAGGCGGACCGCGCGGCGCGCGCCGCGCTCGAGGCGATGGCGAGCGCGCGCGAAGTCCCGCGCCGCTTCGGAAGCCCGCGTTGAGGCCGCGCGCGCCCGCTCGGAGCAGCTTCTGCAATCGATCCTTTCCGACTGCGAATGCGAACCCTCCGGGCTTGCGCCCCTCGCCGAGGTCGGCTTCGACGACCCGCTGCCCGACGGCGCGGCGAATCGAGCGCAGGCTCGAAGGACTGCGGCAGGATCGCGAACGCCTTGGAGCGGTCAACCTGCTTGCCGATGAGGAACTCGCCGAGGCCGAGGCGAGCCGCGAGAAGCTCGCGACCGAGCGGGACGACCTCACCGAGGCGATCAAGCGCCTGCGCGGCGCCATCGGCAGCCTCAACCAGGAAGGCCGCGAGCGCCTGCTCACCGCCTTCGACGTCGTGAACCGTCACTTCCAGAGCCTGTTCCAGACGCTGTTTCAGGGCGGCAGCGCGGAACTGAAGCTCGTCGAATCCGACGATCCGCTGGAAGCGGGCCTCGAACTCATCGCCCAGCCCCCGGGCAAGAAGCCGCAGACGCTGTCCCTGCTTTCGGGCGGCGAGCAGGCGCTCACCGCGATGGCGCTGATCTTCGCGGTGTTCCTGACCAACCCTTCGCCGATCTGCGTGCTCGACGAAGTGGACGCGCCCCTCGACGACTACAATGTCGAGCGTTTCTGCGATCTGCTGGAAGAAATGCGCAAACGCGCCGACACCCGCTTCGTCACCATCACCCACAACCCCGTGACCATGATGCGCATGGACCGCCTTTTCGGGGTGACCATGGCCGAACGCGGCGTGAGCCAGATCGTGTCGGTGGAGCTTGCGGAAGCAGAGAGGCTGGCGGAGGCGGGGTGAGGCCGCACCCGACGCGACGGCCGCGAGGTCCGGATAGGAGCAAAGTCGGCCTTATCGAGACCGTCCGGTGCGGCTATCCGACAAGCGCCGCCCAATCCAACGCCAGTCCGCTCACATATGGATCGACCACTTGTCGACGGCCATCGCGGCTTCCTTGACCGCTTCCGACATTGTCGGGTGGGCGTGGCAGGTGCGGGCGAGGTCTTCCGCCGAGCCGCCGAACTCCATCAGCACCACGCATTCGCGCGATCATCTCGCCGGCGCCGAAGCCGATGATGTGGCACGCCGAGCACGCGGTCGGTCTGCGGCGTCGGCGAGGATCTTCACAAAGCCCTCGGTATGGCGCATCGCGCGCGCGCGGCCGTTGGCGGTGAAGGGGAACTTGCCGACCTTGTAGGCGACGCCCGCGGCCTTCAGCTCCTCCTCGGTCTTGCCGACGGAGGCGATCTCGGGCGAGGTGTAGACGACGGCGGGGATGGCGTCGTAGTTCACATGGCCGGCCTGGCCCGCGAGGATTTCGGCCACCGCCACGCCCTCGTCCTCGGCCTTGTGGGCGAGCATCGGGCCCGCGGATGACGTCGCCGATGGCGTAGACGCCGGGCACGTTGGTCTGAAAGTGGTCGTCGACCATGACCTGGCCGCGCTCCGTCGCGACGCCGACCGCCTCGAGGCCGAGGCCTCCGTGTAGGGGCGGCGGCCGATGGCGACGAGCACGACATCGGCCTCGAGCGTCTGCGCGTCGCCGCCGGCGGCCGGCTCGATAGTCGCCTTGACGCCCGTCGCCTGACGTCTCGACCTTCGCCACCTTGTGCCGAGCTTGAACTTGATGCCCTGCTTCTTCAGAAGGCGCTGGAACTGCTTGCCGATTTCGCCGTCCATGCCGGGCAGGATGCGGTCGAGGAACTCGACCACCGTCACCTCGGCGCCGAGGCGCCGCCAGACCGAGCCCAGCTCCAGGCCGATGACGCCGGCGCCGATGACGATCAGCTGCTTCGGGCACTTCGGCAGCGCCAGCGCGCCGGTGGAGGAGACGATGCGCTTCTCGTCGATCTCGACTGCCCGGCAGGCGCGCGACGTCGGAGCCGGTGGCGATGACGATGTCCTTGGTCTCGAGCGTCGTCTCGGCGCCGTCTTCGCGCCTTGACGACGACCCTGCCGGGCGCGGCGATCCGGCCCTCGCCCTTGCAGCCAGTCGATCTTGTTCTTCTTGAACAGGAAGGCGACGCCGTTGACGTTGGCGGCGACGGTGTCGTCCTTGTGCTTCATCATGGCGGCGAGATCGAGCGTCGGCGGCTCGACGACGATGCCGAGCGGCGCCAATGCCGTGGCCCGCCTCCTCGAACATCTCGGAGGCGTAGAGCAGCGCCTTGGACGGGATGCAGCCGATGTTGAGGCAGGTGCCGCCGAGCGTCTTGCGCTTCTCGACGAAGGCGACCTTCAGGCCGAGCTGCGCCGCGCGGATCGCGCAGACATAGCCGCCCGGGCCGGCGCCGATGACGATCAGATCGTAAGCCATAGTGCTTCTCTGTCTCAGCCCTGTGCGCGGGACGTCCTGCCTTGCGGGACAAGCTGGCCAGGAAGGTCGGTTCTGAGGGGGTCGGCAATGAGCTCGCGGCGCCTTCGCATCTCATGAGCGCGCGTTGCTCCGGGCCCTCAGCGCCGACCTTCGCTGCCGGGAACGATCTTACAGCGCCAGCCTTATGAGCATCGCCACCAGCGCGATGATCGAAATAACCCACACCAGTTGAGCGAAATGGGCAATCCCGATAGAGCGGCACATAGACAATGCGAGCCGCAACCCAAAGAATCGGCCAGATTCCGGCGGATGATGGGTCGCGATGAAGGCAAGATCGAGCGCCGCGAAGGTCGGGAAGCTCTCCATGTAGTTCCGGTACGCGCGGGCCGCGCGACCGCCGAGGACGGACGCGGGCGGCGGAGGCTCATCGCGCGGGCCGACGGTTCCACGCGAGCGGCACCCCGGAGGTCCCTGCACTGCAGACAGCAGATGGACGAGCCAGAGCAGGACCGCGAGTTCGAGACAGGCCAGTTCGCTCATCTGTAGAACCTCCCCACAGGTTCGCGCGCGAACGAGCGACGCTGCTTCAGAGATCGAGCACGAGACGGCGCCGGGTCTTCGAGCGCCTCCTTGACCCGCACAAGGAAGGTCACCGCCTCCTTGCCGTCGACGACGCGGTGATCATAGCTCAGCGCCAGATACATCATCGGCCGGATCTCGATCTTGCCGCCGATCGCCATCGGCCGCTCCTGGATCTTGTGCATGCCAAGGATGCCCGACTGGGGCGCGTTGAGGATCGGCGTCGACATCAGCGAGCCGTAGATGCCGCCGTTGGTGATGGTGAAGGTGCCGCCCTGCAGCTCCTCGAGCAGGAGCTTGCCCTCGCGCGCCCGCTTGCCGAGATCGGCGATCGCCTTCTCGATTTCCGCGATTGAGAGCTTGTCGCAGTCGCGCACCACCGGAACGATCAGACCCTTGTCGGTGCCGACCGCGATGCCGAGATGGTAGTAGTTCTTGTAGACGAGATCGGCGCCGTCGATCTCGGCATTGACAGCGGGGATTTCCTTCAGCGCCTGCACGCAGGCCTTCACGAAGAAGCCCATGAAGCCGAGCTTGGCGCCGTGCTTCTTCTCGAAGGCGTCCTTGTATTTCGACCGCAGCGCCATGACTTCCGTCATGTCGACCTCGTTGAAGGTCGTGAGCATGGCGGCGGTGTTCTGCGCGTCTTTCAGGCGCCGCGCGATGGTCTGGCGCAGCTTAGTCATGCGCACGCGCTCTTCGCGCACGCTGTCGTCGGGCGTCGATAGCCGTGGCTCGGCGCGAAGCGCGGGAGTGCGGCGCGGCGGGGCGGGCGCGCGGCAGGCGACGGCCGTCAGCACGTCCCCTTCAGCACCTGGCCGCGCTTTCCGCTGCCAGCCACGGCGGCGAGGTCAATGCCTTTGTCGGCGGCCGTCTTCGCCGCGGCGGGCGAGGGCGGCATAGTGGTCGCCCCGACCGCCGCGGGAGCCGCAACAGAAAGAGCCGGCGCCGCCTTGGCGGGCGCAGGCGCCGCAGCGGCCGGGGCCGGGCTCGCAGCGGCGCCGCCTGCGGAGAGCTGGCCGAGCAACGCCCCGATCGCGACCGTCGCGCCGGTCTCTGCCGTGATCTCGCTGAGCACGCCGGCGCTCGGCGCGTTGACCTCCAGGGTCACCTTGTCGGTTTCGAGCTCGACGAGCGGCTCGTCCTGTTTCACAGCCTCGCCAGTCTTCTTGAACCACTTGCCGACGGTTGCCTCGGTGATGGATTTACCCAGTGTCGGGACACGAATGTCGATGGCCATGGCAGTTCTCGCGCCTGACGGCGCCCTTCTCGTTGATTAGGGTGTGACGGAGGTAATCGGAGCCAGCGGCATGGCGGGTCTCGCCGCCAGCGCTGGCATTGGAAACGTCTCGTAGGAAAATCCACGGCCAGAGAGGATCGCGGGATCGGACTGCAGCATCGAATCGAGCGCGAGAGCGGGAGGCGGCCTCCACGATCGCCACACCGTAGGCTCCAGCCGGGTCCGCCACGGGCCCCATCGCGATGACGACGCCGATCTCGACGCGCGGCATCCAGTATTCACGATGGCGGCGCATGACGAGAGCTTCCTCCTCCGACATGTCGGCGAGGAAGTCGGCCCTCGGCGGCTTCAATTTGCAGAAGAAATGCGTCATCATTCCCGTCTGTCAGGCGAAGCACTCATCGAGGAAGGCTTTAAGCTGCGCGAGATGCTTGGACATGAGACCAGTCGCCGTCGCGGCGGCGGCGGGGCGGCCCGCATAGCGCGCGCGCTTCGACTTGCCGCCGACCTGACCTAGCACCCATTCGAGATAGGGCTCGACGAAGAACCAGGCGCCCATGTTCTTGGGCTCCTCCTGGCACCAGACGATCTCGGCTTTCTTGAAGCGAGAGAGTTCGCGCACCAGCGCCTTGAGCGGGAACGGATAAAGCTGCTCGACGCGGAGGAGATAGACGTCGTCGATCCCCCGCTTCTCGCGCTCCTCGTACAGGTCATAGTATACCTTGCCGGACGAGATCACGACGCGACGGATACGGTCGTCCTTGGCGAGCTTGGTCTTCTCGCCCTTGTGCGTCTCGGCGTGATCCCACAGCAGGCGGTGAAAGCTCGTATCGGGTCCGAACGCGGCTAGGTTCGACACCGCGCGCCTGTTGCGCAGCATGGACTTCGGCGTCATCAGGATGAGCGGCTTCCTGAATTCGCGCTTGAGCTGGCGCCTGAGGGCATGGAAGAAGTTCGCCGGCGTCGAGCAATAGACGACCTGCATGTTGTCTTCGGCGCAGAGCTGCAGATAACGCTCGAGCCTCGCAGAGGAGTGCTCCGGCCCTTGCCCTTCGTAACCGTGAGGCAGCATGCAGACCAGGCCTGACATGCGCAGCCACTTGCGCTCGCCCGACGAGACGAACTGGTCGAACACGACCTGGGCGCCGTTCGCGAAATCGCCGAACTGCGCCTCCCAGATCGTCAGCGCGTTAGGCTCCGCCATCGAGAAGCCGTACTCAAATCCGAGCACGGCTTCCTCCGAAAGCATCGAGTTGATGACTTCGAAGCGCGCCTGACCGTCGCGGATGTGGTTCAGCGGGATATAACGGGCTTCCGTCTGCTGGTCGATGAGCACCGAATGGCGCTGCGAGAAAGTGCCGCGCTCGCTGTCCTGCCCCGAAAGGCGCACCGGATAGCCTTCGTCGAGCAGAGAGCCGAAAGCGAGCGCCTCACCCGTCGCCCAGTCGATGCCATCGCCGCTCTCGATCGCCTTGCGGCGGTTGTCCAGAAAGCGAAGGATCGTCCTGTGGATCTCGAAGCCTTGCGGGGCGGCGGTGATTCGTTCGCCAATCTGCTTCAGCTTGTCGAGCGCGACGCCGGTTTCACCGCGTCGGTCGTCGTCCGCGACGTCCTGCGCAGCCTTGAAGCCTGACCAGCGACCGTCGAGCCAGTCCGCCTTGTTGGGCGCATAGGCTTGCCCTGCCTCGTATTCGGCCTCGAGTCGATTGCGCCAGTCTGCGCGCATCTTGTCGACTTCGCCCGCGGTCACGAGCCCCTCGGCGGTGAGCTTGTCGGCGTAAATCTGCAGCGTGGTCGGATGCGACTTGATCAGCCGGTACATGATCGGTTGCGTGAAGGCCGGCTCGTCGCCTTCGTTATGGCCGAAGCGGCGATAGCAGAACATGTCGATGACGACCGGCTTGTGGAACTTCTGCCGGTACTCGGTCGCAACTTTGGCGCAGAACACCACCGCTTCCGGATCGTCGCCGTTGACGTGGAAGATCGGCGCTTCCACCAGCTTCGCCACATCCGACGGGTAGGGTGAGGAGCGCGAATATCGCGGATAGGTCGTGAAGCCGATCTGGTTGTTGACGATGAAATGCAGCGAACCCCCTGTGCGGTGACCGCGCAGGCCAGAGAGTCCAAAGCATTCCGCCACGACGCCCTGGCCCGCGAAAGCCGCGTCGCCGTGGATCAGCAGCGGCAGCACCTTAGCGCGCTCGAAGAAGTCGTTGAGCTGGTCCTGCTTGGCGCGGACCTTGCCGAGCACGACCGGATCGACGATCTCCAGATGCGACGGATTGGCGGTCAGCGAGAGGTGAACGGCGTTGCCGTCGAACTCTCGGTCCGACGAGGCGCCAAGGTGATATTTCACGTCGCCCGAGCCGGAAACCTCGTCTGGCGAAGCGGAGCCGCCCTTAAACTCGTGGAAGATGACCCGGTGCGGCTTGCCCATCACCTGCGAGAGCACGTTGAGGCGTCCGCGATGCGCCATGCCGAGGCAGATTTCATGCAGGCCCAGTTGACCGCCGCGCTTGATGATCTGTTCGAGCGCCGGGATCATCGCCTCGGCGCCGTCGAGGCCGAAGCGCTTCGCGCCCGGATATTTGATGTCGAAGAAGTTCTCAAAGCCTTCGGCCTCGACGAGCTTCGACAGGATGGCGCGCTTGCCTTCCTTCGTGAACGTGATCTCCTTGTCGGGACCTTCGATGCGCTCCTGAATCCAGGCCTTCTCGGCGGGATCGGAGATGTGAACGAACTCGAAGCCGATGGCGCCGCAATACGTGCGGCGCAGAATCGCCAGCATCTCGCGCACGGTCGCGAATTCGAGCCCGAGCACATGGTCGATGAAGATCCTGCGGTCGTAATCGCTCTCGAGGAAGCCGTAGGTCGACGGGTGCAGTTCCTCATGGTCCTTCTGCGGCTCGAGGCCAAGCGGATCGAGGTTCGCATGCAAATGGCCGCGCATGCGATAGGCGCGGATCATCATGAGCGCGCGCACCGAATTGCGGGTGGCGCGGCGGAGTTCGTCCTCGCCGATTGGCGCCGTCGGCTCCGCGACGGCGGCCTTGGCGCGAAGCTTCTCGCCGACCGCCTTTTCCATCGCCGGCCAGTCGCCGTCGAGCGCGTTGATCAAATCGCCTTTGGGCGTCTGAGGCCAATTGGGCTTTTCCCAGGAGGCTCCTGCCGCCGTCTTGATGACAGAGGCGGGATCGTCCCCCAGGCTTGCAAAGAAATCCCGCCAGCCCGGCTCGACAGACAGAGGATCCTTCTCATACTGAGCCTGAAGGGCTTCGACATATGCGCTGTTCGTCCCATAGAGAAACGAAGTTTGCAGCAGCGCCTGATTGATGTCCTGGCGGGTCATGAAACGCGACCTCCTGCTTGACGTGTTGGTTGGTTACTTGCCGTTCAACAGTTCGACGAGTGTCTTGCCGAGGCGGGCCGGAGAGGGAGAAACGCGAATGCCCGCTCCCTCCATCGCCGCGATCTTGTCCTCGGCGCCGCCCTTGCCGCCCGCGATGATCGCGCCGGCGTGACCCATGCGGCGGCCGGGAGGGGCGGTGCGGCCGGCGATGAAGCCGACGACCGGCTTCTTGCGCCCCTTCTTCGCCTCGTCCTTGAGGAATTGCGCGGCGTCCTCCTCGGCCTGACCGCCGATCTCGCCGATCATGACGATCGACTTCGTGTCGGGATCGGCCAGAAACATTTCTAGAGCGTCAACGAACTCCATGCCCTTGATCGGGTCGCCGCCGATGCCGACCGCCGTCGTCTGGCCCAGGCCCTCGCGCGTCGTCTGGAAGACCGCTTCGTAGGTCAGCGTACCCGAGCGGGACACCACTCCGACGCTGCCTTTCTTGAAGATGTTGCCGGGCATGATCCCGATCTTGCAGGCCCCCGCGGTCATGACGCCAGGGCAATTGGGTCCAATCAGGATCGACTTAGAGCCTTGCAGCGAGCGCTTGACCCGCATCATGTCGAGAACCGGAATGCCTTCGGTGATGCAGACGATCAGCGGCGTCTCGGCGTCGATCGCCTCGCAGATGGCGTCGGCCGCGCCCGGCGGGGGCACATAGATGACGCTTGCGTCGGCGCCTGTCTTCTCGCGGGCCTCCGCGACGGTGTCGAAGACAGGCAGGCCAAGATGCGTTCCGCCGCCCTTGCCGGGGGAGATGCCGCCAACGAGCTTGGTGCCATAGGCGATCGCCTGCTCCGAGTGGAACGTGCCGTTTTTGCCGGTGAAGCCCTGGGTGATGACTTTGGTATTTGCATCAACGAGAATGGACATGGGCGTCTTTCACAAAAGGGATGGCGTCGCGAGGTCAGGCGGCTTTCTTCACTGCGTCGACGATCTTCTGCGCCGCGTCGTCGAGATCGTCGGCGGGAATGACATTCAGCCCCGACTCTCGGAGAATCTTCTTGCCGAGATCGACGTTCGTGCCTTCGAGGCGCACGACGAGGGGCACCTTGAGGCCGACTTCGCGCACGGCCGCGACGACACCCTCCGCGATGATGTCGCAGCGCATGATGCCGCCGAAGATGTTGACGAGAATGCCTTTCACGTTCGGATCGGCGGTGATGATCTTGAACGCCGCGGTTACCTTCTCTTTTGAAGCGCCGCCGCCGACATCGAGAAAGTTCGCAGGGCTTTCGCCATAGAGCTTGATGATATCCATCGTCGCCATGGCGAGGCCCGCGCCGTTGACCATGCAGCCTATGGTGCCCTCGAGCGTCACGTAATTGAGGTCGTATTTGGAGGCTTCGATTTCTTTCGAATCCTCCTCCGTCTCATCGCGCAGCGCGACGATGTCGGGATGGCGATAGAGCGCGCTATCGTCGAACGAAACTTTTGCGTCGAGCACGCGCAATTGGCCGTTGGACATCAGCACCAGCGGGTTGACCTCCAGCATCGACATGTCCTTGGCGATGAAGGCGGCGTAGATGCGGGTGACCAGATCGCCGATCTGCTTGACCGGTTCGCCCGAAAGGCCCAGCGCGCGCGCCGCGGAGCGTCCGTGGTGCGGCATGATTCCGGTTGCCGGATCGACCGAGAAGCTATGAATCTTCTCGGGTGAATTGTGGGCCACGTCTTCGATATTCACGCCGCCTTCCGTGGAGAGCACGAAGGACACGCGGCTCGTGTTCCGGTCGACCAGCGCCGAAAGGTAGAGTTCCTTTTCTATGTTGGCGCCGTCCTCGATGTAGAGGCGATTGACCTGCTTGCCGGCGGGCCCTGTCTGCACCGTAACCAGCGTTGCGCCCAGCATTTCGGAGGCAAACGCCTTCACCTCTGCAATAGAGCGGGCGAGGCGCACGCCCCCCTTGTCGCCGGCCGAGGCTTCCTTGAACCTGCCTTTGCCGCGTCCGCCGGCATGAATCTGACTTTTAACGACCCATAGCGGTCCGCCCAATTTCTGCGCGGCCTCCGCGGCTTCCTCGGGGGTAAAGGCAGGGAAGCCGTTGGCGACCGGCGCCGAGAAGGCGCGCAGGACGCCCTTGGCCTGATATTCGTGGATATTCATGGGAGCGGACCCTTACATAGGAAGCGGCGGACGCTTTTTCGAGCGCCTCAGACGAGCGACGGATTGATCGTCTTGCAGGCTTCCATTAGCCCTTGCACCGCGGACAACGACTTTTGGAACATCGCCTTCTCCGTTTCGTCGAAGGAGATTTCGATGATCCTTTCTACGCCGTTCGCGCCGATCACAACCGGCACGCCGACATAAGTGTCCGTGACGCCGTACTGGCCGGTCAGCTGCGCGGCGCAGGGCAGGACGCGGCGCTGATCTTTGAGGTAGGATTCCGCCATCGCGACCGCCGAGGACGCTGGGGCGTAAAAAGCCGAACCCGTCTTGAGGAGACCGACAATCTCGCCGCCGCCTTTTCGGGTGCGCTCGACGATCGCATCGAGTTTGGCCTGGGTCGTCCAACCCATTTTAACGAGATCCGGAAGCGGAATGCCCGCGACCGTCGAATAGCGGACCGAGGGCACCATGTCGTCGCCATGCCCGCCGAGCACAAAGGCCGTCACGTCCTCGACCGATACGCCGAACTCCTCAGAGAGGAAGTAGCGGAAGCGGGCGGAATCGAGCACGCCGGCCATCCCGACCACCTTCTGGGGCGGCAGACCGCACGATTTCTGGAGGGCCCAGACCATCGCGTCGAGCGGATTGGTGATGCAGATGACGAAAGCCTCAGGCGCGTGCGCCTTGATGCCCGCGCCGACCGCATCCATCACCTTCAGATTGATGCCGAGCAGATCGTCTCGGCTCATGCCGGGCTTCCGGGGCACACCGGCGGTGACGATGATTACGTCCGCGCCAGCAATGGAGGCATAGTCGCTCGCGCCCGAAAGTTTGGCGTTGAAACCCTCGACCGCTCCGGACTCGGCGAGATCGAGCGCCTTCCCTTGCGGCACGCCATCGACAATGTCGAAAAGGACGACGTCGCCGAGCTCCTTCAGCGCTATGAGATGGGCGAGCGTGCCGCCGATCTGTCCGGCTCCGATCAAAGCTATTTTCTTGCGCGCCATGGGATTTATCCACTCTATTCGCCAGAATGAACGGATTCGCGAAGGACGATTTGGCGAACCCGAAGACCGGCGCTGCTATCCCGCGAACCCTGACCGGCGGCAAGCCGAACTTTCGACGCAGGCGGGGAAAAGAATTTGCACAGGCGCAGGATGAACGACGCGGAGCCCTTTCATTTCAACGCGTTGCGCGACCTTACGGTCGATGTCCAAAGGGCGCTAGGTGCGTTTCAAATGACAATAATCGTTACTTGTAATGGTCATTCTATGGTGGGGCGGTGCCTTCGTAGTCTGTCCGTCCCGACCTCTCATTAGTCCCGGGGTCCTGGGGAGACCCCTCCAGCATGAAACAAAGGGACCCGCGGTTCGAATAGGGTTTGTTCCTCCCAATTGACCGAACCAATCCCGCCATGCGTCCGCCACCGGTGGAGCCTCACGCGGCGGCGGCGCATTGTGCTAGGATAGCTGCCAAGGAGATCTCTTCATGGACCAACACCATTTCCCGATCACCCACACTGATGCCGAATGGCGCAAGATTTTGACGCCGGAGCAATATGCGATCATGCGCGAGCATGGGACGGAGCGTCCCGGCAGCTGCGCTCTTCTGTGGGAGAAGCGGCCCGGAACCTTCGCCTGCGCGGGTTGCGGCCAACCGCTGTTTGCGAGCGACACGAAATTCGAAAGCGGGACCGGCTGGCCAAGCTTCAATACGCCGGTCAAGGGGTCGATCGAGACCACGACCGACCGGAGCTACGGGATGGAGCGCACCGAAGTGCATTGCGCGCGTTGTGGCTCCCACCTCGGCCACGTATTTCCGGACGGTCCGCCCCCGACCGGTCTGCGCTATTGCATCAATGGGATCGCGACCAACTTTGTCCCGAAGGAGGACGCCTGAAGCGAGAAGGGCGGCGCGACACGCGCCCGGCCGAAGCGGGCGTGACGGAAGCTTTTGTGCAGGAAAGCGCGCATCGCATGAATGTGATGAACGTTCCCGCCCCCTCTGCTTCGCACCGGCCGGCAGGGCATCCGCCGGTCAAAAGCGGGCGGATCGGCGTGCTGATCGTCAATCTCGGCACGCCGGAAGGGACGGACTACTGGTCCATGCGCCGCTATCTTGGAGAGTTCCTCTCCGACGGGCGCGTGATCGAGGTCCCTCGCCCCGTCTGGGCGCCGATCCTCCAGATAATCCTGCTGAGGCGCCCTTCCGCAAAGGGGCGGGACTACGCCTCGATCTGGAATCGGGAGCGCAACGAGGGCCCGCTGAAGACGATCACCAGAGTTCAGGCGGAAAAGCTGGGCGGGGCGCTCGCATCGCTCTCACCGCTCATCGAGGTGGATTGGGCGATGCGATACGGCCTGCCCGCCATTGCCGACCGGATCGTGTCGCTGCAAAAAAAAGGCTGCGATCGACTGCTCGTGGTCCCGCTTTATCCGCAATATTGCGCGGCGACGACCGCCACTGTCGCCGACAAGACGTTCGACGCGCTTAAAACGATGCGCTGGCAGCCAACCCTTCGCGTCGCCGCGCCCTACTACGACGATCCCACCTATGTCGCGGCAATCGCCCGCTCGATCCGCGAAGGCCTCTCCCGGCTCGACTTCGAGCCCGAGCTGGTGCTTGCTTCATTTCACGGCATCCCGCAGGATTACTTCGACAAGGGCGATCCTTACTATTGTCACTGCGCCAAGACGACGCGGGGCGTGCGCGAAGCGCTGGGGTGGCCGGAGGAACGCCTGCGAATGACCTTCCAATCCCGCTTCGGCCGGGCGGAGTGGATCAAGCCCTATACCGCCGAAACCGTGAAGGCGCTTGCGGCGCACGGCGTCAAGCGCCTAGCCGTTGTAACGCCTGGCTTTGCCGCTGACTGCCTCGAAACCCTCGAGGAAATCGCGGTCGAGAACGCCGGCTATTTCCGCGAGGGCGGCGGCGAACGTTTCGCCCACATCCCGTGCCTCAACGACACGCCAGACGGGATCGCGGTCCTGGAGGCGGTGATCCGGCGAGAATTGCAAGGATGGGTATAACCGGCTTCACCCGAGATTGAGCTCCTTGAAAAAGTCGTTCCCCTTGTCGTCGACGACGACGAAGGCCGGGAAAATTCTCCACCTGGATCCGCCACACGGCCTCCATGCCGAGTTCTGGATATTCGAGCACTTCGACATGGCGGATGCATTCCTGCGCCAGCCGCGCCGCGGGGCCGCCGATCGAGCCCAGATAGAAGCCGCCGTGCCTGGCGCAGGCGTCGCGCACAGCCTTCGACCGGTTGCCCTTGGCGAGCATCACCATCGAGCCCCCCGCCGCCTGGAATTGTTCGACGAAAGAATCCATCCGCCCCGCGGTCGTGGGCCCGAACGAGCCTGAGGGCAGGCCGGCCGGGGTTTTGGCGGGGCCTGCATAATAGACAGGGTGGTCCTTCATATATTGCGGCATCGGCTCGCCCCGATCGAGGCGCTCGCGGATCTTGGCGTGGGCCGCGTCGCGGGCGACGATCATCGGCCCCGTCAGGGCGACGCGCGTTCGGATCGGACATTGCGTGAGCTCGGCCAGAATGTCCTTCATCGGCCGGTTGAGGTCGATGGCGACCACTGGGCCGCCGAGCTTTTGCTCATCCACGACCGGGAGGAAGCGGGCCGGATCGTGCTCCAGCTCCTCCAGGAACACGCCGTCCCGCGTGATCTTGCCCAGCGCCTGACGGTCGGCGGAGCACGAAACACCGAGCCCGATGGGGAGCGAGGCGCCGTGGCGGGGCAAGCGGATCACCCGCACGTCGTGGCAGAAATACTTGCCGCCAAACTGCGCGCCGACGCCAAGGTCCTGCGTGAGCTTCCAGATCTCCTGCTCGAACGCGATGTCGCGGAAGGCGTGCCCGTCTTCGCCGCCGGTTACGGGCAGGCCGTCGAGGTAGCGCGCCGAAGCAAGCTTCACCGTCTTCAAATTTTGCTCGGCGGAAAGGCCGCCGATGACGATGGCAAGGTGATAGGGCGGGCAGGCCGAGGTGCCGAGCGTCAGGATCTTCTCCTTGAGAAACGCGGTCATCCGCTCATGGGTGAGGATCGAGGGCGTCGCCTGATAGAGAAAGGTCTTGTTGGCCGAGCCGCCGCCCTTGGCCATGAAGAGAAACTTGTAGGAATCCTCGCCCTCGGCCGAAATATCGATCTGCGCGGGCAGGTTCGAGCCGGTGTTTTTCTCCTCGAAGGTGGAGAGCGGCGCGACCTGACTGTAGCGCAGGTTTTTTTTGAGATAGGCGTCCTTGATGCCCTGCTCCAGCGCGGCTTCGTCCTCGCCCTCGGTCCACACAAGGCGGCCCTTCTTGCCGACGACGATCGCGGTGCCGGTGTCCTGGCACATGGGCAAAACCCCGCCCGCCGCGATATTGGCGTTCTTGAGGAGGTCGAAAGCGACGAACTTGTCGTTATTCGTGGCCTCCGGGTCTTCGAGGATGCGGGCGAGCTGCGCGAGATGGCCGGGACGCAGCAGGTGGTTGATGTCGATCATCGCCGCTTCCGCCAGCAGGCGAAGCGCTTCTGGCTCCACGACCAGAATGTCCCTGCCGAACGCCTTCTCCACCCGAACCCCTTCGCTGGTCAGCTTGCGATAGGGAGTCGCGTCCGGCCCAAGCCGAAAAAGAGAATGGATAAGGGCGCTCATGGGAACCGGGCTCCGGGGGAACTGGAAGACTTCTGAAATAGGAGCCGCACGGCCGGGAGGGAAGCGCAAATTCTCGTGGGCTGCGGGGACGGCGAGAGCGCCGTGGCAACCTCTCGTGTGGCGGGGAGCGGTCGTTCGCGCGCCCGAACGTTTTCTACCGCGATGTGCAAACAGCGATATTCGCCTGCTGACGGCGAGCTCAGCGGTGCGGGATCCCGACTGAATCGGGAGGACATCGAATTCCGCGCCTTGTTCGGAACTCAATCGAAGCCCATATAGGACTCTCGTTGATTTGGCCGATATGGCTCGCGGCGTCACAGACCCGCCCTTTAAATCCAAGTTTTCGATAGCGAACGCGTTGCGCCGATAGGGCGCGGCATGTCGCTCCATTCGAACCCGAACGCTCGTCGACGTTGACCACGGATGTACTGGCAGCTTGGGGGGTATTCCGGTTCGGATGGGATTACACCGAAGGCGCAATCTCTTGCCGGGACCGATGATGGCTAGCCGGACTACACAAACTGTCGTCCGTTTCTCGTCGGCTTTCCAATTGCCCGGCTTTGAATTCGCCCCAACCCGCCGGGAGCTACCGCGTCGACCACGACGAAGAATCGATCGAGAGCCCCTCCCGGCTCGGATGGCGTCGCGTCGCTTCTTTTATCCACCTCCCTGGGATCGGCCAGCACGGGGCCGTTCATGAGATGGCGCCGACCAATCCGGCGGACCTCGATGCGGCGCTCGAAAAGGACCATAAGAAATCATGACAAATTCAACTATTCTTCCGCGTAGCCCTCGCCCGATCCGCAGCGAAGCCGCGACACATCTTTTCACGACCGGACAGGTTGTCCGGATGAAGGGTGGGTTCGGGCTGCCATCGCAATCCGCGGCCATCTACCGCATCACCAGCACACTTCCCCCGAGAGGAAGTTCCCTACAATATCGCATCCGGAGCGACGCCGAGCATTACGAACGGGTGACGACGCAGGATAGTCTTGAACTCGTGCGCATGTCGCCTGCAGGCGCCCTTATCGAAGGGACTTTCGGCGAGGGCCAAGTGACAGAAACCCAGCAATTGCCGAGATCAGAACGCCGTAGTCGGAGAAGGTTCCGCTCAATCCTGAAAGTCTGAAAATCGTGATCGAGATCGCGCTTCAGCTTTCGCATTTCCCCGCGCCATGCGGATTACCGAATGGCCTGAGGAACGAGCTTCATTCGAGCAGAATTCGTTTCGCCGAGATTTTTGAGACAGGGCTCCAGCATGAACGCCGACAGCGATGAAGCCGAGTTCGACCGACGCGCCCTTTCGATCGGCGTCTGGGAAAGTGAAGGCGGTGCGCCAGCGGCTGACTCCCCGGATGGTCAATTCGGTCGCCGCGTCGAAATGGATCGCTCCTGGACGATCTATCACGTGTTCACCGGCGTCCCTGCGCGTGTCGACGGCTCGGCAATGACCGACCTCAGCCGATCCGCGGCGACCGACGGCATGCTTTCTCTCAATCTTCGCAACGTCAAACGTCGGAAAGAACGGAAGTCCCGGCCGACATTTGCCTCGACCGCGTCCAGACCGGTGCGTCAATCATGACATTGGCCTTTCCAAACCCTTCCCGAAGTTTCGATGAAGCGCGGAACGCTGTCCTCTTTTTCGGCCACGACGGCCTGTTCGAAATACGGTTCTTCGTCGAAGCTGGCGCCCTTGCGGCTGGCGCCCTTGCAATATCAGGAATGGCGTCGCCGACATCCGAGATGTCGGAAGCGAAGTGCCTTTCCGTCTTCGACGCCACGCGCCCGTCCATTTTGAACGTCGCACGGAAAGCGTATTCTCACGGCCACCGGAGTCATTGCACTCTCACCGCCGCGGATTTTCGCTAGAGGCGGGGCTCTGTCTGTGTCGTCATAATTTAGGGAATCGGAGACAGGCGCAAAGGGCCGGTTTTGCGGAATTTTTGAGAGCGCCATCGATGCGAAATGGCCGCCAGCCCGAGGCCGTCGCAATATAGCGGGGGCGGCGTAGAGTACTCGTGGCCCCACGGTCAGCGGTCAGGCGTCATCCAGCCGATAAATGCGCCAGTCGAATCTGCGCCGATAGCAATACGCCCAAAATTGGGGATGTGAAACGGCGGCCGCGCGATTTCACCGCCGTGATCTTGAATTTCACTAAGACGTTGATCGATGTCATCGACTTCAAGATAGTTGAGCCAGTGCGGTGGATCGGACTCCGGAAGTATGCCGCGCATATCGATGATACCAGCAACGGGTGTATCTCCTGTTTTAGCTAGCCAATAGGTGCGATCTTGATGGGGCATGGGCATGGGCATGGCCTCAAACGTCCAGCCAACGAGCGCGGCGTAAAACACCCTCGCCGCCTCAACGTCGCGCGTATACAGTTCTCGCCAGACAAAATTGCCGTGAGGCATAAGCTTCCTCCACTTCATCGATGTCGCGACCGCACGACGTCGCGGCGAATATATAAGTTTTCACACTCCTGGAAATGGGCTCCCGGGGAGGAGTGTCGTGCGTGAGACGGTTATGTTTCGAACGACCGTAAGGCGCGCGTGCAAAATCAATATTTCTGCACAATCTATTCCGAGCGCGCCGCCCATGTCTCAGACCACTTGTGTATAGCGAGGAGGTGGGGCACGAGCGACTGACCCATTGGCGAGAGCTGATACCCACTATCTCCGCGGACAACCATGTCGGCTTCGCGCAGCTCGCTGAGCCGCGTATTCAGCACACTGGGATTGGTGTCCGCCGCCGTTTGCAGTTGGCGGAAGGTCATCGGCCGTTCGGCAATCGACAATTCCCAGAGAACGCGAAGCGTCATGCGACGCCCCAACAGGTCGAGAAGCGCCATGATCGGTCGACCCGTGCGCGAACCTCGCACCTTGCGCGCAATCGTCCGGGGGGCGCTATGCTTTTCAAAGCGCGAAGACTGTGCCATGCTATGAAATGTATAGCATGGAGCTAGGCATGTCTGCCCGAATCGCGCCTGCTCACCGCCCCTTCCCGGAGAAGGTGCAAGCCACGCTCGACAAGACGATGGGCGACCATGAACCACTTGTGCTGTTCACAACGCTCGCACGCGATGAACGTCTTTTTCATCGGTTCTTTTCAGGTGGTCTGCTCGACAAGGGTGCCCTCACTCTACGAAACCGAGAGATCATTATCGACCGCATTACGGCGCGCTCGCACTCGGAATATGAGTGGGGTGTTCACGTTTCTCTTTTTGGCGCCAAAGCTGGCCTCACCGAGGAAGAGATTGTTTCGACTGTACGGGGGAGCTGCGCTGACGCCTGCTGGAATGATGAGGAGAAGGCGCTTATCGCAGCGTGCGATCAATTGCACGACACCTGCGACTTGGACAACAAGGCATGGGCCGATCTCAAAACCCATTTTGGCGACGAAGCAATCATCGAAATCTTGATGCTTGCCGGACAATATCGAACGGTCTCCTACCTCACCAACGCTCTGCGAATGCCGCTGGAGTCATACGCTCGACCTTTTCCGACATAGCCTCTCAAAAGTCCCTCCTTGGGACCAACGCCTAGGAGACGCCCGATGATCTATGAACTGCGCATCTACCGCACCCTGCCTGGCCGCCTGCCGAATCTGCTGGCGCGTTTCCAGAACCACACGCTGCGCATCTGGGAGAGGCACGGCATCCGTCAGGCCGGCTTCTGGACGACGCTGGTCGGCGAATCCAACTGCGACCTGACCTATCTGCTCGCTTGGGAATCGCTGGCGGAGCGCGAAATCAAATGGCCGGCGTTTGTCGCCGATCCGGAATGGCTCACAGTGAGCGCCGAATCGGAGAAGGACGGCCGGATCGTCGCCAATATTAGCAGCCAGTTCCTGACCCCGACGGCTTTCTCCTCGGTCAAATAGCCTCGCCGCCGCTAGTTGTCCGCATTTCTCTCAAAAACGATGGTATTTGAGAGAGCGGGAGGCGGATAGCGCCTAGGCTTTAAGTCGGCCCGAGCCCTTTCCGTATATTGATATTTTCAGAATTTTATGGTATCATCATTTTGATGAACAGAAATCGTCGCCTCCCCCGGGGCGACTTCTGAAGCCTCGGTGGAGAACGTCGCGCTTCGCGCCGCTCCTCACGATGAAGCGGGGACAAACGCCGCGCTTGGCACCGCTCCTCACAATGAGGAGGGGGACGGAGGCCGCGCGATTCGAAGCGACGAACGGACAGTTTTTGGCGCCTAAGTCTTTGAAAACGCCAGGTCGGCGCCAAACCTGCGCTTCACTGCACACAGGGGCGGAGCATCGGGCGAAACCTTCGGCCTTCCGGCGGACAGACGTGCAAAACCTAACGCTTAGAGCTTGCTGCTTTGGCCTCGAGCCGGCAATCCGGACGCCCGCTTCCCGCGGGCCTATCGCGCTCGATCCCGGACCGAAAGCGAACCGAGATCCCTGGCGGTCAGGCGGCGGCCTTCGCCATCGTGGCGATGGCGTCGGCGATGGCGAGGGTGCGTTGGGCCATTTCGGCGTGAAGGAGTTCGACCATCTTGCCGTTCAACTGAATGACGCCCTTGCCTGCGTTTTCCGGCAAGCCAAAGGCGTCGATGATCGCCCGCGCGTTGTCCACTTCGGCGACCGAAGGCGCAAAAACCTCGTTGCAAATGTCGATCTGGCTTGGATGAATGAGCGTCTTGCCGTCGAGCCCCATGTCCCGACCCTGTACGCACTCGGCGCGAAATCCGTCAAGATCGGCGATGTTGTTGTAGACGCCGTCGATGATCTCGACGCCATGGGCGCGGGCGGCGACCACGCAATTGGCGAGCCACGCCGTCATCGTCGGCCGGCCGGGGGTGAGGCGGGCGCGGGTCTCCTTGGCGAGATCGTTGAGGCCCATCACCATGACCACGAGCCGCGAGGCCGAATCCGCGGCGACGGCGGCGATCTGCCCGGCGCCCAAAATGGCGCTTGGGGTCTCCATCATCGCCCAGATGCGGGTTCGGTCGGGGGCGCCGGCTTCCCGCATAATGCGGGCGGCGTGCATGATCGCGCCGGGCCCATCGACCTTGGGCAGCAAAATGGCGTCCGGACCGGCCACAGAGGCGGCGACGAGATCGTCGGCGCCCCAGGGCGTGTGCGGCCCGTTGACCCGGATCACCACTTCCTTTCCGCCGAAATTGCCTTTTACCGCCTCGGCGGCTTGCGTCCGGGCGGCGAGCTTGGCGTCGGGAGACACGGAATCCTCAAGGTCGAGGATCAGCGCGTCGGCCGGGAGCGTCGGCGCCTTGGCCAGCGCCTTGGCGTTGGAGGCGGGCATGTAGAGGACGCTTCGACGCGGGCGGGCGGCCATGACGATCTCCTGACGGAACTCACGCATTTAAAGGCAAGTCTGCTGCGGCGCCAGAGGGTCTTTCGCCATAGCAATATTGGACTTAAGGCGGAGGCGGCGCGCCGGTCCCCGCAATAGCCCGAGCGGCGTCGGCCAAACCCGGGCTCATGCGCTCTTGAGCCATCCCGCGAGGCGCCGGGCGGCCTCCTGCATCTCGGCCGGATCGCGCGCGAAGCACAGGCGCAGCCAGCCTTCGCCTCCGGGGCCAAAAGCGACGCCGGGAGCAAGGCCGACGCCGGCCTCGTCGATGAGGCGAAAGGCGAGCGCGCGCGAGTCGAGGAAGCCGTCGATGGCGAAGAAGAGATAGAAAGCCGCCTCGGGCTCGAAGAAGCGGACTCGGCCCGTGGCGGCCAGCGTCTTGCAGAGCGCGTCCCGCAACTCGCGGCACCGTTCGATCTGGAAGGCAAGAAAATCCTCGCCCTGCTCGAGCGCGGCGATGGCGGCGCGTTGATTGAAGACGGGCACGCCCGAGGTCGTGAACTGCACGAGATTCTCGATCGCCGGCCCGAGTTCGGGGGGCGCTTCGAGCCAGCCGATCCGAAATCCGGTCATCGCCCAATTCTTTGACAAGGTCTGGACGAACATAATCTTGTCATCGGGCGCCATCACGTCGTGGAAGGAAGGCGCGCGCTTCCCGTCATACGTTAGGCGGCCGTAAACCTCGTCGGCGACGATCCAGAGATTGTGGCGCCGCGCGATGGCCAGAGTGGCCGCGATCTCCTCGGGGCTGGCGACGAAGCCGGTGGGGTTGGCGGGGGAGTTGAGGACGATCGCCTTCGTCGCGGGGGTGACAGCGGCGTCCAGTCCTTTGGGATCGAGGCTCCAGCGGCCGCTCTGGTCGAGAAGAACGAGGATCGCACGCGCGCCGGCTGTTTCCGCCGCCCCCACGAAGTTCGGCCAGGCCGGGGAGGGAATGAGCACGTCGTCGCCCGGCCCAGCGATGAGCCGCATCGCAATCTCGATGGCGTGCATGCCGCCGATGGTCGCGAAGAAGCGCTCCGCCGGGAAGGGTTTGCCGTCGGGGGCCATTCCGTAGACCCGCGTCATATAGTCGGCGACGGCCTCGCGGAAGTCCGGGATTCCGCCTTGCGCGGTGTAGAACGTCTCGCCGCGGTCCATCGAGGCCTTGGCGGCGTCCGTTATGAACGTGGGCGTCGGCAGGTCGCCCTCGCCGACCCACAGGGGAATGAGTCCCTGCCTGCCACGTCCATAGTCGAACACCTCGACGATCCCGCTGGGCGGGACGTCTCGCATGGCGGGGCGGATTTCGTTGAGCCAGTTGCGGGGCAGGGACGGCGCGACATTCATGGGCGCGGGTCATGGACCCGCGGAGGGGTCGCCCGCAAGGAGTTACGCGCCGTAGGCGGTCAGAAACACCTCGACGCCGGCCTTCACGGAAGCTTCGATCTCTTCGGGCCTGACGGAATTCGACAACGCCGAACAGAAGGCGTTTGTAGACATAGCTCTGGCAGAGGTCGACGAATTGCCAGGCCGCGCGTTCGGGATCCGGAACTCTCAGCGCGCCGGTCTTTTCGAGCGCGACGAGTTCCTCGGCAAGCCGGGTTGCGCCGTAAAGCGGGCCGGCAGCATAGAAGGCGCGGCCAATCTTGGGAAATTTCCCTGACGCCGCGACAACGACGCGCGAAAAAGCCATCACGTCTGGGTCCGACATTCGGCTGATGAGTCGAAAGCCGAAATCCATCAGCATCTCGCGAACTTCGCCGCCTCTCTTGAACGCGCAAAGCCGCTCGGCCGCCTGGGAGTATTCGGCCTGGATGATGGCCTCGAAAAGCTCCTCCTTGGAGCCGAAATAGGCGTAAAGCGTGCCCTTCGAGACGCCAGCCTCGCGGGCAATGTCATTCATGCTGGCGCCGTCGAACCCGGACGCCAGAAAGGCCGAGCGCGCCCCGTCCATGATCTGCCGCCGTTTGGCGCTGCCGTCATATCGGCTGCCGGCGTCCTGATCCAGAGTTTGCGCGTCCATGGTTTCCAGATCCTGCTGCGGCAAGGTCGATTCTGACCGAACGGTTCGGTTCGATTTCTCTTGCGATAGGCCTCGATATCGGCTAAGTCAAGGGAAAATGACCGAACCGTTCGGTCCAGTGGGGACTTCAATGACAGACGCTTCCGCTTCTGCCTCCAGTTTGGAGGCGCATCCGCGGACACCCGCAGCCGCAGCGCCAGTTCCGGCGCCTGCGCCTGCGGGCGGGCATAGTCTTCCGGCGACGACCTCGCCTGGCGCTCCGCCGGCGCCCAAGCCGAAGGCGACAGGTCGCATCCGGCGCTTTGTCGTGCCGCTCCTGTTTCTTGGCGGGCTCGTCTATGGCGGAAAGACGGCGTACGACTATTTCGTCGAGGGCCGTTTCCTCGTCTCGACTGACGATGCTTATGTCGGCGCGGACACGGCGGTGATCGCGGCCAAGGCCACCGGCCATTTGCTCGCGGTTCCGGTCCGAGACAACCAGGTCGTGCGCAAGGGCGAGTTGCTCGCGCAGATCGACCCTGGCGACTATCAGGTCGCGGTTGACGCCGCCAAGGCCAAGATCGACACCCAGGACGCAACGATCGGACGCATCGGACGGCAGATCGACGCGCAGGGCGCAACCATCGCTCAAGGGCAGGCGCAGGTGCAGAGCGCGGAGGCGCAACTCATGGCGGCTGCGGCGGACGCCGAGCGCGCCTCCCTCGAATTCGATCGTGCGAAAAAGCTCGTTCAGACTGGATTCGGCTCCCAGCAGCGATTGGAACAGGCGACGGCGGATCGCGACCGCACTGCTGCTGCGCTTTCCGGCGCGAAATCGGGCGAAGCTTCAGCGACGGCGGCGTTGCAGGGCATGAAGGGCAATCTCGAAGTCTTGAAGGCGCAGCAGAATGAGGCCTCGCGGCAGCGCGCGGAGCTGGTGACCGCGCTCGACAAGGCGCAGCGCGATCTTTCGTTCACCAAAGTGGTCGCGCCCTTCGACGGCACGGTAGGGAACAAGGCGGCGGAGGTCGGCAACCTCGTCTCGCCCGGCACGCGACTCATGGCGCTCGTGCCGCTCAATGCGGCCTATGTCGACGCCAACTTCAAGGAGACGCAGCTCGCCGATATCAAACCGGGCCAGAGGGTCGATGTCGCCATCGACGCGCTCGACGGGAAGGTTGTGGAAGGCGTCGTGAAGTCGATCTCGCCGGCCTCGGGGGCGCAGTTCTCCCTGCTCCCGCCAGACAACGCGACAGGCAACTTCACCAAGGTCGTGCAGCGGCTCGCAGTGCGCGTGACCTTCCCCGAGGACGTGCTGAAGGAAACTCCGCTGCGGCCCGGCCTTTCGGTGGTCGCGACCGTCCACACCCGCGATCCGGACGCGCCTAAGCCGACACTGCTCGGCGCGCTCGGCCTTGAGGCTTTCGCCTCCCGCACGATGAACGGCGGCGCAAAGCCGTGACCAACTCGATCGCCGCTATTCGGCCTGGAGGGGCGGCTCCGGCCGTCGATCTGGTGGTGGCGCCAATGGCCCCCGCTGCGCGGCAATTCAGCCGCCGGCGGATCGCGGCCTTTATCTTCATGGTTTTCGGGATGTTCATGGCGATCCTGGACATCCAGATCGTCTCGGCGTCTCTCTCTCAGATCCAGGCGGGACTTTCGGCTTCGTCGGACGAAGTCACCTGGGTTCAGACGAGCTACCTCATTGCCGAAGTCATCATGATCCCGCTGTCAGGCTTCCTGTCGCGGGTGGTCTCGACACGCGTGATCTTCACGATTTCGGCGGGTGGCTTCACACTGATGAGTTTCATGTGCGCGCAGTCGAACTCGATCAATGAGATGATCGTGTGGCGCGCGTTGCAGGGCTTCATCGGCGGAGGCATGATCCCGACCGTCTTCGCGTCCGCCTTCACGATCTTCCCGCGCGACAAGCAGCCGATCATTTCGCCCATCATCGGCCTCGTCGCAACGCTGGCGCCGACCATCGGCCCCACCATCGGCGGTTACCTGACCGACTGGTTCTCCTGGCATTGGCTGTTTCTGGTCAACATTATCCCCGGCATCATCGTCACGTCCGCGTCGTGGCTTCTGATCGACTTTGACGAGGCGGATTGGTCGCTGCTGACCCATTTCGACTATTTCGGCCTTCTCACAATGGCGGGCTTTCTGGGCGCGCTCGAATACGCGCTGGAGGAGGGGCCGTCGAAGGATTGGCTCGAAAGCACGCCGGTGACGCTCGCCATCGTCGTTTCGGCTGTAAGCGCTGTTCTTTTCTTCTGGCGCGTGTTCACTGCGAAGCAGCCGATCGTGGATTTGACGACATTCCGCGATCGCAATTTTGCAACCGGCACGATCTTCGGCTTCGTGCTCGGCATCGGGCTCTATGGCCTCACTTATATTTATCCCGTCTACCTTGCGGTCGTGCGCGGCTACTCGTCGTTGATGATCGGCAAGACGATGTTCGTAACCGGCCTCTGCATGTTCGTGACCGCGCCTTTCGCAGGGCGGCTCATGACCAAGATCGATCCGCGCATCATGATCGCGACGGGCTTTGTTCTCTTCGCCTTAGGCACCTATCAGGCCTCGTTTGTCACGGTGGATTGGGATTTCTACGAACTGCTTTGGCCCCAGGTTTTTCGCGGCGTCGGCCTGATGCTGTCCATGGTTCCGATCAACACGCTCGCGCTCGGCACCATGCCGCCGCAAAAGATCAAGAATGCCTCGGGCCTCTTCAATCTCATGCGCAATCTCGGGGGCGCCGTCGGGCTTGCGCTCATCAACACGCTGCTCGACGACCGCATGGATCTGCATCTGCAGCGGTTGCGCGAGTCAGTGATCTGGGGACGGCAGGCGGCTGAAGATCGGCTTTCGGAGCTCACGAGGGCCTTCGCTTCGCGCGGTTCGGACGCTGCGCTCGCCGCCACAAAGGAACTGGCGATGATCGTCAGGAGGCAAGCCGAAGTTATGGCGCTCGCCGACGTGTTCCTCGCGTTGACGGCGATCTTTATCGGCTGCGTCGGGCTCGCGGCCTTCATGCGTAAGCCCGCGGCGGTCGCTGGCGGCGGGGGGCATTGAGACGATCTCAGCGGATACACCGTGCTGTATCGAAATATAATATGAAATATATCGACAGGAACTAGCGAGTGTTGGGTTCGGATCTGGCGCTAAGTTCCCCGCGGCGACAGAATCCACACTTCACAATCCGCACTGGTTTGCTTAGTCTCTCTCTCTAAACTCCGCGCATTGCCGCGAGAGAACGAGTCGGAGCCTGGCAAATGGAGCTCAGTCGTCGCGGCTTTATCAAGATCACCGCCGCGGGTCTTGCGGCTTCGAGCGTCGGTGCGCTGGGATTTGGGGGCGCGACCGAGGCGTTCGCGGCCGCCGTGAGGCCGTTCAAACTCACAGCGGCAAGTGAGACCCGCAACACTTGCACCTATTGCTCTGTCGCTTGCGGCATCCTGATCTACGGGCGCGGCGACCGAGCCAAGAACGCCGTTACGGACATCATTCATATCGAGGGCGATCCGGATCATCCAGTCAATCGTGGCACGCTGTGCCCGAAAGGCTCGGCGCTGCTCGACATCGTTCATTCGCCTGGGCGCCTCAAGGTTCCGAAATATCGGGCGCCGGGCTCGAACGAGTTCAAGGAGGTCACCTGGGATTTCGCGCTCGACCGGATCGCGAAGCTCATGAAGGAAGACCGCGACAAGAATTTCATAAGTCGCAATAAGGACGGAGCCACGGTCAACCGCTGGACGAGCACGGGGATGCTCGCCGCGTCCGCGTCCTCCAACGAGACGGCGATCCTGACGTGGAAAGTCGCTCGCGCCTTAGGGATGGTGGTCTTCGACAATCAGGCGCGCGTCTGACACGGACCGACGGTGGCCAGTTTGGCCCCAACATTCGGTCGTGGCGCGATGACCAACACCTGGCAGGATATCAAGAACGCCAATGTTGTGGTCGTGATGGGCGGCAATGCGGCCGAAGCCCACCCGTGCGGCTTCAAATGGGTGATCGAAGCGAAGATCGAAAACGGCGCTAAGCTCGTCGTCATTGATCCGCGCTTCACCCGTACAGCCTCGGTTGCGGACTATTACGCGCCGATCCGGCCTGGCACGGACATCGCTTTTCTCAACGGCGTGATCCGTTACCTGCTGGAAAAGGACGCGCTGCAGCACGAATACGTGCGGCACTATACGAACGCCGGCCTCATCGTGAAGGAAGGTTTCGCCTTCCAGGACGGGCTCTTCACAGGCTACGACGAAGAGAAGCGATCGTACGACAAGTCGACGTGGGACTACGAACTGGACGACCAGGGATTCGCCAAGGTCGATGACCAGTGGCAGAATCCGCGCTGCGTCATCAATCTCCTGAAGAAACACGTCGACCGATATACGCCGGAGATCGTGTCGCGCATCTGCGGCACGCCGCAGGACAAGTTCCTGCACATCTGCGAGATGTTCGCCTCGTGCGCGGCGCCCGACAAGGCGCTGACAAGCCTGTTCGCCCTCGGGTGGACGCAGCACTCGGTCGGCTCGCAGAACATCCGCACCATGGCGATGGTCCAGCTTCTGCTCGGCAATATCGGCGTTGCGGGCGGCGGCATGAACGCGCTGCGCGGTCATTCCAACATTCAGGGCCTCACCGACATCGGGCTCCTGTCGAACCTGATGCCCGGCTACATGACGCTGCCGAAGGACAAGGAGACCAGTTTCGATGATTACATGAGCACGCGGCAGTACAAGCCGTTGCGCCCAGGCCAGACCAGCTACTGGCAGAACTACCGAAAATTCTTCGTGAGCTTCCAGAAGGCGATGTTCGGGAACGCCGCGCAGGCCGGCAACAATTGGGCTTATGATTGGCTGCCGAAGCTGGATATTCCGCTCTACGACATCATCGCCGCCTTCGAGATGATGCACAACGGCCAGATGAACGGCTACATCTGCCAAGGCTTCAACCCGCTGCAGGCCTTCCCAGACAAGGGCAAGATTCGCGCGTCCCTCGGTAAGCTCAAATATCTCGTCGTGATGGATCCGCTGGACACCGAAACTTCCCGCTTCTGGGAGAATTTCGGCGCCAAGAATCCGATCCGATCCGACCAAAATCCAGACAGAGGTTTTTCAGCTTCCCACGACCTGTTTTGCGGAGGAGGACGGCGCGCTCGTCAACTCCGCGCGCTGGCTGCAATGGCACTGGAAGGCGGCGCCGCCGCCTGGCGAGGCGAAGGCGGACATCTGGATCATGTCCGGCATCTTCCACCGCCTGCGCGAGATGTACCGCAAGGACGGCGGCGCCTTCCCCGATCCGCTCCTCAACCTCACCTGGAACTATACCAATCCGGTCGATCCCAATCCGGAAGAACTCGCCAAGGAGATGAACGGCAAGGCGCTCGTCGACCTCAAGGACGATTCCGGCCAGGTCGTCACGAAGGCGGGCACGCTGCTCGACGGCTTCGCGCAATTGCGTGACGACGGTTCGACCGCTTCGGCCTGCTGGATCTTCTCGGGTTGCTACACCGAGAAGGGCAACCAGATGGCGCGGCGTGACGCCGCCGATCCTCGCGAGCAGGGCATCGCGCCCGGCTGGGCATGGGCCTGGCCCGCCAATCGCCGTATCCTCTACAACCGCGCGAGCGCCGATCTTGATGGCAAGCCGTGGAATCCGGCAAAATCAATCATCCAATGGAACGGCTCTCGGTGGGTTGGCCTCGACGTGCCGGACTACGGGCCGACCACGCCGCCCTCGGCGGGCGTCGGACCGTTCATCATGCAGCAGGAAGGCCTCGGGCGATTATTCGCGCGCGCCGATATGGTCGAGGGGCCATTTCCCGAGCATTACGAGCCCTTCGAGTCGCCCTCGGAGAACATTCTTCACCCGAAGGTCAAGAACAATCCCGCTGCGCGCGTCTACGCCGACGACCGCGCGAATTTCGGGACCGCGGAAAACTTTCCCTATGTCGGAACGACCTATCGACTGACCGAGCATTTCCATTTCTGGACGAAGCATGCGCTGATCAACGCGATCCTGCAGCCGGAGGAATTCGTCGAAATCGGCGAGGCGCTCGCGAAGGAGAAGGGCATCGAACAGGCCGGCTGGGTACGGGTCTCGTGCAAGCGAGGCGCGATGATCTGCAAGGCCTATGTCACCAAGCGCATCAAGCCCTTGATGGTGGACGGCAAACCCACGCATGTGATCGGAGTGCCGCTGCACTGGGGCTTCACCGGACAGACGCTGAAGGGTTACGGTGCGAACACGCTCACCCCTTCGGTCGGCGACGCCAATACGCAGACGCCCGAGTTCAAAGCGTTTCTCGTCAATGTGGAGAAGGTTGCTGCGCCCTCGGCGTAGCGGGCGCGCCCCGCGCGGCGCGGAGGTTCAGGAATGCCCAACAATCTGCAGTCGCAGAATTATATACGGATCTCCGCAACGACATTGACGCCGCCCTCGGTGCGCCGTCACGAGGAGGAGGTCGCCAAACTCATCGACGTCACGCGATGCATCGGCTGCAAGGCCTGTCAGTCCGCGTGCATGGAATGGAACGATCTTCGCGGCAGCGTCGGCCAGTTCGAGGGAACCTATGACAATCCGCTCGATCTCGATCCCAACACGTGGACCTTGATGCGGTTCACGGAATGGGACAATCCCAAGGGCGATCTCGAATGGCTGATCCGCAAGGACGGCTGCATGCATTGCGAGGACCCGGGTTGCCTCAAGGCCTGTCCCGCCCCAGGGGCGATTGTGCAATACGCCAACGGCATCGTCGACTTCATCAGCGAGAACTGCATCGGCTGCGGCTATTGCATCAAGGGTTGCCCGTTCAACATCCCGCGGGTCAGCCAGATCGATCGCAAATCCTACAAATGCACGCTCTGCTCGGACCGGGTCGACCGTCGGCCTCGAGCCCGCCTGCGTGAAGGCGTGTCCGACCGGCGCCATCATGTTCGGCTCCAAGACCGACATGATCGCCCAGGCGGAAGACCGGCTCGTGGACCTGAAGTCGCGCGGCTTCGAAAATGCCGGGCTTTATGACCCGCCCGGCGTCGGCGGCACGCATGTGATGTATGTGCTGCACCACGCCGACACGCCGTCCATCTACGCGGGCCTCCCAGAAAACCCGCATATCAGCAATTTCGTCGAAGCTTGGAAGGGCGTGCTGAAGCCGATCGCGCTCGCGGGCATCGCCTTCACGGCCGTCGCGGGATTTCTGCACTGGGTCGTCTGGGGGGCAAACGAAGTCGAGGATCGCGACGAGAAGGAAGCCAACGAACTCATCCGGGCCGAGGGAGGTCCGAAATGACCTATCCGCGCGGAACCTTCATCCGCAACACCGCGACGCAGCGGGTCAACCACTGGATCACGGCGGCCTGTTTTGTACTGCTGATGATCTCGGGTCTCGCGATGTTCCATCCGTTGCTGTTCTGGCTCTCAGCCTTGTTCGGGAGCGGAGAATGGATGCGCGCGGTCCATCCCTGGATCGGCTGCGTTCTCGTTGTCAGTTACGCCGGAATGATCGTGCAGTATGTACGGGACAACATTCCGACCTGCGACGACATCGCGTGGGTGAAGGCGATCGTGCCGGTCCTGACCAATGACGAAGACCGCATCCCGGAAGTTCCGCGCTTCAATACCGGACAGAAGTTCGTATTCTGGTCGATGGCGTTGCTCGTTCCGGCGTTGTTCATCACGGGGCTTACGATCTGGAACGCCTATTTCGAGCAGACGACGTCAATCGAGACCCAGCGCATCGCGGCATTGATCCACAGCATGGCCGCCGCGATCGCGATCATGATCTGGATCATCCACGTCTATGCGGCCATCTGGGTGCGCGGGTCCGTACGCGCGATGACGCGCGGCTACGTCACGCCGGGCTGGGCGTGGCGCCACCACCGCAAGTGGTTCCGCCGCCTCGTGGAGACAGGCTCGATGGGCCCACGGCCAGGGCGATGAGGGCCGCGCTTTGAGGCAGGGCGAGACGGCCCCCAAGGCGAACTGGAGCGGTCCGATCGGCGGGGTGAAGGCGCCGGAGCCGATTGTTTTGCCCTATCCTTCCGCGCGCTTTGCACGCACCGCAGCGCGCCTCGAAGGGCTCGCGGCTGACCATCCGGCTGAAGGGTGGCTGAGTTTCATGGCCGAAGTGGCGCGCGGGCAGCATTCGGCTGCGGCCACCGCAAGAGAGCCTCAAACGCTGGGCGATGACGAGATCCGAAGAGCGGTCATTGCGCGCATTCCTCCGATTGCCGCTGACGGTCATCGACGCGATTCGGCCTGGCGAGAGGGACTCGCGGCGCTATTGCGTCATTTCGACCGGGCGCCGCTGCCAGACGTCGCGAGGCTCGTGATCGCGGACATGAAGACGCGGGACCCGGCTGCAATCGAAGCGCTCGCAGACGCGTTCCTGCGCGGTAAAATCGATGAGGCGGATGCAGGTGCGGCCTTCTGGATCGCTGCAGCGCTTCAGGTCTATTTCACCCGTCTTGCCGCGCGCCTTCCCGTGTCCGAACTGAGACTGCTCGAACGGCGCGATCTCTGTCCCTGTTGTGGCTCAACAGCGTCGGCCGCCTTCGTCACTGCGGCCGGTCCCACTCCGGGAGCGCGCTACCTCTGTTGTTCGCTGTGCTCGACGGCGTGGAATCATACGCGCGCCCAATGCATCGGCTGCGGCGGCGCGAGAACTCTGTCGCTGCGAGGCGTCGAGGGGACTCGGGCGTTGTATGCGCGGAAACTTGCGACGAATGCGGAACTTACGCAAAGCTTATCTACGAATCGAAGGACACCGAAGCCGATCCCTACGCCGACGATCTCGCGACCCTCGGGCTCGACATGATGATTGGCGAAGCGGGATGGTCCCGGCATGCGCCCAATCCGCTGCTGCTCGTTCGGTAGCCGGCCGTGGTCGCGCCGTCCTCGCCGGCGATTCCTATGATGGGGCGCGCTTGACCCCGCCTCGCTTCGTTCTTCACGACTTCCTGTCCGCTCATTTGAAGGTCGAGGTTCATGACATCCACCGAAGATTTCGACGCCGTTGTTCTCGGCAGCGGCGAGGCTGGCAAGAGCATGGCGTGGTTCCTTGGGAGCGCCGGCGAGCGCGTGGCTGTGGTCGAGGATCGCTACATCGGCGGCTCGTGCCCCAATATCGCGTGTCTGCCTAGCAAGAACATCGTCCACAGCGCTGAGGTCGCCCACATTGTGCGAACCGCGGCCGCATACGGCGCTCATGCGGAGAGGTTTTCCGTTGCAATGGCCGAGGTTCAGGCTCGCAAACGTGCGATGGTCAAAGGTCTCATCGAGACGCATCTCGGCAAGTTCAAAGCGAGCGGCGCGGAGCTTGTGATGGGCCGGGGCGCGTTCGTCGGCGAACGCACGATCGAA
Source organism: uncultured Alphaproteobacteria bacterium (assembly GCA_963824465.1). Classification (GTDB taxonomy): domain Bacteria; phylum Pseudomonadota; class Alphaproteobacteria; order Rhizobiales; family Beijerinckiaceae; genus Roseiarcus. The sequence continues at coordinate 69,447 of CAWGPL010000015.1, forward strand.
GTCGCGCTGAACGGCGGCGGCAAGCGCGTCCTGCGCGGCGAGAAAGTGTTTCTCGACCTTGGCGCTTTCGCGATGAAGCCCGATCTGCCGGGGCTCGACGAATCCGGCGCGATGACGCATGTCGAACTGCTCGACCTCGAGACGCTGCCGGGGCATTTGCTCATCCTTGGCGGCGGCTATGTCGCGCTCGAACTCGCCCAAGCCATGAGGCGCCTGGGAGCGCAGGTGACAGTTTGCGAAAAGGCAGGGCGGCTGCTCATGCGCGAGGATCCGGATATCGCCGAAGCCGTGACTGCGATGCTGCGCGACGAAGGGGTTGCGATCGTCACCGGAGCGGCAATCGAGAAGGTGTCCGGCCGCTCGGGCGACGCGGTGACGCTGCACGGCGCCGTTGACGGCGCGCCCCGAGACGTTGAGGGCACGCATTTGCTGGTTGCGCTGGGCAAAACTCCGAACACCAAGGGAATTGGACTCGAAAAGGCCGGCGTTGCGTTGACCCCGGCGGGCTACGTCGAGGTCAACGATAAGCTGGAAACTGCTGCCCCAAATGTCTGGGCCATGGGCGATTGCGCGGGCAGCCCGGCATTCACGCATATGGCCTTCGAGGATTTCCGCATCGTGCGCGACAACCTCGCCGGCAAGGATCGGCGGACGACGGGACGCCAGGTCCCCAACTGCATGTTCATTGAGCCCGAACTCGCGCGCGTTGGACTGAACGAGATAGAAGCGGAACGCGCAGGAATCGACTATCGCCTTGCTGAATTGCCCGTCACGACCATCCTGCGGACGCGGGCCACTGGAGAGCGGTATGGCAAGCTGAAGGCGCTCGTCGGGGCCGACGACCGCATCCTCGGCTTTACGGCGTTTGCGCCGCGGGCGGGCGAACTCTTACCCCCGATCCAACTCGCCATGGCGGCCGGCCTTTCCTACCAGCAAGTCGAGGCGCTGACGATCTCGCATCCGACCTACGCCGAAGGACTGGTCAGTTTGTTCAGCGCTGTCCCGAAAGCCTGACGCGCAGCCCTCGGGCTGAGGGACGCGTCGCGGCGGTGGACCCTCTGGCGTCGTCGCGCGCGCCGGCTTAAGCTTCCTTCGGCGCTTCGTCCCGCGCCATTGGCCCAATGTCCTCTGGAGGAGGCAAGCCATGATGGACCGTCGCGACTTCCTAAAATCCGCAACCGCCATAGCTGCAATCGGCGCGTCCGCCCGTTCCGCGAGCGCCGATCCTATCGTTTTCGGCCCGTCGCCGGGCGAGTGGCGGACGTATGAGATTCGCACGATCGTCGAGGTCGAACTCGACAGAGCCGGTGCAGGTTTGGATTCCCGCGGTGTCCTTTGCCGATCCTGTTTGGAGCCGTCCCCTCGGAACGGACTGGAGCGGGACGAGTTCGGCCGAGCTTGTTCGCGATCCTAACTACGGAGCCGAGATCGTGAAGCTCCAATGGCGCGGCGCCGGCCCGCGCCATGCCGAAATCGTGAGCCGCGTAGCAACGCGCGACCGTGTGACAAACGTCCATGCTCGCGCAGGGAGCCAGGCCCAGTTGTCGCCGCAGGATCGCGCGCTTTTCACCAAAGCGACCGCCCCCATCCCGACCGACGGCATCGTCAAGGAAACTTCCGACAGGATCGTTGCTGGCGCGGGCAACGACCTGGAAAAGGCGCAGGCGATCTACGCTTGGCTCGTCGCCAACACCGAACGCATCGGAGCGACGCGAGGCTGCGGCTCAGGCGATATTCGCGCCATGCTGGCAGGCGCGCCGCTCGGCGGCAAATGCGCGGACATCAATGGGCTTTTCGTGGGGCTCGCGCGCGCGGCCGGCCTGCCGGCGCGCGATCTCTACGGCGTTCGAGTCGCGCCCTCGCGCTTCGGCTACAAGAGCCTCGGCGCGGCGTCGGCCGATGTGACCAAGGCGCAGCATTGCCGTGCGGATGTCTGGCTCGAGGGAATCGGCTGGACGCCGATGGACGCGGCCGATGTGCGCAAAGTGATGCTCGAGGAGCCGCCGAAGAACCTCACCGCCGACGATCCCAAGGTGATTGCGGCGCGCGAGGCGCTGATCGGGGGCTGCGAGGGCAATTGGGTCGCCTTCAACTGTGCGCATGACGTGGCGCTGCCGGGTTCCGCGGGCGCGCCAGTCGGTTTCCTTATGTATCCGGAGGGCGAGGTCGGAGGCGTGCGGCTCGACTGCCTTGATCCTGGAGCTTTCCGCTACCAGATCCTCGCGCGCGAAATTTCGATCTGATGAGCGTTCCCGTTCTGCGGCTCACCAGCCTTGCGCACGGCGGGGGCTGCGGCTGCAAGCTGTCGCCCGCCGTGCTGCGGGAACTGCTGTCCGCGCAGCCGGCGGCCGCGTCTTTCGCCAATCTCATCGTTGGCACGGAGACGGGCGACGACGCGGCCGTCTGGCGGCTCGACGACGAGACTTCAATCGTTGCGACCACCGACTTCTTCATGCCGATGGTGGACGATCCGTTCGACTTCGGCCGCATCGCCGCGACCAACGCCATATCCGACGTCTACGCGATGGGCGGGCGGCCGATCTTCGCGCTCGCCATCCTGGGCATGCCGATCGACAAGATGCCGACGGAGATGATCCGGGAAATTTTGCGCGGCGGCGCGTCGACAGCAGCGGAGGCGGGCATACCCGTAGCGGGCGGCCATTCCATCGATTCGCCCGAACCAATCTACGGACTCGCGGTGATCGGCCTTGTGTCGAACAAGGCCCTGAAGCGAAATTGCGACGCAAGGCCCGGGGACGCGCTGATCCTTACAAAACCGCTCGGGGTGGGCGTCTATTCCGCGGCGATCAAGAAGAGCGCGCTCGACGGGGACGGCTATCGCGAGATGTTGGCCTCCATGACCCGACTCAACGCCGTCGGCGCCGAGCTCGCTCTCGACGAGGCTATCCACGCGATGACCGACGTCACCGGCTTCGGCCTTCTGGGCCACGGTCTCGAAATGGCGCGCGGGGCCGGCGTGAAGCTGACGATAGGACTTTCCGCCATACCCTTGCTCACGCAGGCCGAAACGCTCGCGCAGGCGGGCTTCGCAACCGGCGCATCGACACGAAACTGGGCAAGCTATGGAGAGGCGGTCGCGCTGCCCGAGGGTCTGGAGGATTGGCGCAAGCGCCTGCTGACCGACCCGCAGACGTCCGGCGGCCTTCTCGTGGCCTGCGATCCTGACGCTGCGCCGGAAGTCCTCGCCCGAATTCACGACGGGGGCGACGCCCGAGCCGCCATCATCGGAAGCGTCGAAGCGGGCGAAGCTGGGGTTGCCGTCCATCGCGCCTCGCCACAGGAGCCCCCTTCCGTTCGCTGAGTCCCGCCCCACGGCGACGCGCGCGTCTGTGATTGATCCTATCGAGAGGGAAACCCGCCGCGCCTCACTCGATCCGCAATCGCTCCTGTGTTGGCTCTTCGCGGCGAGGCCGCCCTATTCCGCCGCCCGCGCGACGCTCGGATTGTTCGGATGCGCCGTCCACGGCAAACGCGGGCGGGCGTAATTCTCGCCGGTGCGCGGATCGACGCCTTCCGTTTTGTGGACCAGCGTGATGCAGTTCTCGACCGGGCACACGAGCACGCACAGATTGCAGCCCACGCATTCCGCGTCGTTCACCACGAACCGGCGCTTGCCGTCGAGATGGGCGAAAATCGCCTGATGCGACGTGTCCTCGCAGGCGATGTGGCAGCGGCCGCATTGGATGCAGAGATCCTGATCGATCTCGGCTTTGACGACATAGTTGAGGTTGAGGTGCTGCCAGTCCGTGACCGAAGGGATCGCCATCCCGCGAAAATCCTCGATCGTGCGGAAGCCCTTGCGGTCCATATAGTCGGAGAGGCCCGTGACCATCTCCTGCACGATCTTGAAGCCATAGGTCATGGCGGCGGTGCACACTTGCACTGTGCCTGCGCCCATCGCGATGAATTCCGCTGCATCGCGCCAGGTCGTGACGCCGCCTATCGCCGAGATCGGCAGGCCCGCGAGATCCGGCGACCGGGCGATTTCGGAGACCATCGAGAGGGCGATCGGTTTTACTGCCGGTCCGCACATGCCGCCATGCGTGCCCTTGCCGTCCACCGAGACGTCCGGAGTCATCTGGTCGAGATCGATCCCCATGATCGAATTGATCGTGTTGATGAGCGACACCGCGTCGGCGCCGCCGTTCTTAGCCGCGCGGGCGGGACTGCGAATGTCGGTGATGTTAGGGGTGAGCTTCACGATCACCGGCATGCGGGTGTGCGCCTTGCACCAGCGCGCGACCATCTCGACATATTCGGGCACCTGACCGACCGCCGAGCCCATGCCGCGCTCGCTCATGCCGTGGGGACAGCCGAAATTGAGCTCGACGCCGTCGCAATCCGTCTCCTCGACGCGGGCGAGAATCGTCTTCCAGGACTCCTCGTCGCAAGGCACCATCAGCGACGCGACGACCGCGCGGTCGCGCCACTTGCGCTTGACCTCCTTGATCTCCTGCAGGTTGATCTCGAGGTCGCGGTCGGTGATGAGCTCGATATTGTTGAGCGCGATCAAGCGCCGGTCAGGCCCATGAATGGCGCCGTAGCGCGGTCCCGACACGTTGACGACAGGCGGCCCGGCCTCGCCGAGGGTCTTCCAGACGACGCCGCCCCAACCGGCGCGAAACGCGCGTTCGACATTGACCTTGCGGTCGGTGGGCGGCGCGGAGGCCAGCCAGAAAGGATTCGGGGACTTGATCCCGAGAAAATCGCTGCGCAGATCGGCCATCGGTTGATCCTCGCTCTCTGAGTTTCAGTCGCGCGCGACGCCGAGAGCCGCCGCGATCGACCGCGCCGCCTGCTTGCCGTCCTCAACCGCGCTGACTGTGAGGTCCTGTCCGCCAAAGACGCAATCGCCTCCCGCCCAAACGCCTTCGAGGCTGGTGCGGCGCTCGCCGTCCACGACGATCCTGCCGTCCTTGATATCGATCTGAGCGCCGCCAAGGGCCGCCGGCTCGCCGCGCTGTCCGATCGCCGTGAAGAGCACATCGGCCTCGATTCGGAAGACGGACGGGCGCGCAGCTCCCTGCGACCGGGTCTCCTCGAAAACGACGCCGCTGAAAGCGCCGTTGTGGCCCTCGATCGCGACAGGCTTCGCATGGGTCTTGAGCACGACGCCGCTCGTTTGCGCAAGCTCGCGTTCGAATGCGGAGGCCTTCATGGCGTCCTCGCCGCGGCGATAGACCATCGTCACGGTCTCGGCGCCAAGCCGCTTCGACTGCACGGCGACATCGACAGCGGTCATGCCGCCTCCGATCACCACCACGCGGCGGCCGACCGGAAGCTCGGACAGATCCTCTGCCTGGCGGAGATCGGCGATGTAGTCGACGGCGTCAGCGACATTGTCGAGGTCTTCGTTGGCGAGGCCGAGCTTGTTGGTCGCGCCGAGACCCGGCGCCAGGAAGACTGCGTCAAAGTCGCGGCGAAGATCCTCGAGCGAGATGTCGCGGCCGAGCGCGACACCGTTTTTGACGTCGACGCCGCCGATCGAAAGTATGAAGGCGGCTTCCTTCGCGGCAAAGTCGTCCGGCGTCTTGTAGGCGGCGATGCCATATTCGTTGAGGCCGCCGGGTTTCGAGCGCGCTTCGAAGATCGTCGAGTCGACGCCCGCCATCGCAAGTCCGTGCGCGCAGGCAAGGCCGGCAGGCCCGCCGCCCACGATCGCCACTTTCTTGCCCGTTGGCGCGCCGCGCTTATAGGGCGATTTTCCCGTTTCGATCAGCGCGTCAGTTGCATAGCGCTGCAATTGCCCGATAACGACGGGCTTCCCTTCGGCGCTCTCTCGGACGCAGGCTTCCTCGCACAACGTCTCCGTCGGGCAAACCCGGGCGCACATGCCGCCCATGATATTTGCGTCAAAGATCGTTTTCGCGGCGCCCTCGCGGTTTCCCGCGGCGATCTGTCGGATGAACAGCGGAATATCGATCGAGGTCGGACACGCCTGCTGGCACGGCGCGTCGAAGCAGAAATAGCAACGCTCGGCCTCGACCCTGGCCTCGTGCAGCGTCAGCGGCGGATGCAGGTCCGCAAAGTTGGCTTTGAGGGTCTCGTCGTCGAGCCGTCCGGGTGCGATGTCGGAGTTTGCGGCAGGACCCGTAGAAATCGTCATGGGCGCGCCCTCTTGCTCCGTCAGCCTCTTCGCAAAACGCTTTGCGAATTTCAGGCCAAGCAATTTCTTGACCAATCGGTCAAATCGTGGCGCGCAGTTTAGAATCTGTCAAGTCTGGCTCCAGCCTTGCGGCTTGTGACAAGGCGCATAGCCTGCGGGAAGTGATTCGCGCAGACGAGCGGGCGACCGTTCAAGGAGGGCGATGAGACGCGCGACAGTCCACGTGATCGGCGCTGGTCTTGCGGGACTCGCCGCCGCCCGCTCCCTCGCTGCGAGCGAGCGTTGCGACGTTGTCGTCCATGAGGCGCGGGCGCAGGCGGGCGGCCGGCGCCGGTCATTCCGCGACGACGCGTTCGGCGTCGAGGTCGACATTGGCAATTTTCCCCTGCTTTCTGGCTGGAAGGCGTCACTTGCGCTCGTCGATTCAATCGGCGCGCGAGGCGAATGGGTCGAGGACAAGGAGCCTGGCGTCGCCTTCGCCGATTTCTCGGATGGCGCACGATGGCGTCTGACGCCGAACGCCGGGCGCCTCCCATGGTGGATCCTCAACTCCGGCCGCCGCGGACCGGGCCTCGCCGCGTCCGACTATTGGGGGATGCGCGGCCTCCTCTCGGCGGCTCCGGACTCGACCGTCGCGGCCTTCGCGCCAAAAGGCGGCCTTTCCTTTGACCGGCTGTGGCGTCCGCTCACCCTCGCCGCGCTCAATTGCGAGCCGGACGCGGCTTCCGCACAGCTTGCGGGCGCGATCGTCCGACAGGCTCTGGCCGCGGGTGGCGCGGGGTTGAAGATCTTGACGCCCGTCATAAGCTTCGGTCGGGCGTTCGTGGAGCCCCTCTCACGCGCCATCGAGCGCCAGGGCGTGTCGATCCGCATGAGACGCAAACTGCTCTCGGCGGGTTTCGAGAACGGCCGTGCCGCCTGGCTCGATTTCGAGCACGACCGCGTCGAAATCGGACCGCGGGATGGCGTGATCTTTGCTACGTCCTGGCATGCTACAGCGGCGTTGGTCCCCGGGGTTGAAGCGCCATCCGGCGTGTCCCCGGTTCTGGCGGTCCATTTCGCTGCTGAGCCGCCGCGGGGCTCGCCGAGCGTCGTCGGCGTAGTCCACGGGGCTTTTCAGTGGCTATTTTGCTATCGCGATCGTATATCGGTCACGATCATGGACGCTTCAAAGTTCGTCGACGCGCCGCAAGAGGCGCTCGCCGCGGAATGCTGGCTGCAGGCCGCTGCGCTGACCGGCCTCGGAGACGCATTGCCGCCGTGGCGTGTCGTCGCCTCGCGCCGGGCGACCATTCCCGCGACGCCCGAGAACGTTGCCAGGAGACCGGCTACATCGACCCGATGGGACAATCTTTTTCTCGCGGGGGGACATGTCGACCTTCCCTGGCCGGATTCAATCGAAAGCTCCGTGCTTTCCGGGCAGATCGCGGCGCAAGCGTGGGTTCAAAAGGGCGCGGGAAAAGAGCCGCGTTCGCGCGCCACTGCTTGAATTCTTGTTGCGGTGCAGCATATCCTCGGCTATAGTTCACACTTAATCGAACCGGAGGGGCGAATGACCGCCACCTGGAAGACGAAATGGGGAGTCCGTCGAGTCCGTCGGGACACCCCAACGATTGAAGAGGCCTTGATCGCGGCCGAAAGTCTAGCTGCCGATCCCGAAGAAAGGGCCGCAATCGCCGCGTCTTTGATGGGGGTTCCAGTCGGGGACGTCCGCGAGATGGCTGCGAGGCAGGCGGCGAAAAATCGCGGCCGGGCCAGTCTGGTGGCTGGGCGGACGCGGGCTGTCGTGGTTGAGTACAAGCGCCCCCGAACGGTGCGGCCGACGGTCACGATGGCGCGCAAGCGCTGAAGTCTGCTGCATTGCAGCAGACTTCAGTCTCGACGTCGAGCGTGAACTACCTCGCGGCGCGGCTCACCTGCGCGGGGCCGGCAGCAACTTCTAGAGATGGGCGAGGTTCGCCGCGGAGGGTCGGGTCGTCCGGTATTGACTCCGTGTGGCGATGTCGGCGGAGATGAACCCGACGGCGATCAGCGTCCACGTCGTCATGTCGTTGAAATCGACATGGAAAAAGGCGAGGGCCACGATCGCCGTGAGCCAAGCGGCCTTGTAGGGCGCCAGCCGCTGAGGCGCGTGCACGAGGTCGCGAAAGACGAAAAATACGCCCGCGGCGGCGATGAGGGCGCCAACAATCCCGAGTTCATACCAGACCGTGAAGACGAGCGCCCTGGGAGTGTGGATTGGCAGGATTCCGGCGCGAACGCCCCGGACGACCGTCTCGAGACCATGCCCCGTCACCAGCCGAAGCTTGTCGTGCGTGAAAATATCCGCCGCGACGGACAGTGTCGCGTAAGGCGGGGGCAACGTCGCCAGTTTGACCTGAAAAATCCATGCCGTCACTGTCGGCGCCAGCGCCGGAACGAGCGGGGCGAGGGCGACCAGCGCTGCTCCCGCCCAGGCTAGCTCGCGCGCCGTCCGGCCGAGATCGGAAAGGGCGAAGGACAGCACAAGATAGCCGGCGAACAGCGCGATCGTGAGCGGCGCATTGCCGTCGATATAGGCAAAGGCCAGCGCCAGAATGAGCAGGAGCCGGGCATAGCCGTTCCGCCCACGCGCGGTGAGGCCGCCGAGCGCCGGGAAGAGGAGCACCGCGAGCGCGACGCCGCCGTTCGCCAGGGCGCCGTCATCGCCATGTCCGGCGAGGACGTCCAAGAGTCCCTTGATCGCCATGGTCGCCATGAGGAGCACGACCCCGATCGGGAAAAGATAAAGGTCCGTGGCGCGGGCGTTCTCGCGCGGCGCAGCCATCGCCAGCACGGTTCCGGCAAGCAGCAGCCAGAGCTTCAACGCATGCTGGCCGGCTGCGACCGGATAGGGCGTCCAGGCGATCGAGAGGGTCGCCCAGCCAAAAGCTGCGACGAGAGCAAAGAAGGCCGGTGAGGCGCACACGCCGAACGCCCGATCGATGAATCCGCCCTCCGCTTCGAGCGCCGCCGCCAGCACGATTAGCGCGACCCCGATCGGAAAAACCACAAAAAGCGCGAACGGGTTCAGCACGACCCCGATCGGGGCTCCTATCGCCAGAACTGCATAGCCGAGCCGCGACAGGAAACGAGACGCGTCCGCGGCGTCATCGCGAACCACCGCCGTCTTCAGCCTTGCACTGCCTCGCCAGATCGCCATTGTCGCCGCGCTTAAGCCGCCCCGAGGAGCGGCGTCCTCTGGGCCAAGCTATACGGCGCCGACGCTCGGGGGGCTGTATGAATGGCGCCACACTGCGGCGGCAATCGCACACCGAGCCTCCCGAGGCCGCGATTGACCCCAACCCCGGCCCTGTGCGACGGAGCGCGCGACTCGGATCGGACGATAAGGGAAAGGGCGAAGGCGACGCAGTGAAGACCACTTTCTTCGCCGTCGTTCCCGCTTCGGACCGCGTCCGCGTTCGGCGTCTCGTAGGGATCGCGATTGCAGGATCGCTCGCGCTGCTGGCGCTTCAGGCCGTCGCCGCGGCACGGCTCGAGCTTACGTTCGACGAGGCCTATTACGCGCTTTGGTCGCGCTCGCTTTCATTCGGCTATCTTGATCATCCGCCGATGGTCGCACTCTGGATCCGCGCCTCGACGGCGATTTTCGGAGACTCGTCGCTCGGCGTCAGAGCTTTGTCGCTGATTGCAGTTGGCTCCCTGCCGGCGCTCGTCGCCTGGATCGCCTGGCGGCTGTTTCGTTCAACCGAGATTGCGGCGCTCGCGGCGATCCTGTGGATCGCAATGCCGCTCGTCATGGCCGGGGCGATATTTGTAACGCCCGACGGGCCATTGACAGTCTTCTGGACGCTCGGCCTCGCGGCGCTCGTCGAACTCTGGCGGAGAGAAAGGCCGGTCTGGCTTCTCGCGCTTGGGATCGCATTCGGGCTCGGGCTGCAATCCAAGTTCACGATCTTCTTTTTTGCGGCCGGGGTGGGTCTCGCCTTCTTGGCGGCGCCGTCGCTGAGGCGCTGGCTGCTCTCTCTCTGGACCTTTGCGGCGCTCGCGCTCGCGGCAGCGATTTTCGCCCCGTTCGTTGCGTGGAACGCGGCGCACGGCTGGGCGACTTTCCGCAAGCAGTTCGGCCGCGCCCCGCCGCACGGCTTCGAGCCCTATTTCCTGGCCGAGTTCATCGTCGCACAGATCGGGCTTATGAATCCCTTCGTGTTCGCGCCTTTCGTTGGCGCGCTCCTTCGCGTTCGGTGGCGTGGACGCGTCGAGCCGAAATCGGCGGAGGAGGCGCGCCGCATCCTTGTCTGCACGATCGCGCCCGCGGTGCTCTACTTCTTCGCCCATGCCCTTCATGATCGCGTCGAGGGCAACTGGCTCGCGCCACTTTTTCCGGCTGCGGCGATTCTCGCCGCAGACTGGATCGCCCGCGTCTCAAGGGAGCACGCGACGGGATGGAAGGCGCGCATCGCCAATGCGGCGCCGTGGGGCGCTCTGCCTGCCTTCGTTATGATGGCGTTCGCCTATTTTCAGGCGACGACTGGCGTCTTGCCGCTGGGTGATGGTGATCCGACGGCGCGGCTTGAAGGCTATCGGCAACTCGCCGACGACCTCACGGCCGACGCCCGCGCCATCCACGCGCCCTATGTTCTGACGCAGGGCTATGCGCTGACGTCTCTCATGCGCGCCTATGCGGGCGACGACGTTGCAATCGTCCAGCCCGAGGAACGCATTCGCTGGATTTTCGAGCCCCCGCCGCCCGCAAACCTGTTCGAGCAACCCGGACTCGCGCTTGGTGAAGCGGGCCGCCATTTCGATCTTTACCTGCAAGTCCGCTACCGCTCGGTCGAACCTGTCGGCGCGCTTACCCGTCGTCGGGATGGCAGGCCGGTGGAAAAGTACGAGCTTTTCCGCGTCGCCGACCCTTATGCCCCCGTGTTGGATGAAGAATGCGTGAGCGGAAATGTGACCTACAGGCGGACAGCCGATGGGTTTGCGCGGCAATGCGCGGAATGACTCGATCAAACGAAAGGGCTACGCAGCGCCAAATACGACAGCGACGCAGGACTCACGATGCGGGCCCTGACAAAACGAATTGAAGGTCCGACCATCACAAAAATGTTGGCGCCCGCTTGCTTGAAAAACAACCGAAGAAAACTACGTTTACCGTCAATTAACTACAGACAGCAGTGGGTAGGGCGCCCGGGGCGATCCGCATATTCTCGAGGCACGGCGCTGAGGCGCCCGGAGACAAATTGCATGCCCACTTTGTTCGACCCGTTGAAGATCGGCGATCTCGAAGTTCCCAACCGCATCTTCATGGCGCCTCTGACCCGCAACCGCTCAAGCGGTCCGGGTCGCGTGCCGAATGCGATGATGCGCCACTATTATGTGCAACGCGCCTCCGCCGGCCTCATCCTTTCCGAGGCGACCTCGGTCACGCCGATGGGCGTCGGGTATCCGCACACGCCGGGCATCTGGTCGGACGAGCAGGTCGCGGGCTGGCGTAGCATCACCGATGCGCTTCATGCCGCGGGCGGGCGCATCTTGCTGCAACTGTGGCACGTCGGCCGCATCTCGGATCCGAGCTACCACAACGGCGCGCCGCCTGTCGCGCCTAGCGCGGTTCAGCCCAAGGGCCATGTGAGCCTGCTGCGCCCGGAGCGGCCTTATGCGACGCCGCGCGCGCTGGAGACGGACGAAATTCCCGGCGTTATCGCCGCTTACAAGAAGGGCGCTGAGAACGCGAAGGCCGCAGGCTTCGACGGCGTCGAGATCCACGGCGCGAATGGCTATCTGCTCGATCAGTTCCTGCAGGACAGCACCAACAAGCGGACCGACGGCTACGGCGGCTCGATCGAAAATCGCGCCCGTCTCATGCTCGAAGTGACGGACGCGGTGGTTTCGGTCTGGGGTCCGGGCCGGGTCGGCATGCATCTTGCTCCCCGCGCCGATGCGCACGACATGGGCGACAGCGATCTTCCCGCCACGTTCGGGTATGTCGCGCGCGAACTCGGCAAGCGGAAGATCGCCTTCCTCTGCTCGCGCGAGTCGGTGAAAGCGCCGCGACTGGGTCCCGACCTCAAGCAGGCTTTTGGCGGCGTCTATGTCGCCAACGAAGGCTTCACCGAAGAAGGCGCGGAAGCGGCGCTCGCGGCAGGCGAAGCGGATGCCGTCGCTTTCGGCAAGCTGTTCATCGCCAATCCCGACCTGCCGGCTCGCTTCCGGACGGGCGCGCCGCTCAACGCGTGGAACGCCCAGACCTTCTACGGCGACGGTCCGGTCGGCTATACGGACTATCCCGCTCTCGAGGATGCGGTTGCGGCTGAGTAGGGGCAGAACCCGCGAGGGGCGGACACGCCGCTCCTCGCGCACCTTCTAAAATTGAGCCTCAGCCGCGACCGGGAACGGGTCGGCTAAAACCGATCCTTTCGCGCCCGCAGTTCGCCGAAGACGGCGGCTGCGTCCGCGCCGGGCATCCCAACCGCCGCCTGAACCGCGGCCTCTTCCGCACGCAGGAAAGGATTGGTCGCAAGCTCCGCTGCAACGGTCGTTGGCAGCGTCGGCTTGCCTTCCGCGCGCAGGCGCGCCACCTCCTCGGCCCGCGCCACGAGGCGCGGGTTTCCCGGCTCGATGGTCAGGGCGAATTTTGCGTTCGATTGCGTATATTCGTGGCCGCAGTAAAGCAGGGTCGATCTGGGAAGCGCCGCGATCTTTGTGAGCGACTGCCACAACACCGCGTAGGGCGCCTCGAAAGCGCGCCCGCAGCCGAGCGAGAAGATCGTGTCCCCGCAGAAGGCGATCGCGTCGGCCTCGAAGTGATAAGTCACATGGCCATTCGTGTGGCCGGGCGTCTCGATCACGCGCGCTCTCGCCTCGCCGACTGAAACGAGATCGCCCTCTCGCACTTTCGCGTCGAGAGAAGGAATTCGGTCCGCTTCATGGGCCGGTCCGGTGACCCTGACGCTCGGAAATCGCTCGCGCAGTTTCGGAACGCCCTGGGTGTGATCGGCGTGATGGTGGGTGAGCAAAATATCGGTCAGCGTCCAACCCCGGGCCGCGAGTTCGGCCAGGATGGGCGACGCGTCCGGAGCGTCAATCGCCGCGGTGGCGGATGTGGCGGGGTCGTGAATTAAGACGCCGTAATTGTCAGAGAGGCAGGGGAACTGAGAGACGGTCAACGCCATCGGAAAGCATCCTTAAAGAGCCGCGGGAATGAAGGCGCGCGTAGGATACGGCTCGCGCCGTCCCACGCTCGCGGATCGGTCGCGGCGCTATTGCGAAGAGAACGTATCGCAGGCCGCAATCTGGCCGGTCTTCAAGCCAGTGGTCAGCCATTTGACGCGTTGAGCCGAAGACCCATGGGTGAAGCTGTCTGGGACAGCGTAGCCTCGGGCGGCGGTCTGGAGCTTGTCGTCACCAATCGCCTGCGCGGTGGAGATCGCCTTCTCGATGTCGCCCTGTTCAAGGATCTTCCACTTTTCGTTGGCGTTTGCCGCCCAGACTCCCGCGAGACAGTCCGCCATAAGCTCAACCCGGACCGACAGAGCGTTCGCTTGCGTCTGACTGCCGCGCTCCTTGAGCGCGTCGACCTTGTCGAGAATGCCAAGAAGATCCTGCACGTGATGTCCGATCTCATGCGCGACGACATAGGCGTAGGCGAAATCGCCGCCGCCGCCGAGCTTGCGCTTCATTTGGTCGAAGAACGACACGTCGAGATAGACTTTCTTGTCGATCGGGCAATAGAACGGGCCCATAGCCGCCTGGGCCCCGCCGCAAGCGGAACGCGTCGCGCCGGAGTAGAGCACGAGTGGCGCGGGGGTGTATTTCACTCCGGTTTGCTGCGGCAGCACGACCGTCCAGACCGCCTCGGTTGATCCGAGGACATGCGACAGGAAATTCCGCATTGGATCGTTTGGATTGGCTGCGGGCCCGGTCGTGGCCTGCTGCTGCTGGTAATTGCCGTTGCTATTGCCGCCGGTGAGGATCTCGGCGCCCTGCATCAGGACGGCAGGATTGATGCCCGTGAAATAGCTGATGGCGAAAACGACAATGATGGCCCCGATGCCGAGGCCCCCGCCGCCCATGCCGAAGCCGCCGCCCCCGCCACCCTGGCCGCGCCGGTCCTCGATGTTCTGGGAGACGGGCGTGTTTTCGTACTGCATGGACCTTCCCCGAAGCAGCGGCGGGCGCCGTGGTTCCTCGAACGCTTTATCAAAAATAGCGCGGCCTGAGTAGCGCCGCGGCGGATGGGCGGATTGTTAGTGCAAGTGGGACGTGGAATCGGACCCGCGCGCAAGATCAATCGTCGTGATGGCGACCAGCATATCCGCCCGGCTCCTGAGGTCCGGCGCTTCGAGAAGCGCCTGCTTTTCCCGCGGACCGCACGGGCTCATCATGGAAAGGCCGTTGACCAGAGCTTCGTTGGAGGCGCTCTTCACGTCGTTCCAGGCGACCTTGATCTCGTGTGCGTCGGCGTAACGGCGCAGCGTACTGACAAGGCTTTCCCGGTCGACGGCGTCCTGACCTGCGCCTTCCTCGAAATCGCGCGCGAAGGACGCATAGTCCACGAACGCGGTGCGATAGGGCTTGATCGTCGCCTTTTCGCCGCCGAGTCGGAACCGGGCGACGCCCATCAAAGTCAAAAAGCAGCGCCCGTCGCCGATCTCGGCGAATTGCACGATGCGGCCGGCGCACCCCGTCGTATAGAGCGCCGCTGGCTTCTCAGGCTTTTCCGGTCTCTGTCGGCTGGATCATCGCGATGAGCCGCTCGCCGCCGAGCGCATCGTCCAGCATTTCGAGGTAGCGCGGCTCAAACACCGTGAGCTGGATAGGGCGGCGCGGCAGGAGGAGCGCGCCATCCAGGGGAAAGAGCGGGATTTCTGCCGGCATGTCCGCCGGCGAAGCGTAAACGCGATTGATCTTCATAGGCGATTTCGCTCGGAATCCTCCGTCCCGCCGTTAAAACCAGATGGCCGACAGCTTGCGGCGCGCGGCGACCGTAGCAGGATCCATGAGGCCCCACGCCTCGAAGAACTGCAAAAGCTGCTTGCGCGCGGCTTCCTCGTTCCACTTGCGGTCGCGCTTGATGATTTCAAGGAGTTGGTCGGCCGCGCCCTCGCGGTCGCCTTGACCCGAAAGCGCCAGCGCCAGATCGAACCGGGCCTGATGGTTGTCGGCATTGGCGGCGACCGCCTGTTCGAGCGGCGCGAGTTCGCCAACTGTCGAGGTCTGCTCGGCAAGCCGAAGCGCCGCCCAGCCCGCGACAATCGCGGGGTCTTCCTTGCCGGGCGCAGGAGCCGGAGCGGTTTCGAGCAGGGCGCGCGCCTGGTCGAGCTCACCGGCTGCGACCTGGAGTTTTGCGAGGCCGCCGATCGCTTTGGTCTCGGCGGGGTCCTCGGCCAGAATCTCCGAGTAGATCGCTGACGCCGCGGCCGCGTCGCCCTTGGCGACGGCTTCCTCCGCTTCGGCCAGGAGCGCCGCGGCGCCGCCCGCAAGCGGCCCGACAATGCGCTCGATAAAGCCGCGGATCTGACTTTCGGGCAGGGCGCCGACGAAACCGTCCACCGGCTGGCCGCGGTCGAAAGCGATTACCGCCGGGATGGACTGGATGCCGAGCTGGCCCGCGATCTGCGGATGGTCGTCGATGTTCATCTTGACCAGGACGACTTTGCCATCGGCGTCCGCAACCGCCTGCTCGAGGGCCGGCGCAAGCTGCTTGCACGGGCCGCACCACGGGGCCCAGAAGTCCACCAGAACCGGCTGTTTCTGCGAAGCCGTAAGCACATCCGCCCGGAAGGAGGCGGTGGTTACCTCTTTGACCGCAGTTTTCGGCGCGAGCGCCGCGCCGTCGACATTCGCCATCGGATTTCGTCCTTTCCGCCCGCGAGGCGCGAAGACCTCGCCATTCCCCTTGATCGTCGCGGCCTAGATGGAGGCGCGCCGCGGCTTATTCAACCTTCGCGGTCGCTTCGGCGAGCGCCGCGACGACCGGCTCGTGCCCGGTCGCCCGCAGGAATTTCGCGAGGTCTTCGCTCGCGAGGCCGGTCGTGCGGGTATTGACGAGCGGATGGAAATTGAGCCGTTCGTGCCGCATCATCGCCTCATCCAGCACCACCGTCACCTGGCCTTGGGCGTCGTTGATCGCGCCGAAAGGCGTTACCGCGCCGGGACGCACGCCCCAAACCTCTTCGAGAAGGTCGGCCGAGCCGAACGAGACGCGTCCCTGCGCGCCAATCTTCTCATGCACGCGCTTCAGATCGACGACCGCATCCTCTTCGAGCACGAGGAGAAAGAGCCGCCCCTTTTTGTCCTTGACGAACAGGTTCTTCGTATGGCCGCCGGGAATTTCTCCGCGCAGCGTCTGCGAATCTTCGACCGTGAAGAGCGGCGGGTGCTCAACTGTCTCGGCTTCGACGCCAAGGTCTGCGAGATAGGCGAAAAGGTCTTCGGGAGAGGCGGGCATCAACTTTGCCGGGAAGGGAGCATTGGGTGGCGCTTGGTAGCCCCTTCGCGCCGCGTGGGCAACCGCATGCAGGCCGGCCGCCCGGCGCTGCCGTCAGAGCTTCCCAACTGCGCGTCTCCCCGATCTGCGGATAGAAAGCCGACCTGGCTGGCGGGAAGGCGCTCCCCTGCGGCGCGTCGCGCCCACGCCTCGCCAGCCCTCGCTCTCGCCATACTGGTGGCTCCGCTGTCGCCCGAAGCGCCTTTCAGGCCGCCTCGGCGATGCGAGCCCGCGCTTGAGCCGCCTCACGCGGGAGACCGAGCTGGCGATAGATCTCCACCAGCGCCGTATTGATCGGCGTCGAGTTCGGGCAGTGCGCCCGATCGCGCTCAAGCGCCTGCTGCGCCTGAGCATAGCGGCCGGTTCGTATCATGCTGTCTAGCAGCACCTGATCGAACAGGGTCCGTTGCGCGTGACTCCCTCCGATCTCCATGATGCGCGGGACGGCGAGGGTCATCCGGCGGAAAGCCGTCTCGTAGTCGCCTTGCGCGTGGGCCAGCAGGCCCTGGCAGGCGGTTAGGCACACGTCGCCCCAAGCCTCCCGGGTAAGCGCCGGCGCGGTCGCGGCGAAGGCGCGCAGATTGTCCATGAGTTGATCGGCCTCCGGCAGCTTCGCGCGCGCCAGTCCGTAAAGATATTGCATGGTCAGGAACGGCTGGACGAAATCAGTGGCTCGCGGCTTCAGATATTCTCCGACGTCCCGCCACCGGTCTCCCACGTCGAGGCCAACGAGTTCGAGTCGCATGAGCAGCGAAACCGCGCCGATCTGATCCTGCGAATAGACCTTGTTCACGCCCCAGACGTGATCGTCATAAAGCTTCAGCGTCTCCGCATAGCGGCCCTGCGCAATGTAGTTCAGCGCAAGGTGCCACCAGTTGTGGGTGACCATGAAGGAATTGAGGTCCGTCCAGGTGTCGCTGACATCCGTGAGGAATGCGACCCCCTCGCCGATCCGCCCTTGCGTGATGAGCACATGCGCCAGCGCATGGTGCGCCCAGGGCTCCTTGCGCCTCATCGCGATGGCCTTGCGGGCTGCAGCTTCCGCATCCTCAAGCAACTGGCTCTGCTCGTAGGCGAACGCGGTCATGCCGTGGATGTAGGGCACGTCTGCGTTTCGTTCGAGAACCTGCTCGGCGATCGCGAGCATGCCGGTCGGATTGCCGAGATTGAAATAATGATATTGCGCCTGCTTGACGATCGGAATGTCCCTGGGGAACTCCTTCGCCGCTTCGTGCGACAACCTCAATCGTCCGGGATATGTCGCCGTCGACCCAGGCGCGGATCACCGCCGTCGTCATTTGCTCGCGGCGGGTCGCGCCGGCCGCCGCCGCTTCCGCCTTGACGATATAGGGGCGGGCGAGGTCCGACGCCTCCTTGCTTTCCAGGAACATGAAGCAAAGCGCGGCATAAGCGTTGGCGAGGCAGTTTTCCGGGTCTGCGTCGGCCGCAGCCAGGACGTTCATCGCCTTGTTCTCGTAGCTCAGGAACCCTTCGATGAAGTCGTTGATTCCCGAAAGGGTTGCGTCCGACGACGCCGTGACCGGGTTGCCAAGCCAATCCGCATGCATGGGTCGCCTCCAAAAAAGCGCGATTGCCGCCAAGTCGAATGAATCGCGAATGCGCTCCAAGCGCCCATGCGGCAAATAGGGTTCGGTTTCTCCGGAAAAGCTCCTTGAGCCTCCAGTCAGGCGCTATCTGAAGGGTTCGGAGCGCAGTTTCAAGCAAGTTGCACTCGGCGGTCGCGGGGAGTGCGTTGCGGAGGGAATCGTCCGCGCAGGCGATTCCCGATCTGCCGCAGTCACGCGTCCAAAGCCGCTCGCCAGAAGCCCACTGGACCTCCTGACGGGAAAGCGATAGCACTCTTGCGGCCTTAGCTTTTTGTTAACCAGTTTCGGCGGGCCCCGGATTTTCCGCAAGCCAGCCTGGGCGGGAGCGGCGACGTTGGAGTGGCGAGTGTGGGATGCGTTTGCGCTTCGCGGGGCGCGCATTGCGGCGGTCGCAGCCGTCGTGGTCTCTGGAGCGCTCTGTGGGTGCGTTGAAAACGCGGCAGACCTTAGCGCAAGTCCGCAGCAGGCCCAGTTCATACGCCGCCCTGACGCCAATATGAGCGGCGCAACTCTCGCGATCATGTCGGTCGACGGCGCGCCGGACGATTTGTCCGCCGCGTTCCAGCAGCGGCTCGATCAGGCGAGCGCCGAGCGTCAGATCACCACCGCGCCGCCGACGGACGCGAAATACCTGGCGCGCGGGTATCTGAATGCGACCCTCGTTCAGAACGGCGCGATCGTCGACATCGTCTGGGACGTCTTCACTCCGGATAAGCAGCGCGCGCAGCGGCTGACCGATACAGTGGTCGTGCAGGGCTCGGGGGACGATCCCTGGGCGATGGTCAATGACGCGGCGCTCGCAAGCATTGCGGCCAAATCCGCCGACGACCTCGCCGCGTACCTGTCAAACACGCCCGAGGCGGCGCCGGGCGCGCCGGCGCTGAGCTACGCCGAATAGGCCCTCGGACAGGGCGCCCCCAACGCGCCTGTGGACAGTCGGCCATTGAGCGCGCTCCGTAATAGGACTGTCATGTTGTTCGCAACGGACGGCCCTGCTATGAGCGGGCCGCGCGATGTTTTCGCGCTGCACAATGCCTTTCCGGAGTGCGGCGTTGGACGGCAAGATGAAGATTTTGGCCGGCAATTCCAATCGGCCGCTTGCCGAAGCGATCGCCGCCTACCTGGGCGAACCTCTGACCGCCTGCCACGTCCGCCGTTTCGCCGATCTCGAAATCTTCGTTGAGATTCTCGAGAACGTGCGCGGCCGGGACGCCTTCATCATCCAGTCGACGTCCTATCCGACGAACGACAACCTGATGGAGCTACTGATCATGATCGATGCGTTGCGACGCGCCTCGGCGCATCGCATCACGGCGGTGCTTCCCTATTTCGGCTATGCCCGGCAGGACCGCAAGTCGGCTTCCCGCTCGCCGATCTCCGCCAAGCTCGTCGCCAATCTCATCACCCACGCCGGCGCCGATCGAGTGCTGACCGTCGATCTGCATGCGGGCCAGATCCAGGGTTTCTTCGATATTCCAACCGACAATTTGTTCGCCGCGCCGACCATGGTGCGGGACATCCAGTCGCGGGACGGCGGCGGCAAGAACGTCATGATCGTTTCGCCCGACGTCGGCGGCGTGGTGCGCGCGCGCGCGCTCGCTAAACGCCTCGACGCGCCGCTTGCCATCGTTGACAAACGACGCGAGCGGGCTGGCGAATCCGAGGTGATGAACATCATCGGCGACGTCGCCGGCCGCAATTGCGTGCTGCTCGACGACATCGTCGATTCCGGAGGCACGCTGGTCAATGCCGCCGAGGCGCTGCTCGAAGCGGGCGCGGAAAGCGTTTCCGCCTACATCACTCACGGCGTCCTGTCGGGGGGCGCGGTTGCGCGCATCTCGGCGTCGAAATTGAAAGAGCTTGTGCTGACCGACACGATCCTGCCGACCGAGGCGGTCCGCGTCTCGCGCAACATCCGAGTGATTTCGATCGCGCCGCTCATCGGCGAAGCGATCGCCCGCATCGCCAAGGAGGAAAGCGTCTCGTCCCTTTTCAACTGAGACGCGTTGCCGCGGGTTCGTCAGGCGTCCAGAGTCCGCGCAGGTTCCTCCATCACCTCGCGAAGGAGTTCCGCGAGCCGGTCGAAAGTATCCTTCAAGCCCGAGGTTCGCCGCCATGCCAAAGCGATCTGCCGGTGTGGAGCGTCGCCCTCCAGCTTCGCCACATGGAGATCGAGGCCGCGCAGAATTCCCGCCTCGATTGCGATCTGGGGAACGAGGGTGAGGCCGACGCCGTTCGCGACCATCTGCACGAGGGTCAGCAAGCTCGTCCCCTGGAACGCCGCGTTGCGGCGGGCGCCCTCGAGCGCGCAGGCGGCCAGGGCATGGTCCCGCATGCAGTGACCGTCCTCGAGCAGGAGCAGGTCGTCCGTCGCCATGTCGCTGGGTTGAATTGCGGAAAGATTGGCGAGGCGGTGATCGCGGCGGCATACGACGAAGAACGTATCGGTTGCGACAGCTTCAATCTCGACGCCGTCGATAGTGAATGGCAGCGCAAGGATGGCCGCATCTATGAGTCCCCCCTCCATCCTTTCGATGAGCGCCGCCGTTTGTTCCTCGCGCAAGAAGACCTTCAGCCCCGGCGCGGCTTCGCGAAGCCGCGGGAGAAAACGGGGCAGGAGAAAAGGCGCTATGGTGGGGATGATTCCGAGCCTCAACGGGCCGGACATCGGCGCCCGCGCGGCGAGCGCCGCATCGACCATGTCGCCCGCATCCTTCAGCAGGGCGCGGGCGCGGGCGATGATCTCGACGCCGATCGTCGTTGGGGTGACGGATCGGCGACTTCTCTCGAACAGCGCGACGCCGAGCGTCGTCTCCAGTTCCTGAATGGCGGCGCTCAGCGTCGATTGACTCACGAGGCAGGCGTCCGCAGCGCGTGCAAAGTGGCGGCGGTCGGCGAGGGCGACCAGAAAGGTCAGTTGGCGAAGGGTCGGAAGCGCCTTCATGAGTTCAATATTGATCTATTCAATCGATCACTGCAATCACATTTTTCTCATTTTGTCGATCGTTCAGAGCGTGAAAACCTCGCAGCGTCTGGAGATCCCGCTCCGTTCCGAGTGGATGTGGTGGGAGCGAAAGGGCTTGCGCCTTTTCCCCGCTTCCTGAACTGTCGGAAATCGCGGTCGAACGCGCGGCAATGAGAGGGGATGGTTTTGAGCAAGATTCTGGTGATTGGTTCGGAGGGGCTCATCGGCGCCGAGGTCGTCAAATTGCTGGGCGAGGCTCAGTGCATCCGCGCGTCGCGGCACGCGCCGGAGCCAGTGGACATCGCCGACCCCAAATCCGTGGCCGCCCTATTCGACAGGGTCGGGGCTCTGGGGGGCGTCGTCTGCACCGGGGGCGCGGCGCGGTTCAAACCCTGGGACCAGATGTCAGACGAGGACTGGACGTTCTCGCTCGCCAACAAGCTCATGGGCCAGATCAATGTCGTCCGGCGCGGAGCTGGCCATGTCGCGGCGGGCGGCGCGATCACGCTCACCACCGGGCTCGCCGCGCAATATCCGGCGCCTGGCAGCGCCATCATCACGACCGTCAATGCGGCGGTCGAAGCCTTTGTACGCGCCGTCGCGGTCGAGCCGTCGATTGCCGTGCGCGTCAACGCGGTCTCGCCGGGGTGGGTGAGCGAGACGCTGCAGGCGATGGGCCGCGATCCGGCAGGGGGCATCCCAGCCGCGGACGTCGCCAAGGTCGTCGTACGCCAGCTTCGGGAAGGCGCCTCCGGCTCCGTCGCGCCTGCCGCCAAAGGCTGACGGACGCACCTTTCGCCATTTCACCGCCCTCCGCACTTTCAAGGTTCGGGGGACCGATCCGTTTCGCCCGGTAAATTTTGTTGTCGAAGCCTTGCGCCGAAATACATGATATGTCATTTAATGATCCGTCATCAGTTCGGTTTGCCCGATGCCTTTCCCCTCTCAAGATCCCCGAGCGGGCTTCGCGCCCCTCGTCTCGCACCTCTCCCGCGAATGGCGGCGCGCGCTCGACCGGCGGCTGCAACCCTACGGGCTCACCGAGGCGACATGGCTGCCGCTCATCCGCATCTTCCGCTCTCCGACGCCGATGCGGCAGAACGAGCTGGCTGCGTCGCTCTCGCTCGACGGCTCCTCGGTGGTGCGTCTGCTTGATGCGCTGGAGAAGGCGGAACTCGTCGAGCGGCGCGAGGACGAATCCGATCGCCGCGCCAAAAGCTTGGCGCTGACGCGGACAGGGCGAAACACCGTCGAGAAGGTCGAGGCCGTATCGCGGGAGATGCGCGGCTTCATTCTTGGGGAGATCCCGGACGAAGATCTCGCCGTCACGTTGCGAACGCTCGCGACGGTTCGCGAGCGCCTCGCGGCGATTCTCGAACCAGCACCCGGTCTGACCGGATGCCATTTCGACGCGCCGCCGTTCCCGTCTGGCTCCTCGGCCTCTTCACCTTTACGGGCCCGGTTGGCATGCACATTTTCGTGCCGGCCCTTCCCGCGGCGGCGCACGCTCTGCATGCGAGCGCCAGCGCGCTGCAGTTGACCGTCAGCCTTTACATTCTCGGCCTCGCTGTCGGGCAGCTCGTGTACGGGCCGCTGTCGGACGCTTACGGCCGTCGGCCGGCGCTTCTCGCCGGTTTGGTCTTGTTCATCCTGGCGAGCTTCGCCGGCCTCTTTGCGCCCAACGCCTCCACCCTGGTCGTCGCCCGCTTCTTTCAGGCGGCGGGCGGCTGCGCCGGGCTCGTGCTTGCACGGGCGATCATCCGCGATACTTCCGAGGCGGACGATGCGGCGCGGCGACTCGCGCTCATGAATCTCCTTGTCACCGCCGGGCCCGCGGTCGCGCCGCTGATCGGTGCGACCCTTTCCGGCTTTTGGGGGTGGCGGACGATCCTCGCGGCGCTGACTGCGCTTGGCGTCGCGAATTTCGTGCTCGCTCTGCGCGTCCTGCCCGAGACGCGGCCGAATATGGCGCCTGTCAGCGCCGCGAAGCACATGCGCAACTACCTCTCGCTCACGCGGTCGAGGCCGTTCCTCGGCTATGCGATCGGCGGCGCCTGCGCAACGACCTCGATTTACGCCTTCATCGCCTGCGCGCCCTTCATCTTCACCGGCAGGCTCCACGTCGACGTCTCGCGGGTCGGCGTTTATCTGGCGCTATTGGTTTCTGGCATCTGGCTTGGCAGCCTCATCGCCAGCCGGACCATCAAGTTCTTTTCGCTCCGCGTCTTCCTCGTCGCCGCCAATGGCCTGAGCGTGCTTGCCGCGGCTGCGCTGCTCGTCTTTGTGCTTGCGGACGCCATGACGGTTCCGCGCGTGATCGCGAGCATGTTTCTGTTCAGCGTCGGCGTCGGCGGGGCCGCGCCGGCCGCGCTCGTGCAGGCGATCAGCGTCGATCCGCGCGTCACCGGTTCGGCCTCCGGCCTTTACGGCTCCGTGCAAATGGCGGTCGGCGCCGCCTTGGTGGCGGCGGCGGGCCTCGGGCAAAACCCCGCGCTCGCCTCGGCCCTCGTCCTCGCCGGCTCGGGGGTCGTGGCGCAAATCGCCTTCTGGCTCGCGGCGCGCGAAACGGAAACGCCGGCCGTGGAGGCGGAAGGCGCCGCGGCCTCCTGAGGGCCGCTATCCGTTACCGCCTGCGACCGGCGTCCACTGTACGGCTTCCACGCTTTCCGTCCCGGTGGCCAACATGACCAGCCGGTCGAAACCGAGCGCGGCGCCGCAGGCGTCGGGCATATGGGCGAGCGCCGCCAGAAAATCCTCGTCGAGCGGCGCGGAGGCGCCGTAAATGCGGGCCTGCTCGGCCATGTCCGCCTCGAACCGCTTCCGCTGCTCCGTGGGATCGGTCAGCTCATGGAAGGCGTTCGCAAGCTCGACTCCGCAGCAATAAAGTTCGAACCGCTCGGCGATGCGCGGGTCGTCGGCGCGAACCTGCGCCAACGCCGCCTCGCTCGCCGGATAGTCGTACAGGATCGTCGCCCGACCGACGCCGAGGTCGGGCTCGACCCGCTCGGAGAGGATGCGGCTGAAAATGTCCGACCACGTGTCATCAGCCGCGACCCGCAGCCCCGCCGTCCGCGCTTGAGCCGCGAGCCCCGCAGCGTCCGGCTCCTCGCCCACGGGCAGGCTGTCGAAAAGGTCGATGCCGGCATGGCGCAGAAACGCCTCGCGGACGGTGAGCCGCTCCGGCGGCTCGAACGGGCTCGCCTCGCGCCCCCGCCATTTGAAGGTTTCGGCGCTTGCCACATGGCCCGCGAGCGCGAGCAGGGCCGTGCAGTCCTCCATGATCCGATCGAGGGGCGCGCCGACCCGGTACCATTCCAACATCGCGAATTCGGGGGCGTGCAGCGCGCTGCGCTCGCGATTCCGAAAAACGTGGCCGAGCGCAAAAATCTGCGTCTCCCCTGCGGCCAGCAGCTTCTTCATCGCAAATTCGGGCGACGTGTGCAGCCAAATCGCGTCCGTTTGGCCGTCCGGCCGAAGAAGCGTGGTCTGGAACCCAATCAGATGGGTCTCGTTGCCGGGCGAGACCTGGAGCGCGGCCGGATCGACTTCGAGGAAACCTTTCGCGGCGAACCAGCGCCGGGTCATGTCCGCGATGTTGGCGCGCTGACGCAAACCCTCGCGGCGGGTAGCGTGGCGGCCGGGGCTCCAGAAAGGAGTCACGGCCGGGGCAGGGAGGACGCGACCGGGCGCCCGCGCACCGGCGACGGGGCGCCTTGTCCCGTGGGCGGGAGATGAAGCCGGCTTGCGCTGGCCTTCGTGCGCGAAATCGGTATATAGGCCGCCACAATCGCACACCGTTATTGGGACGCCTGCGCCGTCGCGAAAGAGCCGACGCGCGCAAAACACCGAGGGCAGGACTTGAAAGTTATCGCAAGCTCGATTCGCAAGGGCAATATCATCGAGCGGGAAGACGGGCAGCTTTGCGTGGTCCTTTCCGCGGAAAGCTTCCACCCCGGCAAGGGCACTCCGACCACCCAGATCGATATGCGCCGCCTGTCGGACGGCGTGAAAGTGACGGATCGTTTCAAGACGACCGAACAGGTCGAGCGCGCCTTCGTCGAGGACAAGAATTTCGACTTCCTCTACAACGACGGCGACGGCTATCATTTCATGAATGCCGAGACCTACGACCAAATCACCGTACCGCAGGACGTCATCGGCGATCAGGCGCAGTGGCTGCAGGAAGGGATGAAGGTCGTGCTGTCGATCTTCAACGAGACGCCGGTCGGCATCCAATTGCCCGCGCGCGTGACGCTGGAGGTCGCGGAGACCGAACCCGCGATGAAGGGGCAGACGGCCTCGTCGTCCTACAAGCCGGCGAAGCTTTCCAACGGCGCCCGCGTCATGGTGCCCCCGCATATCGCGGCCGGGACGCGGATCGTCCTCCAGACCGAGGACGGCAGCTACGTCGAACGGGCGAAGGACTGAAGCCTTGCTGCGCTACCGCGCGGCCTCGATCGTCGGCCGCCAGCCGGGCCTTCCTGTCTCCTGCCGGTAGAGTTTGAGCACCTTCGCCCGGTAAATAGGGCGCAAGACTTCGTGCTTGAGCCTGTCCATGACCGGCATCCGGCGGCGCTGAACGGTGGTGCCGCCGGTGTCAGGCGAGACGTCGCGGAGCGGCGTCGGGGTTGCGGTCAGGATCGGCACGCCAGTGATCCAGGCCATCTGCAGGAACGTGTCCACCGGCCGGTCGAAGCTTGTCGTGACGGCCAGCAGCCGCTCGGCGGCTGCGCGCGACACGAACTGGCCGATCGCCCGCAAGGGAGGCGCGTGGGGCCGCACGAGCGAAAAGCCCTCGGCGGCGAGAATTGGCTCGCCGCGCGGCTCGATTGCGGGGGTCAGCACATAATCCCATTGTTCGCGCCGGGCCTGAAGGAAGCCGAGCAGCGCCGCGAATCGCTCGGGGTCGATAGCGGCGTCGTCCTCGAAGACGATCCCGAACGCGAGGTTTTGGGCTACGATCCCTCGCCACGCCTCCCTGTGGCTTAGAAACGCGCCGATTTCTCCCCGGCCGAGGGCGAACGGATAGCCCGGCTCATGAACGGCGCGCCGATAGACTGGGGCGACCTCGGCCTCGCTCAAAGCGGCGCCGTCCACGGCCGGCAGTATGTCGCTTGCGACCGGCAGATCGGCGCGCAGCCGCTCGACCGTCGGCCGCCGTCCGGCCGCCCGCTCGAGGTGGATGATGAAGGCGCGCACGGCGTTCAAGGCTGGCCGATCCCGCAAAGACCTGATAATCGCGCTTCCCGCGAAGCCGACGGCTTTTAACCCGCCGCCCCGCTCCGAGCCACCCGCCCGCGGAGAGAGACCCGCTTCTTAAGGAAGCGTTTTTTGATGACCTGATGACGGATCAAGCGAAAACGCCTGCCCCCTTGCCGATTTCCGCGACGGTGATCTGCAAGAACGAGGAAGCCTGCATCGGCAAGTGCCTCGCGAGCCTCGAAGGGCTCGCCGAGATCGTTGTGGTCGATTCGGGCTCCACGGACGGCACGCTCGCCATCGTCAAGGAGAGGGCAGCCGCCGGCCAACCGATCCGGCTCATCGAGCAGGCCTGGCTCGGCTACGCGCGGCAGAAGCAGTTCGCGCTCGATCAGGCGCGCGCGGACTGGATTCTCAGCATCGACGCGGACGAATGGCTGGACGAGACTTTGCGCTTAGAATTGCCGCGCCTCATCGAGGTCCCGGCCGCTGTTGCTGGCTGGCAGTTGCGGCGCACTCTGACCCTGTACGGCAATTCGAGACCCGTGAGCCTGTGGACACGGCCCGAGAACATTTTGCGGCTCGTCCGCCGCGGGAGGGCGCATTTCGACGCCGACCTCATCGTCCATGAAGGGCTGATCCCGGATGGGGAGACGAGGATCGCAGAAAAGGGCCTGCTGCGTCACGAGCGTGGCCTGCCGCTCGACGAGCAGATGCGCAAGGAGATCGTCTACGCCAGACTCAAAGCCGAGCAGCGGCTGGAGCAGGGCAAGAAACCTTCCTGGGCCAAGCTCCTGCTCAATCCGCCGATCTATTTCTTGCGGATCTTCTTCTGGAACCGCTTCTTCCTGTGCGGCTGGGCCGGCTTCATCCACGCCATGACCGGCGCCGTCTATTCGTTTATGTGCGAATCGATGCACCGGCAATTCTACTACGCGCGGAAGGGCGAGCGCCGATGAGCGGCGGCGAGCCGGGGCTCGACGACCTCGAAGTCATCATTCCCAACCTGAAGAGACGCTATTCGGGCGGCACGGCGGTCAACCGGACCATCGCGCCCCTGATTGCGAAACGCTGCCGGGCGCTCTGGTTCGGCCTCGACCGGCCGAAGGGCGTCGCGGCTCTGTCCATGGTCGATCTCATGCGTCTGCGCTTCCGCCCGCCGCGCACAAAACCCGCCTATGTCTGGCATGCGCGGCGCAATTCCGAGATGCTGATCGGGCTGATCCTGAAAAGCCTAGGCTGGCCGCTGAAGCTCATTTTCAATTCCGCAGGCCAGCGGACGAAAACCCGATACACGGATTTTCTCATCAACCAGATGGATGCGGTCATCGCGACCAGCGAAATCTCGGCGTCGTACGTGCAACGGGAGTTGACCGTGGTTCATCATGGCGTCGACGTCGAGACTTACGCGCCTCCGGCCGACCGCATGGCGGCCTTCGCCGCGACTGGATTGCCGGGCAAATACGGGATCGGGACGTTCGGTCGGGTGCGCAAGCAGAAGGGCGTCGATCTCTTCGTCGAGGCGATGCTTCGGCTTCTGCCTCGCTATCCCGACTTTACCGCCGTGATCATCGGCTTCGTCTCGGTCGACAACCGGCTCTTCGTCGAGGGCCTGAAGCAGAAGATCGCCGCCGCCGGGCTCGACGAGCGCATTCGCTTCCTCGGCGAGTTGCCGATCGAGGAAGTGCCGAAATGGTATCAGCGCATCTCGATCTATGTCTTCGCCTCGCGCAACGAGGGTTTTGGCCTCACGATGCTGGAAGCCATGGCGGCGGCCGACGCGGTCGTGGCGACGCGCGCCGGCTCGGCGGAAATGGTGATCGACCATGGCGAGACCGGCGTGCTCGTGCCCCCTCGACGACGCCGAAGCTTTGGCCCAGGCGCTCGAACCATTGATGCGCGAACCGGAGCGGATTGCTCCCATGGGCGGCGCGCGCGCGGGCGCGGGTGCTCAAGGATTTCAGCCGCGACCGCGAGGTCGACGAGATCGTCGCGGTCTACCGGCGGCTCTGGGGCGAGGCGTAAGTCGGCCTACGCCTGGGCCGGCGCGCCGCCGAAGAGCCGCTTGAACGAGGCCGAGAGATTGTGACGCAGCATCGCGATGCGGCGGTCGCCGTCCGAGGTCACCCAATTGAACTGGATCACCCGGCGTTCGCCCGAGAACGGCTTGTGGCCGTGCCAGGAATTGTCGGACCGCCTGAAGGCGAGCAGAGTGCCCGCCGCGGGCGGCACCTCCATGATCACGTCTTCCAGATTGTCTCCCGAACGCAGGAGCCGCAGGCGTCCGCCCGAGGCTTCCCATTCGGGATTCATGTAGATCAGGATCGTGATGATCTTGCTCTTCGAGTCGGTGTGAATCTGCCCGTCCTTCGGGCTGCAGCGGCCGCGCACCGTGATCGTGTGGGGGCGGCCGGTGAGGTCGAGCCCGAACTTCTCCTCAAAGGCTTCGCGAAACGCGTCCGAGCCCATCTCGTCCACGAATACCTTGAACTGCGGCCCGTAGGTAAGTTGCCCGACCGGGAAGCTGCCGGTTTCGGCGATCTTAGGGTAGTCGCCGTTGATCGCCGTACAAGCTTCCGGGCGGACGAATCCCGGCACGACCAGATATTCGAAAGGCTCTTTCGACACCGACGCGGCCTTGAGCGCCGGAAGATCGAGAAACCGTAAGGTCATCGAAGAAATCCCCGCTGACGACATCCTTGCGCCGCTCTGTAGTCAGGCCGCTGGGCACTGTCAAAACCCCTCTCGACCTCAGTCCGGCCGCGCCGGATCGTCACCGCCGCCGCTTCGCCCCCTTGGGCTTGGTAAAATCGCCCGCGCGCAAAAGAAACACTTCGCCCGCGCTGTCTTCCGTGTCGAGCCAGAGGAAGGGCAGGTCGGGATATTCGGCGGCCAGCGCCGGGCCTCCTCGCCCGACTTCGCAGACGAGGACACCCTCGGGCGCAACATGCTTGGGCGCATCGGCGAGAATGCGCCGGACGAGAGCGAGCCCATCGTCTCCGCCCGCATGCGCCATGCGCGGCTCGGCTGCAAACTCGGGCGGAAAATCGGCGACGGCCTCCGCATCGACATAGGGCGGATTGGTCAGGATCAGGTCATAGCGCCGGCTTTTGAGCGGCGCGAAGAGATCCCCCTCAAGAAGGCGCACACGATCCGAAAGCCCATGATCTTCGACATTGCGCCTCGCGACTTCGAGCGCGCCCGGCGAGAGGTCGACGGCGTCCACCTCGGCGTTCGGAAAGACGCGCGCCGCAAGAATGGCGAGCGAGCCGCCGCCCGTGCAGAGATCGAGGATGCGTCGCGCGTGGGCGGGATCGCCGGTCATCTCGTTCGGCTCCGCGAACGCCCCCATCAGGAGTTCGCCGATGAAGCTGCGCGGGACGATGACACGCTCGTCCACATAGAAGGGCACGCCCTGAATATAGACGCGGTTCAAGAGGTAGGCGGCGGGCTTGCGCGTCGTGACGCGGGCTTCGATCGAGCGCATCGAGCTTTTGGCGTTCGGCGCGCGTGAGCTTTGCGTCGAGAAACGGATCGAGCGTGTCGATGGGAAGATGCAGCGCCTCGAGGATGATATATGCCGCCTCGTCCAGCGCGGTCGTCGCGCCGTGGCCAAAGGCGAGATTGGCGGCGCGAAAACGGCTGATCGCATAGCGCAGCCAGTCCCGCGGCGTCGTGAAAAGATCGAGGCGTTCGTTCGATTCGTCCAAACCGCGCCTCTCCGCAGCGAAGCCGCTTACCGCCCGTGCTTGCAATCCCGCATGAAGTGCTTGCGCGGCTTGCCGTGCAGGCCCTGCGCATCCGCCTTCTGCGAACATTCAATCGAGAGGGCCGTACGCTCCGCAGCGCCGCCCGCCCCGGGCGCTCGCTTGGCGGGCGTCGGCGCGCTCGCGGAAGGGCGCGCCTGACGAAGACGCAGCAGCGGCGTCGTCCGAAGCCTCGAACGCGGACGCTCCTCCCGCCAAGGCAAGAGAGAGCGCGGCGGCGCAGGCAAGAGAGAGAACGCGCATCGGAAGAGTTGCCCCGCTGGGTCGTTTCGTTCATAAGCCGCGGCCGTTATAAGGGCGGCGCCTTCGAAACACAAGCGAGGCGAATGGCGCTGCGCCGAACGCTCCCGGGGACTTCGCCAAGCCTATGCCGCGCCTTTCGATTCTCGAACTCGTCGATCGCTTCCCCGATTTTCGCGTGGCCTATGTGTTGGCGGAGCCGCTTGCGATTCGTGAGACGCGCAGCGCTGAACTTGCGCGCGACATCGAAGCCGCCGAAGCGGCGTGTCGCGATCGCTGGGGCGGCTTGGAGCTTTCGGCGATTCCCGGCGTCGCCGCCTGGCGCTCGGCCTACAAGGGGTTCGGCATCAAGCGCACGAGCTATCGCTCTTCGGTTGAACGGCTCATCAAGCGGGTGCTTGCGGGACAGCCGTTGCCGGAGATCAACGCGCTGGTCGATCTCTACAACATGGTTTCGCTGGAAAGCGGGCTCTGCCTCGGCTGCGACGACCTCGACAAGACCTCGGGCGCTCTTGTTTTCCGGTTCTCGCGCGAGGGCGACAGTTTCATCGACATGGGCGCTGAAGCCGGCGAGGACCCGAACGATCCGCCCAAGGCCGGCGAGGTCGTCTACGCTGACGGTCGCCACGTGCTCTGCCGTCGCTGGAACTGGCGGCAGGACGCGCGCACCGCTTCGAGCCTCGAGACTCGCCGCGCCGTGCTGACGGTACAGTCGAACGGCGCGGGCAGCGTGGAAGGGGCAGCGGAACGGCTTGCCGCGCTGATCGCACGCGAATGCAACGCCGCCTGCCGGATCGTCCTGCTCGATCGCATGCGCGCGGAGGCCGAAATCTAGGGCGGGCCGCCAACCTTGAGTCAGAAAAGGCTCAGCTGCGCGGCGGAACTCCTTTGGCGGGGCTTGCGGCTTGCGGAAGAGATCGGTGCGAAGCTTCGTCTTCGTCTCGCTGAAGCCGAGGCGGCGCGTCGTCATTTCGAAGCGGCGGCCGATCATCCAGGCGTAAGGGCCGGACCCGGCCATGCGGCGGCCCCATTGCGATTCGTAGTCCTTGCCGCCGTGCATTGACTGGATGAGCGAGATGGCCCTGTTGAAGCGGTCGGGATAATGCGTCTGCAGCCACTCGCGGAACATGTCCCGGATTTCGAGCGGCAGGCGCAGGACCACGTAACCGCCTTCGCGCGCTCCCGCCGCGAAGGCCCGGGTGAGGATCGTCTCGATCTCGGAATCATTGACCGCTGGAATGATGGGCGCGACCATCACCCCGGTCGGAACGCCGGCCGCGTTCAGCTTCTCGATGGCCTCGATGCGCCTCTCGGGCGTCGGCGCGCGCGGCTCCATCTTGCGGGCCAGCGCTGCGGTCGAGCGTCGTCACCGAAAGGAAGACCTTCACCAGATTGTCGCGCGCCATGTCGCTGAGAATATCGAGGTCGCGCAGGATGAGGTTGGACTTCGTGACGATGCTGATGGGATGGCGCGCCTTGTGCAGCACCTCGAACAGCGAGCGCGTAATCCGATACTGCCGCTCGATCGGCTGGTAGGGGTCGGTGTTCGTCCCGAACGCGATTGGCGCGGGGGAGTATTTGGCGCTGGCGAGCTCCTTCTCAAGAAGCGCCGGCGCGCCCTGCTTGGCGAAGAGGCGGCTTTCGAAATCAAGCCCCGGGGACAAGCCCATATAGGCGTGGGTCGGCCGCGCGAAGCAATAGAAGCAGCCGTGCTCGCAGCCGCGATACGGATTGATCGAACGGTCGAAGCCGATGTCGGGCGAGTTGTTTCGGGTAATGACGTGCTTCGGCGTCTCCCAGGTCACCTCGGTCTGAAGCGGCTCAGGCGCCTCGTCCCGGGTCCAGCCGTCGTCAAAGTCCTGCCGCGAGAGAATTTCGAACCGGCCGGAGACGTTGGTCGCGGCGCCCCGGCCCCGGCGACGGTCCGGCGGCATCAGGCGTTCGGCGACCGCGACGGGGCTGAAGCGATGGTTGGGCGGCAGGCGGGAGGGGGCGGGCATCTCCAGGCGTCCCAAATTGGAGCATGAGAACAAAACATAGAACACATCAGATAGTCCCGACATGCGCGCTCGTCAACCCGGCGCAGCGACGCGGAGCCGCGAGAGGCGACTTAGCGGTCGGAATCGTGAGATTTCAGAGGTTTAGACCCCAGTTTAACGTCAAAAACCGGCTGGAAGACGGGCTGGAAAAACCAAACTAAATATGTATATTAGTTAACATACTGAAAAAGCAACGCAATCCGAACCTCTGTACCAAAATGCAAAATAGACGCCCGCTTTAAGCGCGCTTGCTCCGGCGGGAGCGCATTTAGCGACGCGCTAGACCTTCTTCACTCTCACGATGACGTCGACGGCCTGAACGCGCATGCCGGGCGGGGCGGGAATGTCGATATTCGGCAGGCAGGCTTCGGGGATGTCCGAAAGCTCCTCCGTATCCTCATGGTAGAAGTGGAAGTGCGGCCCGGTCTTGGTGTCGTACCAGAGCTTCGCGTCGTAGATGGCGATCTCGCGCAACAGTCCGCAGCGGGCGAATTCGTTCAGCGTGTTGTAGATCGTGCCGAGCGTCGGCGCGAAGCGGATGGCGCGCGTCTCCTGGAACAGCATTTCCGCGGTGAAATGCCGGTCGCCCGCGGCGAAGATCGCCCGCGCGATGTCGATGCGCTGCCGGGTCGGCCGGACGCCGGCGTTATCAAGCCTGCCGCGAACCGTTTCGTCGGATTCCACAATGCGCTGATGCGCGTCCATAACCTGTTTTCCCTTCGGGCATGGTTAGGCCCAATCCGTAATCAAGCAATCTTCATACCGCGTTCGCGTCCAGCGAGCAATGTTTGCAAGGGCTTTTTCCGGCAAGCTTGGCGCGCCGAGCGGCGTCATCTGGACCAGGTCGGCGCCGAAATGGGCCTGTTTCGACCCGAAACTGCCGACAACGGAAGCTCAAGCCCCTGCCACGCCGCCAAAATCGTGATTTGCGGACCGGTATTTGAAATCGTCACGAAATGGGTGCATTCAGGCGCCGTCCGTCGCCAGTCTCCGGCGCCGGCCTTCAAGGACGCCCGACATCAATGGCCCTTTCCCTTTATGAACTGAGCGTGCCCGTGTTCCAGCGCGGAATGACTGCCTTTCTCGCGATCTTGGACAAGGCGGAGGCGCATGCTACGGCGCGAAAATTCGATCCGACAAATTACCTCGCGCTCCGACTCGCGCCCGACCAGTTCGCGTTCGCCCGTCAGGTCCAGTCCTTCTGCGACCACGCCAAGAACGGCTCGTCTCGCCTTGCCGGACTCGAACCGCCTTTCATGGAGGACAAGGAGACCACTTTCGCGGAGTTGCGCGCCCGCATTGCGGCGACGCTCGATCTCGCCAAGACCATCGATTCCGGATCGGTGGACGCCGCCTCCGACCGGGACATCACTTTTCCGGTCGGCCCCCGAAAGATGACGCTGCGGGCCGACCATCTATCTGTCGCATTTCGTGTTGCCGAACTTCTATTTCCACCTCACGACCGCCTACGACATTTTGCGCGCCGCCGGCGTCGAGATCGGCAAGCGCGACTTCATGGGCGTCTGAACGAAGGGATTGCCGACCATGACCATCACCCGCCTCCATACCGGCCCGCGCATGTCGCAGGCCGTCATTCACAACAATGTCATCTATCTGGCGGGCCAGGTGGCTGATGCGGCCAAGGGCAAGAGCGTCACCGAGCAGACGCAAGGAGATCCTCGCCACGATCGACCGGCTGCTCGCGGAAGCCGGAGCCGACAAGACCCGACTCCTGTCCACGACGATCTATCTCGCCGACATGTCGACCTTCGCCGAGATGAATGCCGTGTGGGAGGCCTGGATTCCCGTCGGCGCCGGGCCGGCGCGGGCGACCGTGGAAGCCAAGCTGGCAGCCCCGCCCTACACGGTCGAGATCGCCTGCATCGCAGCAAGGTCGTGAGGCCTGACGACGGAGCCTGCAGCCCGTGGCTTTGACGCCGAGCGAAACGATACGAGGCCCCTTCGAGAGGATCGACGAACCGGGACGTGCGGTCGATCGGCTCGCTCAGCTTTATGAGGAGGCGGCGCACACGCTGCGGACGGCGCTCGAGCGCTTCCTGAAGACCGGCGAGCCGCCGCTGCGGAAACCCGCGCCCGCTTCCGCTATCCCGAACTCCGGCTGACCTACAGCCGAACGGCGCCGCGCCGCCGAATGCGCGCGCCTACGCCAAATTCAGCGAGGCGGGCCTCTACACGACGACCGTGACCCAGCCCGCCGAGTTCCGCGCCTATCTGCTCGAACAGCTGGAGCCGCTCGTCTCGGAATATGGCGCGGCGATCGAGGTCGGCGTGGGAAGCCAGGAAATTCCCTACCCGTACGTCATCGAAAGCGGCGACGAACTCACGAGCGGCGGCGGCGACGCGGCGGGCCTCGCCCGCTATTTTCCCGCCCCTTCGCTGGCGACGATCGGCGATGAGACGGCGGACGGCGAGTTCTTCGACGAGGGCGAGCGGCCGCTCGCCCTGTTCGACGCGCCGCGCACCGACTATTCCCTGCGCCGCCTCGTCCACTACACCGGCTCAGACTGGCGCGCGATGCAGCCCTGGGTGCTGCTCACCAACTATCACCGCTATGTCGATCAGTTCGTGCAATGGGGCCTGAAACAGCTTCACGCCGACGAGGGCGTCGAAAAGGTCGTGCTGCCGGGAAATGTCGTCATCGACCGTTCGCAGTCGCACGAAGCCGTCGAGGCGCGGGTCGCGGCCGTCCCCTGGCATCGCTTCCAGATGCCGGCCTACCACATCGTGCGCTCTGACGGACGTGGGGTCAGCCTCGTCAACATCGGCGTCGGGCCGGCGAATGCGAAGAACATCACCGATCACATCGCCGTCCTTCGCCCGCATTGCTGGCTGATGGTCGGCCATTGCGCGGGCTTGAGGCAGTCTCAGGTGATCGGCGATTATGTGCTCGCCCACGCGTATCTCAGGCAGGATCACATTCTTGACGATCCGGTGCCGCTGATGACGCCGATCCCGGCGATCGCCGAAGTGCAGGTCGCCTTGCAGGAGGCGGTGGCCAAGGTCACCGGCGACCGGGGCGATGCGCTAAAACGCCGCCTGCGCACCGGCACGGTCGTGACCAACGACGACCGCAACTGGGAACTGCGCTGGTCGAAGGAGCGGCGGCTCATCAACATCTCACGCGCCATTGCGGTGGACATGGAATCGGCCACTATCGCGACGCAGGGTTTTCGCATGCGCGTGCCTTACGGCACGCTGCTTTGCGTCTCCGACAAGCCGCTGCACGGCGAGATCAAGCTGCCCGGCGCCGCCAACGCCTTCTACGAGCGCGCCATCGCCGAACATCTGCAGATCGGGCTCAAGGCGATCGACTTTCTGCAGAGGAACGACGCCTCGCTTCATTCTCGCAAGCTCAGAAGCTTTGACGAGCCGCCGTTCCGCTGAGCGGCGTCTCCTGAGCACGATTTTAGACTTTCAAAGCCGCAGTTCCCCTAAACATTCAATCTCCTTTTATTACGCCAAATTGCGGCTTTCCAGACGAAGATGGAATAGTGACAGCGATTGTCTTACCTTCATTATTGGGTACGAATAGATCTTTGTACTTGTCAGGTAAACGTATTGAGTTTTTTTCCTTCGTGTCCCCAAATCGGAAGTCCGCAAGGTTTGTATTAGATGTTTTAAAGTCCGCTGTGAACTGGACAGCCGACTGCCATACTGGCTTTCCGGAATCCTTGTCTTGGGATTTTGACTCCGTTACGAGCTGACCCGCCTGTAGCTTCCATTCTGTCCAGAGCCATCTTAAATGGTCCGTCGCCTTTCAGGGGCTTCGGACAATCTCCATCCACTTGTTTGAGGTCACCGAAATTAACGTCAATTTGCTTCTGCGTCCCGCAGACGTAAAAGGGTACCTTGTCTGTATTTGAGAATTTAACCTGTGTTGCGCTGACTATGTATCCAACTATGGGAACACCGTCGCTATCATACTGATAAGGGCCCTGCAGCAAGACGATTGGAAGTGTTTGATTTTTTGCGAAGTCAAACTTGTTATTGGCATCAACGGCATTGGCAGGAGTGCCGACAGCACGATAAACGCAAACGACTCGCTTAACGATGATAACCTTATCATTGAGATACATCCGTTATAACAACCTGAGACGAAAATACACCTTTGTCTTTCAATACCTCGAAAACGGTTCCATAGTTAGGCGTTTGTGACGACTTACATAATAAAAACAATGTAGTTTCATCGGAGAATATAGGTATCATCGCACTCCGGCTCTGGCATTTGTTGAAATACTCGATGGTTTTATTTTCATCTTGCCGGAACGTCAATTTTCGAAGCGTCTGAAATTTTTTGTATTTGATTAACAATAAAAAGCATGTGGTCCTTTTCGGCCCATCTTTTGCGAGCATCCTCAATCCCATTGGCCTCAGCATTCGGAACAACGATATAAATTGATCAATAATAATTAGCTGAAAGCGGCCGCGACTACAAAATAAACTAGCCAACTGAATGTGTCCGGGCGTGGCAATGGTCGGAATATATTTATCTTTCGGTTGCATTTTGCCGCTATTGAAGTATCAGTGGTAGGGTCAGCTTTGTTTGAAATCAGAATAACGTAAATCATTATCATTATTAATAATATTATATAGTGCCTTGATACTATCGTGGACATCGGGCCGTACGAATATACAAATATAGTAGGGACATCTATTTTTACGTCCGAAGGACTTATGTCAAAGAACCTGAGATATGAACTTAGATAAGTCCATCCAGCTATATAAATTATTACGACGGGAATTGTCACAACTATGAAATCTCGTAGTGGCTTCCAAGTTTCCATGTCAATGTACTGTAGTCTTAAAATGATGAAGTATCATCGGGCCAACTGAAGTCGAGTTGGCAAGAACTTTGGAACTTATCCTCCAGCAGCATTGCCTCATCACTCGTCTCCAGCAGCGGCGGCAGTTCGCCGATATGGGCGATGACAAGATCCGCGTGCGGCTCCAGTTCGGCGCGGCTTGCGGGGCCGGAGAGCACGGCGACGGTGAGCGCGCCCGCGCCGCGCCCGGCGTCGAGGTCGTGCAGAGAATCTCCAACCATGACGACTTCCGAGGGATCGGCGCCGATGAGTTTTGCGAAGGCGAGCACCATGCCGGGCTCGGGCTTGCCCCCGTGGCCGGAATTGTAGCCGGCGACGAAGTCCACCGCCGGCTCGACGCCGAGCGCCTTGACCTGCCGGAGCGCGCTCTGCTCCAGTCGTTGGTGGCGATCCCAACCTTGAGGCCCATGGCGCGCAGCGCCGCGAAAACGGCGACCGGATCGTCGATCGGGGCGAGCGACTTCAGCGACTCGACCGCCGAGATCGCATCGATCTCCTGTCTCAGCGCGTCGATGTCGTCGCGCCTCAGCGCCGCGCCCCAAGTCCCCCCGTAATCGGCCGTCGATCCCGCGACGATCGGCGAGGTCGGCAGGAAGCGTTTGCGATCGAGCGAGAAGTGCAGCGCCTCGGCTTGCGCAGCAACGAGCGCCGGATCGCCCTTCGCCAGGGCGATGATCATTGCATGGACGGCCGGCCCCCAGGTCTCCTGGAAGTCGATCAGCGTTCCGTCCTTGTCGAACAATACGCCCGCGAGCTTTCTACCCTGTAACGTCAACTGTCTCTCCGCGCCTTAGCTTTTGGCCAAACCTTGGCCTTTTGCGCCTCGATTCCGAAAGAAAGGCGCCGTTCCGTCATTAATTGGCTTTTAACGGAAATCACTGAAACCTCTACGACGAGGCGCGTCCTGGCGCGCGCCAAATCCGCAGCGAGGCCCAAACGTGCGCGACGATTTCGACGCGATTCCCGAGGCCGTCGGACGCTCCGGAAGCGTTCTGACCCGAATTTATCACGACATCGGCCTTGCGGCCGTCGCCGATGCGCTCAACCTGCTCACCATGGACTTCGACCCCGACATGAACCAGTCGCTCGAGCGAGGCGAGTTCTATCTTGTCCCCGCGCGCCCGGAGCTTGCGGGCGCTGGTCACGCAACCTAAATCCCGCGGAGGTTCGAGCGGCTGAGGCCGCCCTGGAGGTTGGGTGCAAGTCACGAGACGCGGACTGCTTGCCGGCGCGGGCGCCTCGGTGCTCGGCGCGACCGCCTTCGGAGGTTATGCGACGGCCTATGAGGCGGGAAGCGCGCTGGCGCTGACTTCCTATGCGCCCGCTGTGCCGAACTGGCCGGAGGACCTCGAACTCAAGATCGCCGTCATCGCCGACATTCACGCCTGCTATCCGTGGATGTCGGACGAACGCATTGGCGAGATCGTCGACCTCGCCAATGCGCAAAAGCCCGATCTGACCGTCCTCCTCGGCGATTTCGTTTGCACCCATCGTTTCGTCTCGGGCTACGTCCCGCCCGGCGCCTGGGCCGAACAGCTCGCGAGACTGAGGGCGCCGCTCGGCGTCTATTCGGTCCTGGGCAATCACGACTGGTGGTACGCGGCAATCCCCACCGATCCGCCCGACAACTCGCTCAGCGTGCGCCGCGCGCTGGCCGGCGCCGGCATTCCGGTGCTGGAGAACGAGTCCCTCCGCCTTGTTCAGGGCGGAAAGCCCTTTTGGCTGATCGGGCTTGGCGACATGCTCGCACATGCGCTGACGCGGCGGACGCATATTGGCGCGGATGATCTTCGCGGCGCGATGCGCATCGTCAATGACGACGCGCCGGCGATCCTTCTCGTCCATGAGCCGTTTCTGTTTCCCCACGTGCCGGGGCGCGTGGCGCTGACGCTCGCCGGCCACATGCATGGCGGGCAGGTGAATCTGCCGATTGTCGGCGCGCCGATCCGCTACATCCACCGCCGCACGTCGCATTTCATTTATGGCGGCTACGACCTGCCGGGGCGGCACATGATCGTCTCGGGGGGCCTTGGAACTTCGATGGCGCCGGTGCGTGTCGGCCGGCCGCCCGAGGTGGTGATGGTGAAGCTCGGCGGCGAGGCCAGCCTGGCGCCGTCGGCGCTGATTTAGGCGTGGGGAGCGCTGGTCGCGCCGGGCGCGACCGCTGGCAGCGACGAAGCCTGGCCAGCTAGCGCTCCATCATCACCGGCGTCCCCACCGCGACGCGGCTGTAGAGGTCGATCACATCCTCATTGCGCATCCGGATGCAGCCATACGAAGCCGCCGTTCCGATCGAAGCGCGCATCCGGCCATTGGTCCCGTGGATGGCGATCTCGTCGCGATCCAGCAAGATAGCGCGGGCCCCCATCGGATTGCCGGGCGCCCCGCCTTGGATCACGTCCGGCAGTTCCGGGTGATCGCGTTTTACGGAATCGGGGGGCGACCAGGCGGGCTCGACGTATTTGGCCTGAACGCGCGCCGGGCCTGTCCATTCCTTGCCGGGTTTCGCCACCGCGACCGGATAAGCGATGGCGCGCTCGCCGTCGATGATCAGGTAGAGCCTGCGCTGCGACTGGCTGATGAGGATTTCGCCGGGCGGGTAAGCCAACTCGTAGCCGACAAGGCGGCCGGCCTTGGCGGACGGAACGGCAAGGACGCAGGTAAGCGCGGCGAGCGCCGCCATAGCGGCTTTGCGCATGAGGCGATGACTCTCACGAAGATGACGGCGCTATTCTAGCGCGGAGGCGCTCGCGGCGCTCGGGAGTTCGCAAGACTGGGTAAACGGCTGGCGAATCAGCCGAAGACGATTTCCCCTTTGCCGCGCCATCGCCGTGGCTTTGTCGCGTCGACCATGCCGATGAAGTCCCGGATGCGCGGCGCGATCTCCTTGCGGAAGCGTGAGCCGTTGAACACTCCGTAGTGGCCGACGCCAAGCTGCATGTAGTGCTGCTTGCGGGAGGCGGGGATATTGGAGCAAAGCTCAAGCGCCGCCTGGGTCTGGCCGACGCCCGAAATGTCGTCGTTCTCGCCCTCGACGGTCATGAGGCCGCAATTGCGGATGGCTTTGAGATCAACCCGTTCGCCGCGATGGCGCATCTGGCCCTTCGGGATGAGATGGCGGACGAACACGCTCTCGATTGTCTGCATGTAATATTCGGCGGTGAGATCCATCACGGCCATGTATTCGTCGTAGAACTCGCGATGCTTCTCGGCCGAGTCGCCGTCGCCCTTCACGAGATGTTTGAACATGTCGATATGCGCGTTGACGTGGCGATCGAGGTTCATCGCCATAAAGCCGGAGAGTTGCAGGAAGCCCGGATAGACTTCCCGGCCGAAACCCAGATAGGGCAGGGGCACGGTGTGAAGGCAATTGTGCCGGAACCACTCGACGCCGCGCGACTCGGCGAGCTTGTTCACCTCGGTCGGACTGCGCCGGGTGTCGATAGGGCCGCCCATCAGCGTCATGCTCGCCGGAGCGTCGGGATCCGATCGCGCCTCCATCACTGCCGAGGCGATGATCAGCGGCACTGCCGGCTGACAGACGCCCAGCGTATGCACGCCCGGCCCGAGCTCATGGAGGATCTCGATCAGGTAGTCGACATAATCGTCCAGATTGAACTCGCCGTCCGACAGCGGGACCATCCGGGCGTCCGACCAGTCGGTGATGTAGACGTCGCAATATGGGAGAAAGGCGGCGACCGTGCCGCGCAGCAGCGTCGCATAGTGACCCGACATGGGCGCGACGATAAGGAATTTCGGCTGCTCCGCCGCTCGCGGAAAATCAGGCCGGGAGAAGCGAAGCAGACTGCAAAAAGGGCGAGTCCAGACAACCTCCTCCTCGATCGGATAGGTCTTGCCGTCCTCCGCGACGAAGTCATCGAGGCCGAAGGCTGGCTTGCCATAACGGCGGGTGATCCGTTCGAACATTTCCGACGCCGCGGAGATGTTCTTGCCGAGCATCGTGTGGGAAAGCGGATTCCAGGGGTTGCTGAAGGCGAAATGGGTGGCGTCGGACCAGGCGCGGGCGGGCAGCAGAGCTGCATGAGCCATTTCGTAGAGTTGATATGGGTTATTGCCTTGGAACATTTTAAGCGCCCCAGCCCAGCGCCCTGCGGCGCTCTTGCATGTCAGCTTAATGACGGACTGCTTACCTTTCAATCATTCTAAAGGTCTATCCGCCTCACTTTGCCTTTTTCTTAACCATTGAAAAGACAAAAAGTTCCCTCCGCGCCCCCTTGGGAGGGCGCGGGACAGCCGGCCAGACGGGGGAGAGAGCTTAGGCTTTGGCCTTTAGCGGCACGCCGGCGTCGGTCAGAAGCGAGGCGAGTTCTCCGGACTGAAACATTTCGCGGGCGATGTCGCAGCCGCCCACGAATTCGCCCTTCACATAGAGCTGCGGGATCGTCGGCCAGTTGGCGTATTCCTTCACGCCCTGGCGGATCTCTGCGTCTTCCAGGACATTCACGCCGTGGACCGGCGCGCCCAGATAATCAAGAATTTGAATCACTTGCCCCGAAAATCCGCACTGCGGAAAGTCCGGCGTGCCCTTCATGAAAAGGACGACCGGATGTTCGGAGATGATCTTCTCGATGAGTTCCTGAGCATTCGCCATGGCGTTGGTTCCTTCCGGAGCGGAGTCAAGGTTCCGCCGGTTTACGCCCCTCGATATAGCGACCGCGCGGCCCTGCCGCCAGTATCAAAAGGGCGAGGATGTGCGGGCGCGTTCAGCCCCCGGTCGCGCTCATATGACGGCGGGTCGCCGGCGCCGCCGCACGTGCGATCACAAAATCGTGACCCTTTGGTTTGCGCGCGATGGCGGCGCGGATGGCGTCGATGAGCGGCTCATCGGTCTCCGAACGCCGAATCGGCGCCCTCAGGTCCGCGGCGTCTTCCTGCCCGAGGCACATGTAGAGCGTGCCGGTGCAGGTGACCCGGACCCGGTTGCAGCTCTCGCAGAAATTGTGGGTGAGGGGGGTGATGAAGCCGATCCGCCCGCCGGTCTCGGCGACGTCGAAATAGCGCGCCGGGCCGCCGGTCGCGTAAGTCGACGCGCTGAGGGTCAGCGCGCTTTCAAGCTCGCGCCGCAACTGTGACAACGGGTAGAACTGGTCCGCCCGGTCCCGCTCCATCGCGCCAAGCGGCATGACCTCGATGAAGGAGACGTCGAAGCCGCGGCCGTGCGCCCATTTGACGAGGTCCAGCGCCTCGCGGTCGTTGAAATCCTTCATTGCGACCGCGTTCAGCTTGATCTTCAGCCCCGCCGCGGCGGCCGCGTCGATCCCCTTGAGCACATTCGCCAGGTCGCCCCAGCGGGTCACGCTGCGAAATTTGTCCGGGTCCAGCGTGTCGAGGGAGACATTGATGCGTTTGACGCCGCAGTCGGCCAGTTCGCTCGCGTAGCGCGCCAGCTGGGAGCCGTTCGTGGTGAGGGTCAGTTCCTCGAGCGCCCCGCTCTCCAGATGGCGCCCCAAGGCTCGGAACAGCGACATCACGTTGCGGCGCACCAGCGGCTCGCCGCCGGTAATGCGCAGCTTGCGCGCGCCAAGACGGATGAAGGCTGAGCACAGCCTGTCCATTTCCTCGAGCGACAGAACGTCCCGCTTGGGCAGGAACGTCATGTCCTCGGACATGCAATAGACGCAACGATAGTCGCACCGGTCCGTGACGGAGATCCGCACATACCGGATCGCCCGGCCGAACGGATCGACGAGCGGCTGATCAGTGACGGGCGCGGAGAGAGGCGCGAGCGCGTTCATTCTTGATATTTAGTCGCGCCCGCGTCCGAAAGGA
This sequence comes from uncultured Alphaproteobacteria bacterium, assembly GCA_963824465.1. Taxonomy (GTDB): domain Bacteria; phylum Pseudomonadota; class Alphaproteobacteria; order Rhizobiales; family Beijerinckiaceae; genus Roseiarcus. Next base: position 112,499 of record CAWGPL010000015.1, read on the forward strand.
AGGTGGCCTCCCGCATCCGGAGAGCGGATGTCTGTCTCGAAGGCGATTTAGCGCGTGACGATGACCCGCGCGCCCACCCGTGCGCGGGCGTAAAGGTCGATCACGTCATCGTTGGTCATCCGGATGCAGCCCGACGAAACGGCTTGCCCGATCGTGTCCGGCTCATTCGAACCGTGGATGCGATAGAGCGTCCCCCCGAGGTACATCGCGCGGGCGCCGAGCGGATTGTCCAGACCGCCGCGCATATGGCGCGGGAGGTCGGGACGGCGCCTGAGCATCTGGCTTGGAGGCGTCCAGTCTGGCCATTCGCGCTTGTTGGCGATGCGGGTCACGCCCTGCCAGGTGAAGCCGGGACGCCCAACGCCAACCCCATAGCGAAGGGCCTGATGATCCGGCAGCACGAGGTAGAGCCGCCGCTCGCCCGTTCGAACGATGATCGTGCCCGGCGCCTCGCTGCCGTAGAAGCTGACCATCTCGCGCGCGACCGGCGAAGCGACGGGCTGAAGTTGGGAATCGAGGTAATTGGCGGACGCGGGCGAAAAGCCTGCGCACGACACAAGGCCGGCCAGAGCGGCGGCGCGAACCCACGAACGCAACATGTCTTCCCTCTCGACATTGGTTCGGGCGCGACACCGGAAGCGGATCGAAGTTTCCGCCAAAGTTGACGCCCCCCGAGTTCAAAATATGGCGGGAAGGCCGCCGCGCCGCAACGGTTTTCAGGAGATCGCGGGCCGCAATCCATTATTTCGGTTAAATTTCGCCACATTTCAAACCGCCGAAACCTTTCGTTTGCAAGAAGGGTCCGTTAACGCCTGATCTGGGCTGCGAGGGGTTTTTGAGGGTTGGGACGAGGCTCGTCTCGAAGCGGATCCTTTGCTACCCCGTCCTCGCGGCGGACCTCAAAAATCCATGGGTCCGTCCGGAGGAGACACATTGACAACCAAAATCTACCCCGACCCGGCGGCCGCTCTGGAAGGGATCCTGTTCGACGGCATGACGATCATGTCGGGAGGTTTTGGGCTGACAGGCAATCCGGAAAGCCTGATTCCCGAGGTCCGCAGAAGCGGGGTCAAGAACCTGACCGTCATCTCCAACAACGCCGGCGCCGAGGGCTTTGGTTTATGGATGCTGCTCCAGACCCGGCAGATACGGAAAATGATCGCGTCCTATGTGGGGGAGAACAAGCTGTTCGAGCGGCAATATCTGTCGGGCGAACTCGAGCTCGAACTGACGCCTCAGGGGACGCTCGCCGAACGCATTCGGGCGGGCGGAGCCGGCATTCCTGCGTTTTATACGAAGACGGGCGCCGGCACGATGGTCGCCGAGGGCAAGCCGGTCGAGGTTTTCGACGGCGAGGACTATGTCCGCGAGACGTGGCTTCGCGCCGATCTGGCGCTTGTGAAGGCCTGGCGCGCCGATCCTGAGGGAAATCTCATGTTCCGCAAGACGGCCCGCAATTTCAATCCGAATATGGCGACCGCGGCCAAGATAACGGTCGTGGAGGTCGACGAAATCGTGCCGGCAGGAACTTTTGATCCCGACTGCGTTCATACGCCAGGGATCTACGTTCACCGGATCGTCAAAAGCACCATCAACGAGAAGCGGATCGAGAAGCGGACCACGCGGCCGCGAGCGACCGCGTGACGTTTTTCGCGCTCCGCTCCTTCGGGCCGCGACCCGATGAAGACTTGGCGCTGGCCCCTCACGGGGAAAAGGGCGTGCCCGTTCGCCCCGATGCGGCTTTTGGCTCGGCCCGCTTCGGCGGCGGCTCGATCACCGCGAAGGCGGGCGCAGGTTTAGCGCTGCGCGAGGCTGCAAGCTCAGCTGGATCATGGGAGCATATGAGTTTTACGTCCCGTCCAAAAGTCTTGGCCAGTTCGCGGAGCCGCTTCTGGTTCGCGATACGGGTCGGCTTGTCGAAATCGACGATCAACTCGAACCATTTGATCCCCGCCGGCGTCTTTCCCCGGTCGGATGCGACCTCCGACCGGTGGAAATAGGCGTCGCCGCAATGAAGCAGCCAGCCCTCGGGCGTGTCGATGGCGACGCCGCAGTGCCCGCGCGAATGGCCGGGAAGCGGAATGAGCAGGATCTGCTCCTTTCCTCCGGGCAGCGCCCTCACGCTTGAAAACCCGAACCAGGAGTCGCCGCCTTCGCCTTCGACGGGCGCCCATTTGTCCACCGCCGACAATTGCGCCTTTCGATACCGCATTTTTTCGCGGAAAGATGGATTCAGCGCCGCCTTGAGCTCGGGCGCAAACACGTGCACGCGCGCTTCGTGGAAGTCCGCAAGGCCCCCCGCATGATCGAGGTCGAGATGGGTCGGCACGATATGGCGCACATCCGAGGTCCGGAACCCGAGATCCGCCACCTGCCGCAGCGCCGTCTCGGAGATTTCAAGTTGCGGCCGAACGAGCGTGTTGAACAGGAAGCCAAGCCGACGAGGCTCCGAGACATCCTCGACTCCGAGACCCGTGTCGACAAGGATCAGCCCGTCGCGTCCCTCGATGAGGAGACAGTGGCAGCACATCGGCGCCTTCGCCCAAGGTCCCCCGGCGCCCCCGAACAGCCTGCCGCCGCGCGGACATAGCGATCCGCAATTGAGATGATGGACCTTCATGCAGCAGGGTCCTTAGCGCGCCTGCGGCAACGCGCATAGGGCAGCCCGAGCCGACCTCCGGGTGGCTCTTTTCCCGCTTGCGCGGAGCCTTAAGCGGTCAGTTCGACATGCGCGCGCTCGCCGCCGGCCGCCGCATAGGGACGCTGAGCGGAAACGAGATGCGCCGCCCGCGCCCCGCCTTCACCGAGGCGGCGGTCGAGCCAGGCGGGCAGAAAGGCCTCCAGCCATGCGGCGACGCGGCCGTCGTGCTGGAACCAGCCGTCGAGATGGCCCGGCCGTCCCTGAGCGCCCGGCCGGGTCAGCCGTTCGGCGCCCTTCAGCGTCCACTTGCACATCATGTGGTACGTGACTTCCGGGTGAAACTGCAGCGCGACCGCGCTCTTGCCATAGCGATAGGCCTGATTGGGAAAGTTCGTTCCGCCCGTCGCCAGAAGCTCCGCCCCAGCGGGGACGTCGAAGCCGTCCGAGTGCCACTGGTAGACGCAGCGCGGAAAGGGCGCGTCGCAGAGCGCGTCGCCGGCGGCGTTCGGCTCGATCGGAAAATATCCAATCTCGCTGCGATGGTCCTCGAAATTGAAGACGCGGGCGCCCAAGGTGCGCGCAAGCATCTGCGCGCCGAGGCAGATTCCGAGCAGGGGCTTCTCTTCGGCGAGCGGCGTCTCGAGCCACTCGATCTCGCGCTGGATCCAGTCGCAGGAATCGTTGGCGCACATCGGGCCGCCAAAGATGACGACTCCGTCGTGATCCGCCATCGTTTTGGGCAGCGGCTCGTCCAGGCTCGGCCGGCGGATATCCAGGCGCACGCCCATCGCGCGGAGCGCCAGCCCGACCCGACCCGGCGTCGAATGCGCCTGATGAAGCACGATCAGGACCGTAGGCCGCCGCGCCACGCTCGCCATCGTTTCACCTCAACGACTTTCCGTCCGCAAATCGGACCATGCAACTTCCGCGCCGAAGGGTTAACGCTGCGTGAATCGTAGGCGCAGCCGCCCACATCTTCGCGCGTCTTGCGCGAATGGCGCAGCGTCGATATAGAGGTCGCCCTCCATCGCCGCAACGCTCCCATCGTCTAGCGGTCTAGGACGTCGCCCTCTCACGGCGAAAACAGGGGTTCGATTCCCCTTGGGAGCGCCAATAAAATCAATAAGTTCGAGATCGGGCCCCAAGCCTCTGGGGTGAGCGCGACCAAAGCCGGCGATATTCCCCCGAGCGCCCAGGCATCCGAGGCGGCCTTTCGACCGCCTCGCACGCATCGCAGTGAACGCCCCGTTAGCCAAGCGCCGCGACGACCGCTTTTTGTTGCGCCGCGGGAAGATGTACGGCGGCCGCCCGGATCATGCCGGCGGTGGCCTTCTGCGCCTCCGCTGCGGTCAACACCTCTTTGGGCGCCGGATCGCCGCCGTGGATCGCGAACCACAACGAAATGATCCACTCGATGTCCTTGACGTGAGTGGCGACAATATTCTTTGGAGGCATGCGCTCGCTCCCTGTTGTACTGACTATCTGCGTTGCTTATCGTCCGGGAATCTCGGACGTTTCGCAGTGTCGAAGAGCCAAAACGGCTACATTTCTTCTTGTATTCTGTGCGCCGGGACCTGCAGTGACCCCGCTCACATGCCGCTCACCCTCCAAAATATCAGTTTGCGGACGACTTCGACGGGTAATATTACTCGCTCCACCAAGAAGTACGCTTCATCAGGAGGAAACATGCGCTCATTTGCGGCCGCCGCTATCGGCGGCCTTTTGGCCACGCTCGCCCTTTCCCGCGCCGACGCCGCAGTCCCCGAGTCGATCAAGCCGTTACTGGGATCTTCCTTAGGCTACCTCATGGCGCAAAGTGATCTTTGCGGATGGGGTTTGAACGACAAGATTCATGCGACCTTCCAGAACGACTTCCAGCAAATGGGCATGACGGAAGCTCAGCAGACCGATGTCTGGCAGGAGGCGAAAGTTCGTCACGATGGGCTTATGGCCCTGCCGGCGAAGGCGAAAGCCGGCATGAAGGCTGGTATCTGCGGCGCGAACATGCGGGCGCAGCTCATGCATCAGCTCGGCGAATAGTCGACGCTTCGGCGCCCCCATTCGAGCAGCCCGATCAGATGAAAAAATCCGGATAGGCGGCCTCGAATTCGAGACCGGCGCCGAGCACCTTCGCGTCGTCGCCTCGCGCCCCGATGATCTGCAACCCGATCGGCAAACCCGCCTCGGTGCGGCCGCAGGGGACGGTCAGCGCGGGCTGCTGTCCCATATTGATGGGGAAACTGAAGCCGGCCCATTCGGTCCACCGCCCGGAAGCGTAAGAGGAATCGGGCAATTCGAGCCCCGCGCCGAACGCCGGAAGGCTGGTCGCGGGCGAAATGACGAAGTCGTAGCGGCCGAGCAATTGGTCCATTCCGGCGCCGAACTCCGCGCGCCGCGCTTGGGCGACCACCAGGTCGACGGCGGTGAAACGCGCGCCAACTGCGGCCCCCTCCAGAAAGCCCGGATCGATCAGGTCGCGCTTGTCCTTGGGAACAGTTTGAAGGCGCGCCGCCGCGCCTGAAAACCACAATGTGTTGAAGATCGCGAGATGGTCCTGCCCCGGGAGCGCGATGGGTTCGACGCGGGCGCCCAGCGCCTCGAGGCGCTTCGCCGCCCCGTCCACCGCGGCGCCGACCTCTGGATCGAGCTTGCCGCATGGCGGCTCCCGCCAATAGCCGAGACGCGCGCCCCGAAGCCCGCCGTCGGCGGGCTTGAGGGGAGGCAGAACCCCGACGCCCTGCGCCCAGTCCTTCTCCGATCGTCCCGACATCGCCGCCAGCATCGCCGCGGCGTCTAGGACGCGCCGCGTGATCGGCCCGATATGAGCGACCGTGCCGAATCCGCTTGCCGGATAGGCGGGAACTCTTCCGAAAGTTGGCTTCAGGCCCACAACGCCGTTGAAGGCGGAGGGAACGCGAATGGAGCCGCCGCCGTCGGTGCCGAGATGAAACACGCCGGCGCCCAGAGCCGCCGCGACGGCAGCCCCGCCAGACGATCCGCCCGAGGTTTTGCTTGGATCCCAGGCATTGCGGGTCACGCCGGAAAGCGAACTGTCGGTGACGGCCTTCCAGCCGAATTCCGGCGTCGTGGTTTGCCCAATGAATACGACGCCCTTCTCGCGCATGAGCGCGACGGACGGCGCGTCCTCGGCGAAGGGGGCGTCGCTCGTGGTGCGGCTTCCGTAGCGCACCGTCCAGGTCTTGACCCATACGATGTCCTTAAGCGTCGCCGGAATTCCATCGACCGGCGACAGCGGCTCGCCTTTCAGCCACCGCGCTTCCGACGCTCGGGCGGCCGCGATCGCGCCCTCCCGATCGAGGAAGGTGAAGGCGTTGAAACTGGGGTTCGCCTCTTCGGCCCTTGCGATGCAGGCTTGCGCGGCCTCGACGGGCGACAGCGCCCTCGCCGCAAAGGCGCGACGCATTGCCGACGCGCTCAGTTTGCAAATTTCCGCTGCATTCTCGATCGGGGTCATGGTGCACTCTGGCGTCCTCGCTCGACGAGCGTCCGGAAAACTAGCCCGTTCGCGGCGCCCCGGCGAGGCAAACGCTTGCAAGCGCCGCGCCTCAAGACCCAAGCGGCGGCGGACTTTCGATGCGAGGCGCGGAGGCATGTTCCGAAAATGAGCGCCCCGGCATGGACGCGAACAGGAGAATGGGCAAAAAAGGCGGCGTGACGGAGCGTTTCGAAGGCGCATGAAGCGCCGCAGCGGGGGCACGGAGGCGCAATGAGCAGCACCGCGCGGGCTGTGCGAGCCGGACGGACGCGGCCGGGCAGGACACCGGTCGTCGAACATATTGTCACGGACGTGAGGGAGAGCTTTCTCTGGCGTTGCGACGACTATCCGTGGGAGCGCAACGTCTGGAACGTGCACCCGGAATACGAGATCCATCTCGTGCGCAAATGCGTGGGCGTGGCGCTGGTCGGCGATCACATCGAGCCCTTCGAGCCCGGCCATCTTTCGATCGTCGGCAGCTACCTTCCCCACGATTGGGTCTCGACGACCGCGCCAGGCGAAATCGTCAAGGGACGCGACATCGTGCTGCAATTCGATCCGGACCGCATCCGGACCGTGGCGGCGAGCCTCCCCGAGCTTGCGGAACTCGGCGCCTTTCTCGACCTTGCGCTTCGGGGCCTCGCCTTCACCGGCGAAACGCGCAGGAAAGGGGCAGAGATTCTCGAGGCGATGGGCGAGGTTTCCGGACTCGAGCGACTGGCGCTCTTTTTCCGGCTGCTCGCCTGCCTGTCCAAAGGCGGATATCGGGTTCTGTCCTCGGCGGATTTCGCGCCAAGCCGGGACACGGCCGATCAGAACTGGATCCAGTCGGTGGTCGCTTATCTTGTCGAGAATTCCGGGAAAGACATTCGTTTGCCAGATATCGCGAAGCGCTTCGGCATGAACGAATGGACCTTCTCGCGCCGCTTCCAGAAGACCAGCGGCAAGAGCTTCACCGATTATCTAACGACCTTGCGCCTGAGTCAGGTCTGCAAGCTTTTGGCCGATTCCGAAATGCCGATCACCGAAATCTGCTTTGAGGTCGGCTACGCCAATGTCTCGAATTTCAACCGCGCCTTTCTCAAAGCGCGGGGGATGCCCCCGACAGTCTATCGCCGGCTCGCCCGTCAGAGAGTGACGCAACGGATGGCGCCGTCCCCGGCCGGCTCCGATAGTTTTGTGCCGTGAGGCCGGGTATTTTGCGGCGCACAATGCAAGAAAGTATCGCTTGGCTGCATCTTCGCGGCTAGCCACCGCGGCGTCCGCCACTAGAATGCCAGCCGACGGACGCCATGCGGTGGGTGTTTTTTAGATTCATCTTCCGCTGATGGCCGTTGCAAGGACGCCGGACTTTATCGGCGCTCATCAGATGAGGAGGAAACATGCTCTCGCTTCTCCGCAACGTCAGCGCCGCGGCGATGCTTATGGCCGCAGCCGTGTTCACGGCGCCGGCCGCGCACGCCGAGGCCTGGGACATCGCCAAGGCGGCGGCGCCCTATAAAGGCACGCAACTCAACGTCATTTTCCTGGATCGCCCGGGCTATCGCGCCATCATCAAACTCCTGCCCGAGTTCGAGAAGGCGACCGGCATCAAGGTCAATTATGAGATCGTGCCTTACGAGAACACACGCGAGAAGGAAGTCCTGAACTTCAGCAGCCAGGGCGATCTCTCCATCGCGCTCGTCGACCTCGTGTGGCTCGGCGAATTCGCCGAGAACGGCTGGATTCAGCCGATCAGCAAGTTCACGAGCGACGCGGCGATCACCGACCCCAATCTCGATCTGAAGGGCTTCTTTCCGCTGCTGCTCGACGCCTTCGGGACCTGGGGCGGCAAGGTCTATGGCCTGCCCTTCGACAATTATTCGGGCCTGCTCTTCTACAATAAGTGCATGCTCAAGGACGCCGGCTTCGACAAGCCGCCGGCCACCTGGAACGAGCTCAAGGACGTCTATGGCCCGAAGCTCACCAACAAGGACAAGAACCAGTACGCCTACGCCCTGCAATCGCGGCGCGGCGAAACGCAGTCGGCCGACAGCTTCATGCGCTCCCTTTGGCCCCATGGCGGGTCACTGCTCGACAAGACCTTCCACTCGAACCTCATGAGCAAGGAGAGTCAGGCGGGGCTGCAGTTCCGTCAGGATCTCATGAAGTACATGCCGCCCGGCATCGTCTCCTGGGATCACGCCGAGGCGGTGAACGGGCTTGCTCAAGGGCAGGTCGCGATGATCACCGAATGGTCGGCCTTCTATCCGACGCTGACCGATCCCAAGACCTCGAAGATCGGCGACTGCCTCGGCGTCGCGCCTGAGCCTGCTGGCGAGGCCGGACGTCTGCCGGCGCTCGGCGGCTTCTCGCTCGCCGTCGCCTCCCAGGCGCCGGAAGACGTGCAGAAGGCCGCGTGGATCTTCATCCAATGGGCGACCTCCGACGCGATCGCCAAAGCCTATGTCGAGGCTGGCGGCGTTTCCGGGCGCACCGCCATCTATGAGGATCCGGAGATCAAGGCGAAGTACATGTTCGTGGAGCCGATGGTCGCCTCCTGGCAGAAGGGCGTTCCGGAGTTCCGTCCGCGCTTCCCGGCGTGGCCCGCCATCTCCGAAATCATCGCCGAGTTCGGCACCAAGATGATGCTCGGCGAGGTCACGGTCCCCGACGGTTCGAAGGAGATCGGGACCCGCATGGAGGCCATCCTCAAGAAGGAAGGCTATTACGACGGCAAGAAGCCGCTGCTTCAGTAAGCTGAACCTAGCAACCCCGGGCGCTTCTCATCGAGGCGTCCGGGCTCATCACGGATTTCGGAATGGCTACTGAAACCCGCGCTTCGCGTCTCGCCTATGGGCGCTGGACGCCCTTCTGGTTTCTGAGCCCCGCCGTTCTGGCGCTGGCGCTGATCGGCCTTTATCCGACGCTGTTCGCGCTCGTCACGTCGCTCAGGCAGTACAATCTGACCCGCGTCCGCGACGGCTTTCCTTTCGTCGGACTCGACAATTACATCACTGTCCTTACCGATCCCACCTTCTGGGAGACGCTCGGGCGGACGGGATTTTTCTTCATCTGCGTGATGCCTGTCGAGGTCGTGCTGGGGCTCGCGATCGCCCTGCTTCTCCATCAGCCGGGCTTGAATCTTTTTCGCTCGGTCGCGCGGGTCTCGCTCGTCATTCCGCTCGCCACGACCTACGCGGTCGTCGGTCTTCTCGGCCGCCTGATCTTCAACCTCGACTTTGGCGTCGCCAACGCCGGGCTCAGGCTCTTTGGGGCGCCGCCCGTGGACTGGCTCGGCAGCCCGAACGGGGCCTTCACGGCCATCTGCGCGATGGATGTCTGGCAATGGACGCCGTTCTGCGCGCTGATCTTTCTTTCCGGCCTGTCGATGGTGCCGGTCGAGATCGAGGAGGCGGCGCGGCTCGAAACGAGCAGCAAATGGGCGCTGCTCACTCACGTGCAGCTTCCCTATCTCTGGCCGGGCCTGACCGCGATGCTGATCTTGCGCTCGGCCGACGTGCTGAAGCTGTTCGACTCGATTTTCACGATGACGCGCGGCGGCCCTGGCGCCGCAACCGAACTCATCTCGATCTATATCCAGCGGGTCGGCTTCCGCGTCTTCGACATGGGCGTGGCCTCGGCGCAGGCGTTGCTCCTGCTTGTGCTGACGATCGTGCTCGCGCGGCTTTACATCCGCTTCTTTTACCGGGAGATCGACTGATGCGCGCGCTTCGTCGCCTGCCCCATGCGATCGGCTTGATCGCCGTCTTCGTCTTTGCGGTCTTCCCGTTCTACTGGATGGTCTCGTCCTCGTTCAAAACGCAGACGGAGATTCTCGCCTCGCCGCCGATCTGGCTGTTCAAGCCGACGCTCGCCAATTACGCGCTGGTTTTTGCCGACGAGAAGGTGACGCGCGCGGTCATAAGCTCGCTGATCGTCGCGGTGTGCAGCACCGCGCTTTCCGTTGCGCTTGCGACGCCCGCGGCCTATGCGCTGGCGCGTTACGAATTTCGCGGCAAGTCCGATTTGTGGTTCTGGTTCATATCGAACCGCTTCATCAGCCCGATCGTGCTGGCCCTGCCGATCTACATCATCGCCCGCAATCTCGGCATTCTCGACACCCATCTCGTGCTGATCCTCGTCTACATCACCTTCATCCTGCCGATCGTGGTGTGGATCACCACCGACTATTTCCGCTCGATCCCGAAGGAACTGGAGGAGGCCGCACGACTTGAAGGGGCGAGCCAGTTCGATATTTTCTGGCGCATCTACCTGCCGCTCGGCGTGCCCGGCATCGCGGTTTCCGCGATCTTCGGCTTCATCTTTTCTTGGAACGAGTTGCTCTATGCGCTCGTGCTGACGCGCCGCGACGTGCAGACCGCGCCGGTCGTCGCGACCTCGTTCATGTCCGGCTATGAAATCCCGTGGGGCAAGATCATGGCGACGGGCACGGTGATCGTTCTGCCTGTGACGATCTTCGCGCTGCTGGTCTCGCGGCATATGGTCAGGGGGCTCACCATGGGAGCAACCAAGTGAGCTACCTCCGGCTTGAGAGAGTCGAGAAGCGCTTCGGCGCCGTCGAGGTCATCAAGGGCGTCGACATCGAGGCGGAGAAGGGCGAGTTCGTTGTGTTCGTCGGCCCGTCGGGATGCGGGAAATCGACGCTCCTGCGCATGGTCGCGGGACTTGAGGACGTCTCGGCTGGCGACGTCTACATCGACGGCGAAAAGGTCACCGAAACGGAACCGGCGAAACGGCATGTTTCGATGGTGTTCCAGTCCTATGCGCTCTTTCCGCACATGAGCGTGCGCGACAATATCGCCTTCGGCCTCAAGATGAGCAAAACGCCGAAGGCGGAAATCGAGAAGCAGGTGGCGGAGGCGGCGCGCATCCTGCAGATGGAGCAGTTGCTCGACCGGCGCCCGCGCGAGCTTTCCGGCGGTCAGCGGCAACGCGTCGCCATCGGCCGCGCTATTGTGCGCCATCCAAAACTCTTCTTGTTCGACGAGCCGCTCTCGAATCTCGACGCAGAGCTGCGGGCGCAAATGCGCACCGAGATCGCGCGGCTCCATAACGCGCTCGGCGTGACGATGATCTACGTGACACACGATCAGGTTGAGGCGATGACCCTTGCCGACCGCATCGTTGTTTTGCGGGCAGGGCGGGTCGAGCAGATCGGCGCGCCGCAGGACCTCTATGACAGGCCCGCCAATACTTTTGTCGCGGGCTTTATCGGATCGCCGAAGATGAATTTCTTGAAGGCCAAGATCGTCGGCGTGGAAGGGGGTGCGCTTATTCTGTCGCACCCGAGCCTCGCCGAACCGCTCCGCGCCGTTCCGCGCAACGGCGCCGGCTCGCCGCCATCCACCGGCGAAGTGACGTTTGGCCTCAGGCCCGAGCATATCGTCTTTCAGGGCGGCCCGAACCGGATCGCCCTCAAGGCGGATTTGAGCGAGAACCTGGGCGGAAGCTCGCTGATCTATGGCCAGACGGCGGCCGGCGAGCCTGTGACGTTGCAGGCGGCGGGGCGGCAGGTTTTGGACAAGGGCGAGAACTTTGTCGCTGGCTTCGATTCGAAGGACGCGTATCTGTTCGCGTCGGACGGACGCGCGCTTTAGCGTCTCACCAGCAACCGGAGCGCGACGATGACCTTCGAAGGCAAGACCATTCTCGTGACGGGAGCGGGCAAGGGAATCGGCCGGGCGACCGTGGCTTATCTCGCCGCGCGGGGCGCGAAGGTCGTCGCGCTGTCGCGCTCCGCCGCCGATCTTGCGGAGCTTGAGACCGCTTATGGCTGCCGGACGATCACGGTCGATCTTGCCGACGCGAACGCCGCGCGGGCCGCGGCGCGGTCGGCGCTGCCGTTCGATCTTCTCGTCAACTGCGCCGGCATAACGGAGTTGCAGTCTGTGCTCGACACCACGGTCGAGGCTTTCGATAATGTGATGGCGGTCAACTGCCGCGCGCCGCTGATCGTCTCGCAGGAATATGCGCGCGACGTCATCGCGCGCGGGCAAAAAGGCGCCATCGTCAACGTTTCCAGCATCTCGTCTTTCATAGGCTTCGCCGACCACGCCGCCTATTGCGCCTCGAAGGGCGCGCTTGATGGCCTGACGCGGGTTATGGCGAACGAGCTTGGGCGCCAGGGCATCCGTGTCAACGGCGTTCATCCGGTCGTCACGCTGACGCCCATGGCGGTCAAGGCGTGGAGCGATCCGGAAAAATCCGATCCGATGCTGAAGCGAATTCCGATGGGGCGCTTTGTCGAGCCCGATGAAGTTGCGTCCGTCATTGCTTATCTGCTCTCGGACGAAGCCGCGATGGTGAACGGGATCGACCTGCCCATCGACGGGGGTTTTCTGATCAACTGAGCCGCATTCTCGCGGCTGACCAAGAGGTGGTAGTCCCATGAAGGCCAAGGCGCTCGTTCTCGAGAAGGTGCGCGACCTTTCCTTGCGCGAAATCGACCTGCCGATGACGGTCGGACCGGACGACGTGAAGATCAAGATCGACACGGTCGGCGTCTGCGGCAGCGACGTCCACTATTACACGCACGGGCGGATCGGCTCGTTCATCGTGAATGCTCCGATGGTGCTCGGCCACGAGGCGGCGGGCGTCATCACGGAAGTCGGCGCAAACGTCCACAATCTGAAGGTCGGAGACCGCGTCTGCATGGAGCCTGGCGTTCCGGATCTCTCTTCGCGCGCCTCAAAACTCGGCCTCTACAATGTCGATCCGAAGGTCGTCTTCTGGGCGACGCCGCCGGTGCATGGGGTGCTGACGCCCTATGTCGTCCATCCCGCCGCCTTCACCTTTAAGCTTCCCGACAACGTGAGCTTCGCCGAAGCCGCGATGGTCGAGCCCTTCGCGGTCGGGCTGCAGGCGGCAGTGAAGGCGCGGATCAAGCCGGGCGACACGGCGGTGGTCACAGGCGCCGGGCCGATCGGCATTATGGCGGCTCTCGCCGCGCTGGCGAGCGGCTGCTCCCACGTCATCGTCTCCGACCTCGTCGACGAAAAACTGGCGATCGCCGGTCGTTACCCCGGCGTTTCGACCGTCAACGTCAAGAAGCAGAAGCTCGTCGACGCCGTGAACGCTGCGACCGACGGCTGGGGCGTGGACGTTCTCTTCGAGGCGAGCGGCTCGCCGCGCGCCTATGACGACATTCAGCAGCTCATCTGCCCGGGCGGTTGCCTCGTCGCCATCGGCATGCCGGTCGAGCCGGTCAAGCTCGACATTTCCTCGATCGCATCGAAGGAGATTCGCATCGAGACGGTATTCCGCTATGCGAATGTTTTCGACCGGGCGCTCGCGATGATCGCGTCGGGCAAGGTCGATCTGAAGCCGCTCATCAGCGACACCTTCTCCTTCGACCAGAGCATCGCGGCCTTCGAGCGTGCGGCGGAAGGCAGGCCCAAGGACGTCAAGCTGCAAATCAAGCTTTGACGCGTTGCGCCGTATCTGTTTCGTCGGTCAGGGTCGGGGCGCCGCAAGGCGCCTCCCGCCTCGAAATCAATGTCAGCGCGGCTAGAGGCGCGGTCACCAGCGCCATGCCGATGAAGAATGCCGGCCCGGGGATGAAGGTCAGATTGGGAATCCAGCCGGAAAGAGGAATGGAGATGAGCGCCGACAGCGCCGGAATGAGCAGGAAGAACATCGTCACGTAGCCGTTGTCATTCCGCGTTTCGTTCAACGCCATCTGGTAGAAGACTCGCCCCGCCGCTGACGCCGCGAGGGTGCCGACGAGGAGGAGCAGAACTGCGGCGGCCGAGTGCTCGCTAAAGTGAGCGGAACCGCTGAAGCGGGCGCGAGCAAGCGCAATCGGGATCAGGATAGCGGCAGAGACGACAAAGTTCGCCGCCATGGTTCCGGACACGTCGTAGTCCGGAAACCATTCGAAGATGAGAGTGCCGCTCAAAGCGAAGAATGCGGGCATCGGAAGGGCGTACAGCCATCGGCTGTGCAGGATGCTCGCGACCACATCCTGGGCGATTATCCTGCTTCCCAGATCGATCTGACTGCAGGCGATCGCCATCGCTCCGCAGAACGCCACGGCGAAGCATCCAACAAACATGCGCGGCGGAACCGAAACCGGCCGCTTCGAGATCGCGAACGCGACGAGCGCGGCCCAGAAGGGCGACAGATTGAGGACGCCGGCGGTCACGATCGGATGCGCGCTGCTCAGCCCTATGTCGTAGAGCCCCAGCCCCGCGATTCCGACCAGGAAGATCGCCCCGAGCTTCGGCCATTGTCTGGTGTCGGAGAGGATCGCGGCGAAGTCGCGCCGGCTGTCCGTGCGCACGATCAGGAACGGCAGGGAGCACAGAAGCGCGAGTTGGGTGAGCGCCATAAAGTCGAGAGAGCTCAGTGACCGCGCGGCGAGGGCGGAGAAAGGCTCCTGAAGCGCCAGAAGAATTGCAGTGATGAGCGCGTAAAGGGTTCCGGTTCCAAAGTTTATTTTAGAATTGGGATGCCGCCCTTTCTGCATACTCTCTCGCTTCAGGATGGATCTGCGTGACTTTTTGTAGGACACAGACATCAGTGAACTTCGGCCATATCATGTTTGTTGCGTAAATTACGCTTTATAGAAATTGAATTTTATGAAGACTTTGGCGCTTCGTTGCACGAGAGGAAATGCTCCGGAGATGAGCGGACGCGCTCGCCACCGCCTTGCTCAGGAGGCGACGGAAACGAGAAGCAGCCGCTATTCAGAGGCCGAGCCGCGCCGCCAGATCCTCGATGCCGTTCGCGACCACATCCCAGTTCTGTTCGGGCTCAAGATCGCTCGTCTGACCGGGCCCATGCTCCGTCGGACGGGGGATGAAGGCGGTTCTCAGGCCACAGCTCCGCGCCGCCGCCAGATCGTCGTTATGGGCCGCCACCATGCAGATCCGTTCGGGCCTGAGCGCTAGCGCCTCGGCGTTTCGCAGATAGGCCTCTGGGGCCGGCTTGTAGGCTTGCGCGATCTCTGCGCCGAGAATCGCGTCCCACGCCAGGTCGGCGCGCTTGGCCATATCCAGCATCAGCCGGATATTGCCGTTGGAGAGAGGGGCGATGATGAAGCGGCGCTTGAGGCGCTTCAGACCCGGCGCCGAATCCGGCCAGGCGTCGAGCCTATGCCACGCCAGGGTGAGCGCATCGAGTTCGGAAGGCGGCGGGGTCGAAGGGTCGACCCCGAACTCCGGCAGCACGGCGACAAGGTTCTCGCGATGCAGGACGTCGAGCCGCACGAAGGGGCGTTTTCCGGATCGCACCGCCTCCATCGCGGGGACGTAACGCCGCCGCCACGCATCGGCGAAAGCGGACGGGTCGGCTCCCGGCGCGTAGCGCGTAAGAAAGGGGGCGGCCTCCCGGGCGATTCCGCTGCGCCAATCGACGATGGTGCCAAAGACGTCGAACACGAGCGCCTCAACGTCGGTCAGCGGCTGCATGTCATCTCTCCGCGACAAAGCGAGCCCTTAAGGATCGGACGGCCTCCCGTTCACGCGCCAGCAAGAGAGCGCAGCCGACAGCAACCGATCAGTCCGGCCGTGGCCATCGAAAATCATCGGAACGCCCCGCGAGCGGCGGGGGGAGCTGGCCCAGCTGCAGAAGATGCTCCGACGCCGTCGCGGGCGTTGCCGGGCTTCCTGCCGGCTCCAGACCGATCAACTCGCCCTGTGGCGACACCGGGTGCGCCCCCAGCGACAGGATTGGACCGGGACGCGGAATACGGAACGCGGGAGCGCCCGCAGGGTTCAGCCCCTCATTCGCGGTTTCGCGTCGTATCTGTTCGTTTATCGAGTTCGGCTTCCTGTTCGATATCCGGGGGCAATGCGGCGATGTCGCCGGATTGCGCAGGTTTTTCGACGACGCGTCGGATTTCAGTCGCCAGCATCTGGCCGACCTTCCTGCTCCCGGCCTGGGTGAAGTAAACGCCATCGGCGCCTGTCCGGAGCTTCGCGTTCTGTCCCTCGCTGTCCGCCCCGAAATAGGTGAATTTGCCATCGGCGTCGGCGAACGCGTCCCAGATATCGATGTATTTCGCGCCCGCCTTTTCGGCGTGCTCCCGGAAGATTTCGTTCAGCGCGATCGCCTGAGCGTTGAACTTGTCGTCGTGCATCGGCGGCAGGCTGACCCAGAAGACGGGAATATGCTTCGCCAACAGAGGGGCGACCATGGCCTCCACCCGCGCGCCATAGGCGGCGCGCCAGGCGTCCCCGAGAGGTTCGAGCGTTCCTCCTTGCGCTCGCATCGGCTGAATGTCGTTGATGCCCAGCAGAATGACGGCGGCGTCCGTTTTCTGCGTCCCGTCAGCGAGCTTTCGCGAGGCGGCAGGCCAATCAAAATAATCGTCGCGCGTGAGGCCGGAGAGATCGCGAGCCAGATTCGAGACGGCAATGTCCGGCCGGTCCGCGAGCGCCGAACTCAATCCCTGGCTGACGCGGTAGGCGAGCGAGTCGCCCATCACCGCAACGAAGATCGTCGGTTTGACGGGAGCTCCTCCGGGCGAACCCGGAGCGCGCGTCGCCGTCGAAGACAGAAAGTCCTCCGACTTCTTGCGTTGCGGCTTGTGGGCGCGCGCCCGAATCGGAGATTGAAGCTGGGCGGGCGGTTGAGGCCTGGCGGAGAACCCTCCGAACAGGTTCTGCAGGAAGCCAGGAAGGCCGCCGGCGTTCTGGGCTCGGGATTCCGGCGCCGACAGCATGAGCCAGCCGATAGCTCCGGCGAGGCAGAGAAGGGTTAGGTGACCAGCGTTTGCTCGGCGTCCTCACTCGGGCAGTCCGTTATTTTTGGGCGCTCAGACGCGTGAACAGAGTGGTGTCCGCGTAGCCATCCGGCGTCAAACCGTTTTTTTCCTGGTAGGCGCGCACCGCCGAACGCAGGGCGTCGCCCGCTCTTCCGTCGATTTCCCCGACATCATAACCGAGTTTCTTGAGCTTCGCCTGCAGTTGCTTCACCTGAGGCGTCGTCAGGAGCGGCGCAGCGGAAGGCCATGGCGCCATAAGGGCGGTATGATCCACGATGGCGTCGCCGAGGAGCGCGACCGCCAAAGCGTAGGACGTCGACGGGTTGTAGCTTTTCAGCGCGTCGAAATTGCTCGTGACCAGAAAGATCGGCCCGTTCAGTCCGGCGAGAATGAGCAACCGTCCCTCGCCGGTCGTTGGGATCGGCTTCCCATCGGGGCGGCGTACGCCACGTTCCTGAAAGGACCTGAACGGCGCCGGCTTCGACGAATCCGCCTGCGAAAGCGCGAACCCTTCCGGCAGGCGAACCTCCAACCCCCAAGGCTGGCCAGACTTCCAGCCATGGGCGGCGAGATAGCTCGCCGTCGACCCGATCGCATCGCCTTCGCTCCGCCAGATGTCGCGGCGGCCGTTGCCCTCGAAATCGACCGCGTAAGCGAGAAAACTCGAAGGCATGAACTGCGTCTGGCCCATCGCGCCCGCCCACGAGCCTTTCATGGCTTCGGGCGCGATGTCCCCGGCCTGGAGAATTTGCAGCGCGGCGAGCAATTCGTCGCGAAAATAGTAGCCGCGGAAGCCAGAGAAGGCGAGCGAAGCCAGCGACCGAATCGTGCTGTCATTGCCGGGAAAGGCGCCAAATTCCGTCTCGATCCCCCAGATGCCCATGATCGCGGCGGGATCGACGTGGTAGATGGCTTTCGCCTTGTCGAGCCAGGGTTTGGCCGCCGCCGCCATCTCGCGGCCGCGCTCGATGCGGGCCGGGGACACGGCGAGTTCGAGATAGCGCCAGATCGGCAGCGAGAATTCCGGCTGGTTCTTCGCCAGCGTCACGACCTTCGGATCGAAAGTCACGCCGCGAAAGGCTCTGTCGAACACATCGCGCGTCACGGCGCGCGACTGGGCCAAAGGCCACATAGAGGCGACATACGCGCGAAAGGCTTTTTCGCGCGGATCGACGCCGCGGCTTCCTGGCCCGGCGAGAGCTTGCGCCGCGATCGCGAATACAGCCGCGATCAGGCAAAGGCGCAGGAACATTGCGCTCATGCGACTCTCCGAAGCGAACCGCACTATGCCAACCCGGCGGCGCAAAAACAAACGGACGCGCCCGAGCCCGCCTCGTTATGCGGCCTGTGCGCCGAAAAGAAAGGCGCCTGCCAATGGACGGGCGAAAGCGCATCCTCCTGACGCCGCTCTTCGGCGGCAGGCGGTTCCCGATTGCGGAGCGGAGGGCGGAAGGGCGGCGGGCGCGAAAACCGGGGCGGGGCGCGACGGTTTCGCCGCTTTCTTGAACTGGGGCGCGCCCGGCGCAGCCCCGGGCGTCCCCTGTGGCCGATTTCGTGAGTCCAGTGAGATCATTTCAACCACGGCGCCTTTTTTATTCGCTTCTCGGGGTGAAAATATCAGCCTTTCCCTAGATTGACGTGAAAGTTTCAATTTGCATACAATCTGGCGGGCAGTGATCTTTCATCGCGCCTTATCGAGGGGTCTGGCCATGACCAACGCCGCCGCCGTTTCGCATTTGGAGACCTCCGCCGCGCCCATGCAGGGCGTGCCTGACGTTTCGCCGCTGACCAAAGGACAGGTCACTTATACCGCGATCGTTGCGCTATTTGCGTGGACGTTTGCGGTCTACGATCTCATCACCTTCGGCAATCTCCTGCCGAAAATTCAACAGGAATTCGGCTGGTCGAACGCAACGGCGTCTTACGTCGCAACGCTCGTCGGCCTTGCCTCGCTGGTGGTGGCGCTCGCCGTCGGCCCGGTGATCGACAGGCTCGGGCGCCGTTTCGCGCTCGTGCTCACGACCGGCGGCGCGGCCCTCAGTTCGGGCCTCGCCGCCTTTGCCATGGGTCCGGGGTCGCTCGTCATCTTCCGGTCGCTGGCCGGCTTCGGCATGTCCGAGCAGGCGGTCAACTCGGCCTACCTCAACGAGGTGTTCAGCGCCCGCGCCAAGGGTTTCCTCTACGGCATCGTGCAGGCGGGATGGCCCGTCGGCGTGATGCTGTCGGCCGGCCTCGCCGCCGGCTTCGGCGGCAGCTCGGCTGGCGCGGCGTGTTCCTGTGGCGACCTTCCCGCTTATCGTCATTTTGTGCTGCGCTTCGTGGCTTCGGGAATCGCCCTATTTCCTCAAGCTCGCAATTCCTCGCAAGCTCGAAAGGAAGGCCAGACCGATCGCACGCGCCAGCTCAGCGAACGCTGGAAGATCGAATCTCGGGCGACCGCAAGAACACCTATGCCGAACTGTTCGCGCCCGATCGGGCCAAGCACTCTATTTCGGTGGGGCTGATGTTCTTCTTCAAGATCATCGGCGACCGCAAATGACCGTGCTGGCCACCAGCGTCTGGCCCAGGCCAAGGGCATCGAGCTGACCGGCGCGCTTTGGACGATCTTCTTCGGCAATGGCGTCGCCATCATCGGCTATCTCTGTTCGGCTGGCTGGGCGATCGCATCGGCCGGCGCGAGACGGTCATCATCGCGCAGCTCGCGGCGGCGGCGTGCACGCTGCTGCTGCTGTTCGCGGCGACCGGCTTCGCCCAGGTGGTGATTTTCTATTCCCTGGTCCTGTTCTTCGCCCAGGGCGCGGCCGCGCCGTTCTTCGCCTATGTCGGCGAATCCTATCCGACGCGCTTCCGCGGCACCGGCGCCGCCTTCATCGGCATCACCGGGCCGATCGGCGGCATTTTTGGGCTGCTGGTCTATGGCGGGCTTCAGCAGGCGGGGGCGAGCCCCACGGTTGCGGCCGCATCCGTGGGGCTCGCCCCCGCCTGCTGAAGCCCGCCATAGACCAGCGGCCCAAAAATGCCGCCGATCGGCCCAGTGATGTTGATGAAGGCCGCGCCCGAGCCGCGCACCCGGGTCGGAAACAATTCGCCGACATAGGCGAAGAACGGCGCGGCTGCGCCCTGGGCGAAGAAGAGCACCAGGGCGTAGCCGATGACGACTGCGGCAAGGCTGACCGTCCCGAAGAGCAGGAAGAAGGTGCATATCGCCGCGAGCGTCTGGGCGATGATCACCGTCTCGCGGCGGCCGATCTGGTCGCCGAGCCAGCCGAGGAAGAGATAGCCGAGCACCGCGACGCCATTGCCGAAGAAGATCGTCCACAGGGCGCTCGTGAGGTCGATGCCCTTGGCCTGCCCGAGCACCGAAGTCGCAAGCACGGTCAATTGCGAATCGGCGATGATCTTGAAGAAGAACATGGCGCCGAGCGCGATCGACTGCGCCGAAGGGCCGGCGTGAACAGCTCCGCGTAGGTGTTGGGGCGGTCGCCGGCGATGTCGATGCTCCAGCGCTTGGCGAGATCGTCGGAAGCGCGACGTCGCCCTCCGCGCGCAGCTTCCGAAGATGCCGGAGCTTGACGAAATAAGGCGATTCCCGAAGCCCGAAGCGGGCGATCACGATGACGATCAGCGGGAACGTCGCGACAAGGAACACCCCGCGCCAGCCGAGCTGAGGCAGAAGCCAGGCGGCGAGGCCGGAGGACAGCATGACGCCAAGCGGCCATCCCGCCTGCACGATCCCGTAGAGGAAACCCTTGGCGCGGGCGCTGAACACCTCGTTGAGGTAGGCCGCGTTGACCGCCTGCTCGGACATGCCGAAGCCGGCCAGCGCCCGGAAGATGACGAGCGACACCGGACCCATGGCAAAGGCGGCGAGGCCGGAACTGAGGGCCGCGCCGCCGGTCGTGAGCACGAGCGCGAAACGGCGCCCGAGCCTGTCGATCACCGGGCCGACGGCGAGCGCCACCACCAGCGAGGCAAGGCCGACAAGCGTTGCGACATAAGACGCCGTTGCGTTCGACCAGCCGAATTCCTGTTGAATTTTCGGCAGGAGATTGCCGAAGGTGATGAGATCGTAGACCGCAAACGTCCACGCAAATAGCGCGACGATCGCGGTATAAGTGACCTGTCCTTTGGTCAGCGGCGAAACGTCAGGCACGCCCTGCATGGGCGCGGCGGAGGTCTCCAAATGCGAAACGGCGGCGGCGTTGGTCATGGCCAGACCCCTCGATAAGGCGCGATGAAAGATCACTGCCCGCCAGATTGTATGCAAATTGAAACTTTCACGTCAATCTAGGGAAAGGCTGATATTTTCACCCCGAGAAGCGAATAAAAAAGGCGCCGGGTTGAAATGATCTCACTGGACTCACGAAATCGGCCACAGGGGACGCCCGGGGCTGCGCCGGGCGCGCCCAGTTCAAGAAAGCGGCGAAACCGTCGCGCCCCGCCCCGGTTTTCGCGCCCGCCCCGCTTCCGCCCTCCGCCCCGCAATCGGGAACCGCCTGCCGCCGAAGAGCAGCGTCAGGAGGATGCGCTTTCGCCCGTCCATTGGCAGGCGCCTTTCTTTTCGGCGCACGGCCGCATAACGAGGCGGGCTCGGGCGCGTCCGTTTGTTTTTGCGCCGCCGGGTTGGCATAGTGGGGTTCGCTTCGGAGAGTCGCATGAGCGCAATGTTCCTGCGCCTTTGCCTGATCGCAGCTGTGTTCGCGATCGCGGCGCAAGCTCTCGCCGGGCCAAGAAGCCGCGGCGTCGATCCGCGCGAAAAAGCCTTTCGCGCGTATGTCGCTTCCATGTGGCCATTGGCGCAGTCGCGCGCCGTGACGCGCGATGTGTTCGACAGAGCCTTTCGCGGCGTGACTTTCGATCCGAAGGTCGTGACGCTGGCGAAGAACCAGCCGGAATTCTCGCTGCCGATCTGGCGCTATCTCGAACTCGCCGTGTCCCCGGCCCGCATCGAGCGCGGCCGCGAGATGGCGGCGGCGGCCAAACCCTGGCTCGACAAGGCGAAAGCCATCTACCACGTCGATCCCGCCGCGATCATGGGCATCTGGGGGATCGAGACGGAATGCGCCTTTCCCGGCAATGACAGCACGATTCGGTCGCTGGCTTCGCTCGCCTTCTCTGGCTTCCGCGGCTACTATTTTCGCGACGAATTGCTCGCCGCGCTGCAAATTCTCCAGGCCGGGGACATCGCGCCCGAAGCCATGAAAGGCTCGTGGGCGGGCGCGATGGGCCAGACGCAGTTCATGCCTTCGAGCTTTCTGGCTTACGCGGTCGATTTCGAGGGCAACGGCCGCCGCGACATCTGGCGGAGCGAAGGCGATGCGATCGGGTCGACGGCGAGCTATCTCGCCGCCCATGGCTGGAAGTCTGGCCAGCCTTGGGGGTTGGAGGTTCGGCTGCCGGAAGGGTTCGCGCTTTCGCAGGCGGATTCGTCGAAGCCGGCGCCGTTCAGGTCCTTTCAGGATCGTGGCGTACGCCGCCCCGATGGGAAGCCGATCCCAACGACCGGCGAGGGACGGTTGCTCATTCTCGCCGGACTGAACGGGCCGATCTTTCTGGTCACGAGCAATTTCGACGCCCTGAAAAGCTACAACCCGTCGACGTCCTACGCTTTGGCGGTCGCGCTCCTCGGCGACGCCATCGTGGATCATACCGCCCTTATGGCGCCATGGCCTTCCGCTGCGCCGCTCCTGACGACGCCTCAGGTGAAGCAACTGCAGGCGAAGCTCAAGAAACTCGGTTATGATGTCGGGGAAATCGACGGAAGAGCGGGGGACACCCTGCGTTCGGCGGTGCGCGCTTACCAGGAAAAAAACGGTTTGACGCCGGACGGCTACGCGGACACCACTCTGTTCACGCGGCTCAGCGCCCAAAAATAACGGACTGCCCGAGTGAGGACGCCGAGCAAACGCTGGTCACTAACCCTTCTCTGCCTCGCCGGAGCTATCGGCTGGCTGATGCTGTCGGCGCCGGAATTCCGAGCCAGAACACCAGCGGCCTTCCTGGCTTCCTGCAGAACCTGTTCGGAGGGTTCTCCGCCAGGCCTCAACCGCCCGCCCAGCTTCAATCTCCAATTCGGGCGCGCGCCCACAAGCCGCAGCGCAAGAAGTCGGAGGACTTTCTGTCTTCGACGGCGACGCGCGCTCCGGGTTCGCCCGGAGGAGCTCCCGTCAAACCGACAATCTTCGTTGCGGTGATCGGCGACTCGCTCGCCTACCGCGTCAGCCAGGGATTGAGTTCGGCGCTCGCGGACCGGCCGGACATTGCCGTCTCGAATCTGGCTCGCGATCTCTCCGGCCTCACCCGCGACGATTATTTTGATTGGCCGGCGGCCTCGCGGAAGCTCGCTGACGGGACGCAGAAAACGGACGCCGCCGTCATTCTGCTGGGCATCAACGACATTCAGCCGATGCGAGCGCAAGGAGGAACGCTCGAACCTCTCGGGGACGCCTGGCGCGCCGCCTATGGCGCGCGGGTGGAGGCCATGGTCGCCCCTCTGTTGGCGAAGCATATTCCCGTCTTCTGGGTCAGCCTGCCGCCGATGCACGACGACAAGTTCGACGCTCAGGCGATCGCGCTGAACGAAATCTTCCGGGAGCACGCCGAAAAGGCGGGCGCGAAATACATCGATATCTGGGACGCGTTCGCCGACGCCGATGGCAAATTCACCTATTTCGGGGCGGACAGCGAGGGACAGAACGCGAAGCTACGGACAGGCGCCGACGGCGTCTACTTCACCCAGGCCGGGAGCAGGAAGGTCGGCCAGATGCTGGCGACTGAAATCCGACGCGTCGTCGAAAAACCTGCGAATCCGGCGACATCGCCGCATTGCCCCCGGATATCGAACAGGAAGCTGACTCGATAAACGAACAGATACGACGCGAAACCGCGAATGAAGGGCTGAACCCTGCGGGCGTTCCCGCGTTCCGTATTCCGCGTCCCGGGCCCAATCCTGTCGCTGGGGGCGCACCCGGCGTCGCCACAGGGCGAGTTGATCGGGCTGGAGCCGGCAGGAAGCCCGGCAACGCCCGGGACGGCGTCGGAGCATCTTCTGCAGCTGGGCCAAATACCCCCGCCGCTCGCGGGGCGTTCCGATGATTTTCGATGGCCACGGCCGGACTGATCGGTTGCTGTCGGCTGCGCTATCTTGCTGGCGCGTGAACGGGAGGCCGTCCGATCCTTAAGGGCTCGCTTTGTCGCGGAGAGATGACATGCAGCCGCTGACCGACGTTGAGAGGCGCTCGTGTTCGACGTCTTTGGCACCATCGTCGATTGGCGAAGCGGAATTGCCCGGGAGGCCGCCCCCTTTTCTTACGCGCTACGCGCCGGGGAGCCGACCCGTCCGCTTTCGCCGATGCGTGGCGGCGGCGTTACGTCCCCGCGATGGAGGCGGTGCGATCCGGAAAACGCCCCTTCGTGCGGCTCGACGTCCTGCATCGCGAGAACCTTGTCGCCGTGCTGCCGGAGTTCGGGGTCGACCCTTCGACCCCGCCGCCTTCCGAACTCGATGCGCTCACCCTGGCGTGGCATAGGCTAGACGCCTGGCCGGACTCTGCGCCGGGTCTGAAGCGCCTCAAGCGCCGCTTCATCATCGCCCCTCTCTCCAACGGCAACATCCGGCTGATGCTGGATATGGCCAAGCGCGCCGACCTGGCGTGGGACGCGATTCTCGGCGCAGAGATCGCGCAAGCCTACAAGCCGGCCCCAGAGGCCTATCTGCGAAACGCCGAGGCGCTAGCGCTCAGGCCCGAACGGATCTGCATGGTGGCGGCCCATAACGACGATCTGGCGGCGGCGCGGAGCTGTGGCCTGAGAACCGCCTTCATCCCCCGTCCGACGGAGCATGGGCCCGGTCAGACGAGCGATCTTGAGCCCGAACAGAACTGGGATGTGGTCGCGAACGGCATCGAGGATCTGGCGGCGCGGCTCGGCCTCTGAATAGCGGCTGCTTCTCGTTTCCGTCGCCTCCTGAGCAAGGCGGTGGCGCGCGCGTCCGCTCATCTCCGGAGCATTTCCTCTCGTGCAACGAAGCGCCAAAGTCTTCATAAAATTCAATTTCTATAAAGCGTAATTTACGCAACAAACATGATATGGCCGAAGTTCACTGATGTCTGTGTCCTACAAAAAGTCACGCAGATCCATACCATAAACGAGGGGTTATTACAGAAAAGGGGTGCCCGTTTCACAATAGTC